>NZ_JAQZSI010000010.1:0-99871 GCF_028674975.1 Pseudomonas sp. CNPSo 3701 | reverse complement strand
GGAGCGCGCCATGCCCGCGATTCGCGCGCATGGCGCGCTCCCACAGGAGAACCGCGCAAATGCCCTCTGCCGTGGCCCGTGTTGAGCGAAGCGACACCGTGCATCGCCCATCGGTTGGACAACGCGAAGCTTATCCACCAGTCACATCGAAAACCGTGCACCCGGCGATCTTGCCCAACCGTTCTCCCTGATCTTTACCGGTGTTTCCAGCAGCCGCTTTGCGCGACACTAGGCCCATGAGCCCAGACGGAGCCGCCGATGAGTAGCGAAGACAAATTCACCCGCCAGACCCTTCTCGACGTACAGACCCTGACGCCCACGCTGTTCACCCTGCGCACCACCCGCGATGCCGGGTTTCGCTTTCGCGCCGGGCAGTTCGTGCGCCTGGGCGTGGAGAAGGCCGATGGCTCGGTGGTCTGGCGTGCGTATTCGCTGGTTTCGGCGCCCCACGACGAGCATCTGGAGTTCTTTTCCATCGTGGTGCCCGGCGGTGAGTTCACCAGCGAGCTGAGCCGGCTGCGCGTCGGCGACACCCTGCTGGTGGAGAAGATGGCCACCGGTTATCTGACCCTGGATCGCTTCGTCGATGGCCGCGACCTGTGGCTGCTGGGCAGCGGCACCGGCATCGCGCCGTTCCTGTCGATGCTGCAGGATTTCGAAATCTGGGAGCGCTTCGAGCGCATCGTGCTGGTGTACAGCGCGCGCACCCTGGCCGAGCTGGCCTATCAGGACATGATCCACGGCTTCGCCGAACTGGAGCATCTGGCCGAGTACACCCACAAGCTCACCTATGTGCCGGTGGTTACCCGCGAGCAGGCGCCGGGCTGTCTGAATGCGCGCATCACCCAGTTGATCGAAAACGGCGAGCTGGAGCGGGCTGCCGATCTGCCGCTGACCCCCGAACATTCGCGGGTGATGATCTGCGGCAACCCGCAGATGATCGACGACATCCGCCAGTGCCTGAAGGCGCGCAACATGAACCTCAGCCTGACCCGGCGGCCCGGCCAGGTCGCTGTGGAGAACTACTGGTAAGGCCGTAGCCTGGCGTGCTGGCCAGGCCTGTAAAGCACGGTTACAAACTTGCCGCTTTCGGCGTGACTCGCGCTCCAGTAGATTGCGGGGTCTGTTTCCCATTATCCGGTCTTCATGGACAGCGACAGTAGTCGACCGCCCTCGCCATTACGGACGAGGGCGCTTCCCAAAGGCAGCGCCGCCCGGCGCGCGCCCACCGTGCAGCACAACGCTGCGCATCCTTCCCGACAGCCGAGACTTCACGCGCCTGCGCCCTGCATGTGTGCCGCGTTCGGCCGTCTCTGTTTTCCCCTAGAGAGAGCTACACACTAAATGGAATGGATCGCTGATCCGACGGCCTGGCTGGGTCTGTTGACCCTGATCGTCCTGGAAATCGTTCTGGGCATCGACAACCTGGTGTTCATCGCCATCCTCGCTGACAAGCTGCCGCCCGAGCAGCGTGACCGCGCGCGGGTGATTGGCCTGAGTCTGGCGCTGATCATGCGCCTGGGCCTGCTGGCCAGCATGGCCTGGTTGGTGACGCTGACTGATCCGCTGATCGAGGTGTTCGGAAAGTCGTTCTCCGGACGTGACCTGATCATGCTGTTCGGTGGTGTGTTCCTGCTGTTCAAGGCCACCATGGAGCTGCACGAGCGCCTCGAAGGCCGCGTGCACCAGCCCGGTGGCTCGCGCACCTACGCCAAGTTCTGGCCGGTGGTGGCGCAGATCATCGTGCTCGACGCGGTGTTCTCGCTGGATGCGGTGATCACTGCCGTTGGCATGGTCGAGCACCTGGAAGTGATGATGATCGCGGTGATCATCTCCATTGGCCTGATGATCGTCGCCAGCAAGCCGCTGACCGCCTTCGTCAACGCCCGCCCGACGGTGATCATGCTGTGCCTGGGCTTTTTGATGATGATCGGCTTCAGCCTGACCGCCGAGGGCCTGGGCTTCCACATCCCGAAAGGTTACCTGTACGCCGCCATCGGCTTCTCGATCCTTATCGAGCTGTTCAACCAGGTCGCCCGCTCGCGCCGCAAGCGCAGCCTGCAGGGCCAGCGCGGCCTGCGTGACCGCACCGCCCACGCGGTGATGCGCATGCTCGGCGGCAAGGTGCAGGCCGATGAAGTCGGCGAGGACATCGCCGACATGCTCGAGGGCGAGCAGGGTGAAACTGCGCTGTTCGACCGTCGTGAGCGGGTGATGATCAGCGGCGTGCTGAACATGGCCGAGCTGTCGATCCAGAAGGTCATGACCGACCGCATGGAAGTCGACTGCATCAACCTTGACGACGCCCCTGAGAAGATCCAGCAGGCGCTGCTCGACTCGCCGCACTCGCGTCTGGTGGTGATCCGCAACGAAACGCGCGACGAGCCCCTGGGCTACATCCATAAGAAGGAGCTGTTCAAGGAACTGCTCAAGGGCCAGCAGCCGGATATCGAGAGCCTGGTGCGTGCGCCGATCAACCTGCCGGACAGCTCCAGCGTGCTCAGCTCGCTCGAGCAGATGCGCCAGGGCTCGACCCACGTGGCCTTCGTGGTCAACGAGTTCGGCGGCTTCGAAGGCCTGCTGACCCTGACCGACATCCTCGAAGCGATTGCCGGCGAGCTGCCGGACGCCAGCGAAGTGGATGGCCCGGACGTCGAGGAAGTGGACGGCGGCTACCGGGTCAACGGTGCGGTCAACCTGGCGGTGCTGCGCGAGCGGATGAACTTCGCCGCCAAGCCGACCGACGATTACCAGACCCTGGCCGGGTTGGCCATGAGTCTGCTCGACCGCCTGCCGCTGATCGGTGACAAGGTCGAGTACCTGGGCTGGGAGCTGACGGTGATCGAGGTCAAGGAACGGCGCATCACCCGCGTACTGCTCAAGCCGGGCAGCGAGTCGGCTGCGTGACCTGAGCTAGACATGAAAACGGCGCCCTGGAGGCGCCGTTTTCTTTGCTGCTCTGCTGCCCGATCAATCCTTGTGCTGCTGGTTCTTGAGCAGGTCGCGGATTTCCGTCAGCAGTACTTCCTGGGTGCTCGGCGCTGGTGGCACCGACGGCGCGGCGGCTTCTTCGCGCTTGAGGCGGTTGATCGCCTTGACGCCCATGAAGATCGCGAAGGCGATGATGATGAAGTCGATCACCGTCTGGATGAAGCGCCCGTAAGCCAGCACCACGGCCGGGATATCGCCCTCGGCGGCCTTGAGGGTGATGGCCAGGTCCGAGAAGTCCACTCCACCGATCAGCAGCCCCAGGGGCGGCATGATCACGTCGCCGACGAAGGACGAGACGATCTTGCCGAAGGCCGCGCCGATGATGATACCGACCGCCATGTCGACGACGTTGCCCTTGACCGCGAAGGCCTTGAATTCGTTGATGATGCTCATGTGTAACCCCCTGGATCTGTTTGGTGCGCTGAAGTGTAAAGCACCGCTAGCGGTCTGCCATGATTGGCCTTCTGCTGGCGTTAGGTTTGTGACCCCCAGGTCGCGGCATTGTCCGAATTTATTACCGGAAGTTGATGCAAGCCGGCTCGCTGCAGCGCTCTGCATCGGGGCTTTGCGCACAAACGACCAGCGGTGGCCGGCAGCTTTACGCGGTTGACGAGGATCAACGGTAAGGGTCTTCCACCTGATTAGAGTGGCCATATCATTTTTTAGGAGCCTGGCCATGCATATCGACTATTGCGCCCAATCCGACACCGCCGCGCGGCTGCACGGTAACCCCGCCTATGCGGCGCTGGTGGAGCAGCACGACGATGTCGACCGGCGTATCGCCCGTATCGAAAATGGCCTGGAGCGGCCTGACGGGCTAAGCCTGGCTGCCCTGAAATTGCGCCGCTCCGGTTTGCGCGAGGATCTGGCGCGTCAGCAGCGCAAGGCGCGCGGTGAATGTTGCAACTGCGGCAACCACTGCGGCGGTTGATGCAACTCGTCGGGCGGGCGTGTCGGTGGTGATGGGCGAAGAGCTTATTCACGATCTCGCGAGCTAGAGCGATCCAAGGCAAAAACAAGCGAGGAAGCGGAGTTTACGAGTGGTAAATGAGCATTCCGAGCTTGTTTTTAACGCAGGAGCGCCGACGCGCAGCAGATCGTGAATATGCGCTAAGGTCAATGGATCACCACCCCACCATAGAGGAGCGCCCCATGACCGCCGAGCACAATCTGCGCGAAGAATTTCGTGAGTTCGGCGACGCCCTGACCGAGCGTCGCAAGAGCCATCCGGGTTTCGATGGCTTGGTGGGCCGCTACCAGGACCTGGACAAACGCATCGTCGAGCTCGAATCCGGCAATCAGTCCTTCGATGACGAAACCCTGGGCCGCCTGCGCCGCGAGCGGGTGTTGCTCAAGGACAAGATCGCGCAGGAGCTCACCGAGCGCTGAGCCTTCAGCCGATATTGGGCGCAGCGATGTTCCGGGTCTTTACCAACGGATTCCTGGGTATCGCTTCGCTCAACCACAGGCTACGGCCTGGCTTCTGTAGTCTGGGGTAGCCGCAGGCGTAATCCGGGGCTCTTCAGGCCTGCACGAGAAAACGTTGCAGGCCCGACTCGTCCCTATCCAGCTCGCTTACCGCGAATGGCAGCTCACCGACCACCTGCCGACAAAAGGCATTCGCCAGCTCATCCTGTGCATAACAGCACAGCAGCCAACGGCGCCCGTCGCTGACCGTTTGCTGCAGCAACGCACGGCCGATGCCCAGGCGCCGGTATTTCTTGAGCAGAAACAGGTCGGCGAATTCCATGTCGGCCAGGCGCTGGTCCTCACAGGCCTCCAGCAGCAGAAAACCGGCGATAAAACCGTCGACCAGAATCAGCCCGGCGCTCCAGCCTTCGTCCTGCCAGTAGCGCTGCAGATGCGGCTCGTGCACGTAAAAGCGGCCGTCGACCTCGACGTCTTCCTGCTCCCAGCCCGACGATTCGTAGGCATAGAACTGGTAGAGGTTGCGGATCAGCGGCAGCTGCTCGGCGCTGGCGGGAATCAGTTCGATGGACATCGCGGGCCTCGGGGCAGGGGAGCGGCGCATTATCGACCTGGCCGGTGCGCCGTCGATAGCCTGCATGCGCAGGTCTGTAAATTTATCCAGTTGTTCGGTATCGTTTCGGCCACGATTGATCAGGCAGGACGACTCTCATGGCCAAGGCCAAACGCTTGTACGGCTGCACCGAGTGCGGCGCGACCTTTCCCAAGTGGGCCGGGCAATGCGGCGAGTGCGGCGCCTGGAATACCCTCACCGAAACCATGATCGAAGCCGGCGGCGCAGCTGCGCCCAGCGGGCGAACCGGCTGGGCCGGGCAGCAGGCGCAGCTCAAGACTCTGGCCGAAGTCAGCGTCGAGGAAGTTGCGCGCTTTTCCACCGCGTCCGGCGAACTCGACCGCGTGCTCGGCGGCGGCCTGGTGGACGGCTCGGTGGTGCTGATCGGCGGCGACCCCGGCATCGGCAAGTCGACCATCCTGCTGCAGACCCTGTGCAACGTCGCCCAGCGGTTTCCGGCGCTGTACGTCACCGGCGAGGAATCCCAGCAGCAGGTGGCGATGCGCGCCCGGCGTCTGGGCCTGCCGGAAGACAAGCTCAAGGTGATGACCGAGACCTGCATCGAAAGCATCATCGCCACCGCCCGCCATGAAAAGCCCAAGGTGATGGTGATCGACTCGATCCAGACCATCTTCACCGAGCAACTGCAGTCCGCACCCGGCGGCGTCGCCCAGGTGCGCGAGAGTGCGGCGCTGCTGGTGCGCTTCGCCAAGCAGAGCGGCACGGCAATCTTCCTGGTCGGCCACGTGACGAAAGAGGGCGCCCTGGCCGGCCCGCGGGTGCTCGAGCACATGGTCGATACCGTGCTGTATTTCGAGGGCGATCCCGATGGCCGCCTGCGCCTGTTGCGCGCGGTGAAGAATCGCTTCGGCGCGATCAACGAGCTGGGCGTGTTCGGCATGACCGACAAGGGCCTCAAGGAAGTCAGCAACCCCTCGGCGATCTTCCTCACCCGCGCCCAGGAAGAGGTGCCGGGCAGCATCGTCATGGCCACCTGGGAAGGCACCCGGCCGATGTTGGTGGAAGTGCAGGCGCTGGTCGACACCAGCCATATGTCCAACCCACGGCGGGTGACGCTTGGGCTTGATCAGAATCGCCTGGCCATGCTGCTCGCGGTGCTGCACCGCCATGGCGGCATTCCCACCTATGACCAGGATGTGTTCCTCAACGTGGTCGGCGGCGTGAAGGTGCTGGAAACTGCCTCCGACCTGGCGCTGATCTCGGCGGTGATTTCCAGCCTGCGCAACCGGCCGCTGCCCCACGATTTGCTGGTGTTTGGCGAAGTCGGTCTGTCCGGCGAAATACGCCCGGTGCCCAGCGGTCAGGAGCGTTTGAAAGAAGCCGCCAAGCACGGTTTCAAGCGCGCCATCGTGCCCAAGGCCAATGCGCCGAAGGAGTCGCCGCCCGGCTTGCAGGTGGTCGCCGTGACGCGCCTGGAGCAGGCCCTCGACGCACTGTTCGAGTAGCTGCGGCGTTCTGCCGCTATGGGCGTCCGGCGGCTATTGATCCGTGTCAATGGCGGGGCAGGGCGGCAGTCGCAGGATGAAGGCGTACCCACAGAGGAGTCGCCATCATGCTGCTGTTCTACGACATCATCGCCAAATCCAGTGCTTCCCACGTCGACCGCCTGGGCGTCGAGCGCAAGCGTCAGCCGCTTCTGGATTTGCTGCCGCGTGTGGTGAAAGCCCGTCGCGCCCGTCGTCGCGAGGCCGATGCGGCCTGCTGCGATTTTGGTATCCGCCACTGAGCGACCCTCACGCAGTGGCTTTCCTGGCACGGCGTCGCCAGTAGATGGCGATGCCGACAACTGCTAGCGAGAGTGCAGCCAGCGCACCCCGGTATTCGCGTACGGCTTGAGTGACGGTTTGCCCGCGCTCGATCCATTGCCGCTTGCGCGCTGCCTGGAAATCAGGCGTCTCGCAGGCGCCCACGCCGAACACGAAGGCCGGAGCTGGCGGCAGGCGCAGCGCGCCATGCTCAACGTAACGCCGGTAGTAGCTCTGTGCACGTTGCGGATCGACATTGATCATCCAGTCGGTGGCCGCACACAAGGTGCTGGCGAACGCCTGGCTGCGTTCCGGCAGCAGATCCGCCGCGCTGCTGGCCAGATCTGCCGCTATCCACCGGTAATGAAAGCGCCGATAGGGTTCGGCTGCAGTGGCGTTCCAGCGCTGCGCCTCGGCTACCGATAGCAGGCCACCCGTATCAACCGGGCCTGTGTCCGGAGTCACCTGTGCGCTGTTGTAGCGTTCGGGGTAGTTGCCTGCATAAACGTAGTTATCCGGCCCCAGTTCGTAGCCCAGCAGTTCCATGCCCTGGTGGCGAAGGATGCTGGCAGCCTCGAAATAGGCCTCGGCGCGGCCGATATCGGTCCACGCGCTTTGTGTACGCTGGCGTGCCTGCTGGTAGTCCGCTGCGGCCTGCTGTTGCCCGGCCTGGGTGAAGTAACCACGTGCTTCGTCATAACGGCCGTCGCGCATCAGGCGGCGCGCAAGCAGCTCGCGCAGGCGCAAGGCCGGCGGGCGGTCCCAGTAATTCCAAGGTTCGCCGTCGGCAGGCTCCGGGGTGCTGGTGACGTGACTGTCGACGTAGCCTTTGAGTTCATCGGTGGTCAGTACGCGCTCTGCCACGGCAGCGGCGTCCTCCCAATAGAGATCACCACTGCGATAAAGCTGTTCGAAGGCTTGCAGATAGTCACCACGCTCGAGTGCGAGAATCGCCGACTCGCCTTCGATACGGCATTTGGGCTTCAGGGTTTCGTTCAGCCAGTCGCCGTTACGGCGCCAACCCCAGTTCTCGTCGTCCGGAAAGCGTTTGGCCGCCTCGGCATAGGCCTGGCTGGCGGCTTTGCTGTCGCCAGCGCGCAGCGCCATTTTGGCTCGTAGCCACCAGGTCAGGCCGCTATCGGCAGCGCGCTCGAGAAAACGCTGAGCTGTGGTGTAATCCCCTTCGCGGTAAGCGATGGCAGCTAGGCGGTCGGCGTCGTCCAGCTGCTGGATGCCCGTCTGCTGAATCAGCGTCAGCAGGCGTTGTGCGGGCAGCGACGAATGCTGGATGCCGGCCAGCAGCATGGCGCTGAGTAATTGCCGCACCGCCTGCTGTTGCAGCAGCGGCAGCAGGTGTTGATCATCCATAGCAGCGAGCGTTGCGCCGACCTCGCGCAATGAGCTGCTGCCGGTTTCGGAGCCATGGATGGCCTGGCTGGCGTAGAGGGCGATGGCCTGGCTCCATGCGCCTGCCTGCAGACTCAGTCGCGCCTGTTCGCCGAGGCTGGCAATGGCCAGCTCGAGCGGATCGTCGAAACCTTCAATCGCCAGCTTACGCGTCTGCTCGAAAGCCGCGGTCGCCCGCTGCGGCAGCTCGGGATCGATGGTGTCGGAGGCCTCGCCGGTCATGAACGCCAGGCTACGACCAAGGGAGTAGGCCGCCCAGGTGCTGCGCAACTTGCGTTGCTCGGCCGGCAAGGCCAGTACGCGCTGGAAGTACTCGGCGGCCTGCCGGTGGTCGCCTTGGGCGAAGGCCACGGCGCCAGCGGTGTACAGGCGCAGCTCGGCCGGCAGCTCGACGCTCTGGCGTTCTACCTCGGCCGCATCGGTGAGTGTGCGCAATTGCTGAACACGCTCGAAGACGCCGTCCGGCAACTGTGCTTTTTCCACCTCGTCACGCTGATCCGGCAGGCGGTCGTTGGTGCCCCAGTACTGCGGCAGTGTCGCTTCACTGGCGCCGCCCAGGCCGGGAATCGTCGCACCAAGTTTGCGAATCTCCTGTGTGAAGCTGCCTTCGGGCAGCTGCGCCAGAGCGTTCTGGCGATCATTGAGCAGCAGATAGGGGAAGTCGGGTCCACAAGCGATGGCCGGGGACAGCGGTAGCACCAGGCCAACGCCGATACCTAGCAGCCGGCGTTGCCACTCAGGGTGAAACATGAATTGCTCCTTGCTCGAACAGGCTGCAGCGTGCCCAGCCCAGTGCCTGGCGTTGCCCTGCCGCGAGACGGGCGGGTTGTTTGCGAACGAATACCGGACCATTTTCGCCTCGTTCCAGGTGATAGCCGGCGACGGCGTCGGCTGCTTCGCAGTGGCTACCAGCCAGACTGACGCGCGCTGGAAGGTCGACGTCGCGATTACCGTTGCTCACCAGCGTCAACTCACGCAACGGGCCGGCTTGGTTCACGTCCACGGTGATCGAGGCGTTCAACGGCTGCCCATGTATAACCGCTTGCAGCGTCGCCATCGGCCAGGCGCGTCGGTCATCTGGCAGCGGCAGGCGGAACCAGATGATGCCACGCAGCTTTTCCGGGCGGCGCTCGTCCAGGGTGGTCAGAAGGTTGGCGACCTGCTGCGGATCTGCAAGCAGTTCGCGGCGGCTTCCGCCCACATCCAGTGGGGCTTCGCTCTCGACTTGTCGTGAGGCCTCGATCACGGCGACGCCATAGGCGGGGAGCGCGAGCAGGAAGGGTTTTTCGCTGCGCTTGCCGTAGGCATCGGCCCAGCGTTTTGCCTGCCGTGGGTCGAACAGGCCATCGCGTGGATCGTTGACGGCATGAACCTGCAGCACCGAGCTGTCGACTTGACGTAGCAGGGCTTCCAGATGCGGGCTATTCAGCCAGGTGGGCAGGGCGGTGATGCTCAGCGCGAGGTTGGTGGGCAGCGCGGAGCGCAGTGCTGCTAGCAGGTCTATGTAGGCGGGTAGCCGCGCACTTGCGCAGTCGTGATCGATTTCCACACCTTGCAGATTGACCCCGCTGGCTTGCCATTCAGCCAACAGGCTGGCTGTTTGGCCGAGAATCTGCGCCTGATCTGCTTGCGGCAATTGTCCGTCGAGCCGTATCACCATCACTACCGGGCGACCGTCAGCGATCAGTTGCTGCAGGTCGGGATAGGCCCTGGCCCAGCCTGCCTTGGGATGAAACTGCAGAGCAAGCACGCGTAAGACGGTGAAGTCGCTCTTGCTCTGCGTAAGCACCTGACGATGTGAGGGTTGCCATTGCCGCTGCCAGATATAGACCTGCTGCTCCAGCGGTGCCGGAGGCGGTGGCGAGCAGGCAACGCAAAGCAGCGCCAGCAGCGACAGGCACAAACAGCAGAGGGATCGATGCATACGGTCGGTATCGTCGCGCAGCGGGACGGTGCATACGATACGCCTGGCCCGCATTTGCTGCGCGCTGATTTTGCCAAGCCAGGCCTTGCTAGGTCACCGGCTCGGCGAATTGTCGCTCTGGATGGGAGGAGTCAGTTATCGTCTTCGCAGAGGGCGGCCAGCTCGCGTTCGAGCAGGGTTTCGTCGCCCAGGTTGAGTTCCACCAGGCGGCGCAGGTGGCTCATGGAGTCCAGGTCGATGTGGTGGCAGAGAAAGCCCAGCACGCGCTCTTCACGGTGTACCAGCTCGACCTGCATGCTCACTTGCAGATTGTCATCGAGGGCGATGCGCAGCAGGTAATCCTGGCCGGCTTCGCCTTCCCAGTTCCAGGGCCGGCGTACCAGTACGCCGCGAAAGGAGATGTCGTGCAGCTCCACCTGCCAGCTCTGTTCACCCTGCACGATTTCGGCGGGCGCGTCGAAGGCGATGCGCTGGAAGCGCCGACGTTCGTGGTTGTCACTCATGGAAGCTGTCCTCTTTTAGTTTTATCCACTATAGCCAAGCCGCGCGGCGGCGTCGCCGAATGCGCGAAAGCTGGCGTCAGGTTTGCGGCGACCAGCCGTGCTCCATGGCGTGTTTAACCAGGTCGGCGGGCTTTTCGATATCCAGTTTGCGGCGAATGTTCAGTCGGTAGGTTTCCACGGTGCGTACGCTGATCGCCAGCTCCCGGGCCATGGCCTTGTTGTTCAGGCCCTGGGCCATCATCAGCAGCACCTGGC
This sequence comes from Pseudomonas sp. CNPSo 3701, assembly GCF_028674975.1. NCBI lineage: Bacteria > Pseudomonadati > Pseudomonadota > Gammaproteobacteria > Pseudomonadales > Pseudomonadaceae > Pseudomonas > Pseudomonas sp. CNPSo 3701. The sequence goes on along the minus strand of NZ_JAQZSI010000010.1, from coordinate 88,984 downwards.
GTTCGCGCGGAGTCAGCTCGCCTTCCTCGGTGTCTTCCTGGGCCAGTTTGTGGGCCACGTCGCCGCTGTAGAAGCGCCCGCCGACGGCCAGCACGTCGATGGCGGAGATGATGTCCTGGGACGGCGCCTCCTTGAGCACGTAACCCGAGGCGCCCATGCGCAGCGAGCTGCTCACGTATTCCTGATTGTCGTACATGCTGAGGATCAGCACCTTGATGGCCGGGTAGCGCTTGCTGATGATGCCGGTCAGTTCCAGGCCGTTGATGTCTTTCAGGCCAATGTCCATCAGCAGGATATCCGGCTGCTCACGGGCCACCAGCTCCAGCGCCTCGCTGCCACTTCCGGCTTCACCGGCGATCTCGAAATGCTCGACCATCGACAGCAAGGTGCGGATGCCTTCGCGCACCAGAATGTGGTCGTCGACGAGGGCGATGCGGATGGTCTTCATGCGGGCTCGGTCCGGGATTGTGGCACGTCGGCGGAGAGTAACAGGGCGACGGTCAGAACGGTGCCAGCGGGCGTGGAGGCGATGCTGAAGTCGCCGCCGAAATGCTCGACCCGTTCGCGGATGTTGCGCAGCCCGATGCCGCCACTCTGCTCCGCCTGGCGTGGGCTGAAGCCGGTGCCGTCGTCGCTGATGCGCAGGTGCACTTGGCGCTCGTCGCTGGTCAGGCTGAGCGTCACCTGGCTGGCCTCGGCATGGCGCTCGATGTTGGTCAGCGCCTCCTGGAGGATGCGAAACAGCGCCACGTTCATGTCGTCGCTCAGGCGCGTGTCGCCCAAGCGATTGTCATAGTCCACGCGCAGGCCGCTGCGCTGCTCGAATTCGCTGGCCAGCTGGCCGATCGCCGACGCCAGGCCGAGGGTGTCGAGCAGCGAAGGGTGCAGGTCATGGGAAATGCGCCGCACCTCGCCGATCGCCCCGGCCAGGCGCTCGATGCCCTGGCGCAAGCTTTGCGCGGCGCTGGGCTTGCCGGCGTCCAGCTCATGGCTAGCCAGCTCGAACTTGAACTTGATCGACACCAGCAGCTGGCTGATGCCGTCGTGCAGCTCCCGGGACAACCGCGAGCGCTCCTCTTCCTGGGAGGTGATGATGCGCTGGGTCAGTTGCTGCAGCTTGCGGTCGGCCAGGCGGTGTTCGCTGACGTTGAGGGTCAGGCCGCTGGCGAACACCAGCAGCACGGCGATCAGCGCGACGATGGCGATGGCCAACATGGTGGTGCGGATGCCGCTGTTCACATCATGGCGAACCTGGGCGATTGCCTTGTCGACGTCTTCCAGGTAGATGCCGGTGCCGAGCATCCAGCCCCAGCGGTCGAGTTGGGTCACGTAGGCGAGCTTTTCCGCAACCTGGCCTGTGGAAGGCTTCTGCCAGGCGTAGCGCTGGAAACCGTCGCCTTCGGTGGCGCTGCGGATCAGCGCCTGGATCACCGGGAGGCCATGGGGATCGGTCATGTTCCATAGGTCCTTGCCCACCAACGCCGCCTGGCGCGGGTGCATGAGGTTCTTGCCGTTGCGGTCGTAGACGAAGAAGTAGCCGTCGCTGCCGAAATTTATGCGTTGCAACAGGGTCAGCACCTGGCGCTTGGTTTGCTCGTCGTCGCGGCCGCTGTCGTACAGCGGCGCGATGGTGCTCATGGCCATCTCGACATAGTGCTTGAGCTCGGCCTGCTTGCTGCCGAGGATGCTGTGCTCGATCAACTGAGCCTGCTGGTTGCCCAGGCGCTGGTTCTGGATCAGCACCAGCAGGCACACCACGGCCACGGCCAGCAGCATGGGCAACAGGCTCAGCGCGACGATCTTGTGCTTGAGTTGCATCTGGCACTCCTGGCAGCTGAGCCAACAGGCGGTAGGTGAGGGCCGCAGAGCATACACAAAGCGGCAATCCTCGGCTGGTGCTGGTGCTGGTGCTGGCGCTGTGCTGTTGCGTAGTTCTACGCAGAGGGCCGTGGGTAGTTTTGCGAATTACTGCCAGCGGGCCATGGGGGGATAGTTGGCAGGCTCCGCTTGCAGAGCATCACAATAACAATGATGTCGTGGGCCACGGCCTGCGGCTGGAGATGTTCAATGACCAGAATGGCCAGCCATTTCGCCTGGTTCGCGGTCGCGTTGCTGGGCGCCTTCGCCCTGGGCACCGTGGCGCTGAATCGCGGCGAGTCGATCAATGCCTTGTGGATCGTCGTCGCTGCCGTGGCGATCTACCTCGTCGCGTACCGCTACTACAGCCTGTTCATCGCCACCAAGGTGATGCAGCTCGACCCCTCCCGTGCGACCCCTGCCGTGCTCAACAACGATGGCCTGGACTACGTCCCGACCAACAAGCACATCCTGTTCGGCCACCACTTCGCTGCCATCGCTGGCGCCGGCCCCTTGGTCGGCCCGGTACTCGCCGCGCAGATGGGCTATCTGCCGGGCACCCTGTGGCTGATCGCCGGTGTGGTGCTGGCCGGTGCGGTGCAGGATTTCATCGTTCTGTTCCTTTCCACGCGCCGCAACGGTCGCTCGCTCGGAGACATGGTCCGTGAGGAAATGGGTCAGATCCCGGGCACTGTCGCCCTGTTCGGCTGCTTCCTGATCATGATCATCATCCTCGCGGTGCTGGCGCTGATCGTCGTCAAGGCGCTGGCGGAAAGCCCGTGGGGCATGTTCACCGTGATGGCGACCCTCCCGATCGCCATGTTCATGGGCATCTACATGCGCTACATCCGCCCAGGCCGTATTGGCGAGATTTCCCTGATCGGGGTGGTCCTGCTGCTCGGCTCGATCTGGCTGGGTGGCGTGATCGCCGCTGATCCCGTATGGGGCCCGGCCTTCACCTTCACCGGCGTGCAGATCACCTGGATGCTGATCGGCTACGGCTTCGTCGCCGCGGTACTGCCGGTGTGGCTGATCCTCGCGCCGCGCGACTACCTGTCGACCTTCCTCAAGATCGGCACCATCATCGCCCTGGCTATCGGCATTCTGGTGGTCATGCCCGAGCTGAAGATGCCGGCGCTGACCCAGTTCACCGATGGCACCGGCCCGGTGTGGAAGGGCACCCTGTTCCCGTTCCTATTCATCACCATCGCCTGTGGCGCGGTGTCCGGCTTCCACGCGCTGATCAGCTCGGGCACCACGCCCAAACTGCTGGCCAACGAAACCCACGCCCGCTACATCGGTTACGGCGGCATGCTGATGGAATCCTTCGTGGCCATCATGGCCATGGTCGCCGCCTCGGTGATTGAGCCGGGCGTGTACTTCGCCATGAACAGCCCGGCGGCCCTGGTCGGTTCGGATGTTCAGTCGGTCGCCGCCGCGGTCAGCAGCTGGGGCTTCGTGATAACGCCCGAGCAGCTCGAGGCGGTCGCCCGTGATATCGGCGAGAACACCATTCTGGCCCGTGCCGGTGGTGCGCCGACGCTCGCCGTGGGTATCGCGCAGATCCTCCACAACGTGCTGCCGGGTGAGAACACCATGGCCTTCTGGTACCACTTCGCGATCCTTTTCGAGGCGCTGTTCATTCTCACCGCCGTGGATGCCGGTACCCGTGCCGGCCGCTTCATGCTGCAGGACCTGCTCGGCAACTTCGTGCCGGCCCTGAAGAAGACCGAATCCTGGACCGCCAACGTGATCGCCACTGCCGGCTGCGTGGCCCTGTGGGGCTGGCTGCTGTACCAGGGCGTGATCGATCCGCTGGGCGGGATCAACACCCTGTGGCCGCTGTTCGGTATCTCCAACCAGATGCTGGCCGGTATCGCCCTGATGCTCGGCACCGTGGTGCTGATCAAGATGAAGCGCGAGCGCTACGTGTGGGTGACGCTGGTTCCGGCCACTTGGCTGCTGATCTGCACCACCACCGCCGGCCTGATCAAGCTGCTCGACCCGAACCCGGCCGTTGGTTTCCTGGCACTGGCCAAGAAGTACCAGACCGCGCTGGACGCCGGTCAGGTCATCGCCCCGGCCAAGGACATCGGCCAGATGCAGCACGTGATCTTCAACGCCTACACCAACGCCACGCTCACCGTGCTGTTCCTGTTCGTGGTGCTGAGCGTATTGTTCTATGCGATCAAGGTCGGCCGTGCCGCCTGGCGCAAGGAACTGCGTACCGACCGTGAAGCCACCTATGAAGCGCTGCCAGCAGACGCGCCGGAGGTTGCCCGTGTTCAATGATCTCAGCCGGATGGGCAAGTACCTCGGTCAGGCTGCACGGATGCTGGTGGGCATGCCTGACTACGACACTTACGTCGAGCACATGGCCAAGAAGCATCCGGACCAGCCAGTGATGAGCTATGAAGCCTTCTTCCGCGAGCGTCAGGAAGCACGTTATGGTGGTGGCAAGGGGCGGCCGATCCGCTGCTGCTGATATCACCTTGCGGGCCCTGGGCCCGCTTCAAGCACCACACGCCACGCCTCGTCGTGGCGTGTGTCTTTCAGAGGAATGCATTCATGTCCTTTCCCCCCATTCCGGTCACCGTGCTCAGCGGCTTTCTCGGTGCCGGCAAGACCACCCTGTTGCGCCATATCCTCAAGGCCGAGCACGGTCTGAAGATCGCGGTGATCGAGAACGAATACAGCGAAACACCCATCGACAGCCAGCTGCTTGGCAGCGAGCCGGTGCAGGTGATGACCCTGGCCAACGGCTGCGTGTGCTGCTCCATCCATGTCGAGCTGGAGAAGGCGCTGTTCGTGCTGCTGGAAAAGCGTGACAGCGGCGAGCTGGATTTCGACCGCCTGGTGATCGAGTGCACCGGCCTGGCCGATCCTGCGCCCGTCGCCCAGACCTTCTTCGCCACCGAGGAGCTGTGCGAGCGCTACGTGCTCGACGGCATCATCACCCTGGTGGACGCCGTCAATGCCGAGCGCCATCTGCAGGAAACCATCGCCCAGGCCCAGGTTGGGTTCGCCGACCGCATTCTGCTGAGCAAGACTGATCTGGTCGATGATGCTGCCCGTGAAGCGCTTGCCGCACGGCTGCAGCGCATCAACCGCCGGGCGCCGATCCGCGTGGTCGAGCATGGCCGCATCGACTTGAGCGAGCTGCTGGATGTGCGCGGCTTCAACCTCAATGCCGACGTGGCGCCGAGCCTGCGACCGGTGCTGCCTGGCAAGAGCAGCGACCGCATTGCCACCCTGGTGCTGACCAGCGTCAAGCCGCTGGATCTGGATCGCCTCAGTGGCTTCATGGAGAACCTGCTGGAACAGCACGGCAATTCGCTGCTGCGCTACAAGGGCGTGCTGAGCATCGCCGGCGAAGACCGGCGCATGGTGTTTCAGGGCGTGTTGCGGCTGTATGGCTTCGACTGGGACAGCGAGTGGGGCGCTGACGAGAAGCGCGAGAGTGTGATCGTGTTTATCGGAGACAACCTGCCCGAGGGGGCGATTCGTCAGGGCTTCGCCGAGCTGGCGGGCTGAGCTACAGCACAGCCTGCTTCCGCCGTGCAGGGCGAATGACGCTTTTTTCATCCACCAGTGCGCTGGAGAGCAAAAGCGCTCCATGAGCCCCGAAGCACAGGCGAAAAAAATGCCGGTCAGTGACCGGCATTTTTTCATTTCCGTGAACCGTTACTCGTCGAGGAACGAGCGCAGGTGTTCGCTACGGGGCGGGTGGCGCAGCTTGCGCAGTGCCTTGGCTTCGATCTGGCGGATACGCTCGCGGGTGACGTCGAACTGCTTGCCCACTTCCTCGAGGGTGTGGTCGGTGTTCATGTCGATACCGAAACGCATGCGCAGAACCTTGGCTTCACGGGCGGTGAGGCCGGCTAGCACTTCGCGAGTGGCTTCCTTGAGGCTTTCCACGGTGGCTACGTCGATCGGAGACTGCATGGTGCTGTCCTCGATGAAGTCGCCCAGATGTGAATCCTCGTCGTCGCCGATCGGGGTTTCCATGGAGATCGGCTCTTTGGCGATCTTCAGCACCTTGCGGATCTTGTCCTCAGGCATTTCCATGCGCTCGCCCAGCTCTTCCGGAGTGGGCTCGCGACCCATTTCCTGCAGCATCTGACGGGAGATGCGGTTGAGCTTGTTGATCGTCTCGATCATGTGCACCGGAATACGGATGGTGCGCGCCTGGTCGGCGATCGAGCGGGTGATCGCCTGGCGAATCCACCAGGTGGCGTAGGTCGAGAACTTGTAGCCGCGACGGTATTCGAACTTGTCCACTGCCTTCATCAGGCCGATGTTGCCTTCCTGAATCAGGTCGAGGAACTGCAGACCGCGGTTGGTGTACTTCTTGGCGATGGAGATGACCAGACGCAGGTTGGCCTCGACCATTTCCTTCTTGGCGCGACGAGCCTTGGCTTCACCGATCGACATGCGACGGTTGATGTCCTTGATCTCGGCCAGGGTCAGGTCGGTTTCGTCCTGCAGGGCGATCAGCTTCTGCTGGCAGCGCTGGATGTCGGCTTGCAGGTTGCCGATGGCTTCGGCGTACTTGGCTTTGCCCTTGGCCAGGCTGGCAGCCCAGTCCAGGTCCACTTCGTTGCCCGGGAACAGGCGCAGGAAGTCGGCACGTGGCATACGGGCGTCACGGACACACAGCTGCATGATGGCGCGTTCCTGGCCGCGCAGGCGGTCCAGGGCTTCGCGTACACGCACTACCAGTGCGTCGTACTGCTTGGGCACCAGCTTGATCGGCATGAACAGCTCGGCCAGCAGGCGCAGCTCTTCGATGGCCTGCTTGCTGTCACGGCCATGCTTCTTCAGCGCTTTCTTGGCGACTTCCAGCTGATCGGAGACCGCGGTGAAACGGCGCAGGGCCTCTTCAGGATCCGGACCGCCATCGCCTTCTTCTTCCTCGTCGTCGCTGTCGCCATCTTCCTCGTCATCGTCCTTGTCTTCGGCCTTGTCGTCCGAGGCGGCGGGAACGGGCGCGGCGGCTTCAGCCGGCACGCTGCCGTCGTCCGGGTCGATGTAACCGCTGAGGACTTCGACCAAGCGGCCGCCCTCAGTGGTGACGCGGGTGTATTCGGCGAGAATGCTGTCGACGGTGCCCGGGAAGTGAGCGACAGCGCCCATGACTTCACGGATACCTTCTTCGATACGCTTGGCGATTTCGATCTCGCCTTCGCGGGTCAGCAGCTCCACGGTACCCATTTCACGCATGTACATGCGCACCGGGTCGGTGGTACGGCCAATATCGGTCTCAACGGCCGCGAGAGCAGCGGCTGCTTCTTCGGCAGCGGCTTCGTCGGTGTCGGCTTCGGCCAACAACAGGGCGTCCGCATCCGGAGCACTCTCGAATACGTTGATCCCCATGTCGTTGATCATGCGGATGATGTCTTCCACCTGTTCCGGATCTGAAATATCCTCGGGCAGGTGGTCATTGACCTCCGCGTAAGTCAGGTAACCCTGCTCACGACCACGGCTGATCAATTCTTTCAAACGAGATTGCTGTTGCGCTTTTCCGGACATAACACCCTATCCACTTAAGGTCTTGGCGGGCTGAAAACAAGCCGAGGATTATACCTCAGCTCGGCGCTCAGGCGCCAGTTGGGGTCTTGCTGGGCGAGTTCAGGCTGCTGTAATGCTCACGTAACAGAGCCTTTTCCTCGTCGGTGAGTTCGCTCGGGCTTTTCTGCATGATGCTGCGCAGAGCGGTTTCGCGTCGCCTGAGCGACTGGCTACGGGCAAGTGTAGTTATGGTGTCGAAAAACTGCCGTTCAAGGTTGTCCTGATCGATCAGCCATTCTTTTTCTGCCAGAACCTTGAGCAGGCGGCCCTGTTCGGTGCCGTGCCAGCGGGCGATCAGCTGCAGCGAACGCAGGTTCGGCTGCTTCTGCAGAGTGCCCACTAGCGCTACCAGTAGTTGGGCATAGGTGTCGTCTTCGGCGGCGAAGTTGCTGACATCCTCGACCTTCTGCGCCAGCTCTGGATGATGCAGCAGGCTGCGCAGGGCGCTCAGGTGGGGCGATTCGACGCTCACCGCGGTGCGCGGCGGGTGGTAATCCTCGCGGCCTTTCTTCCACTTGCCACCGTCTTTCTTCCATTCACCCTTGCCGGGTTTGCGGGCCGGGCGTTCGAACGCCTGGGCGGGCGATGCATGTTCTTCATAGCCTGGTGGTGCGTCGTAGTAGGCGCTGTCCGGGATGGCTTCGAAGGGCGGTGCGTGATGGTCGTAGCTTTGCTGGGCGGGCGCGCTCGATTGCCGCGTAGGCGCCGCCTGTGGCTGGCCCATGGCGCTGGCATCCAGGCCGGTAATCTGGGTCAGGCGCTGGCGCATCAGGGCGCGCAGCGTGTTGCCGGGAATCTTGTCGATCAGCGGTGCAGCCAGGGTCACCAGGTGCGCCTTGCCTTCCAGTGAGCGCGGGTCGGCCTCTTCGCTCAGTTGCTGGAAGAAGTAGTCGGCCAGCGGCTGGGCGTGTTGATGAATGCGCGCCTGGAAGGCGTCGGTGCCTTCGCTGCGCACCAGGGTGTCCGGGTCTTCACCGTCTGGCAGGAACAGAAAGCGCGCGCGGCGACCATCCTGCAGGTTGGGCAGGGCGGCTTCCAGGGCGCGCCAGGCCGCATTTCGCCCGGCCTGGTCGCCGTCGAAACAGAACAGCACGCTGGGCACCAGGCGGAAGATCCGCTTGAGGTGTTCTTCGCTGGTGGCAGTGCCCAGGGTCGCCACCGCGTTGCGCAGGCCTTGCTGGGCGAGGGCGATGACATCCATATAGCCCTCGACCACCATGATCTCGTCGAGGTTGCGGTTGTGCTTGCGCGCCTCAAACAGGCCGTAGAGTTCCTGGCCCTTGTGGAACACCGGGGTCTCGGGTGAGTTCAGGTACTTGGGCTTGTCGTCGCCCAGCACGCGGCCGCCGAAGGCGATTACCCGGCCGCGGCTGTCGTGGATGGGGAAGATCACCCGGTCACGAAAGCGGTCGTAGCGCTTGCCGCTGTCCGGGTTCTCCACCAGCAAGCCGGCATCGATCATTGCCTTGTGCTGCAGGCTGTCGCCGGCCAGATGCTTGAGCAGATTGTCCCAGCCCGGCGGGGCGAAGCCGAGGCCGAAATCCCGGGCGATTTCGCCGGACAGGCCACGACCCTTCAGGTACTCGACCGCGGCGCGGCGCTGCGGATGGCTTTTCAGGGCTTGGCGGTAATAGTCGGCAGCCGACTTGAGCAGGGCATAGAGTGGCGAGTCGGTGGCCTGGCGAGGTTTACCACTGCGCCCGTTGTCCTCGCGCGGCACTTCCATGCCGGCGCGTTTGGCCAGTTCCTCGACCGCCTGGGGAAACTCCGTCTGGTCGTGATCCATCACGAAGCCCAGAGCGTTGCCGCCCGCGCCGCAGCCGAAGCAGTAGTAGAACTGCTTGTCCGGGCTGACCGTGAAGGATGGGGTCTTTTCCTTGTGGAACGGGCAGCAGGCGCTGTAGTTCTTGCCGGTCTTCTTCAGTTGGATGCGCGAACTCACCACGTCGACGATGTCGGTGCGGTTGAGCAGGTCATCGATGAAGGATTGCGGGATCAGGCCGGCCATAGACGCTCAGGGTGTCCAGAAGATGTAGCGGCACAAACGCAAAAACTCCGCCATTTCGCCAGTAGGCGATGCGGAGTTCTTGACGATGATGCCCGGCCGAGCCGGGCATTCGGGCGTTGCGTGTACGCTATTAGTACAGGCGAACGCTGCGGCGCTGTTCGCGCTGCACTTTCTTGGCGTGACGCTTAACAGCGGCAGCGGCTTTGCGCTTACGCTCGGCGGTCGGCTTTTCGTAGAATTCGCGGCTACGAACTTCGGCCAGAACACCGGCTTTTTCGCAGGAGCGCTTGAAACGACGCAGAGCTACGTCGAAGGGTTCGTTCTCTTTAACTTTGACGGCTGGCATCCAGGGCTACCTTCTTTATTACCGGAGGTTTGTGTCTTCCTGGCAACGGCACGGAAAGATCACAGGTTTTTAAGGGTTGCGGATGTTACCGCCTCGTCAAGCGGAATGCAAAGCCTCTGATCGAAAACCACTGGTCTGGCCCGCTGAGCGGCGATTATCATGCCCGCCTTTTACGCTGGGCAAGCAGCAGAGAAGGCGAAACCATGCTGGTTCTGGGATTGGAAACTTCGTGCGACGAGACCGGTGTCGCGCTTTACGACAGCGAACGCGGCCTGCTCGCCGATGCGCTGTTCAGTCAGATCGACCTGCACCGCGCCTATGGCGGTGTAGTGCCGGAGCTGGCCTCGCGTGACCACGTCAAGCGCATGCTGCCGTTGATCCGCCAGGTGCTGGACGAGGCAGGTTGCGTGGCCACCGATATCGACGCCATCGCCTATACCGCCGGGCCCGGCCTGGTCGGTGCGCTGCTGGTCGGTGCCTCCTGCGCCCAGGCCCTGGCGTTCGCCTGGGACATTCCCGCCATTGGCGTGCACCACATGGAAGGCCACTTGCTGGCGCCCATGCTCGAGCCGACGCCGCCGGCGTTTCCGTTCGTCGCCCTGCTGGTGTCGGGCGGCCACACCCAGTTGGTGCGCGTCGACGGCATCGGCCAGTACCAACTGCTCGGCGAGTCCCTGGACGACGCCGCTGGCGAAGCCTTCGACAAGACCGCCAAGCTGATGGGCCTGCGTTACCCCGGTGGCCCGGAAATCGCCCGCCTCGCCGAGCGGGGCATTCCGGGGCGTTTCGTGTTCCCGCGACCGATGACCGATCGCCCGGGTCTGGATTTCAGCTTCAGCGGCCTCAAGACCTTCACCCTCAATACCTGGCAGCAGTGTCAGAGCAGTGGTGACGATACCGAGCAGGCCCGTTGCGACGTGGCCCTGGCCTTCCAGCAGGCGGTGGTCGAGACGCTGACCATCAAATGTCGCCGCGCGCTCAAGCAGACCGGCCTGAGCAGCCTGGTGATCGCGGGCGGAGTGAGTGCCAACCGTGCGTTGCGTACGTCGCTCGAAGACATGACGGCAGCGCTGAAGGGCAACGTGTTTTATGCGCGTCCGGCATTCTGTACCGACAATGGTGCGATGATCGCCTACGCCGGTTGCCAGCGTTTACTGGCCGGGCAGCATGAGGCGTTGGCGATCACCGTGCAGGCCCGTTGGCCGATGGAGCAGTTGCCGGCGTTGTGAGGGCTGGTGTGTTGGTGATGTGCGGCTAGAAGGCAGAAGCGGCCAGTAGGGACGGAGCGGCCGGTCGCGACCTGGTGGGAGGGGGTTTAGCCGCGAGCTCTTTGCTCTTCAATAGAGCTCGAGGCTAAAGCCTCTCCCACAAAAGATCCGTCCAGCTTGGCGGCATTGCTTATCGAGAGGTCAGCCTCCGCTGTCATGGGCTGGCTCATGGAGCGGATCAGAAATGCCGTTCGCGGCCGGCCCACAGATCGCGCAGGTTACCGCGGTGGCGCCAGACGATCAGCCCGCTGAGTACGCACATCGGCAGCAGCGCCGCCGGTTGTTGCCAGGCCAGCAGCGGCAGCGTCAGGGGCGCGGCGGTGAGGGCCGCCAGGGAGCTGGTCCGGGTCAGGGTGAAGGTCAGCAGCCAGGCGCCGAGCGCCAGTAGCGCGGCCGGTGGGTAAAGGCCCAGCAGCATGCCGGCTGCCGTGGCGACGCCCTTGCCGCCGCGAAAGCGAAAGTAGATCGGGTACAGGTGGCCGATCACCGCGGCCAAGCCCAGCCAGGCCTGGTCTTGAATGGTGAAGTCGAGGTGGGCGGCGATCAGGACCGGCAGCAAACCTTTGAACAGATCGCCAATCAGCGTGAGAATGGCTAGGCGTTTGCCCGCCACCCTGAGCATGTTGGTGGCGCCGGGATTGCCCGAGCCGCTGGCGCGCGGGTCTGCCAGGCCAGTCATGCGGCTGAGCAGGATAGCGAAGGACAGCGAGCCGAGCAGGTAGGCGAGGGTCGCCAGTAACCAAAACATGGTATCCATTCCGCGCCGGGGGATGGCCGATTCTAACGAGGTGCGGCGAGCTTGTCGTGCCGTGGAGAGCATGCTTGGACACAGTGTTTATCGCAGGGCTGGAAGTCGACACCGTCATCGGTGCCTACGACTGGGAACGCACCATCCGCCAATGCCTGCAGCTGGATCTGTGGCTGGGCTGGGACAATCGTCCGGCCGCCCTGGACGATGATCTCAGCAAGGCTCTGGACTACGCCACGGTGTCGACGCGCATCCAGGCTTTCGCCAGCGAATCCCAGTTCATCCTCGTGGAAACCTTCGCCGAGCGCCTGGTGGCGTTGCTGATGAGCGAGTTCGACATTCCCTTTGTGCGCTTGCGTGTGACCAAGCCGGGCGCCGTGCCGGCGGCCCGTGGTGGTGTCGGTGTGGAGATCGAGCGCGGATGTCGCTAACGCCAATCCTGTTGGGCCTGGGCAGCAATATCGAGCGCGAGGCGCATCTGCGCGCCGGACTTGATGCCCTGGCCGAAATCGTCACCGACATGCGCTGCTCGCCGGTCTTCGAAAGCCTGGCGGTGGGCATCAAGAGCGGCCCGTTTTTCAACCTGGTGATCGCCGGGCGCACGGCGCTGCCGCTGACCGAGCTGGATCGGCGGCTGAAATTCATCGAGGCCGACAACGGTCGTTATGCGCCAGACCGCAAGGGCCTGCCGCTGGATATCGACGTGCTGACCTATGGCGCACTGGTGGGCAATTTCGATGGCCTGGTACTGCCCCGGGCGGAAATCCTCAAGAATGCCTTCGTGCTGCGGCCGCTGGCGTTGCTGGTGCCCGAGGTCGAGCATCCAGGCGTAGGCCGGCGCTTTGCCAACCTTTGGCGAGACGCGAGTATCGAGCAGCAGCTGTGGCCGGTCTCGTTCCAGTGGCGCGGCGTGGAGCTGACGCCGCCCGAGCTTCTACCTTCGCCTTAACCGGTTTTCTCGCTGGCCTGCTTGAAGGCTTTCAGCGTGGTGAGGCGCTCACGATTGAGCGCCTCACCCAGCTCGGCGCCCTTGTAGCCGCGCTCCAGCAGCGGCTGCACGGCCACCCCGCGTACCGCGGCCATGGCGGCCAGCAGATAGGCCGCCTGGGGATAGTCACGATCCTCCAGGCCATGACGACCACGGGCATCCATTTCACACGCCGCCACGAAGGCCTCGAAGCGTTGTGGGCGACGGAACACGTCGAAGCGCTGCATCAGCTCCAGTAGCGTCGAGGCACGCAGCTCCAGGGCGCGGTGGGCGTGGGTGTGGAATTCGCCGACCAGCTCGGCCAACTCCTGGCATTCCCGCGGTACCTTGCAGCGTTTGTTGATCGCCTCGATCAGCGCGATGCCGCGGTGCTCGTGGGCGATATGCCGCGGCCATTCGGCGGGATCGGTCAGCCCCTTGCCGACATCATGCAGCAGGCAGGCCCAGCGCACGGGCAGTGGCTGCCCGTGCCTGGCGCACTGGCGCAGTACCGCCAACACATGCTCACCGGTATCGATTTCCGGGTGATGGGCCACGGGCTGGGGCACGCCGAACAGCCGGTCGACCTCCGGCAGCATGGCCGCCAGGGCGCCGCAGTCGCGCAGTACCTGAATGAACACGTCCGGACGCGGCTCCATCAGTGCCCGGGAAATCTCCTTCCAGTTGCGTTCCGGGGTCAGCGCATCCAGCTCGCCGGACTCGGCCAGTTGGCGCATCAGTTCGAGCGTCTCGGGCGCCACGCTGAAGCCCAGTGGCGCATATCGGGCCGCGAAGCGGGCGACGCGCAGCACGCGCAGCGGGTCTTCGGCGAAGGCCGGCGAGACGTGGCGCAGTTGCTTGGCCTGGAGGTCGCGTTGGCCGCCGTAGGGGTCGATCAGGTTGCCCTGCTGGTCTTCGGCAATGGCATTGATGGTCAGATCGCGGCGGATCAGGTCTTCTTCCAGCGTCACCTCGGGGCTGGCGTGAAAGGTGAAGCCGCCATAGCCGCGCCCGCTCTTGCGTTCGGTGCGGGCCAAGGCGTATTCCTCGCCCGATTGCGGGTGCAGGAATACCGGAAAGTCAGCGCCGACCGGGCGATAGCCCTGTTCCAGCATGGTGTCGGCCGTGGCGCCGACCACCACCCAGTCGATCTCGGTCACCGGGCGGTCGAGCAGGCGGTCGCGCACGGCGCCACCGACTTTGTAGATCTGCATAGAAGTCTCCGTCATGCGCAGAGGATACCCGCAGTGCCGGAGCCTGTCGTCGCGCGGTTACAGCGGAGGGATATGCAGATCCAGACGTGGGTGGTCGCCATCCTGTGCGGCATCGTTTCTCGGTGGCACGTGCTGGGTGTTGACGATCCGGTCGCCCTGCAGCGTCTGCAAGTGAATGTCGAAACCCCACAGGCGATGCAGGTGCTTGAGCACTTCTTCGGTAGAACTGCCCAGCGGCTTGCGGTCGTGCTGGAAGTGGCGCAGGGTCAGCGAGCGGTCGCCGCGGCGGTCGATGCTCCAGATCTGCACGTTGGGCTCGCGATTGCCGAGGTTGTACTGGGCCGCCAGGGTTTCGCGGATGGTGCGATAACCGGGCTCGTCGTGGATGGCCGGTACGCTGAGTTCGTCTTTCTGGTCGTCGTCGAGAATGCTGAACAGCTTCAGGTCGCGAATCACCTTGGGTGACAGGTACTGCAGGATGAAGCTTTCGTCCTTGAAGCTGGTCATGGCGAATTTCAGGGTGCTCAGCCAATCGCTGCCGGCGATGTCCGGGAACCAGCGGCGATCCTCTTCGGTTGGCTCCTCGCAGATGCGGCGAATGTCGCGGTACATGGCGAAGCCCAGGGCGTAGGGGTTGATGCCGCTGTAGTAAGGGCTGTCGAACGATGGCTGGAACACCACGCTGGTGTGCGACTGCAGGAACTCCATCATGAAACCGTCGGTGACCAAGCCTTCGTCGTAGAGATCGTTCATCAGCGTGTAGTGCCAGAAGGTCGCCCAGCCTTCGTTCATCACCTGAGTCTGGCGTTGTGGGTAGAAATACTGGGCGATCTTGCGCACGATACGGATCACTTCGCGCTGCCAGGGCTCAAGCAGCGGAGCGTGTTTTTCCAGAAAATACAGAATGTTTTCCTGAGGTTCGGCGGGAAAGCGCTTGTTGTCGCTGCCGTCGGCCTTGCTGGCACTCTTGGGGATGGTGCGCCACAGATCGTTGATCTGTCGCTGCAGATGCTCTTCGCGATCCTTCTGGCGGCGCCGCTCTTCTTCGGCGGAAATGGGGTAAGGACGTTTGTAGCGGTCCACGCCGTAGTTCATCAGGGCATGGCAGGAGTCGATCAGGTCCTCGACCGCATCGATGCCGTGGCGCTCCTCGCACTGGGTGATGTACTGCTTGGCGAACACCAGATAATCGATGATCGAACTGGCGTCGGTCCAGGTACGGAACAGATAGTTGCCCTTGAAGAAACTGTTGTGCCCATAGCAGGCGTGGGCGATTACCAAAGCCTGCATGGTGATGGTGTTTTCCTCCATCAGGTAGGCGATGCACGGGTCGGAGTTGATCACGATCTCGTAGGCCAGGCCCATCTGCCCGCGGCTGTAGGACTTCTCGGTGCTGAGGAACTGCTTGCCGTACGACCAGTGGTGATAACCCAGGGGCATACCGACCGAGGCGTAGGCATCCATCATCTGCTCGGCGGTGATCACCTCGATCTGGTTGGGGTAGGTGTCGAGCGCATAGCGCTCGGCCAACCGGCTGATTTCCCGGTCGTAGTCGCGAATCAGCTCGAAGGTCCATTCCGAGCCCGTGGACAGGGGCTGGCGTTTCTTGCTGCTGCTCATGTGGCGAGCCTCCGCTGGAACAGTTCGCGGAATACCGGGTAGATGTCACCCGCCGACACCAATTGCTGCTGGGCGAAGGTTTCGTCGAAGGCTTCGGCCACTCGCTCGTACTCGAACCACAGCGCCTGGTGCTCGCGCGGAGTGATCTCCACGTAGGTGAAGTACTGCACGAAGGGCATGATCTGCTTGATCAGGATATCCCGGCAGATCGGCGAGTCGTCATTCCAGTTGTCGCCGTCGGAAGCCTGGGCGCCGTAGATGTTCCATTCGTTGGCCGGGTAACGCTCGGCCATGATCTCCTGCATCATTTTCAGCGCACTGGAGACGATGGTGCCGCCCGTTTCCCGGGAATAGAAGAATTCTTCCTCGTCCACTTCCTTGGCGCTGGTGTGGTGGCGGATGAACACCACGTCGATCTTGTCGTAGTTACGCTTGAGAAACAGGTACAGGAGGATGAAGAAGCGCTTGGCGACGTCCTTGGTGGCCTGGGTCATCGAGCCGGAGACGTCCATCAGGCAGAACATCACCGCCTTGGAACTGGGGTTGGGGTGCTTGACCAGCAGGTTGTACTTGAGGTCGAAGGTGTCGAGAAACGGAATGCGATGAATGCGCGCGCTGAGGCGCTCGATCTCGGCCTCGAGCAGCTGGATGTCGCTGAAGTTGTCCGGCTCTTCGCGGCGCAGGCGCTCCAGCTCGGCCTTCACTTCACGCAGCTTGGCCCGGCTGCTGCCGGACAGCGCGATGCGCCGGGCATGGGCCGAACGCAGGGTGCGCACGATGTTGATGCGCGAAGGATTGCCTTCGCTGCTGATGCCCGCGCGCACGGTCTTGAAGGTTTCTGCGCCGGTCAGGTGGCGTTTGACCAGGTTGGGCAGTTCCAGGTCCTCGAACATAAAGTCCAGGAATTCTTCCTGGGTGATCTGGAACACGAACTCGTCCATGCCCTCGCCGGAGTTGCTGGCCTTGCCGGCACCCTGGCCGCCACTACCGCCTTGTGGGCGTGGGATGCGCTCGCCGGCGACGAACTCCTTGTTGCCAGGGTGCACGACGGTCTGCTTGCCGCCGCGGCCGTGGTGCAGCACCGGCTCGTCGATGTCGCGGCCGGGAATGCTGATCTGCTCGCCGTGCTCCATGTCGGTGATGGAACGGCGGCTGACGGCGTCCTCCACCGCCTTCTTGATGTGGTCGCGATAGCGACGAATGAACCGCTGGCGGTTCACCGTGCTCTTGTTCTTGCCATTCAGGCGACGGTCGATCACGTAGCTCATACAAGCCCTCCGGGCACTGCTGATGCGGGCCACGGCGAGATGACCGTGGCCCGCATCAGAGGCCGCTTACTGCGATTTACGTACGCGCAGATACCACTCGGACAGCAGGCGTACCTGCTTCTCGGTATAGCCGCGCTCGACCATGCGTTTGACGAAGTCGTTGTGCTTCTGTTGATCCTCCTTGCTGGCCTTGGCGTTGAAGCTGATGACCGGCAGCAGGTCCTCGGTGTTGGAGAACATCTTCTTCTCGATCACCACCCGCAGTTTCTCGTAGCTGAGCCAGGTCGGATTCTTGCCGTTGTTGTTGGCCCGGGCGCGCAGCACGAAATTGACGATCTCGTTACGGAAATCCTTTGGATTGCTGATGCCGGCCGGCTTCTCGATCTTCTCCAGTTCCTCGTTGAGGGCCACGCGATTGAGGATTTCCCCGGTCTCGGGATCACGGTACTCCTGATCCTGAATCCAGAAGTCGGCGTACAGCACGTAGCGGTCGAAGATGTTCTGGCCGTACTCGCTGTAGGACTCCAGATAAGCAGTCTGGATTTCCTTACCGATGAACTCGATATAGCGCGGCGCCAGGTATTCCTTGATGAAGCGCAGGTAGCGCTCGCGAGTTTCGGCGGGAAACTGTTCCTGCTCAATCTGCTGCTCGAGCACGTAGAGCAGGTGCACCGGGTTGGCGGCTACCTCGTGTGGGTCGAAGTTGAAGACCTTGGAGAGGATCTTGAAGGCAAAGCGGGTCGACAGGCCGTTCATGCCTTCGTCCACGCCGGCTGCGTCGCGGTACTCCTGGATCGACTTGGCCTTGGGGTCGGTGTCCTTGAGGTTCTCGCCGTCGTAGACACGCATCTTCGAGTAAATGTTGGAGTTCTCCGGTTCCTTGAGGCGCGACAGGGTGGAGAACTGGGCGAGCATCTTCAGGGTGTCTGGCGCGCAGTGGGCGTTGGCCAGGGAGCTGCTGACCAGCAGCTTGTCGTAGATCTTGATCTCGTCGCTGACGCGCAGGCAATACGGCACCTTGACGATGTAGATACGGTCGATGAATGCCTCGTTGTTCTTGTTGTTGCGGAAGGTGTGCCACTCCGATTCGTTGGAGTGGGCCAGCAAGATGCCGTTGTAGGGAATGGCGCCCAGCCCTTCGGTGCTGTTGTAGTTGCCTTCCTGGGTGGCGGTGAGCAACGGGTGCAGCACCTTGATCGGCGCCTTGAACATCTCGACGAATTCCATCATGCCCTGGTTGGCCCGGCACAGCGCGCCTGAATAGCTGTAGGCATCGGCATCGTTCTGCGGGAACTCCTCGAGCTTGCGGATATCCACCTTGCCGACCAGGGCGGAGATGTCCTGGTTGTTCTCGTCGCCCGGCTCGGTCTTGGCGATGGCAATCTGGTTGAGGATCGACGGATAGAGCTTCACTACCCGGAACTGGCTGATGTCGCCGCCGAACTCGGCCAGGCGCTTGCTGGCCCAGGGCGACATGATGCTACCCAGGTAGCGGCGGGAAATACCGTAATCCTCTTCGAGGATCGCAGCGTCCTCGGCAGCGTTGAACAGGCCCAGCGGCGATTCGAACACCGGGGAGCCCTTGATAGCGTAGAAGGGCACCTTCTCCATCAGTTGCTTGAGCTTCTCGGCCAGTGAGGATTTACCGCCGCCGACCGGGCCCAGCAGATAGAGGATCTGTTTCTTTTCTTCCAGGCCTTGGGCAGCGTGGCGGAAGTAGGAAACGATCTGCTCGATGCATTCTTCCATGCCGTGGAAGTCGGCAAAGGCGGGATAACGGCGGATCACCTTGTTGGAAAAGAT
Organism: Pseudomonas sp. CNPSo 3701; assembly: GCF_028674975.1. NCBI lineage: Bacteria > Pseudomonadati > Pseudomonadota > Gammaproteobacteria > Pseudomonadales > Pseudomonadaceae > Pseudomonas > Pseudomonas sp. CNPSo 3701. Next base: position 70,314 of record NZ_JAQZSI010000010.1, on the reverse strand, counting down.
GCGCGACATCCGCGGATTATGGGAAGTATCGAGCAGCTCCGGTTCGCCGATGGCCATCAGCAAGCGCTCGGACGCGCTGGCGTAGGCGCTGCGGTCCTGCTTGCACAGTTCGAGGTACTCCTGCAGCGAGTACTCCTCCTGGCGCGTCGCCTCGAATCGTTGTTGGAAGTGACTGAAAATGCTCATGACTTCACCTCGCTCGATGCTGGGAGCCGGCCGGGATCGGTCGAGCGGGTGCATGCAGACTCGGCGTTCGCGCTGCCGAGATGAATCCCCCAAACACCCCTTGGTCAGTCAGAACCTCATGGTCGGCTGTCCGTCGCATGGCAGGTTGAGGACAGCCGCCTTGCGCATCTCGCGCAAGGCGTATCGGCTGCCTTCTCCCGCCTGACCCTGTATTGCGTGGCTCTGGCTGGCTGCTGAAGGTGAGTACCGATGGCCCGTTCGGCCGGTTGGCCGGCTACCTGAATTGGGATGGCCTAGAACAAGGATAGTTGGTAATCGGCAAGATCAAGGCGCAATTGCCAGGTCAGGCTCCATTGCGGCGCCATAGAGGCAGGTAAACCCAGCAGTGGCGGGGCTTGGCTGGCGAAAAAAAATTATGCGCGAGCGTCTCGGGAGCGCAGGTGAGGTAGCGAGCCGGTTTTATTCCGGCTGGCTGGTTTCGGTGTCCTGCGGGTAGGTGGCGCGCCACAGTTCGAAGCCGCCGTCGAGGCTGTAGACCTCCGAGAAACCCTGGCCAACCAGATAGGCTGCGGCACCCTGACTGGAGTTGCCGTGGTAGCAGGTGACGATCAGCGGAGCATCGAGATCGGCCTTGGCGATGAAGTCGGCCAGCGAGTAGTTGTCCAGGTGCTGGGAGTCGCTGATGTGACCGGCCGCGAAGCTCTGCGGATCGCGGATGTCGACCACCACGGCGCCTTTGTCGCGCAGTGCCTGGGCCTGTTCGGGGGCGATGCGTTTGAACTCGCTCATGCTGCTTCCTCGCTACAGTCGCAGCGATGGTACTCGCCGCTATCGATATTCATCAGGGTCATGCTGCCGCCCCACACGCAGCCCGAATCCAGGGCGAACACGCCGGGCTCATCGCAGTGGCCTTCCAGAGCCGCCCAATGGCCGAAGATGATCTTCTGGTCACGGGTCTTGCGCTGTTTGTGGCTGAACCAGGGCAGGTAGCCGGCCGGCGCGGTGTCGAGGCCTTCCTTGCTCTTCAGGTCCAGGGTGCCGTCGGCCTTGCAGAAGCGCATGCGGGTGAAATAGTTGGTGATCACCCGTAACCGGGCGATGCCCCGCAGCTCCTTGTCCCAGCACGCCGGCTCGTTGCCGTACATGCCGTCGAGGAACATCGGATACAGAGCATCGTCGCGCAGCGCGTTCTCGACTTCGGTGGCGCGGCGCAGTGCCTTGGCCATGTTCCACTGCGGCGGTATGCCGGCGTGTACCAGGGCGGTGTCGCGCTGCTCGTCATAATGCAGCAGCTTCTGCTGGCGCAGCCATTGCAGCAGCTCGTCGCAGTCCGGCGCTTCGAGAATCTCGCGCAGGGTGTCGCCCCGCTTGAGGCACTCGATATTGCGCGCGGCGGCGAGCAGGTGCAGGTCATGATTGCCCAGCACGCAGACCAGCGCCTCGCGCATGCCGTAGAGATAACGCAGGGTTTCCAGAGACGCGGGGCCGCGGTTCACCAGATCGCCGACCAGCCACAGTCGGTCACGGGCCGGGTCGAAGGCCACGCGTTCGAGCAGGCACTGCAGCGGTTTCAGGCAGCCCTGCAGGTCGCCGACGGCATAAGTCGCCATCAGTGCAGGGCGCCTGGCACGGCAAGACGGAAGGGCGCGATCGGTGCATCGAAGCGCTGGCCGTCGTCGGCCAGCATCTGGTAGCTGCCCTGCATGGTGCCGACCTTGGTGGCCATGAGCGTGCCACTGCTGTAGCGATGGCTTTCGCCCGGAGCGATCAGCGGCTGTTCGCCGATCACGCCGGCGCCGCTCACTTCCTGAACCTGGCCATTGCCGTCGGTGATGATCCAGTGGCGTGTCAGCAGCTTGGCCGGCAGCTCGCCGGTGTTGTGGATGGTCACGTCGTAGGCGAAAGCGAAACGGTTCTGCTCGGGTTGCGACTGTTCCGGCAGGTAGCGGGTGACGATGTTGACGTCGATCTGGTAACGAGGGTCGGACATGGGCACTCGATCAATCAGGTGGGCGAAGGCGCGGGTTGCAGGACCAGTTGGTCGGCCAGGCGCACGAAGGACGCCAGATCCAGCTGCTCGGGGCGCAGGCTGCCATCGACGCCGGCTGCCTCGATCTCGCTGGCCGGCAGCAGCGCCTTGAGGGTGTTGCGCAGGGTCTTGCGGCGCTGGTTGAAGGCCTCCCGCACCACGCGCTCGAGCAGGCGATGATCCTTGGCTGGGTGCGGCAGAACCTTGTGCGGTACCAGGCGTACGATGGCCGAGTCGACCTTGGGCGGCGGGTTGAAAGCACCCGGGCCGACGTTGAACAGGTGTTCCACCTGGCAGTGGTACTGCACCATGATCGACAGCCGCCCCCAGTCGCCGCCGCCCGGGCCCGCGGCCAGGCGCTCGACCACTTCCTTTTGCAGCATGAAGTGCATGTCGCGGATCAGATGGGCGTTGTCCAGCAGGTGGAAAATCAGCGGTGTGGAGATGTTGTACGGCAGGTTGCCGACCACCCGCAGGCTGTTGGGCGCTGCCTGCAGACTCGAGAAGTCGAATTTCAGGGCATCGCCCTGGTTCAGTCGAAAGCGCGGCTGGTCGGCGAACTTGGCCTGCAGGATCGGGATCAGGTCCAGATCCAGCTCGATCACGTCCAGTTGGGCGCCACTGTTGAGCAGCCCTTCGGTCAGTGCGCCCTGGCCTGGGCCGATCTCCAACAGGTGCTCGCCCTCGCGGGCATGAATGGCGCGCAGGATACGGTGAATCACCCCGGCGTCATGAAGGAAGTTCTGGCCGAAGCGCTTGCGCGCGCGGTGTTGGTAAGGCTCGGACATCTGAAAAGCAGCTCCAGGCTTCAAGCTGCAAGCATCAAGCAAGCGCGTAAAGCGGTCAGGCGAAAACGCGCAGTTTAGCAGGGAACGCCTGTCGAGCGGCGGCGCTCACCACTCCTGGCCGGTCCTTCAGCGGAGCAGGCGGCTGTGCGCCATCTCATAGGCGGTTTCCAGGGCGACCTGCAGGCTGCCGCAGTCGATGCGCCCGGTACCGGCAAGGTCCAGCGCGGTGCCGTGGTCGACTGAGGTGCGGATGATCGGCAGGCCCAGGGTCACGTTCACCGCTGCGCCGAAACCTTTGTACTTGAGCACCGGCAAACCCTGATCGTGATACATGGCGAGCACGGCGTCGCAATGCTCCAGGTGCTTGGGGGTAAACAGCGTGTCGGCCGGCAGAGGGCCGATCAGCTCCATGCCTTCGCCGCGCAGTTGCTCGAGCGCAGGCTCGATGACTTCGATCTCCTCGCTTCCCAGGTGGCCGCCTTCGCCGGCATGTGGATTAAGGCCGCAGATCAGGATGCGTGGTCTGGCAATGCCGAACTTGTCGCGCAGGTCGGCGTGCAGGATGCGTGTCACGCGCTGCAGGCGCTCGGTGGTGATGGCATCGGCCACGTCTTTGAGCGGCAGGTGGGTGGTGACCAGTGCGACCCGCAGGCCGCGGGTCGCGAGCATCATCACTACCTGGGGCGTGCCGGTCAGGTCAGCGAGAAATTCGGTATGGCCGGAAAAGGCCATACCCGCATCATTGATGATGCCTTTGTGCACCGGCGCGGTGATCATTCCTGCGAAGCTGCCGTTCAGGCATCCTTCGGCGGCGCGCGTCAGGGTCTGCAGCACATAGGCGGCGTTGGCCTTGCTCAACTGACCGGTGACCACCGGCTCGCCCAGCGGCGTATCCCACACGTAGAGGCTGCCGGCTGGCGCGGGCTGAGTAGGGCAATTATCAGGTGCAGTATCGATAAGCTCGATCTGCAGTCCCAGCTCCGCAGCGCGAGCTTGCAGCAGTGCGCGACTGGCGACGCAGATCAGTGCATGGGTCTGCTGCTCGCGGGCGATCAACAGGCAAAGATCCGGACCGATGCCGGCAGGTTCTCCGGGAGTGAGGGCGAAGCGCAGGCTATTGGGCATGATCCGGTCTCGAGGTCGGGCCGCTGATTCTAGGGGCTGTTGCCGTTTCAACGCGAGCCGCGTTGCCGCGAGAAATCTCGCCAGGCGAGGCGGAGGACGCAGGGAATGGCGTTCCCTTTTCAAGTCCTCCAACGACGCCTGGCGAGATTTCTCGCGCAACCCGAAGGGCTCCGGCGCGGCCGTGCGTGAAATGGCAACAGGCCCTAGCCCTGGCAGAAATGAAAAAGCCCGGCGCTGTGCCGGGCTTCGGGGTATTCAAGCTGATTTACAGCTTGATCTCCACATAGGCTTCATCGCGGATCTGACGCAGCCAGGTCTGCAGTTCTTCGTCGTACTTGCGGTTGCGTAGCAGGTTCAGGGCCTGCTGCTCACGCATCTGCTCGCTGCTGTCGGTGGCGCGGCGGCCCATGACCTGCAGCACGTGCCAGCCGAACTGGCTCTTGAACGGCTTGGATACTTCGCCACTGGCGGTGTTGTTCATCACCTCGCGGAATTCTGGCACCAGAGCGTTCGGGTCGATCCAGTTGAGGCTGCCGCCGTTGAGCGCAGAGCCCGGGTCTTCGGAGAAGTTCTTCGCCAGTTCGGCAAAGTCTTCGCCTGCCTGGATGCGCTGGTACAGGCGCTCGGCCAATACTTTGGCCTCGGCGTCGCTGCGGATCTCGCTTGGCTTGATCAGGATGTGCCGCACGTTTACTTCGTCACGTACTGCCGCGGCCTCACCACCACGCTTCTCCAGCACCTTGAGGATGATGAAGCCGCCTGGGGTGCGGATCGGCTCGGTAACGTCGCCCACACTCATGGCGCTGATCATGCTATCAAACGGCTGGGGTAGCTGAGCCGCCTTGCGCCAGCCCATATCACCACCGTCCAGCGCGGTGTCACTGGCCGAGTTGGCTATCGCCAGTTTGGCGAAGTCGCCGCCTTGGCGGGCCTGCTGGTAGATGTCCTGGGCACGACGCTCGGCGGCTTGCAGGGCGTCGGAAGAGGCGTCGTCTTGGATCGGAATGACGATATTGGCCAGGCGGAACTCCTCAGACAACTGCATCTTGCCGAGATCCGAGGCGAGGAAGTTCTTCACTTCCTGCTCGGTCACCTGGATGCGCTCGGCCACACGGCGCTGGCGTACGCGGCTGATGATCATCTCACGAGAGATCTGGTCGCGAGCATCGTTGAAGGACAGGCCGTCCTTCGCCAGGGCGTCGCGGAACTGATCCATGGTCATGCCGTTACGCTGGGCAACGGTAGCCATGGCCTGGTTGAGTTCTTCGTCACTGATGCGGATGCCGGCGCGTTCACCCATCTGCAGCTGGATGTTCTCCAGAATCAGACGATCCAGCACCTGCTGGGTCAGCACGTTGGCCGGCGGCACCTCACCACCACGTTTGGCGATGGTTCGCTGAACATCGCGCACGCGGGCATCGAGTTGGGTTTGCATGATGACGTCGTTATCTACGATCGCCACCACGCGGTTGAGAGGCTGTACATCGGCGTGCGCCGCAGTACCCAGAAACATCGCGCCCAACAGCAGTGGGCGCATGTACTCAGTGAGCTTGTTCTTCACGTTCACGATAACCTTGAATGCCTTGGTCGAGGAATGTCTCAACTTTATTGCCTACTACGCCGCCTAGGCCTTTTAGGACGATCTGCAAGAAGATGCCGCTGTCGGACTCGTCATTACGTGAAGGGTTGAGGCTGACCTCGTTGTAATCGACCCAGTAGCGGTTGATGAGGCGTAGTTTCCAGCAGCAGCTGTCGTATTCGAAGCCTGCGAAGGCTTCCAGAGTACGGTTACGCCCATAATCATACTGCCAGCGCGAGATCAGGCTCCACTGCTGAGCAACCGGCCAGATAACCGAGAAGTCATGCTGACTGATCTTGTAGTAGTCCTTGATGAAGCCCGGGCTACCTTCGGTTCCGTAATCGCTGCCATAGCTCCAGCGGCCTGTGCTCTGGTCGTAGTTGAGAGTGTCGTTGCGATAACGATACCCGGCATTGACGATCTTGCGCGGGTCGTTGGCCGGTTGATAGTGGAACATTGCACTACCGGAGCGAGTGCGGTGGCTGTCCGGATCCCAGTTGAAGTCTGAGGTGAAGCGCCAGTCCTGGTTGTAGCGATACATGTATTCCAGGGCGTAGGGCGATACCGAGGAGGTGGCCTCATCGCGGTCGCGGTAGTCGATGCCAGGCATCTGCACCTTGCGGTCTTCGAAATAGAAGGCTTGGCCGATGCTGAAGCGCTGACGTTCAAAACCATCGGGCTCGATCCAGCGACTGGTTACACCGAGGGAAATCTTGTTCTCATCGCCGATACGATCCTTGCCTGTGAAGCGGTTTTCACGCCACAGCGAGGCGTAGCTGAAGGTGCTTTCGCTGGTATCAAAGACCGGAATATCGGTCTGGTCCTCTTCCGGAACATAGAGGTAGAACAGGCGCGGTTCGAGGGTCTGGCGTGCTTCACGGCCGAACAGCGAGGTCTGGCGGTCGAAGTACAGGCCGCTATCAACGCTGAACATGCCAACACCACGGTTCTGCGTGTTCTTGTATTGCTCGTCTTCCAGCAGCGTGTTCTTGCCCTGCTGATCAATATCCAAGTCATAACTGGTTTGCAGATACTTGATTTGCGGCTTGATAAAGCCCCAGCTCCAGTCTATGGGCAGGTTAACGCCTGGCTCGACATGTAGACGAGTACCATTGGAGCGTGCCAAGCCTTGAATGTTCTCATCGTTCCAAGGCTGTTCAGGGTCGCCATTTTGATTGATGTAGAAACCATCGCGCAGGTCGCGCTCGAAGCGAACCAGTTCGGTTCCATAGGTAAAGTTCAGACCACCAGGCTCCACCGGCAGCTTGCCGTCCAGAGTTATTTGCGGCAGCCGGTTGTAGGGCGTTACGTCGGTAATGGTTGCCAGCTCATAGGCATGGGCGTTAAGCCGGGCTTTAAAGCTGTCCCCGCGCCAGGTCAGGGTGCCACGCTGGTCGACGTAGCTCGATGTGCCGATGCCCAGATCGGTGTTCAGGTCCTGGAAGTAGTAGGGGTCGCTGATGTCGGTGTAGTCGACGTCGGCCAGCAGGCGTTCATTGAGACCCTGTTTGTGCTGCCAGCTGTACATCCAGCGTTGATCTTTGTAGTCCGACTGCAGCTTGCGCTCGTCTTCCTGGTCGTCCAGATAGGCACCTCCGACCTGACCTTCGCTGTTGCGGGTCAGGTAGCGATACTCGCCCTCCATCAGTAGGCCGCGTTTGGCCATGTAGGTCGGGTATAGGGTGGCGTCGAAGTTCGGCGCCAGATTGAAGTAGTAGGGGGTCTGCAGCGTCAGCCCGTTGCTACTAGAGCTGCCGATGCTCGGTGGCAGGAAGCCGGACTGGCGACGGTCGTCAATCGGGAAATAGATATACGGTGTGTAGAACACCGGAACATCCTTGACCCGCAGGGTGACGTTGGTAGCGGTACCGAAACCGGTGGCCGGGTTGAGGGTGATGTTGTTGCCCTTCAGGTACCAGGCGTTGCTGCCTGGTTCGCAGCTGGTATAGGTACCATCCTTGAGGCGGATGATCGCGGTTTCTTCGCGCTTGGCGTAAGCCGCGCTGCCGCGTACGTGTTGAGCGTGCATCACGTACTCGGCGTTGTCGATGCGCGCTTCGCCGTTGTCCAGTTGCAGCTCGCCACGATCACCGACCACCAGGGCGCCCTGGTCGCGCAGGCGAACGTTGCCGACCAGCTCGCCACGGTTTTCGGCCTGGTGCAGGCTGGCTTCGTCGGCCTCGACCTGCATGCCGGCCTGGCGCACCACCACGTCACCGGCGAGGGTCGCGACCTGCTCTTCCTGCTGATAACGCGAAGCCTTGGCCGATACGAACATCGGTGCTTCGCTCATCGGAGTCTTGTCGTTCATGCCCGGACGGGCCGGCTCGATGTAGGCGCCGGAGCAGGCCGGGCCGATCTCTGCCAGCTGGGCGCTGGTCAGCTTCTCGCGCGGTACCCAGTCCAAGTGGCTATAGTCGGCGCTTCGCGAGGCGAGGGCGCGGCCACCCGCTTCGGTCACCAGCGTCGGCTGGGGTTTGCCCTTGGCCGCCGCCGCAGGCGCAGCGGAGCCGCCGGAACTCACTGAGTTGGCGCTATGGTCTGGACGACTTGGCACGTTGGCGTTGCTGGTTTTCGGTGCACAGGCCCAGCCGCCGGTTGGCGATGCCTGGCAGTCGAATTGTTCGGCAGCGGTGGCGAATGGGCTGGCGAAGGGCTGCAGGGCCAACAGGCCACCCGTTACCAGAAGCGGGAATTTCTTGCGAAAAGCGGGGTATTTTACTGCCATCTTGTTTTCCGGGCTTCCTGTGCGCTTTTGGCCCAGGGGCCGCACGCCTCTCGATGGGCTGAAAAAGATGCTGGATAATAAAGCATGACCCGCGCAACGGCTAGCGCCGTCGGAGACCCTTGCAATGCCTGATCACGATGTACGTTTACAACGCCTGAAGCAATGGCTAGCGCCACAACTGCAGGCCCTGTTCGCTACCAATGGCTGGGGCGAGGTACCGGAGGCGGTGCTGCAGCCGGCCAGCAGCGACGCCAGTTTTCGTCGTTATTTCCGCTGGCAGGCGGGCGAGCGCAGCCTGATCGTGATGGACGCGCCGCCGCCCCAGGAGAACTGTCGGCCCTTCGTCGAGGTGGCCAATCTGCTGGCTCGCGCCGATCTGAACGTGCCGCAGATCCATGCGGCGGATCTCGATCAGGGCTTTCTGCTGCTCAGCGATCTGGGACGTCAGACCTACCTGGACGTGATCGACAGCGACAATGCCGACCAGTTGTTCACGCCTGCCATCGATGCCTTGCTGGCCTATCAGCAGTTGCCCATGGACGCCGGTTTGCCGCATTACGACGACGCCCTGCTGCGCCGCGAGCTGCAATTGTTTCCGGATTGGTACGTGGCCCGCGAACTCGGCCTGACTCTCAATGCCGAGCAGCAGGCCGCCTGGCAACGCATCTGCACCCTGTTGATCGACAGCGCTCTGGCACAGCCAAAGGTATTGGTGCACCGCGACTACATGCCGCGCAACCTGATGATCAGCGAGCCCAATCCCGGCGTGCTGGATTTCCAGGATGCTGTCTACGGCCCGGTCACCTACGACATCACCAGTCTGTTCAAGGACGCCTTCCTTAGCTGGCCCCAGGCGCGCGTCCAGGGTTGGTTGGAACGCTATTGGCACAAGGCCGGCGCCGCCGGCGTTCCCGTGCAGGATGATCTGGCGGACTTCCTGCGTGCCAGCGACCTGATGGGCGTACAGCGCCACCTCAAGGTGATCGGCATCTTCGCGCGCATCTGCCACCGCGATGGCAAGCCCCGTTACCTGGCCGACGTGCCGCGTTTCTTTGCCTATATAGAAGCCGTGCTCGCCAGGCGCCCTGAACTAGCCGAGCTCGGCGAGCTGATCGCCCAGCTCAGAGGCGCTGCGGAGGCTGCCCGATGAAGGCGATGATTCTCGCGGCCGGCAAGGGCGAGCGCCTGCGGCCGCTGACGCTGCACACGCCCAAACCGTTGGTGCGGGCTGCTGGCGTGCCGCTGATCGACTACCACGTGCGCGCCCTGGCGCGTGCGGGCTTCAGCGAGCTGGTGGTCAATCACGCCTGGCTCGGCCAGCAGATCGAAGACTACCTGGGCACTGGTGAGCGCTACGGTGTCAGCATTCACTATTCGGCCGAAGGCGAGCCGCTGGAAACCGGCGGCGGTATCTTCAAGGCGCTGCCACTGCTCGGTGACGAGCCGTTCGTGGTGGTCAACGGCGATATCTTCACCGACTACGATTTTTCGGCTCTGCGCCGGTCGTTCGACGCCAAGGCTCACCTGGTGCTTGTGGATAACCCGGCCCACCACCCGGAGGGCGACTTCCGCCTTCAAGAAGGCCGGGTGGCGGATGCCGTAGCCGGTAACGCCAGCCTGACCTACAGCGGCATCGCCGTGCTCGATCCTGCATTATTCGCTGGCTGCCAGCTCGGCGCGTTCAAACTGGCACCTTTGCTACGGGCGGCGATGGCCGAGCAGCAGGTGAGCGGCGAACGCTTCACTGGCCGTTGGGTGGATGTCGGCACCCACGAGCGCCTGGCTGAGGTGGAATCGCTGCTGCAGGGTGAGCGCTGATATGTACTGGCCGCTGACGTTGGTGGGGGCGCTGGCCGGCTTCGCCCTGGCGAGCATTCCCGGTCTGCTGCTTGGTGGCTTGCTTGGCCAGGTTCTGGATCGCCGCCTGGGCTTGCGTGGCTGGAAAACACTAGGCGAGCAACTGGTCGGCAAGCGCGCTGTCGCTGACGGTAACCTGCTGTTCGTCATGCTCGGTCGTCTGGCCAAGAGCGATGGTTGGGTGCAGCAGGCGCACATCCGCCAGGCCCGCGCCGAGATGCAGCGCCTGGCGTTGGGCGATGCCGGAAGGGCGGCGGCCATCGAAGCCTTCTCGCGGGGCAAGACCGGCCAGGACAACCTGCGTGGCCCGCTGCTGCGGCGCCGTGGCGAGGCACAGGAACTGCTGCGTGCCTGCTGGCGCATGGCCTGGGCCGACGGCAAGGTGGGCCAGGCCGAACGCGAGCTGATCCTGCTATGGGGCAAGTGGCTGGGGGTCGCCGTCGAAGCGCAAGAGGCATTCAGCGACGCCTATTCACCGCGCCGTGGTCCGCCGGCCGCGGCTGCGGACAGCTATCAGCAGGCCCTGCGCCTGCTCGGTGTGTCGGCTGACAGCGAGGTGCAGCAGATCAAGAAGGCTTATCGACGCCTGCTCAGTCGTCACCATCCCGACAAGCTGGCGGGCAGCGGTGCGGCCCCGGAAAAGGTGCGCGAGGCCACGGAGGCGACCCGCGAACTGCACAACGCCTATGCGCTGATCCGCCAGCGCCGCGGCTTCCGCTAAGCGTCTCGGCGGCTACTTGGCGCCGCCGGCATGCTTGTCCAGCCAGCCACGCAGGCGACGGAACAGCTGCTCCTGAGCGACATCCGGGTTGCCTGGCATGGCGTCCAGGGCAATCTGTACCAGTTCAGGCTGTTTTTGCCGTTGACTGAGCTGCTTGCGCCCCAGGGCGGCCTGCCGCGCGGCTGCCGTGTCGCGGTAATAGAAGTCGCCGACCTTGGCAGTGAGCTGCCCCAGCAGATCATTGAACGGCGCGTCGAAGCCCTCCGGCTGACTCACATCGACCAGCACCAGATGGCGTACGTTGGCGGGTTTGCGCTCGGCGATATAGCGCGCCGCCCAGTAGGCGCCGCTGCCGTTGCCGAGCAGCACCACGACCTTGGCCTGCTGCTGACTGGCGAAAGCGATGCCAGCATCGATACGGGCGAATACTCGCTCGACGTGTGCGGCGCGGGCTGCTTCGGCGTCAGGCGGTGGTGCTTGTGTGGCTGGCTCCGGCGCAGCGGGTTCCGGCGCCTTTTCGGCAGCGGGCTCGGTAGCTTTGCTGTCACCGCTGGCCGGTGCCTCTGGTTTACGCACCGGCAGATTGGCGCCCTGCGGATCTGGCAGGGTCAGGCTCAGGCTGTGCCAGCCGGCGTCCGGAATCTTGCGGCGCACTGGTCCGACGGTCGGCGGCGCGTCGGCGCTTTCATCGTCGCCTGGCACGAGAATCACCGCGCCCATGGGGGCCGGGTCGTTGGCGGGCCGCCAGAGGGCAAGAAAGGTGGTGCCGGCAGCGTCGAGCTGCTGCTGTTCGCTGGCTGCCAGCTGGCGTTCCAGGGCCGAGGCTTCCAGATCGCTGCGCTCGGCAAGTGGCGCGCGCTGCTCGGCTTTGGCCGCGTTCTTGTCGGCAGCATCGGCAGGTGGGCTTTGTTCGGCGTGCGCTGCCAGCGCGCTGGCCAGCAGGGTCAGAAACAGGGCGTAGCGGGGTAGGTGGCGAAGGCGCGTCATGGCAAGGCCTGGAAGTATTCGATGCAAGGCAGCCTAATCACTTGTCGTGGATTTGTCAGATCCTGATGGTGCTTAATGCGGCCAGTGCCGTCCCGTGTTCAGCATGGTGGCTTCCGATTCGTTTCTGGTGTTCGTGCATGATCCTGCGTTGGCTGTTTCTTCTGATCCTGAGCATCCCCGCCACGCTGTGGGCGGATGAGCCGCCAGTGGCACCGGCGAGGATCTTCGACGCCGCCCAGCAGCAGTGGCTCGCCGCCAACCCGGTGCTGCGTGCAGGCGTGGTGTTACAGCCGCCCTATGCTCAGCTCGACCGCCGCCTGCATCGTTTGACCGGCGCCAACGTGGAGATCGTCAATACCCTTGCCGCGCAGATGGGCACGCAGGTGCGCTGGCGCACCTTCCAGACGCCTGAGGAGCTGGAGCAGGCGCTGCGTAGCGATCAGATCGACCTGGCTTCGGGGCTCAGCCAGACACCAGCCGGCCTGCGCCACTGGCTGTTTTCCGACCCTTTTCTGCGCGTTTCGAACCTGGTGATCGGCGAGCGCGATGGCGGCGGCGCGGTCGATCTGGAGCAGCTCGATGGTCGTGCACCGGTCGCCCTGAAAGGCTCCGATGCTGTGCTCGACTACCTGCGCAGCAACTACCCAAGGCTCAAGCTGGACGTCACCGCCACGCCACGCCAGGCGCTGCAGCGGGTGGTCAATCAGCAGGCCAGCTATGCGGTGCTCGACGAAGCCCAGCTGGGCCGGCTGTCCCGCGAGCCGGAGTTCCTCGGCTTGGCCATCGTCGGTGATATCGGCTTTCCGCAGCTGCTGCGCGTGGCCACTCGGCGCGATAGGTCGGAGCTAGCAGGCATCGTTGATGTCGCCTTGCGCAGCGTTTCGGCGCGGGAGCTGGATGACTTGCACAATCGCTGGCTGCCGCCCAGCTACCTGCAGCAGGAAAGCTCGGCGAGTTTCTGGCGGGCGAGCAGTCTGTTGCTTGGCCTGCTGCTGGTGTTTGCCCTGCTTCTGGCGTGGTGGCTGCGGCGCCAGCGCGACACCCTGGAGTTTCGCCTGCTGGCCGCGCGCCATGAGGTGGAGCTGCGCGAGATTGCCCGCGACGCCTTGCGCCTGTCGCAGTTCTCCATCGACAACAGCACGGTCGGCATCCTCTGGGTCAACTGGGACAGCCACGTGCGCTACGCCAACCAGGCTGCGGAGGCGATGCTCGGCTACCGCAGCGGCGCGCTGGTGGACCGACCACTGAGCGATTTCGAGCCGGGCATGAGCATGGACCGCTGGCTCGAATTGTGGCGCCTGGCACGTAAAGGGGACGAGCGCCCTCCGAGTTTCGAGACCGAATGCCTGCGCGCCGATGGCAGCCGTCTGCCGGTCGACGTGTCGCTGAGCTTTTTGCAGTACCGCGATACCGAGTACCTGGTGGTGTTCATCACCGATGTCACCGATCGCCGCCGCGCCCTGGCCGCGCTGCAGGAGAGCGAGGCGCGTCTGCAGGGCATTGCCGCCAACGTGCCGGGCGTAGTGTTTCGCCTGGAACGGACGCGGCCCGGTGATCCGGCGCTGTTTGCTTTTATCGGCGAAGGCAGCGAGAGCCTGGTCGGCTATCGTGCGGCGACCCTGCTGGCGCCCGATCACGGCCTGCGCAGCCTCGTGCACCCGGACGACAAGGCCGACTACCACCGCGTGCAGGACCAGGCCTTCGACAGCGACAGCGACTGGCACTGGCAGGGCCGCATGCTTACCCACACAGGGGATTCGCGCTGGGTCGATATCAAGGCCATGGCCCGGCGCCTGGCCGATGGCCGGGTGATCTGGGACGGCGTGGTCTGGGACATCAGCGATAACAAGCGCAACGAACTGGCGCTGGCCGAATCCCAGGCGCGCCTGCGCGATCTGTCTGCGCACCTGGAAAGCGTGCGCGAGGAAGAGAAGGCGCGCATCGCCCGCGAGGTGCACGACGAGCTGGGTCAGGTGCTCACCGTGCTCAAGCTGGAAACCTCGATGTGCGAGCTGGGCTTCGCCGACCTCGACCCCGGCCTGCGCGAGCGGCTGGACAACATGAAGAAGCTGATCGCCAACCTGTTCCAGCTGGTGCGTGATGTGGCCACCGCCCTGCGCCCGCCGATTCTGGATGCCGGTATCGCCTCGGCCATCGAATGGCAGGCGCGGCGTTTCGAAGCGCGCACGCAGCTGCCCTGCCTGGTCGAGGTGCCCGAACACGTGCCGCCGCTGAGCGACGCCAAGGCCACCGGGTTGTTTCGCATCCTTCAGGAGTCGCTGACCAACGTCATGCGCCACGCCCATGCGCACACGGTGACGGTGCGTCTGGAGCTGCAGGGCGACAGCCTGTGCCTGTCGATCAGTGACGATGGGCGGGGTTTCGACCCGGCCGGCGTGCGCGCCGACTCCTTCGGCCTGGTCGGCATGCGTGAGCGTGTGCTGATGCTCGGCGGACAATTGAACCTCGACAGCCGGCCTGGCGAAGGTACTCTGTTGCGCGTGCGGGTGCCGCTGAGCGAGTGCGACCCGATGATCGAACAGAGGCCAAACGCGTGATCCGAGTACTGGTAGCCGAAGACCACACCATCGTCCGCGAGGGCATCAAGCAGTTGATCGGCATGGCCCGCGACCTGCAGGTGGTCGGCGAAGCGAGCAACGGCGAGCAGTTGCTGGAAACCCTGCGGCACACGTCGTGCGAGGTGGTGCTGCTGGATATCTCCATGCCTGGCGTCAACGGCCTGGAGGCGATTCCGCGGATTCGCGCGTTGAGCCAGGCTCCGGCGATTCTGGTGCTGTCGATGCACGACGAGGCGCAGATGGCCGCCCGTGCCCTGAAGATCGGTGCGGCGGGTTATGCCACCAAGGACAGCGACCCGGCATTGCTGCTCACCGCGATCCGCAAGGTCGCTGGCGGCGGGCGCTATATCGACCCCGAGCTGGCCGATCGCATGGTCTTCGAGGTCGGCCTGACCGACTCCCGACCGCCCCACGCGCTGCTCTCCGAGCGCGAGTTTTCGGTGTTCGAGCGTCTGGTGCAGGGCGAGGGCGTCAACGAGATCGCCGCCCATTTGGCACTCAGCAGCAAGACCATCAGCACCCACAAGGCGCGTCTGATGCAGAAGCTCAATCTGCATTCGGTGGCCGATCTGGTGCGCTACGCGGTCGAGCACAAGCTGATCTGAGCACGCCTCATATCCATTCGCGACATGCTCTGCTGCGCGGCACTGCATGCTGCCGTCACCGTAGCGCCGATACTTACCCAATCGCGACATCGCTGTAGGGATTGCCCTACAAGCGCCTTTCCGCCTGCCTTATAGCAAAGTGTCAGCACGCCCGATTTCCAGGTTCTAACGCCGGTTCTAGTCTTGGGGCACGGTAGAACAACAGGCAGGTGCGGTGATGGGCGACACTTCTTCGAGCGACATCCTGGTCAGCTTTCGTGGCGTGCAGAAGAGCTACGACGGCGAGAACCTGATCGTCAAAGATCTCAATCTGGATATTCGCAAGGGCGAGTTCCTGACCCTGCTCGGGCCGTCCGGCTCCGGCAAGACCACCAGCCTGATGATGCTGGCCGGCTTCGAGACGCCCACCGCCGGTGAGATCACCCTGGCCGGCAAGCGCCTGAACAACGTGCCACCGCACAAGCGCGACATCGGCATGGTGTTCCAGAACTACGCCCTGTTCCCGCACATGACGGTGGCCGAGAACCTGGCCTTCCCGCTCAGCGTGCGCGGCATGAGCAAGGCCGACGTCGGCGAGAAGGTCAAACGCTCCCTGTCCATGGTGCAGCTGGACGCCTTCGCCGGCCGTTACCCGGCGCAGCTCTCCGGTGGCCAGCAGCAGCGTGTAGCCCTGGCTCGCGCCCTGGTGTTCGAACCGCAGCTGGTGCTGATGGACGAGCCGCTCGGCGCGCTCGACAAGCAGCTGCGCGAACACATGCAGATGGAGATCAAGCACATCCACCAGCGCTTGGGCGTGACCGTGGTCTATGTGACCCACGACCAGAGCGAAGCGCTGACCATGTCCGACCGCGTTGCCGTGTTCCACCAGGGCGAGATCCAGCAGATCGCCCCGCCGCGCGATCTCTACGAGTCGCCGCGCAACACCTTCGTGGCGCAGTTCATCGGCGAGAACAACCGCTTCGCCGGCGAACTCGTCGAGCGTACGGGCGACACCTGCACCGTACAGCTGGGCCGGGGCGAGAAGGTCCAGGCCCTGGCCGTCAACGTCGGCCAACCGGGTGATGCCGTGAGCCTGTCGATCCGCCCGGAGCGCATTCGTCTCAATACCGCCGCCGAGGGCTGCGACAACCGCTTCTCCGGCCGCGTATCGGAATTCATCTACCTGGGCGACCACGTGCGCGTGCGCCTGGAGGTCTGTGGCAAGACCGACTTCTTCGTCAAACAGCCGATTGCCGAGCTCGATCCCGGGCTCGCGGTCGGTGATGTGATCCCGCTCGGCTGGCAGGTCGAGCACGTTCGCGCCCTCGATCCGCTGTCGGCGGAATGATCGGCGTTTTGCGCTTTACCACAGCACTTGGAGCCAACATAAAAATGTCGAAGATATTCTCCCTTTCCGCGCTGACACTGGGCCTGGTTTGCGCTGCACAGGTTCACGCTGCAGACCTCACCGTCATCAACTTCGGTGGCGCCAACAAGGACGCCCAGGTCAAGGCCTACTACCAGCCGTGGGAAGCGGCCGGTAACGGCAAGATCATCGCCGGCGAGTACAACGGTGAGATGGCCAAGGTCAAAGCCATGGTCGACACCAACAGCGTGTCCTGGGACCTGGTCGAGGTCGAGTCCCCCGAACTGGCCCGTGGTTGCGACGAAGACCTGTTCGAAGAGATCGACTACGCGGTAGTCGGCGACAAGAAAGCCCTGGTGCCGGGCGCGGCGTCGATGTGCGGCGTCGGCTTCTTCGTCTGGTCGACCGTCATGGCCTACAACGCCGACAAGCTGAGCACCGCGCCGACCAGCTGGGCGGATTTCTGGGACGTGAAGAAATTCCCGGGCAAGCGCGGCCTGCGCAAGGGCGCCAAGTACACCCTCGAGTTCGCCCTGATGGCCGACGGCGTCGCGCCGAAAGACGTCTACAAGGTACTGGCGAGCAAGGACGGCCAGGAGCGCGCGTTCAAGAAACTCGACGAACTCAAGCCGTACATCCAGTGGTGGGAAGCCGGTGCTCAGCCGCCGCAGTACCTCGCTTCCGGTGACGTGGTCATGAGCTCGGCCTACAACGGCCGCATCGCTGCCACCCAGAAAGAGGGCAGCAGCCTGAAAGTGGTATGGGACGGTGGCATCTACGACTTCGACGCCTGGGCCATCCCGAGGGGCGCGAAGAACAAGGACGAGGCCATGAAGTTCATCGCCTACACCCTGCAGGCGGAAAACCAGAAGACCTATTCGGAAAACATCGCCTACGGCCCGGTGAATCCGAAAGCTGTCGACCTGCTCGACGCCAAGGTCGCCGCCGACCTGCCGACCGCTCCGCAGAACATCGCCAACCAGGTGGCCATGGACGTGACCTTCTGGGCCGACTTCGGCGAAGTGCTGGAGCAGCGTTTCAACGCCTGGGCCGCCAAGTAACGGCGCGCAGCGGGGCAGGGCGTGAGCGCCTTGCCCCTTCGCTTCACGGAGCGCTGGCGTATCGGCGCCCCGGCTTTACCCCCGAATTCTTATTGGCTTCACCGGAGTTATCCCCATGGCCCTAGCAGTGCCCAATGCCGAGGTCGCCGGCCCTACGCTCAAGCAGCGGCTGGCGCGCGCCGAGCGGATGAATCGCCTGAAATCCCAGGCCCTGATCCTGCCGTTGGTGCTGTTTCTCGTCTTCACCTTTCTGGTGCCGATCGTGGCGCTGCTCAACCGCAGCGTGGATAACCCGGACGTGGTCGGCTCGCTGCCGCGCACCGTCGAAGCCATCGACAGCTGGGACGGCCGCGGCCTGCCCGAAGAGCCGGTCTACAAGGCGCTGGCGCTGGACCTGGCCGACGCCCGCGAACAACAGAAGCTGGGCGATCTGTCCAAGCGCCTGAACATGGAGCTGGCCGGCTACCGCAGCCTGCTGGCCAAGACCGGCCGCTCGCTGCCGTTCGAAGCCGAGCCTGCTTCCTACAAGGATGCGCTGGAATCCTTCGACGAGCGCTGGGGCGACCCTGCCTACTGGCAGGTGATTCGCCGCAACAGCAGCTCGTGGACGTCCTACTACCTGCTCGCTGCGCTGGATCATCGCGTCGACGACTCCGGCGCCGTGGTCAAGACCACCCCGGACCAGGCAATCTATCTCGACATCTTCGCCCGCACCTTCTGGATGGGCGCGGTGATCACCGCCATCTGCCTGGCGCTGGCCTATCCGCTGGCGTATCTCTTGGCCAACCTGCCGACCCGCCAGGGCAACCTGCTGATGATCATGGTGCTGCTGCCGTTCTGGACCTCGATCCTGGTGCGCGTGGCGGCGTGGATCGTGCTGCTGCAGTCCGGCGGGCTGATCAACACGGCGCTGATCAAGCTGGGGCTGATCGACCAGCCGCTGGAGCTGGTGTTCAACCGCGCCGGGGTGTACATCTCCATGGTGCACATCATGCTGCCGTTCATGATCCTGCCGATCTACAGCGTCATGAAAGGCATTTCGCCGACCTACATGCGCGCCGCGATTTCCCTGGGCTGTCACCCGTTCGCCAGCTTCTGGCGGGTGTACTTCCCGCAGACCCTGGCCGGTGTTGGTGCCGGTTGCCTGCTGGTGTTCATCCTGTCCATCGGCTACTACATCACGCCTGCGCTGCTCGGCAGCCCGAGCGACCAGATGGTCAGCTACTTCGTCGCCTTCTACACCAACACCACCATCAACTGGGGCATGGCCACCGCGCTGGGCGGCTTGCTGCTGGTCGCCACGCTGCTGCTCTACGTGGTGTACAGCTGGTTGGTGGGTGCGGGTCGGTTGCGTCTGGGTTAACGAACGGAGATTAGAAAATGCTGAGTCCTTACATGTCTCCTGTTGAGCGCGCCTGGTACTACGGCTTGCGCCTGCTCTGCGGCCTGGTGCTGTTGTTCCTGGTGCTGCCGATCCTGGTCATCGTGCCGCTGTCGTTCAACTCCGGCACCTTTCTGATCTACCCGATGCAAGGGTTCTCGATGCGCTGGTACGAGGACTTCTTCGGCTCGGCTGGCTGGATGCGCGCCCTTAAGAACAGCATGATCATCGCCCCGGCGGCGACCGTGCTGGCGATGATTCTCGGCACCCTGGCGGCCATTGGCCTGACCCGCTCGGAGTTTTGCGGCAAGGCGCTGGTGATGAGCCTGCTGATCTCGCCCATGGTGGTGCCGGTGGTCATCGTCGGCGTTGCCAGCTACCTGTTCTTCGCACCGCTGGGCCTGGCCAACGGCTACCTGTCGCTGATCGTGGTGCACGCGGTACTCGGCGTGCCCTTCGTGATCATCACCGTGTCGGCGACCCTGCAGGGTTTCAACTACAATCTGGTGCGTGCGGCGGCCAGCCTCGGCGCCTCGCCGATCACCGCGTTCCGCCGGGTGACCCTGCCACTGATCGCACCGGGCGTGATCTCCGGCGCGCTGTTCGCCTTCGCCACGTCGTTCGATGAGGTGGTGGTCACCCTGTTCCTCGCCGGCCCCGAGCAGGTCACCCTGCCACGGCAGATGTTCAGCGGTATCCGCGAGAACCTCAGCCCGACCATCGCCGCCGCGGCGACTCTGCTGATCGGCTTCTCGATCCTCCTGCTGCTGACCCTGGAATGGCTGCGTGGGCGCAGCGAGAAGATGCGCACCCAGATCAGCGAATAAGCGTTTTCGCGGCGTAGCCGTAGCCGCCGCAGCCCTTTGGGTTGCGGCGGTTTTTTTATGCCGCCATCACCGGCTCGCTGGCGGCCCTTGGTCATACCTGTGGTGTCTGCGAGTACACTGCCGGATCTTGTGCCTGCCTCTGGAAAGCCCATGGATTTCAACGATCCCAGTTTTCGCGAATTGCTCGATGCGCTGCACGACGGCGTCTACATCACCGATGCCGACGGCATCACCCTCAAGGTCAATGGTGCCTACGAGCGGTTGACCGGTCTGCGCAGCGAGGATGTGGTCGGCCAGCACATGCAGGCGCTGGTGGAGCAGGGCGTGATCTCCCAGTCGGTGTCCCTGCGGGTGCTCAAGGAGGGTCGCGCCCTGTCGCTGATGCAGAGCGTCAGCCAGGGCAAGCGCCTGCTGGTCAGTGGCACGCCGATTCTCGATGCCACGGGCCAGGTGCGTTATGTGGTCAGCACGGTGCGCGACATGACCGAGCTGCTGCGCATCAAGCACGAGCGTGACGAGTTGCAGCAACTCAAGGAGCTGCGCAGCAGCACCGCGAAACTGCATGCCGGCCAACGCGACGATCTGCTCCACGCCTCGCCGGTGGCCAATCACCCGGCCTCGAGGCGGATCTTCGCCCAGGCCCGGCAGGTGGCCGCCAGCGACGTGAAGGTGTTGCTGCAGGGCGAAACCGGCGTCGGCAAGACGCTGATCGCCCAGTACATTCACAAGAGCAGCCCGCGCGCGGCCCAGCCGTTTCTGGCGCTCAACTGCGGTGCACTGCCGGAGAACCTGATCGAGGCCGAGCTGTTCGGCTACGTGGCAGGCGCCTTCACCGGCGCCGGCAGCAAGGGCAAGCGCGGTCTGCTCGAGCTGGCCCATCACGGCACGGTGTTTCTCGACGAGATCGGCGACCTGCCGCTGGCCCTGCAGGTCAAGCTGCTCAAGGTGATCGAGGAGAGCCGCTTCATCCCGGTGGGCGGTCTGGAGCTCAAGGAGGTGGACGTGCGCATCATCACCGCCACCCACCATGACCTGCGCCAGATGGTCGCCGATGGGCGCTTTCGCGCCGATCTCTATTACCGCCTCAACGTGGTGCCCATCCATATCCCCGCCTTGCGCGAGCGGCCCGACGAGATCCAGCCACTGCTGGACTTCTACCTGGCCGAATTCAACGGCCGTTATGGCCGCGCGCTGACCTGGGAGCTGGAAGCCCTCGATGCTCTCACCGATTACCCCTGGCCCGGCAACATCCGCGAGCTGATCAACCTGGTCGAGCGGCTGGTGGTTACCTGCGCTGGCGAGGCCGTCGAACTGTACGACCTGCCCGAGGAAATGCGCACGACTGCGGCGGATGCGAGCGGTGACGGCCTGCCATTGCGCAAGCAGGTGGAGCAGCTCGAGCGGCGGCTGATCCGCAAGGCCCTGGTACAGCACAAGACTACCCGCGAGGCCGCCAAGGCCCTCGGCCTCAGCCAGGCGACCCTGGTGCAGAAGATGAAACGCTGGGAACAAGGCTGATTGAAAAATGGATCAAACAGGCTTTTCTGATCCATTTTCTGATCAAGGCTGAACGCCCCGCACCTGTGGCGGATCGACGCAGCCCTTGCGCGGCAAGGGTTTCGCTCAACTGGCACAGGACTCGCTATGACAGGCCCGAACCCGTCCAGTTTTCACAATGCACAAAAGGGCCCTGATGATGACTACCTCCGCCTTCAAGATCGCCAACAAGCTGCTCACTGGCCAGGGCGCCGTCGAGCAACTGGCGCACGAACTGCCCCGTCTGAACATCACCAACCCACTGATCGTCACCGACGCCATCCTGATCAAATCCGGCACTGTGGATCACGTGCTCCAGCAGCTCGGCGAGCGTGCCTATGGCATCTTCGATGGTGTGGAGCCGGAGCCTGAGATCGCCATCGTCGAGGCCTGCGCCAAGGTGTATCGCGACGGTGGCCATGATGGCTTGATCGGCGTCGGCGGCGGCAGCGCCATCGACATCGCCAAGGCGGTTGCCGGTTACGTCGGCCATGACGGCGCCCTGGAGACGCTATTCGGCGTCGATCAGGTCAAGCGCAAGGGCCCACCGCTGATCGCCATCCCGACCACCGCCGGCACCGGCTCGGAAGTGACCAACGTGTCGATCCTGTCGGACAAGCAGGCGCAGCTGAAAAAAGGCATCGTCAGCGACTACTTGCTGCCCGATGTGGCCCTGGTCAGCCCGGTGATGACCCTGACCTGCCCGCGCAGCGTGACCGCCGCCAGTGGCGTCGATGCCCTGGTGCATGCCGTGGAATCCTACCTGTCGGTGAATGCCTCGCCGATCACCGACGCCCTGGCCCTCGGCGCCATCAAGCTGATCGCCAAGGCGCTGCCCAAGGCCTACGCCAACCCGGCCGACATCAAGGCACGCGAAGACATGGCCACCGCCAGCCTGATGGCCGGTATGGCCTTCGGCAACGCCGGTGTCGGCGCCGTGCATGCGCTCGCTTACCCGCTGGGTGGACGCTTCAACATCGCCCATGGGGTCAGCAACGCCTTGCTGCTGCCCTACGTGATGGCCTGGAACAAACTGGCCTGCGTCGAGCGCATGGCCGAGATCGCCGCGGCTCTGGGCGTGCAGACCCATGGTCTGAGCGACAAGGCCGCCGCCGACCTGGCCGTCGAGGCCATGGCCGAGCTGTGCGCCAGCGTCGACATTCCCAAGGGCATGCGTAGCTTCAACGTGCCCGAGGACGCCATCCCGGCCATGGCCGAGGAGGCCAGCAAGATCGATCGCCTGATGCGCAACAACCCGCGGCGCCTGACCGCCGGTGATATCGAGCAGATCTACCGCGCCGCCTACTGATCCCTTTTCACAACCGCTGACCAATAGCCCCGGCCACGCCCGGGGCTTGCTGCTTACAACTCTAATAAGATTGGTGATTTAAATGTCCGAACTGCATCAACAAGACTTGGGCGTCGAAGCCCCCTACTGGCCGGTGGGGCCGTTCAAGGTACGTCTGCCTTTCATTCACTACCGCTTCGAGCTCTCCGACTACATGCAGGGCCTGCTCATGTGCGCGGTGGACCTGGCGGCGATTCCGCTGATGACCGAATTCCTCGGCATGCCCTTCGAGGTGGCGCTGGCGGTGGTCATGCTCAATGGCCTGCTGTACCTGACCCACCACCTGCTGGGCGACCCGGTAGTGCCGGGCTGGATCACCCCGGCGATTCCCCTGCTGATGGCCTACTGCAGCCAGTTCCCGGAGGGCCCGGAGCGGGTGCATGCGCTGATCGCCTTCCAGTTGATGCTGGGAATATTTTCCATCGGCCTGGGTATGACGGGCATGGCGCGCAAGGTTGTGTCGCTGGTGCCCTCGGCGCTCAAGGCAGGGATCATCATGGGCGCCGGCCTCAGTGCGGTGGTGACCGTGTTCAAGGAAGGCGGGCGCTTCGACGCCTTCCCCTGGACCATCTCCATCGCCGTCGGCATCGCCTTCTACCTGGTGTTCTCCCTGCACTTCCAGCAACTGAAGAAGCGCAGCCGCTTCTGGTGGAACTTCGCCAAGCTGGGCATCTTCCCGATCATCCTGCTGGCCGTGTTCGTCGCACCGATCTTCGGTGAGGCGCCGTGGCCGAACATCGAGTGGGGCATCAGCAAGCCGGACTTCGTCACCCTGTGGAACGAGTACACGGTGTTCGGCCTCGGCATGCCGCCGTTGATGATGTTCGTCACCGCCATTCCCACCGTGTTCGCCGCCTACCTGGTGGTGTTCGGCGATGTGCTCGGCGCCAGGGCGATCCTCTCCGAGGCCGACCATATCCGCAGTGACGAGAAGGTCGACTTCAACCCGAACCGTTCGCACCTTATCTTTGGCGGGCGCAACGCCCTGATGAGTATTCTGGGCCCGGACGTGGCCATGTGCGGCCCACAATGGTCGGCCATGCAGGTGGTGATCACCGAGCGTTTCAAGGGCGGCGCCCAGGCGATGAAGTCCATCTACGGTGGTGTCGGTTCGTTCCGCTGGGGCACCAACACCGGCTTGTTGCTGCTGCCGGTGGTCACCCTGCTGCAGCCGATTCTCGGCGTGGCGCTGGCGCTGACCCTGCTGATCCAGGGCTACGTCAGCGTGCGCCTGGGCATCATGGAAGCGCGCAGCCAGCGTGACCTGGGCATCGCCGGTGTGATCGGCGCGGTACTGGCGATCAAGGGCGCCGGCTGGGCTTTCGCCATCGGCGTCGGCCTGTGTGCGCTGATCTACGGGGCGCAGATGGTCCGTGGCGAGAACGACCAAACCTTTACCAAGGACCTGCCACCCGGCGAGTGATCGCTGGAGCGAGAGCTTGAGTCGGAGGTAGCCCGGGTCGAGCGCAGCGACACCCGGGAGCGACCTGGGTATCGCAGCGCTCAACCACAGGCTACGGAGTGCCGTGTTCACGGTTAACGCCAGGCTTCATTTCCAGGCTGACGCAAAACGCTACGACCATCGGCCACACTGGCAGTGTCACGTTCAGCGAGTACAATGCGCGCCACCGTGACCCAGCACTCAGAGGTGCGCCATGCAACCCTTCGCCATCGCCCCGTCGATCCTTTCCGCCGACTTCGCCCGCCTGGGTGAGGAAGTGGACAACGTACTCGCCGCCGGGGCGGACATCGTGCATTTCGATGTCATGGACAACCATTACGTGCCCAACCTGACCATCGGCCCGATGGTCTGCTCGGCGCTGCGCAAGTACGGCATCACTGCGCCCATCGACGCGCACCTGATGGTCAAGCCGGTGGATCGCATCATCGGCGACTTCATCGAAGCCGGCGCGTCGTACATCACCTTCCACCCGGAAGCCAGCGAGCACGTCGACCGCTCCCTGCAACTGATCAAGAGCGGCGGCGCCAAGGCCGGCCTGGTGTTCAACCCGGCCACTCCGCTGGACGTGCTCAAGTACGTGATGGACAAGGTCGACATGATCCTCTTGATGAGCGTCAACCCCGGCTTCGGCGGGCAGAAGTTCATCCCCGGCACTCTCGACAAGCTGCGTGAAGCCCGTGCGCTGATCGACGCCAGCGGCCGCGAGATCCGCCTGGAAATCGACGGCGGCGTGAACGTGCAGAACATCCGAGAGATCGCCGAAGCGGGCGCCGACACCTTCGTCGCCGGCTCGGCGATCTTCAACCAGCCGGACTACAAGGCGGTGATCGACGCCATGCGCGCCGAACTGGCCCAGGTGCGTGGATGAAACCGCTGCGCGCGCTGTGTGCCGGTGAGCTGCCGCGCCTGGTGATGTTCGATCTGGACGGCACCCTGGTGGACTCGGTGCCGGACCTGGCCACCGCCGTCGACCGCATGCTGGTCGAACTGGGGCGCGAGCCTGTCGGTGTCGAGCGGGTGCGCCAGTGGGTCGGCAATGGCGCCCGTGTGCTGGTGCGTCGCGCCCTGGCCGGTGGCCTGGATCATTCGGCGGTGGGCGAGGCTGAAACCGAAGAGGCGCTGGAGCGCTTTCTCGATATCTATGCCGACTGCCACGAGCTGATCACCCTGTACCCCGGCGTGCATGAACTGCTCGAAGCCCTGAGCACCGCCGCCGTCGAGCTGGCGGTGGTGACCAACAAGCCGGAGCGTTTCGTTGCGCCGCTGCTGGAACAGGTCGGCCTGGGTGGTTATTTCCGCTGGATCATCGGTGGCGATACCCTGCCGCAGCAGAAGCCTGACCCGGCGGCCTTGCTGCAGGTGATGCGCCTGGCCGGGGTGACGGCCGCGCAATCGCTGTTCGTCGGTGATTCGCGCAGCGACGTACTCGCCGCTCGCGCCGCCGGTGTGCCCTGCGTGGCGGTCAGCTACGGCTATAACCACGGTCGACCGATCGCCGAGGAAGAGCCGCAGTTGGTGGTCGATAGCATGGCCGAGCTGCTGTAGCGGCAATCGGTTGCTTGCGTCGAGCGGCTGCGCTACCTTGGCCGCTCGTTGTTTCCCCCTCTTCGAGATGCTCCCGTGGCGGTCACCTGCAAACTCTGGATGAAAGTCATCAAGGCCCTGGCCCGTTGGCGCTGGCGCGCCTGACATTCCCTGCCGCTGCGCGCGGCCCGTTTGCACCCGACCGATTTCTCATGCCACGAGGCTGATCATGATCCACGAAGAATTCCTGCGTTTGGCCGCCGAAGGCTACAACCGCATTCCGCTCGCCTGCGAAACCATCGCCGACTTCGACACCCCGCTGTCGATCTACCTGAAGCTCGCCGACGCGCCCAACTCCTACCTGCTCGAATCGGTGCAGGGCGGCGAGAAATGGGGCCGGTACTCGATCATTGGCCTGCCGGCGCGCACCGTGCTGCGCGTGCATGGCCACGAGGTGGTGATCACCACCGACGGCGTGGAAGTCGAGCGCCACCAATGTGCCGACCCGCTGGCCTTTGTCGAGGATTTCAAGGCCCGTTACCGGGTGCCGACCATCGCCGGTCTGCCGCGTTTCAATGGCGGCCTGGTCGGTTACTTCGCCTATGACAGCGTGCGTTACGTCGAGCCCAAACTGGCCGCTGGGGTCAACCCCGACGCGCTGGGCACGCCGGATATCCTGCTCAACGTCTCCGATGCGGTGGTGGTGTTCGACAACCTGGCCGGCAAAATGCACGCCATCGTCCTGGCCGATCCGGCCGAGGCCGATGCGTTCGCCCGTGGCCAGCAGCAGTTGCAGGACATCCTGCACAAGCTGCGTCAGCCGTTCACGCCGCGCCTGGGCGTGGATCTGAACAAGCCGGCGGGGGCGGAGCCGGCGTTCCGTTCCAGCTTCAGCCGCGAGGATTACGAGCGCTCGGTGGATGCCATCAAAGATTACATCCTGGCCGGCGACTGCATGCAGGTGGTGATTTCCCAGCGCATGTCGATCCCTTTCAAGGCCGCGCCCATTGATCTGTACCGCGCGCTGCGCTGCATCAACCCGACGCCTTACATGTACTTCTTCAACTTCGGCGATTTCCACGTGGTCGGCTCGTCGCCCGAAGTGCTGGTGCGCGTCGAGGACAACCTGGTCACCGTGCGCCCCATTGCCGGCACTCGCCCGCGCGGCGCCACCGAGGAACAGGACCTGGCGCTGGAGCAGGACCTGCTGGCCGACGCCAAGGAAGTCGCCGAGCACCTGATGCTGATCGACCTGGGCCGCAACGATACCGGCCGCGTCTCGGAAATCGGCTCGGTGAAGCTGACCGAGAAGATGGTCATCGAGCGCTATTCCAACGTCATGCACATCGTCTCCAACGTCACCGGCGAGCTGAAACAGGGCCTGACCTCGATGGACGCCCTGCGCGCCATCCTGCCGGCCGGCACGCTGTCCGGCGCGCCGAAGATCCGTGCGATGGAAATCATCGACGAGCTGGAGCCGGTCAAGCGCGGCGTCTATGGCGGTGCAGTCGGCTACTACGCCTGGAACGGCAACATGGACACCGCCATCGCCATCCGCACCGCGGTGATCAAGGACGGCGAGCTGCACGTGCAGGCCGGCGCCGGCATCGTCGCCGACTCGGTGCCTGCGCTGGAATGGGAAGAAACCCTCAACAAGCGCCGCGCCATGTTCAAGGCCGTGGCCCTGGCGGAGCAGGGCTCGCTCTGATCCGAGTGGACAGCGAAAAGGGCAGCCTAGGCTGCCCTTTTCGTTTTCGCTTCCTGGGTATCGCTGCGCTCAACACCAGGCTACTTCGGCCTCTGTAGCCTGGGTGGAGCGCATCGATACTCAGCCTTCCAGCTTGGCCAACGCCGCCCCAGCGTCCAGATAGGCGCCAGCCTGTTCACGGGTGCGCAGGGTGCCATCCGCCGGGGCGGTGACCTGGGTTTCCATCTTCATGGCTTCCATCACCGCAATCACCTCACCGGCTTTGACCTGAGCGCCGTCCTCGACCAGCCAGGCGTGCAGGTTGCCGGAGATCGGCGCGCTGACCAGGCCTTCTTCGGCAGCCGGCGCAGCGGCTTGAGGCGTTGGCTGAGTGTTACCGCCCAATGGCGCCAGGCCTTGCAGCAGGGCGCTCGGCAGGCCCAGTTCGTGGCGCTTGCCGTCGATCTCGATGAAGGTACGCAGCACCGCCTCGCCGGCCACCGGCAAGGTGCGCGGTGCCAGGGTGATCTGCTCGGCGAAGTCTGTTTCGATCCAGCGCGTGTGCACGGCGAAGTGCCCGCCGGTGAAATCGTCGTGATCCATCACCGCGCGGTGGAAGGGCAGCACCGAGGCGATGCCGTCGATCTGGAACTCGGCCAGGGCGCGGCGCGCGCGGGCGATGGCCTGCTCGCGGGTGGCGCCGGTTACGATCAGCTTGGCCATCATCGAGTCGAATGTACCAGGCACGCTGGAGCCGCTTTCCACGCCGCTGTCCAGGCGCACGCCCGGGCCGCTCGGGGCGCGGAATTCGCTGATCTTGCCGGGGGTGGGCAGGAAGCCCTTGCCGGCATCCTCGGCGTTGATGCGGAACTCGAAGCTGTGGCCGCGCGGTGTCGGCGTTTCACGCAGCGACAGCGGCAGGCCGTCGGCGACGCGCAGCTGTTCGATCACCAGGTCGACGCCCGCGGTCTCCTCGGTTACCGGATGCTCGACCTGCAGGCGGGTATTCACCTCCAGGAACGACAGGGTGCCATCGGCGCTGAGCAGGTATTCCACGGTGCCGGCGCCGACATAGCCGGCCTTGGCGCAGATGGCGTGGGCAGACTGATGAATGCGCTGGCGCTGCTCATCGGTGATGAAAGGCGCTGGCGCTTCTTCCACCAGCTTCTGGTTTCGACGTTGCAGCGAGCAGTCGCGGGTGCCGACCACCACGACGTTGCCGTGGCTATCGGCGATCACCTGGGCTTCGATATGGCGCGGGCGATCGAGGAACTGCTCGACGAAGCATTCGCCGCGGCCGAAGGCGGCCTCGGCTTCACGCACCGCCGAGGCGTACAGCTCGGCCACTTCGTCCATGCGCCAGGCGACCTTCATGCCGCGCCCACCGCCGCCGAACGCGGCCTTGATGGCGATCGGCAGGCCGTGCTGCTCGGCGAAGGCCAGCACTTCGGCGGCGCTCTGCACCGGGCCGGGGGTGCCGGCCACCAGGGGCGCGCCGACCTGCTGGGCGAGCTTGCGGGCCTCGACCTTGTCGCCGAGCACGTCGATGGTGTCCGGGTTCGGGCCGATCCAGATCAGCCCGGCGCCTTGTACGGCACGGGCGAAGTCGGCGCGCTCGGAGAGAAAACCGTAGCCGGGGTGCACGGCATCGGCGCCGGCACGCTTGGCGATGGCCAGCAATTTTTCGATGTTCAGGTAGGTGTCGGCCGGGCGCTCGCCGTCCAGCCCATAGGCTTCGTCGGCGTGGCGCACGTGCAGGGCATCGATATCGGCATTGGCGTACACGGCCACGGAGGCCACACCGTGGTCGCGGCAGGCGCGGGCGATGCGCACGGCGATTTCACCGCGGTTGGCGATCAGGACTTTTTTCATGGTTGGTTCTTCGCATCGGCAGTGAGAAGGGAGGCGTCGGGCTCGAGCTCGACGAACGCCTCGATCGGGTTGAAGCGGATCTGCGCGTTGATGGGGATTTGCCCGGCCAGATCCAGGTGGTGGCTGGCCACGGCGGCGATCACCGGATAGCCGCCGGTCAGCGGATGGTCGGCGAGGAACAGCACCGGCTGGCCGCTGGCGGGCACCTGGATGGCGCCCAGTGAGGTGCCTTCGCTGGGCAACTCGGCATGGTTGCAGCGCTCCAGCGGCACCTCGCCCTCGAGGCGAATGCCGACCCGGTTGGATTGCGGCGTGACGCGCCACAGCTGGCTGCTCAGGCGTTCGATGGCCGCCGGGGTGAACCAGTCGCTGCGCGGGCCCATCACCACATCCAGGGTGATGATGTCCCTGGCGGTGGGTAGCTGGAAAGCCGGGCCTTCGCTCGTCGATACGCTGCTACCGGCGCTGATTGTCTCGAAACCCAGCCGGTCGCCGGCCTTGAGCGGCGGCGGGCCGACCTGGGCCAGGCTGTCGTAGGACAAACTGGCCAGCACCGGCGCCACCTGAAAGCCGCCGCGAATCGCCAGGTAACTGCGCAACCCGGCCTGGGGCGCGCCGAGGCTGACGCGGTCGCCGTCATCCAGTTCAATGGGCTGATAGGTGCTCGGCTGCCACTGCAGGCCGCTGGCGGTGGTCACGGTGACGGGCGTCTGCGCACCGCTGACGGCGATGAGGGTGCGGCCGTGGCAGACGAAGCTCAGGCCGCCGAGCACCACTTCCAGGCAGGCACAGGCCGAGTCGTTGCCCACTGCGCGGTTGGCGGCGCGCAGGGCACCACGATCCAGCGCGCCGGACATCGACACGCCCTGGTCGGTATGGCCGGCGCGACCGAGGTCCTGCAGCACCGTTTGCAGGCCGGGGCTGAGGATTTCCAGATAAGCGCCGGTTGGCGTCTCACCGGCAGTTGGCTGCTCGTGCGTTGGCAAACCGCCAGCCGGCAGTGGGCCGGCATCCTGGAAGCGCACCTTGTAGCCGGGGCGCAGCAGGGCCGGCTCGTCGCGGCCCAAATCCCACATCTGTAGCGGCGTGACGCCGATGATCTGCCAGCCACCGGGGCTGGCCTTGGGGTAAATACCGCTGAAATTGCCGGCCAGGGCCACGGCGCCGGCGGGAATGCGCGTGCGCGGAGTCTGCCGGCGCGGCACCTGGAAGTCGGCGCCGCCGGCCAGGTAGCCGAAGCCGGGGGCGAAGCCGCAGAAGGCCACTTCGTAATCGGCGCTGGTGTGGCGGCGCACCACTTCTTCACGACTGATGCCGAGCAGCCCGGCGACCTCGTGGAGGTCCTCGCCGTTGTAGTGCACGGGGATTTCCACGCGACGGCTCTCGCGGGCGTTGCGCCGGCTCAGGTCGCGGCGGGCGAGATCGTCGATCAGCGCCTGGCGCTCGATGGCGCTGGGCCGATACTGGATCAGCAGGGTACGGGCCGCCGGGACGATTTCCTCGACCCCGGCGATAGGCTCGGCCTGCAGCGCGTCGAACAGCGCCAGGGTTTCGTCGAGATCCTGCAGTTCGACGAGCAGCGTATCGAGGTTGGCTGGGAGAAAACGCACGGGCTTGTCCTATACGTGGTACGTGCTGTCAGGCACGTCGGTGATGAACATATGACCCGGCGAATGGGTGATCGCGAAGGGCACGCCAGAGGCCATGACCGCCGCCTGGGGCGTCACGCCGCAGGCCCAGAACACCGGCACTTCGCCGGGCTCGATGCGCACCGCGTCGCCGAAATCCGGCGCCTGCAGGTCTTTGATGCCGAGCCGATCCGGCTCGCCGATATGCACCGGTGCGCCGTGCACCGAGGGATAGCGCCCGGAAATGCCGGCCGCCTCGGCGACGCGATCCGCCGGGATCGGCCGCATCGACACCACCATCTCGCCATGCAGACGGCCCGCCGGGCGGCAGCAGCGGTTGGTGCGGTACATCGGTACGTTGCAGCCGTCGGCAATGTGCCGCACTTCGATGCCGGCTTCCTGCAGGCCGGTCTCGAAAGTGAAGCTGCAGCCGATCAGGAAGGTCACCATGTCGGTGTGTTCCGCCCAGGCGGCGGTGGCGTCGCTGACTTCCTCGGCCAGCTTGCCATCACGCCAGATGCGGTACAGCGGCAGGTCGGTGCGCAGGTCGGCGCCTTCGGCCAGTACCGTGTGCGGGCTGCCGGCGTCGCTCACGTCGAGCACCGGGCAGGCCTTGGGGTTGCGCTGGGCGTAGAGCAGAAAGTCATAGGCCCAGTCGCGGGGCAGGGCGATCAGGTTGGCCTGGGTCATGCCCGGCGCGATACCGGCCGTAGGCGCGACGCGGCCGTTGCGGTACTCGGCGCGGGCCTGGCGGGCGGCGGCAATGGCGGCCTGTTGGGCGCGTTGGATGGCGTTCATCGGGCGGCTCCGGCGAAGGATTGTAGGGATACGCCGGACTGCTCCAGCAACTGACGCACCTCGCGGGCCATCTGGATAGCTCCGGGGCTGTCGCCGTGCACGCAGATGGAGTCGGCTTCGATGCGGGTGACGCTGCCGTCGATGGCTTCGACCTCGCCGGTCTGTACCAGGCGCAGCATGCGTTGGGCCACCTGTTCGGCGTCGTGCAGCACGGCGCCCGCTTCGCGGCGCGACACCAGGGTGCCTTGCGGCGTGTATGCGCGGTCGGCGAAGGCTTCGGCGATGCAGGTCAGGCCTTCGCGGCGGGCTAGCTCGATGAGTGGCGAACCAGCCAGGGCGACCAGCACCAGACGTGCATCCACGGCGCGGATCGCCTCGATCACCGCCAGGGCCTGGCGCGTGTCGTGGGCGATGGTGTTGTACAGCGCACCGTGGGGCTTCACGTAGCGCACCGCGGTGCCGGCGGCAGTGGCCAGGGCCTGCAGGGCGCCGATCTGGTAGGTCACATCGGCGGTCAGCTCGTCGCTGGCCACGTCCATGTTGCGGCGGCCGAAGCCGACCAGATCCGGGTAGGCGACGTGGGCGCCGATGGTCACGCCCTTGGCCGCGGCGGCCTTGAGGGTACGCAGGATGCCGGCCGGGTCACCGGCGTGGAAGCCACAGGCGACGTTGGCGCTGCTGACGATATCGAGCATCGCGGCATCGTCACCCATGGACCACTGGCCGAAGCTCTCGCCCAGGTCGCTGTTGAGGTCGATGGTTAGCATGTCGTTCTCTCCTTACAGGTTTACGAAGGCCAGGATCGGGCCGACCGATTTGGCTGCCATGTACCAGGTCAGCAGGCAGGTCACGGCGCCGAGGACCAGCAGCCAGCGCGGGTAGTGATAGCCACCCATCAGGTCGCTGCGGCGCCAGCCGACGTAGACGAAGATGCTCAGGCCGATCGGCAGGATCAGGCCGTTGAAACCGCCGGCGAACAGCAGCAGGGCCGCTGGCGCGGTGCCCAGGGCAACATAGATGGCCAGCGAAACGGCGATGAACGCCACGGTGGCGATGTTGCGGCCGCGCTCGCTGATGCTGGGTATGAAGGCGGTGATGAACGACATGGAGGTATAGGCCGCGCCGATCACGCTGGTGATGGCCGCAGCCCAGAGCACCAGGCCGAAGGCGCGCAGGCCCAGCTCGCCGGCGGCAGCCTGGAACGCCTGCGCAGCCGGGTTGGCGCCCTGGCCGGAGGTGTCGATGGCCACGCCGCTGGCGGCCACGCCGAGAATCGCCAGGAACAGCACGTAGCGCATCACGCCGGTCACCGCGATGCCGCTCAGTGCCGCCTTGGTGACCTCCTTGATGTGCTCTTCGCCGACCAGGCCGCGATCCAGCAGGCGATGGGCGCCGGCGTAGGTGATGTAGCCGCCGACGGTACCGCCGACGATGGTGGTGATGGTGGCGAAGTTGATCTGGTCCGGCCAAACGGTCTGGCGCAGCGCTTCGCCCAGGGGCGGATTGGAGGCGATGGCGACGAACAGGGTGAGGAGGATCATCAGCAACCCCAGCACCACGATCAGCCGGTCGATGGCAAGGCCGGCGCGTTTGGACAGGAAAATACCGATCGCCACCAGGGCGCTCAGTGCGCCGCCCCATTTCGGATCGAGCCCCATCAGTGCGTTCAGGCCCAGGCCGGCACCGGCGATGTTGCCGACGTTGAACACCAGCCCACCGAAGATCACCAGCACCGCCAGCAGATAACCGCTGCCGGGAATCGCCGCGTTGGCGATGTCCGATGCGCGCATGCGGGTCAGGGTGACGATGCGCCAGACGTTCAACTGCACCACGAAGTCGATCAGGATCGACGCCAGGATGCCGAACGCGAAAGCCGCGCCCATGGTGGCCGTGAAGGTGGCGGTCTGGGTGATGAAGCCAGGGCCGATGGCCGAGGTGGCCATCAGGAAGATCGCCGCGATCAGCGATGAGCGGCGTGAGCGGGCGAAGTCGCCGGTGGTCTGGGCCTGCATGGAACACTCCTGGGACGGGGTAACGGGTGCAGGTGTGTAAGGCAATCAACATGCCACATGGCAATTAAAATGTTCTATCTGTTGATTCTAGACGCTTTTATTGTTCAACAATCTAATTTGCATTGATGATCTATTTGCACTGTTTTGTTACTTCGATACCCAGCGGTGTTTCACCATGGTGCGCGCGGTGACAGCCTGGCCACTTGCCTCGAGCGTGCCGCTCGGTGACCATCACTGCATTCGGCTCTGTACAGAGCCCGGCCCTGGCCTGGTGGATCGATGATGAACAATGACGTATCTGAAAACCCGCGCACGCTCGGCGAGACCGTGACCGCGGAAATCCGCCGCAAGCTGGTCGAGGGCGAGCTGGTGCCGGGGCAGCGGCTGTCCGAGGCGGCGCTCAGCGAAAGCCTGGATATCTCGCGCAATACCCTGCGCGAAGCCTTTCGCGTGCTGACCCAGGAAGGCCTGCTCAAGCACGAACCCAATCGCGGCGTGTTCGTATCGGTGCCGGACATGGCCTCGATCATCGAGATCTACCGGGCGCGGCGCTTCGTCGAATGCCAGGCGCTGGCCCAGGCCTATCCCAAGCATCCTGGGGTCAAGCGCATGCGCGAGGCGGTCAAGGCGGCGGAGCGCAGCGCCGGGGTGCCCGACTGGGGGGCGGTGGGTACGGCCAACATGGCCTTCCACGCGGCCATCGTCGAGCTGGCCGACAGCCAGCGCCTGAATACCTTCTACCGGCACCTGTCCGCTGAGCTGCGTCTGGTATTCGGCTTGCTCAACGACGCCGAATTCCTGCATGCGCCCTACATCGACATGAACGCGGCGATTCTCGAGCACCTCGAAGCCGGCCGCCCGCACGACGCTGCCAAGGCGCTGGACGCCTACCTGGTGCAGTCCGAGCGCACCATCCTGGCCGCTTACGCGCGGCGCGGCTCC
This sequence comes from Pseudomonas sp. CNPSo 3701, assembly GCF_028674975.1. Classification (NCBI taxonomy): domain Bacteria; kingdom Pseudomonadati; phylum Pseudomonadota; class Gammaproteobacteria; order Pseudomonadales; family Pseudomonadaceae; genus Pseudomonas; species Pseudomonas sp. CNPSo 3701. The sequence goes on along the minus strand of NZ_JAQZSI010000010.1, from coordinate 35,707 downwards.
TGAGCCCGCTCCAGCGAATAACCGCCCTGGCTTTCGGCGCACAGGCTGCCTTCGCCACTGGCATCGGCGGCTTTGGCGCAGCTGTCGATATAGGCGGCCAGATGGTGCAGCTCGATGAACTTGGGCGCCTTGGCGCTGCTGTCCAGGGTGGTGATCGGCAGGTTCAGGCGCCCAGTGGCGATGGCGCGGATGAAGTTGTCGGCGCTCAGGTGACGGAAATACACCGTGCGTACGCGGTCGATGGGCACCAGCACGTCGCCGTGGGTGCGAAATAGAAGCTCCAGCGTCTGGAGCGGCAGGTGCGGCTCAGGCTGAGTGTTCATGGTCGGGCTCGGTATGGGTCAGTTCTCGCTCGGGTTCATGGGCGCGCCGCTACTCTTCAGTGAAACGCGAGGATTTGAGGATGCCGCCCACCAGGTGAATCTTGGTGACGTTGTCCTGGTGGATATGGATGGGCGGGTGGTTCTGGTTGACGCTGTCGAAGCGGTACATGCCGTCGCGCAGGTAGATGTATTCCTTGATCATCGCCTGGCCGTCCAGAGTACGGACCATTACCTCGTCACCGGCGTGGAACGGCTTGTTCGGCTCGATCAGCACGTATTCGCCGTTCTTGATCCGCGGGTGCATGCTGTCGCCGTTCACCCGTAGCCCGTAGGCATTGGGGTCGTCGCTGTGAATGCGCAGGTAGCCGTCGCCATGGCCGACGGGAAAGTCGATCTCCTCGAAATAACCCTGAGTACCCAGCTGCGCATGCCCCACCACCGGCACCGCACCGCCACGGGCGTGGCCGACGGACAAGGTGTCGGCAGGTGGTGCTTCCGGCAGATCATCGGTGCCGGCCAGCTCGGCGAGGCTGACGCCGAGCGCCGGTGACAGCAGAAGCAAATCGGATAGAGCGGGCTCGCGCAGGTCGCTTTCGTAATTGCCGATGCGCGACTGGGATGACCAGCCACAGGTTTCGGCCAGCGACTGCTGACTCAGGCCCTTGCTCTTGCGCAGGCGTTTGATGCGTTGCCCCAGGGTCTCCATTGTTCCACTCCGCTAATCACGATATGAAATATTTATAGCGCAGTTTGTCGCTTGAATAAATCACGTATCGTGATTATTTTTTAAATGACGATGATCGGTAGGTGGCGCTGTGCGACCTGCCGGATGGGTTCATGGCATAGCCATCGGCGATGGCAGGAGGTAGATGATGATCGGCTATATAGACGAGGCGCTACAGCGCTGGGGCGAGGCACGGCAGGATGGTGAGGCGCAAGGCGGCTCGAACATGGGCACCAGCGTCATCGCGTCGTTGATGGCATCACAAGGTGTGCTTAATCGTGCCACCCGCGGCAGCCGCGTGTTGGTGGACAGAACGACGGAGATCGACTGGATCGTCAGCAAGCACCTGTCCCCGCAGCAGCGGCAGGTCGTCGTCGAGCAGTACTGCAGCGCCGAGCCCCGGCGCGAGAAGTGGATGGCCTGCGGATGCAGCCGGGCGCAGTTCTATCGACGACTGGGGCAGGCCCACCGGGCCATCGAGTCACAGCTTCTGAAGCGCGCCGCCTGAGAACATGTAATAGGCAGTTATAAGACAAAAGCTGACATTGATGCAGTACCTGTGGGAGCGGGCCATGCCCGCGATTTTTCGCGCGCATGGCGCGCTCCCACAGTAGATCAGCGAACGTCCGTTCCCGCCATTTAGCTGCCAAAAAGACGAACCTGGGCTGAAGGACATGAACAGGTTCTTGGTGCGCTTTTCATTTCTGCCGGCGGCAGTTCTCGCCGTTCGGCCTGTTTCCCTCCCTGTAAACGCCGCCCTCGAGAGCCCCGCGTCGGGCGCTTTCGCGTGTGTGCCGCTCTAGCCGGCAGTCTGAAACGGTTGCGTGTCCGTTTTTTTCCGGTGTGTCGGCGCTGATTACCGGCTTGCCCTTGAGACGGTGAGAATCGGGAGTTATACATTCATCACCGTCACAGAGGTGGGCGAGCAGTCAGCCAGCCTCGTGACTCAACCCTTGGCAACTCATGCGTCGACCGGCGCGCTGCAACACCCGACCTTCCTTTAACAGAGCCCCGCCACGTGCGGGGCTCTGGCGTTTCAGGGGGCGGCATAACCTCATGTCGTCGGGGCCATCGGCCTCGGGGAGTACGATAACAATGACTGAATTCAGCAGCGCCGTGCTGTTCGGCGTGCTCGGCGAGCATCTCGCCGCGCTGATCGCTCCAATCAATGGCGAGGCTGCACTCGGCGCCTTGTGCGGGGCCCTGGTGTACTTCACCACCACGCAAAATCTGCCCATGTGGAATCGGCTGGCGTTCTTTCTGACGTCGGCGGTGATGGGGTACCTGTGTGCCCCGGCCATCACCGACTTCCAGTTGCACGGCATCCACCCCTTCGCCTATCCGGGGCCTGCCGGTTTCGCCGGTGCCGGGTTGGTGGTGACGCTGATGCTGGCCGCTATTCGCCGTCGCGGCGGCAGCCTGAGCGACAAGCCGCCAGGCGACCGGGATGCCTGACCCGACGCGGCGACTGACAACAACTGCTATCTGAACCCGTATGGTGGCGCACTCCGCCGCCGTACTCACCCTGGCCCGCCACCGTGCGGGCTTTTTCATGTCTGGAGGAAACACCATGGCTATCAAGACCTTTGACCAAATGGCCACTGCCGGCGAATTCCCGCTGATCGGCTTCAACGCTGCGGGGCTCGGCAATAACCCCTACGTCGATCCCATTGCTACGGCGAAGCTGGACACCCACTACTTCACCGTTGCCCCGCGCGGCCACCAGCCGGACTACATCAAGTCCTATGCCGGAAGCATCGGCGGCAAGCCCTTCGCCGTACGGCTGCCGTTCGCCGGAGAGCGCATCGTCATTCTCGACGGTGCTGGTGGCTTCACCTTGCGCCAGAGCTACGTGGAGGAAATCCGCAAGGCGATCCGGCATATCCATAGCTGGGGCGGCTTTTCGCTGCTCGACATGCACAACTACTGCCGCTGGTACGTGCGTGCCAACGGCCCCGTGAGCGGCCGCGTGGTACAGGCGTGGAACGGCGGCTACGCCCTGTGGACGGCCATCGGCGCGCCCGATTGCCCGGTCAACTACACCCTGCTGGCGCGTATCTGGGCGGCCATCGCCCGGGAGTTTCGCGACGAGCCCGGCGTGTTCGGCTACGGCCTGATGAACGAGCCTCACAACATGGGCAGCGTGCCCGATGGCGGCGTCAACGTCGAAACCCTGTGGACCACCAATGTGCAGCGGCTGATCACCGCGGTACGCGAGGTCGATCCGCGGCACTTCATCACCGTGGCCGGCAATTCGTTTGCCTCGGCGCTGTATTGGCCGCGTAGTTCGGACGCGCTCAAGAACCTGCAGGACCCTGGAGGCCGATTGCTCTATGAGGCGCACCAGTACCCCGATAAAGAGGGGCAGGGCGGTGGCAAGTGGAATCAGGCTACCGAGTCGATCGCCTACCGCGAGCGCGTGGCCGACTGGTATCCCTTCATCGACTGGCTCAAGGCCAACGGCAAGCGCGGGATCGCCGGTGAGTTCGGCGGGCCGGATCATTTGCCCGGCATGCGCACCTACTTTACCGAGCTGCACAAGTACTTCGATGCCAACCACATTCTGCGCTTCCAGTGGCTGGCCGGCCCCGGCGATGACGATGACGACCCGAACGGCATGGACCGCAACGACGGCACGCTCAAACCCAACACGCGCTCGTTGATGGCCCGCATCGGCAATACCACCACGGCCTACGGCCCACGTTGATCCACCTCGGTGACCCGCTCTGGCGGGTCACCGGCTTTTGATATCCGGAGACTTCCCATGGCCCGACTTACTGCCACCCAGGCGGGTGGCCAAAACGTACTCGCCTTTCTCGACATGCTCGCCTGGAGCGAAGGCACCTCGACCGTTGCCGAAAGCGACGACGGTTACAACGTGCTGGTGGGCGGCGACCTGTTCGACGACTACGGCGCACACCCGCGCCAGCTCATCGACTTGCCGCGTTACGACATCCAGTCCACGGCGGCCGGCCGCTACCAGTTCCTAGCCCGCACCTGGGACGCCATCGTCGAACTCTACAAGTTTCGCGGTCGCTTCACGCCCGAGGCCCAGGACCTGGCCGCGGTGAAGTTGCTCGAAGAGTGCGGCGCGCTCGCAGCCATTCAGGCCGGCCAGGTGGCCGAGGCGATCAGCGCGGCAGCGCCCATCTGGGCCAGCCTGCCGGGCGCCGGCTACGGCCAGCGCGAACACGATCTTGCAGCCCTATTGCGCATCTATCGGCAGGAGCTGGCCTCCCAGTCGCGTGACCGGGATGACCTGCTCGCCATGTTCATTGCCTGCGGCGGGCAGGTGACAGCATGAGCCTGCTCACATTGATTCCCGCACGCTATCGATGGCTGGTCGGCGGCGCCTTGGCTCTCGCGCTGCTGCTCGGTGCCATCAGCCTCGGCTGGGTGGTGCAAGGCTGGCGCCTGGGTCAGGCACTGGCCGCGCGCGACCAGTCCCACGCCGAGGCCATGGCGCGTCTGTACGACGCAGCCGCTCGTGAAACCCAGCGCGCCCAGAACAAGCGCCTGGCATTCGAGCAACAGCTGCAGGCGTTCTCGCAAACTCAATACAGGAGGCTCACCAATGCTGAACAACAGGCTGCGCGTCTTCGTGATCGTCTTGCCACTGCTGAGCTACGGCTGTCAGTCTTTACCGCCGAGCCCGCAGCTGCCGACGTCGATCACCACGACCAACTGCCCGCCACCACCCGCGCCGGACGCCTGGTGGATGGCGCCCTACGAGCCGACATTGACCGAGGAGCTGCTCAACGAATTGTCGACATCACCGGGCGCGGCGACCGCGCCATCATCGCCCTAGGAACGTGCCAGGCCTATGTGCGGGCGATCAGTGAAACGCTCTAGCTCAAAGCGTGTGGCGTTGACAGTGGCAATTCTGTGCCGGAGAGTGCCCGCTCTCCGGCTCAATGACGCTGCCAGCGCATCACCTGCTCGGGATACCCGATGTGCGGATCGCTCTGCTCGCTCACCACCGTGAAGCCGCAGTTTTGGTAGAAGGCGCAAGCCCGAGTGTTGGCACTGCACACGCTGAGCTCTAGCAGGTCGCAGCGGCGCTTGGCTTCGTCGAGCAGGCGTTTGCCGAGCCCGCGCCCCTGGGCGCTAGGCGCGATGAACAAGGCGGCCAGGCGATGTTCGTGCAATGACGCGAAGCCAAGAATTTGGCCGGCCTCTTCGAGTACCAGGGTTTCGGCCTGGGGCAGATAAATCTCGCCCATGGCGGCCAGTTGGTCGCGCCAGAACGACTCATCGATAAAGGCATGGGCCTGGATCGAGGCGCTCAGCCAGATATCGAGCACGGCGTTGGCGTCATTGGTGTGATAGGGGCGAATCATGATGAATTCCTTTCGGGGAGGATGTTGATCCATGGCGGTACGGTTACATGTATTCGGCGCCTCCGGTGCCGGCACCACCAGCCTGGCGGCGGCACTGGCCGAGCGCTGTGGCTGGTTGCACCTGGATACCGACAACTTCTACTGGCTGCCGAGCGAGCCACCTTATCGCTTCAAACGCGAACCGCAACAGCGCGTGGAGCAGATCCGCGCGAGTGCTGCGCAGGCGAACGACTGGATCCTCAGCGGTTCGCTGTGCAGCTGGGGCGAGACGCTGGTGCCGCTGTTCACCCATGCCGTGTTCCTGCAGCTGGATGACGCCGAACGCATGCAGCGATTAGCGGCTCGCGAACGGCAGCGTTACGGCGAGCGGGTTCTGCCAGGCGGCGACATGCACGCCCAGAGCCAGGCCTTTCTGGAGTGGGCTGCCGGCTACCAGCAGGGCGATCTGCAGACCCGCAGCCTGCGCATGCACGAGGCGTGGATCGCCGGGCAACTGCGCTGCCCGCTGCTGCGCCTGGACAGCACCTGCGAGTCGCCCGAGCAACTTGCTGGGCAGGTGATCGACTGGCTGGACGCGCCCACCTGAGGCCGGCCAGTGAACCTGGGCGGCTCAGCTGTCATTAACTCGTGTCTGCCAGGGCGTTGTGCCAGTTGCACGCCATGGCTCAGCTGGGCTACTGTGCCGCAAGATAAACGCGAGACCTCCTTCGTGAACGCCAGCAGTACCCTTCTGATGCGCCTCATCAAAGCCCACGCCCGTTGGCGTTGGCGCGCCTGATTTTATTCTCCGGCCCAGCCGGACGACTCTCTCTGCCACTCGAACCCTCAATAATATTCTCCAGGCCATAGGTGGTTTGTAAGGGAATAGGGGATCTCGAAACCGGAGTGATTGCTCAAGAGCAGTTCATCAAAGGGTTAAGCCAACATGCTGCTGATGATCGACAACTACGATTCCTTTACCTACAACGTGGTGCAGTACCTGGGCGAGCTGGGTGCCGACGTACACGTCATTCGCAATGACGAACTGACCATCGCCGAGATCGAGGCGCTCAAGCCCGAACGCATCGTCGTCTCACCCGGCCCGTGCACGCCGACCGAAGCCGGTGTATCCATCGAGGCCATCCTGCATTTTGCCGGCAAGCTGCCGATTCTCGGCGTTTGCCTGGGGCACCAGAGCATTGGTCAGGCCTATGGCGGCGATGTGGTGCGCGCCCGCCAGGTGATGCACGGCAAGACCAGCCCGGTATTCCATGAGAACAAAGGCGTGTTCGCCGGCCTGGCGATGCCGGTGACGGTGACCCGCTACCACTCTCTGGTGGTCAAGCGCGAGACCCTGCCGGACTGCCTGGAAGTCACCGCCTGGACGCAGCATGAACACGGCGCCGTCGACGAGATCATGGGCCTGCGCCACAAAACCCTGAATGTGGAGGGTGTGCAGTTCCACCCCGAATCCATCCTGACCGAGCAGGGCCACGAACTTTTCGCCAACTTCCTCAAGCAGACCGGAGGCGTGCGCGCATGAACATCAAGGAAGCCCTCAACCGCATCGTCGCCCAGCTCGACCTGAGCACCGAGGAAATGCGCGATGTAATGCGCGAAATCATGACCGGCCAGTGTACCGATGCGCAGATCGGCGCGTTCCTGATGGGCATGCGCATGAAGAGCGAGACCATCGACGAGATCGTCGGCGCCGCCAGCGTGATGCGTGAACTGGCCTCGCCGGTTGATATCGCGGCCGAGCGCCTGGTCGACACCTGCGGCACCGGTGGCGACGGTATGAATATCTTCAACGTTTCCACCGCGGCGGCCTTCGTCGTCGCGGCGGCGGGCGGCAAAGTGGCCAAGCACGGCAACCGCGCGGTGTCGGGCAAGAGCGGCAGCGCCGATGTGCTCGAAGCCGCTGGCATCTACCTGGGGCTCACGCCCGTGCAGGTGGCGCGCTGCGTCGAAACCGTTGGTGTCGGTTTCATGTTCGCGCCGTCCCACCATGGCGCAATGAAACACGCCATCGGCCCGCGCCGCGAGCTGGGTCTGCGCACGCTGTTCAACATGCTCGGCCCGATGACCAACCCGGCTGGCGCCAAGCATCAGGTGGTCGGCGTGTTCAGCCAGGCGCTGTGCCGGCCGATGGCCGAGGTGCTGCAGCGCCTCGGTAGCCAGCACGTGCTGGTGGTGCATGCCCAGGATGGCCTCGATGAGATCAGCCTGGCTGCGCCGACCTTCGTCGCCGAACTGAAAAATGGCGTGGTCAGCGAGTACCGTATTCAGCCTGAAGACTTCGGCATCAAGAGCCAGAGCCTGATCGGCCTGACCGTCGAAGGCGCTGAGCAGTCCTTGGCGCTGATTCGCGACGCCCTGGGCCGCCGCAAAACCGATGCAGGCCAGAAGGCCGCCGAGATCATCGTGCTCAACGCCGGCGCCGCACTCTATGCAGCCGACCACGCCGACAGCTTGCGTGATGGCATGAGCCTGGCCCACGACGCACTGCACACCGGCCTGGCCAGGGAGAAGATGGAGGAGCTGGTGTCCTTTACTGCCGTATTCAAACAGGAGAATGAAGGGTGAGCGTTCCTACCGTTCTGGAAAAGATCCTCGCTCGCAAGGCCGAGGAAGTGGCGGCGCGCCGCGCTGTCGTCAGCCTGCCCGAGGTCGAGCGTGAAGCGCGGGCTGCCGACCCGGTGCGCGGCTTTGCCAATGCGCTGATCGAAAAGGCCAAGAGCAAGCAGCCTGCGGTGATCGCCGAGATCAAGAAGGCGTCGCCGAGCAAAGGCGTGATTCGTGAGAACTTCGTGCCGGCGGAAATCGCTCGGAGCTATGAAGAGGGCGGCGCGACCTGCCTGTCGGTGCTCACCGATATCGACTTCTTTCAGGGTGCCGACCGATACCTGCAGGAAGCGCGCAGCGCCTGCTCCCTGCCGGTGATCCGCAAGGATTTCATGATCGACCCTTACCAGATCGTCGAAGCTCGGGCGCTGGGCGCCGACTGCGTGCTACTGATCGTCTCGGCGCTGTCCGACGCGCAGATGGGCGAGCTGGCCGCGACCGCCAAGTCGTTCGATCTCGATGTGCTGGTCGAGGTACATGACGGCGATGAGCTGGAGCGCGCGCTGAACGTGCTCGACACCCCGCTGGTCGGCGTCAACAACCGCAACCTGCACACCTTCGAAGTCAGCCTGGAAACCACCCTTGACCTGCTGCCGCGCATCCCGCGGGATCGCCTGGTGGTCACCGAGAGTGGCATCCTCAATCGCGCTGATGTCGAGCTGATGGAAATCAGCGAAGTGTATGCCTTCCTGGTCGGCGAGGCCTTCATGCGCGCCAACAACCCGGGTGCCGAGCTGGAGCAACTGTTTTTTCCGGAGCGCAGGCGGCTGGTCAACAGCCCGAATGTGGACTGATACACAAACGGCGCCCAAGGGCGCCGTTGTTCTGTCTGCTGCTTATTGCTTATAAAGACAGGCGCATCGACAGGTCCACCGCCTTGACGTCCTTGGTCAGCGTGCCGATGGAGATGTAATCCACCCCGGTCTCGGCGATACCGCGCAGGGTGCTGTCATTGATGCCGCCGGAGGCCTCCAGCATGGCGCGGCCTGCGGTGATCGCCACCGCCTGGCGCATGTCATCGGGCGACAGTTCATCGAGCATGATGATATCGGCGCCGGCGTTGAGGGCTTGCTGCAGCTCATCCAGGCTTTCCACTTCCACCTCGACGGGCTTGCCCGGCGCGATACCGCGCGCAGCGGTTACCGCTGCTGCGATGCCGCCGCAGGCCGCGATATGGTTTTCCTTGATCAGAAAGGCATCGAACAAACCGATGCGGTGGTTGTGGCAGCCGCCCTGGGTGACCGCGTACTTCTGCGCCAGGCGCAAACCGGGCAGGGTCTTGCGGGTATCAAGCAGCTTCACGCCGGTGCCCTGCACCAGATTGGCGTAGTGCTGGCAGCGAGTGGCCACGGCCGACAAGGTCTGCAGGAAATTCAGCGCCGTGCGTTCGCCGCTTAGCAGCGCCCGTGCCGGGCCTTCGAGGTGGAAGAGTACCTGGTTGGGCGTTACCTGCTCGCCGTCCTGCACCTGCCAGTGCACGGCGACGCGGGCATCGAGCTGGTGAAACACCTCATCGACCCAGGCTGTGCCGCAGATCACCGCGTCGTCACGGGTGATCACGGTAGCATTGGCCAGTCGCGATTCTGGAATCAGCTGGGCGGTGATATCGCCGCTGCCTATATCCTCGCGCAGGCTGCGGCGGACATTGGCCTCGATTTCGGCACGAAGCTCGGTAAGCAGTAGGTTCGGCATGGCGCCTCCGATTGGCTGAGGCGGCGATTATAAAGGCTGCGGAGAGTGCTGTTACGTTCATCGGGTAAAAATGAACCCAGACCGTAACGGTCGGTCACATAGCCAGTCCGCCGGTACCCTGTCGGATTGGCTGTGATGCATTTCATATCTGCAAGAAATTGCCTTGGCATCTTCTGTAGCAATCCGATATGTTTTAATGCAGGAGTATTGACGTCATACCCTTGACGTTTGAAGGTGCTCGCATTCCTGTTCCAGTTTGCTTCGCCAGCGCTCTGCGCAGGAGATCCTGATGAAAACCGATGCCAACGTGGTGCATCTTAACAAGATGGTTCCCGACACGGCCCACCCCGCGGCTGCGAGGTTGCCTGCATCGCTCATTCAGGTTCGCGACCGTGCCGCCAATCAGCTCAAACAGGCACTGCAGGCGTTGTTCGATAACGCCGACGATACCCTTTTCGACATGGCGGATCGCGCCACCAGTAACGCCGAGCAAAATTCCTTTTTCGAAGCCATGCGTGACCTGCGCCTCAAGCGCAAGGGGATCGAGCGTGGCTTCCTGCAGCGCGTCTTCGAATCATTCGCTGGTCTGAATCAGCATGTGGTCGTTGGCAAGGCGCCGACTCTGGATGCGGTGTCCTTCGATAGCCTGTCTCTAGTACAGAATGACGAGCTGGAAGAAACCGTCGCTCTGGATTCGATGATTGCCAAGGTGCTGAGCCGTGATCAGGTAGCGCTTACTCACCTGACCACGCGCTTGAACGCCATCGTCAGCAAGAAGCTCGACGACAAATCCAATCCCCTCGGTCCGGTGTTGCTCAGTGAGCTGTTTCTCGAGTCGTGCAGCGGCCTTGGCGTCGAGATCAAGGTCAAGCTGATCATTCTGAAACTGTTCGAAAAGTACGTGCTTAGCGGCCTCGAACAGCTGTACAGCGATTCCAATGCCTTGCTGATCGAAGCCGGTGTGTTGCCGGAGCTCAAGGCCTTGCCGACGCGTCGCTCGCGTCCGGAGCGCAGTGATGCGCTGGAAGGCTTCCAGCGTTCTGGCGATATGGCCGATGACGAAGTCCGCGAGGTATTTGGTGCGCTGCAGGAATTGCTGTCGCAAACCCGCGAAGGTATCGCGCCACGCCGCCACGCGCCGGCCAATGCCATGCCGATTTCCACCAACGACCTGATGCGTCTGCTTTCCCACATGCAGCAGCGCGCGCCGATCCAGGCCCCTCTGGACGTCGATTTGCGCGCCCAGCTCGAGCACCTGCTGACCCGCGCCAGCGCCAAGAGTGGCCGCGTGCGCGTAGTCGGTGAAGTCGATGAAGACGTCATCAACCTGGTGTCGATGCTGTTCGAATTCATCCTCGATGACCGCAGTCTGCCGGATTCGCTGAAGGCGCTGATCGCCCGTTTGCAGATTCCGATGCTCAAGGTCGCAGTGCTCGACAAGACGTTTTTTAGTCGCGGCAGCCATCCGGCGCGTCGCCTGCTCAATGAAATCGCCACCGCGGCGCTGGGCTGGGGCGACCACGACAGCAACCAGCGCGACAGCCTGTATCAGAAGATCGAGCAGGTCGTGCAGCGACTGCTCAATGATTTCACTGATGATCCGGCAATCTTTTCCGAGCTGCTGTCTGATTTCCTGGCCTTCACCGGCGACGAACGCCGTCGCAGCGAGCTGCTCGAGCAGCGCACTCGCGACGCCGAAGAGGGCAGTGCGCGCGCCGAGATGGCCCGCCGCGAAGTGGAGCAGGCGCTAAATGATCGCCTGCTCGGCAAGACCCTGCCCGAGGTGGTGGTGCGTCTGCTGCGCGAAGCCTGGAGCAAGGTCATGATGCTGACCTGCCTCAAGCACGGCACCGATTCCGAACAGTGGCGGAGCACCCTCGCCACTATGGACGACCTGATCTGGAGCGTGGAGCCCCACGAGAACCCGGAAGCCCGCCTGCGCCTGCTAGAACTGGTGCCCGGCTTGCTCAAGGCGCTGCGTGAAGGCATGGCCAGTGCGGCTTTCGATCCGTTCTCCACCAGCGAATTCTTTAGTCAGCTCGAAGCGCTTCACGTGCAGGCCTTCCAGCGCTTCAAGCGCGCCATCCCCGATGTCGAGCGCCCGGCACCCACTGAATCCGATGAGGTGCAGCGCTCGGCGCTATCCGCCGTGGGTATCGAGCTGCCATTGCTCGACCTGCAGCCGGAAGAGGAAAGCAGCATTTCGGCGATGGTCGAGATCGTCGAGGAAATCGTGCTCGAAGCGCCGGGGCAACCGCGCAGCGAGCCGCAGGATGAGCCTGTGCTTGCCGACGACGATGAGTCGCTGCGCTATGTCGATGCTCTGCGTGTCGGCAGTTGGGTCGAATTCCAGGAAGACGATGAGCATAAGCTGCGCTGCAAGCTGGCAGCCATCATCAAACCGACCGGCAAGTACATCTTCGTCAACCGCACGGGCATGAAAGTGCTCGAGAAGACCCGAATGGGCCTAGCCGTGGAGTTCCGCCGCAACGCGGTCAGGCTACTCGATGATGCGCTGCTGTTCGACCGCGCCCTGGAGTCGGTGATTGGCAACCTGCGCCGCCTCAAGGGCGCCTAACAGGCCGTTGAAAAACTACCTACGTTGCCACTGCTGCGTTAAAAACAGCCTCAAAATGCTCATGTACAGCTCGTACACTCCGTTTTTCGGTTTTTTTTGCCTTGCACTGGCTGCCTCGCCTACGTTTTCAACGGCCTGCTAACACTCTCGATTCTTCTGCTCGATACATTTCTCACGGCCCGTCAGGGCCGTGAGTCGTTATGGGTGTCGCTGAATCCTGCGCCGCGCCACGACTTGCACCAGAGGCTAGTCAGCCCCTAGAGTGTGCGCAAACTCGGGGAACACCTATGCGCAAGCGACTCGAAGACGGCTGGTATCAGGGGATTCAGCACTGTCCTTCGCCCAACTTCAACAAGCGTCCGCAGGGCGAGATTTCCCTGCTGGTTATCCACAACATCAGTCTGCCGCCGGGCCAATTCGGCACCGGCCAGGTGCAGGCGTTCTTCACCAGCTGTCTGCAGGCCGATGCTCACCCGTATTTCGCCGGCATCGCCAGCATGACGGTATCGGCGCATTTTCTGATCGAACGCGATGGCCGCATGGTGCAGTTCGTGTCCTGCCTGGATCGTGCCTGGCACGCCGGGGTGTCGTCCTTCGAGGGGCGCGAGAACTGCAACGATTTTTCCCTGGGCATCGAACTCGAAGGCACCGATCATTTACCGTTCACGGATGCGCAGTACGCTGCGCTGACGCAACTGACGCGCGCGCTGCAGCAGGCCTACCCGGCCATCACATCGGCGCGCATCTGTGGGCATAGCGATATCGCCCCGGGCCGCAAGACCGACCCAGGGCCGGCATTCGACTGGGCGCGGCTGCGCGCGTCACTGATGACTGATAAGGAGGCATCATGAGTTTCCTGGTGTTGCTGCTGGTGCTGTGGGTGGAGAAGTTTTCCTCCTGGCGTCAGCGTATCCAGCAGGACGAACCCTGGCTGCGCGCCTTGGCTCGAATGGAGCGTGGCGGCACCGCCAGTGATTCGCCCTGGCTGGCCATCGCGTTGTTGGTCGGTGTGCCACTGCTGATTCTGGCTGCGGTGCTGAAATTGCTGGCGCCGCTGGCATATGGCTGGTTGCTGTTGCCGATCCATCTGCTGGTGGTGATCTACAGCCTGGGCCGTGGTGATCTGCTGACAGCGCTCGGGCCGTTTCGCGATAGCTGGCGGCGCGGTGACGGCGAGGCGGCGTATCTGGTCGCTCAGCGTGACCTGGGCGTGCAGGCCGAAGGCGAGTCGACGCTGCTTTCGAACGTGCAGACCTATCTGGTTTGGCAGGCTTATCAGAGCTTTTTCGCGGTGATCTTCTGGTACGTGCTGCTCGGCCCGCTCGCCGCTCTGGCTTACCGCCTGTTGGCGCTGATCGTCGAGCATGGCCAATCCGAAGCGCTGCGTGAGCGCGCGGGGCAGCTGCGCCACGCCTTCGACTGGTTGCCGGTGCGGGTGCTGGCGGCGAGCTTCGCGCTGGTCGGGAATTTCATCGCGGTCAGCCGCGCCTTGCTGCACGAAGTGCTGAGCTGGGACATTTCGGCTGCGCAATTGGCGGCCGGTGCGGCACGTTCCGCTGCTGAAACACCGGAACCGGCTCTTGGCGAAGCGGGTGTGACCACCCTGGACAGTCTGTGGCAGTTGCTGGTGCGTGCGGCCATCCTTTGGTATGCCGCTATCGCGCTGTGGACGCTGCTCTTCTAAATCCGCCAGCCGAACAGCTCGGCGGCGTTGCGGCTGCTGGCAGCGGCCAGTTCCTCAGACTCTACCGCCAGTAGCGTGGCGAGCTCGTGGCAGATCGCCGGCAGGTGAACCGGGCTGTTGCGGATATGCGGGTACATGGCCGGCGCCATGTCCGGTGAATCGGTCTCCAGTACCACGGCGTCGAGCGGCAGGCGCGGGATGACCTGGCGCAGGCGCTTGGCCTGGGGCCACGTCGCTGCACCGCCCAACCCCAGCCTGAAACCCAGTTTCATATATTCCCGCGCTTCTTCGTAGCTGCCGGCAAAGGCATGGATGATGCCGGCACGCTTGAGCCTGAAGCGCTTCAGGGTGGCGATCACTTGGGCATGGGCGCGTCGCACATGCAGCAAAACTGGTAGCTCGAGGCGTTGTGCGAGTTCCAGTTGCGCCTCGAACAGCACCTGCTGATGTTCGCGGTCCAGCTCCGGCAAGTAGTAATCCAGGCCAAATTCGCCCACCGCGCAGAGCTTCTCATGACCTTGCCGCTCCAGCAGCCACTGCTCCAGCCGCTGTACATCTCCAGGCTGATGGCTTTCCAGATAAACCGGGTGCAGACCGAAGGCCGCGTATAGTCCATCGTGGGCCAGCACCTGATCCCACAGGCGCTGCCAGTTGCCATGCTCGACGCCCAATATCACCAGTTTCTCGACGCCCAAGGCGCGCGCTTCGGCAAGCACTTGCTGGCGGTCTGCATCGAAGTCGGGGAAGTCGAGGTGAGTATGGGTGTCGATCAGCTGCATGGGCCCGCCGAGGGTCGAGGCTGTAAGGGCGGCAGGTTTGTACGCCTGCATGACAACATTCTGTGAGTCATTGGCGGTATTGGCCAGTCGAACGATCAGGGACGGCGATTGTGGGGATCGCCGATAAAAAGGGGCCGCCGCATGATGCGTCTTCGCAAGATACTCGGCTGGTGCCTTGCCAGTCTCCTGCTACTGATCGCAGCCCTGATGCTGTTTCTGGTGCTGTTCGACTGGAACCTGCTCAAACCCACCATCAACGCGCGGGTTTCCGAAGCGCTCAATCGCCCCTTCGCGATCGAGGGCAACCTGGCCGTCACCTGGCAGCGCGAACCTGACGAGCCCGGTCTTCGCGCCTGGTTGCCCTGGCCCCACGTGTCTGCCGAGCAGCTTAGCCTGGGCAACCCCGAGTGGGCCAAGGGCGAGCACTTCGTTTATCTCGAGCGGGTCGAAGCCAGCCTGTCGCCCTTGCCGCTGCTGTGGAAAACCGTGTCGATCCCGCGTATCCAGCTGACCGGCGCCGATGCCGCGCTGGAGCGACTGGCCGATGGGCGCGCCAACTGGACTTTCGATCTCGGTGAGCAAGAGCAGCCGGGAGAGGAAAGTGCCTCGCCCTGGGTGATGGACATCGGCACCATCGGCTTCGACAAGGCGCGGATCAGCGTCGACGATAAGGTTTCCCAGGCCAGTGTGAACCTGCAGGTCGAGCCGCTCGGCAAGCCGATCGCCTTTGCCGAGATCGTCGGCAAGACGGCCACTCAGACAGACGAGACTGCCGCGAAGCCACAGGATTACGCCTTCGCCTGGCAGGCCAAGGGCCGTTACAAGGGCCAGGCGCTCAGCGGCAATGGCCGCATCGGCGGTTTGCTGGCCCTGCAGGATGCCCAGGTGCCATTCCCCGTGCAGGCCGATGTACGCGCCGGCACCACGCGGGTGCAGGTGGCCGGCACCCTGACCGATCCGAAGAACCTGGGCGCCCTGGATCTGCGTCTGCGCCTGTCCGGCGCCAGCCTTGGCAACCTGTACCCGCTGACCGGCGTCACGCTGCCCGATACGCCGGCCTATTCCACCGACGGGCGGCTGGTTGCCCAGCTGCAGGATCCGGACGGCCCGCTGTTTCGCTACGAGAAATTCAATGGCCGCATCGGTGACAGCGACATCCACGGCGATCTCACCTTCGTGGCCCGCAAGCCACGACCGAAGCTCTCCGGGGCGTTGGTGTCCAACCAGTTGCGCTTCGCCGACCTGGCGCCGCTGATCGGTGCCGATTCCAATGCGGAGAAGAAGGAGCGTGGTGCGGCGAGCGTTCAGCCGGGTAACAAGGTGCTGCCCGTGGAGGAGTTTCGCACCGAGCGCTGGCGCGACATGGACGCCGACGTCAGTTTCACAGGCAAGCGCATCGTGCACAGCGAGCAACTGCCCTTCACCGACCTGTTCACCCACGTGGTGCTCAACGACGGCAAGCTCAGCCTGGAGCCGCTGCGCTTCGGCGTGGCCGGCGGCCGGCTGGATTCCACTTTTCACCTGGACGGCAGTGCCACGCCGCTCCGGGCGCAGGCCCAGCTGCGGGCCCGCAACTTCCGCCTGCGTCAGCTGTTCCCCAATGTCGAGGTGATGCAGAGCAGCCTCGGGGCGCTGAACGGCGATGCAGCGATCACTGGCACCGGCAACTCGGTCGCGACCCTGCTGGGCGGCGCCAACGGGCACGTCAAGCTGCTGATCAACGACGGACGGGTCAGCCGCAATCTGATGGAGATCGCCGGCCTGAACGTTGGCAACTACCTGGTTGGCCGGCTGTTCGGCGACAACGAGGTGGAGATCAACTGCGCAGCCGCCAATCTCGACATCAAGCAAGGCGTGATGCGCCCGCAACTGATGGTGATCGACACCGAGAATGCGCTGATCGGCGTGGACGGTACGGTGAACTTCGGCAACGAGCAGCTCGACCTGACCATCACCCCCGAGTCCAAGGGGCTGCGGATCTTCTCGTTGCGTTCGCCTCTCTACGTGCGCGGCACCTTCAAAAATCCCAACCCCGGTGTGAAGGCCGGCCCGCTGGTACTGCGCGGTGCCGGGATGCTGGCACTCGGCGCACTGGTCGCGCCGGCGGCCGGACTGGTGGCGCTGGTCGCGCCGAGTGGTGACCAGCCCAACGAGTGCGAGCCGCTACTGCAGCAGATTCGCCAAGGCCGTTAGGTGAGGCGGATCTTCAGGCCCCGCTCGATGGCATCCAGACCCGGATGGTAGCTACCGTCCAGGGCATCGAGCAGGCGGTCGAACACCCGCTCGGCGATGCGCTCGTGCTGCTGGGAGATGGCGTTCACGCGCAGGGGCAGGAAGTCCAGCAGCTGGGCGTCGCCGAAGGTGCCGAGGCGCAACGCACGGCTGTCCATCTCGGGGTGTTCGTGAAGCGCGTCGAGCACGCCTTCCAGCAGCACGTAGGCAGTGGTGACCAGCACATCCGGCAAGCCGCCCTTGGCCAGTAGCTCCTTCATTTGCCGATAGCCCCACTGGCGGCTGAATTGCTCGCCATGGCTGACGCTGATCCGTCCGTTGAAGCCGCTCAGGGCCTCGCGGAAACCCTGCTCGCGAGCCTGGCTGATCGGCAGTTCGAGGCGGGCACCGATTAATGCGACATGCTGCTGCGCTGGCTGTATCAAGCTGCGGGTCAACTGTTCACCGGCCTGGCGGTCATCGCTGACCACCGAGTACAGATGTTCAGGATCCAGGGCGCGGTCGACGGCGATCACCGGCGTGCCGGCGGCGACCAGATGGCGATAGTCGGGTGCGTCCTGGGGTAGGCAACTGGCGACGATCAGCGCATCGCAGCGGCGCGAGCGGAACAGTTCGAGGAGCTGGCGTTCGCTGTCCGGCTGGTCGTCGGAGCTGGCGATCAGTAGCTGATAGCCAGCTGCCCGGGCGCGCTGTTCGAGTAGTTTGGCCAGGCGCGCGTAGCTGGGGTTTTCCAGGTCCGGGAGGATGAAGCCAAGGCAGCGGCTTTCCCCACGGCGCAGGCCGGCGGCCTGGGTGTTGGGGCGATAGTCGTGCGCTTCGACGACTTCGAGCACACGCTGCACGGTAGCTGCGCTGATGCGACGCTTGGCGGCCTGCCCGTTGATCACGTAGCTGGCCGTGGTCACGGAGACGCCGGCGAGGCGGGCGATGTCGGTCAACTTCAATTGGCTCTCTCCTCTGCCAGGCCTTCAAGGATTACCCATTATCAGGTAACGTGCCAGCGCTAGATGAAACGATTCAGCAAACGAGTCGACTAAGCTAACAAGAATGTCCGCCAAGCCCGCCTGCAGTCGGTCTTGCTCCAGGAGAAAACGTCATGCTCGAACTACACCCTTCGCAAATCCAGATGGGCGGAGAGGCCGTCGACAAGCAGCAGGTGCTGGCCCTGCTTGCCGAGAATCTGGTCGCCGACGGCCTGGTGGCGGCCGGTTATCTGGATGGTATGCAGGCGCGCGAGCGCCAGGGGTCGACCTATCTGGGGCAGGGTATTGCCATTCCCCACGGCACCCCGGAAACCCGTGATCAGGTGTTCGAGACCGGCATGCGGCTGATCCAGTTTCCTGAGGGTGTGGACTGGGGTGACGGCCAGCGGGTTTACCTGGCCATCGCCATCGCCGCACGTTCCGACGAGCACCTGCACCTGCTGCAACTGCTTACTCGTGCACTCGGCGAGGGCGACCTGAGCCAGGCCCTGCGCGAGGCGGTGGATGCCGAGGCTATCCTTGCCTTGCTGCAGGGCGCCGCACCGGAGTTGGCGCTGGATGCACAGCTAGTGAATTTGAGTGTTCAAGCTGACGACCTCGACGAGCTGACCTGGCAGGGCGCACGCTTGCTGAAAAAAGCCGGCTGCGCGGGCGCCGGTTACGCGGCCAATCTGGTGCAGGCGGAGCCGCTACCGCTGGGCAACGGGTTGTGGTGGCTGAGCAGCGAGCAGGGCGTCGAGCGCCCGGGCCTGGCGTTCGTCACCCCGGCGCAGCCGCTGCAGCGTGGTGATCAGCCGGTGGTGGGCCTGTTCTGCCTTGCCTGCCTGGGCGAAGGGCATCGTCAGGTACTCGAGCGCCTTTGTGATCTGCTGATTGCCGGTCAGGGCGACATGCTCACCCAGGCCACCACTAGCCGCAGCGTACTCGAAGCGCTCGGTGCCGAGCTGCCGGCCGACTGGCCAAGCCTGCGCATCACCCTGGCCAACGCCCACGGTCTGCACGCACGCCCGGCCAAGACCCTGAGCGAAATCGCCCAGGGCTTTGACGGTGAAGTGCGCGTACGCCTAGCCGATGGCGCCGAGACCACCGTATCGGCCAAGAGCCTGAGCAAGTTGTTGGCCCTCGGCGCGCGCCGCGGGCAGGTGTTGGAGTTCAGCGCCGATCCGGCTATCGCCGAACAGGCTTTGCCGGCCATTGAGGCGGCGGTACGCGCCGGCCTGGGTGAAGACGTCGAGCCGCTGCCCGAACAGGTCGAGAATGCTGCCGAGCCAGTCGCCGAGTCGCCTACCAAGGAAACCGTCGTCGCTCCGGTAGCTGGTTCGCGTGTGCATGCGGTGGCGGCCTCGCCCGGCATCGCCAGTGGCCCGGCATTCGTGCGGCGCATGCCGAAACTGGATTACCCTGAACGTGGCGAGGGTGTGGCGGCTGAGCGTCAGCGTTTGAATGAGGCACTGCAGCACATCGATGGCGAAATCCAGCGCCTGGTCGAGCGCAGCGACGAGGCCAGCATTCGCGAGATTTTCGTCACCCATCAGGCGATGCTCCGCGACCCGGCGCTGCGTGAGGATGTCGACGCGCGCCTGGCCAGCGGTGCCAGCGCTCAGGCCGCCTGGATTGGCGAGATCGAAGCGGCCGCCGCGCAGCAGGAATCCCTGCACGACGCCCTGCTGGCCGAGCGAGCTGCGGATCTACGTGACGTTGGCCGCCGCGTGCTGGCGCATCTGTGTGGCGTCGAAGCGCCGCAGGAGCCGGTCGAACCCTACATTCTGGTGATGGGCGAAGTCGGCCCGTCGGATGTCGCCAGCCTGGATCGCCAGCGCGTGGCCGGCATCGTCACCGCCCGCGGCGGGGCGACCGCCCACAGCGCGATCATCGCCCGTGCCCTGGGGATTCCCTGTGTAGTCGGCGCCGGTGAAAGCCTGTTGTTGCTGGAGCAGAGTACGGCTTTGCTGCTCGACGGCGACCGCGGCCAGTTGTGGGTGCAGCCGGACGAGGCGACCCTGGCCCAGGCCGAGCGCGAGCGCCAGGCCAGCGAGCAGCGCCGCGAGCGCGCCCATGGCGAACGTATGCAGCCGGCACGCACCCGCGACGGCCATGGCGTCGAGGTGGCCGTGAATATCGGCGCCAGTGGCGAGGCGGCCGGCGCCGTCGAGCTGGGCGCCGAAGCGGTAGGCCTGCTGCGTACCGAACTGGTGTTCATGGATCACGGCCAGGCGCCGGATGTGGCGACCCAGGAAGCCGAATACCGCCGCGTGTTCGACGCCCTGCAGGGCCGTCCGCTGGTGGTGCGTACCCTGGATGTCGGCGGTGACAAGCCGCTGCCTTACTGGCCGATGCCCGAAGAGGAAAACCCCTTCCTCGGTGTGCGCGGCATCCGCCTGACCTTGCAGCGCCCGGACATCATGGAAACCCAGTTGCGTGCACTGTTGCAGGCCGCCGAAGGTCGCCCGCTGCGCATCATGTTCCCGATGGTCGGCCAGGTCGAAGAGTGGCGTACCGCGCGGGAAATGGTCGACAAGCTGCGCCAGGAGATTCCGCTGAGCGATCTGCAGCTGGGCATCATGATCGAGGTGCCGTCTGCTGCGCTGCTGGCACCCGTACTGGCCCGCGAGGTGGACTTCTTCAGCATCGGCACCAACGACCTGACCCAGTACACCCTGGCCATTGACCGTGGCCACCCGACGCTGTCGGCCCAGGCCGATGGCCTGCACCCTTCGGTGCTGCGCCTGATCGGCATGACCGTCGAGGCTGCCCACGCCGAAGGCAAGTGGGTCGGCGTCTGCGGTGAACTGGCTGCCGATATGCTCGCCGTACCGCTGCTGGTGGGCCTGGGCGTCGACGAGTTGAGCGTGGCGGCGCGCAGCATTCCGCTGGTCAAGGCGCGGGTGCGCGAGCTGGATCTGCAGCACTGCCAGGCCCAGGCCCGACAAGCCTTGCTGCTGCCGAGCGCTACCGCGGTGCGGGCCTTGGTCGAGGAGGCGAAGTAATGGCGCGGATCCTTACCCTGACCCTCAACCCGGCGCTGGACCTGACCGTCAGCCTCGACACCCTGCAGGCCGGCAACGTCAACCGCAGTCTGGGCATGACCACCCACGCGGCGGGCAAGGGGCTCAACGTGGCTCAGGTGCTGGCCGACCTTGGCCATAAAGTCACGGTCAGTGGCTTTCTTGGCCAGGCCAATGCCACACCGTTCGAGCAACTGATGCACCGTCGCGGCTTTACCGATGCCTTCGTGCGGGTGCCCGGTGAGACGCGCAGCAACATCAAGCTCGCCGAGCGCGACGGACGCATCACCGACCTCAACGGGCCGGGCCCCGAGGTGGACGAGGCTCACCAGGCGCAGCTGCTCGCCCAGCTGGATGACATCGCAGCCGGCCACGACGCCGTGGTGGTCGCCGGCAGCCTGCCGCGCGGCGTAACGGTCGAATGGTTCGCCGCGCTGCTGCGTCGTCTGACGGCTGCTGGCCTGCCGGTGGCGCTGGATACCAGCGGTGCTGCGCTGCGTGCCGGCCTGGCGACCAGCCCGTGGCTGATCAAACCCAACGAGGAAGAGCTGGCCGAGGCTTGTGAGTTGCAGCCGGCATCGTCCGAACAACTCGATGCCGCCGTCGGCAAGCTACGCGCCACCGGGGTCGAGCACGTGCTGCTCTCGCGCGGCTCGCAAGGTGCCGACTGGTTCGGCCCCCATGGCGTGCTCAATGCCCTACCGCCACGTGTCGAGGTGGCCAGCACCGTGGGTGCCGGCGATTCGCTGCTTGCCGCCACCCTGCATGGCTTGCTCAGTGACTGGCCTGCCGAGCGCACCTTGCGCCTGGCCACTGCTGTCGCTGCCCAGGCAGTCACGCAAATCGGTTTCGGAATTCATGATCGGCAACAGCTCGCCCGCCTGGAAGCGGCCGTGACTGTTTCGTCGAAACAATAATTAGAGGTCGCTGCAATGAATGTGCTGATCGTTACTGCCTGTCCCAATGGTCAGGTCACCAGCGTATTGTGTTCGCGCCTGCTGCAGGCGGCGGCCGAGCGGCTGGGCTGGTCCACCCAGGTCGAGGTGCATGATGCCAAGGCCATCGGCTCGCCGTTGAGCGCGGCGGCCATCGAGGCGGCGGAGCTGGTGCTGGTGGTCAAGACCGGCGAGCTGGACTTGCAACGCTTTGTTGGCAAGCGTGTGGTGCAATCCACGCCGTCCGAGGCGTTGGCTGACCCGCAACAGTTCCTGCGCACCGCCGCCGAACAGGCGCAGGTGCTCGAGCAGGTCGCGCCCGTAGCCGCGCCCTCCACCGGCAAGCCGAAGCTGGTGGCGATTACCGCCTGCCCGACCGGTGTGGCGCACACCTTCATGGCCGCCGAAGCGCTGCAACAGGCGGCGGAGCAACTGGGCTACGACCTCAAGGTCGAGACCCGCGGCTCGGTCGGTGCGCGCAATCTGCTCGACGAGGCGAGCATCAAAGCAGCCGACGTGGTGCTGCTGGCCACCGATATCGAGGTGGAAACCGACCGCTTCGCCGGCAAGAAAGTCTACCGCTGCGGCACGGGCATCGCCCTCAAGCAGCCCAAGCAGACGCTGCAGAAAGCGCTGGCCGAAGGCGTTCTGCAACAGGGCGCGGGAGAGGCGCAGAGCGTCGAGAGCGGCAAGCCGGCTACCAAGAGCGGCCCCTACAAGCACCTGCTGACCGGTGTTTCCTTCATGCTGCCGATGGTCGTAGCGGGGGGCTTGTTGATCGCCCTGTCGTTCGTCTTTGGCATCGAGGCGTTCAAGGAGCCGGGCACCCTGCCGGCTGCGCTGATGAAGATTGGTGGCGACGCCGCCTTCGCGCTGATGATTCCGGTGCTGGCCGGTTACATCGCCTATTCGATTGCCGACCGTCCTGGCCTGGCGCCGGGCATGATCGGCGGCATGCTGGCCAGTGCCTTGGGGACTGGCTTCTTGGGCGGCATCATCGCCGGTTTCCTGGCCGGTTACCTGGCGCTGGCGCTGAACCGCTGGCTGCGCCTGCCGCAGAGCGTCGAAGCACTGAAGCCAATCCTGCTGATTCCGCTGCTTGCCAGTCTCGCGACCGGCCTGGCGATGATCTATGTGGTCGGCACGCCGGTGGCGGCGATCATGGCCTCGCTGGAATCCTTCCTGCAGAACATGGGCACCACCAACGCCATCCTGCTCGGGCTGCTGCTCGGCGGCATGATGTGCGTGGATTTGGGTGGGCCGATCAATAAAGCGGCGTATGCGTTTTCGGTTGGTCTGCTGGCGTCGCAGAGCTACGCGCCGATGGCCGCGACCATGGCTGCCGGTATGGTGCCGCCGATTGGCATGGCCATCGCCACCGTGCTGGCCCGGCGCAAGTTCAGCCAGACCGAGCGTGAGGCCGGCAAGGCCGCTGGTGTGTTGGGGCTGTGCTTTATTTCCGAGGGGGCCATCCCGTTCGCGGCCAAGGATCCGCTGCGCGTCATCCCGGCCAGCATCGCCGGTGGTGCGCTGACCGGTGCACTGTCGATGTACTTTGGCTGCAAGCTGATGGCGCCACACGGCGGCTTGTTCGTGCTGCTGATCCCCAACGCCATCAACCATGCGTTGCTGTATCTGCTGGCGATCGTGGCGGGCAGCCTGGTGACCGGCGTGGTCTACGCACTGATCAAGCGGCCTGAAGTCGAAACCCTGGCGGTCGCGGCCAAGGCCTGAAAGAGAAACGGGGCATCGATCGATGCCCCGTTTTTTTAGCGCGTGCCGAAGACCACCATGGTCTTGCCTTTCACGAACACCAGGCCCTGTTCTTCCAGAGACTTGAGTACGCGACCAACCATTTCCCGCGAGCAACCGACGATACGGCCGATTTCCTGACGGGTGATCTTGATCTGCATGCCGTCCGGGTGGGTCATGGCATCGGGCTGCTTGCACAGGTCGAGCAGGGTGCGCGCAACTCGGCCGGTAACATCCAGGAATGCCAGGTCGCCGACCTTGCGGGTGGTGTTGCGCAGGCGCTCGGCCATCTGCGAGCCCAGGGCGAACATGATGTCCGGGTCCTGCTGGGTCAGTTCGCGGAACTTGGCATAACTCAGCTCGGCCACTTCACACTCGGTCTTGGCGCGAACCCAGGCGCTGCGCTCTTTCTCGGCGCCTTCCTTGCAGAACAGGCCCATCTCACCGAAGAAGTCGCCCGGGTTGAGGTAGGCGATGATCATCTCGCGGCCGTCATCATCCTCGATGAGGATGGTGACCGAGCCCTTGACGATGAAGTACAGCGTTTCGCTGCGGTCACCGGCATAGATGATGGTGCTCTTGGCCGTATAGCGACGGCGATGGCAGTGGGACAGCAGCTTGTCGAAGTTTTTGACCTTGGGCGTAAGCGTGATAGCGACCATGCCTGAATTCCAATAAATGAAGAAGGCCTGTGAAAGGCGAAATTCGGTGACGCTGTCCTGCTCCGGGGCAAGGTGGTGCGCTGATAGTGCGGCCCGGATGACTACCTTGTTGTTATCAGTCAGAAGCGTCGTCATACCTCATGCATCGGATTGTGCCACTAAAACGGCATCATCATCGGTGGCAGCGCCGACCAGTGGTCCGATTTGTGAGGTGTTGCACGTTACGGTGGGAACTCTAACAGTATCCGTGCCTCGCGGTGCAAATGCCGCGCTGTGATAAGCTGCCGGCCTTTTGCATATGAGGAGCTGCAACGATGAAAGCTCGCGTTCAATGGGCCGGTGAAGCGCTGTTTCTTGGCGAGTCGGGCAGCGGTCATGCCGTCGTGATGGACGGGCCACCCGAGAGCGGCGGCCGCAACTTGGGCGTGCGCCCTATGGAAATGCTATTGATCGGCCTGGGTGGCTGCAGCAACTTCGACGTGGTGAGCATCCTCAAGAAATCCCGTCAGCCGGTCGAGAGCTGCGAAGCCTTTCTGGAGGCGGAGCGCGCGTCAGAAGACCCCAAGGTCTTCACCAAGATCCACTTGCATTTTGTGGTAAAGGGTCGCGGGTTGAAGGAAGCCCAGGTCAAGCGCGCGGTGGAACTGTCGGCAGACAAGTACTGCTCGGCATCGATCATGCTCGGCCGGGCCGGCGTGGAAATCACCCACGATTACGAAATCGTCGAACTAGGCGCCTGAATGAACAGGGCGACTTAACGTCGCCCTGTGATCGACCGCTTCAGATGCGGTAGGTGGTTTTGGTCATGACCTTGGACAGCAGCGTCATGCCCAGCTTGACCGGAGCGGGGAAGCGCACGCCGCCGGCATCCAGCGCACTGTTGGCGTGCTCCAGCTCATCGCTGCGCATCTGCTCCAGAATGGCCCTGGACTTGTTGTCCTGCTCGGGGATCTGTTCCAGATGTTCGTCTAGGTGCTTGACCACCTGATCCTCGGTCGCGGCCACGAAGCCGAGACTGACCCGGTCGCTGACCAAGCCGGCCACCGCCCCTACGCCGAACGACAACCCGTAGAACAGCGGATTCAGCACGCTGGGGTGGCTACCCAGCTGGCGGATGCGTTGCTCGCACCAGGCCAGGTGATCGATTTCCTCATCGGCCGCATGCTCCATGGCTTCGCGTACGCGCGGCAGCCTGGCGGTCAGCGCCTGGCCCTGATACAGCGCCTGGGCGCACACCTCGCCGGTGTGGTTGATGCGCATCAGCCCGGCGATATGACGGGTCTGCTGGGTATCGAGCTCAGCTTCCTGTTCGACGATGGCAGGCGACGGGCGCGAGGGTTGGCCGCTGAAGGGCAGCAGCGTGCGCAGTGCCATATCGGCCTGCAGCAGCAGGCGGTCGACGGGCGAATACTGGCGGTCGTTGGCCATGAGGTCTCTCCGGCGATGACATGAGTGGGCAGTTTACCGCAAACCGCCCGTACACGGCTTGGAGCGTCTTTTCGCCGCAACTGTGCGGCCCTTCTATCTGCCGGCATTCGCCTATTGCTCGCAGCGGGTGGTTGGCAGGACTATTGGCTGCCGCTTGGGCATAAGGAGTTGCTGTGAAGAACGACATTCACGATCTGGGGCTGGTACTTGATTCCAAGGTCAAGCTGGTGCTGATCGAGTCCTGGGACGAGCGGCGGGTGCTGGAAACCCTCACCGGCCTGGCGGTACGTCGCGGCCTGAGCCTGTTCACCTGGTCGATCACCGAGGGCTTGCGGCGCGGCGACATCGCCGGCGAGGCCTTCGCCGATGGCAGCAGCCACGAGCCCGAGGCAGCGTTGCGGCTGATCAAGGCCGATCCGCAGGCCAGTCTCTACGTGATGTGCGACCTGCATCCGTTTCTCGACGACAACCCCAAACTGGTGCGCCTGCTCAAGGAAGTGGCCATGGCCGACGGTGCCCATGCGCCGACCCTGGTACTGGTGTCCCATGCCTGCAGGTTGCCGCCGGAGGTGCAGCGTTACGCGGCGCGCTTCAACGTGGCGCTGCCAGGGGAAGACGAGCTGCTGGCCATCGTGCGCGAGGAGGCGGCGCGCTGGAGCGAGCGCAACCGCAATCGCCGGGTGCGTACCGACAACCGCACCCTGCAGCAGGTGGTCAAGAACCTGCGTGGCATGAGCCACGCGGAAGCGCGGCTGCTGGCGCGCAACCTGATCTGCGACGACGGCGCCATCACCCAGGAAGACCTGCCGGAGTTGAACAAGGCCAAGTTCGAGTTGCTCGATCTCGACGGCGTGCTCAGCTACGAACACGATACGGCGCGTTTTGCCGATATTGGTGGGCTGGCCAACCTCAAGCGCTGGCTGGGCGAGCGGCAGCGCATCTTCTTCGCCGGCGAAGGCGTGGATATTCCCAAGGGTGTGCTGCTGGTCGGCGTGCAGGGCTCAGGCAAGAGCCTGGCCGCCAAGGCAGTCGCCGGCTTGTGGGGGCTACCGCTACTGCGTCTGGATTTTGGCTGCCTGTACAACAAGTTCTTCGGTGAGACCGAGCGCAACCTGCGTGAGGCGCTGGCGCTGGCCGAGCAGATGTCGCCGTGCGTGCTTTGGGTCGATGAGATCGAAAAGGGCCTGGCCAGTGGTGATCAGGACGGCGGCGTCAGCCAGCGCGTACTAGGTACGCTGCTGACCTGGATGGCCGAGCGCAAGTCCTCGGTGTTCATGGTCGCCACCGCCAACGTGATCGATCGTTTGCCACCGGAGCTGGTGCGCAAGGGTCGTTTCGACGAGCTGTTCTTTGTCGATCTGCCGGAGGCCGACATCCGCGCCGAGATTTTCCGTATCCACCTGCAGCGCCGCGAGCTGGAGCCTTCGGCCTTCGATCTGGCGCAGCTGGCGGTGGCGTCCGAGGGATTTTCCGGCGCCGAGATCGAGCAGGTGGTGGTCAGTGCCCTGTATGCCGCCCAGGCGCAGCAGCAGTCGGTCGATACCGGCACCCTGCTGCGCGGCATTCAGGCCACCTCGCCGCTATCGGTGATCATGGCCGAACGCCTCGCCGAACTGCGGGCCTGGGCGCGCGGGCGGACGGTCAGCGCCAACTGAGTCAGGCGCGGCCAAAGCGGCGATTGAGGCGCGCTGCGATGCGGCGCACCAGCCAACGCGGGAACAGCCGCGGCGCCATCGTCAGCAGGCGATTGCGCCAACCGGGCACGATGATCGCGCGATTGCGCTCCAGGCCTCGGACGGCGATCAATGCCACCTCTTCGGCGCTGAGCATCAGCTTGCCGTGCTCGAGCGACGAGGCGTCGAGCTGCGCATTGCGAAAGAAGGCGCTGTGGGTCGGGCCCGGACAGAGTACCGAGACCTTCACGCCATGCGGGCGCAGCTCCTCGCGTAGACCTTCGGAGAAATGCAGCACGTAGGCTTTGCTGGCGTAATAGCTGCTCATCCAAGGGCCGGGCTGGAAGGCAGCGACCGAGGCGATATTGAGAATCTGCCCATGGCCGCGCGCTGCCATCACCGTGCCGATGGCATGGCAAAGCCGCGCCAGGGCCAAAACGTTGAGTTCCAGCAACTGCTGTTCGCGGCGCCAGTCCTGCGCGACGAAGGCGCCGCCGCTACCGATACCCGCGTTATTCACCAGCAGCTCGATGACTTGGCCGTTCTGCTCCAGCTCGTGGAGCAGCCCGGAGAGTTGTAGGGGTTCGCTGAGGTCGCAGACGCGAAACAGCACGTCCACGGAAAAGCGTTGGGTCAACTCGTAGGCGATGCTTTCCAGCGCATCGCGCTTGCGCGCCACGAGGATCAGATTACGCCCGCGGCGGGCCAGCGCTTCGGCCAGCGCCAGGCCGATGCCACTCGAGGCACCGGTAACCAGGGCATAACGTGACATGAGGTTCTCCAAACACCGTACAGTTCAGGTGCATAGCCTATCCGCAACTGACCTGTCGGCGCTGCAATCGCAGGCGCTTCGAAGGAAATAAACCGCCCGGCAGCCGATCAGCTGCCTTTGAGCAGTTCCCCGAACAAGCCACCGAACACGGCGAGCATGGCGAAACCGCTGAGGAAGATCATCAGCAGACCGCCGATGAGCAGAATCAGAAAGATACCGGCGACCAGATTCACGCCCAGGCTGTTGGGCGGTGGCGGCGGACCGTAGCGGTTGCTGCCGGCAGGGCCTGGCACCACCATCATGACGATCCAGAATACGCTGCTGATAAGCGGTACCACATTGAGCAGCCACAACCAGCCGGACCAGCCCATGTCGTGCAGGCGTTGCACGCCGATCTGCGCACTGAGCACCAGCAGGCCAATGAAGGCGACGATCGCCAGGATGCTGCTCAGGGTTTCTGCCACGGTCGTGAGCGCTGAAAGTACGGCCATGAGGGCAATAAATCCGAACAGCAGCCCCAGTGACCAGGCCAGGTAACGCATGCGGCCGATACGACCTTTGAACGAATTGATCTTCAGCTCACCAACCTGGCCAGCGTAAGGATCGATATCCGCGCGGGGCGGCGAGTAGGGCGTCTGTGGCTGAGCGGCAGCAACCGGCGCTGGCCGCTGTGCACTCGTTTCTGCAACGGCCGCCTGGCGGGCCAAGTATTTCTCGATGATTACACCACACGCCGAGCACTCTGCTGCGGTCTGTTGGGTGTGACCACATTTGGGACAGGTCATCGAGGTTTGTGGCGGCTGCGTCTGTTCCGCCTTGACGGCCTTTTCTTCATCGGTTTCGACCAGGCTCAGCGCGGCGGTAAGATCCGGCTCCTTGCGAGCGCGGGCACCGGCACGTTGCAGAACATTGAGATACTGCTCGGCCTGGGCTTCATCCAGGTCACGTTTGATAGCTACCGGGCCGCGACCGAACAGGGCGTCGATGCGCGCGCTGTCGCTCTTGAACAGGCTGGCTAGGTTGGCTTTGACCTCGTCTAGCGAGTTGCCTGGCATCAGGCTTCCATCGAAAACGATCTTGTAGCGAATCTGGCTCATGCGCGTCCTTGCCTGCAGGCACAATAGTGGTCGCCGAAGCTATCCCGCCGCCATTCGTTCGGCAAGTGGCGGCGAGGCGATTTTCGATGTGGCTGAGCGGTGGTTCTCAGCTTGCGAGCGAGGACTTATCGGCGGATCAGAATGGCTTGACCACGACCAGAATGACGACGGCGATCAGGATCAGCACCGGCACCTCGTTGAACCAGCGATAGAACACGTGGCTACGCTTGTTCTCGCCGCGGGCCAGGCGTTTGTACATGGCGCCGCACGTGTGGTGGTAACCGACCAGGAGGATCACCAGGGCCAGCTTGGCATGCATCCAGCCCTGGCTCATCCAGGCGGGCGCCAGCATCAAGAGGCCGACGCCGAATACCAGCGTGGCGATCATCGCCGGTGTCATGATGCCCCGATAGAGTTTGCGCTCCATGATGCTGAAACGCTCGCGGCTTGCTTCGTCCTCGCTCATGGCGTGGTAAACGAACAGTCGTGGCAGGTAGAAGAGACCGGCGAACCAGCAGACCATGGCGACGATGTGCAGGGCTTTGAGCCACAAATAAAGCATTGCCGTTCCTTTTCTCGGATGGGGCTTGCGATACTAGTGCCCGTGATCTCAATAGTCATCAAGACGGTTGGCCGCAGGCGGGGTGAGCCTTATCATCCAGATCTTTGACGACTGTTTTCGAGGCACCCGATGCACGTTTCTCCCTTGTTTACGATGGCAACGCCTGCGGGCGCTTGCAGTGTGCCCGGGCACCTACGCTGATGTCGGGTTGGGAGGTTCGCCCCAGCAATCGGGCACAGGAGCGGCGCCTGCGGGTTGTGCTGGTGGTGCTGCTCCTAGCGGTGCCGGCCGCCTTCTATGCGGGCAGTGAGTGGCAGGCCAGGTCTTCCGAGCAGCGGACCGAGACATTCGAGCAGATGCAGGTGCAGGCCGATGAGCAGGCGCGCGAGCTCGACGAACTGCGCCAGCGCGTGGCCGTCGCCAGCAGCGGCGAGCAACTGGCGCATCAGTCCAACGAACAGAGCCGCCAGACCATCAAGCTCTTGGAAGAACAGAACTTCAAACAGCAACAGGAGCTGGCTTTCTACAAGGGCGTGCTGGCTCCGGACAGCAAGGTCAATGGCCTGCTGATCCGTAGTTTCGATATCCACCCAGGCGAGTCTGCGGGCGTCTATCGTTTCAAGCTCATGCTCAGCCGCATCGGCAAGGATGACAAACCCCTGCAGGGGCGTTTGAACGTGCAGCTGGAAGGCAGCCTGAACGGTAAGGTGAAGAGCCTGCCACTGAATCAGCTCAGTGGTGATCTGCCGGAAGGCTCAACCGACAAGGCGATTCCTTTCGCATTCAAGCATTTGCAGGCGATTCCCGACGGCGGCCGTCTGGGGGAACTGCGAATTCCCGCGGGCTTCGTACCCAAGCGCATACGTATCAAGGCTGATGTCGAGGGTGGAAAAGCCGTCGAGCGTCACATCGATTGGACTGACGGATAGGTGATGGTTCGCCATGTGGAATAAAGGCAAGGAAAAGGCAGACATGCAGCGCTTCACGGGCAAGACCAGCCTGATCGCTGCGGGTGCGGTGTTTCGCGGCAACTTGGAGTTCCAGGGCGCGGTGCAGATCGATGGCAAGGTGCTTGGCGACCTTCTCACCGAGCAGGGTTTGGTGCGGGTCAGCGCCGAAGGGCAGGTTGAAGGCGAGGTGCGCGCACCCCATGTAGTGATCGATGGCGAGATCGTTGGCGATGTCTACGCCAGCCAGCATGTCGAGCTGGGTGCCAAGGCCCGGGTTCGCGGCAATCTCTACTATGGCCTGATGGAAATGGCCATGGGCGCTCAGGTCGAAGGCGGCCTGCGCCCGATCAAGGAGCAGGAACGACCACTTGAGCTGCCCGAGCGCGTGGATGACGCTCAATAGTTGACCAGTTTTGTAGGGTAAGCGGATAATACAGCGCTACCATGCAGTATTGGCGCCTGGCGCCGGGAGATAGAACATGAGCGTCGAAACCTTCACCCCTGCCGCTGCGATGCAGTTCACGCAGGGTGCAGCCAGCAAGGTGAAGAGCCTGGTTGATGAAGAGGGCAACCCGCGCCTGAAGTTGCGCGTGTTCGTCACGGGCGGCGGTTGCTCGGGCTTCCAGTACGGCTTCACCTTCGATGAAGAAGTAGCCGATGACGACACCATCGTCGAGCGCGAGGGCGTCAGCCTGGTCGTCGACCCGATGAGCTTCCAGTACCTGGTCGGTGCGGAAGTGGATTATCAGGAGGGCCTGGAAGGCTCGCGCTTCGTGATCAAGAACCCCAATGCGACCACCACCTGCGGTTGCGGTTCGTCGTTCTCGATCTGAGCCCTGAGTCATATGAAAACGCCGCGCATCTGCGCGGCGTTTTTGTTTGGGCGTTGTTCAGGCCGGGTAGATGGCGCCGAGCACTCGCAGGCCTTTGGCGCCAGTGACCTCCGGCCGGTTGGCGGGGATGCCGTTGAGGCAGCAGTGGGCCAGCCAGGCAAACGCCATGGCCTCCACCCAATCAGCGGGAACGCCGTGATCGTCGGTGCGGCTCACCTCACTCGCGGGTAGCAGCGCTTGCAGGCGTTCCAGCAGTGCCTTGTTGTGGGCGCCGCCGCCGCAGACCAGCAGTTGGCTGCAATCCGGCTGTGCCTGCAGCAGTGAGCTGACGATGCTGGTAGCCGTAACCTCCAGCAAGGTGGCCTGAACATCCTGTGGCTGATAGGCCGGCTGTGTGGCCAGCTGCTGCAACAGCCAAGGCAGGTTGAACAGCTCGCGCCCGGTGCTCTTAGGTCCGGTGGTCTGGAAGAACGGGTCCGCCAGCAGCGCTTTCAGCAGTTCGGGTTGCACGGTGCCGCTGGCAGCCCAGGCACCATCCTTGTCATAACTCTTGCCGAGGTGGTGGTGAATCCACGCATCCATCAACACGTTACCCGGCCCGCAGTCGAAGCCCTTGGCCGGCTTGCCTTGTTCCAGCAGGCTGAGATTGCTGAAGCCGCCGACGTTGAGAATCGCTCGGGCCGAGCCGGGGCTGGCAAACAGCGCTTCATGGAAGGACGGCACCAGCGGCGCACCCTGGCCGCCAGCTGCCACGTCACGGCGGCGGAAGTCGGCCACCACGGTGATGCCGGTCAGTTCGGCCAGCAGGGCTGGGTTGCCGATCTGGATGGTGAAACCGCGCGCTGGCTCGTGGCGGACGGTCTGGCCGTGGCTGCCGATGGCGCGAATTGCGTCTGGCTGCAGGTTCTGCTCGCGCAGCAGGCTGTTGACGCCCTCGGCGACCAGTCTTGCCCAGGCTTGCTCGGCGAGTGCCGCGCGGGCGAGCTCATCCGCACCAGAGCTGCACAAGTCGAGCAGCTGCTGGCGAAGATCGTCGGGAAGGGCTTGGTAGTGGTGGGCGAGCAATCGGGTGCGCTCGCCTTGCTCGATAAGGGCAATGTCCAGCCCGTCGAGACTGGTACCGGACATCACGCCGAGATACAGCATGGGATCAGCGCTTGTTGAGGGCGAGCATGGTGGCTTTTTCCTGATCCATGCGTGCCATGAGCGGCTTGCTCGTCTGCAGGAAACGCTGCTTCTCCTGGCGGGCGATCGGATCGGACATGGGCAGCTTCTGGCTCAGCGGGTCGACGTGGGTACCATTGACCTGGAATTCGTAGTGCAGGTGCGGGCCAGTCGACAGGCCGGTGGTGCCGATGTAACCGATGATCTGGCCCTGCTTGACGGTACCGCCGGTGCGTACGCCCTTGGCGAAGCCCTGCATGTGTGCATAGAGGGTGCGGTAGCGGCTGCCGTGCTGCAATACGATGGTGTTGCCGTAGCCGCCTTTGCGGCCAGCGAGGATGACTTTGCCATCACCGGCAGCCTTGATTGGCGTTCCGCGCGGCGCGGCGTAATCGACACCCTTGTGAGCGCGGATCTTGTTGAGAATCGGGTGCTTGCGGCCGTTGGAGAAGCGCGAGCTGATGCGCGCGAAATCTACCGGCGTACGGATGAAGGCCTTGCGCATGCTGTTGCCGTCGGCATCGTAATAGCTGACGTTGCCTTGCTTGTCGGTATAGCGGACCGCAGTGTAGGTCTTGCCGCGGTTGGTGAAGCGCGCGGAGAGAATGTTGCCGGTGCCGACCGATCTGTCGCCAACCTTCTTGTTCTGGTAGATGACTTCGAATTCGTCGCCTTCACGAATATCCATGGCGAAGTCGATGTCGTAGCCGAAGATGTTGGCCAGGTCCATGGTCAGATTGTGGGACAGGCCGGCGCGCTTGGCAGCCACGAACAGCGAGCTGTTGATCACACCATGGGCGTAGGATTCGTGCACGTCCGGTTTGACCATCTCGCGCTTGAAGTCATAGCCGCTGTCGGTCTTGCTGAGGCTGATGCTTTCCAGGTCGCTGAGCTGGCTGTGCAGGCTTTCCAGCTGGCCGTCCTCGTTCAGTTGAAACTGCAGCTCCTGGCCGACCTTGAGGCGGCTCAGCTGGCTGGCTTCCTTGCTGCTGTTGATCACGTCATGCACGGTGTTGGCGGGCAGGCCGACCTTGCTGAAGACCGTGGAGAGGGTGTCGCCATTGGCCACGGTGACTGTCTTGTTGCGTGGGTCCTCAGGCTCCTGCTCGGCAACTTCGGGGTCGGCATCGATCTCGGCATTCTGCGAATCGTCGCTACCTTCTATCTGTGCGAACGGTGAGTCGGCTTCTACCTGAGCGTCGGCGCCTGCCTGATTGATGGGGAGATTCTGCTGGACTTGTTCGGAACCGTTGTCCATGTCCAGGTTGAGAAAGGTTTTCTTTGCTTCTACTTCGCGGGAGGGAAACACCAGAAGAGCGAGACTTAGAAGGGCGGCGACGCCGCTGGCTGCGATGATGTGTGTCTTTGGATAGAGCGGCGGCGCTTTAGTTGTAGAGGTCATAGGGCTGCTTTTTGTGAAGTGAAAAGATGAAGAGGAAAAAGAAGATACTGATGAATATGCAGTAACTGTATAAAATATAACCAAATCTACATCGAGGCAACCCTATAGGTGATGGCCGGCGCCCGTTATGTGCGATGCAGGGCAAAACTTGTCATTTGTTGGCGATCTTGTATGGTTGGCTCCCCTTTGAACCTGGTGGCTGTGAGTCCTATGAAGTCGGTTGAAGAGCAGCTCGCGCTAATCAAGCGCGGTGCAGAAGAAGTCCTTGTTGAAGCTGAGCTGGTCGAAAAGCTCAAGCGCGGCGAGCCGCTGCGTATCAAGGCAGGCTTCGACCCGACTGCTCCAGACCTGCACCTGGGGCACACTGTGCTTATTAATAAGCTGCGCCAGTTTCAGGATCTGGGGCATCAGGTGATCTTCCTGATCGGCGACTTCACCGGCATGATCGGTGACCCTAGCGGCAAGAGCGCCACGCGCCCACCGCTGACCCGTGAGCAGGTACTGGAGAACGCCGAGACCTACAAGGCTCAGGTATTCAAGATCCTCGATCCGGCCAAGACCGAGGTTGCCTTCAACTCCACCTGGATCAACGAGCTGACGCCGGCCGACTTCATTCGCTTGGCCTCTCAGTACACCGTGGCGCGCATGCTCGAGCGCGATGACTTCGAGAAGCGCTACACCGGCAACCAGCCGATCGCCATCCACGAGTTCCTTTACCCGCTCGTACAGGGCTACGACTCCGTGGCGCTGCGCGCCGATGTCGAGCTCGGCGGCACCGACCAGAAATTCAATCTGCTGATGGGGCGTGAGCTTCAGCGTGCTTATGGCCAGTCTTCCCAGTGCGTCGTCACCATGCCGCTGCTCGAAGGTCTGGATGGCGTGAAGAAGATGTCCAAATCCCTGGGCAACTATATAGGCATCCAGGAAGCGCCTGGCGTGATGTACAACAAGTTGGTGTCCATGCCGGATGCGCTGATGTGGCGTTACTTCGAATTGCTCAGCTTCCGCACCATGGACGAGATCGATCAATTCAAGAAGGACGTGGAAGCTGGCGCGAACCCGCGTGATATCAAGATCAAGCTGGCCGAAGAAATCGTCGCGCGTTTCCATGGCGAAGAGGCGGCGACTACAGCCCACCGTTCTGCCGGTAATCGTATGAAGGATGGCGAGCTGCCTGAAGATCTGCCAGAGGTCGAGCTGGCCGCTGGAGACGATATGCCGATCGCCGCGCTGCTTAATAAAGCAGGCCTGGTGAAGAACGCGGCGGTCGCGCGTGATCTCCTCGGCTCCGGCGGTGTGCGTGTGGATGGTCAGGTGGTTGATCGCAGCTTCGTATTCAAGCTGGGCGCTACCCACGTTTGCCAGGCCGGCAAGAAGGCTTTCGCGCGGGTTACGCTGAAAACTGAATAAAAGCGTAAATAACCCCTTGACCTGAGTTTCGAGGGGCCTATAATGCGCACCACTTCCGGCGCAGTCTGATCTGAAAACTCCTTGTAGATCAACGAGTTAGACGAAAATAAAGGTTGCACGGAC
>NZ_JAQZSI010000009.1:0-153295 GCF_028674975.1 Pseudomonas sp. CNPSo 3701 | reverse complement strand
ATCGACTTCTTCAGGGGTGGCCTGGATGAAATCGTAGGAAAGGGCTTCGCCAGTAGTGGCGTCGTGACTCTTGTGGACTACGGAGCCGGCTGCGCTGTAAGCGCCGCCGATGATGTTGTGGCCGATGGTAGCGGGCATTGTTAGCTCCTGTTGGGGACGAATGAACACGTACGAAAAGGCTTTGATTGTACGATGTCTGATCAGTTGCGCAAGTCTGCTATTTTTCTTGCGGCGTACTGAACGCTTTAGCCGCCATATTCCAATGAGCAGGGCTTGGGTAGGCAGAGCGGAAAGGCGCAGCGCCAGGCTTGATCAGCGGCCGATATGAGTATCTGGATGATCATCTCGGTAGATTTGGGCAGGCAAGGCGATCTACCCGCTGAACTGCGCAGGTTGCCGACCACTGCGAGCCCGCTCGGCCGGATGCGCTGGACGCATCCGGCCGACGTACAGTGATCAGGCGATGTTGTTTTCGACTGACCAGTTGGCGTACCACTGGCGGAACAGGGTGTACTGGGTCTCGGCGTAGTTGCGCTGGGCGTCGCTGAGGGCATCGGTTTCATAGAAGTGCAGGGCGTATTCCTGGTCGCCGCCCAGCACCATGAGGTGCTTGTAGTAGAGAACCAGGTCGGTACCTTCGTCGAAGGAAGACAGTACGTTCAGCGCCTCGGACAACTCCAGGGCGCGGCGGCGGGCGACGGCGTCGCCTTTGGCGGCCTGCTTGCTCAGCTCGACCAGTTGCAGCACTTCGCGCGGCAGAGCGTTACCAATCCCGGTGATGGCACCAGTCGCGCCGCAATTGACGAAGCCATGCACCACCTGGGTGTCGACGCCGGCCATGAGAATCACGTTCTCATCCTGGGAGGTGATGTGCTCGGCGGCGTAACGCATGTCGGCGGCGCCACCGAATTCCTTGAAGCCGATCAGGTTGGGATACTTGCGGCGCAGCTTGAAGAACAGCTCGGCGCGGGTGGCGAAGCCGTAGTACGGGCTGTTATAGATCACTGCCGGCAGTTTCGGAGCAGCTTCGAGAATTGCAGCGAAGTGGGCTTCCTGAGCGGCTGGCGAAGCACCTCGGGACAACACGCGCGGGATGACCATCAGGCCATGGGCGCCAACCTTGGCGGCGTGGGCAGCATGGGAAACCGCTTCGCGGCTGTTCACCGCACCGGTGCCGACGATGGTCGGGATGCCGGCAGCGACCAGGCGCGCCACCCCTTCCTGGCGTTGGGCTTCGGTGAGTAACGGCCAGTCGCCCATGGAACCGCAGTAGACCACCGCGCTCATGCCGGCCTCGATCAGCTCTTTGCCCTTGCGCACCAAGGCGTCGAAGTCCGGCGTGCGCTCGGCGGTGCAGGGGGTCATTAGCGCGGGAATGGTGCCGGTGAAGATGCTGCTATTCATGGTATTGCCTCCTGGGAGCATTCAAAGTATTTCGTATACGAAAGAAAAATGTCGTAGTTGGTAGGCGTTATGCCCGTTTATTGCGCCGGCGAACCGGCAGTTTCAAATCTTCAGCAAGTCTTGCAGTTTCAGCTCCACCGGCCATGTATCCGACAGGCGATAGCCCGTTGGCCAGGGGTCGCTCGGGTCGAGCAGGTGCTGGTGAGTTCCGGTGATCCACGCGCGGCCGGATAGGCAGGGGTAGATCGCCGGGCGACCGGCCACGTCGGTCAGCGAGTCGATGCGGCAGTGAAATTCGGAGCCGATGATCGAACGGCCGATAAAGCGTTCGCCTACTGCCAGCTGGCCTTTGGCATGCAGCACCGCCATGCGCGCCGAGCAGCCGGTGCCGCAGGGCGAGCGGTCGATCTTGCCGGGGCGAATGACCACCGCGTTGGCGCCCGTGGCGATGCCGTTCTCATGCACCACCGGCGCGGCGATCTGGCAGAAGGAGATATGGCTCCAGTCCGGGTTCAGCGGATGCTGGAAACCGAGCTGTTCATTGGCGGCCTGAGTGATGCGCAGGCCCACAGCGACCAGATCGGCAGCTTCATCGGCCTGTATGGCGAAGCCCAGGTGGTGTGCATCGGCGATCACGAAACTGTCGCCACCGTAGGCGGTATCGACCTGCAGCGAACCCAGTCCTTCGACCTCGATCCAGGCGTCGAGCTTGTCGGCGAACGAGGGCACGTTCTTCACCTCGACGCGCTCGGCCTTGCCGCCCTTGCAGTCGGCGATCACTTCCACCAGGCCACCGGGCGCTTCCAGGGTCAGGAAGGTCTGCGGCTCGGTCATCGGCAGGATGCCGCTGTCGAGCAGCACGGTGGCCACGCACAGCGAATTGGAACCGGACATCGGCGGCACATCGGCCGGCTCCATGATGATCCAGCCCATCTGCGCCTTGGGATTCTTCGCCGGCACCAGCAGGTTGACGTGGCGGAACACGCCGCCGCGCGGCTCGTTGAGCACGAAGTTACGCAGGAAGTCGTCCTGTTCGATCCAGCGCGACTGCTGCCACAGCGTCTCGCCGGGCGGTGGCGCGACGCCACCGACGATGACGTCGCCGACCTCGCCTTCGGCATGGCAGCTGACCACGTGAATGACCTTGTTCGAACGCACGGCGCAGCCCTCTCAATGAACCGACTTGAGGAAGTCGGCGGTTTCCGGTTTCTGCGGATTGCCGAGCACCTGCTCGGGCGCGCCGATCTCGTGTACCAGGCCGTTGCGAAAGAACGCCACGCGGTCGGACACGTCACGGGCGAAGCGGATCTCGTGGGTCACCAGCACCATGGTCATGCCGTCTTCGGCGAGCATGCGCATGGTGTCGAGCACCTCGCCGACCAGTTGCGGGTCGAGGGCGCTGGTGGCCTCGTCGAACAGCATGTAGTCGGGGCTCATGGCCAGGGCGCGGGCAATCGCCATGCGCTGCTGCTGGCCCCCGGAGAGCTTGCCGGGGAACACCTTGAGCTTGTCGGCCAGGCCCACGTGGGTGAGCTGCTGCACGGCGATGGCCTCGGCCTCCTGCTTGCTCAGGCCGAGCACCTTTCGCGGCGCCAGCATGACGTTTTCCAGCACGGTCAGGTGCGGGAAGGCATTCCACTGCTGGAACACGATGCCGATCTTCTGGCGCAGCTTGTTGATGTCGGTGCCCGGCGCATGCACTTCGGTGCCGTCGACGCGGATGCTGCCGCTCTTGATCGACTCCAGGCCGTTGATGCACATCAGCAGGGTCGACTTGCCGGAGCCGGAGCCGCCGATGATCGACACCACTTCGCCCTTGTTGACGGTCAGGCTGACGCCCTTGATCACATCCAGGCTGCCGAAGGATTTGTGTACGTTGTCGATCTCAATCATTTTCCTGCCACCTTTTTTCCAGCCGTGCGCCCAGTTGGGCGACCACCAGGCTCATGACGTAGTAGATGAGGCCGGCGATGCACAGCACCAGCAACGGCTCTTGAATGCGCGTGACGATGGTTTGCGAGGCGCGCAGTAGCTCGACAATGCCGATCCACATCACCAGCGCGGTGTCCTTCATCACGCTGAGCACCAGGTTCAGCCAGCCGGGGAAGGCCACCCGCGTGGCCATCGGCAGCACGATGTAGCGCAGGTCCTGCAGGTAACTCAGGCCCAAGGAACGGCTGGCGCGGCGCAAGGTGAATGGCACCGAAAGCACGCCGCTGCGCACGATCTCGGTGAAGTAGGCGGCGGCATAGATGCCCAGCACGATGCAGCCCACCGCGAAGGCGCTGATGTCGATGCCGGCGATGCTCTTGAACGAGTTGAACAGCACGAACTGGATGAGCAGTGGCACGCTGCGAAAGACATCGAGCACCCAGGCCAGCGGCAGGGTGGCGCGCGGCAGCAGGGCACGCAGCAGGCCGAACAGCAGGCCGGCGAAGGAGCCCAGCAGGATGGCCCAGAAGGTCAGTTGCAGAGTGACCCAGGCGCCGTCGAGCAGGTAGAGGAAATCGTTCCAGGTGAAGCTGGTATCGAACATGAGCGATCCTCAGTAACGGAACAGGCGCCAGGCCAGCAGCCGGGCAACCGCTACGATCGCCTTGGCGATCAGGTAATACAGCACCGCCGCGATGGCGAAGAACTCGAAGGTGCGGAAGGTCTTGACGTTGTAGTCCTGGGTAACGCCGGTGAGGTCGTTGTTGAGGCCGACGATCACCCCCAGCGAGGTCATCAGCACGGCCCAGACCATCTGGTTGGTCAGCGGGTAGAAGACGATGCGCAGCAGCTGCGGCACGACGATCATGCGGTAGGCCTGAAAGGCGCTCATGCCCAGCGAGCGGGCGGCACGCACCTGGGTGCCGGGCACGGCCTTGAGGCCGCCACGGAAGTTTTCTGCCAGGTAGCCGGCATTGTTGAAGGTGATGCCGGCCAGCAGGGCGACCCAGGAGCTGACGTGCCAGCCCATCGAGCCCAGGCCGAAGTACAGGATGTAAATCTGGAACAACGATGGCGTGTTACGCGCGATGGATACCCAGGTGTTGGCGAAGCCGCGGGCCACGGGGTTTTTCAGCTCACGCATCACCGTCAGGGCGAGGGCGATGAGCACCCCGAAGATCATCGACAGGGCGGCCGTCTCGAAGGTCACCCAGGCGCCGGCGAGCATGTCGGGCAGTGCCTTGAAGGCCTGGCGCCAATGGAAGGTGTAATCAAACATGCGTGGGGTTCTCCACAGGGGAAGCCGATTGCAGCCAGCGCGGCAGACGGCCGCTGGCCTGGCCCGAACAGGCGGCGTCGACGCACTCGGCCAGGCTGGCGAAGTGCACCGCACGGCCGACCAGCCCTGGCGCGTAATGGGCGTATTTGCCCGAATTGGTCATCAGGGTGCGGCAGGTAGTCGGTACCACCGGCTCGCCGAGCATGCACCAGCAAGTGTCGGTGACCAGCGTTGCTCCGAAGGCCTCCAGCACGGCGAGGTAACCGGCCGCGCGGGCCTGCTCGTGAATCGCCCGGCCGCAGGTGATCACCAGGCTCACCTGAGCGTGCTTGCTGCGGCCCGTGCACAGATCGGCGAGGCGGGCGAGTTCACTGAGCGAGAAATGCGGATTGCCGAGGGCGATCAGCCCCACCTCGGCTTCATCAGCGCTGTTCAGCTCATCCCAGCTGCGGCGCAGATCGGCGAGGCTGATCCGTTTGATCGGAAGCTCTCTACCGTTGTGGATAACCTGCTGTGGATCACGGGCTTCCGGGGTAACACCGGCGATATGGAACAGTGGCGCCGCCGAACTGGTGGCGAAGGCGGCGCCAAAGGCCTTGAGATCGTCCAGGCTCGGCCCGGCGTTTTCCAGGCCGTGTACCAACGGAATATGGCTGCCGCAGAGCAGGCCGATGTGGTAACCGAGCAGTGGGTAGAAGGCATCGTCGAGTTCAGCGAGCTCGGGCAGCTCGATCTGCAGGCTGGCCATGCGCTGCTCGTCGAGGTGGCAGCCGACCTTGGGAGCACGGCCGGTGAGGGCGATGCAGATATCCAGATAATCGGGGTATTTGAGGGTGCGTGCCCCGAGCACGCTGTTGGCGTAGACCACCGCATTGGACTCGGCCCAGACGATCTGCTCGCCCTCGGCGGGCGCGCTGTCCAGCAGGTAAGGCGCACAGGTGAAGCTGAGCTGGGCACCCATGGCCATGTAGGCATCGCCGAGTGCACTGGCCGGTTCGCCGAAGGCGGCGTCTATGCCCAGAGCACGCCAGCGGCGCTGATCCACGGAAATCGAGTTGAGGGTAGTCGGTACCCGTACCTTGGCGCCCCAGGCCACCAGTTGCTCGGCGAAGCGCAGGCTGGCCGGACCGGTGTAGATGCAACCGTCGATATGCGCCTGGGTGACATCCAGCAGTTCGCTGGCGCCCTGTAGTTCGGCCATGCGCAATACCAGTTGCATGGCCACCTGTGCGGCCTTGCCGTGGCTGCCGTCGAGCAGGGCACGGTCGCTTTCGCTCAATTGCAGGGCGCTGGCGAAAGGCGGCTGCTGATGTATTGAAGCCACGCCTGTCGGCCGGGCATCGGCAGGGCGCTGTGGATAAAGCTGCAGTCGCTCACCGTCGAGGCGGGCGTAAGCCTGGCCGCGCAGGCGGGTGAAGGCTTCATGCCCGATGCACAGTACGGCAATGGAGCGCTGGAACAGCAGTTCAGCCACCAGCACGCCCAGTGTGAGAATCTCGTCTGCCTCGGCGAGCACCAGGGCGCTAGGCGCGTGCTCGCCGCTGAGCAGCTCCATCATCACGCTGCTGCCGGTGCAGGAGCCGCGACCACTGGGAATCGCCAGTACGCGGCCCGCCAGGCTCTGACCACTGAGCGGGTGATGACGATCGATCACCTCGCCCGTGAACGGGTCGACGCCGCCCCAGAAACTCAGGCCCATCTCGGCGAACAGCAACTCACCCTCGGCGCGCCCAGCGACCAGGCTGCGCCCCTGGAGCGCGCACGCTTCAGGGGCGGACGAGGTGTGATCCGCGACTGCTGTCATCAAGGGCTCCGCCTTAGGCAAAAGCTCGGCGCCACCGGGGCAAGCGAGCGAAAAAGGGTTGAATGCGCCGCCAATGGCGGCGCATTGATGCGTCGATCAGTAGTAAACGCCTGGTACGGTCAGGTTGGCCGGTTTGATTTCGTCGCCCACCCACTTCTTCCACAGCTCGTCATAGCGGCCGCTGCGTACCTGCTGGTTGACGAACAGGTTGAGGTAGTTGATCAGGCCGTACTCGTCGCGCTTGGCCGCCAGGGACACGTAATCGACGACGTAAGGCGCGTCACCGACCACTTTCAGGCCCTTGTACTTGCCGGACTTGAGGGTGGCCGCGGCCACGGTATTGGTGACCACGGTGGCGGCGATGTGGCCCTGAGCGACAGCCAGGATGGTGTCGTTCTGCGACTGATAAGCGCGGAAGCTGCCGTCGCCCCAGGCTTTCACGTCCTTCTCCAGGGCGATGGCCTCGTAGGTACCACTGGTGTTACCCACGGCCTTGCCCTTGAGGTCTTCGTATTTGTTGATGCCGGTATCGTCCCGCGTCAGTACGACCATCTGGAAGGCGAAGTAGGGCACGGTCAGGCCCACCGTCTTGGCACGCTCCAGGGTGTCGGAGGTGGAGGCGACGATCACGTCGGCACGGCCGGAAACCAGCGCCGGGATACGATCCGGGAACGGTGTTTCCACCACTTCGGCGTCGACGCCGAGAACTTTCGCCAGGTCGTTGCAGTAGTCGACGTCGAAGCCGACCGGCTGGTTCTTGTCGTCACGCGAGCCCATGGGTGGGAAGTCCAGGGTTACCGCGCAGCGGAGTTTGCCGGACTCGATGATCGAGTCGAGTTTGTCGGCGTGAGCGGTGCCGATCAGGGTGGTGCTGAGTACTGCGCTGAGGGCTACGGCAAAAGCGGGATTTTTCATAGGGGCCTCGAAACGGTGCAGACAATCATTATAGGAAATTTCGTATACGATATTTAATATGCAACCGCTGTGCCTGTTCTGCAGCATGGTGCTGCGGGCCGCGCGCTGTGACGGCTCCAGAGGGAATGAAGCGTAAACGGAGGAGTCTAGAGCGCAGGTCGGGTGTTACAGATGGGAGCGAAAGCCAAGCGCTGTCGCCCTGTTTCGGAACACCGGTGGTATCAGCCGGCGTGCGATTCGCGGAACTGGCTAGGCGTC
This sequence comes from Pseudomonas sp. CNPSo 3701, assembly GCF_028674975.1. Lineage (NCBI taxonomy): Bacteria > Pseudomonadati > Pseudomonadota > Gammaproteobacteria > Pseudomonadales > Pseudomonadaceae > Pseudomonas > Pseudomonas sp. CNPSo 3701. The sequence goes on along the minus strand of NZ_JAQZSI010000009.1, from coordinate 145,703 downwards.
AGCCCAGTAAGCGCACGGAACTGGCGGCTGAAGGCGCTGTGGTCGGTGTAACCGCAACGCAGGGCGATTTCGGTGATTGGCAGGTCGTGCTGCAGCAGGCGACTTGCCTCGCCAAGGCGCGCCTTGTGGATCATCTGTCGCGGGGTGAGCTGGAAGATGCGCTTGCAGTGACGCTCCAGTTGCGCCACTGACAATCCGGCCAGCTCGGTGAGCTCGGCCAGGCTGATTGGCCGGGCGAAGTGCTCGCGGATATAGGCATCCACCGCAGCCAGCTTCGGGTAGGCGGGATGGCCCGATTGTGGCAGCTGTACATCCCGGGAGATGCCGGCCAGGCCGATGATGTCTCCACACCGATTGCGCAGCGCCAGCTTGTGGGTCAGGCACCAGACCGGCTGGTTGCCGTAATAAAGGTGCAGCTCCAGCTGGTCGTCGAGCTGGCTACCCTCATCCAGCACGCGCCGATCCTGCGCGGTGTAGGAGGGCCCGAAGCTGGCAGGGAACACCTGTTCGGCGGTCATCCCCACCAGCTTGTCTTTGCTCTTGAAGCCCAGCCGCTGCACCAGCGTCTGGTTGACCAAGGCGTAGCGGGTCTGCGTGTCCTTGATGAAGAACACTACCTCGGGCATGGCATCGAGCAACGGCTCGATCTGCATGAGGGTGCTGATCAATGTCGGCAGGTCGGGATGAGGCGAGTTCGGGAGCAGGCTGTGCATGGCTGGCTGCAGACAGTTTGAATAGGTGCAGAGCCTAGCGCGTTATTGCAAGACGGGCAGCTAATTGAGCCTGTGGGTCTGCAAGGATTTGTGGTGCGAAGGCGAGGCGGCTGGCGAGAACGCCAGAAAGCAGAAAGGGGAGCCGAGGCTCCCCTAAATCTTGTTCGAATCATCGTTCTTGTTAGTGCTAACGGCCTATTGTTCTTGTTTTAGCCGAGGCCCCTAAAGGAGGCCAAGAGCGAACGGATTTGTTTGGACGCTGATGTTGCCGTGATCCGTAGATCCAACCCGTCTGTCGCTGCCTTGCAAAGCAGTTTTATTGTTCTCGACCCGGTTGCGGTACAAGCCCGAGGGCGGTCCTCTCCAAAGAAATCAGTTAGCTGCGTCTCTGCGTTTTTGTCTTTCTTATGCTAGAGCCGTTGTCTTGTTCTTGTTATCAGATGTGTCTTGTTATTTTTGTTGTGCGGGAGATAGAGCATAACCTGTGCCAATTTTGAAATATCGTTATTTATCAATGGCTTAATATTTTCGGTATTTTTCTGACTGTGCAGCGGAGCACAAAAGCGTTACCGCGCTACCCGCTTTGTTACCGTTTGAAGTGTGCGGCTGGCCCGCGATTAAAATAAGCGCCACGCTCACGGTGAGCTGCTCTGGGCCGCTTCTTCCAGCAGCGTAAGGGTGTCGATTCGCGTTGGTGTGAATGGCGGGCGCGGCGCGGCAGGCTGCCAATCGAACAGGTATTGCGTGGCGCCGCCGCAGATTCGTCCCTGGCAGGCGCCCATGCCGCAGCGGGTCGCCAGTTTCGCTTCGCGCCAGTTGTCGTGGGCTGCTACGGCGGCGTAGGGGACGTCTTCGCAGCGGCATAGCAGGGTGTCTGGTTGTGCCAGGCGTTTGAGTAAGGGGTCCAGCGCGAAGTGTTTGTTCAGCGCATCGGCAAAGCGTTGCCAGCGGGCACGGGCTGGCCACATCCGCCGCGCAGCCTCGCGGTTGCCGGCAGCGGCGTGGCCGGCAATGCGACCTTCGACCAGGGCCAGTTCGCTGCCGCCGAAACCGGTACATTCGCCCGCCGCGTAGATGCCGGCCATATCGGTCGCCTGCCAGGCGTCCACCTTGATGGCGGCGCTGCCCAGCGCACAGCCGAGCGCCTGCCCCAGTTGCACGTTGGGAATCAGGCCGAAACCGCAGGCAAGGCGCTCGCACTCCAGCTCTTCGATTTCGCCGCCGCGCTGCAGGCGCACGCCTTCCAGACGATCCTGCCCCAGCGCGGCGACGATGCGTGTACCAGGGCGATAACCGCCATCGAACAGGCCGAAGGACTGCAGCAGCTTGTGCGGCCAGCGCGGCAGTTGCAGGGCGAAGGCCGCGACTGCGCTTGTCGAGGCCTGCTCGGCAATGCGCAGCACCTGAGCGCCGGCCTGTTTCGCCGTGCTGGCGCTGGCCAGCAGCAGCGGGCCGCTGCCGGCAATCACGGTGCGCTCACCGGCCACCGGCAAGCCGCCCTTGATCAGTGCCTGCAGGCCGCCGGCACCGGTTACTCCGGGCAACGTCCAGCCAGGAAACGGCAGTAACAACTCGCGTGCCCCGGTGCACAGGATCAGCCGGTGATAGTCGATTACCCAGCCGCGCTCGGCATTTTCGACCAGCAGGCCAGTGCTGCCGGCCCTGGCCGCCACCCGCGTCGCAGCATGGCGCTGGATGGTGGCGTGGTTATCCACAGCGTCGCGCAACTGGCGAGCCTGGGCCGGCACCCTGGCCTGCGCACCATCGCGCCAGATCTGCCCGCCGGGCAGCGGGTTGTCGTCGACCAATACCACCCTTGCGCCGTCGTTGGCGGCGGCCAGGGCGGCCGACAGACCGGCCGGGCCGGCGCCGATGATCAGTACGTCAGCCTGTTCGCTCATGGCCGTGTCTCCACCTGCATGCCATCGCGGCACAGGGTCTGGCAGGCCAGGCGGCGCATGCCGTCGACGGTTACCCGGCACTCCTGGCAGATGCCCATGCCGCATAGCGGTGCCCGGCGCTGTCCGATTACCGAGGTACGTGCGCTGCCGTCGCCGCCCAGGGCAAGCGCGGCAGCGACCGTGGTGCCCGGCGCGACGCTGAGCGGGCGCCCATCGAGGTGCAGGTCAGGCATGGGCGGTTTCTCCAAGGTAACGTCGGGGCGCATAGGCGGCAGCCGGAATGGGTTCGGCCTCGTCCCACAGCAGCGCCGCGAGCAGGTCGGCGGTAGCCGGCGCCGCGGTAACACCCAGCCCCTCATGGCCGACCGCCAGCCACAGGCCAGGCTGCGCAGGGTGTTCGCCGATCAGCGGCATGCCGTCCGGTGTGGCGGCGCGAAAGCCGGCCCAGGCGCGGATGCCATTGAGTTGCGCCAGGCCCGGCGCATAGCTCGCGGCGTGCTTGAGCATGCGCGCCAGCAACCAGCCGTCGACTTCGGGGTCGAGGGTGTCGAATTGCCGCGAGGTGCCGATGAATAGCTGTCCGGTCGGCCGCGGCTGGATGTTGCAGGCCACCGAGGCGCCACTGCTGTTGTGCACGCTGGTCAGGTAGCTCAGCTCGGTGATGGTGTGGGTGACCGGGTGCGGGTAACGGTCGGTGATCAGCAGGTGGCCTTTCTTCGGCGCGATGGGCAACTCCGGGCAGAGCTCCACGGCTTGAATACCGTTGGCGAGCACCACGGCATCGGCGCCTAGCCAACTGCCGTCTTCGAGGCGCACGCGGTTGCCGTCCAGCTCCGTGACCTTGGCGCGCCGCCGGGTGATGCGCGGGTTGTCGAGCATCCAGCGTGCAGTATTCGGTGCGTAGAGAATGCCGTCGTCGGGCAGGCGCAGGGCGCCGTGCAAGCCGTCGCGCAGGATCGGCTCCATGGCCTGCAGCGCGTGGCCGGGCACCATCTCGCAGCGTATTCCTTCGGCGCGCAGGTTGCCGCTCTTGGCTTCTGCCGCCGCCAGCTCTTCTTCGTTGGCGGCCAACCACAGGGTGCCGTTGTTGCGATACGCGCAGTCGTCCGGCAATTGCGGGCCCAGCTCACGCCAGCGGTTCACCGAGTAGCGGCTGATATCGAGTTCGGCCTGGTTGTCATCGAGAACTAGCAAATGACCCATGCCGGCGGCGGTGGCGCTGTGCAGGCCGGCATCGATCACCAGCACCTGCTGGCCGCGGCGCGCCAGCTCGCGGGCACAGGCCGCGCCGATGATGCCGGAGCCGATAACGATCACATCGGCGACCCGCGTTGGCGTCATGGACGGATGCCCCAGGCGAACGGGTCGTCCGCATCGAGCAGCAGGGTCGCTTCGGCGCTGATATGGGCGCGGCCGCGGATGGTTGGAATCACCTTGTCGCCCTGCCACTGGTACGAGCCCTCGAACAGGCTGCCGATCACGCTGGCCTGGCGCCAGGTCTCGCCGGGCTGCAGCTTGCCATCGGCAGCCAGGCAGGCCAGCTTGGCGCTGGTGCCGGTGCCGCAGGGCGAGCGGTCGTAGGCTTTGCCTGGGCAAAGGACAAAATTACGGCTGTCCGCCTTATCGTCATCCGCAAACAGCTCGATATGATCGATCAGGCCGCCGTCCTCGCCACGAATGCCCTGATCTTCCAGCGCCTTTTGCACGGCGTAGGTGTAGGCGGTCAGCGCTTCGACGTTGTCGCCGGTGATGCGCTGGCCATGCTCGGCGATCAGGAAGAACCAGTTGCCGCCCCAGGCGATATCGCCCTGCACCGGGCCGTAGCCCGGAACCTGCAGTTCGACGGCCTGGCGGTAACGGTAGGACGGCACGTTGCGCACGCTGACCGAGCGATCCTCGTGCAAGGTTGCCTCGACCGTGCCCACCGGCGTTTCGATTTTGTGCACGCCAGCGCCGATACGGCCCATATGGGCCAGCGACACCACCAGGCCGATGGTGCCGTGCCCGCACATGCCGAGGTAACCGGTGTTGTTGAAGAAGATCACACCGGCACAGGCGCTGGGGTCGACGGGCTCGCAGAGCAGGGCGCCGACCAGCACATCATTGCCGCGCGGTTCGAGAATGCAGGCGGCGCGCCAGGCATCGTGCTCACTGGCCAGCAGCTGTTTGCGCTCGGCCATGCGGCCCGTGCCGAGATCGGGAAAGCCGCTGACCACCAGCCGGGTCGGCTCGCCGCCGGTATGAGAGTCGATCACTTCGATGCGTTTCATTGGCGCTGCGCCTGTATGCCGATTGAATGGCTACAGGGTGACGTGACGTGGCTTGCTCGGCTTGAGGGATTTGTTCGGATGCAATGACGAAATTGGCATAACGATTCAGCACCAGCCGTGGCTGGCTGATGCCACTGCATCATGGGCGTGCAGGCTTTCGGCGTGGGTCACCTGGATATGGAACGCGTCGATGCCCGGCATCTTCAACAACGCTTGGTACAGCCGGCGGGCGGCGTCCTCGCAGAACATCAGATTCTGGCCGTTGGCCAGAGCAAAGGCCTGTTCGTCCGTGCGTTTGACGGCGGTTTGTACGGCGGTGCCCAGGGCGGCTTCGGCACTATCGAGCAGGGCCAGAAAGGGCAGGTCGTTGGCCTCGTCAGGTAAGCGCACGCGGATGTTCGCGTCGCTGCGCTGGCTGTGGGGCGTGGCAACGATACCGGTGCTGCCCAGCCAGGCGTGCAGAGCGTCGAAATCCAGCGGAAGGTTCGCGAAGTCGGCGGCGAAGCGCTGCTGGATCAATTGCCTGGCCAGGGCGGCAGAGCAGGGGCAGATCGATGAATAGACCACGCGCAGGCCCAGCTCCAAATGAAAGCCTGCAGGATCGAGGCGTGCATTGATGGTCAGCGGATAGGCCTTGTAGCCGGCCAGCGGGCTGACCAGCGCCGGGCGCGAGAGCAGCCAGTCGCCGCGCAGTTCCAGGTAGGCGCAGTGCGACAGGCCGTAGTGGCTGACCAGAAAGTTTTCCAGCACATAGCGCAGCAGGGCTGGCGACAGCGGTTCGCCCTGCAGCGCGGCCAGGGCCAGGTACAGGCGCGACATATGGATGCCACGGCTCTGGCCGTCATCCAGGCTGACGCCAGCGTCCACCTGGGCATTGATTGGTTGCTCGCCCAGCAGCACCGGTAGGGCGATGCCGCCCATACCTACACAATCGAGTGGCACGTTGGCGTGAGCGCGTTGTGCGGCGATATCCGGCATGGGCTGGCTGTTCATCGGCTTCCTCTGAATGTTCGGCATGACAATATTTGGTTTAATGTTATGTTATAACAATTGAATCGAGTTCGAACCCACCATGACTGCCGATGAATTGCTGGCCCAGCCCGCCGAGGCCTACTTGAACGACGCTCAGCAGGCGTTTTTCCGTGACCTGCTCACCCGCCAACGCAAGGAACTGCAGCAGCGCATCGACGACGAGTTCGGCGAGCTGCGCGAGCAGGAGCGTCCCGCCGACGAGGCCGATATCGCCAGCCGCGAAGAACAGCGCCAATGGCAACTGCGCCTGCTGGAGCGGGAAAAGAAGCTGCTCGACAAGATCGACCAGGCCCTCGAGCGGCTGGCTCGGGGCGAGTACGGCTGGTGCCGTGAAACCGGCGAGCCGATCGGCCTGCGGCGCCTGCTGCTGCGGCCTACCGCCACCCTGTGTATCGAAGCGAAAGAGCGCGAAGAGCAGCGCGAACGCCACCAACGTGACCTGTGAACCCTGATGCCGATGAGGACCTGCGCCATGCCCGACCGCCTTCCCGTTACCGTGCTTTCCGGCTTTCTCGGGGCCGGCAAGAGCACCCTGCTCAACCATGTGCTGAAGAACCGCGACGGCCTTCGCGTCGCGGTGATCGTCAACGACATGAGTGAAATCAACATCGACGGCAGCGAGGTGCAGAAGGGTGTCAGCCTCAACCGCGCCGAAGAGAAGCTGGTCGAGATGAGCAACGGCTGCATCTGCTGCACCTTGCGCGAAGACCTGCTCGACGAGGTCAGCAAGCTGGCCCGCGACGGCCGCTTCGACTACCTGCTGATCGAGTCCACCGGCATTTCCGAGCCGCTACCGGTGGCCGAAACCTTTACCTTTCGCGACGAGCAGGGCCAGAGCCTGGCCGACCTGGCGCGTCTGGATACCTTGGTCACTGTGGTCGACGGGGTGAACTTCCTGCCCGACTTCCAGGCCGCGCAGAGCCTGGCCAGCCGCGGTGAAACACTGGGCGAGGAAGACGAGCGGTCGATCACCGACCTGCTGATCGAGCAGATCGAGTTCGCCGACGTACTGCTGATCAGCAAGATCGACCTTATCAGCCAGGCCGAGCGCGAAGAGCTGACCGCCATCCTGCGCCGCCTCAACACCCGCGCCCGGATCGTGCCGATGAGCATGGGCGCGGTACCGCTGGAGGCCATTCTCAACACCGGCCTGTTCGACTTCGAGCGAGCCGCCGAGTCGCCCGGCTGGCTCAAGGAGTTGCGTGGCGAGCACGTACCGGAGACCGAGGAATACGGCATCGCATCCAGCGCCTACCGGGCGCTGCGGCCGTTCCACCCGCAGCGATTCTTCGATTTCCTCAGCCGCGAATGGACCAATGGCCGGCTGCTGCGCTCCAAGGGCTTCTTCTGGCTGGCCAGCAAATATCAGGAGGCGGGCAGCTGGTCCCAGGCCGGCGGCCTGATGCGCCATGGCCTAGCCGGGCGCTGGTGGCGCTTCGTGCCGAAGAGCCAGTGGCCCCAGGACGAGGAAGAACTCAAGGGCATCATCCGCCAGTGGGACAAGGCCAGCGGCGATTGCCGCCAGGAGCTGGTGTTCATCGGCCAGCACATCGACTTCGATCAGCTGCACGCCGAGCTGGACGCCTGCTTGCTGACCGACGCGGAAATGGCCGCCGGCACCGAGGCCTGGCGGCAGTTGCCCGACCCGTTCGGCCCCTGGCAGGAGGCCGCGTGATGCTGGCGCTGAAGATCAAACCGGCGCCACTGCAGGTCAGCAGCGAGCGCATCGACGTGTTGGGTGAGGCCCTGCGTGATGAGGTCAACCTGGCGGTCTGGCAGCGCCAACTTCCCGAGCACCTCGCCGCATTCGCCTTCAGGCTGCTGGTTCAGGGTGAGCCGCTGGCTGAATCGCTGAGCATCGAGTTGGCCGACCCGGAAGCCGAGCCGGCGCTGCACGGGATGCTCAGCGGCTACAGCGATCTACCCGGCCAGGCGGCATTTCTGGCGGATGTGGCCTGGCTGGTACGTGCCTATGCCTGCCTGCTCGATGCGCGGCGTATCGGCCTGCGCCTGCGCGCGCTGGATGGCGCCATGTGTCCGCGCTTTCACGTCGACCATGTGCCGCTACGGCTGATCACCAGCTACGCCGGCCCCGGTAGCCAGTGGCTGGCCGAAGACGAGCTGCCGCGTCAGCTGCTGGGCGGCACACAGGCGTTGCCGAGGGAGGGCGCGGTGGTCGAGCAGATCGGCTGTGGCCACGTGGCGCTGGTCAAGGGCGAGCGCTGGGTGGGCAACGAAGGGCGCGGGCTGATCCATCGCTCGCCGGCCTTGCCGGCCGGTGAGCGTCGTCTGCTGCTGACCCTGGACTGGCTGGCCTGAATCGCGGGCAAAAAAATGCTGCGCCTGGGCGCAGCGACATCGCCACCGGGCCTGTCCGGTAGCCAAGAGAGGTTGCATTAACGCCGATGCAGATGACGATTGAATGACGGCTTGGAAGCGGTATGTGCATGAAGCGGCAACTACAAGGCAGAAGCAGGACATCCAGCGAACTCGCGGGAGCGGCTTTAGTCGCGAGTTTTTTATCAGGCAAACGAAGAGCTCGGGGCTAAAGCCCCTCCCACAAAAGCAGCTACGTAGGATGGGTCCATTGTGAGAATGGGCCACGCCCGCCATTTTTCGCGGGCATGGCCCGCTCCCACAGATAGTGCCCCAATGGCCGCTTGCGCCACTTAGCTATCACGGCGAGCGTGGGCTTAATAGAGCAGGCTCTTAGTACGCCATCCACACGCCCTTGCTCTGGCTTTCGCAGAAGGGCTTGAGGTAGGTGGCGTCTTCGGCGACGCCGTAGTAGTGGATGTCCTGCTGATAGGGCGTGCCGCCCACCCGAGCGTTGCGGCACACACCGAAGGCGCCGACCGGGCATTGCTCGACGAAGCTAACCTCGACCTTCTGGCCCTTGAGCTGCGGCTGGCAGAAACCGGTGCGGAACAGGTTCGGCGGAATACTGCGATTCTGCTGGCAAACCTTCACGTCCAGCCGCTCGGCCTGGCTGTGCACCACGCAGGCTTCGCCCCAGGCCAGACCGGACAGACCACACAACAGCAGGGGCAGCAAACGGCGCATCGTGACGACTCCATTAGAGATGCGGCGACTTTAGGTGGGCCGCTCGATCAGCGCAAGCCGGGCTTTCCCCAGGGGCGCGGAGCCTTCACCATAGCGCCATGATGAAGCAGATCCCTACCCACCTGATCGCCGGCCCATTGGGCGCCGGCAAGACCAGCCTGATCCATCAGTTGCTGGCGCAGCGGCCTGCCCATGAGCGCTGGGCGGTGCTGATCAACGAGTTCGGGCAGATAGGTCTGGACGCCGCTCTGCTGGCTCGTGACGAAGATGGCCTGAGTTTCAGCGAGGTGGCTGGTGGCTGCCTGTGCTGCGTCAACGGTGTGCCGTTCCAGGTCGGCCTGGGCCGGCTGCTGCGCAAGGCCAAACCGGATCGGCTGTTCATCGAGCCGTCCGGGCTCGGTCATCCGCTGAGCCTGCTCGAACAGCTTGGCCAGGTGCCCTGGGAAGGCGTGCTGGCCGTGCAGCCGTTGCTGATGGTGCTCGACGCCGCGGCACTGGCTGCCGGTGAGCCGCTGGCGGGCAGCCAGCGTGAGGCATTGACCCATGCCCGACTGCTGGTACTGAACAAGAGTGAGGGGCTGGATGACGCCAGCCGTGTGCGGCTGGAGGCCGAACTGCCGCTGGCGCCGTACTGGACCAGCCAGGGCCGCCTACCGTTCGAGCGGCTGCCCCAGGCCGAAGCGCGCGCCGCGAGTCCGGGCGGCGCGTTGCCCGATGGTCCGCTTCCACCGTCCATGGTTTGGCGTAGCGCCGATGAGCCGATCTGCCTGATTCAGGGTCAGCCCGAAGGCTGGAGCATCGGCTGGCGCTGGCACCCGAGCCAGCGTTTCGACCTGCTGGCCATCCAGCAATGGCTGGCAACGCTGCCCTGGAGGCGCGCCAAGCTGGTGCTGCAGACCAATGCCGGCTGGCTGTCGGCCAATGCCCTGCAAGGCCAGGCGCTGCATTGGCAGAACAGCGAGTGGCGCAAGGATTCGCGGCTTGAGCTGATTTTCTCAAGCGCTCAGGACGAGGCGGCATTGCGGGCCGGCATGGCGGCCTGCCGGCTCTAGATTCGCCAGCTCAGGGCGTCACCCGCGGCGCGGTGCTCGCCAGGGCTCCGACAGCGGCGTGACATTATTCAGGTTGTAACGCTCTAGGGCCGAACCGCAGGGCGCGGCCCCGGGCAGCCCCGGCGGAACGCCGGTATTGGCGACACCCAGGCGGTCGTCGGCCAGTTCGATTTCCTGAAACTGCTCGGCCAGTACCTGTCGGTCCTTGGTGATGTACAGCAGCACCCGCGGCAGGCGGGCCTGTTTCTGCTGATCGGCGGTCAGCGGGAGCGCTGGCAGGCTGACCGTGGCCTGGTGCCAGACGCCGGGTGCCTCGGCTTCCTGCCAGCGCACCTGCCAGGGCGCGTCGAGCGGCAGCAGGGCCGGCCCCAGGTTCGGGTAGCCGTGATAGCAGTCGCGGGCCGGTTGCAGTGCCCGGCCCCAGATATCCATGGCCAGCGCCTGGCCGTCGATCTCCACGCGCACCAGGGTGTGCTCGCTGAGGTTGGCCGCTGACACCAGTACCGGGGTGTGGCGCAGACTGCGTGCTTGGCTGGTTTCCAGATTCGAGCTGCGGGCCAGGGCGGCGGCGACTTCGATGCGATCAGGGTAGTGGTAGAACTGGTAAATCAGCGGCAGCTCGTCGGCCGCGGGGTAGGGCGTGGTCATGCGCAGCGGCGCGGGTGCCAGGGTGTTTTCCTCGCTGCCGCCCAGCTGCCGGGCGATGCTATCGACGTTGGCCTTCAGCCGGGTGCCTTCATAGGAAAAGCGGCCCTGGGCGATGGCTTGTTCGTCCGGCCAGCGGGTCCAGACCAGCAGGCGTTCGGGCTCACTGCCCGCCATCGGCAGGTTGGCGCTGCCGCCCGAGCTGGTGCTGGTGCCCGAGGCGTCTAGCCACAGGTCCTGGCCCGTCAGGTTGATGTGCACTTCGCTGATGGGCGGGTGCTGTGCGGAAAACGCCAGGCCGTCCAATTGCCCTGCCGTAAAGACCAGCGGCACGATCAGCACGGCGGCCAGGCTGGGCAGCAGCATCAGTGCGTGGGCCTGGCCGGGCATCGCGGCGCGGTCACGCCACAGGTAGCAACCCCAGCTGATCAGTAGCAGGCCCAGTAGCGGCAATGCGAGATAGAGGGCTGCCAGTACGGCGAGTATGGCGGCGCTGCTGTCGATCAGTACCAACAGGCTGAGGGTGGTGATCAGCAGCGCCGACAGAGTGCTCAACAGCAGGCCGAAGCCATATCTCACCATGTTGAGGTGCCCAGGGGATCAGTCCCGCGAAACCGGATGGTCGCGACGCCATTGCTGCAGCTCAATCACCTGGCAGGATTGCCGTGGGGCAGGTACCGGAGCCGCTTCGACAACGGGCGGCAGGGCCTCGGGCGGTTCACGGAACGGGTAGGGATCGAGCTCGATATTGCCCGGGTGTGAGCCGAACATGACGATGCGCCCGGCATGGCGCTGTTCGCCGGTGACGGTGAACTCGAACCCGTAGGTTCGTGCGAAGCGGCGGTTGCCGCGGCCATCGCGCACGATGCCGAAGCGCTGGAAGGCCACGTTACCGTCGAGCAGCTCGATATCCAGCTTTGTGCAGTGCTGTTTGACCCGCGTGAGCGCGCGCTCGCGGATACCGTGGCCGTGCCACAGCCAGGCGGCGCCGGCTGCAAGCAGCATCAGGATGAACAGGTTGCCGAGGGTCAACATGGCGGGTGAACTCGCGACGAGGAGCGCTCAGCTTACCCGATCCAGAGTGACAGTTGCCGCCATGAATCGGGTCACCGCTCAGCGCTTTCGATCGTGTCTCAACTGGCCAGCCCGTGCGGGGTAACGACTGGCGCAACCGGCGCAGGCGCCTGCAGGCCCAGACGCTCGAACATCACCCGGGCGATTTCCCGCTCACCCATCACCACCAGGTCGGCCTCGTGGGTTTGCAGGTAGTCGACTTCATCGTCGAAATGGGCGCGGGCGATGATGTCCAGGCCGGCATTGGCCTGGCGGCCATGGAGGGCTATCTGCCCAGCTTCCAAGCTGTTGGGAATGGCGATCATCAGCCAGCGCGCCGAGGTCACGTTGGCCAGTTCCAGCACTTGGGTGCTGGCCGCGTTGCCGAGCACCACGCTGAAACCTTCTTCGCGCAGCTCCTGAGCGCGGGTGCGGTTGTCGTCGATGATCACCAGCGGCACGCCCTCGTCGCGCAGGCGCCGGCTGATACGGCTGCCCACTCGGCCGTGGCCGATGAGAATGGCATGGCCGGTCTCGGTGATCGGGTGCAGGTCGTGGTCTTCGTCCGGCTCGACGGTGGCCAGGTCGGCCGGCGTGGTGTTCTCGCGGCGGTCCAGCCAGGGTTGCAGGCGGTCGATGAGCAGGAACAGCAACGGGTTGCAGAGGATCGACAGGATCGCCCCGGCCAGTACCAGATCCCGGCCGGCTTCCGGCACCAGATTCAGGCCGATGCCCAGGCCGATGAGGATGAACGAGAATTCGCCGATCTGCGCCAGGCTCACCGAAATGGTCAGCGCGGTGCTAAGCGGTTTGCGGAAGGCCAGCACGATGAGCATCGCCGCCAGCGATTTGCCGAGCACGATGACCAGGAAAGTGCCGAGCACCAGCAGCGGCTGCTCGAGCAGAATCGCCGGGTTGAACAGCATGCCTACCGAGACAAAGAACAGAACCGCGAAAGCGTCGCGCAGCGGCAGCGAATCCTCGGCAGCCTTGTGGCTGTATTCGGACTCGTTGAGGATCATCCCGGCGAAGAACGCGCCCAGGGCGAAGGACACGCCGAACAGCTGCGCCGAGCCGTAGGCGATGCCCATGGCGATGGCCAGTACGGCGAGGGTGAACAGCTCGCGCGAGCCGGTACCTGCGCTGAGTTCGAGCAGCCATGGAATGACCCGGCGGCCGACCACGATCATCAGCGCCACGAAGGCGCTGACTTTGCCGAAGGTGATCAACAGCTGCATGCCGATGCTGCTGGAGCCGTCGCCCTGGGGAATGCCGCCGAGCACGCCGGACAGCGCCGGCAGGAGCACCAGCGCCAGGACCATCACCAGATCTTCGACGATCAGCCAGCCGACGGCTATCTTGCCGCGGCGTGTGTCGATCAGCTGGCGTTCTTCCAGGGCGCGCAACAGCACCACGGTGCTGGCCACCGACAGCGCCAGGCCGAACACTAGACCGGCGCCCCAGCCCCAGCCCATCGTCCAGGCCAGGCCCATGCCCATCAGCGTGGCCACGGCGATCTGCACCACGGCGCCGGGAATGGCGATGTGTTTGACCGACATCAGGTCTTTGAGGGAGAAGTGCAGGCCCACGCCGAACATCAGCAGGATGACGCCGATCTCGGAAATTTCGTGGGACAGCTCTTTGTCGGCAACAAAGCCAGGGGTGAAGGGGCCGACGATCACGCCAGCCAGCAGGTAGCCTACCAGTGGCGACAGGCGCAGGCGGTTGGCCAGGCTGCCGAACAGGTAGGCCAGCACGAAGCCGGCAGCGATCGTCGCAATCAGGGGGGTGTGATGCGGCATGCGGTCTCCTTGATGAAGAGGGCCTGGCATGCTGCGGGCAGGGGATACCGCGCAGAACAGCGTAACGGCCAGCGCCGGATTGCCCGGCGTAAAGACCGTTACCTTATATTAAAATATTGCTTATAACTAAAAGCTATTTATACAGAATGTTTCGCTGCGCCTCGAACTCAAAGCATTGTCATGATTCGCCTTTGAGCGCCCGGTAACGGTTTTCCAGTTCCTGGCGGATCTCGCGGCGTTGACGACCCTGCTCAAAGCGTCGACGCTCCTCCGCACTTTCCGGCTGGCGCGGCGGCACCTCGGTGGATTTGCCGTTCTCGTCGACCGCCACCATGGTGAAGAAGCAGCTGTTGGTGTGGCGCACCGAGCGCTCACGGATGTTCTCGGTGATCACCTTGATGCCGACTTCCATGGAGGTGCGGCCGGTGTAGTTGACCGAGGCGAGGAAGGTCACCAGTTCGCCGACGTGAACCGGCTCGCGGAAGGTCACCTGATCAACCGATAGAGTCACTACATAGCGGCCGGCATAACGGCTGGCGCAGGCGTAAGCCACTTCGTCGAGGTACTTGAGCAGGGTCCCGCCGTGTACATTGCCGGAGAAGTTGGCCATGTCCGGTGTCATCAGCACGGTCATCGTCAGCTGGGCGTTGCCGGGTTCCATAAAGTCTCGCTCATCAGGGTGGACGGGTCGCGATTGTCGGCAGTCTGCGCGGCGTTGGCTGGTCGATTGTGCCTATACAGTCGATTGCTGCAACGTATGTACCGGCATTTCACTCCCAGAGCCATAGTCTCTCACTTATTCAGGACGATCCCATGACGCGCCCGATTATTTGCCTAGCCCTGCTGCCACTGTTCGCCGGCATCGCCCAGGCTGCGCCACAGCCCTGTGACAGCATCAGCCTGTGCAATGCGGCAGGGACGGCGGCCTACCAGGCGGGCCGTTACGAGGAAGCCGCCGAGGCCTTCGAGCGGCAGCTGCGGCGCGCCGAGCTGCAGGATTCGGACAGCCTCGCGGCCCGTGAGTTGGCCTTGAACAACCTGGTGGTCACCATGCTGCGTCTTGACCAGCCCGGCCAGGCCCGGGCCTGGCTGAACGTGGCCCTCGCCGATGGCATGCAGGGCACCGCCACCCGCAACAACCTGCGCGCCGTAGCCGCGGCCGTGGACTACCCGGAGCTGGCCGCCAGTATCGAAGGCCGTTACCTGCGTTACTCCGGCCTGGCGGTCTGGAGCAGCCTGGAGATCAGCCGCCAGGCCGACGGCAGCTACCAGGCTAACTTCGCGCCGCTGCGCGCAGGCCTGAAGGTCGAGGAATATGGCCCGGCCGCCATCGGCCAGCTGCAAGGCACCCTGCAGGGCGAGAAGGCCTACTACCGGCTGACGAATGCAGGGCTACCCAGCGGCTGCTCGGTCGAGTTGCTTCACGAGGGGCTGGATATCCAGGTGCTGGAAGTGATCGACCAGAAATGCCAGGAATATGGTGGGTTTGGTATCAGCGTGGCCGGCAGTTACCTGAAGGTCAGCGCCAAGCCGATGCCTTAGGCGCGCTGCTCGCCGCCGCTCTGGGCCGTGGTCTGAAAGGCGGCTGCCGGTCCGTGCGGTTTCGCTGCGCGGGCAGCCGGGTTGGATCGGCGCCAGGGTCGCGACAGGTCCAGCCCGGGTGTTAACCTTCGGGTTACAGCGCCCACAACGGGCCTGTCTTCCCCTTCCAGCAACCCTCAACGAGCCCCGAGCCGTCAGCCCGAGCGCGTTCGTGTTGCCCGAAAACAAGGAGCAGTTACGCCATGCATGCCATCAGCTTCATCCAGGACCTCGCGGTGATCATGCTGGTGGCCGGTGTGGTCACCGTGCTGTTTCACCGCTTCAAGCAGCCGGTGGTGCTGGGCTACATCCTCGCTGGCTTTCTGATCGGCCCGCACACACCGCCGTTCGGCCTGATCCATGAAGAGGAGACCATCCGCACCCTGGCCGAGCTGGGGGTGATCTTCCTGATGTTCTGCCTGGGGCTGGAGTTCAGCCTGCGCAAGCTGTTCAGCGTCGGCGCCACGGCGTTCATCGCGGCGTTCCTGGAAATCGTTCTGATGATCTGGATCGGCTTCGAGATCGGCCGCTACTTTGGCTGGAGCACCATGGACTCGCTGTTTCTCGGCGCGATTCTGGCGATTTCCTCGACCACCATCATCATCAAGGCGCTCGGCGACCTGAAGATGAAGAACGAGCGCTTCGCCCAGCTGATCTTTGGCGTGCTGATCGTCGAGGACATCCTCGGTATCGGCATCATCGCGCTGCTGTCCGGTATCGCCCTGAGCGGCACGGTCGAGACCGGCGAAGTGTTCGCCACCGTCGGCAAGCTTTCGCTGTTCATGATTGTTGCGCTGGTTATCGGCATCATCCTGGTGCCGCGCATCCTCGCCTACGTGGCCAAGTTCGAGAGCAACGAGATGCTGCTGGTGGCGGTGCTGGGCATGTGTTTCGGCTTCTGCCTGCTGGTAGTCAAGCTCGAGTACAGCATGGTGCTGGGCGCCTTCCTGATTGGCGCGATCATGGCCGAATCGCGCCAGCTGGGGCAGATCGAGCGCCTGGTCGAGCCGGTACGCGACATGTTCAGCGCGATCTTCTTTGTCGCCATCGGCCTGTTGCTCGACCCCGGCGTGCTGGTCGAATACGCCTGGCCCATCGCGGTGATCACCGTGGCGGTGATCGTCGGCAAGGTGTTCTCCTGCAGCCTCGGCTCGTTCATCGCCGGCAACGACGGGCGCACCTCGCTGCGCGTCGGCATGGGGCTTTCGCAGATCGGCGAGTTCTCTTTCATCATCGCCACCCTGGGCATGACCCTGCAGGTGACCAGTGACTTCCTCTACCCAGTGGCGGTCGCCGTATCGGTGATTACCACCCTGACCACGCCGTACCTGATCCGCGCCGCCGACCCACTGGCGGTGAGCCTGGGCAAGCGCATGCCGCAGGGCGTTTCCCGGGTGTTCTCGTTGTATGGCGAGTGGCTGCGCAGCATTCAGCCGCAGGGGCAGGGCGCGATCCTGGCGGGCATGATCCGCAAGATCGTCCTGCAGGTGCTGGTCAACCTGGCGTTCGTGGTGGCGATCTTTCTCGGCATCGCCTTCTTCGCAGGGCAGATCGGCGCCTGGCTCAGTGGCTGGGTTGACCAAGAAAACCTGCGCAAGGCGTTTATCTGGGGCGCCGCCCTGCTGCTGGCGCTGCCCTGCCTGATCGCCGCCTACCGCAAGATCAAGGCGCTCTCCATGCTGCTCGCCGAGATGGGCGTGCGCCAGGAGAAGGCCGGTCGCCACACGGCGCGGGTGCGCAAGGTGATTGCCGAAGTGATCCCGCTGCTCTCGCTGGTCGGCATCATGCTGCTGCTCACTGCGCTGTCGTCGAGCATCCTGCCGTCCAACGACATGCTGCTGTTGGTGGGTGTGGTCGCGGCGGGTGTGGTGGCAGTGCTGTGGCGCTGGTTCATCCGCGTGCATACGCGCCTGCAAATTGCCCTGTTCGAAACCCTCGACAAGCCCGAAATACCGGGGCATCACTGAAACAACAAGGGCGCCTTATAGGCGCCCTTGTTGTATTGGTCGTAGCCTGGTGTTGAGCGAAGCTGTACCCAGGACAGCATTGCCGGGTATCGCTGTGCTCAACCTGGGCTACCACGGCTGACCGGCATTACTCCTCCAGCCAGACTTCCCGCACCCAGTGCCAGACCGAGTCCCAGCTGTCGTCGGTGAGGTCTTCTTCTTCGCCGTCCCAGAGCAGCACGGTGCCGTCCTGTTCGACGCAGTAGTAGTTGCCGCGGTCTTCGCAGATCGGCACCAGCTCGCGCGGCACACCCAGGGACCAGGCGACCGAGGCCACTTCGGGCAGGTAGGTGTGCGATTGCGGATCGGTGACGGTGACCGGCTCCAGGCGGCCGTACACCACGTCGCTGACCTTGAGCAGGAATTCGCGAAGCTCGAACGGCAGGTTGATGAGGATCTGCTCCTCGATCTCCACCAGCAGCTCCTCGTCAGGCAGCTCCAGCGGCACCGGCACCGGCTCGTTCAATTCACGCAGTTGTTCGATGACTTCTTCCACGGCGGCTCCACCTGAGTTCGGCGACTCTCATCAGATTCTGAAACGCACGAAGCCGACGCAGGCCCGACTGGCCTCGTCTGCTCTGCCGCTTCCTAGATAACGCAGCTTTTTACGCTGAATGGAAAATAGTCACAAGCCGTGCAAAGGCAAAACGCCATGTTGCGGCTTGCGACGGGTTTCGCATCCCGTTGAGTGCGATGAGCGCCTGGAGGTTCCGAAAACTGCAGACCAAAAAAACCCGGGCAAGCCCGGGTTTTGTCTGTGCCTGTGGGATCAGCCGTTCTGGCGGATACCGGCGACCAGCCAGGGCTGGTTCTCACCAACCACACGCTCCAGGCGCCAGCTTTCGCTGAAGGCTTCGCCTTGGTCGAAGCGCGAGGTCTTCGAGACACCGCTGAAGGTCAGGGTGGCGATGGTCTTGTCTGCGTGGTCGTCGACACCGTCCAACTGCACGTCGAGGTTGTCGATGTAGGTGGACTGGAAGCCGTCACCCAGATCGGCGCGCTCGCGCTTGAGGAACTCCAGCAGTTGCGGGGTCACGAACTCGGCGATCTTGTCCATCTCGTTCGCGTCCCAGTGCTGCTGCAGGTTCAGGAAGTGCTCGCGACCAGCGTTGACGAAGCTCTCCTCGTTGAACCAGGCCGGTGCGTTGATCACCGGCTTGATGGCGGCCGCATTGCTGCCACCGAAGATCGACGGCTGAGCCGGCTGCGGCTGGCCGTGGGCCTCACGCTGGAACGGGGCACCACCGGCAGCGGCGACGTTCGGCTGCTGCTTCTGGCGACGGGCAGCCAGGAAGCGGAACAACAGGAAGGCAATCAGGCCGAAGATCAGCATGTCCATGATCTGCAGGCCTTCGAAGCCGTCACCCATGAACATGGAGGCCAGTAGGCCACCGGCGGCCAGGCCGGCCAGCGGGCCGAGCCAGCGCGAAGCACCGCTTGCGGCAGCCGGCGTACGGCCTGGCGCGGCGGCAGTGGAATTAGGCTGGGAAGGCGGGGTGGCCTGACGAGTCTGGTGGCTCGGCGCGGCGCCGAAGGATTTGCCGCCGCCCATACGCTTGGCGTCGGCAGTCAGACTGAAAGACAGGCCCAGGCAAATTACCAGGGCGATGCTGAGGAAACGCTGCATTATCGGTTTCTCTTGGTTGTTGAAACACTGACGGGCATCTTGCCCGCGGCGGGTCGGCGTGACCAGCAACAGAATGTTTCGAGCTTTTGCCCAGCGAGGCGGTGCGCTGGCGGGGCTGGAGATGCGAACGGCACACTCGCAATGTGCCGTTCGAGGGGGAGCTTGCCGATTGTCGGGGCGCATCATCGTCGATGAAGCCGCCCCGGCTTGGTATGGCCACGCAGGTTACACGGCCCCTGGCTCAGCGCCAGTTGTAGAGTTCCTTCTCGGTCACGGCGCCCATCGGTGCCGCTTCGTCCTGGAAGCTCTTCATGGATTTCCAGATACGGCCATTGAGGTCGTTCTGGCTGGCCAGGTCTTCGAGCACGACCTGGGATTCACGCTTCATCGCAGCCAGCACTTCGTCGGGGAAGCGCTTGATCTCCACGCCCTGCTCCTTGAGCTGGGTGAGGGACTTGGCGTTGTGGTAGACGTAGTCGTCCATCATGTCCAGGGTCGCGGCGCGGGCCGCTTCGACGACGATCGCCTGCAGGTCGGCCGGCAGCGCGTCGAAGGCCTTCTGGTTGACCATCGACTCGACCACCGCCTGCGGCTCCTGCCAGCCCGGGAAGTAGTAGTACTTGGCGGCTTTGTGCAGGCCAAAGGCCAGGTCGTTGTACGGGCTGACCCAGTCGGTTGCGTCGATGGCGCGGGTCTGCAGTGCGGTGAAGATCTCGCCGCCAGGCAGGTTGACGGTGATCGCGCCGAGCTTGGTCCATACCTCGCCACCCAGGCCCGGCATGCGGATCTTCAGGCCCTTGATATCGTCCAGGGAGTTGATTTCCTTGTTGTACCAGCCGCCCATCTGCATGGTGGTGTTGCCGGCCGACAGCGGCTTCACGCCATACGGCGCGTAGGTCTCATCCCACAGAGCCTGACCGCCGCCCTTGCTCAGCCAGGCGTTCATTTCCAGGGTCGACAGGCCGAACGGCACCGAGGAGAAGAATTGCGCTGCTGGTACCTTGCCCTTCCAGTAGTAGGGCGTGCCGTGGCCCATTTCGGCGGTCCCGCGGGACACTGCATCGAACACTTCCAGCGCCGGAACCAGCTCGCCAGCGGCGTAGACCTTGACGGTCAGGCGCCCGGCGCTCATGGCATTGATGCGCTCGGCCAGGCGCTCGGCGGCGGTGCCCAGGCCCGGGTAGTTCTTCGGCCAAGAGGTGACCATCTTCCAGTGCACGGCCTCCACCTTTGCGGCGGCAGCGGTGCCCTGGTCGGCAGCGGGTTTGTCTTCCTTGCAGCCGGCCAGGCCGATGGCAGCGAACAGCGCCACAGCGGCGCCGAACAGATTGCGGCGGTTCATGGTGTTCTCCCTTGCAGTGTCGAGCAGCGTGCCCAGATTGCTTTTGTTATTGGCAGCCGTCCGTAATGGCGGCTGCCATGTTGGTAATCGTCGAGCTGACCTAGAGTCTGTTCAAGATCTTTGTCGGACTTTATCTATTTTTGACTGCAATGCGGCGGAAGCGGTCATCGGCGCAGTCTCTGTGGGAGCGGGCCATGCCCGCGAAAAATCACGGGCATGGACTAGGCATCCCCGCCCGTTCCCACTGGTGAAACAACAATTTCTGCTTTCGCCCCAGTAGTTGCCCGTACGCATCCCCAGAAAAATCGCTAACAGGCTCTTAAATAGCCTCGAGCTTGGCGTACGCCAGCATCAGCCACTTGCTGCCTTCGCTCTCGAAGTTCACTTGCACCCGTGCCTGGGGCCCCGAACCCTCGAAGTTGAGGATGGTGCCTTCGCCGAACAGCGAGTGCTGCACGCGCTGGCCGAGGTTGAACGGCGTGTCCGGTACGGCGCTGCCGGCGAACAGGCTGCTGCCGCTCATGCTGCGGCTGCCACTGCCGTAGGGGCGGCTGACGCTGTTGGACAGGCGCACTTCCTGCACCAGGTGCGGCGGTACTTCGCGCACGAAGCGCGAGACCTTGTTGTAGGTCTCGTTGCCGTACAGGCGGCGGGTTTCCGCGTAGCTGATCACCAGGTGGCGCATGGCCCGGGTGATGCCCACGTAGGCCAGGCGGCGTTCCTCCTCCAGGCGGCCGGGTTCTTCCAGGCTCATCTTGTGGGGGAACAGGCCTTCTTCCATGCCCACCAGGAACACCCGCGGGAACTCCAGGCCCTTGGCGCTGTGCAGGGTCATCATTTGCACGCTGTCTTCATGTTCGGCGGCCTGGGTGTCGCCGGCCTCCAGCGAGGCATGATCGAGGAAAGCAGCCAGCGGCGTTTGCGCTTCGTCACCGTCCTCACCCTCATAGGAGTCGAAGGCACGGGCGGCGGACACCAGTTCCTCGAGGTTTTCCACCCGCGCCTGGGCCTTCTCGCCCTTCTCGTCGCGGTGATAGGCAAGCAGGCCGGATTGTTCGATGACCAGCTGCGCCGTGCTGTGCAGCTGGAGGCCCTCGACCTTCAACGCCAGGGTGTCGATCAGTTCGACGAAGCCGTTCAAGGCACTGGCGGCGCGGCCGGCGATCACCTTGGTGCCGACCGCTTCGTGCAGCGCGGCCCACATCGACAGGTCGTTGGCGCGGGCGAACTGGCGCAGGGTTTCCACCGTCTTCTCGCCGATGCCACGTGCCGGCACGTTGATCACCCGCTCCAGGGCGGCGTCGTTGCCGCGCTGGTGGATCAGGCGCAGGTAGGCCATGGCGTTCTTGATTTCCGCGCGCTCGAAGAAGCGCTGGCCTCCATAGATGCGGTAGGGGATCTTCTCGCGCAGCAGCGCTTCTTCCAGCACCCGCGACTGTGCGTTGGAGCGATACAGGATGGCGATTTCGCTGCGTTTGATGCCGTCCTTGCGCAGGGCATCCCCGATGGTCTCGACCACGTAGCGCGCTTCGTCGTGCTCGTTGAAGGCGGCGTACAGGCTGATCAGGTCGCCATCGCCGACATCGGTGCGCAGCTCCTTGCCCAGGCGCCCCTGGTTGTTGGCGATCAGCGCGTTGGCAGCGTTGAGGATGTTCGCCGTGGAACGGTAGTTCTGCTCCAGACGGATGATCTCTGCGTCGGCGAAGTCGCTGTCGAACTGCTGGATGTTCTCGATCTTGGCGCCACGCCAGCCGTAGATCGACTGGTCGTCGTCGCCCACCACCATCAGGCTTTCGCCGCCCATGGCGAGAAAGCGCAGCCAGGCGTACTGCACGGCGTTGGTGTCCTGGAACTCGTCGACCAGGATGTGCCGGAATCGCTTTTGGTAGTGCGCCAGCAGGCCGGCATTGTTGCGCCACAGGTCGAGGGCGCGCAGCAGCAGCTCGGCGAAATCGATCACCCCGGCGCGGGCGCAGGCGGCCTCGTAGGCTTCGTAGATGCTGCGCATGGTGGCCAGGAACAGGTCGCCGCTGGCCTGGATGCCGGCCGGGCGGATGCCTTCGTCCTTCTGGCCGTTGATGAACCACTGGGCCTGCTTGGCCGGCCAGCGCTGCTCATCCAGACCCAGCTCGCGGATCACCCGCTTGATCAGCCGTTGCTGGTCGTCGGAATCGAGAATCTGGAAATTCTCGACCAGCTTGGCTTCCTGCCAGTGGGCACGCAGCAGGCGGTGCGCCAGGCCGTGGAAGGTGCCGACCCACATGCCCGCCGGGCTCTGCCCGAGCACGTCCTCGATGCGATGGCGCATCTCGGCCGCCGCCTTGTTGGTGAAGGTCACCGACAGGATGCTGTGCGGCGAGACGTCCAGGCGCTGGATCAGAAAGGCGATGCGGTGCACCAGTACGCGGGTCTTGCCGGAGCCGGCACCGGCCAGCACCAGTTGATGGCCAGGCGGCGTGGTAACCGCGTGGTGCTGGGCTGGGTTTAGAGAGGTGAGTCGCTGATCGAGGTCATTTTGCATCGCGGCATTCTAGGGGGCCGGCGCAGGTTGGGCAAACGGCGCCGCGTAGCGGTATTGCACGCAGTTCGCGCTGGAGTGCTGTTGCGGCCGCAGACGGGAATAACGACTCCGCATATTTCTGCGCTGACAGCGCGACGCTATTCGAACAAGACATCTGCGCCTCGTCATGGAGGGCTCGGCAATGCCGCTTTCCCACCACGAAGAAACGCTGCCGACGAACGGTAAGTGCCGGGCGAGATCGCCGACCTAGGCGCGTTGCCACTCGTACTTTGCTAACCGAAACGGGTATTCACAGCGCCATTTCGCACTATGTGGGTGGCAGGAATTTTTATCGTCTCCTATCCTGTTGTCCGGACAACCTGATAACTAAGGCGACCCGTTCGCCAGACAACAAGAAGGAGCTCCATATGAGCGTCAAGCAGATTGGCGAACAGCGCTACCGTGGGCAGATCGGCCGCTATTTCGAAGACTTCGAAATTGGTGACGTGTACGAACATCGTCCCGGCCGCACCATCACCGAGACCGACAACATCCAGTTTTCCCTGCTGACCATGAATCTGCACCCCATGCATTGCGACGCTGCCTATGCGGCCAAGAGCGAGTTTGGTCGGCCGCTGGTAAACAGCGGCCTGACCGTGGCCATCGTGCTCGGCATGACCGTGCCGGATGTCAGTGGCAAGGCTATCGCCAACCTCGGCTGGACGGACATCAAACTCACGGCGCCGGTGTTTCCAGGCGACACCATCTATGCCGCTTCCGAGGTGCTCGACAAGCGAGCCTCCAAGTCGCGACCCAACCAGGGAATCATCAGCGTCAAGACCACGGGTACCAAGGCCGACGGCACGGTGTTCATGACGTTCGAGCGCAACGTGCTGATTCAGATGAGAGAGGGCAACACGCTCGACGAGGCTGCCAATTACTGACGCCAGCGGCGCAGTTCCCAGTTCGCTAACGCGGTACGTCGTTCCTCAACAAGAACAAATACGAGGAAATACCATGTCCATGCTAAAGCGCTTCATCGCGGCCACTGCCGCGAGCTGCACGCTGGCGCTCGCGCCAGCAGCCTTCTCTGCCGAGCTGGTGTTACCCAACGAGGTCGCCGCCAGCCACTGGAAAACCGGCTACATGAACGAGTTCGCCGAACGGGTCGGCGAGCGCACGCAGGGCGCGCTTGAGGTCAAGGTCTTTCCGGCCTCGCAGCTCTACAACGATCAGGATGCCCTGGCTGCCCTCGGCACGGGCGCCGTGCAGATGGTCTGGCCGGTGTCGGTGCGCATCGAGACCATCGACCCGCGTCTGGGCGCGATCAACCTGCCGTTTACCCTCACCGACAAGCTGATGAACAACCAGTGTTACGCCAAGGGGCTGACCGAGCTGATGTCGTCCTATGTGGAGCCGCGCCAGCTGAAGATCCTCGGGCTGCTACGGGCTGCAGACCTGTTCTTCATCATGAGTCGGCGCGATGTTAAGCAGATCGCCGACTTCAAGGGCAGCAAGATTCGGGTCATTGGCGGTCGGGTGTTCCTCGACACCATCCGCGGCCTGCAAGCCAGCCCGGTGTCCATGCCCGCCTCGGAAATGAGTACGGCGCTGGGGCAAGGGGCTATCGACGGCGTGTTCACCTCCGCGGGTGGCTGGGCCGAGATGATCGGGCAGACCGGCAAGCATGCGTACTACGTCCCCAATTTCTCGCTCACCACCTATGCGGTGGTGGTCGACAAGGTCTGGTTCGACGGATTGAGCCAGGCCGAGCAGGAAGCCGTCACCAGCAGCATGGACGAGATCACTTCCAAACAGTGGAAAGAGGTGGTGGTCGAGGATCAGAAGCTGATCGACAAGATGGTGGCTGGCGGAGCGACCTTTACCCAGGCGACCGCCGAAGAGTCCAAGGCCTACCAGCAGATCGCCGAGAACAACAAGGAAGTCTTCGCCAAGGCTCATCCTGAGGTGCTGCCCGCGATGGACGCCATCGAGGCGAGGTGCCTGTGATGACCGCGCAAACCACAGCCGAACCACGGCAGCAGGCTGATAGTGGGCGCAGTTTCTGGCTGCTGTTCGAACGCAAGGTATTGCTCAACCTGGCCACGATCATGTTTCTACTGGCGACCGCGATCATGCTTTTCGAGGGCATTTCCCGCGCCGCCTTCGACAGTAGTGCGTTCTGGGCCGAAGAAGGTGTGCGCTACCTGATGATCTGGGCGTTCTTCCTGACGCTTGGCGTGGCAGGCCATTCAGGTAATCACATTCGCACCGAGCTGCTGGTGGAGCGTCTGGGGCCGCGTCTGCAGCGTCTCTGCCACGTGCTGTCGAGCCTGGTTGGAGTGCTGTTTTGCGGGCTGCTGTTTTACGCCTCGCTGCCGCAGGTTCACCGCTACTACACGATGGGCATGATGACCGAGTCCAATCTCGATCTGCCGCTCTGGTTGTTGTTCCTGGTCATGCCCATCGGTGCCTTGTTGTTCCTTGCCTATTACCTGCGTTGTCTGGTTGTCGCCCTAAAGGGCAATGACCCGTTCGGTAATGGCGAGATCACCGGCTCACAGCTCTAGGAGGCCACCATGCTTATTGCTCTGTTGGTGATGCTGGCATTCCTCGCCATCGGCACCCACGTCGCCGTGGCCCTGGGGCTGGTGACCACCGGCCTGATCCTGTTCGTTGCCGGGGTGCCGACCACGGTGATCGCACAGACCGCCTTCAAGTCGGTGAACAGTTATCCACTGATGGCCATTCCCATGTTCGTACTGGCCGGCAACCTGATGATGCGCGGCAATATCGCCGAGTTGCTGATCCAGTTGGTTGGCAGCGTGGTGCAGGCGGTGCGTGGCGGCCTCGCGCTGACGGCGATGATCGCCAGCGTGTTCTTCGCTGCGGTGTCAGGCTCCAGCGTGGGTTCGGCAGCGGCCATTGGCGCTTCGACCGTCGGTGGCCTGACCAAGGAAAATTACCCACCACGTTTCTCGGCGGCCATCGTCGCGGTGGGCGGCACCCTGGGTCTGATGATCCCGCCATCTTTGGGCTTCATTCTGATCGGCTCGATCGTCGGCTTGCCGGTGGACCAGCTGTTCATCGCCGGTGTGCTGCCGGGGTTGATGGAGGCCTGCCTGCTGATGGTGGCGGTGATGTTCTTCTCGCGGCGCAACGGCTATGGCGCCCAGGCGCAACGTGCTGACTGGCGCGCTTTCAGCCGCCGTTTGCCAGGTGCCGGTGCGGCCTTGCTGATGCCGGTACTGATCCTGGGCAGCATCTATACCGGTTACCTGACCCCTACCGAGGTCTCGGCCTTCGCCGCCGCCTATGCCGCGATTCTCTGCCTAGTGGTGTACCGCAGCGTGACTCTGGGCGGCATCTGGGACGTGGCCCGCGACTCACTGCTGCAGACCACCATGATATTCGCCGTGGTCATGGGTGGCAGCCTGGTTGGCTTCGCCCTGGCCCGCATGGGGGTATCAGCCAGTTTGGTTGCGATGGTCGGTGCCATGGACCTGAGCCCCTGGCAGTTCCTGATCCTGGTCAACATCGTGCTGCTGATTCTGGGCATGTTCCTCGATGGTATCGCCCTGATCGTGCTCACCGCACCGCTGCTGTTCCCGATCGCCACGCACCTGGGCATCAACCCGATCCACTTCGCCGTGATCATGGTGGCCAATGTCGAGATCGCCACCCTCACACCGCCCATCGGTCTGAACCTGTTCGTCATGGCCGGCATTTCCAAGCAGCCAGTGCATGAGGTGGCACGAGGCGTGTTGCCGTTCTACGGCGTGCGTTTGCTGGGGTTGGCGTTGATCACCTTCATTCCGGCGATCTCGCTGACGCTGGTCAACTGAGGAACAACCATAATGAATGCCTCCGCTGAACACTCCATCGCCGCCACCCTTGCCCAGTTCGCTGCAGGGCTGCACTACGAGGCGATTCCCGAGGCCGCCCGCGAGCGAGCCAAGCTTCTGATCCTCGATGCGGTGGGTATCGCCCTGGCTTCGACCGGCTACGAATTCGCCCAACGCACCTTGTCCGCCGCCCGTGAGCTGGGCGAGGGCGACAGCGACGTGATCGGTCTGGGTGCCAAGCTGTCGTTGCGTGACGCCATGCTGCTCAATGCCACGCTCGTCCACGGTCTGGACTTCGACGATACCCACGGTCGCGGCGTCATTCACGCCACGGCCAGTTGCTTTCCGGCCGCCCTGGGCATTGCCGCGAAATACCAGAGCAGTGGCCGGGAGCTGCTGACGGCCTACGTGCTGGGCATGGAAGTGGCGACTCGCGTTGCAGCGGTGGCCAAAGGCGGGTTCCATCAGGTCGGCTTTCATCCCACCGGGTTGATCGGTGCCTTTGGCTGCGCGCTGATCGCCGGCAAGCTGCAGCAGCAGACGGCCGCTCAGTTGGCGATGGCTCAGGGCATCGTGCTCAGCACCGCCTCCGGCAGCCTGGAGTTTCTCGAGGACGGCGCCTGGACCAAGCGCATGCATCCGGGCTGGGCTGGGGTGTCCGGGCTGACCGCCGCAACTCTTGCACGTCACGGTTTCACCGGCCCGCAGGCGGTTTACGAGGGGCGCTTCGGCTTGTTCAAGAGCCACCTGGGTGAGCGCGAGGCCGAATGCGATTACACCCTGGCCACAGCCGACCTCGGCGAGGTCTGGGAGGTCGGCGAGGTGGCGGTAAAGCCGGTGCCGGCGTGCCACTTCACCCATGCGGCGGCCGACTCGGCGGTGATCCTGCATGGCCAGGGTGTGCGCGCTGAAGACATCGTGCGCATCACCGCTCTGGTGCCAAAGGAAACCATCGGCATCGTCTGCGAGCCGCAGGCGGCCAAGCGCAAGCCGGCGAACAGCTACGAGGCGCAATTCAGTGTGCATTACGCCATCGCCAGCGGCCTGCTACGCGGGCGCTTCGGTTTACCGGATCTGGAGCCCGAGGCATTCACCGACCCGGCAGCGTTGGCGCTGATGGAGCGGATCGACTACCAGATCGACCCACAGTCGGGCTTTCCGCGCCATTACTCCGGTGAGGTACTGGTGACCCTCAGGGACGGGCGCGAGCTGCGGCACCGCGAGGCGATCAATCGCGGTGCTGCGGATCGTCCGCTGAGCAGCGCGGACATCGTCGCCAAGTTCCTCGACAACGCACATACCGCCGTGGCGCCGCAGCGCGCCCAGACCATCCTCGACGCCTTGCTCGACCTCGACGGAGGCAGCGCTCGCGCCCTGTCGCGCGTCCTGGCGGCCGCGGCCTGACCCCCAACAAGAACAATCGGGAGATACATCGATGAGCGAATATGACGAGCAGGAAAGCATGATCCTCGACGCCCTGGATCGCTTCCTGGAAACCGAAGCCAGGCCGTTCGTGCATGAGCTGGAGAAAAACGACATTTACCCCGAGGAAATGGTCGAGAAGATGAAGGCCATGGGCCTGTTCGGCTGCATCATCGACCCGCAGTACGGCGGCCTCGGGTTGTCCACCGCCACCTACGCGAAGATCGTCGAGCGCATTTCCTGCACCTGGATGTCGCTGTCCGGGATCATCAACTCGCACCTGATCATGGCCTCGGCGATTCAGCGCCACGGCACCCCCGCGCAGAAGGATCGTTTCCTGCCGCGCATGGCCAGTGGTGAGTTGCGTGGCGCGGTAGGCTTCACCGAACCGGATGCCGGCACCGACCTGCAGGCGATCCGCACCACCGCACGGCGCGAAGGCGACCACTACGTGGTCAATGGCGCCAAGACCTGGATCACCAACAGCCTGCACGGCGGCGTGGTGGCCCTGCTGGTGAAGACCGACCCGACCGCAGAGCCGCGCCACAAGGGCATGAGCTGGCTGATCGCCGAGAAAGGGCCGGGGTTCAAGGTGGCGCGCAAGCTGGAGAAGCTCGGCTACAAGGGCATCGACACCTGCGAGCTGGTGTTCGAGAACTTCAAGGTGCCGGTCGACTGCCTGATCGGTGGGGTCGAGGGCGTTGGCCTCAAGCAGGTGCTGTCCGGCCTGGAGCTGGGGCGTATCAATGTCGCGGCCCGTGGCGTCGGCGTGGCCCGCGCGGCGCTGAACGAGGCAGTGAGTTATTCACAGGTGCGCAAGACCTTTGGCAAACCGATCTGCGAGCACCAGGCGATCCAGCTCAAGCTCGGTGAAATGGCTACGCGCGTTGAAGCGGCGCGGCTGCTCACCGAGTCAGCCGCCAAGGCCTACGACAGGGGTGAGCGTTGCGACATGGAGGCCGGCATGGCCAAGTATCTGGCCACCGAGGCCGCGGTAGAAAACGCTCTGGAGTCCATGCGTATCCATGGTGGCTACGGCTACTCGAAGGAATACAACGTCGAGCGGCTGTACCGCGACGCGCCGCTGCTGACCATTGGTGAGGGTACCAACGAGATGCAGCGCATCATCATTGCCAAGCAACTGATCGAGAGGAACCCGGTATGAGCCTGCCCCTGGAAGGCGTGCGCATCGTCGCCGTCGAGCAGTACGGTGCCGGCCCGTTCGGTACCCAGCACCTGGCCGATCTCGGCGCCGAGGTGATCAAGATCGAGAATCCCGCCGATGGCGGTGAAATCGGCCGGCATGTCGGCCCCTATTACTTCGAGGAAGGCGACAGCCACTTCTATCAATCCTTCAACCGCAACAAGAAGAGCGTCACCCTCAACCTCAAGAACCCCGAGGAAAAGGTTCAGCTGATCGAGTTGCTTAAAAGCGCCGACGCGCTCTACGACAACCTGCGCGGCGACCTGCCGGAAAAGCTCGGGCTGACCTACGCGCAGCTCGCCCAGCACAATCCGAAACTGGTTTGCTGTCACCTGTCCGCCTATGGCCGTGAAGGTGCACGCAAGGCCTGGCCGGGTTATGACTACCTGATGCAGGCCGAGGCCGGTTATTGCTCGCTGACGGGCGAGCCGGGTGGGCCGCCGGCGCGCTTCGGCCTGTCGATCATCGACATGATGACCGGCACCACCGCGGCCCTGGCGCTGGTCTCGGCACTGGTCGGCGCGCGTGCCACGGGCATTGGCCGCGATGTCGACGTGAGCCTTTACGACGTGGCCATGCACAACCTCAACTACCTGGGCACCTGGTACCTCAACGAAGACGTGAAGACCGAGCGCACACCGCGTTCGGCGCACCCGTCGCTTACCCCCAGCCAGCTGTACAAAACCCAGGATGGCTGGATGTTCATCATGTGCAACAAGGAGAAGTTTTGGGCGGTGCTGGCCAATCTGATCGGCAAGCCCGAGTGGGCCAGCAGCGATCAGTACGGTAGCTTCAAGGCACGCCTGGCCAACCGCGACCAGCTGACCGCCGATCTCGATGCGGTGCTGATGCAGCAGCCGACCGCCTACTGGCTCGCGCACTTTGGCGGCCAGGTACCGGCAGCACCGGTCAACGATGTCGGTCAGGCCCTGGATAACCCCTTCGCCCATGAGCAGGGATTGATTTTCAGCGTCGAGCACCCGGTGCGCGGTACGATCAGGACGCTCGCCTGTCCGATTCGCTGCGCGGGCGAGACCTTGCCCAACCGACCGGCCCCGCGGCTAGGTGCGCACAACCAGACGATCCTGGGCGCTTTGCGCGGCAAGGATGCCAACTACTCGAAGCCTGCAGGAGTGAGCTGAGATGAACCAGGAATTGCCCTCGCTGTTGTCCGGTGGACAACCCCGCTATCTGATCCTGGCGCAAGCGCTGATGGAGGCGATCAAGGCGGGCCGTTATCCCCTGAACAGCCTGTTGCCCACCGAACATGAGCTGTGCAAGCAGTTCAATGTCAGCCGGCATACGGTGCGCGAGGCAACTCGTCGGCTCAATGAGCTTGGCCTGATCAGCAAGCAGCAGGGCGTCGGCACCCGGGTCAAGGCGACTCAGCCGGCGTCACGCTACATACAGGCGAGCGAAGGGATTTCCGACCTGCATCAGTATGTGCGTGACGTGCGCATGGAGCTCAGCGGTACCGAGGAGGTCAGCGCCGACGAGGAGCTGGCCGAGTTGCTTGAGTGCAAACCTGGGCAGGTCTGGGTACGGGCGATTGGCGTGCGTCATCGTGAGGGTGATAGCGCGCCGCTGGCGCGTACCCTGGTATACGTGCCGCGTGCCTACGGCGCAGCGCTGGAGGGATTCGGGGATGGCAAGACGCCGATCTACGAACTCCTGCAGCGGCGTTTTGGATTGCAGATGGCGGAGGTACGCCAGACCATCAGTGCGGTGAGCCTGGAACCCGAGTCAGCGCGTGCTCTGCACGTTGAGCCCGGCTCGCCGGGCCTGCATATCGTGCGCAAGTACTACGGCGGCAACGATGAATTACTCGAGGTGGCGGTCAACGTGCACCCGGGTGAACGCTTCAGCTACTCCATCACCCAGCGGCTGATCTGGCAGGGCAGCTCCGGTGAATAACAGTTACGCGGCGTTGGCGGTCACCCTGGCGATTCAGGCCCTGGTGTCCATGGCTTCGTTCACCGTGCCGGTATTGGCGCCTGTGGCGCTGCCGGATCTGGGTGGTAGCCTCGCCCTGGTTGGTTTGTTCGTGGCGCTGATCTACCTGGGCGCGATGATCTCCAGCCTGCTCAGCGGCAGCTGGATTCTGCGCTTCGGTGCTATTCGCGTCAGCCAGGTCTGCTTGCTGCTGTGCGGTGCTGGTCTGGCCATCGCCGCCGGTGGCCAACTGTGGTGCCTGGTGATCAGCGCACTGGCGCTGGGTGCCGGTTACGGCCCGGTGACGCCGGCCAGTTCGCACATCCTGGCGCGCACCACACCGCGCCACCTGATGGGCTTCATGTTTTCCCTGAAGCAAACCGGCGTGCCGATTGGTGGGGTGCTCGCCGGCATGTTGGTGCCCAGCTTGGTGGGGCTGATTGGCTGGCACGGCGCACTGCTGGCGGTGGCTCTAGCCTGTGCACTGATGGCGCTGGTCGCCCAGTGCGTGCGTGAGGCGCTCGACGATGACCGTAGCCAGAGCCCGGCGCCGCGGCGTGATCCGTTCAAGCCGCTGCGGCTGATCTTCGCCATGCCGCGCATGCGCAACCTGGCGTTGTGCTCGTTGCTGTTCGGGGCCATGCAGCTGTGCCTGACCACCTATCTGGTCAGCTACCTGACCGAAGATTACGGGCTGGCACTGGTTACCGCCGGGGTGATTCTCGCCCTCACTCAGGGCGCCGGGGTGGTTGGCCGGCTGCTGTGGGGCTGGGTGGCCGACCACTGGTTGGAACCGCGCCGGCTGCTGCCGTTGCTGGCCCTGCTGATGGCGATTTCCTCGTTGCTGACCGCTGCCTTCACCCAGAGTTGGCCGCTGTCCCTGGTGGCCGCGGTGAGCATGTTGTTCGGCGCCACCGCCATTGGCTGGAACGGTGTGTACCTGGCCGAAGTGGCGCGCCTGGCGCCTACCGGGACGGCCGGGCAATACACTGGCGGCACCTTGTTTTTCACCTATTTCGGTGTGGTCGCCGGCCCGCCGCTGTTCGCCGGGGTGACTCACTTCAGCCATTCCCTGGCCAGCGGCTACCTGCTGTTCGGCGGGCTGATGCTGGCGATCGCCCTGCTGCTCTGGCGCTTCGCCGGCGCCCCTGCGCCGCGCTGCGACACAGGCTGACGCTTCCCCGTCACCACTCATCCGCCCATCAACTCAATTACGTGGAGACCTGCCATGGCAGCCCGCTCGTACCTGTTCGTCCCCGGCGACCGTCCGGAACGCTTCGACAAAGCCTGCGCCGCTGGCGCCGACGTGGTGATTCTCGACCTCGAGGATGCCGTCACGCCCGACCGCAAGGCCGAGGCGCGCGAGGCCATTGGCAGCTGGCTACAGGCCGGCGGCCGCGCCTGGGTGCGCGTCAATGGCAGTGATACCGAGTGGCACCTCGATGACTGTTCGCTGCTGGAGATGCCTGGTTTGCTCGGTGTATCGCTGCCCAAGGCGGAAAGCGCTGACCAGCTCGCCGCGCTAGCCGAACGCCTGCCCGAGCCGTTGCGGATTCTGCCGATCGTCGAGAGCGCCCGTGGCGTGTGGAACGCCGAGCAGATCGCCACCGCGCCCAAGGTGCAGTGCCTGGCCTTTGGCTCTGTGGATTTCCAGGTCGACACCGGCATTCTCGGCGACGGCGAAGAACTGCTGTTCGCCCGCTCGCGCCTGGTGATTGCCTCGGCTTTGGCACGCATCGGTGCGCCGGTGGATGGCGTGACACTGGATCTGGCGAATCTCGACTTGCTCGCCCGTGACGTGCAGCGCGCCCGCCTGCAAGGTTTTGCCGGCAAGCTCTGCGTGCATCCCAAACAGGTTGCGCCGATCAATGAAGGCTTCCGGCCTGCCGAGCATGAGCTGCAGTGGGCGCGCCAGGTGCTGGACACGGTGGCAAACCACAGTGGCGTCGGCGCCATCAGCCTGAACGGCAAGTTGATCGACCTGCCGGTGATCCTGCGCGCCGAGCGTATTCTGGAAAATCTCGCCTGAGCGCTGGAGACTCGACCATGCCTGCTTCGCTTTCAGCCAATACCCAGGCCCGCCAGCACCTGCTCGATATGGCCCGCCAGCTGTTCGCCGCCAGGGGCTTTCATGCGGTCAGCCTGCGCGAACTCGCGCAGGCGGTGGGGCTGCAGGCGGGATCGCTGTATAGCCATATCCACAGCAAGGAAGCGCTGCTGGAAGAACTGATCGAAGAGGGTTACGAGCAGCTGATCGACAGCGCGCAGCTTCGCTTGCGGCGCGTCGAGCCGGGTAAGGCGCTGGCGGCTTTCCTTCGCCATCATCTGGCCTTCAAGTTCGAAAACTCGGATTGGTATGTGCTCGCATCCCTCGAGAGCCGCCACCTCAACGGCGAGGCCCAGTACGAGTTGCAGGCGCTTAAAGTCGACTACGCAGCGCTGCTCGAACGGCTGCTGCAGGCGCGTCTGGCGGGGCGCGGCGAGAGTCGCCGCGTGGCCGCGGTGGCCCGTCAGACGCTGTGCCTGCTGGATGGCCCGCCCGATAGCGACGGTATGAACCTGGATGACTGGATCGAGGGTCTGGAGCGCCTGCTAGTCGATCGACTACGCCGCTAGTGGGCAGTCTTGTGAGCGGCGACGCTGTTCAGTGCTCCGGCAGGTTGGCGAAGATGCTCGCCAGCACCTGATTGAGCTTGCGCAATTGCGCTTCGGTCAGGCCTTCAAAGCTCTTGTGGAACAGCTCGTCGGTGAGCTCGTGCATGGCGAAGAAGGCCTTGCGCCCGGCTTCCGTGAGGGCGACCTGGGTAACGCGGCCGTCCTGAGCGCTCTGGCTGGTTTCCACCAGACCGTCGTCCTTCATGCGGTAGACGATCTTGGTGATGGTCGACAGCTTGGCCACGGCGTGTTCGGAAATTTCCGAAATGCTCGAATTGTCGTTTTCGAACAGGATGTTGAGCACGCGCCAGCGCGGAATGTCGAGGTCGATGCGCTTGAGCAGTTTCTCCATGGCCAGGGAGTAGCGGCCGTACACGCGCGCCAGCCAGTAGAAGGGAAATTCTTCCTTGTGGAAATCTTCGCTGGCGGGGTTGTAACGGCTGCGGCGTTTCTTGGCGCTGGACATGAATGGGCTGCTTTATGAAAGTCG
This sequence comes from Pseudomonas sp. CNPSo 3701, assembly GCF_028674975.1. Classification (NCBI taxonomy): domain Bacteria; kingdom Pseudomonadati; phylum Pseudomonadota; class Gammaproteobacteria; order Pseudomonadales; family Pseudomonadaceae; genus Pseudomonas; species Pseudomonas sp. CNPSo 3701. Next base: position 111,568 of record NZ_JAQZSI010000009.1, on the reverse strand, counting down.
ACGGGCAATCATAGACATTTCTACTAAATCCGGCACCCGCCGGGCTGCGCGTCAGGGTGACGCATTGTTGCAGCCTCGCAACCTTCCGCACTGTTTGTGCCGGGCGGCTGCAGTGTGCGGCCGGGCGAATGATTCAGGCTTGTCATTGCCTGCCAGAAACTGTGCTCTACCAGCCGCTGTAGCAACGCAGCAGTTCAGCTTTGCTGGGTCTGCACCCGGTAGTCGCGCGGCGAGACGCCGTACTGGCGCTTGAATGCTCGGGAGAAATGCGCCGAGTCGGTAAAGCCCCATTTGTAGGCGATGGTGGTGATGCGCAGGCTGTCGTCGAGCAGGTCGCGGGCGCTGTATTCCAGGCGCTGGCGCTGCACATAGCGGCAGATGCTGTCGCCGTCGATTTCGAACTGCCGGTACAACTGACGTACCGAGATGTTCAGGCGCGCGGCCAGCTCGGTGGGCGAGGGTGCGTGGGGCAGCGACTCCTGAATCAACTGCTCGGCCATGCGCCGCAACGGGCGGCCGCGAGGGGTATCGGTCTGGTCCTGCAGGCAGGGCTGCAGCAGGCTGATCAGCGCATCCTGCACGGCGGCGCCATCCTGGGCATCGTGCGTGTATTCGTCCTGAGGCGCGGCAATCTGCGTCAGCATGCTGGCCAGCACGCGACCACTGAGGTTGCCGTGCTGCACCTTGCCAAAGCGTTTGGCGCGGGCCGGCAGTACGCGGTCCAGGGTGCGTCGGCACAGGTGTACAGACAGCTGATGCACCAGGCCCTGGGGGCACATTTCGAAGGTTTTTGCCGAGTCCAGCAGGGCGATATCGCCGGGCTGCAACACGAACTGCTGCTGGTCATGGTTGATCGCCATGACGCCCTCGCGCTGCATCACCAGAAAGTAGAACTGATCTTCGCCGCGATCCTGATTGGCGTGTTCGCGGCAGATCGACCGGGCGTTGACGTGGATGTCGGCAACGCTCAGGCCGCCCAGGTCGCGATGGCTGATATCGCCGATGAATTCGCTGTGCGCACGCTGGGTAACGAAACGGCCACACACGGCGCTGACGGCCTGGTTCCAGTGATCGAAATCGTGGGCTTTCTGCACGTTCAAGGTGCACCTCGAGGGCTTCTTCTAATCGTTATAGTGCGTATTGTGCAGAAACTGCACACATTACTAATCACGAGAATATTCAAGCATTTCTCGGGCCAGAAATGGTGTCTGATGCCACCGTGGTTGCGGCTGGAGTGCGCGGCAGAGTACGCGCGCATGGTGAGTGGAGGCGTTGAGCGAGGCGCCTTTCGTGCCGGGTGCAATCAGCTAGGCCAGGCGGAGATTGTCCCGGCCAATCTATTCAGCGGCTCTCCCGCTAGATGCGCTTCGAGGTTGCTGGATGAATGAGAAGCGTGCGTGCAATGCCTCAGTCCCCAGCAAACCTCCAACCTCGCCGGACAGCTATTTGTCCGCTGCCGGCGCCTGGAGCCAGATCCTCAGAGTGGAATGGCGATGTTCAACCAGAACTTGTCACCTTCGGGGCGGTTCTGCACATCGAACTCGTGCTGATAGTGGCTCTGGATATTCACGCCGTTCGCCGCGGTGTAGGTCAGCTGCGGGCCCAGGCCGATGGCGCGGCCCTTGAAGTCGCCGAATACCGTGCCCTCGCCGCTGTCACCGCTGATCTGTTTGTAGGCATAGCCACCCAGGCCCACGCCCCAGTTGCCAAAATGCTTGGCGACGACGAAATCGGCATGCAGCTCATTGCCGGAGCGGTAGTCGGTGTCACGGTTCTCGTAATTGTGGTCGAACATGGTTTTCATCGAGAACTCATAGCCGGCCGCGTTGCGGTAGGTGAAGGCGAACAGCGGTTCGAGGGTGACGTAGTTGCGGCCGATATTGGCCAGCTCGTTTTTGTCGTAACGGCCGGTGGGCAGGTAGATGTCCATGCCGACGATCCAGTGCCAGTTGCCGCTTTGCCAGCCGATGGCGAGCGGGTCGAAGATGAAGTCGCCCATGCCGGCGCGGCTTTGCCGGCCGCCAGCACCCAGGTTGACGTCCACGTCGGCGGCGACCAGAAACGCATGCATCGCCCAGTTGCCACCGAGGATCTGTTTGTCGGTGACGTGGATCGCGCGAAGGATGGTGGCGGCGGTGCTGACCTTGAAGTCGTCGAATGCCGGGTTGTCATTGGCGAATTTATCGGCGCTGTAATAAGTGTTGTAGCTGATCAGATAGGTGCCGGGCGGCGGCAGTGCGCCGGTCATGAAGCCCTCGCTGCCATTGGCGTAGGCGCCACCGCCACCTTCGGTGGCCAGGGCGTTTTGGCCGAGGGCGAGCAGGCTAAAGAGGCCGGGAACGATCAGGTGCTGTTTGGAGAGAATGCGCATGAAAAGGAGTTCCTCGAACTGATGTTCAGGCGAGCGTCAGCCTTGGCGCACGGTTGGCGCCAAAGCTGACGCGGGCAGTCAGGAGCGGCTGGGCTCGGCGAGCGAAGTGCTGTGGGCGCCGAGCAGCTGAGTGAGATCGAGCGTCTGCGCAGCTGGCGCATCGAGTGCCAGGGGCGCCTTGCCGAGAATGAAGTCGGCGCCGCGCTCACCCAGCATGATGGCCGGCGCATTGGTGTTGCCGCTGGCGATCTGCGGGCACACCGAGAGGTCGACCACCCGCAGGTTGGGCACGCCGTGCACGCGCATCTGCAGGTCGACCACCGAGTCGCCTGGCTCGATGCCTAAACGGCAGGTGCCGCCTGGGTGGTAGACGGTCTTGATGGACTTGCGCACGAAGGCTTCGATGCCGGCGGTGTCGCCCCAGTCGATGTTTTCGGGCGCGGTGATCTTCTTGATCAGGCTGCGCAGCGCCGGCTGCTGCATGAGCCTGAGACCTGCCTGCACGGCGCGAATCTGGCCTTGCAGATCCTCCGGATCGCCCAGGTAATTGGGGTCGATCAAGGGCAAATCGGCGGGGTCGGTGCTGCGTAGGCGCACCTCGCCACGGGCCTTCGGGCGCAGGTGGCCGACCTTGACGGTAAAGCCGTGCTCGGCGGCCGGGGCGACTTCGCCCGGGGTGTTGTCGAAGTTGTCCATCACCGGCAGGAACATGAACTGGATGTCCGGGCGGCCAATACCCTGAGTGTCGATGAAGCCGCCGCCTTCGAGAATGTTACTGGTCAGCAGGCCACTGCGAAACGCCAGCCACTGCGCCATGTGCTTGATGCCGCGTAAGCCCTTGTCTTCGCCAAGGATGCTGTTGGGCTCGTGAGTGGTGGCGTTGAGCGACAGGTGCAGGTGATCGTGGAAGTTCTCGCCGACCGGCAGGTCGACGAGCGTCTCGATACCGTGCTCGGCGAGATGCTCCTTGGGGCCGACCCCGGAGAGCATGAGAATCTTCGGGCTGCCGAAGGCGCCGGCGCTGAGGATCACTTCTTCACGCGCTTTGGCGGTGGTGGGTGCGCCGCCTTTCTCGCTGAAGATCACGCCGGTGGCGCGGCCGTGCTCGATCACTACCTTGTGCACCAGGGCGTCGGTCACCACGCGCAGCTTGCTGCTGTCGCGCACCGATTTCAGGTAGGTGCGCGCGGTGCTGGCGCGGGCGCCGTTGCGGGTGGTGGTCTGGTAGAAGCCGACGCCTTCCTGAGACGCGCCGTTGAAGTCGTTGACGTAAGGCAGGCCCATTTCCTGGCCGGCACGCACGAAGGCCATCGTCATCGGGTGCCGATAACGGTTCTCGCTGACCGGCAGCGGGCCGTCCTGGCCGTGGTATTCGCTACCCAGGCTCTCGTTGGCTTCGGCACGCTTGAAGTAGGGCAGTACGTCGCGGTAGCCCCAGCCCGGGCAATTCCAGTCGCTCACCCAGTCGTCGTAATCCTGCTGCTGGCCGCGGATGTAGATCATCCCGTTCACCGAGCTGCCGCCGCCGAGCACCTTGCCCTGGGCGATGATCATCTCGCGGTTGTTGCAGTGCTTTTGCGGCACCGTCATGTACGGCCAGGATTTTTGCTGGAACACCTGCACCACGGTGGCCGGCATGGTGTGGAAGGGGCTGCTGTCCTTGCCGCCTGCCTCCAGCAGCAACACGCTGCCGGCGCTTTCCTGGATCAGCCGGGCGGCCACTACGCAGCCTGCCGAGCCTGCACCGATCACGATGTAGTCATATTCCTTCATGGGCGAATCTCTCTCTGCTGGCCCGCTCAGCGGGTTATGCAGATCATTCAAACTGCTACGGCCAAGTAAAAATTGTTCCTCGCAGTCAGTTTTTTGCACCTGCTTGCCAACCGAAACCCGCCGCGGGTGCAAGGGTTCACCAGGGCAGCGCGCGCTCGGCGCGCAGCTTGCGCACCATGGCGGCGAAGAAGGTGTCGGCGAAGCCGCTGTCGCGGATCAGCATGGCGGTGAGATCTGCGCATTTCTCGGCGACGCCTTCTTCCAGCGGGTGGTCCTCGCCACCCAGGGCGCCGGCGGCGCACTGGTTCTCGGCGGCGCGCTGCACGGTCCAGAGCAGGAAGAAGGTCTTCTCGATGCTGCTCTCGCCCACTGCGATGCCGTGGTTGCGCAGCACCAGAATGTGCTTGTCGCCGAGGCTGTCGATCATCCGCGTCTTCTCGTCATCGAACAGGGTGATGCCTTCGAAGGTGTGATAGCCGATGCGGCCGTAGAGCTGGGCGCCGTAGAAATCATCATGGGTGAAGCCGCGCTTTTTCTGCACCACGGCGGAGATCGGTGTGGTGTGGGTATGGATCACGCACTGGATGTCATCGCGGGCGCCGTGCACGGCGCTGTGCAGGGCGAAGCCGGCCGGGTTGCCATGGTAGTCCGAGGGCTCCAGCTTGTTACCGTGCAGGTCGACCTTGAGCAGGTTGGCCGGGGTGATTTCGCTGTAGTTGAGGCCGAATGGATTGACCAGGTAGTGGTGCGCCGGGCCGGGCAGGCGCGCGGAGATGTGGTTGAAGATGGTCTCGGTCCAGCCGAAGTAATCCACCAGGTGGTAGCAGTGGGTGAGCTTGACGCGCAGCGCCCATTCTTCTTCGTTGCAGTGGGCGGGCTTGCCGGTAGCGTGAGTGGTGTTCATGGGGCGGTCTCTTGAGTCAGTGAGCGATTGGCTGTTCGCCGCGAAAGCGCGCCAGTGTGAGAATGTCCTGGGTGACCGGCATGCCGAGCCCCTGGTAGCCGGCGAGCTCGATTACTGCATCGCCAATGGCGGCCAGCTCCAGTGGGCGACCGTGTCCGTAGTCCTGCAGCATCGAGGTGCGCACCGCGCCCATGTCGGCGCCCAGCTTCATGAAGGTCTCTGGGTCGAAGGCGATGCGCGCGCCGTAGGCGGCGGCGATCAGCAGGGTTTCCTGGATGATCTTGGCGACCACGCCACGCAGGTCGGCGCGGCCATACAACTGTTCCAGGGTCGCGCCGGTGATTACCGACAGCGGGTTGGAACTGAGGTTGGCGATGATCTTGGTCCATAGCGGATCGCGGATATGCTCGCTGGCGCGGGCTTCGATACCGGCCTGCTCGACCAGCGCGCGAACCCAGTGCAGGCGGTCGCTGAGGCGCCCATCCGGCTCGCCGAGAATCATCAAGTGCGGATTGTCCGAACGAGCCACGCCGGGCGCCTCGCTCTCGGCGGTGATGAACACCACACAGCCAAGAATCCGCTGCAGATCGAGTGCCACGCTGAGCGCGCCGTCCGGATCGACGGCCTGCACCTGGCGCCCGGCGAAACGCCCGGGCAGGCCATGGAAGTACCACCAGGGCACGCCGTTGACCACCGGCACCACCACGGTTTCAGGGCCGATCAGCGGCCCGAGCGTGGGCAGCAGGCCGGCCAGTGCTGGCGCTTTGGTGCAGATGAAGATCAGGTCCTGCTCACCCAGTTCGGCGGCGCTGTGGCTGGCGTTCACCGGGCTGTGGTGGCTGCCGTCGAGGTCAGTCAGGCGCACGCCGTTATCACGCAGCGCAGCCAGGTTTTGCCCGCGGGCCAGCACATTGACTGGCTGGCCGCTGGCACCGAGCCGCGCAGCCAGCGTGCAGCCGATGGCGCCGGCGCCGACGATACATACGCGGCGGTTGGTGGGTGATGACATGGCGATTCCCTTTGGCCAGTGTGTTGAAGTGAGTGGCGCCGAGGGTCTGTACGAAAAGTCTCCGAGCGAAGGTCAGGCGAGGCAAAAATCGGTGAGGACGCGGAGTTTACGAGCTGTAAATGAGCAGTCCGAACCGATTTTTAACGAAGCATCACCGAGCGCAGGTACTTTTCGTACAGAGCCTAGCCGGCGAGCATTTCCTGATGTTTGCTGGCCAGGCCCAGGTAGGCCTCGATCACCCGCGGGTCATCGGCCAGTTCGGCGGCCGGGCCCTGCATGGCGATCTGCCCGGTTTCCAGCACGTAGGCGTAGTCGGCCACGCGCAGGGCGGCGCGGGCGTTCTGCTCCACCAGCAAGATCGACACGCCCTGGCGGCGCAGGTCGGCGATGATCCGGAAGATCTCCCGGGTAATCAGCGGCGCCAGGCCCAGGCTCGGTTCGTCGAGCATCAGCAGCTTGGGTTTGGCCATCAGCGCGCGGCCCACGGCGAGCATCTGCCGTTCGCCGCCGGAGAGCGTTGCAGCCAGTTGCCCGCGGCGTTCGTGCAGGCGCGGGAACAGGCCGTATACCTCGCTCAGGGTCTTGCGCCAGTCGCGGTCGCCCTGGCGCACGCGCTGGAAGGCGCCGAGCTGCAGGTTGTCTTCCACGCTCATGCTGTTGAACAACTCGCGCTTTTCCGGCACCAGGCCCAGGCCGCGGCCGACCAGCACCTCGACCTCGGGGACGGCTTCGAGCGACCCGTCGAAACTGACCTGGCCACGCGAGCCGAGCACGCCCATGATCGCCGACAGCAGGGTGGTCTTGCCGGCGCCGTTGGGGCCGATCACGGTGACGATCTGCCCTTCGCCAACGCTCAGGCTGGCATTGCTCAACGCCTCGACCTTGCCGTAGGCCACGCACAAGTCCTTCACGTCGAGCAGGGTGTTACCGGGTTGATTGCTCATGGTCTTCACTCCGCTCCGCCCAGGTAGGCTTCCAGTACCGCCGGGTTTTTCTGCACGTCATCCGGCAGGCCTTCGGCGATCTTCTGGCCGAATTCCATCACCACCACGCGGTCGACCAGGCCCATCACGAAGTCCATGTCGTGCTCCACCAAAAGGATCGCCATGCCTTCGCCGCGCAGCTTGCGCAGCAGGTCGGCGAGCGCCTGTTTCTCCTTGTGGCGCAAGCCGGCGGCGGGCTCGTCGAGCAGCAGCAGGCAAGGGTCGGCGCACAGCGCGCGGGCGATTTCCAGGATGCGTTGCTGGCCCAGCGCCAGGCTGCCGGCTTCCTCGTAGAGGTAGTCGCCGAGGCCGACGCGTTCGAGCTGACGGCGCGCTTCACGCAGCAGCTCGGCTTCCTCGCCGCGCTCGCTGTGCAGCAGTGCCGGCACGATGCCCTTGTCGCCGCGCAGGTGGGCGCCGATGGCGACGTTCTCCAGCACGCTCATGGTCGGCAGCAGTTTCACGTGCTGGAAGGTGCGGCTCATGCCGAGGCGGGCGATGCGCCGCGAGGCGATGCCGTTGATGCGCTGGCCGAGGAACAGCACGTCGCCTTCGGTGGGGGTGTCCACTCCGGAGATCTGGTTGAACAGCGTGCTCTTGCCGGCGCCGTTGGGGCCGATCAGGGTGAGGATTTCGCCAGCGTGGATGCTCAGGTTCATACGGTCGTTGGCCACCAGGCCGCCGAAACGCTTGGTCACCTCACGGGCTTCGAGAATCAGCTCGCCGCTCGCTGGTAACTGCCGCCGCGGCAACTCTGGCGGCTGTTCATCGGCCTTGGGTGCACCGCCGCCCTGGCGCCAGCGGGCTGGAGTCAGGCGTACCAGCAACGGCCACAGGCCACCCGGCGCGCGCTGCATGAGCAGCACGATCAGCAGGCCGAAGACGATGGTTTCGTAGTTGCCCTGGCTGCCCAAAAGCATCGGCAACCAGTCCTGCAGCCACTGCTTGAGCAGGGTCAGGATGCCGGCACCGAGCATGGCGCCCCACACGCTGCCCACGCCGCCGATTAGCGCCATGAACAGGTACTCGATGCCCATGTGCAGGCCGAACGGCGTGGGATTCACGAAGCGCTGGTTGTGGGCGTACAGCCAGCCGGAAAGGGCGGCCAGCAGCGCCGAGATGACGAAGATCACCATCTTGGCGCGGAAGGTATTCACGCCCATCGACTCGGCCATCACTTGGCCGCCCTTGAGCGCGCGGATCGCCCGGCCTTCACGGGAGTTGAGCAGGTTCTGCACCAGCAGCATGGCCAGCAGCAGGATCACCCAGATCAGGTAGAACATCTTCCAGCCCTTATCCAGCACCAGGCCGAACAGCGAGAAGGGCGGCAGGCCGCTCATGCCGGTGTGGCCGCCAAGGCCGTCCAGGGTGCCGAACAGGTAGTAGAGAGAAATGCCCCAGGCGATGGTGCCCAGTGGCAGGTAATGGCCGGACAGCTTCAGGGTCAGGGCGCCGAGCAGCAGCGCCACCGTGGCGGTCAGGGTGATGCCGACCAGCAGCGCCAGCCACGGCGAGCCACCGGCCCACGCCAGCCAGGCGGGCAGCTGCTCGGTGGCGGTCAGGTAGGCGCTGGTGTAGGCACCGAGGCCGACGAACGCCGCCTGGCCGAAGCTGGTCATGCCGCCGACGCCGGTGAGCAGCACCAGCCCGAGCACCACCAGGGTGTACAGGCCGATGTAGTTGAGCAGAGTGATCTGGAAGGTCGGCAGCGCCAGGGGCGCGATGCCGAGCAGCAGGACGAAAACGAACAGCAGGGCGCGCAGGTTCATTCTTCTTCCTCCACGTGACGGCTGGTGAGCGAGCGCCAGAGCAGGAACGGAATGATCAGGGTGAACACGATGATCTCTTTATAAGTACTGGCCCAGAACATCGAGAAGGCTTCGATCAGGCCGACCGCGAGGGCGCCGAGGGCAGCCACCGGGTAGCTGACCAGGCCGCCGATGATGGCGCCGACGAAACCCTTGAGGCTGATGACGAAGCCCGAGTCGAAATACAGGGTGGTGATCGGTGCGATGAGAATCCCCGACAGCGCGCCGATGAAGGTCGCCATGGCGAAAGTCGCCTTGCCCGCCAACGTCGGCGAGATGCCCATCAGCCGTGCGCCCATGCGGTTCACCGCAGTGGCCCGCAGCGCCTTGCCGTAAATGCTGCGCTCGAAGAACAGGAACAGGCCGATGATCAGCGCCAGCGACACGGCGATCACCCACAGCGTCTGGCTGTTGAGGGTCACCGGGCCAAGCTCCAGGCCGGCTTCGGAGAACGGCTGGGTACGTGCGCCTTCCGGGCCGAACAGCAGCAGGCCGACGCCGACCATGGCCACGTGCACGGCGATGGAGACGATCAGCAGCACCAGCGGATGGGCGCCGGCCACTGGCTGGAAGAACAAGCGGTAGATCTGTGGGCCCAGCGGCACCACCAGGGCCAGGGTCAGCAGCGCCTGCAGGGCCATCGGCAGCTCGGCCAGTGGCAGATTGCGCACCAGCAGCACCATGGCCACGGCGTACAGGAGCTTCACCGGCACCCAGCGCGGCAGGCGGAAGGCGTGGCTGCTGCGCAGCGCACCGATCAGGTCGAGGCTGCAGTCGATCAGGGTCAGACCGAGCAGCAGCCACACCAGCGCGGTCGGCTGACCGGCCTGCAGGGCGGCCATGGTCAGCGCGCCGTAGGTCACGTATTCACCCTGGGGGATCAGCAGAATCCGGGTCACGGTGAACACCAGAAGAATGGAGAGCGCCAGCAGCGCGTAGATCGCGCCATTGGTCACGCCATCCTGGCCGAGCAGCAGGGCTATCTGGAAATTCATGGGGGCAACATCCTTCGCATGCAGGGCTGGGCGCGCGCGCGATGAGCCCCGACCCGCAGGCCGGGGGCGCATCTGACGGCGAGCGTGTTACCGGTGCCGGGCACCGGTCGGGGTTACTTGAGCAGTACCCACTTGCCGCCTTTCACGGTGATCAGCTCACGGCCGCGCACGTCGAAGCCGCTGTGATCTTCCGCGCTCATGTTGTACACGCCCTGGGTACCGGCCAGTTCGTGGGTGCTTTCCAGCGCATCGCGCAGGGCGGCGCGAAACTCCGGGGTGCCCGGCTGGCCTTTCTTCAACGCGCTGGGAATGGCGTTTTCCAGCAGCAGGCCAGCGTCATAGACGTTGGCGCCGAAGGTCGCCGGCGCGCTGCCGTTGAGCTTGGTGTAGTCGTCGATGTACTTGCGGGCCACGGCTTTGGACGGGTGATCGTCCGGCACTTCGTCGATCACCAGCATCAGGCTGGCAGCGAGGATGGTGCCCTCGACCTTGCGCCCGCCGAGCTGCAGGAAGGCCGGCAGCGCCGCGCCGTGAGTCTGGTAGACCTGGCCCTTGTAACCCTGATCGACCAAGGTGGTTTGCGGCATCACCGCCGAGCCGCCGGGTGCGGCGATCAGCACGGCGTCCGGGCGCTGGGAAAGCACTTTCAGGCTCTGCCCGGTCACCGAGGTGTCCTGGCGCTGGAAGCGCTCGTTGGCGACGATCTTGATACCGTTCTTGGCGGCCAGGGCGCTCATCACCTTGCCCCAGTTTTCGCCGTAGGGGTCGGCGGTGCCGATCATCCCCAGCGTCTTCACGCCATTGTTGACCATGTGTTCGGTCAGCGCCTCGGCGATCAGCTCATCGTTCTGGGTGGTCTTGAACACCCACTTCTTCTGCTCGTTCATCGGCAGCACCACGGCGGCGGTGCCCACCGGGGCGAGCAGCGGCGTGCCCGACTCGGCGGCGAACTGGATGACGCCCATGGCGTTTGGCGAGCCGCTCGGGCCGATGATGGCGTCGACCTTCTCCTCGTCGAGCAGCTTCTTGAAGGCCTTGACCGTGGCGGTCGGGTCGCTGCCGTCATCGAGCGCGACGTAGCGGATGGCCTCGCCGCCGGCTTCGCTCGGCATCAGCGCGATGCTGTTTTTCTGCGGGATACCGACCAGGGCGATGGGCCCGGTCGAGGAGCTGATAACGCCGATCTTCACGTCGGCCTGAGCCGTCATCGACGCGCAGAGCGCGCCCAGTAGCAGGGTGGACACAGCTTTCTTGAACAGCATGTCGTACTCCGGGGTGCAGGGCTAATAACGGGCTCAACAGCCGTACCGCGGGGGTAGGGGTATCGCCTTCTCGTAATGGGCTCGGTGGTCTCACCGGCATAGCGCAACCGGTGAACAGCCGGCGGTGCAGCTGAGGGCGAAATTGCAGGTTGCATGCCAGAAATTTTCGGGTGGGGTTGGCGCGGGGGCGTTTGGCCTACAGCCAGGGCGGCCTGCAGAAGGAGGATTTGGCGTAGCCGGAAAACCTGACCGAACGCAGCAAAGCCGGGGGCTTGAGCATCCATTTTTCGGGTCTTTTTTGCGTTGAAAAAATGAGCTTTATTCTGTGTTTTTAGGGGCGTAAATTTTTTCTATCAGTGCTGATTTTATGATTTTTATTTTTGATCAAAAAATAGGCAGGTAACACCGTTGGTGTTGCTAATCTTGCTCGTTTTATAAAATAAATTGCTGTTTTTAAAAGATATTTACCATATTTTTCAGAAAATGCTGGTTTTCGAGGCGTTACCGAAATGCACGCACTTGGTGCTTTTTAGTGGAAAAGTGCACCAAATTACTCACCAATTAATTTTGAATATTCAATTGACAATTCACGTAATTCTGACGATTTTAGATTTACGCGAATCGGCAGCGCTGGCTGCCCGACGCAACGTTCAAGTAGGTGAGTGACATGCAGATGGTCATCGAGCAAATGAAGCTGGGCGGCGCCGGACTGACGGTAATGGTCAAGGACACCATCGATATCGCCGGCTACCCGACCCGCGCCTCCAGCCGTGCCCTGCAGGATGCCGCGCCGGCCGAGCAGCATGCGGCGGTGGTCGAGCGCCTGCTGGCTGGCGACTGCCAGATCCTCGGCAAGACCGTGTTGCATGAACTGGCCTACGGCACCACCGGCATCAATGCCTACGCCGGCACCGCAGAAAACCCGCGCTACCCCGGACGCATTCCAGGTGGCTCATCCAGTGGTTCGGCCGCCGCCGTGGCCGCTGGCCTGTGTGATTTCTCCCTGGGCACCGACACCGGTGGTTCGGTACGCATTCCCGCCTGCTGCTGTGGCGTGTTCGGTTTCAAGCCGACCTTCGGCCGTATCGACCGCCGCGGCACCATGCCCGCCCAGACCAGCCTCGACTGCATCGGGCCGTTCGCCCGCAATCTGTCGACGCTGAGCCAAGCCATGGCGGTGATCGACCCGACATTCGGGCCGGCGCCCGAGCTGGGCGACATCACTATTGGCGTAATTTCCGTACAAGCTGCCGGCGACATTCAGGACGCCCTCGATGCGCTGCTCGACGCTAGCGACCTGCCCCTGGGCCGCGTCGAGCTGCCCGACCTGCAGGGCGCCTATGACGCCGGCATGGTGGTGATCAACCGGGAAACCTGGAACGCCTGCGGGCATTTGCTCGCCACCGGCCTGGTCGGCGCCGATATCGCCGGTCGCCTGGAAGCTGCCGGGCAGACCAGTGACGCCGCCCTGGCGACCGCCGAACAGGTGCGCGAGCGCTTCAGCGCCGAAGTGGACGCTGCGCTGGAGCGCTTCACCGTGCTGGCCCTGCCGACCATGCCCGATTACCCGCTGCGCCTCGAGGAAGCCGCCGACACCCGCGCGGTGCTCGGCATGACCGCTTTCGTACGTCCCTTCAACCTGTCTGGCCACCCGGCGCTGAGCATTCCCTTCGAAGGGCAGGCCGGGCTGCCGGTGGGGCTGCAACTGATCGCCGCCAAGGGCGCCGACGAACTGCTGCTGGCAGTCGCTGGCGAGCTGCTGCGGCGTCTCGATTCCAACCTCCTGTGATCCCGGAGCCTGTCATGAATTCGCTCAATCTGGCCGGCAAGCCGCCCGCCGCTCCCATTACCGACAGCCAGGCCTTCAAGGACCTGCTGGCCGATATCAAGCAGCGCGGCCGTGCCGGCGAGTTCGATCGCCTGGGTCATATCGCACCGGACGTGATCGAGTCGTTCAAAGCCGTTGGCGTGTACCGCGCCCTGGTGCCGCGTCGCTTCGGTGGCGACGAGCGTTCGCCTGGCGAGTTCTGTGCCATGGTCGAGGAGATCGCCAAGGCCGACGGCTCCGCCGGCTGGGTTGCCAGCTTCGGCATGAGCCCGGTCTACCTGGCCTCGCTGCCGCTGGAAACCATCGAGCAGGTGTATGCCGATGGCCCGGACGTGGTGTTCGCCGGCGGTATCTTCCCGCCACAGCCGGCTGACCCGGTGGAAGGCGGCTTCAAGGTCAACGGCCGCTGGAAGTATTCCAGCGGCTGCATGGGCGCCTCGCTGGTCGGTGTCGGTATCGCCCCCAAGAACGGCGACAAGCTCGACCTGCCGCGCTTCGCGGTGATGCCGCAGAGCAAGGTACGCATCGACCAGACCTGGGACACCGTCGGCCTGCTGGGTACCGGCAGCCACGACCTGGTGGTCGAGGGCGTGGTGGTGCCCGAGGCCTGGACCTTCGTGCGCGGCGGCCCGGCCAACCTCGACGAGCCGTTCTTCCGCTACCCGTCGCTGTCGTTCGCCACCCAGGTTTTGTCCGTGGTCGGCCTGGGCGTGGCTCGCGCCGCGCTGGACGAGCTGCGTGACATGGCCGCCGGGCGCATCTCGGTGACCGGCGCACCGGCAGTAGCCGACCGTCCGCTGGCCCAGGTCGAGATCGCCAAGGCCGAGGCCGCCCTGCGCGCCGCCCGCTGCTTCTTCTACGAAGCCATCGACGATGTCTGGCAGCTGGTGCTCGCCGGCGAGCCGCTGCCGGCGGAAAAGATCAACCTGCTGCGCCTGTCCTCGACCCACGCCGTGCGCGTTGCCGCGGAAGTGGCGCGTAGCGCGCAGATGCTCTCGGGCATGACCGGCGTCTACAACAGCAGCCCGCTGGCGCGTTTCGTCAACGACGCCCAGGTGGTGACCCAGCATGCCTTCATGGGCGACGTCACCTACCAGAACGCCGGCGCCATCTTCTTCGGCAAGCAACCCTTGCCGGGCTACCTCTGACCTTTCCCGGAGCCAAATCATGAGCGAGAAAAAACCACTGCGCGTGCTGTTCTGCATGGGCATCAACCAGAACTTCTTCGACGCCGCCCGTGACGAGCAGCTGGAAGTCTGGGCCGCATTCAGCGCCATGTGGAACGGCATCCACGACCTGCCGGGCGTGACCGTGTTCGGCAACATGGACGACGACCAGAGCATGGTCGGCCCGAGCAGCGGCTACCCCTGGACCACCTACCTGCTGGCCGACGTGCCGGACCTGGAAACCGTGCACGCCGCTTGCAACCTGTTGCGCACCACCGCCGTGGGCAGCGGCCCGTACAAGCTGTGGCGCTACGTGAAGATCGAGGCCCGTACCGGCCGCGAACTGATCATCCAGCGCGCGTGAATGCCATGTCGACCATCGCCGAACTTCACGCCCGCCTCGCTCGCTTCGAAACCGAGCATGCCGTGCGCGCCTGCATGAACCGCTACATGGTGCTGTGCGACGCCCTGGATGCCAGCACGCCGCTGGACGAACTGGCCGGCCTGTTCACCCGCGAGGCCGTGTGGGAAGGCAAGGGCGCCAAGTACGCCGCGAGCTTCGGCGGCTACCGCGGCCGTGAAGCGATTCGCGCGATGTTCGCCACCTACATGAAAACCCCGGCGCACTTCGCCCTCAACGTGCACTTCCTGACCAGCGAGCTGATCGAGGTGCAGGGCGAGGGCGCGACCGGCAGCTGGGTGATGTTGCAGACCTCGACCTTCGCCAGCGGCGCTTCGCACCTGAATGCGGCGCGTCTGACCGTGCGCTTCGCCGAGGAAGAGGGGCAATGGCGCATGGCGCATTTCCAGACCGAGAACCTGTTCAGTCGCCCTGTCAGCGCCTGGAACAGCGAGGCGCAGCTGCCGGTGCCGAACAAAGCGGCCGAATGACCCGAGACTTTTTTGCAGTCGGCCAGATAAGCCGACCAGGAGCCAACCGTGAATAACATGATCGATGTCGTGAATCTCGAATGCGACCCCGCCGAACTGGTCAAGGCCGACCGCGTGCACACCTCGCTGTACACCGACGCCAAGCTTTTCGACGCCGAGATGGAAAAGATCTTCTATAGCACCTGGGTGTGGGTCGCCCACGAGAGCGAGATCCCGGACGCCGGCAGCTACAAGAGCACCTTCATCGGCAAGCAGCCGGTGATCGCCGTGCGTGACCGCAAGAAGCAGGTTCACGTGCTGCTCAACCGCTGCCGTCACCGTGGCGCCACCGTGTGCGAACACAAGAAGGGCAAGACCAACAGCTTCGTCTGCCCGTACCACGGCTGGGGCTACGCCCTGGACGGTTCGCTGCGCGGCATTCCGCACCCGGACAGCTACGGCGAGTGCCTGGACAAGAGCGAGCTGCCGCTGGTCAGCCTGCGTACCGAAAGCTACGCCGGGATGATCTTCGCCACCTTCAAGGACGACATCGAGCCGCTGGTCGACTTCCTCGGCCCGGCCAAGAAGTGGATGGACCTGTTCATGAAGCAGGGCGCCGGCTACGGCATCAAGGTGCCGGGCGAACACCGCTTCCGCTTCCCGGGCAACTGGAAGATCCAGCTGGAAAACACCACCGACGCCTACCACTTCCCGCTGGTGCACAAGTCGTTCCTGCACTCGGTCGATCAGCAGACCATGGACATGCTCGACTTCGTCGACGGTTCCGGCTACGTCGAAGACCTTGGCAATGGCCACAGCGTGATGGTGATGATCCCCGATCTGATCGACCTGGAAGCCAACCTCGACGCACCGATCCCCACCCGCTTCGAGAGCCTGGCGCAGGAGCTGCGTGACGAAGGCATCGAGGAGCAGCAGGTGCGCCGCGTCGTGCGTGCGGTCGGCGGCTCGGGTTTCAATCTCAACCTGTTCCCCAACGTCGCCTGCTCGATGGCGTTCTTCCGGGTGCTGCAGCCGATCTCGGTCAACGAAACGGAAATCCATCACTCGGTGATCACCATGGACGGCGGCCCGGCCGTGGCCAACCGATACCGCCTGCGTCTGCACGAACACTTCCAGGGCCCGATGGGCTTCGGTACCCCGGACGATTCCGAGGCCTGGGAGCGTGTGCAGAAGGGCGCCAGCGCTGGCGAAGACCTGTGGATCATGCTCAACCGCGGCCTGCCCGGCGAGAAACCCAGTGAAGACGGCCTGGTCAGCGACGTATCCGCTGAAACCGGCATGCGCGCTGCCTACCAGCAGTGGAAAAAGATGATGTCGGCCTGAGCGACGGAGAACTGAAAATGAATCTGCAATTGCTGCAAGAAGTCACCGCTTTCATCTGGGCCGAAGGCGACATGCTCGACCACAACGAGTACGACACCTGGCTGGCGCTGTGGGCCGACAAGGGCACCTACATCATCCCTATCGACCCCAAGGAAGAAGACTTCGAGAACACCCTCAACTACGCCTACGACGACGCCCACATGCGCCAGTTGCGGGTGCAGCGGTTGATCGGTGGCGAGTCGATTTCCACCAGCCCGCAGCCACGCACCGTGCGCTCGGCGTCGAACTTCCGGGTGCTTGCCGAAGACGGCGACCAGGTGCGGGTACGTTGCTCCCAGCACCTGCGCGATTTCCGCAAGGACTCGCTCAAGCACTACAGCGCCGACCTGACCTATGACCTGGTGCGCAGCGGCGACAGCTTCAAGATCCAGCGCAAGCTGATCCGCCTGATCAACTCCGACGATACCCTCGCGGGCATCGGCTACATCCTCTGAGGGCCTGACCATGACGCAGATCGCACTGGTCACCGGCGCCGCTCAGGGTTTGGGTCTTGCCATCGCCAGCCGGCTGTTCGCCGCCGGCTATGCGGTGGTGATCACCGACCTGTCACCCGAGCGCGCCCAGGCGGCAGCCCAGGGCCTGGACGCCAGTGGCGAGCGGGTGCTGGCGCTCAAGCTCGACGTTGGCAGCAAGGCTGATTTCGAGGCCGCGCTGGCCGCCACCCTGGCCCGCTTCGGCGCCCTGCACGTGGTGGTCAACAACGCCGCGATGACCATGGCCACGCCGGTCATGCAGATCAGCCCGGAAGAGTTCGATCGCGTCATGAGCCTCAACACCCGCAGCGTGTTCGTCGGCTGCCAGGTGTTCGGCGCGCACATGGCCAAGGCCGGCTACGGGCGCATCGTCAACATGGCCTCGCTGGCCGGGCAGAACGGTGGCACCGCCACCGGCGCGCATTACGCCGCGTCGAAGGGCGCCATCGTCACCCTGACCAAGATCTTCGCCAAGGAACTGGTCGCCGGCGGCGTGACCGTCAATGCCATCGCGCCGGGGCCGATCAACTCGCCCATGGTGCACTCGGTGGTATCGGCCGAACGCATGCCGGGCATGCTCGCCAACATCCCGGTAGGGCGTCTGGGCGATGCGGATTTTCTCGGCGACCTGATCGTGCAACTGGCACGTCCGGAAGCCTATTTCACCACCGGGGCGACCTGGGACGTGAACGGCGGCTTATTCATGCGCTAAGCGCTGGACCAACCCATACGACGGCCGAACCAACGACCGCCTTTTACCTTGACGTGCAATGCGGGTGAACCCGAGATGACTGAACAACTCCTGACGGTGCAAGTGCACAAGCGCCAGCTGCAGGGCGACGGCGTCGTCGTCCTCGATCTGATTCCGGTGGGCGGCGGCACGCTGCCGGCGTTCGACGCCGGTGCCCATGTGGATATCCACATCGCCCCTGGCCTGGTGCGCCAGTATTCGCTTTGCAGCGACCCGGCCGACCACGCCGTCTACCGTCTCGGGGTACTCAAGGACCCCGCTTCGCGCGGTGGCTCGGTAGGCGTGCACAACACCTTGCTCGAAGGCTCCGAGGTGCAGATCAGCGCGCCGCGCAACCTGTTCCCACTGGCCAAGGCCGCCAGGCGTTCGATCCTGCTCGGCGGCGGCATCGGCATCACCCCGATGATCGCCATGGCCTACGCCCTGCACGCCAGGGGCGAGGATTTCGAGCTGCACTACTGCGGCCGTTCGCGCAGCCGCAGCGCCTTCCTCGAGCAGCTGCAGAGCGTCGCCTTCGCCGACCGGGTATTCACCCACTTCGATGACGAAGCGCCCGAGCAGAAGCTCGATATGGACGCCGTGCTCGGCCAGGCCGAAAGCGGTGTGCACATCTACACCTGCGGGCCGACCGGGTTCATGGAGTGGGTGATCGGCGACGCGCTCAAGCGCGGTTACGCGGACGATCACATCCACCGCGAATACTTCCAGGTGGAGGTCGACAACAGCGGCGGCAGCTTCGAAGTGGTCGCCGCCCGCAGCGGCAAGAGCGTGCAGGTGGCCGAAGGGCAAAGCATTCTCGAAGCCCTGGCGGATGTCGGCATCAAGATCGAGATTTCCTGCGAGCAGGGTATCTGCGGCACCTGCCTGTGCGACGTGCTCGAAGGCGAACCGGACCACCGCGACGTGTACCTCACCGACGACGAGAAAGCGGCCAACGATCAGATCCTGGTTTGCTGCTCGCGCGCCAAATCCCCAAAACTGGTTCTGGACATCTAGGAGAACGGAGATGGTCGACGTAACCGGATTCCGCAATGCCATGGCCCGTCTCGGCGGCGCCGTTTCTGTGATCACCACCGACGGCCCGCACGGGCGCTTCGGCTTCACCGCCTCGGCGGTGTGCAGCGTCACCGATTCACCGCCCACCCTGCTGGTGTGCATGAATCGCGCGTCCACTTCCAACGCGCACTTCAAGAACAACGGCGTGCTCTGCGTGAACGTGCTCAGCGCCGCGCTGCAGGATATTTCCGGGGTGTTCTCCAACCGCGAGATGAACTCCGAGCAGCGTTTCGCCGCCACCTCGTGGACGACCCTGGAAAGTGGCTCGCCGGTGCTGGAAGAGGCGCTGGTCAACTTCGATTGCCGCATCGCCCAGGTCCATGAAGTCGGTTCGCACAGCATCTTCTACTGCGAGGTGCTGCACATCAAACAGGGCGACGCCGAAGAAGGCCTGATGTACTTCAACCGCGCCTACCACCGCCTCTGCGAGTCTTCCAAGGCCGCGTTCTAAACCGTTTCAAGCCTACAAAAAGCCCGGCGCTACGGCGCCGGGCACGGGCCTTCTCACGCCCGTTTTGCGGATAACCGCGCCGTTCAGAGCGCCCGCAAATTCACTGCCACTGTTGATCTGCTCATACCTACAAGACCCCGGCTCGCCGGAAACAAAGGAGCATCACATGCACCCCAGCACTTCCCCGCTTGCGCGCGCACTGAAAAAAGTCGGCCTGATGGGCGCCGTTCTCGCCCCGATAACCGCCCAGGCGGATCTGGTCGACGACAGCCACCTCAAGGTGGACATGCGAAATTTCTACCTCAACCGCGACTTCACCAACAGCGACGCGCCGGCCTCCAAGGTCGGCAGCTGGTCCCAGGGTTTCGACCTGCAGTTCGCCTCCGGCTACACCGACACGCCGATCCAGTTCGGTGTCGACGTCAATGCCCAGTACGCCATCCGCCTGGACTCCCACGGCGATGACGGCACCCTGCCGATGGATTCGAGCAGCGGCCGTACCGCCAGGGACTACAGCCGCGCCGGCGCCACGCTGAAGATGAAGTACTCCAAGACCGAGCTGAAGGTCGGCGACATGCGCCCCGAGCTGCCGGTGGCCTGGCACGACCCGAGCCGCCAGCTGGACACCATCTACCAGGGCGCCGTGGTGGAATCCAAGGAAATCAGCGGGCTGACCCTGACCGGCGGGCGCTTCTGGTCGGCGGTTACCCGCGAGTCGTCCAACCACGAGAAATTCTACAAGTTCGGCTCCACCGACAACCTCGACAGCGACCGTGGCATGGACTTCGGTGGCGCCACCTGGGACATCACCAATAACTTCCAGGCCAGCTACTTCCACGCCGTGGTGCACGATATCTACCGCCAGCACTACGTCGGCTTCGCCCACACCGCCGACCTGGGCGGCGGCTTCGGCCTGCGCACCGACGCACGCTATTTCGATAACAAGGAAAACGGCGACGCCCTGAACGGCGAGATCGACAACCGCGCCTTCTCCGGCGGTTTCACCCTGACCAAGGGCGGCCACAAGGCGAGCATTGTCTACCAGCGCATGTTCGGCGACAGCATGTTCCCGACCCTCAACGGCTACATCCCGCAGTTCTACCTGCTGAACTGGGCCAACCAGCCGTTCATGCGCCCGCAGGAGCGTTCCTGGGGCATCGGCTATGGCTACAACTTCGCCGAGCTGGGCCTGCCGGGCCTGACCTTCAGCAGCCGCTTCATCAAGGGCAGCGACATCGACCTGGGTCGCGGCGTGAAGGGCGCCGAGAACGAGCGCGACCTGGCCCTCAAGTACGTGGTGCAGAGCGGCGCGCTCAAAGGCGTGGGCATCGAGTGGAAGAACTACCTGGTGCAGCAGCACGACTTCGGTAACGACTTCAACGAGAACCGCCTGTACGTGACCTACACCTGGAACGTTTTCTGAGGCCCCACGGCGCGGCGCCCGCCTGGGCGCCGCGCAGGTAACGATTGAGCCCCGCTGTAGCGGGGCGACAGGAGTGTGTATGTCCAGTACGACGCAAAAGGGCGGCCTCAGGCGCATCGTCGCCGCATCGGTGATCGGCAACGCCCTAGAATGGTATGACTTCTTTCTGTACGGCACCGCCGCTGCGCTGGTGTTCGGCCCGCTGTTCTTTCCGGCTGGCACCGACCCGGTAGTCGGCACCCTCGGCGCCTTCGCCGGTTTTGCCGTGGGCTTCGTCGCCCGGCCTTTGGGCGGTATCGTCTTCGGCCATATCGGCGACCGCCACGGGCGCAAGCTGGCGCTGGTTATAACTCTTTCGTTG
The DNA here is from genome assembly GCF_028674975.1 of Pseudomonas sp. CNPSo 3701. Taxonomy (NCBI): domain Bacteria; kingdom Pseudomonadati; phylum Pseudomonadota; class Gammaproteobacteria; order Pseudomonadales; family Pseudomonadaceae; genus Pseudomonas; species Pseudomonas sp. CNPSo 3701. The sequence continues at coordinate 90,680 of NZ_JAQZSI010000009.1, read as the reverse complement.
ATGGGTTTCGCGACCTTTCTGATGGGTCTGCTGCCGACCTTCGAGCAGGCCGGCTATCTGGCGCCGATCAGCCTGGTGATCCTGCGCATCGTGCAGGGCATCGCCTCGGGCGGCGAGTGGGGCGGCGGCGTGCTGATGCTCAGCGAAAACGCGCCATCGAGCCGCACCGGTTTCTATGCCTCGTGGAGCCAGCTGGGCGTGACCGGCGGCTTTCTGCTGTCTGCCGGGGCGTTCTATCTGGTGCAGCTGCTGCCAGACGACGACTTCATGAGCTGGGGCTGGCGCATTCCGTTCGTGGCCAGCATCGTGATTTTCGGCGTCGGCCTGTACATCCGCCGCAGCCTGCCGGAAAGCCGCGACTTCCAGCAGGACGTCGAAGCCAAGGCAGCGGCCAAGCACCTGCCGGCCATGCAGGTGCTGCGCGAGCATCCCAAGGCGGTGCTGCAGGCCATGGGCCTGCGCCTGGCGGAAAACGGCGGGGCGTACATCTTCCTGTCCTTCGCCATGGCCTATGCGAAGTTCACCGGCCTGGCGACCCAGACCGTGCTGATCGGGGTGATGATCGCCATGACTCTGGAGGCGTTCATGATCCTGTTCTGGGGTTGGCTGTCGGACGTCATCGGCCGGCGCACGGTGTACGCCATCGGTTCGGTGGGGCTGGTGGTCTTTGCCTTCCCGTTCTTCTGGCTGTTCGACACCCACGACACGCTGCTGGTCTACCTGGCGCTGATTCTTGGCCTGCCGCTCAGCCATGCGGCGATGATCGGCACCCAGCCGGCGCTGATGGGCGAGCTGTTTCCCACCCACGTGCGCTACACCGGGCTGGCCATGGGGCATGAGATCGCCTCGATCTTCGCCGGCGGTTTCGCGCCGCTGATCGCCACCGCGCTGTTCGCCCACTTCCAGTCGGCCTGGCCGGTTTCGGTGATGCTGGCGCTGTTCGGCCTCGTCACCACCATCACCCTGCTGACCATCCGCCAGGCGCCGTATCGCACCGGCACGCCGTGACCACCTTTCTCTCGTAACCCTCTTGCCCGTGCTTGCGCGGGCTTTTTTATCGCCGACTTTTTATCAACGACTAACCGGGAGCCGATATGACCCTTTATGAATTGATCACCTTCACCGTGCGTGTACGCACCCCGGCCGAGGCCATGCGCCGCCTGCAGGCGAGCCTGCAGATTCACCAGCCGGGCGTGGTGCTGGCTGGTTGCTGGGTGTCGGAGATCGGCCCGCAGAACCAGATCGCCATGCTGCGCGGCTTCCCGGATGCCGAGACCCGTGTGCAGGAGCGCGCCCGCTACCTGCAGGCGGCGGACGCCTTTGGCATCGCCGACCTGCTGCTGGAGATTCAGGTGGCCGATTACAGCCTGTTCCCGTTTCTCGAACCGCTGGCGCCCGGCGCCCACGGGCCGTTCTACGAGCTGCGCGAATACAACCTGATTCCCTCCGGCCTGGCGCCGACCCTGGCGGGCTGGGAGAAGGCCGTCGGGCCACGCACCGGGCCGCAGTACTCGGCGGTTTACGCAGCGTTCTACGCCACCTCCGGGCAGCTGCCGCGCTACCTGCATATCTGGCCCTACGCGAGCCTCGAACAGCGCCTGGATGTGCGCACTCGCGCGGTGGCTGATGGCGTGTGGCCGCCGGAAAACTCCGGCCCACAGTTGCAAAAGATGAATTCCACCGTGTACCTGCCGGCCAGCTTCTCGCCGCTGTGCTGAGCCGCAAAGGGCAAGACGGCACGCTCGGACAGATTGCTGGCCGGCATCGACAAGCTTTACCGCGCGGCCTGGCTAGGATGGCTGCATAACGACATGCCGAGTGCTGCCCCAGGCGCGCTCCTTTCCAATGCCTACATGCGAGGGTACTGCCATGACCAACGTTTCAATCACGCCGGCTGTTCAGCAATTTCTGCAGCGCCGGCACGGCTCATACATCGCCGGCCGTGCGGTGCACGACGAAAGTGGCGCGGCCATCGAGGTCATCAACCCGGCAACCGGTGAGGCGATTGCCGCCGTTACCGGCGCCAGCGCTGCGCAGGTGGAGGAGGCCGTGGCGTCCGCCCGTGCGGCGTTCGAAGGCAGCTGGGCACAAACCTCGCCGTACCAGCGTGGCGTGCTGCTCAATCGCCTGGCTGACCTGATCGAGCAGCACACGGAAGAGCTGGCGCAGCTCGAGAGCCTCTGCTCCGGCAAGGCGATCAACCTGGCGCGCGGTCTGGAAGTGGCGCAGAGCGCGGTGTTCCTGCGTTACTTCGCCGGCTGGGCGACCAAGATCAATGGCGAAACCATGACCCCGTCGCTGCCCTCCATGGCCGGCGAGCAGTACATGGCCTTCACCCGCCGCGAGCCGATTGGCGTGGTGGCCGGCATCGTGCCGTGGAATTTCCCGATCATGATCGGTATCTGGAAGATCGCCTCGGCGCTGACCACCGGCTGCACCGTGGTCGTCAAACCCAGCGAATTCACCCCGCTGACCCTGCTGCGCGTCGCGGAGCTGGCCATCGAAGCTGGCATTCCGGCAGGTGTTATCAACGTCGTCAACGGCCTGGGCTCGGTCGGCCAGCAGCTGATCGACCACCCGCGCATCAGCAAGGTGTCGTTCACCGGCTCGGTGCCGACCGGCATCGCCGTCGGCAAGGCGGCCATGGAAGCCAAGCTGACCCGCGCCACCCTGGAGCTGGGCGGCAAGAACCCGGCGGCGATGCTCGCCGACGTGGACATCCAGAGCGCCGTGCAGGGCATCGTCATGGCTGCGTTTTCCCACCAGGGGCAGATTTGCGCCTCGCCCGAGCGCCTGTACGTGCACCGCTCGATCGCCGACGACTTCGCCAAGGCTCTCGGCCAGGCGCTGCAGACCCTGAAAATCGGCTCGCCCATGGACGAGACCGTGCACTTCGGCCCGCTCGCCAACAAGCCGCATTACGACAAGATGCTGGCCTTCTTCGCCCGCGCCCAAGCCTCCAACACCGTTATCTGCGGCGCCAGGGCCCATGGCGACAAAGGCTACTTCGTCGAGCCGACGGTGATCCTCGCCAACGGCGCGGACGACCCCTTCCTGCACGAAGAAACCTTCGGCCCGATCATCTGCATCCTGCCGTTCGACGATGAGCAGCACCTGGTCGAACTGATGAACGACAGCCCCTACGGCCTCGGTGCCAGCATCTGGACCAACAACCTGTCCAAGGCACTGAGCCTGATTCCCAAACTGGAATTCGGCACCGTGTGGGTCAACATGCACACCTTCCTCGACCCGGCCGTGCCCTTCGGCGGCACCAAGGCCTCGGGCTTGGGCCGCGAGTTCGGCTCGGCGTTCATCGAGGATTACACCGAGCTGAAGTCGGTGATGATTCGGTATTGACTCAGTGGCTGGATTGCTGGCGCTTTGGTTTCAGTTGGGGTCAGGGATCGAATCGAAAAAAGGGGCAGACCTAGATCTGCCCCTTTTTCGTTGTAAACGTCTGCCCTCACTTCACCGAAAACTTGAACACCGTGTTCTGCGTATAGGTCTGCCCCGGATCAAGCCGTGTGGACGCGAATTTCGGCTGGTTCGGTGCGTCCGGGAAGTGTTGGGTTTCCAGGGTGAAGGCGCTCCAGTGGGCGTAGGTCTTGCCGGCTTTGCCTTTTACAGAGCCGTCCAGGAAGTTGCTGGTGTAGAACTGCACGCCCGGCTCGGTGGTGTAGAGCTGCAGGAGGCGGCCGGAGGCGGGGTCGTGGACTTCCGCGGCGAGTTGCTTGATGTCGCCTTTAGTATCCAGTGCCCAGTTGAAGTCGAAGCCGCCCTGTTTGGCCTCGGCGAATTTGAGCTGCTCGTGGTCAGCCTTGATGTGCTGGCCGATGGGCGTCGGTTTGCTGAAGTCCATCGGCGTGCCTTTGACCGGTGCCAGTTCGCCGGTGGGGATGAGCGTCTTGTTGACCGGTGTGTAGTGGCTGGCGTGCAGGGTGGCGACCTGTTTGAGGATGTCGCCGTTGCCGGCCCCGGCGAGGTTGAAGTAGCTGTGGTTGGTGAGGTTGACCACGGTGGGCTTGTCGGTGGTGGCCTTGTAGTCGATGTGCAGTTCGTTGTTGTCGGTGAGGCGGTAGGTGACTTCGGTTTTCAGGTTGCCAGGAAAGCCCATCTCGCCGTCCTTGGACAGGTAGGTGAGGGTTACGCCGACCGAATCCTTATCCTTCACCGGCTTGGCTTCCCAGACCTTCTTGTCGAAGCCCTCGGCACCGCCATGCAGGGCGTTCGGCCCGTCGTTGAGCGGAACCTGGAAGCGCTTGCCATCTAGCTCGAAGGCGCCGCCGGCCAGGCGATTGCCGAAACGGCCGATGGTGGCACCGAAGAATGCAGTGCCGCCTTCGTAGCCCTGCACATCATCGAAACCCAGCACCACGTCTTCGACCTTGCCGTTCTTGTCCGGCACTTCCAGGGCCTGCAGCACGCCGCCGTAGGTGATGATGGTGGCCTGCATGCCATGGCTGTTGCGCAACTGATACTGCTCGACGGGCGTGCCGTCACGGGTCTTGCCGAATGGCTTGTGTTCACTGGTCAGCCCTGCCGCGTTGGCGCCGGTGCTGGCGATCGCCAGGGAGAGGGCCAGGCCGGATAGCAGGTGATGAGGGTGGGTCATGGTCGAACTTCCTTTTATTGTTGTGGGAGTCGTTCTAACGCAAGCGGCCTTTGCTGCGGAGGCGGGCCGGAATAATCTTGATACGAAAAATCAGGTTAGCTGTTATCTGACAACCAGCTAGTCCGTTCGTCCCGGCATGGCCGATCAGATAGCTGGTTCAGCGCGAACTAACCCGCCGAGCGCGGCACTAAGGGGAAATCATGTCAGGCGCCGAGACTGGCATTGCTGCAGACAGGGAGAAGACTGAGTCATGAGCGACAGTGCATTGGAAACCGGGCCACGGACGGTGGTAATCCAGCTGCAGCCCGAGGATCTGGCCCTGGCCCAGCGCCTGCACTTCTGGCAGCACGTGCGCAGCCGTGGCGGGCTGATTCGCTTGGCTATTGTCTGGGTTGTGGCCACGACGGTCTTTGCCGGCCTGCTGCGGCTGATGGGAGACAAGGCCGTGATGCCGGTTGTGATCTTCGCCCTCATCGCGCCGGTCGCGGTGCTGGCCTTTCCGTACCTGATCACCCATCTGCTGGGCGGGGTCGCGGCACGCCGAACCTTCAGGCAGCAAAAAACCTTACATAAACCTGCCAAGTTGACCTGGAACGAGCAGGGCGTGCTGATGCAGAGCGAGTACGGCGATGCCCGCATACCTTGGGCGGATCTTCGCAAGGCGCGCGAAGATCAGCGGGTGATTCTGCTCTACGAGTCCGACCGCCTGTATCGGTTGATCCCCAAACGCTGCCTGTCCGCCACGCAACTGGCTGATCTTCAGTCCTGCCTGGTGGCCGCTCCGCCGGGCTGATACTGATGCTGCGGCTGCCACTGGCGGATCGCCTCTAACACCTGATCCTGATAGCCGTGCAGTTTGCGCGCCTTGTACGGTGAGTGGCTGATTGCCACGATCGGTGCGCTGTAGTGGATGGCTTCGGCCAGGCGATTCAGATAGGCGTGGCCGTTTTCTCGATATTTGGCCAGCTCCTCGTCATTCAGGCGGATCAGCACGCGGCAGCTCACGGCGCCGTGGTGGCACTCCACGTCGAGCAGCAGGCCGCTGTCGTCTTCGAGCAGGAGCCAGGCGTGGGGTTGGTGGTCGATGACTTTCATGGCCCGTCAGCCCTTGCCGATTGTCTGCTGGGAAAACAGCGTGCGGATCGCCTCGCGGTATTCGCGGCTGCCGGTGCGCATGCTGTTGTTGTGGTTGCCGCCGTCGATCAGCAGCAGGCGTTTGGGCTGGTTGGCCGCCTGGTAAAGGCTTTCGCTGAAGCGCGCCGGCACGTAGCGGTCGCCGGTGCCGTGGGCGATCAGCACCGGCACCTTAATGTCGCCGATCTTGCTCAGGGAATCGAATTTCTGCGACAGCAGCCAGCGCACCGGCAGCGAGGTGTATTCGGCGGCCACGGCGGTGGCGGCATCAGCCAGGTTGGTGAAGGTCGATTCGATGATCAGCCCGGCCAGCGGCGGCGTATGGCGATCACGGCCCAGGGAGTCGGCGAGGTTGACCGCCACCGCGCCGCCAAGGGAATGCCCGTAGATAAAGCGTTTGGCAGGATCCGGCTGCAGCTCGGTCAGGCGTTGCCAGGCGATTTCGGCGTCTTCGTAGAGGGTGCGTTCGGAAGGCAGGTCGCCGCGGCTCTCGCCGAAGCCGCGGTAGTCGATGGCCAGTACCGCGAAGCCCATGGCGTGCAGTTGCTCGATGCGAAACAGCTGGCCGGTGAGGTTCCAACGCGAGCCGTGCAGGTACAAGAGGGTCGGTGCGTTCGCCTTGCGGGCCGGCCACCACCAGGCATGGATGCTCTGATTGTCGCCGAACTCCGGCACGCTGAGGGTCATGTCTTTCACGCCGGCCGGCAGGCCGTGGAACCAGCTGGCGGTGCCCGGCTCGATGCGAAACACCAGTTCGCGCTCTTTCTCTTCCAGCTTGGTGCAGCCGACCGGCAGGCCGACGGCCAGGCACAGCAGCAAGCCGATGCTGAACCAGCGACGACGCAGGGTGTGGATAAGTGTGGTGGCCATGGCTCTCCGCGGAGTTTGCAAACGTAACGCGCGCCGCGCTTCGCTCACGGGCGGCGCAGGGGCGGGGGGAAGTGATAGGCGAATAGACCGAAACGCCACGCCGGCGTTCGCCTGCGTCGCTACTTTCGGGTATCGAGTTGTAACCGCAGCATGCCAGGGCTGCTGGCGCTTTCAAGCCTACGTTATGCTGCGCCGCTGAATTCCTGCGGACGCCACCATGACGCCCACTCCTGCCGATTTGCGCCGCCCGGCCGGTGCCACCCTGGTGCTGCTGGCCTCACTGTATTGCGCCCAGGGTCTGCCGTCGGGGCTGATCGCCCATGCGCTGCCGGTGCTGCTGCGTCAGCATGGCGTGGACCTGGCGGTGATCGGGCTGCTCAAGCTGCTGGCGTTGCCCTGGCTGCTCAAGGTGCTATGGGCGCCGTGGGTGGACCGCCTGTCGTCGCGGCGCCTGGGCCATCACCGTGGCTGGATTCTGCCGCTGCAGGGCGCGGTGGTGGCGATCCTGCTGATCCTGGCGCTGCTCTCACCGGACTCGCTGTTCGGCGCGCACTTGCCGCTGCTGCTTGGCCTGCTGGTGCTGGTCAACCTGGCAGCGGCGACCCAGGACATCGCCACCGACGGCCTGACCGTGCGCCTGTTGCCCGAGCGCTGGCGCGGGCTGGGTAACAGCCTGCAGGTCGGCGGCTACAAGGTCGGGATGATCGTCAGTGGTAGTGGCCTGCTCTTGGTGATCGACCGCGTGGGCTGGAACCTGTCGCTGCTGGCGCTGACCCTGCTGGTGGCCCTGATGCTGCTGCCGGTGTGGCGCTTCGCCGAAGCGCGGCAGCTGCCGCCGGTCGCTACGGCAGCCGAGCCAATGGGCGTTGGCCTGCTATGGCGCCACTACCGCGGCCTGTTAGCGCTGCCGGGTATGGGCCTGTGGCTGGCGGTGGTGCTGACCTTCAAGCTGGGCGACGCCTTGGGCTCGCCGATGATCAAGCCGATGCTGGTCGACCAGGGCTGGAGCAACGCCGAGCTGGGCCAGCTGACGTTGATCAGCAGCCTGGTCGGCATCGGCGGGGCGTTGCTGGGCGGCCTGTTATATGCGCGCCTGGGTGTGCTGCGCGCGCTGCTGATCTTTGGCACCTTGCAGGCGCTGAGCCTGGCCGCGTTGGCGCTGCTGGTCAGTCGTGGCGGCGATGCATCGCTGGTGTATGCGCTGACGCTTTGCGAGCAAGCGGCCGACGGGTTGTCCACAGTCGCGCTGTTCGCCGCGATGATGCGCCAGTGCCGCCCGGGCCACGAAGGGGCGGACTTTACCCTGCAGGCTTCCACGCAGACTCTGCTCGGCGGCTTCGTCGGTGCGGCCAGCGGTGTGCTGGCCAAGGCGCTGGGCTATGACGGGTTGTTCGTCTGTGCCGGAGTACTCGGGCTGGCGGCATTGCTGCTGGTGGCTCGCTACTTTCGTCGACACGGTTGGCGGTAGCCTGCGGATCGTTCGTGGTCCGGGTCGGGCGTAGCGACACCCGGGGATTCCTGGGTATCGCTGCGCTCAACGCCAGGCTACGGGCTCAATCCTCGAACTGCACCGGGCAGGTGGCGCCTTCGAGTTTCTGGATTTCCTCGATCACATGGGGGCGGGCGTGGCGCAACACTAACTGGCGGTTCTGCGCCATCAGGCGGCGCGCCTCCAGATGAAGCATCTCTACGCCGGCGTAATCGATGAAGTTGATGTGCCGGGCGTCGACCACCACCCGTTCGCCGTGACTCAGTTGCAGGATTTGCTGCACGTAGTGGCAGGCACCAAAGAAGATCGAGCCTTCCAGGCGCAGCAGTTCGTCGTCGCCGTCGCGGGTGTATTTGAAGCGCGGCTGCGAGGTGCGCTTGAGGTAGAAGAACAGCGAAGCCAGCACGCCGGCGTAGATCGCTGTTTGCAACTCCAGCACCAGGGTGGCGAGCAGGGTCAGCAGCATCACCACAAACTCCGCGCGGCTGACCCGCAACAACGCGCGCACGCCTTCGATATCCACCAGGCCCCAGCAGATCAGCAGGATCGCCGCGCCCATGCTGGGCAGGGCGATATGGGCGATCAAAGGCGCGCAGAACAGCGCGAAGGCCGCCACCAGCAGCGCCGAGAACACCCCGGCCATTGGCGAGGTGGCGCCGCTCTGCAGGTTCAGCGCCGAGCGGGTGAAGGAGCCGGCCGACAGCGAGCCGGAGAACCACGGGCCGAACATATTGGAAAGGCCCTGGGCGCGCACTTCCTGGTTGGCGTCCAGCAACTGCTGGGATTTCGCTGCCAGCGAGCGGGCGATGGACAGGCTGGTGACCAGCCCGAGCATGCCGCAGGCGATGGCGGCGGGCAGCAGGCCAAGCAGGCTGTTGACCTCGAAGTGCAGCAGGGTGAGTGGCGGCAGCGAACCCTCGAAGGCATCGACCAGGCGGATGCCGGCGAAGAAGCCGGGCAGGGCGGCAACCAGCAGGCTGCCGGCGACCACACCGATCAGCAGCGCTGGCAGGCGCGGCCACAGGCGCCGGCAGACTAGGCTGACCGCCAGGGTGGAGGCCGCGACCAGCATGGCGTGCCAGTCGGCCTGGCCCAGATGCTGGCCGAGGTCGAGCAGAGTCGCCACGGCGGTGCGCTGGCTTTCCAGTTCCAGGCCCAGCAGGTTGGGCAACTGGCCGAGGGCGATCACCAACGCGGCGCCCAGGGTGAAGCCGAGGATCACCGATGGTGAGACGAAGTTGACCAGGTTGCCGAAGCGCAGCAGCCCGAGCAACCACTGGAACAGCCCGGCGAGGAAGGTCAGCACCAGCACCAGGGCGACGAACTCGTCGCTACCTGGCCTGGCCATGGGGCTGACGCTGGTGAATAGCACGATGGAAATGGCTGCCGTCGGCCCGCCGATCAGGTGCCACGACGAGCCCCACAGGCAGGCGATGATCACCGGCACGATGGCCGCATACAGGCCGTACTCGGCGGGTAGCCCGGCGATCAGCGCGTAGGCGATCGATTGCGGCAGGGCGAGGATAGCGCCGCTCAGCCCGACCAGCAGATCCGTGCCCAGCGTGCGCCGGGTGACGGTCGGCCACCAGAGCAGGAAGGGGAACAGGCTGTAACGGCTGGGTAGGCGCATGCGGTTTTTCGTTAAGTGATCCGGTTGGTGGGCAGGGTAGCAGAGGTGTTGGTCATCACGTCTGCGGCTTGAGAAAGGCGAAAGCAGACTTTCAGCAACCTTGTGGGAGCGGGCCATGCCCGCGAACTGCGGATTTCGCGGGCATGAACTAGGCGTCCCCCGCCCGCTCCCACATTCGATCTCGCCGCAAACAGGCTTACAGCTTGGCCTTCACCGCCGCGACCGCATCGCCGCCCTCGCGGGTGGTGACGCCCTTGAGCCAGCTGTCGATCACCTCGGGGTTGGCCTTGAGCCAGTCTTTCACGGCCTGGTCGTTGCTGGCCTGTTTGCTCAGCACCTTGTCCATGATGGCGTTCTCCATGTCCTGGGTGAACTTCAGGTTGCTCAGCAGCTTGCCGACGTTCGGGCACTGCGCCGCATAGCCCTTGCGGGCCAGGGTGTTGACGCTGCCGCTGTCGCCAAAGTACTTCTCGCCGCCCTTGAGGTACTTCATGTCGTACTGCACGTTCATCGGGTGCGGGGTCCAGCCGAGGAACACCACGAACTCGTCGCGCTTCACCGCACGGCCGACCTGCACCAGCATGGCCTGCTCGCTGGACTCGACCAGCTTCCAGTCCTTCAGGCCGAATTCGTTGGCGGCAATGATCTCCTTGATCGACTCGTTGGCCGGCGCGCCGGAGGCGATGCCGTAGATCTTGTGGCCGAACTTGTCGGCGTGTTTGTTCAGGTCGGCGAAGGTCTTCACGCCGGCGTCATAGGCGTAGGTCGGCACCGCCAGGGTGTATTCGGTGCCGCTGAGGTTCTCGGTGACTTTATCCACAGCCCCATTGGCGACGAACTTGTCGTAGTTGGCCTGCTGGGCCGGCATCCAGTTGCCGAGGAACACGTCTACCTGACCTTTCTGCAGGCCGGCGAAGATGATCGGCACGCCCAGGGTCTGGGTCTTCACCTCATAGCCCAGGCCATCGAGCACCAGGCTGGCAATGCCGTTGGTCACCGCGATATCGCTCCATCCGGGATCGCCGAGGGTAACGGTGGCGCAGCTGGCATCTTCGGCGTGGGCTTGGCTAGCCAGGGTGACGGCCAGGAGCAAGCTACCCGCGACGGTTTTCTTGAGTGTCTTCATGCCTATTTCCTTATGCTGGTTTTCTGTTGGGCAGGCTATGCGACGCAAGCGAGCGCACCGGGTTCCTGCTTTCTGGCGGGTCACCCGGCGTGCGACGTCACGGTTGGGGGAAGCGGGCGCGGCGCTCCAGATCGTCGAGGTCGATGTGGTTGCGCATGTATTGCTCGCTGGCATCGACCATCGGCTGGTGGTCCCAGCTCTTCAATTTGCCCCGGGTCAAGGCCTCGGCGACCAGGCGGCGACGGCGCTGGCTAGCCAGGGTGGCACTGTGGATGGCGGCCATGTCCCAGCGGCTGCGCGCCTCGGCGAGAAACGCCGCGAGCTGCTCGCGGTGATCCGGCGAGGTCGCCAGGTTCTCGCGTTCCTGGGGATCGTTGGCGACATTGAACAGCAGCAGTGGGTCTTCTTCGCTGTAGACGAATTTCCACTCGCCGCGGCGAATCATCATCAGCGGGCTGGTGGTGCCTTCGGCCATGTATTCGCCGAGCACTTCATCGTGGCCGCCGTTGCCCTGCAGGTGCGGCAGCAACGAGCGGCCGTCCAGGGCCAGGCCGGCATCGACCTCGCCCCCGGCCAGCTCCACCAGCGTCGGCAAAAGGTCGACGGTGGACACCGACTGCTTCACCCGATGCGCCGCGAAACGCGCTGGCGCATGCACCAGCAGCGGCACCCGGGCGGCCATCTCGAACCAGTGCATCTTGTACCAGAGGCCGCGCTCGCCAAGCATGTCGCCGTGGTCGCCGGAGAACACGATGATGGTGTCGTCGGCCAGCTTGCAGTCCTTCAGCGTCTTGAGCAGTTTGCCGATGTTGTCGTCGATGTAGCTGCAGGCGCCGAAGTAGGCGCGCCGCGCGTCGCGGATCTTGTTCTCGGGCAACGGCTTATCCCACAGGTCGATGACCTTGAGCAGGCGCTGGGAATGCGGGTCCTGTTCGGCCTGGTCGATCACCTGCTGCGGCAGGGGGATGTCGTCATCGCTGTAGCGATTCCAGTATTCCTCGGGGATGGTGTACGGGTCGTGGGGGTGGGTCATCGACACGGTCAGGCAGAACGGCTGGTCAGGCGTCACCCGCACATGGTCGTAAAGGTACTGCTGGGCCTTGAACACCACCTCTTCGTCGAAGTCGAGCTGGTTGGTGCGCACGCAGGGGCCGGCCTGCAGCACCGAGGACATGTTGTGGTACCAGCTGGCACGTACGTCGGGCTCGTCCCAGTTCACCGCCCAGCCGTAGTCGGCGGGGTAGATGTCGCTGGTCAGGCGTTCCTCGTAGCCGTGCAACTGGTCCGGGCCGCAGAAGTGCATCTTGCCGGACAGCGCTGTGCGGTAGCCGAGGCGTCGCAGGTAATGGGCGTATGTCGGCACGTCGGCTGGGAAGTCGGCCGCGTTGTCATAGGCGCCGATCTGGCTGGGCAACTGGCCGCTGACCAGGGTGAAGCGCGACGGCGCGCACAGCGGGCTGTTGCAGTAGGCGGAGTCGAACAGCACGCCCTCGGCGGCCAGGCGCTGCAGGTTCGGCACCTTGATCGGCGAGTTGGCGTCGTGCAGCGGCAGCAGCGGTGCGGCCATCTGGTCGGCCATGATGAAGAGAATGTTGGGGCGTTTCATGGCGGCGTATTCCATATCGTTGTTTTATGCGAAATTGATTAGCCGATGATCAAGGCTCGATGAACAGGGGTAAACCCGGATGCAGCACATAGCTCGGATAAGCAGCGCTTATGTTTGAAGCGCTCGAAGGCATATCGCTTGATACGCTGCGGGTGTTCGAATCGGCGGCGCGCCACCTGAGTTTTACCGCCGCTGCAGCGGAGCTCGGCAGCAGCCAGCCGGCAATCAGCCAGCAGATCAAACGGCTGGAGGCGCAATTGGCGACCCGCCTGTTCGACCGCGTATATCGCGGAATCGTGCTGACCGATGCCGGCGAGGCGCTGCTACTGCCGGTGCAGGAGGGTCTGGCGGCCATGGACGCCGGGCTGGCGACGGTCGCCGGCCGTCAGCAGCACGAGGTGCTGCAGGTCGCGACCGATTTCGCCTTCGCCGCCTATTGGCTGATGCCGCGGCTGCAGCGTTTTCACCAGCGTTACCCGGACGTGGACGTCAGTCTGATCACCAGCGAGCGCGACCTGGCCAGCCTGCCGGCGGAGATCGACGTGGCCATCTCCTTTGGTGACGGGCGCTTCAAGCACGGCGAGCAGCACCTGCTGTTCAGCGAGGAGGTGTTCGCCGTCTGCAGCCCGCTGCTGCTCAAGGATGTCGAGCCCTCTGCGGGTGAGCTGCTGGCGCGCCTGCCCTTGCTGCACCTGCGTCCGGAAAGCCGCTCGCGCTGGTTCGACTGGAGCGGCCTGTTCCGCGCCCTGGGCATCGCCGAGATGCCCAGCCCCGGCAGCCTGCGTTTCGACAACTACACGCTGCTGATCCAGGCGGCCATCGCCGGGCGCGGCGTGGCCATCGGCTGGCGGCATCTGGTCGACGAACTGATCGGCCAGGGCCTGCTGGTGCGGCTCGACTCGCGCTCGGCCACCTCGCGCTTCGGCTATTACGTGGTGCTGCCGGCGCGCAAACGGCGCATTCGCCTGGTGGAACATTTCGTCGTCTGGCTGCAGGATGAACTGCAGCGCGAACCCCTGCCGGATCGGCCGGGTGGTATCGACCCCAAAGGACTTGCCCTATGAGCGAAACCAGAATCCGCGGCTACCACGCCCATGTGTATTTCGACGCCAGCAGCATCGCGCAGGCTCGGGCGCTGTGCGAAGCGGCGGCCGCACGTTTCGCGCTGAAGATGGGGCGCATGCATGAAAAACCGGTCGGCCCGCACCCGCAGTGGAGTTGCCAACTGGCGATGCGCGCCGAGCTGTTCGGCGAGGTGATTCCCTGGCTGATGCTCCACCGCGGCGCGCTGGTGGTGCTGGTGCACCCGATCACCGGCAACGACCTGATCGACCACCGCGACCATGCCTTCTGGCTGGGGGCCCCTCAGCCACTGGATCTGTCGACCTTGTCGGGTGGGCCGTTGACCTTCGAGCTCTGACGCGCAAAGCAAGGCAAGGTATGATCCGCGGCTGATTTTCCGAGAGCCCGCGCCATGCCTTACCTGCTCGCTGTCACCGTCCTCTGGGCGTTTTCCTTCAGCCTGATCGGCGAATACCTGGCTGGCCGGGTGGACAGCGACTTCGCCGTGCTGGCGCGGGTGGCGGTGGCGGCGCTGGTGTTTCTGCCGTTCACCCTGTGGCGCGGTTTGCCGCGGCGTTTGCTGGGCGGCTTCTGGCTGGCCGGGGCGCTGCAATTCGGTGTCACCTACCTGTGCCTGTACCGCAGCTTCCAGGTGCTGACGGTGCCCGAGGTACTGCTGTTCACCGTGCTCACGCCGATCTACGTGACCCTGCTCGACGATGCCCTGGCGCGGCGCTTCAGCCCCTGGGCACTGGTGGCCGCGCTGGTGGCGGTCGGCGGCGGCGTGGTGATCCGCTTCGAGCGCCTGGAAGGCGAGTACCTGATCGGCTTCCTGCTGCTGCAACTCGCCAACCTGACCTTCGCCGCGGGCCAGGTGCTGTGCCGTCAGTTGCTCCTGCGCTACCCGACCGAGCAGCCGTTGCACCGCTTCTTCGGGCATTTCTTCCTCGGTGCGCTGGTACTGGTGGTGCCTTCGTTCCTGCTGTTCGGCAACCCGGACAAACTGCCAAGCACCGCGCTGCAGTGGGGCATCCTGCTGTGGATGGGGCTGTTCGCCACGGCACTGGGGCTGTTCTGGTGGGTCAAGGGCAGCGTCAAGGTGGATGCCGGCACCCTGGCAGTGATGAACGAGCTGCACGTGCCGGCCGGCCTGGTGGTGAACCTGCTGATCTGGAACCGCGACGCCGACCTGCCGCGCCTGGCTCTGGGGGGCGCGATCATCCTCGCCTCGCTGTGGCTCAATCGCCTTGGCAGGCGGCGTTTGGCGACGGCCTGATCCATTTATCGGACGATAGGAACCGGCCTTGACGGGTGCTAACATCGCACCTTCAATTGCCGATGCAATTAGCTGTTTTTCAAACCCTATTTCTGGGGCTCATATGAGCGTTGTCGAGCGAAGATCTGCGCGGCGCTTTTATTGAGGCTCAAGGGTCATGGACGAAGTTCCTTCACCGGCACGGAGCGCCTTTTCAGCCATCTCTTGCCCAGTGAATCCATCGTGAATATTCGACGCCCCTTCGCCAGCCTGGCCCTGGCCTGCCTGTTCATCGTTTCTCCGCTGGTGGCCTCCGCCGCCACTGCGCCTGCCAAGCAAGAACTCGCCTCCGGCAGTGCCCTGCTGGTCGACCTGAATACCAACAAGGTCTTGTACTCCAGCAACCCGGACATGATGGTGCCGATCGCCTCGGTGACCAAGCTGATGACCGCCATGGTCACCCTGGATGCCAAGCTGCCGCTCAACGAGGAGCTGCCGGTGATCATCCGTGACGTGCACGAGATGCGCGGTGTGTATTCCCGGGTGCGCATCGGCAGCGAGATCAGCCGCCGCGAGATGCTCCTGCTGACCCTGATGTCGTCCGAGAACCGCGCGGCCTCCAGCCTGGCCCATCACTACCCGGGCGGCGTCACTGCCTTCGTCGCGGCCATGAACGCCAAGGCCCGCGCCCTGGGCATGACCCACACCCGTTACGTGGAGCCGACCGGCCTGTCCGAGCACAACGTTTCCACCGCCAACGATCTGGTGAAGCTGCTCAAGGCGACACGCAGCTACCCGCTGATCGGCGAGCTCAGCTCCACCCCGGAAAAGACTGTGGCCTTCCACAAGCCCAACTACACCCTGGGTTTTCGCAACACCAACGGGCTGACCCGCAAGCAAGGCTGGGACGTGCAGCTGACCAAGACCGGTTTCACCAACAGCGCCGGCCACTGCCTGGTGATGCGCACCACCATGGCCGGCAAGCCGGTGGCCTTCGTGGTGCTCGACGCCTTCGGTAAGTACACCCACATGGCCGACGCCAGCCGCCTGCGCAAATGGGTGGAAACCGGCAAGGTTACTCCAGTGGCGCCCGCCGCCCTGGCCTACAAACAGCAACGCGCTTCGCAGCGCCAGCTGCAGGCGTCGCAGTAAGCGCTAACGCGCCTGCCAAAGCGGATCGGCTGCCAGCCGCTCGGCGATGAAATCCAGCAGCGTACGCAGCGCCGGCAGCATTTGCCGGCGCGATGCGTAGATGGCGTGAATACCCAGGGACTGCGGCTGCCAGCCTGGCAGCACACGCAGCAATCGCCCTGCTTCCAGTAGCGGCGCCGCGGCATACAGTGGCTGCATGCAGATGCCGCCGCCGCTTACCGCCGCCTCCAGCAGCACCGCCGTGTCGTTGCTACTCAGGTTGCCCGTCACCGGCACCTGCATTTCCCCTTGCTCACCCGTGAAGTGCCACAGGTTGCGACCGAAATAGCTGTAGGTCAGGCAATTGTGCGCGGTCAGTTCTTCCGGCTGGCGCGGTGTACCGGCACGCGCAAGGTAGCTCGGCGCCGCGCACACCACCGAATGGCAGTCGCCCAGATGACGGGCGATCTGGTTGGGTTCCAGCTGATTGGTGATGCGCAGCGCCAGGTCGATGCGTTCCTCGACCAGGTTCACCGCCTGGCTGCCGATCAGCACATCCACCGAGGTCTTCGGGTAGCGCGCCAGATAATCCACCAGCACCGGGCTCAGCCAGGTTTGCGCAAATGACTGGCTGGTGGCGATGCGCAAGTTGCCGCTTGGCCCGTCGCTAGCCTTGAGGCCGGTGGCCTGCATCATCTCGGCGGTATGCAGCATTTCCCGGCAGTGCGGCAGCAGCTCGTGACCGACTTGGGTGAGGCTCAGCTTGCGCGTGGTGCGGTGCAAAAGGCGTGCGCCGACCCAGCCTTCCAATTCGGCCAGGTAGCGCGAGACCATCGCCCGCGACAGATCCAGATGCTCGGCAGCGGCCGTCTGGCTGCCGCGATCCACCACCTCGACGAAGACGCGGGTTGCCGTGAGTCTGTCCATGATTTGCTCGTTTCATGCAACGGTGTAGCGGCGATTATGCGGCTTTTTGAGGCGTTGCACGCGGGTAAGCTTACGCCTCGTCCATCGGTGCGCTGCAGTGCCTGCCGATGCCTCCTTGCCCGTCACTGTGGAGCCTCACATGAAAGTCGTCATTCTGGGTATCAGTGGTCGCGTCGGCTCGCGTCTGCGTCATGAACTGCTGCAGCGTGGTCATCAGGTTACCGGGATCGCCCGCGACGTAAGCAACGTGCCGGCCCAATCCGGTCTTACCCTGGCCAGCGCCGATGTGGCCGATGTCGAGCGCCTGGTGCCGTTACTCAAGGGGCACGATGCGGTGGTCAGTACCACACGCTTCGTTGGCAGCGATGCCTCAAGCCTGATCGCTGCGGTGAAGGCCGCTGGCGTACCGCGTCTGCTGGTGGTTGGCGGCGCGGGCAGCTTGGAAGTGGCGCCTGGTGTCGCGCTGATCGACACGCCGCAATTTCCGGCGGCCTACAAGGAGGAAGCGAGCGCGGGGCGGGATTTCCTCAACGTGCTGCGTGGCGAGCAGGCGCTGGACTGGACCTTCCTGTCGCCCTCGGCACTGTTCGAGCCGGGCCAGCGCACCGGGCGTTTCCGCCTCGGCAGCGACAGCCTGCTGGTCGATGCCGACGGCAACAGCGCGATCTCCATGGAGGATTACGCCATCGCCCTGGTCGATGAGCTGGAACAGGCCAAGCATTCGCGCAAGCGCTTTACCGTCGGTTATTGAAAGCCAATTGTCGTCAATGCGCGGCTTGGACCAAGCCGCGCGTTTACCTCAACCTGAGCTATTCAGGTGCTTCTCCATTGGCTGGTAAACCAGCCCCGCGAATTCGCCCACCGCGCCACTGCATACGAAACCAAAGCGTTCATAAGCCGTTACCGAAGAAAGCGATGCCCTGACCGTAATAACATCGCTTCTTGCATATTCAAGCGCTGTGCTCAGTAATTGCCTGCCAATACCACGCCGCTGGCAGGCGGGGTCGATGAACAGCATGGCAACATGGCGGCCTTCCTTGAGTTCGATTACGCCTTGTATCGCGGCTGCGTCGGTAAATACCAGCATCAGATTGTCGCCATGCATACGGCTGGCGAAGCTGTCCGCTGCAGCAACGTTGGTGAAGGTCTCTACGCCTTGCTCTGATAACCCGGGCGCGACCGCTTCACTGAATGCTCTGAGGCAAATCGCACTGACGAACTCCAGATCATCGCGTTCGATCTTTCGTATGGGCATAGACCATTCCTTGGTGTTGGTGAATGACCGGCACTTAACGCCACGACCATCGAACATACGTCAGGAGAGGCAGGTTTAGAACCGTTGCTTGGGCGGGACCGCCGGTCCACCTTACGTGCAGATAATAAAAAACCGCTGCACCCGACTCGGGGCAGCGGTTTTTTGTTTTGGCGCAGGGTGCTTAGCGGCGGGCGCTGCGCACACCTTCGGCCAGTTGGCTGCACAGCTCGAGCACGCCGTCGATGGCCTGCTGATCATTGCCGGCCGCCTTGGCGATCTGGTCGATCAGCGCCGAGCCGACCACCACACCGTCGGCCAGGCGGGCGATGGTCGCCGCATGTTCCGGGGTGCGGATGCCGAAGCCGATGCTGATCGGCAGGTCGGTGTGGCGGCGCAGGCGGGTGACCGCTTCCTGCACGTGTTCCACGGTTGCCGAACCTGCACCGGTAACGCCGGCCACCGACACGTAGTAGACGAAGCCCGAGCTGCCGGCGAGTACGGTCGGCAGGCGCTTGTCGTCGGTGGTCGGGGTGGTCAGGCGGATGAAGTCGATACCCGCGGCCTGGGCCGGGTCGCACAGGTCGCGGTTATGCTCCGGCGGCAGGTCGACCACGATCAGGCCGTCGACGCCGGCCTCTTGAGCATCGGCGATGAAGCCCTCGACGCCGTACTTGTGGATCGGGTTGAAGTAACCCATCAGCACCAACGGCGTGGTGCTGTCGTCCTGGCGGAACTCACGGACCATCTGCAGCGTCTTGGCCAGGTTCTGCTTGGCGGCAAGCGCGCGGATATTGGCCAGCTGGATCGCCGGGCCGTCGGCCATCGGGTCGGTGAACGGCATGCCCAGCTCAATCACATCGGCGCCGGCTTTCGGCAGGCCCTTGAGGATCTTCAGCGAGGCGTCGTAGTTCGGGTCGCCAGCGGTGACGAAGGTCACCAGGGCGGCGCGGTTCTGTTCTTTCAGCTCGGCGAAGCGCGTCTGCAGGCGGCTCATATGTGTTCTTCCTGTTCGTCGAAGTGGTGCATGACGGTCTGCATGTCCTTGTCGCCGCGGCCCGAGAGGTTGAGCACCATCAGGTGATCCTTGGGCAGGGTCGGGGCGCGCTTGAAGACTTCAGCCAGGGCGTGGGACGACTCCAGCGCCGGGATGATGCCTTCCAGGCGGCAGCACTGGTGGAAGGCGGCGAGCGCCTCCTTGTCGGTGATCGAGGTGTACTCGACGCGGCCGATGTCGAACAACCAGGCGTGCTCAGGACCAATGCCGGGATAGTCGAGGCCGGCGGAAATCGAGTGGGCGTCGATGATCTGGCCGTCGTCGTCCTGCAGCAGGAAGGTGCGGTTGCCGTGCAGCACGCCCGGTACCCCGCCGTTCAGGCTGGCGGCATGCTTGCCGGTTTCCACGCCGTGGCCGGCCGCCTCGACGCCGATGATCTGCACCGACTTGTCGTCGAGGAACGGGTGGAACAGGCCCATGGCATTGGAACCACCACCGATACAGGCGACTAGCGAATCCGGCAGGCGGCCTTCCTGCTCCTGCAACTGGTCGCGGGTTTCCTTGCCGATCACAGCCTGGAAGTCGCGCACCATCGCTGGATACGGGTGCGGGCCGGCCACGGTGCCGATGATGTAGAAGGTGCTGTCGACGTTGGTCACCCAGTCGCGCAGGGCTTCGTTCATCGCGTCCTTCAGGGTGCCGGTGCCGGCGGTGACCGGAATCACCTCGGCGCCGAGCAGCTTCATGCGGAAGACGTTGGCCTGCTGGCGATCGATATCGGTGGTGCCCATGTAGATCACGCACTGCAGGCCGAAGCGCGCGGCGACGGTGGCGGTGGCCACGCCATGCATGCCGGCGCCGGTCTCGGCGATGATGCGCTGCTTGCCCATGCGCTTGGCCAGCAGGATCTGGCCGATGCAGTTGTTGATCTTGTGCGCGCCGGTGTGATTGAGCTCCTCACGCTTTAGGTAGATCTTCGCGCCGCCGCAGAACTCGGTCAGCCGCTCGGCGAAGTACAGCGGGCTTGGGCGGCCCACGTAGTCGCGCTGGAAGTAGGCCAGCTCCTTGGCGAACTCGGGATCGGCCTTGGCCTTTTCGTACTCGGCAGCGAGGTCGTGGATCAGCGGCATCAGCGTCTCGGCGACGTATTGTCCGCCGAAGCTGCCGAACAGGCCGGTAGCGTCGGGGCCGTTGCGAAGTGAAGTCATGGGAGTCTCCTGTGAATTCAGCGGCCGTGGTCGGCCTGCCAGCCAGATGGCTTGGCGTCGATGGTGGCCAGACTAACGCTGCCGCGCTGCTCGGAAAAGCGATTAGTTTTAAGGGATAGGTGAGTAAATATCACATATCTATGGTTCTGTTGTTGATGGTCAGCTGTGCGAGGTGTCGCAATTATCGAGGCTGTAAGGCCTGACCATTGGCGTTCTCAGCGGGTTGGCCGATAATCCCTCAATCATGATTTTTACGCACAGGTAGGGAACGCCCATGAAAACAGCTTGGTTGTGGATATTTCCCGGGATCGGCGCGCTGATGCTGGCCGGGGCGGTCGGCATTCAGGTGGCGCGCTTCAGCGATCAGGCGCAGATGACGCGCGGCGAGGGTTCGGTGGTGGATATCGAGGGCGGTTGCCCGACGGTGTCGTTCACCAGCCTCGATGGCACCCTGGGCGAGTACCACAGTGGCACTTGCAGCACGCCGCCGTCGTTCGATATCGGCGAACGGGTGACGGTGTATTACGACCCGCAGAACCTCGAGCGGGCGCGGATCGACAGCTTCGAGCAGAACTGGATTGGCAGCCTGATCCTCGGCGGTATCGGCGCGGTATTTCTGACGCTTGGCCTGCTGTTCGTGTTGCCGCCGCTGCTTGGCAAGCGCCGCGCTGCCGAATTGCTGGTCACCGGTACACCGGTTCAGGCCGAGGTGGTGGATGTCGAACTCAATGGCGGACTGAGCATCAATGGCCGTAACCCGTACCGCATCGTCGCCCAGTGGCTGAACCCGCAGACCAACAAGCTGCATGTGTTTCGCAGTGAAAACCTGTGGTTCGATCCGGGCCCCTATATCAGCGAGTCGCTGGTCACGGTGATGATCGACCCGGCCAACCCCAAGCGCTACAGCATGGACACGCGCTTCCTGCCTGAGCTGGCAGACTGACGTGGCTCAGGATCTGCCGTCACTCAATGCCCTGCACGCCTTCGAGGCGGCGGCGCGGCTGGGCAGCGTCAGCCGGGCAGCGGTCGAACTGCACGTCACCCATGGCGCGGTGAGCCGGCAGATCCGCACCCTGGAGGAGCAGCTTGGCGTGTCGCTTTTCACCAAGGACGGGCGCGGTCTGAAGCTGACCGATGCCGGCATACGCCTGCGGGACGTGAGCGGCGAGACCTTCGCCCGGCTGCGCCAGGTCTGCGGCGAGCTACGCCAGCGCGAGGCGGACATGCCCTTCGTGCTCGGTTGCCCGGGCAGCCTGCTGGCGCGCTGGTTCATTCCGCGCCTGGATCGGCTCAACGGTGCGCTGCCGGATCTGCATTTGCAGCTGTCCACCAGCCAGGGCGAGCTGGACCCGCGCAGCCCTCAGGTCGACGCCACGCTGCTGTACGCAGAGCCGCCCTGGCCGGCGGACATGCAGGTTTTCGAGCTGGCGCGCGAGTCCATCGGCCCGGTGCTCAGCCCGCAACACCCGCGGTTCGCCGACCTGAGCGCGGCTGCGCCGGGCGCCTTGCTGCATGAAGCCCTGCTGCACACCACCTCGCGGCCCCAGGCCTGGCCGCAGTGGCTGGCGGCGATCAACCTCGACCCAGCGGTGATGCGCCTGGGCCAGGGCTTCGAGCACCTTTACTACCTGCTCGAAGCGGCGGGAGCCGGCCTTGGCGTGGCCATCGCGCCGCTGCAACTGGTGGCCGATGACCTCAAGGCGCGGCGGCTGGTGGCACCCTGGGGCTTCGTCGAGACTGACGCGCGCCTGGCGCTATGGGTGCCCGAGCGACGTAGCGGCGGGCGCGCCGAGCGGCTGGCCGACTGGTTGCGAAGTGAGTTGCAAATCGCGCAGTGAGGTGCTGGCTGCCGCGAACCATCGCTGGTCGGCATCGGTCATAACGTCGGCACCGCGATCTGCTTCGGGCCATGACCGAGAGAGGGATTTGTCGATGAACCGTATGCAAAAGCTGGGCGGCCTGCTGGCCGGTATGGCGTTAACCGCGCTGGCGCAGGCCGAGCCACTGAATATCGAGGGAATTGGCCTGTCGCGCGATATCTCCTGCAAAGGCCAGGACGTGAATATCTCCGGCAACGCCAACGTAATTCAACTCAAGGGCGATTGCGGCGCGGTGGAGGTTTCCGGCTCGGAACACAAAGTGACACTGGGCACGGCCAAGTCCCTCAGCGTTTCTGGTGCCGAGCATGAAGTGGTGGCCGAGCGCGTCAATGCGCTGGGTGTCGATACCCTTAACAATCAGGTGCGTACCGCGGTCGTCGCGGGTGAGCAGTCGACACCGATAACGGTTGCGGGTACTGGGCATAAGCTGGATCTGCGCCTCGAGGGCGAGACCAGACTGGACGTCAGTGGGATCGAACAGCAGGTGCGCTGGAGTGGCGATGAGCCGCAGGTGCAGCTATCGGGCGCCGACAACAAGGTCGAGCGCCAATAGAAACGGGCGCCCCGGAGAGGGGCGCCGCGGTATTTACTCCACGTCGGTGAACTGGATGATTTCCACCCAGTAGCCGTCCGGGTCCTTGATAAAGGCGATGTTGCGCATGCGACCGTCGGTGAGGCGCTTCTGGAAGTCCACACCGAGGTCTTCGAAGCGCTGGCAGGCAGCCTTGATATCCGGCACCGCCACGCACAGGTGACCAAAGCCGCGCGGGTCGCTGTTGCCGCTGTGGTAGGAAAACTCCGGATCCTTCTCGGTGCCGTAGTTGTAGGTCAGCTCCAGCACGCCGGGAATGGATTTGCGCCACTCGTGACGGGCTTTCGGGTCGGCCGGGATCTGCGACTTGTCGGCAATCAGCGCCAGGAAGTACAGGCTGAATTCGGCATCCGGGAAATCGCTCTTCTCCAGCAGCGTGAAGCCCAGCACGCGGGTGTAGAAGTCCAGGGACTTCTCGAGATCCTTCACGCGGATCATGGTGTGGTTGTAGACGAAGTCCGCGGTGGCGACGTCGGGCTTGCCGGTCACGCCGGGCAGTTTGTTGAGTTCGTCGAGGGTCATGGGCGTCTCCAGTCAGGTGAGTGGACGATTCAAAAAGTCATGAGGTCAGTAGATGGCCTCGTGGGGTGTGTTTTTCAAGGTGGTGGCTAGAGCAACTGTTTGGATTACCTTGTGGGAGCGGGCCATGCCCGCGATTCCTTTCGCGGGCATGGCCCGCTCCCACAGGTACTGCATCAAACCTCCAAAGTAATCAGTTCAGCCCGCACCCCGCCGTCATCGATATGCAGCAGGGCCACCCCAATCGGCAACTTGAACCGCCGCGGGCCGGCGCTACCGGGGTTGAGGTAGAGCACGCCATCGCGCACCTCATGCAGCGGCTTGTGCGAATGCCCGGCGATCACCACGTCGATACCTTCGGCTTTGGGGTCGATGGCCAGCTGCTTGAGGTCGTGCAGTACATACAGAATGATCGCGCCAAAGCGCAGTGTCAGGTGCTCGGGAATGCCGTCGGCCCAGGCGTCGCCATCGTTATTGCCACGCACCACCGAGAGCGGCGCGATGCGTTCGAGCTCGGCAAGGATCTGCGGCCCGCCGATATCGCCGGCGTGAATCAGGTGGTCGACGCCCTCAAGCGCCGTCAGCGCCTGGGGCCGCAACAGGCCGTGGGTGTCGGCGATCAGGCCAATCTTCATGGGTTCTCCTGCATGGTCTTTCTAGGAGCCGGCCCGCCGCGATGCGTTCCGTAAAACCGTAGACCGGGTCGAGCGAAGCGACACCCGGGGCTCTGCCCCAGAAACAGAAAACCCGGCACAAGGCCGGGTTTCCATTTACAGCGCGACAGGGATCAGTCGTCCAGCATCGCCTTGTTGCGTACCGCGCCCTTGTCGGCGCTGGTGGCGAGCAGGGCGTAAGCCTTCAGGGCGGTGGTCACCTTGCGCGGGCGTTGCTCCGTCGGCTTCCAGCCCTTCTTGTCCTGCTCGATGCGACGGTGCGCCAGCTCTTCATCGCTGACCAGCAGGTTGATCGAGCGGTTGGGGATGTCGATCAGCACCTTGTCGCCGTCCTTCACCAGGCCGATGGCGCCGCCGGCAGCCGCTTCCGGCGAGGCGTGGCCGATGGACAGGCCCGAGGTGCCGCCGGAGAAACGGCCGTCGGTGAGCAGGGCGCAAGCTTTGCCCAGGCCCTTGGATTTCAGGTACGAGGTCGGGTAGAGCATTTCCTGCATGCCCGGGCCGCCTTTCGGGCCTTCGTAGCGGATGATGACGATGTCGCCTTCCTTCACTTCGTCATTGAGGATGCCGCGCACCGCGCTGTCCTGACTTTCGAAGATCTTGGCGTTGCCCTCGAACACGTGGATCGACTCGTCGACGCCGGCGGTCTTCACTACGCAGCCGTCCAGGGCGATGTTGCCGTACAGCACGGCCAGGCCGCCTTCTTTCGAGTAGGCATGCTCGAAGCTGCGGATGCAGCCGTTCTCGCGGTCGTCGTCGAGGGTTTCCCAGCGGGTGCTCTGACTGAACGCAGTCTGGGTCGGGATGCCCGCCGGACCGGCCTTGAAGAAGTGGTGCACGGCTTCGTCATCGGTCTGGGTGATGTCCCACTGGGCGATGGCTTCGGCCATGCTGCGGCTGTGCACGGTCGGCAGGTCCGTGTGCAGCAGGCCGCCACGGGCCAGCGAGCCGAGAATGGAGAAGATGCCGCCGGCGCGGTGCACGTCTTCCATGTGGTACTTCTGGATGTTCGGCGCCACCTTGCACAGCTGCGGCACCAGACGCGACAGGCGATCAATGTCGCGCAGGTCGAAGTCCACCTCGGCTTCCTGGGCCGCGGCCAGCAGGTGCAGGATGGTGTTGGTCGAACCGCCCATGGCGATGTCGAGCATCATGGCGTTCTCGAACGCCTTGAAGTTGGCGATGTTGCGCGGCAGCACCGCGTCGTCGCCTTCGCCGTAGTAACGTTTGCACAGCTCGACGATGGTGCGGCCAGCCTTGAGGAACAGCTGCTCACGGTCGCTGTGGGTGGCCAGGGTCGAGCCGTTGCCCGGCAGGGCCAGGCCCAGCGCTTCGGTCAGGCAGTTCATCGAGTTGGCGGTGAACATGCCGGAGCACGAACCGCAGGTCGGGCAGGCGCTGCGCTCGTATTCGGCGACTTTCTCGTCCGAGGCAGTGCTGTCGGCGGCGATCACCATGGCGTCGACCAGGTCCAGGCCGTGGCTGGCCAGCTTGGTCTTGCCGGCTTCCATCGGGCCGCCGGAGACGAAGATCACCGGGATGTTCAGGCGCAGGGCGGCCATCAGCATGCCCGGGGTGATCTTGTCGCAGTTGGAGATGCAGACGATGGCGTCGGCGCAGTGGGCGTTGACCATGTATTCCACGGAGTCGGCGATGATCTCGCGGCTCGGCAGCGAATAGAGCATGCCGTCGTGGCCCATGGCGATGCCGTCGTCCACCGCGATGGTGTTGAATTCCTTGGCCACGCCGCCGGCTTTCTCGATCTCGCGGGCGACCAGTTGGCCCAGATCCTTCAGGTGCACGTGGCCGGGCACGAACTGGGTGAAGGAGTTGGCGATGGCGATGATCGGTTTCTTGAAGTCTTCGTCCTTCATCCCGGTGGCGCGCCACAGGGCGCGGGCGCCGGCCATGTTGCGGCCGTGGGTGGAGGTCTTCGAGCGGTAATCAGGCATGACGGATTCCTGCGGCTAATCAGGTAGGCATTGAGAGATGGGTGAGCGGATCAGCGGCAGGTGACCGCGAAGCAAGGTGGCATGGCGCACAACGGGATCTCCGTCTGCCTGCCTGGGCTCACAGCCCGCCGAAGGGTGGCTGGCGGGAAATGCCCTGATTCTACGCCGCCCCAGTCGCCAAGGGAAAGGCTGGCACCGGCCCAAAGCCCGGGGCTCCGCCAAGCGGAGCCCCGGCGGTTACCAGTCGTTGGCCGGCTGTTCGAGCGGCTGGCGCTCCAGGCGCCGTTGCCACGCCGTGCTTTCTTCAAGGATCTGCTGGTACTCGGCGGCCACTTCCCGGCCATCCAGGGCTTGGTCTACGTCGAAGATCTGCAGACCCTGGCGAGTGCTCAGGTAGAAGCGGCCACCGGCCAGGTATTGAAGAGCAAAGATGTCACTCGGCGGCACGTTCAGCGGATAGGCACGCAGCACCTGGCCGGTCTGCGCCGAACTGGCGAGGATGAACCCCTCGCTCAGGTGCAGGATCAGCGGGCTATGGCCGTCAGGGTCGATGAGGGCCATCCAGCCTGGCATCCCGGCCGCGGTCAGGTGGAACGGGACGCGCTCGCGCTGCGCCTGTTCCTGCGGGTAGAGCACGCCGTCCTCGTAGAGCAGCCAGATACGCCCCTGGGCATCGCGGCCCATCTGCTGCGCGCCGTCCTCACCGATCTCGCTGAGTTGCTGGCTGGCTAGGTCCAGGCGCATCGGCTGCGTCGAGCTTGGCAGCAGGTAGAGCGCGTCGCCCTGGCTGGAGAGCAGCAGGGTTTCGCCTGTCGGTATGTAGGTGTTCTCATAGCCCGCTGCGGGCAGTTGCAGGCGTTCGATCCGTTTGCCGCTTTCGGCCTCGAGGATCGTCAGGCTGTTGTCGGCGCGATCCATCACGTACAGATGCCCCTCATGCAGCAGCACACGACTGGGAAACCGTGCGGGCTCGTCGCTGACCGGCACGCTGTATTCGATCGCACCACTGGCCAGGTCGATACGGCTCACGGCGCCTTTGACCAGGCCGGTGGCGTAGGCCTTGCCAGCGCATTCGTCGAGTGCAAGGTCGGTCAGCGCGACGCCCTGGCACTCCGGGCCCGGGCAGCCCCACAGCTGGCCGCGTGCGTAAGGTTGGGTCAGCAGGGTCCGCAGGGGCTGCTGGGTCGCCAGGTCGTACTCGATGATCTGCATGTCGGCGTCGTTCTTCAGCAGGTAGACCCGCGAGGGATCGCTGCTTGGCACGATCCGCGCGACCACTGGCAGGTCGATGGCGAACCCCTGGGCCTGTTCGGCATCGATCCATTTTCGGGGTGCCTGGCGTTCCGCTTCGATGCGTGCCTTGAGGGTGTCGATGCGCCGGGTTTCCTGAACTTCATGCAGCGCCATCTGACGCAGTTCGTCCACGCGCGGGTTGGCGAACACCGGGTTGAGCAGGTTAAAGGTACCCAGCGCCAGTGCCAGCAGGGCGCCAACGGCAATACCGAGGCGCGCCGGCAGGCTGGTGCCCAGGCACAGCGGCAGGGTGGCCAGCAGGCCGAACAGGAAACCGCCAAGGTGGGCGGCGTTGTCGGTGCCCTGATCTATCAGGCCGTAAACCAGTGCCAGCAGCGGCACCAGCAGGGCGTTACGCAGCAGGCTGTCGCCCGCCTCGCCGGTGCCGCGCAGCTTGACGCCCAGGGCGATGGCCAGCTCGGCGCCGGCCAGGCTCATGATTGCCCCGGAGGCGCCGACGCTGACGAAGATCACCTGGGTGACCTGGCCGAAGAACGAGACCTGCTGCTGGTCGAAGTGCACTGCCGCCGAGACCAGGCTGGCAAATAAGCCGCCGAGCAGGTACAGCAGCAGCCATTGCCAGCGCGCCAGCAGGCTTTCCAGGGTGGCGCCGATCAGCAGCAGGGCGAGCATGTTCTGCCCCAGGTGAGCCAGCGAGGCGTGCAGGAACAGGTTGCTTAGCAGGCGCCCGTATTCGCCCGTCAACGTCAGGATGGCGACGTTGGAGCCCAGGGACATCAGCGCATCTTCCCCGAACGGGCCGTAGCCGCCGAGCTGGCGCGCCTGCCAGAGGTACGCGGCGATATTGACGAGGATCAGACTCAGGGTCAGCCAGGGGAAGCGCCAGCGTTTGAGGGATTCCATGGACGATGCAGTTCCTGTGCGAGGTCGGCGAACGCTGCGCGATTGTGCCGATTCCCGTGGGAAACGTCATCTGGATGTCCGGCGTATCGGCGGGGTCTCGCGAGGCGCAGCGCTAACCGCGCAGGATGGCGGCCGGAATCTGCTCCAGGGGAATTTCCTTGCCGACCGCACCGAGTTTCATGGCTTCCTTGGGCATCCCGTAGACCACGCAGCTGGCTTCGTCCTGGCCGAGGGTCAGGGCGCCGGCGTCGTACATCTCGCGCAGGCCGCGGGCGCCGTCGTCGCCCATGCCGGTCATGATGATGCCCATGGCGTTGGCGCCGGCGGCGCGGGCGGTGGAGCGGAACAGTACGTCCACCGAGGGCTTGTGGCGGCTGACCGGTGGGCCGTCGACTACGTCGACCACATATTGGGCACCGCTGCGTTTGAGCAGCAGGTGGCGACCGCCCGGGGCGATCAGTGCGCGGCCGGGCACCACACGGTCGCCATTGCGGGCTTCGAGAATCTCCAGTTCGCACAGCGCGTTGAGGCGCTCGGCAAAGGCGGCTGTGAAGCGCTCGGGCATGTGCTGGACGATGACGATCGCCGGGCAGACTCGTGGTAGGCGGGTGAGGATGTATTCCAGCGCCTGGGTACCTCCGGTGGAGGTGCCGATGGCGACGATGCGCTCGGTAGTGCGCGCCATGGCAGTGCTGGCAGGCGGCAGGATGGCGTCGGCGCTGAGTTTGGCCTGGGGCGCGGGCGCAGCCGCCTTGTTGCTCAGCCGTTTGACGTTGGCACGGGCGGCGGCCTTGACCGCGTTGACCAGGTCATCGCTGGCGTTGACCAGGAATTTGCTCAGGCTGGCTTGGGGCTTGGTGACGATGCTAACCGCGCCGGCCGACAGCGCCTGCATGGTGGTGGTGGCGCCCTTTTCGGTCAGTGTCGAGCAGATCACCACCGGCGTCGGGTGTTCGGCCATCAGCTTGCGCAGGAAGGTGATGCCGTCCATGCGTGGCATCTCGACGTCGAGCACGATCACGTCCGGCCACTGGCGCTGCATCTTGTCGAGGGCGAACAGCGGGTCTGCGGCGGTGCCGATGACCTCGATCGCCGGGTCGGCTGCCAGCACCTGGGAGAGCACCTGGCGCACCACGGCGGAGTCGTCGACGATCATCACTTTGATGCTTTTCATTGCGGTCGCTTTCCGGCAGGAGGTTCTTGGGCGGCGAGGGGCTGAGTCTGCTTCAGCGCGATCTGGCCGCTCCAGATATCGAAGATTAGATTGCGGTGGCCGAAGCCGCCGACATGTTCGCCGTGGCAGCCGATTTTCTTTTCGGCGAGCAGGCGGCGTGCGGCATCGATGTTCTGCTGGCCGACATGATTGCGACGGGCTTTCGCGAGCCCTGGGAACATGTGGCCGCCGCCAAATATACGCGCCTGGTACTCGGTCAGCTTGGTACCGCTCTGGGCGATGGCTTCGCACAGCAGGCTCATCACTTCATCGGCGTAACGGCCATCGCGTTGCTTGGCCGGGCGGCCGCGGGTGGGCAGCATGAAATGGCATATGCCGCCCAGGCGCGCATGGGGATGCCAGAGCACGATCGACACGCAGGAGCCCAGCAGCGTGCGCACGCGGGTGTAAGGCCCGCCGAAGTGGTAGTCGCCGGGGTTAAGATAGACCTCGGCGATGGAGGGGCGATTAGGCATCTGGCTTGCGATAGATCGAGGGTTTGACGACCTTGAGCGTATCGTTGACGCCGTTCAGGCTTTCCGAATGGCTGATGATGAAGTGCCCGCCCGGGCGCAGATGTTTTATCAGACGATCGACCACCTGACGCTTGGTCTCGGCGTTAAAGTAGATCATCACGTTGCGCAGGAAGATCACCTCGAACAGGCCCACATCCGGCAGCGTATTGTTGAGGTTGATCTGGGTGAAGCGCACGCGCTGGCGCAGCGATGGCGTTATCATCATCCGCCCCTGGTTCTCGTCGACGCCGCGTAGGCAGTGTTTGACCAGCAAATGGCGGGGGATGTTCTCGCTGTCGGCGAGCTCGTACACGCCACTGCGCGCCTGGTCGAGAATGCGCTGGCTGATGTCCGAGGCGAGGATCTCCCACGGCCTTTCACCGAGACGTTCGGCCAGCAGCAGGGCCAGGGTGTAGGGCTCCTCGCCACTGGAGCAGGCGCCGCTCCAGATCCGCAGCGGACGACCGCTGGGAATCGCACCGGGCTTTTGCAACAGCTCGCGCAGGAAGTCGAAGTGCTTGGGCTCGCGGAAGAAGTAGGTTTCGTTGGTGGTCAGCAGATCCACGCAGGTCTGCAGTTCCGTCTTGTCCTTGCCGACCAGACGAAAGTACTCGCCATAGGTAGCCATGCCAAGGGAGCGCAGGCGCTTGTTGAGGCGCCCGGCCACCAGCGGCTTCTTGGCGTCGGACAGGTGAATGCCGGCGATGTCGTGGATCAGCTGGCGGAACTGGTGGAACTCGATATCGGAGAGGGTGGCCTGGCTCGAGTCGCGCATCAGTTGCCGGCACCCTGTTGCTGCGCCTGGCTCAGCGCGACGTACTCCTCGGCCGAGATCACCCGGCCGATGTCGAGCATCACCACCAGGCGATCATCGAGTTTGCCCATGCCGCGGATGAAGTCGGCGCGGATACTGCCTCCGAAGGCCGGTGTCGGCTCGATGTGCTCGGCGCCCAGCTCGCGCACTTCGTTGACCGCATCGACCACGATGCCGATCACCTGGGTGTGTTCAGGGCCGGCGATTTCCAGAATCACGATGCAGGTGCGCGGGCCGATGCGGGTAGGTTGGCCGCCAAAACGCTGGCCAAGGTCCACCACCGGCACCACGGCGCCGCGCAGGTTGATCACGCCGAGGATGCTTGGCGGCATCATCGGCACTGTGGTCAGCCGACCGTAGCCGATGATCTCGCGCACGGCACGGATCTCGACAGCGAACAGCTCCTGCGCCAATGTGAAGGTCAGGTACTGGCCCGACCCCGCCGTGGCGTTGTCGAGCAGCCGTGGCTCGGAACTCATGGCTTACTCCTGAAAGCGCACGTAGCCGGCCGGCAGACCGCCGCTGTGGCCGTCGTCCTCACGCGGCTGGCGCGTCGGGCCATTACCGCGGGCCGGTTGCTGACGGTTGCGCGGCGGGTTGGCGACGGTGATGCGCTCGCCCGTGCCGTTGAGGCGGAAGAAGTCCATCAGCTGTTGCAGCTGCTCGGCCTGACCGCTCATTTCCTCGGCGGTGGCCGCCAGCTCTTCGGAGGCCGATGCGTTCTGCTGGGTCAGCTCGCTGAGCTGGTTCATCGCCGTGCTGATCTGGCCGACGCCGCTGCTCTGCTCGTCGGAGGCCGCCGCGATTTCCTGCACCAGATCGGAAGTCTTGGCGATGGATGGCACGATCTCGTCGAGCAGGGTGCCGGCGCGTTCGGCCAGGGCCACGCTGTTCTTCGCCACTTCGCCGATTTCCTGAGCGGCCACCTGGCTGCGTTCGGCCAGCTTGCGTACTTCAGCAGCGACCACCGCGAAGCCCTTGCCGTGCTCGCCGGCGCGGGCCGCTTCGATGGCGGCGTTCAGAGCCAGCAGGTTGGTCTGGTAGGCGATGTCGTCGACGATGCCGATCTTGTCGGCGATGGTCTTCATGGCGCGTACGGTGTCTTTCACCGCTTGACCACCTTCGCCGGCTTCGTTGGCGGCCTTGCTGGCCATGCCGTCGGTAACCCGGGCATTCTCGGTGTTCTGCGCAATGGACGCCGACATCTGTTCCATCGACGCGCTGGTTTCTTCCACCGAGGCAGCCTGCTCGGAGGCTGCCTGGCTCATACTCTGGGCGGTGGAAGAGATCTCTTCCGAAGCGCTGGATAGCGAGTCGGCGGAGCTGCGCACTTCGGCGATGATCTGCGTCAGGCGGGCGGACATGTTGCTGATCGAGGCCAGCATGCTGGTGGTGTCGTTGGGCTTGACCACCACCTGGGTGCGCAGGTCGCCCTCGGCGATGCGGGTCACCACTTCGGCGGCATAGGCCGGCTCGCCGCCCAGTTGCTTGAGCAGGCTGCGGGTGATCAGCCAGCCGAGCAGGATGGAGATGAAGATGGCGACACCGCCGATCAGCGAGAGCTGTAGACGCGATTCCTGATAGAGCTGGGCAGCGCCTTCGGCATCCTGGTCCATCAGCTCGCTTTGATATTTGATCAGCGCGTCAGCCGATGCGAGCAGGTCGTTGTTGGCCGGAATGATGTCGCTGTACAGGTAGGCTTCCGCGCGATCCTGATCGACCAGAAGCTTGAAGAACTCCTCGTAGCGCTTGCCCAGCACGTCGCGAGCCGCGTTGACTCGCGCCAGGACCTCTCTGCCCTGGGGCGAGGTGATGGTACGGTCCAGCTCCTCGCTTGCTGCCTTGCGACGCTCGCGGCTGCTGTCGATCAACGCGAGATTCTTGCGGTCGGCCTCATCGTCGTCATTGAGGATGATGTCGCGCACGTAGCGGGCTTGGTTCAGCGTCTCTTCCTTGATGACATTGGCCTCGCGGATCTTCACGTAGCGATCCTTGATGATCGTGTCATTGGAGTCGTTGATCGCGCTCATGCGGGTCAGGCCCAGCGTCAGAGCGATCAGCAGCAGCACGATCACCGTGCCGAAGCCAAGGCCGAGCTTTGTGGACACACGTAGGTCTTTGAACATGGTTGCTTCCCTCTGTGATGCTTGGCTGCCCGATCAGGCGGACAATGCGTTGTTGCCGTCTGGCAGAGCCGCAATCTCGGCAACCGCAAGGGCGTTCTCGATGGCCAGCAGGATGATGAAATCATCCTCGCGGTGAACCATCGCCTGAATGAAATCGCTGCGAATCGCGTTGCCGAAGGCCGGCACCGGATTCATCTCCGCCGGGGCGACCTCCAGCACCTCGCTGACCGCGTCGACGAGGATGCCGAGAATCTGCGGGGCTTCGGGCTGGGGTACTTCGACGATGATGATGCAGGTGCGGCGGTCGATCTGCGTCCTGGCGTGGTTGAAGCGCAGGCTCAGATCGATGACCGGCACCACGGCGCCGCGCAGGTTGATCACGCCATGTACGCAGCGGTTGGCCATCGGCACCTTGGTGGTGCGCTGGTACTCGATGATTTCCCGCACGCATAGCCCGTCCAGGGCGTAACGCCGCTCGTGCAGGATGAAGCTCAGGTACTGGTGCACCAGCTCCTCGTCCGCACTGGCTGTCGCAGTGCTTGCGGTGGTTACGGCGAGTTCACTCATGGGCATACACCTGAGCCGGTTCGAGAGTGGTGGTGTGGCGGGCCGTGGCCAACTGGTTGAGCAGGCGGGGAATGTCGAGAATCAGTGCGACGGTGCCATCACCGAGAATGGTGAAACCGCCAAGTTCGCTGCAGCCGGCGAAGATCTTGCCCAGGGGCTTGATCACCGTCTGGAACTCGCCGGCCAGCTGGTCGACCACCAGGCCTGCGCGCAGCCCTGCCTGGCGCACCACCACCACGCTTTCTCGGCGCGGCGGCTGGCTTTCGTCCTCGAACAGGTCACGCAGGCGCACGATGGGCAGCATCTGCCCGCGCAGCTCTAGGTGGCCGCGCTTGAACGAGGTGTCGGCGGGCAGCTCGATGCATTCTTCTACCAGTTCCAAGGGAATCACGTAGCCGGCCTGGCCGACACTGACCAGGAAACCGTCGATGATCGCCAGGGTCAGTGGCAGGCGGATGCGAATGCGCGTGCCCTGGCCGAGGGTGCTGTCCAGGTCGATGGTGCCGCGCAGAGCGGCTATGTTGCGCTTGACCACGTCCATGCCGACGCCGCGGCCTGACAGGTTGCTCACCTGCTCGGCGGTGGAGAAACCTGGCTCGAAAATCAGTGCGAAAGTTTCCTTTTCCGACAGGGTCTGGCCTTCGCCGATCAGGCCGCGCTCGCGGGCCTTGGCGATAATTCGCTGAGCATCCAGGCCGCCGCCGTCGTCACTGACTTCCAGCACGATGCTGCCGGCGTCGTGGTAGGCATTCAGCGATACCTTGCCCTGGGCCGGCTTGCCGCGCGCCAGGCGTGTTTCTACCGACTCGATGCCATGGTCCATGGCGTTGCGCACCAAGTGCGTGAGTGGGTCGGTGATCCGCTCGACCACGGTCTTGTCGAGCTCGGTTTCGCCGCCGCTGATGGACAGGGCGATGTCCTTGCCGATCTCGCCAGCGACGTCACGCACCACCCGCTGAAAGCGGTTGAAGGTGCTGCCGATCTGCACCATGCGCAACGGCAGGGCCGAGTCGCGGACTTCCTCGACCAGCCGCGAGAGCAGCTCGGTGGCTTCGAGCATTTCCGGGTGGCCGCAGTTCTGGGCGGTCATTCGCGCGCCGGCACCGGCGATAATCAGTTCGCCGACCAGGTCGATGAGCTTGTCCAGCTTGCCGGCATCGACGCGGATCAGGCTGTTCTCGTTGCTGCGGTTTTCCTTGATCTGTTGCTGCTTCTGCAGCGCGGCGGCCACTACGGGCGGTTGCACCAGGCTTTCCTCGACCAGCACTCGACCGATCGGGCGTGGCTCGTCGCGCTCCTGACCCTGCACCTGGGTGTGCAGCACCTCCTGCAGTTCGTTGGCGGTCAGGGTGCCGCAGCGCATGAGAATTTCGCCCAGGCGCATGTCTTCTTCCGGCAGCGCGCGGATCAGCTCCAGGTACTGCTCGGACTTGCTGTTGGGCGGCAGGATGCGGATCAGGCTGTCTTCGCGCACGAATTCGAAGGCGCCTTCGATGGTGGCCTTGTCGGCGTCGCTGACGAAGGCCATTTCAAAACCCAGGTAGCAGGTTTCCGGGTCCATTTCGGCGGCGACCGGAATGCGGTCGAGCAGCGGCACGATGCTGACGATCTTGCCGAAGGTGCTCAGGTAGCGGAACAGGCCCAGCGGGTCCATGCCATTACGCAAGGTGTCTGGGCCGAAACGCAGGGACAGGTGCCAGTGGTCGGCGCCGACACCCTCACCATGGCCTCGCTCGATACGGGTAGCGGTGGCCGGCATCGGCTCGGCGGCCGGTGCTGGATCCAGATAACCGGACAGCTGTTCGGCCAGCTGCTGGTGGACGATCTGCGTGTCCTCCTCCAGCGTCTCCAGATCGACGCCGTTGTCGACCAGAGCTACCAGGCGCGCCAGGTGGTCGCCGACCTGCAGAAACAGCGCGGTCATGTCCTTGTCGAAGCGCAGCTCGCCGTTGCGCACGCGGTCCAGCACGCTTTCGGCGATATGGGTGAAGGCGACGATCACGTCGAGGCCGAACAGGCCGGCCGAGCCCTTGATGGTGTGGGCGGCGCGGAAAACCGCATTGATGGTGTCGGCGTCGTCGGGATCGTTTTCCAGCTGCAACAGGGCTTCTTCCATCTGCTGCAGCAGTTCCTGGCTTTCGGCGATGAAGACCTGCAGCACTTCGTCCATGTTCATGGTGATTACTCGCTCGCCGGCTTGATCAGGATGGGATCGCCGAAAAAGGTGCCCAGCCCGCTCAATTCGAAGGCCTCGATCACCGCCGGGCTGTGGTTGGTCAGGCGCAGGTCGCAGTTCATGCGCGCCGCTTCCTGCTTGGCCAGGATCAGCAGTTGAAGGCCGGCGCAGTCCAGCTCGTCGACGGCGCCGAGGTCGAGCTCCACTTCCACATCGCTGGCCAGCGCCTGCGTCAGCAGCTGCATGTGCTCGGTGGCGCTGTAAATGGTCAGGCCGCCTTCCAGTGGCAGGATGCGGTAGAGACTCTCCGCCGGCGCGTCGGTCATGGCAGGATCAGCTTGGAAACGGCGGTGAGCATCTGCGCCGGCTGGAAGGGTTTGACCACCCAGGCCTTGGCGCCCGCGGCGCGGCCTTCTTCCTTCTTGGCTTCGCCGGCTTCGGTGGTCAGCATGATCACCGGGGTGAACTTGTAGGCAGGCATCTGCTTGACGTTCTTGACGAAGGTGATGCCGTCCATATTGGGCATGTTCACGTCACTGATGATCAGGTGCACCTTGCGGCCGTCGAGTTTGCTCAGCGCATCCTTGCCGTCGCAGCCTTCGATGACCTGATAACCGGCCCCTTTGAGCGTAATGCTGACGACCTGGCGGATGGAGGCGGAGTCGTCGACGATGAGTACGGTCTTGCTCATGGGAAACCTCAAAAAAACGTGATGTCGGAGTCGTTGCTTTTGGCGCTGCTTTTTTCACCCCGATGAATCTGGTGCTGCTCGGGGGTGGTGTAGGTCTGAGACAGCTCGGCTAGCCAGCGGTCGGCGTCCAGCGCGGGGGGCGCGAGATTCTGCTGGCGCTGCACGCTGCGGTTCTGGATGTGGGCGTGCAGCTTGTCCTGGTCGGCGGCGATATGGCCGAGTGTCTGGCTGATGCGGTCCTGAAACTGCAGCGATACCAGCACTTCGGAGATGTCCTGGGCGACCGACTCGCTCTGCGTGCGCATGGTTTCGTTGTGTTGAACGATGTCGCTGGCGTTTTGCTTGAAGCGACTGATCACCCCGGCGATTACTTCGCTGGCCTTGTTCAGGGTGGCGGTGTCGGTCTTGGTGTACTCCTGGGAAATGTCCAGGGTCTTGTGGATCGCATCGTTGACGATTACCACGGTCTCGCCGATGCGCTGGCCGGTATCCCCGGACATCGAGGACAGCTTGCGCACTTCATCGGCAACCACCGCGAAGCCGCGGCCACTCTCGCCAGCGCGGGCGGCTTCGATGGCGGCGTTGAGGGCCAGCAAGTTGGTCTGCTTGGCGATGTTGGCCACATCCTGGGCCATGTCCTGCAGCTGGTCGGTGAAGCTGGAGAGTTGGGTGATCTCCTTGAGCAGCGACTCCTTGCTGGCCAGAGCGTCGCGCAGGGCGACGATGATCATATCCAGCTCGTATTCGCTGCTCGACAGCAGCGCCACCAGACGCTTGCCGGCGTCGCGCTCGGTGCTGCCACCCAGGCTGCTCTGGATCCGCGTGGCCAATTGGGCGAAGCGCTCGCTCAGGGAGCTGATG
The DNA here is from genome assembly GCF_028674975.1 of Pseudomonas sp. CNPSo 3701. Classification (NCBI taxonomy): domain Bacteria; kingdom Pseudomonadati; phylum Pseudomonadota; class Gammaproteobacteria; order Pseudomonadales; family Pseudomonadaceae; genus Pseudomonas; species Pseudomonas sp. CNPSo 3701. The sequence goes on along the minus strand of NZ_JAQZSI010000009.1, from coordinate 53,644 downwards.
GATTCTTCGGTATGGCTGCGGGCGTTCTCGATTTGCTGCGACCAAAGCGGCAGCACCTGCTCGCACAGCTGTTCGACGCTTTCGTCCTGATTAGGCTGTGGCTCGTGGCTATGCAGCTGATCCGAGGATGTCGAACCAGCGCTCCTCCGGCGCAGGGCAAAAACGATGACGGCGCTGGCGACCAGCAGAATGGCCAGGGCCGGCAAGGTGCCGAGCACTTGTTGGCCAACCAGAATCACAGCGGCGATGCCTGCAAGGACGATCAATAGGGGGGCTAGCAGAGGGGTGGAAAGGTCACGCATGTGAGGCTCCGTGGCGGACTGGGCGCAGACTCCACGGAACCGGCAAGGGGTGGGCTGGGCTCCAGCGCAGTGACCAAGCATTCCTTTGGATATCGGCAGCATGCATCAAGCATCTTCTTGGGGTGCATCGGTGTTGACTGATATTTCTCTGGGTTTAGGCGCCGTAAAGACCTAGGGATTTCCTTAGGCTGTATCGGAATTCATTTGGTTAGAAGCAAAACGAATCAGGTCTGCATTCGTTGCAAAGTGCATCTTTTCCATCAGATTTATCTTATGGGTGCTGACTGTCTTGTTACTGATCGTCAATTGTTTGGCTATGTGATTAACGCTCAAGCCGGCCGCCAGTAGGCGCATGATCTGGAACTCTCGGTTGGTCAAACTGTCCAGTCCGCTCCTGTTGGCAGGCTTCAAGCTGCTCAAGGCAATCGGCTCGACCAGTTCTGGATCGATGAAACGATTGCCGGTACTCACTTTTCTGACTGCATCCACCAACACTTCCGGAGACTGGCCTTTGGTGAGATAGCCCGCCGCGCCGCTGCGCAGCGCGCGCAGGGCCAGTTGGGGATCGTGGTGCATGCTCAACACCAGTATGGGAGTCTTGGGGTATTGATGGCTGATGCGGGTGATCAGTGCTTCGCCGCTAAGGCCCGGCATACTGAAGTCGAGCAGGAGCAGATCTGCCAGGGTACTGCGCAGCTTGTCCAGCGCCTGGGCGCCATCGGCAGCCTCCGCGACGACGCGGATGTCATCGTAGAGTTCGAACAGACGCTTGAGGCCGGCGCGCATCAGCGCATGGTCGTCGGCGATCAGCAGCTTGATCATCAGAAAATCCTTAAAAACGCTGTGTAGCGCATGGGGCTGAAAAGTCTTGTCGGCTCGCCGCGTCGCTGGTGGTGCGCGGGCTTGTCGGTTGCGGCGGCAGATGAATGTCACGGGGGAGCGCGCTGATTCGTTGTAAGTCGTCGAACAGGCGAAGCGAGGTTGTTTTCAGGCCGCCTTGCGCACGGCTGACAGGGCTGCCGAACTGCGAAGCCATCAAGGTTTTGAAACGCAAGCAAGAGGTACGCTTGCGCTGCCGGTCGCGGACTGTCGTGTGGTTTTTTGCGCCGCGCCTGCGGTGGCGCAGGATGTCCGCTGCCGCGTTATCTGACGCGGGTTTCGGATGGCGCAGGTGGGAGAGTGTCGTCGCGTGTTTCACCTGAACTCTTCTCGCTTCCTATGCGGCGGTTGAACGGCGTGCTCTGGGCCTACGCAGAATCTGCCGCTTTCTTAAGCGTAGACCCTGCAACCAGTGACGCCTGACGCGACTGCGTTGACGCCGCTGAAACAGAGAGCAAACGTCATGCCTATATGTCGGCAGCTGATGTCAGAACTGCAATGCGCACGAGTGGGATTTTTCGAGGCAGGGGAATCGACCCATTGTCCGGGCGATCGGTAGCGGCGAGGTGCGGGATCACGACACTGCGCCTAGGGGGCGCATCAGCTGAGCGGGCCTGGGGTCGCCAGGTACCGCTCTGCTGGAGTGGGCCTGCCGCGAGGCGCGGCAGGCAATGCCGTCAGCTGTTGGGCAGCAGCCGGCAGGTCAGGCTCTTGATGTAGCGGGTTTCGGCGATGGCTGGGTGCACCGGATGATCCGGGCCCTGGGCGCCGCGCTCGAGCAGCTGGATGTTGCGGTCCAAGTGGCGGGCGCTGGTCAGCAGGATGTTCTGCAGGTTGTCTTCGTCCAGGTGCATGGAGCAGCTGGCGCTGACCAGAACGCCGTCCTTGTTGAGCAGGCGCATGGCGGTTTCGTTGAGGCGGCGATAGGCGGCCTCACCGTTCTTGATGTCCTTCTTGCGCTTGATGAAGGCGGGTGGGTCGGCGATCACCACGTCGAAACGCTCTTCGGCTGCCTTCAGCTCACGCAGGGCGGCGAACACGTCGCCTTCCACGCAGGTGACCTTTTCGGCGAAACCGTTGAGTGTGGCGTTGCGCTCCACGCCGTCGAGGGCGAACGCCGAGGCGTCCACGCAGAACACTTCGCTGGCGCCGAACGCCGCGGCCTGTACGCCCCAGCCGCCGATGTAGCTGAACAGGTCGAGCACGCGCTTGCCCTTGACGTAAGGCGCCAGGCGCGCGCGGTTCATGCGGTGGTCATAGAACCAGCCGGTCTTCTGGCCTTCGATCACCGGCGCCTCGAACTTCACGCCGTTCTCTTCCAGGGCCACCCACTGCGGCACGACGCCGAAGGCGGTGTCGACGTAGCGCTCCAGGCCCTCGGCATCACGGGCGGCGGAATCGTTCTTGAGCAGGATGCCGCTGGGCTTGAGCACCTGGATCAGTGCAGCCAGCACGTCGTCCTTGTGGCGTTCCATGGTCGCCGAGGCCAGTTGCACCACCAGAATGTCGAAGAAGCGGTCGACTACCAGGCCCGGCAGCAAATCGGAGTCGCCGTACACCAGGCGGTAGCAGGGCTGGTCGAACAGCCGCTCGCGCAGGCTCAGGGCGACGTTGAGGCGGTGCACCAGCAGGGATTTGTCCAGTACGTGTTTGACGTCGCGCGACAGCAGGCGGGCGCAGATCAGGTTGTTGGGGCTCAGGGCAACGATGCCCAGGGGCTTGCCACCGGCAGCCTCGAGGATGGCCTGGTCACCGGCTTCGAACGCGTTGAGCGGCGTGACGGCAACGTCGATCTCGTTGCTGTAGACCCACAGGTGGCCGGCGCGCAGGCGTCGGTCGGCGTTGGCTTTCAGGCGCAGGCTAGGCAGGGACATGGTGGGCTCCGTCGCAAAAAACGCGCATTCTAAACGAGGAGCCCGGTAGCTGCTTGCCGCAGTTGCAACGCGTGGACGCGCGGCTGCATCACCGCGACGTACACGGCCGCGGCTCAGGCGGCGAGCGCAGCGATCAGCTTCTCGTTGAAGGCTGGCAGGTCGTCCGGCGTGCGACTGCTGATCAGCTTGCCGTCGACCACCACTTCCTTGTCCACCCAATTGGCACCAGCGTTCTTCAGGTCGTCGGTCAGCGAAGGGTAGCTGGTCAGGGTCTTGCCCTTGAGCAGATCGGCACTGGCGAGAATCCAGGCGCCATGGCAGATCACCGCGATCGGCTTGTTGGCCTTGGCGGCGTCCTTCACCAATTCCACTGCCATCTCGTCGAGGCGGATGGTGTCGGCGTTGACTACGCCGCCGGGCAGCACGATGGCATCGTAATCGTCGATCTTCGCGGTATCGAAGGTCTTGTCGACGGTGAACGCATCGGCTGGCGTGGTGTGGTTCCAGCCAGTGACCTTGCCGGATTTGCTGGACAGGATCTCAGCGGTGGCACCAAGTTCTTCGAGTGCCTGTTTGGGGCCGGTCAGTTCGACCTGCTCGAAACCGTCGGTAACCAGCAGAGCGATACGTTTGCCTGTCAGGGACTTGCTCATCGAAAACACCTCTCTGAAATGTGCTGAGTGAGCAATATTCGGGGATGTGTCGGGCTGCTTAGTTCAGGTCAGGCGACGACCTGCAGTTTTGTTCTGTAACCGCTGACGCAAAAGTCGCCACGCTCAGGGTAGACTGAGTACTCCATCATCTTCACTTCGCCGCCTCCATGGACAAAGAACTTTCGGCCGAGCAGATACAAGCGTTTCTGCAAGGCATCAGCGTGCCGCCACAACCGCAGATCATGGTCGATCTACAGTTCGAGCAGTACATGCCCAACCCGGACCTGAAGGCCATTGCGCGGCTGATCAGCCAGGATCCGGGGCTGTCCGGCGCCTTGCTGAAAATCGTCAACTCGCCGTATTTCGGCTTGGCCAACCGCATCGGTTCCATTCAGCATGCGGTCAATCTGCTGGGTAGCCGCTCGGTCATCAACATGGTCAACGCCCTGTCGATCCGTGGCGAGATGACCGATGAGACCATCGTCACCCTCAACCGCTTCTGGGATACCGCCCAGGACGTGGCCATGACCAGCCTGACCCTGGCCAAACGTATCGGTTACGAGTCCGTGGACGAGGCCTACACCCTCGGCCTGTTTCACAACTGCGGTATTCCGCTGATGCTCAAGCGCTTTCCGGATTACATGAGCGTGCTCGAGGAGTCCTACGCCAGCGCCAGTGCCGAGCGGCGCGTGGTCGACACCGAGAACCGCCTGCTCAATACCAACCACGCGGTGGTCGGCTACTACACTGCCAAGTCGTGGAACCTGCCGCTGCACCTGTGCCAGGCCATCGCCAATCACCACAACGTGCTGGCCATCTTCGCCGAAGACAACGACAACGACGCCCAGCTCAAGAACCTGCTGGCGATCCTCAAGATGGCCGAGCACATCTGCCGCAGCTATCAGGTGCTGGGTAACCAGGATGAGGATCATGAGTGGCAGAGCATCGAGGCGCTGATCCTCGATTACGTGGGGCTCTCTGGCTATGACTTCGAGAACCTGCGTGAGAGCATCCGCGACCTGGGCGCTGCCTAAGGCGCCGTCCCTGAATCCGTTTCGAGTCCGTCATGCCTGAATTGCCAGAAGTCGAAACCACGCGCCGTGGTATCGCCCCCCATCTGATCGGCCAGCGCGTCAGCCGGGTCATTGTTCGGGAGCGGCGCCTGCGCTGGCCGATCCCCGAAGACCTCGACGTGCGCCTGTCCGGTCAGCGCATCGAAGCCGTGGATCGACGTGCCAAGTATCTGTTGATCAAGGCCGAGGTCGGCACGCTGATCAGCCACCTGGGCATGTCGGGTAACCTGCGCCTGGTCGAGGCCGGGCTTCCGGCGGCCAAGCACGAACATGTGGATATCGAGCTGGAATCCGGCCTGGCGCTGCGCTACACCGACCCGCGCCGCTTCGGCGCGCTGCTGTGGAGCGAGCTGCCGCTGGAGCACGAGCTGCTGGTGCGCCTGGGGCCTGAACCGCTGACCGAGCTGTTCGATGGCGAGCGTTTGTATCAGCTGTCGCGCGGCAAGGCGGTGGCGGTCAAACCGTTCATCATGGACAACGCGGTGGTGGTCGGCGTGGGCAACATCTACGCCACCGAGGCGCTGTTCGCCGCTGGCATCGACCCGCGCCGCGCGGCTGGTACGGTGTCGCGGGCGCGCTACGTGCGCCTGGCTCAGGAGATCAAGCGCGTGCTGGCCCACGCCATCGAGCGCGGTGGCACCACCCTGCGCGATTTCATCGGCGGCGACGGCCAGCCCGGTTACTTCCAGCAGGAGTTGTACGCCTACGGTCGCGGCGGTGAATTCTGCAAGGTGTGCGGCAATACCCTGCGCGAGGTGAAGCTGGGCCAGCGGGCCAGCGTTTATTGCCCGAAGTGCCAGCGCTGAGTCGCTTCGTCCGATAACGTGACCACTTGTTCAGCGATTGACGGCCATCACGCGACAATTGCCGGCGCGCTGTTATAGTTAGCGGCATCGTCCCGTATACCTCTGAAGGATCGCCCCATGAAACTGTTTCGCTCTTGCGCTGCTGTTCTGGCGCTGACTGCTGCCTCGCTGGCGCACACCGCCCATGCGCAAGAAGTGCAGCAGAACGCCAGCGGTGACCCGCTCTACACCGTCAATGCCCCGGATGGTTTCGCCATGATCGGCGACCTGCTGATCGCTCGCCCGCTGCTGATCGGCGCCACTGCCATCGGCGCGGCCGCTTTCGTCGTCGCCTTGCCGTTCTCGGCCATGGGCGGTGGCATCGGTGCTACTGGCCGTGCGCTGGTGGTCGAGCCGGGTAAGGCGGCTTTCGTACGCTGCCTGGGTTGCACCGGTGACGGTTACAACCAGCGCCAGTGATCGCGGATTTCTTGCAATAAAAAGCCCCTAACCGAGGGGCTTTTTATTGCCTGACATCTTTCAGCGCATTGTCTGCACCGCGCTGCTGCCGATACCGCGCGGATCGCTGGCGGCTTCGACCTGGCCGCTGGCCTTGTTCCAGCGCAGCACCTGCCCGTTGCCGTACTCGCGCTCGACATTCTTGAGTTGATAGCCACGTGCCTGCAGCTCGGCTGCCTGGGCAGCGCTGAAGGCCTGTGGCTCGTGCTCGATGACGTCCGGCAGGTACTGATGGTGGTAGCGCGGCACGGCTGGCCAACTGGCGATGGGCTGACCGTCCAAGTACTGCAGGATCGACAGCAGCACCATGCTGGGAATGCGGCTGCCGCCCGGTGTGCCGAAACTGGTGAAGTCGCTCGGGCTGTCGATGAAGGTCGGGCTCATGCTCGACAGCGGGCGCTTGCCGGCGGCGATGGCATTGGCCTGGCTGCCGGCGAGGCCATAGGCGTTGGCACCGGCAAGGTCGGCGGCAAAATCGTCCATCTCGTCATTGAGTACCACGCCCGTGCCCGGCACCGTGAAGGCCGCACCGAACGGCAGATTGATCGACAGGGTGGCACTCAACGCGTTGCCATCGGCGTCCAGCACGGTGAAGTGAGTGGTGTGGTCGCCTTCCTTCCAGGGCTTGGCTGGCGGCAGCTCGCTGCTCGGCGTAGCGTGCTGCAGATCGATGCTGGCGCTCAGGCTTTTCAGGTAGTCCGGGTTGAGCAGGGCGGCTGCGGGATTTTCGACGAAGTCCGGGTCGCCCAGTTGGCCGCGGTCGCGGTAGGCGCGGCGCAGGGTTTCCACCACCAGGTGGGTGCGCTGCACCGGCTCGGCCGCCTGCCAGGGCAGGTGCTGCAGCATCAGCAGGCTTTGCGCCAGTGCCACACCGCCGGCCGAGGGTGGCGGCGCGCTGATCAACTCGCGGCCTTCGGCCAGCGGTACGCGAATCGGCTGGCGATTCACGGTGCGATAGTCGGCCAGATCCTGCAGCGTCCAGATACCGCCCGCAGCGCGCACCCCGGCGACCAGACGCTCGGCCACGGGGCCGGAGTAGAAGCCGTCGCGGCCGTGATTGGCCAGCTTCAACAGGGTGTCGGCCAACTCCGGCTGGCGCAGCAGCGCGCCTTCAGCGGGCACCTCGCCACCGCTCAGGAACAGCCGCGCGGTCTCCGCATCGTCACGCATCGCGGCTAGGCGCATGGTGGCGCGGTCGCGGTACACGCGGTCGACCGGGAAACCTTCGCGCGCCAGGCGAATGGCCGGCGCCAGGCTGTCGCGCAAGGGCAGTTTGCCGTGATGCTCGGCCAACTCGACCAGCGCGGCGGGTAGGCCAGGAATGGCGGCGGCCAGCGCACCATCGCGGGACAGCGCCGCCTGCACCTGGCCATCGCGGCGATAGAGATCGGCGTGGGCAGCGCCAGGTGCGCGTTCGCGGGCATCGAGAAAGTCGTAGCGGGCGTCGGCGCTGCGCAGCAGGAAGAAACCACCGCCGCCCAGGCCCGAGCCGTAGGGCTCGACCACGGCGAGCGCAGCGCTGATGGCGACGGCGGCGTCGAAAGCATTACCGCCGAGGGCCAGGGTTTCCTTGCCAGCGACCGTGGCGGCGGGGTGGGCGGTGGCGATGGCGCTGCTGCCGGGGCGCTCGGCGGCCTGCAGGCCGAGGCTGAGCAGCAGAAGCAGCGCGCCGGAGAGAGCGCGCAGGGAGTGGAAGCCGCGAAGGGAGCGGCGCACCCTCAGGCCTTGCCGGTAAGGGCTTTGTACTTGGCCATCAACTGCTCCTTGCTCTCGACGTTGTTCTCGTCGAGGGGAATGCAGTCCACCGGGCAGACCTGCTGGCACTGCGGCTCGTCGTAGTGGCCGACGCATTCGGTGCACAGGTTGGGATCGATCACGTAGATCTCCTCGCCCTGGGAAATCGCCGCGTTCGGGCACTCAGGTTCGCAGACGTCGCAGTTGATGCAATCGTCGGTAATGATCAGGGACATGAAAGGCAAGCTCCTGCCGGGCCAGCGGCCCCGACATATTCAAACGGATAGCCGCGATTGTGCCGGATTGTCACCGCTAGCGCACGCCTGTGCGCCATATGGCGCGCAGGCATGCCAGTGTTGGATCAGCGGTTCTTGAAGCGTTCGGTCAGCGCATCGGCGACGGCCGGGTGCACGAACTTGCTGATATCGCCGCCCAGGTTGGCGATCTCGCGCACCAGGGTGGAAGATATGAAGGAATACTTTTCCGACGGGGTGAGGAACAGGCTTTCCAGGTCCGGCGCCAGTTGGCGGTTCATGTTGGCCAGCTGGAATTCGTACTCGAAATCCGACACCGCGCGCAGGCCGCGCAGCAGCACGTTGGCGCCCTGTTCCTTGGCGAACGAGGCGAGCAGCGTGGAAAAGCCGATCACTTCGACGTTGGGCAGGTGCTTGGTGACTTCCCGGGCCAGCTCTACACGCTGCTCAAGGGAGAACAGCGGGTTCTTCTTCGGGCTGGCAGCGACCGCGATGACCACGCTGTCGAACAGGCGCGCGGCGCGCTCGACCAGATCGCCATGCCCCTTGGTAATGGGGTCGAAGGTGCCTGGGTATAACACTCGATTCATCGTGACGTCCTGGCAGGCGCGTTAGGGAGTCGGATGGTAGCGCAGCAAACCGGCACGGGCCAAGTCGCGGCCCGGCGAGCGGTGGCGGTTGTGGGCGTTAATCGCGCTGCCGCTCAGCGGATGAACAGCTTGTAGACCAGCTTCTGCAAGGCTTTGCCGTAGGGCGGATAGATCAGCCGCGCGAGGTTGAGGCGCTGCTTGATCAGCACGCCCTTGGCCTTGCTGAAGGTCAGAAAACCCTCGTGGCCGTGATAATGGCCCATGCCCGAAGCACCGATGCCGCCGAAGGGCATGTCGTCCTGCGCCACGTGCAGCAGGGTGTCGTTGATACAGACCCCGCCGGAGTGGCTGTGGTGCAGCACGTGCTGCTGCTCGCGACGGTCGTAGCCAAAATAGTAGATAGCCAGCGGACGCGGGCGCGCAGCGATATAGGCCAGGGCATCGTCGAGACGGTCATAAGGCACCACGGGCAGCAGCGGTCCGAAGATTTCGTCCTGCATCACCAGCATGCTGTCGTCGACGTTCAGCAGCAGGGTCTGCGGCATGCGCCGCTCCGTTGCTTCAGCCGTAAGAGCGATCACCTCGGCACCCTTGTGGCGGGCGTCGTCCAGATAGCCTTGAAGGCGCTGCTGCTGGCGCGTGTTGATGATGCTGGTGTAGTCCGGATTGCCCTCGATCTGTGGATAAAATCGCTGCATCACACGGCGGTAGGCATCTACGAAGCCGTTGACCCGCTGGCGCGGTACCAGCACGTAGTCCGGGGCTACGCAGGTCTGTCCGGCGTTCAGGGTCTTGCCGAAGGCGATACGCTCGGCGGCGTGTTCCAGCGGCACGTCCGCCGAGATGATGGCCGGGGATTTTCCGCCCAGTTCCAGGGTCACCGGTGTCAGGTTGTCGGCCGCGGCACGCATCACATGGCGGCCGATGCTGGTGGCCCCGGTGAACAGCAGGTGATCGAAAGGCAGCTTGGCGAAGGCCATACCGATCTCGGCCTCGCCCAGCGCTACGCTCACCAGGTCCTCGGGGAAGATGCTGGCCAGCAGTTCCTTGAGGTGTTGCGAGGTCTGCGGCGTGGCTTCGCTGAGTTTGAGCATCACCCGGTTGCCGGCGGCCAGTGCGCCGACCAGCGGGGCGATGGCGAGGAACAGTGGGTAGTTCCACGGCACGATGATGCCGACCACGCCCAGCGGCTGATAAATCACTCGTGCCGAGGCGGGCATGAATGCCAGGCCCACATGGCGCCGCGATGGTTTCATCCAGCGGCGCAGGCGTTTGCGCGTATAGCGGATGCCCTGCACGGTGGGCAGCATCTCGGCGAGCAGGGTTTCATCGGCGCTGCGATTGCCGAAGTCCTCGCTGATGCAGCGGATCAGCGCGTCCTGATCGGCGAGCAGGGCGGACTTGAGGCTGTCGAGCCAGGCGATGCGCTGGTCGGCCGAGGGCATGGGATTGGCCATGAAGGCCTCGCGTTGGGCCTGGAAACACTGCTGCAACTCGGCAATAGCCTGCTCGACCGGGCCGAAAAGGGTGACCATGCCGGTGTCCTTATCCACTCACTGGAGCTGCTGTGTACCACGTTCGATGGCCTGTAGCCATTGGGCGCGCGGCGTTCCAAGTGGTAGCCGTTGTTCCGAAGTGGTAGATCCGTTCAGGCCGTGGCAGTGCCTATACGTAGATGCAGGATGAGCGAGGCCAGCAGACACGCCAGGGCGATCCAGTCGGCAATCACCACGCGCCGCAAAGCCTCGTTGTAAGCGGGCTCGCTCCAGGCCAACAGGAGAAAGGACAACACGCTGACCAGGCCACCGATCAGGGCAATGCCGCGCAGGCCGGGCAGGAAGGCCGCGGCCACCAGTAATGCGCCGATCAGGCCGAAGAGCACGGCGCGATGACGCATGAGGATATGCAGGTTGGGTTCGTCGAAATTCAGACCGTAGAGTGCGTTCAGTCGCTCACCACCGAGTACTCCGGCTAGCGGGAGCAGGTGGATGATGCCAGCGACCAGCAGCAGAAAACCGATCAGCTTGCTCATCTCCAATGCTCCACTAAGGCTCCAGGCGATTCGGCCCGGCGGGATTCGATAATCATCGGGGTCTTCCTCAAGCTCCAGCGGGCAGCACGAGAATGGCGCAGCTGGAGTTCTAGGATAAGCATCGCAATGCGTCAAACAGGCTACGACGCAGCCGCTTGTGATTACCGCCGATCAGGCATGCCGCAGATGGGTTGGGCTCAGGTCTTCAGGCTTGCCAGCCACGCCGGGATACGTCTTTCCAGGTAATAGCCGGGCCGGCTCGGAGAGCCGTCGACGAAGCCGACATGGCCGCCCTTGGCGTGCAGCTCGAAGGTGATGCAATCAGCCAATTCTTCGGGCTCGGGCAGGCTGTGGGGATAGACGAATGGGTCGTCGCTGGACTGAATCATCAGCGTCGGCGTCTGGACTCGCCCCAGGTAGTAGCGGCTCGACGAGCGCCGGTAATAGTCGTCGGCGTTCTCGAAGCCGTGCAGCGGTGCGGTGATGCGGCCGTCGAAATCCCAGAAGGTACGCATGCCGTCCAGCGGGCCGAGCTTTTCCAGGATCGACAGCCGATCGGCCTGGCCCTGGTGGGCGAACAGGCGCTGCTTGTCCTTTACGTAGGCAACCATCGCGCGCATGAAGTGCGCCTGGTAGACCCGCGAAAAGCCAACGCCGATACGGTCGGCGCACTGGTCCAGGCGAAACGGCACCGACACCGCGGCTGCGCCTTGCAGGCCGCTGTCGGCGCCAGTTTCCCCCAGGTACTTGAGCAGCACGTTGCCGCCCAGCGAATAGCCCACGGCATACAGCGGCGCCAGGGGATGCTTGGCCTGCAGATGGCGGATGGTTTCGGCCAGGTCTTCGCTGGCGCCGGAGTGATAGCCGCGTGGCAGCAGGTTGGGCTCGCCCGAGCAGCCGCGCCAGTTCAGCGCCACGCTGGCCCAGCCCTGGGCCGCCAGCTGGCGTTGCAGACCGAGCGCGTAGTGGGAACTGGAGGAACCGGTCAGGCCGTGCAGCACCAGCACCAACGGCGCGTGGGCTTCGTGGGGGCCGTGCCAGTCGAGGTCGAGAAAGTCGCCGTCCTCCAGCCACAAGCGTTCGCGTTGGCGTTCGAGCATTGGCGAGCGACGGCACAGCGAGCCCCACAGGGTTTGCAGGTGCGGCCCGGGCAGCCACCAGGCGGGCTGGAAGCTGCTCGTCATCGGCGCGCGCTCACCCATCTGCAGGCCGCCATCGGCAGTTACGCCGAACGGCGCTCCCATAGTGCGTAATGCACCTGGCCAGCCTTCTGCTCACGGTGCAGGCGCCAGTTGCCGGGCATGCCGAGGCTGGAGGGCACTTGCTCGCTCTCGGTGTACACCCAGGCGTCGTCGGCCAGCCAACCGCGCTCTTCCAGCAGTGTGCAGGCAGGTAACAACAGATCCTGGCTGAACGGCGGGTCGAGGAACACCAGATCGAATAGTGTGGCTGGCTGGCTCTGCAGGTAGGCGAGGGCATCGCTCTGCAGCACCTGGCCGTTGTCGCAGCGCAGGGTGGCCAGGTGGCCGCGCAGGCTGGTCACTGCCGCCGGGTTGAGGTCCAACGCCAGGGCGCTGCCGGCACCGCGTGACAGCGCTTCGAGAAACAGCGCGCCGCTGCCGGCGAAGGGGTCCAGGACCCGTGCAGCTTCCACGTAGGGCGCGAGCCAGTTGAACAGAGTCTCGCGCACGCGGTTGGGTGTGGGCCGCAAGCCGTGTGCCATGGGGAAGGCGAACTGGCGACTGCGCCATTGCCCGGCAATGATGCGCAGTTGCCCGTCGCCACCATGGGTGACGGGCGCTTTGCCGGAAATCGGTCGTCTGGCCATCAGTGCTCCGGTACGGCAGCGGGTTGTTCAGCCGGCTTGTCGGTGGGTGGTGGCAGCTCTTTCTGCTCGACCTTCGGCCCAGCCGTGACGATCACCAGTGCCTCGGGGTCGAGATGCTTGGCCATGGCGGCTTTCACCTGCTCGACGCTGAGCGCCTGCACCTGGGCCATGAAATCTTCCAGGTAGGTCAGCGGCAGGTCGTAGAAACCGATGGCACCGAGCTGGCCGACGATGGCCGAGTTGCTGGCGGTGGACAGCGGGAAGCTGCCGGCCATCTCGCGTTTGGCGGCGTCCAGTTCTTCCTGGGTCGGGCCGCCCGCGATGAAGTCGCGCAGCAGATCCTTGACCAGCTGCAGGGTGCCGTCGCTGAGCTCGGCGCGGGTCTGCAGGTTGATCATGAACGGGCCGCGGGCCTGCATGGCGGTGAAGCCGGAATACACGCCGTAGGTCAGGCCGCGCTTCTCGCGCACTTCGGTCATCAGCCGGGTACCGAAACCGCCGCCGCCGAACACCTGGTTGCCCAGGTAAAGGGCGGCGTAGTCCGGGTCTTCACGGGTGATGCCGAGCTGGGCGATCAACAGGTGAGTCTGGTTGGAAGGGAAGTCGATATGGGTCAGGCCGGGCTTGGGCGCCTCGGGTTCGACGGTCTTGGTCAGGGCCGGGCCTTTGGGCAGCGATGCGGAAACCTCGGCTGCGATGGCTTCGGCTTCCTCGCGAGACAGGTCACCGACCAGGGCAATCACCGCGTTGCCGGCGGCATAGGCCTTGGCGTGGAAGGCCTGCAGCTGTGCGCGGCTGATGTCGGGCACCGACTGTGCTGTGCCTTCGCTCGGGTGTCCGTACGGATGCTTGCCATACAGGCGCTCGAACAGCTCCAGGCTGGCCAGCTTACCGGGGTTCTGCTTCTGGAATTCGAAGCCGGCGAGAATCTGGTTCTTGATGCGCGCCAGCGAGTCGGCCGGGAAGGTCGGTTTGCCGATCACCTGCTCGAACAGCTTCAGGGCCGGCTCGCGCTGCTCGGCGGTGCTGAGGCTGCGCAGGCTGGTGACCGCCATGTCGCGGTAGGCACCATTGCCGAACTCGGCGCCCAGGCTCTCGAAGCCGGCGGCGATGGCGCCGACGTCCTTGCCGGGCACGCCTTCGTTGAGCATGGCGTTGGTCAGCAGCGCCAGGCCGGGCACGTCGCCGTCCTGGCTGCTGCCGCCGGCGTAGGTCAGGCGCAGGTCGAACATCGGCAACTCGCGGGCTTCGACGAACAGCACCTTGGCGCCTTCGGCGGTCTTCCAGCTCTGGATATCCAGTTTGCGGCGCTCGGGCTCCTTGCCGTCCAGCTCGGCCAGTGACTGCAGTTTGCTGTCGTCGGCTTGTGCGGCTTGTGCGGCTTGTGCGGACTGGGCAGTGGGCTCGGCAGCGTCCGGTGCGCGTTTGACGGTGAAGGCCAGGGCCGCCAGCAGGGCGATCAGGAACAGCCCCAGCAGGGCGTAGCGCGGGCCGTTGCGCTTACTCATCGCGCTTCTCCTCGGGCAGAACGTGGGCGACGCTGAGGCGATCGCGGGTGAAGTAGGTCTTGGCGGCGTTCTGGATGTCGGCCGGGGTCACGGCCTCCAGCTCGGCGAGTTCCTGGTCGATCAGCTTCCAGGACAGGCCGACGGTCTCCAGCTGGCCGATGGCGGTGGCCTGGCTGCTGATCGAGTCGCGGTCGTAAACCAGTTCGGCGATCAGCTGGGCGCGTACGCGGGCCAGTTCCTCGGCCGACGGCGCTTTGTGCTGCAGGTCCTCAAGCTCGCGCCAGATGCCGGCCTCGGTTTGCTCCAGAGTCTTGCCGGTCTGCACGTTGGGCGTCGCGGAGATCGTGAACAGGCTGTCGCCGCGTGTGTAGCCGTTGTACCAGGCGCTGGCGCCGGACACCAATTCCTCGCCGCGCTCCAGGCGGCTGGCCAGGCGCGCGCTGTAGCCGCCGTCGAGCAGGGCGGCGATCAGGCGCAGCGCATGCACGTCACGCGGATTCTTGGCGGTGGCCAGGCCCGGCACGTTGAAGCCCATCATCAGGGTGGGCAGTTGGGTCTTCAGATGCAGGGTGATCTGCCGCTCGCCGGGCTCGGCCAGCTCCAGGGGGACCTTCGCAGCCGGTACGTCGCGCTGTGGGATCGCGCCGAAGTAGCGCTGGGCCAGGGCTTTGACGCCATCGACGGTAACGTCACCGACCACCACCAGAGTGGCGTTGTTGGGCACGTACCAGGTTTCGTACCAGTGACGCAGCTCCTGCACGCTCATGCGGTCCAGGTCGGCCATCCAGCCGATGGTCGGGATGCTGTAGCCGCTGGCCGGGTAGGCCATGGCCTTGAAGCGCTCGTAGGCCAGGCCCGAAGGTTTGTCGTCGGTGCGCAGGCGGCGCTCTTCCTTGATCACCTCGATCTCCCGGGCGAACTCTTCCGGCGGCAGGCGCAGGCTGGCCAGGCGGTCGGCTTCCAGCTCGAAGGCCACGCCCAGGCGGTCGGCGGCCAGCACCTGGTAATAGGCGGTGTAGTCGTCGCTGGTGAACGCGTTCTCTTCAGCGCCTAGGTCGCGCAGCACCCGCGAGGCTTCGCCGGGGCCGAGCTTGCGGCTGCCCTTGAACATCATGTGTTCCAGGGCGTGGGACAGGCCGGTCTGGCCAGCGGTCTCGTAGCTGGAGCCGACCTTGTACCAGATCTGCGAGACCACCACGGGGGCACGGTGATCTTCGCGGACGATGACCTTGAGGCCGTTGTCCAGGGTGAATTCGTGGGTCGGTTGCGGTGCCGCGGCGTGCGCACCGAATGGCAGGGCGCAGACGGCCAGTAGCAGGCCGGCGAGATGGCGGGCAAGTGAAGTGGACAAACCTCTCTCCTCGTTGAACCACGCCGGGCGTGGGGTTGCGGTCGGGTATGAGCGCGGTGCAGCGTCGCCGCGGCAGGCCGTCAGGGCGGTCGCGTGGCTTAGCCGTGGTGGCTGCGGAGGTGCTAGGATACGCATCCGTTTTAACGGCGACCACGTCTAGCAATGGCAGTTTGCAACTAATCAGCTGCCCAACTGCAAGCCCTCAGCCCCTCGTGCCCAGGCGCCATGGCGTTCGCCCCAGTGAGATAGCCGTCCTCCATGTTTGGTTCAAAAGACGACAACAAGACTCCGGCCCCCGAGCAGGGCGCCGAGAAAGCCGAGAAACGTGGCCTGTTCGGCTGGCTGCGCAAGAAACCGGCCGAGCCTACCGCTGCCGAGCCCGCGCAGCAGGCCGAGGTGCCCGAGGTAGCGGCGCAGAGCCAGCCAGAGCCGTCGCCACAAGCGCAGCCGGCTGAGGCCCCTCAGGTTTTGCAGAGCGCTACCGTCGATAGCGACCCGGGCAGCCGTGACCCGGTCGAGACATCTGCGCTCAGCGGGGCCGTCACCGCCGAGCCCGTGGTGGGCGACGCCACCCGCCATGGCCCTGAAGCCTTGCCTGAGCCGGTTGCCGAACAGCCGGCGGCGCAGCCTGAGCATTCGCCTGAGCTGGCCACCGGCAGCGACGTGCAGCATACCGTGCCTGCCACGCCAGCCGTGGTGCTGACCACCCCGGTCGAAGCGCTCGCCGAGCCAGTGGTCGAGCAGAACAAGCCGTCTGACAACAAGGGTGGCTGGTTCGCCCGCCTACGCCAGGGCCTGTCCAAGACCAGCGCCAGTATCGGCGAAGGCATGGCCAGCCTGTTCCTCGGCAAGAAGGCCATCGACGACGACCTGCTCGACGAGATCGAGACCCGTCTGCTCACTGCCGACGTCGGCGTCGAAGCCACTACGGCGATCATCGGCAGCCTGACCCAGAAGGTCGCGCGCAAGCAGCTGACCGACAGTGATGCGCTGTTCAAGGCGCTGCAGGAAGAACTGGCCGCCATGCTGCGCCCGGTCGAGCAGCCGCTGCAGATCGACAGCGCCAAGCGGCCCTACGTGATTCTGGTGGTCGGCGTGAACGGCGCCGGCAAGACCACCACCATCGGCAAGCTGGCCAAGAAGCTGCAGGGCGAGGGCAAGAAGGTCATGCTCGCCGCTGGCGATACCTTCCGGGCCGCTGCCGTCGAGCAGCTGCAGGTGTGGGGTGAGCGCAACAAGATCCCGGTGATCGCCCAGCACACCGGCGCCGATTCGGCCTCGGTGATCTTCGACGCCGTGCAGGCCGCCAAGGCCCGCGGCATTGATGTGCTGATCGCCGATACTGCCGGCCGCCTGCATACCAAGGACAACCTGATGGAGGAGCTCAAGAAGGTTCGCCGGGTGATCGGCAAACTCGATGACAGCGCGCCCCATGAAGTACTGCTGGTGCTGGATGCCGGTACCGGCCAGAACGCCATCAACCAGGCCAAACAATTCAACCAGACGGTGAACTTGACCGGGCTGGCCCTGACCAAGCTGGATGGTACGGCCAAGGGTGGGGTGATCTTCGCCCTGGCCAAGCAGTTCGGCCTTCCCATTCGCTACATCGGCGTTGGTGAAGGCATCGACGATCTGCGCACCTTCGAGGCCGAACCTTTCGTTCAGGCGCTTTTTCAGCAGCGGGAGCAGTGATGATCCGATTCGAGCAGGTCGGCAAGCGTTACCCCAACGGACATGTCGGGTTGCATGAGTTGAGTTTTCGCGTGCGGCGCGGCGAGTTTCTGTTCGTCACCGGCCACTCCGGCGCCGGCAAGAGCACCCTGCTGCGCCTGCTGCTGGCCATGGAGCGCCCGACCTCGGGCAAGCTGCTGCTGGCCGGGCAGGACCTGGGGCAGATCAGCAACGCGCAGATTCCCTTCCTGCGCCGGCAGATCGGCGTGGTGTTCCAGAACCACCAGCTGTTGTTCGACCGCAGCGTGTACGACAACGTGGCGCTGCCGCTGCAGATCCTCGGCCTGTCCAAGAGCGATATCGGCCGTCGTGTCGGCTCCGCGCTGGAGCGGGTTTCGCTGAGCGACAAGGCCGAGCTGTACCCCGGCGACCTGTCGACCGGGCAGCAACAGCGTGTCGGCATCGCCCGCGCCATCGTCCACCGGCCCGCGCTGCTGCTGGCTGACGAACCCACCGGTAACCTCGATCCGCGTCTGGCGGCAGAAATCATGGGCGTATTCGAAGACATCAACCGTCTCGGCACCAGCGTGTTGATCGCCAGTCACGACCTGGCACTGATCGCGCGCATGCGTCACCGCATGCTCACGCTGCAACGCGGCCGCCTAATCGGCGATGGGGAGGCCGGCGAATGAGCGCATCCCGCATCCCGCCACCGCAGCCGTCCCAGCGCGTAGGCGCGGCACCCAAGAATGCCGAACCGCAAGGCCCGGACAACGAACCGGATTTCCGCACCCTGGCGCGCGCCTGGGTGGAAAGCCACCGGGCCAGCCTGGTCGACAGCTTGCGTCGCCTTGGAAAGCACCCGATCGGCAGCTTCTTTACCTGCCTGGTAATGGCCGTGGCGCTGAGCTTGCCCATGGGCCTTTCGCTGCTGCTCGGCAACGTCGAGCGTCTTGGCGGCACCTGGGAGCGTGCTGCGCAGATCTCGGTGTTCCTCAAGATCGATGCCAGCGATAGCCAGGGCCAGGCCCTGCGCGAAGAAATCGCCGGCATGGACGACGTGGCCGAAGCCGAATGGATCAGTCGCGAAAAGGCCCTGGAAGAGTTTCAGCAGCAGTCCGGGCTGGGCGAAGCCCTCAAGGAGTTGCCGAACAATCCGTTGCCCGGCGCTGTGCTGGTAACGCCCAAGGAAGTCGACAAGGCTACTCTTGAGGCGTTGCGTTTGCGTTTAGCAGAGCTGCCCAACGTGGAGCAGGCACAGCTGGACTTGGTCTGGGTCGAGCGTTTGAGCGCAATCCTCAAGTTGGGCGACCGCTTCGTCTTCGGCCTGACGGTGCTACTGGTCATGGCGCTGCTGCTGGTGATCGGTAATACCATTCGCTTGCATATCGAGAACCGCCGTACCGAGATCGAAGTGATCAAGCTGGTCGGTGGCACCGATAGCTACGTGCGCCGCCCGTTCCTATATATGGGCGCGTTGTATGGCTTTGGAGCGGGTGTGCTGTCGTGGCTGGTGCTGGCCTTTGGGCTGAACTGGTTGAACGATGCCGTGGTGCACCTGTCGGGATTGTATGGCAGCGATTTCGCCCTGGCCGGTGTGCCCGCCGGCGACGGTCTGTCCCTATTGCTGGGAGCCGTGCTGTTGGGTTATATCGGTGCATGGCTGGCGGTGGCGCGGCATCTTCGTGAGTTGGCGCCCCGTTGAGGCGCTAGTTTGACGCCTCGCCAAGTTATTGATTTGGTTGATATTGACTATTGATCGGGGAACCAGGATGGTGGCTTCCGGTCATATTGCGCAGTGCTACACTGCGTACGTTTCGTGAATCGGAGGATTCGAATGTCCACTTCTTTGCAACCTGTTCATGCTCTGGTTCCAGGCGCCAACCTGGAAGCTTACGTGCATGCCGTTAACAGCATTCCGCTGCTGACGCCCGAGCAGGAGCGTGAACTGGCCGGTAATCTCTTCTACAAGCAGGACCTCGACGCGGCCCGCCAGATGGTATTGGCCCACTTGCGTTTCGTCGTGCATATCGCGCGCAGTTACTCCGGCTATGGCCTGGCCCAGGCCGACCTGATCCAGGAAGGCAACGTCGGCCTGATGAAGGCGGTCAAGCGTTTCAACCCGGAGATGGGTGTGCGCCTGGTTTCGTTCGCCGTGCACTGGATTCGTGCGGAAATCCACGAGTTCATTCTCAAGAACTGGCGGATCGTCAAGGTCGCGACCACCAAGGCCCAGCGCAAGCTGTTCTTCAACCTGCGCAGTCAGAAGAAGCGCCTGGCCTGGTTGAGCAATGACGAAGTCAACGCCGTGGCCGAAAGCCTCGGTGTCGAAGCCCGTGAAGTGCGCGAGATGGAAAGCCGCCTGACCGGTCAGGACATGGCCTTCGACCCGGCCGCCGATGCTGATGACGACAGCGCGTTCCAGTCGCCCGCTCAGTACCTGGAAGATCATCGCTACGATCCGGCCCGGCAGATGGAAGACGAGGACTGGAGCGATACCTCCAGCGCCAACCTGCACGAGGCCCTCGAGGCGCTCGACGAGCGTAGCCGCGATATCCTGCAGCAGCGCTGGTTGGCCGAAGAGAAGGCCACGCTGCATGAGCTGGCAGCTAAGTACAACGTCTCCGCGGAGCGTATCCGTCAGCTGGAGAAGAATGCGATGAACAAGCTCAAGGGCTCCATCGCCGCCTGATCCGGTCAGCAATACCCAAGCCGCCCCGACTTGTTCGGGGCGTTTTTGTTTGGGCGGCATAGAGACTGCGGATGTTGCCTGTTCTGGAATTGTGGGAGCGGGCGGGGATGCTTAGTTCATGCCCGCGAAATGGATTTCCCTGGAAGTTGAGTTCGCGGGCATGGCCCGCTCCCACAGGAAAAGACTAGGTTTTTTCCAGCCTTGCGCCTGCTACTTCGCCCACCAAGCCGGCCGTGGCGCTTGCAGCTGGCTCAGGTAATGGCTGCCGCCCAGCTGACGCATCTGGCGACGAATCCAGTTGGCGCGCTGATTAACGTAGCCGCTCGGGCGGCCGGCATCGAACTGTCGCGGATTGGGCAGCACTGCGGCGAGCAGACTCGCCTGGCGGGCCGACAGGTAGGACGCACCGATATTGAAGTGGTGCCGGGCGGCGGCTTCCGCGCCGAACACGCCGTCTGCCCATTCCGCGCTGTTGAGGTAAACCTCAAGGATGCGCTCCTTGGGCCACAGCAGTTCGATCAGTCCGGTAAACCACACTTCGATGCCCTTGCGCAGCCAGCTGCGGCCGGACCACAGGAACAGGTTTTTAGCTACCTGCTGGCTCAACGTGCTGGCGCCGCGCACCGAGCCGCCCTCTTGGTTGTGCGACAGCGCCGCCTTGATCGCCTCCACATCGAAGCCCCAGTGATAGGCGAATTTCTGGTCTTCACTTGCGATGACCGCGATCTTCAGGTCATCCGGCAACTGGTCCCAAGAGCGCCAGGTGCGCTGCAGGTCGATAGGCTTGCCGTCGACCCAGGACTCGATCTTGCGCTCGACCATCAGCGCCGTGCCCGGTGGTGGCACCCAGCGCAGGGCGAGCACCAGCAGGAAGGAGCCGGCGATGAACCAGAGCAGCGACTTCAGCAGGAGGCGGCGAAGGGATCGGAGCATGGGCAGGGAGCCGGGCTTGTTTGGCCGCTTAGTATAAGGTGCCTGGCGCCGTTGCGGGCAATGCAGCGGCCCGCTGCGGCAATCCAGGAGGCGCGCCGAGGCGTGTGGCGGCGTAAACTGCGTCTTTGTATTGGCAATCGGTGAGAGCGCTATGGTTCGCTTGTGGTTGTTGCTGTCGGCTTTCGCCGGCTTTTCCGGGGTCGCGTTGGGCGCGTTCGCGGCCCATGGTTTGAAGAGCAGGTTGAGCGCCGAGTACCTGGCCGTGTTTCAGACCGGCACCCATTACCAGCTGATCCACGCATTGGCCCTGCTGGGCGTGGCCATTCTGGCGCTGGTCGCGCCGGGGCGTCTGGTCAACCTGGCCGGTGCCTGCTTCGCCATCGGCATCCTGCTGTTCTCGGGCAGCCTGTACGCGCTGACCCTCAGCGGTATCGCCAAGCTGGGTATCATCACGCCGTTCGGCGGCCTGGCCTTTCTGGCCGGCTGGGCCTGCCTGGGGCTGCTTGCCTGGCGTATGGCCTGAGACTAATGGCGGGCCTGCGCCTTGGTCATCGCCGGGGATCGGGCTAGAATGCCGGCCCTTTCTCCTGTCATGACGGGTTGCCATGCATATCCAGTTGAACGGTGAAACCCTCGAGCTGCCCGAAGGCGCCAGCGTCGCCGACCTGATCGAGCGTCTGGAACTGACCGGGCGCCGCGTGGCGGTCGAACTTAACCTCGATATCGTCCCGCGCAGCCAGTACGCCAGCACAGCGCTGGCCGACGGCGACCGCCTCGAAGTGGTCCATGCAATCGGCGGCGGTTGAACTCGGCGCCGCGCCCTTCCAACTTTCTGCAGAGGAATCACCATGAGCCACGCAGTCAACGACAAGCCTTTTACCCTGGCTGGCCGCACCTATCAGTCGCGCCTGCTGGTCGGCACCGGTAAATACAAGGATCTCGACGAGACCCGCGACGCCATCGAGGCCTCGGGCGCGGAGATCGTGACCGTGGCGGTGCGTCGTACCAACATCGGTCAGAACCCGGGCGAGCCGAATCTGCTCGATGTGATTTCGCCGGATCGCTACACCATCCTGCCGAACACCGCTGGCTGCTACGACGCCGTCGAGGCCGTGCGCACCTGTCGCCTGGCCCGTGAGCTGCTCGACGGCCACAAGCTGGTCAAGCTGGAAGTGCTGGCCGACCAGAAGACCCTGTTTCCCAACGTGATCGAAACCCTCAAGGCCGCCGAAGTGCTGGTCAAGGAAGGCTTCGACGTGATGGTCTATACCAGCGACGACCCGATCATCGCCCGCCAGCTGGCCGAAATGGGCTGCATCGCGGTGATGCCGCTAGCCGGCCTGATTGGCACCGGGCTGGGCATCTGCAATCCCTACAACCTGCGCATCATCCTCGAAGAAGCCACCGTGCCGGTGCTGGTCGATGCCGGTGTGGGCACTGCATCGGATGCCACCATCGCCATGGAACTGGGTTGCGAGGCGGTGCTGATGAACAGCGCCATCGCCCATGCCCAACACCCGGTGCTGATGGCCCAGGCCATGAAGTACGCCATCGAGGCCGGCCGCCTGGCCTACCTGGCCGGGCGTATGCCGAAGAAACTTTATGCCAGCGCGTCCTCCCCATTGGAGGGGCTAATCCGCTGAGTCGCCTTTGCATAGGCGCCTGACGGGGACATGGGTCCCCGTTTCTCATTCCTCCTAGTGTCCCGAGTACCCCATGAGCGATATCGAGCAAACCCCAGCCGAAGAAAACCCACGGCACATGCGCGCCATCAAGAGTTTCGTGATGCGTGCCGGCCGCATGACCGAAGGGCAGCAACGCGGCTTCGACCTGGGCTTGCCGAAATTCGGCCTGGAGTTGAGCGATGGCATGCAGGATTTCGACGCGGTATTCGGGCGCCAGACGCCGCGTACCTTCGAGATCGGCTTCGGCATGGGCCACTCCACGCTGGAAATGGCCGCCGCGGCGCCCGAGCAGGATTTCATCGGTGTTGAAGTACACCGGCCGGGCGTGGGCGCATTGCTCAACGGGGTGATGACCCAGAACCTGACCAACCTGCGCGTGTACAACTGCGATGCGATGGAAGTGCTGCGTCAATGTGTGCCCGATGCCAGCCTAGACCGCGTGCTGCTGTTCTTCCCCGATCCGTGGCACAAGGCGCGTCATAACAAGCGCCGTATCGTCCAGCCGGCATTCGCCGAACTGGTGCGTCAGAAGCTCAAGGTCGGCGGCGTGCTGCACATGGCCACCGACTGGGAGCCCTACGCCGAGCACATGCTTGAGGTGATGAACGTGGCGCCGGGGTATCGCAACCTTGCCGCCGATGGTCGCTGCGTGGAGCGCCCGGCTGAGCGCCCGGTGACCAAGTTCGAGCGCCGTGGCGAGCGCCTCGGCCATGGCGTCTGGGATCTGAAGTTCGAGCGCATCGACTGAACAGATGACTCGCCTGTCGAAACGCCAGGCCCGCCGCGCAGCCCATGCGCGCAATCGCCCGCAGTGGCAGATGCCTCAGCCCAGCAGGCGCGCGGCCTGGGCCGCGCGCCTGCTGCTGCCATTGACCGCAATGGTCATGTTCATCAGTGCTGCGGCGATTCTCTTCACGGTCGTGCAGGCGCTTTACAGCGGTGTGGCCATTTCGCTGTCGCGTGTCGGTCCGTCGACCCTTTATTCGCTGGCCAGCGATCCACTGGGTTACTGGCTCACCCTGCTGTGGCACAGCGTCGTCGCGCTGTTTATCGGCGGCCTTGGCGGGTTCAGTTGGTGGATCTCGCGCCAGCGTTGATCAGGCCGTAACACCACGCAGTTGCTGCAGCAGGCGCGCGCCGAACACGTTGATCAGCAGGCCGAGCATGACGATGGCCGCGCCGATCCACTGCACGGCGCTCAGCGCCTCGCCGAGAAACAGCCAGGCCGAGCTGAGGCCGACCACGGGGACCAGCAGCGAGAACGGCGCGACCTGGCTGGCCGGATAGCGCGACAACAGTCGGCTCCACAGGCCGTAGCCGAGCAGGGTGGCGACAAAGGCCAGGTAGGCGATGGCCAGTGTCGAATTCAGGGAAATGCTGCGAAGCGCCGTCTCGATCTGCGCCGTGCCTTCGAGCAGCAGCGACAGAGCCAGGAACGGCAGCGGCGGGATCAGGCTGCCCCACACCACCAGACTGACCAGATTGACCTTGCCGATGCGCTTGGTGACCACGTTGCCCAGCCCCCACATCGCCGCTGCACACAGCGTCAGCACGAAACCGGCCAGGGTGAAGGCGCGACCGCTCTCGCTGCCGATCAGCAACAGGCCCGCCGCTGCCACCACCAGGCCGATCAGGCTGCTGCGCTTTACCGACTCACCGATGAATAGCGCGGCGAAGCCCAGGGTGAAGAACGCCTGGGCTTGCAGCACCAGCGATGCCAGGCCGGCTGGCATGCCGGCGTACATGGCCGAGAACAGAAAGGCGAACTGCCCCAGGGAAATGGTCAGGCCGTAGGCCAGCAGCCAGCGCAGCGGCATGTCCGGGCGGCGGATAAAGAGAATCGCGGGAAAGGCGGCGAGCATGAAACGCAGGGCGCCGAGCAGCATCGGCGGCACGCCGTCCAGGCCGACTTTGATGACCACGAAGTTCACACCCCAGGCGACGATCACCACGGCGGCCAGCAGAATGTCCTTGGGTGTCATGGGCGCGGCCTCGTGTGGTGGTATGCGGAGGCGCAGGCTAGCGCGGATGGGCGAGTCTGAAACGCCACAGTTAGCGGTCTTTTTCCCCATACAGAAATGAAAACGCCCCGAGCAGGTCGGGGCGTTTCGGTATCGACGATGCAGTCAGACGGTCAGCGTCCAGTCGTAGTCGACGATCAGCGGCGCGTGCTGCGAGAAACGCGGCTGGCGGGGCAGGCGGGCACTGCGCACGCTGCGGCGCATGCCCGGCGTGAGCAGCTGGTAGTCGAAGCGATAGCCCAGGTTGAGCATCTCCGCCTGCTCGTTGTCCGGCCACCAGCTGAACTGATCGGCCTCGCGATTGACCTCGCGTACAGCATCGACGTAACCCATGGTGCCGGTCACTTCGTCCATCCAGGCGCGCTCGGGCGCCATGAAACCGGGCGATTGCTGGCAGTCGCGCCAGTTCTTTACATCCAGCTTCTGATGAGCGACGTACAGCGAACCGCAATAGATGTAGTCGCGACGCTTGCGGCGTTGCTTGTCCAGGTACTTGGAGAAATCGTCCATGAACTTGAATTTCTGATTCAAGTTCTCATCGCCGCCCATGCCAGATGGCAGCAGCAGCGAAGCGATACTCACTTTATCGAAATCGGCCTGCAGGTAGCGCCCGTAGCGATCGGCCGTTTCAAAACCGAGCCCGCTGATCACCGCCTTGGGTTGCAACCGCGAATACAGTGCCACGCCACCCTGGCTTGGTACTTCTGCATCGCAGGCATAGAGGAAATAGCCATCCAGCTGGAGGGCTTGGTCGTCCATTTCAAAGGCGGAGGCACGGGTATCTTGCAGGCAGATCACGTCGGCATTCTGTGCTTGCAGCCAACTGAGCAAACCGCGCTCGACTGCAGCATGAATACCATTCACGTTCACACTGATGATCCGCATAAATGGCCCCCAAAAACACGTGCGTGTATGATACCTGAGCTAGACGCCGTTTAGTAATTCAAAGCCACATCCTGTGCCGCCTCAAGGTCATTCATGCAAACGTATCAGCGCGATTTCATTCGATTTGCCATCGAGCGAGGCGTTCTGCGCTTCGGTCAGTTCACCCTCAAGTCCGGTCGCGTCAGTCCGTATTTCTTCAATGCCGGGTTATTCGACAGTGGCCTGGCGCTGGCCAAGCTGGGGCGTTTCTACGCGGCAGCGGTGGTAGACAGCGGCATTTCCTTCGACGTGCTGTTCGGGCCGGCCTACAAGGGTATTCCGCTGGCGGCGAGTACAGGCGTGGCACTGGCCGAGCACCACGATGTGGATACGCCCTGGTGCTTCAACCGCAAGGAAGCCAAGGACCACGGCGAGGGCGGCACCCTGGTTGGTGCGCCGCTTAATGGCCGGGTGCTGATCATCGATGACGTGATCACTGCCGGCACTGCGATCCGCGAAGTGATGCAGATCATCCAGGCTCAGGGCGCCCAGGCAGCCGGCGTACTGATCGCTTTGGACCGCCAGGAGCGCGGCCGCGGCGAGCTGTCGGCGATCCAGGAAGTCGAGCGCGACTTCGGCATTCCGGTGGTCAGCATCGTTTCTCTGCAGCAGGTGCTGGAATATCTGGCCGATGATGCTGAACTGAAACAACACCTGCCCGCCGTTGAAGCCTACCGCGCCGAATTCGGTATCTGACCCCGGCTCGCCAAGAGAACGTGCCCATGTCCACCTCGTCCTTGCTGCGCAGTACCCTCTGGCTTGGCCTGCTGCTGCCGTTATGGGCGAATGCGGCGGAGATGTATCGCTATACCAATGCCCAGGGCATTACGGTGATCGACCGCCAGGGCGTACCCAGCGAGTTCATCGCCAAGGGCTATGAGGTGCTCAACGAGCAGGGGCGGGTGATCCGCGTGGTGCCGCCTGCGCCCACCGCGGAAGAAATGCAGAAGATTCTCGCCGATCGCGAACGGGCCAAATCCGATGCCCAGTTGCTGCGTCTGTACAGCAGCCTCGAGGATGTCGACCGTGCCCAGGCGCGCAAGCTGGCCGAACTCGACGGCCTGATCGGCGTGGCCAAGGGTAATCTGCAATCGGTGCGTCAGCAGCAGGCCAACCTGCAGAAGCAGGCGGCGGATCAGGAGCGGGCAGGGCGTGAAGTGCCCAAGCAGTTGCTCGATCAGATCAGCAGTCAGCGAGACGAGCAGGTGCGGCTTAAAAAGGATATCGAACGCTATCAGGCGGCGCGTGCCCAGGCGCAGAGCGCCTTCACCGCGGATCGGACGCGAGTCAGCGAGCTGCTCGGCCAGGGTAACTAGCCGCGCGCAAGGCGCGGCCTTCGCTTAGCGGCGCGGTACTGCGCGAGTGCGGCCGCTAGCGTCGATAGCGACGAACACGAACACCGCTTCGGTGACCTTGCGCCACTCGCTGGACAGCGGGTCGTCACTCCATACCTCCACCAGCATCTGGATCGAGCTGCGGCCGACTTCCAGCGCCTGGGTGTAGAACGACAATTGCGCGCCGACCGGCACCGGCACCAGGAAGGCCATGCGATCGATCGCCACGGTCGCCACACGGCCGGCCGCTACCTTGCTGGCCATGGCGGTGCCCGCCAGGTCCATCTGCGAAACCAGCCAGCCACCGTAAATGTCGCCGAAGCCATTGGTTTCGCGCGGCAGTGCAGTGATCTGCAATGCCAGGTCGCCTTGCGGTATCGGGTCTTCTTGTTCGAAGTCTTTCATCTGTTCACGGCTCGCGGCGCAGTGGTGGGCCCTGCGGGGCAGGGACGCAAAGTATACCGGCTGGGTCTCTACACCGCGACCTTAGCGCGTTGCAGGCATTGACGCACAGTCCTTTGCCGAACTCTGCGTACCTGTTTGCGTCGTCATCCAACTGTCACATTGATTACATAGAGTGGTCACATTGGCTGATGATACTGAGCCCCGTCCCAACCAACACGACCCTGATCGTGAGAAAGCGGTAAGCCGGGCGCTACGACCACGGCAGCCAGCCTCTCGATGATTACCACTCTGCTAGGAGCAAGGCATGAAACTGAAGCGTTTGATGGCGGCCATGACGTTTGTCGCTGCTGGCGTCGCTACCGCCAACGCGGTTGCCGCTGTCGATCCGGCTATTCCGGCCTACGAGAAGACCTCGGGTGTATCGGGCAACCTGTCCAGCGTCGGTTCTGACTCCCTGGCCAACCTGATGACCCTGTGGGCTGAGAGCTACAAGCAGTCCTACCCGAATGTGAACATCCAGATTCAGGCCGCCGGCTCCTCCACCGCGCCACCCGCGTTGACCGAAGGCACCGCCAACCTCGGCCCGATGTCGCGCGCCATGAAGGACAGCGAAATCCAGGCCTTCGAGCAGAAGTACGGCTACAAGCCGACCGCCGTTCCGGTGGCCATCGACGCCCTGGCGGTGTTCGTGCACAAGGACAACCCGATCAAGCAGCTGACCATGCAGCAGGTCGACGCGATCTTCTCCAGCACCCGTCTGTGCGGTGAAGCCAAGGATCTGAAGACCTGGGGCGATATCGGCCTGACCGGCGAGTGGGCCAGCAAGCCGGTGCAGCTGTTCGGTCGTAACTCGGTATCCGGCACTTACGGCTACTTCAAGGAAGAAGCCCTGTGCAAAGGCGACTTCAAGCCCAACGTGAACGAGCAGCCGGGTTCGGCTTCCGTGGTGCAGTCGATCTCCAGCACCGTCAACGCCATCGGTTACTCGGGCATCGGCTACCGCACCGCCAGCGTGCGCGCCGTTCCCCTGGTCAACAAGAAGGGTGAAGTCGAGGAAGCCAACGAAACCAACGCACTGTCGGGCAAGTACCCGCTGGCTCGCTTCTTCTACATCTACGTGAACAAGGCGCCGAACAAGCCGCTGAGCCCGCTGGACGCCGAGTTCCTGAAGATGATCCTGTCCAAGCAGGGCCAGGATGTGGTGGTCAAGGACGGCTACATCCCGCTGCCGCTCAAGGTCATCGAGAAGACCCGCAAGGAACTGGGTCTGTAAACAGGCCGCAGTAAGCCTTGCTGAAGCCCGCCTCTTATCGAGAGGCGGGCTTTGCTGCGTCACCGCACTGTAACTTTTCTGTCATACAGTCGCGTTAGATTGGCCACGCTCGCGAAATAGACGAAAAATACGGCGCGCTCATGGCCGCGCAGAGACGCTCTCTCCTATGAATGACTTGCCAAGTGACCCCATGACCGCCTCCCCCAATTCCCTCGGGCTGGACTTCAACACCCCGGCCCTGCAGCGCAAGCGCCGTATACGCGCGTTCAAGGATCGCCTGGCACGCTGGTGCGTATCCATCGGCGGCCTGGCCGTGCTTGGCGCCATCACCCTGATCTTCTTCTACCTCGCCTATGTCGTGCTGCCTATGTTCCAGGGCGCCGACCTGGAAAAGCGCGATGCCATCCAGCCCGCCTGGCTGGCCGATGCCGGCAATCCGCTTTTGATGACCCTCGAGGAGCAGAACCAGGTCGGCATGCGCCTGGCCCGCAACGGCAAGATCCAGTTCTTCGATGCCAAGACCATGCAGGCGCTGACCAGCATCGACCTGCCGCTGCCGGCCGGCAGCGAAGTGGTCTCGGTCGGTGAAGACCAGCCGGGCAGCCACCGTATCGCCCTGGGCCTGTCCAACGGCCAGGCGCTGGTGTTCGAGCACACCTATCGCATCACCTATCCGAACGACGTGAAGACCATCACCCCGGCGATCGTCTACCCGTTCGGTGAAACCCCGCTGACCCTCGATCCGCAAGGCCGGCCGCTGGAGCACATGGGCATCAGCGTCAACAGCGGCACGCTGCTGATCGCCGGCTCCGTGGGCAGTGAGCTGCAGGTGCTGAGCCTGAGCCGCGAAGAGAACATGATGACCGGCGAAGTGGAGGTCAGCGAGGAGCGCCTGGCGCTGCCGCAGATCGCCGAGCCGATCAAGGAGCTGATCATCGAGCCGCGCCAGCAATGGCTGTTCGTGATCAACGGCCGCGCCACCGCCGACGTCTTCGACCTGCGCGCCAAGGCCCTCAACGGCCGCTACAAGCTGCTCAACGATGGTGCCCGGGAAATCACCCACGCCGCCTCGCTGCTGGGCGGCATCTCGCTGCTCACCGGTGACAGTAGCGGCGGCATCGCCCAGTGGTTCATGGTCCGCGACGAGGATGGCAAGTCCTCGCTCAAGCAGGTGCGTGAATTCAAGCTGGCCGACAGCCCGATCAGGCAGATCCTCTCCGAAGAGCGCCGCAAGGGCTTCATCGCTCTGGACGCCAAGGGCAACCTGGGCATCTTCCACAGCACCGCGCATCGCACCCTGCTGGTCGAACCGGTGGCTGACGGCTTCACCATCGCCGCGCTGTCGCCGCGCGCCAACCGCGCGCTGGTCGAGGCCGACGGCAAGATCGAACGCCTGCTGATCGACAACCCGCACCCGGAAATTTCCTGGAGCTCGCTGTGGGGCAAGGTCTGGTACGAGAACTACGACAAGCCGGCTTACGTCTGGCAGTCGACCTCCGCCAGCACCGACGCCGAACCCAAGCTGAGCCTGGCACCGTTGGCCTTCGGTACGCTCAAGGCTGCCTTTTACGCCATGCTGCTGGCCGCCCCGCTGGCTATTGCCGCGGCGATCTACACCGCCTACTTCATGGCTCCGGCCATGCGCGGCAAGGTCAAGCCGGTGATCGAACTGATGGAAGCGCTGCCCACGGTGATCCTCGGCTTCTTCGCCGGCCTGTTCCTGGCGCCCTATGTAGAGGGGCATCTACCTGGCATCTTCAGCCTGCTGATCTTCACGCCCATCGGCATCCTGCTGGCGGGCTTCATCTGGAGCCGCCTGCCGGAGTCCATCCGCCTGCGCGTGCCGGACGGCTGGGAAGCGGCGCTGCTGATTCCGGTGATCCTGCTGGTCGGCATCGTCTCGCTTAGCATGAGCGGCCATCTGGAAAACTGGCTGTTTGACGGCAACATGCGCGGCTGGCTGACCAATGACCTGGGTATTCCGTTCGACCAGCGCAACGCCCTGGTGGTCGGCCTGGCGATGGGCTTCGCGGTGATCCCGAACATCTACTCGATCGCCGAAGACGCCGTGTTCAGCGTGCCCAAGAGCCTGACCTTCGGCTCCCTGGCGCTCGGTGCCACGCCCTGGCAGACCCTGACCCGTGTGGTGATCCTGACCGCCAGCCCGGGCATCTTCTCGGCGGTGATGATCGGCATGGGCCGCGCCGTCGGCGAGACCATGATCGTGCTGATGGCCACCGGCAACACGCCGATCATGGACATGAACATCTTCGAAGGCCTGCGCACCCTGGCCGCCAACGTGGCGGTGGAAATGCCCGAGTCGGAAGTCGGCGGTACCCATTACCGGGTGCTGTTCCTTTCCGCCCTGGTTCTGCTGTCGTTCACTTTCGTCATGAACACCTTG
This sequence comes from Pseudomonas sp. CNPSo 3701, assembly GCF_028674975.1. Classification (NCBI taxonomy): domain Bacteria; kingdom Pseudomonadati; phylum Pseudomonadota; class Gammaproteobacteria; order Pseudomonadales; family Pseudomonadaceae; genus Pseudomonas; species Pseudomonas sp. CNPSo 3701. The sequence goes on along the minus strand of NZ_JAQZSI010000009.1, from coordinate 22,920 downwards.
GCCGAGCTGGTGCGTCAGCGCCTGCGCGTCAAGTACGCTTCGCTCTGAGGACTGCAAGACCATGTCCGTGAAACAGCACAACCTGAAATCCTGGTTCAAGAGCGGCTCGCCGTGGATCTGGATGAACGCCGGTGCGGTGTCCATCGCCATCATCATGACCGTGGGCCTGCTGGCGGTTATCGCCGTGCGCGGCCTGGGCCACTTCTGGCCGGCCGATATCATCGAAGCCAGCTACCAGATTCCTGGTGAGCAGGCCAAGCAGATGGCCGGCGAAGTGGTGCAGAAGGAAGAGATTCCACGCGCCCGTCTGGCGGCGGCCGGCCTGCCGGTGAATACCGAGGGCGGTGAATTCATGACCCGCGAACTGCTCAAGGTCGGCAACCGTGATCTGTACGGTGCGGACTTCTCCTGGGTGGTCGGCGAATGGCTCGGTGAGCAGCGTCGGCCCGCCGACCTGACCGCCTTCGAGCGCCGCGAGTGGGGCAATTTCTACGGCTATCTGGTCAACGTCAAAGAAGAGGGCCGTCTGGTCGCCGAGGGCGATGCCGCCTGGGGCGAGTTGCAAAAGCGCCTGCAACGCGTCGATGAGCTGCACAGCGAGATCATCAGGCTGGAGAAACGCGACATCGGCCGCATCAACGCAGGCCTCGAGCGCGTAAGGCTGCAGACCCGCAAGCTGGAGCTCGATAACGCGCTGACCGAGGATGCCCAGGCAGATCTGGCCGCCGAGCGTTCCCGTTGGGACGCTGAATACAAGCAGCTGGAGGCCGAACTCAACGCCCGCTACCAGCAGTTCAACCGCGACAGCATGACCGTGCGCTCGGCCGATGGCCGCGAGCAGGAGATCAGCCTCGGCAAGGTGGTGCGCGCCTACCACCCGAACGCCATGTCGACCCTGGAAAAGATCGGCTTCTACGGCAGCAAGCTGTGGGAGTTCGTCAGCGATGACCCACGTGAGGCGAACACCGAAGGCGGCATCTTTCCGGCGATCTTCGGCACCATCATGATGACCCTGATCATGGCGGTGATCGTCACCCCGTTCGGCGTAATCGCCGCCATCTACCTGCGTGAGTACGCCAAGCAGGGCCCGCTGACCCGGGTGATCCGCATCGCGGTGAACAACCTGGCTGGCGTTCCAGCCATCGTCTACGGCGTGTTCGGTCTGGGCTTCTTCGTCTATGTGCTGGGTGGCTCGATCGACCGGCTGTTCTTCCCGGAAGCCGCGCCGGCGCCGACCTTCGGCACACCGGGCCTACTGTGGGCGTCGCTGACCCTGGCGCTGCTCGCCGTGCCGGTGGTGATCGTCGCCACCGAGGAAGGCTTGGCGCGCATTCCCCGCTCGCTGCGTGAGGGCTCGCTGGCCCTCGGTGCCACCAAGGTGGAAACCCTGTGGCGCGTGGTGCTGCCAATGGCCAGCCCGGCGATGATGACCGGCCTGATTCTCGCCGTGGCCCGCGCCGCCGGTGAAGTGGCGCCGCTCATGCTGGTCGGTGTGGTCAAGCTGGCGCCGAGCCTGCCCGTGGATGGCAACTATCCTTACCTGCACCTGGATCAGAAGATCATGCACCTGGGCTTCCACATCTATGACGTCGGCTTCCAGAGTCCCAACGTCGAGGCCGCCCGCCCGCTGGTTTACGCCACTGCGCTGCTGTTGGTACTGGTGATCGCGATTCTCAACCTGACGGCCGTATATCTGCGCAACCGCCTGCGCGAGAAGTACAAGGCCCTGGATCATTAAGGTGGCTGTAGGCCGCAGCGCGACGCGCCGAGCGTGAGCCGGCCAGCGCTGCAGCTTGAAGCCTGTAGCCCCGAAGGAGACTATTGATGCAACACGAAACCGCTACCCATAGCATCGACATTTCGGCCCTGGGCCGTGACAAGCAGAGCCTGAACCTGGCCAACGAAACCGTGGCCATCGAAGTGCCGGGCCTGAACCTGTTCTATGGCGACAAGCAGGCGCTGTACGACGTCAAGATGAACATCCCCAAGCAGCGCGTGACCGCCTTCATTGGCCCAAGCGGCTGCGGCAAGTCGACCCTGCTGCGTACCTTCAACCGCATGAACGATCTAGTCGACGGTTGCCGCGTGGAGGGCGAGATCAACATCGACGGGCGCAACATCTACCGCAAGGGCGAGGACGTCGCCGAGCTGCGGCGCCGCGTCGGCATGGTGTTCCAGAAGCCCAACCCGTTCCCCAAGAGCATCTACGAGAACGTGGTCTACGGTCTGCGCATCCAGGGCATCAACCAGAAGCGCATCCTCGACGAGGCCGTCGAGTGGGGCCTGAAGAGCGCCGCGCTGTGGGATGAAGTGAAGGACCGCCTGCACGACTCGGCCCTGGGGCTGTCTGGCGGCCAGCAGCAGCGTCTGGTGATAGCCCGTACCGTGGCGGTGCAGCCCGAAGTGCTGTTGCTCGACGAGCCGTGCTCGGCGCTCGACCCGATCTCCACCCTGAAGGTCGAAGAGCTGATCTACGAGCTGAAATCCAAGTACACCATCGTCATCGTTACCCACAACATGCAACAGGCCGCTCGGGTATCCGACTACACGGCGTTCATGTACATGGGCAAACTGATCGAATTCGGTGACACCGACACGCTGTTCACCAACCCGGCCAAGAAGCAGACCGAAGACTACATCACCGGCCGCTACGGCTGATGCCATGGCAAATACTCCCTGGCTTTGTCGGGCGTGCTCGCCGTACTACTCGTACTATCAGCGCACGCCCTTCGCAGCAAGGAGCATTTTCCAAAGGCCTCTGTGCTGAGATAAACGTTGAAGGTGCAGCGTGCGCACCATGGCCACTCAAGCGAAGCTTTCGCGGAGCGAAACCAGATGATCAATAAAGACAGCCTGAACCACCACATTTCCCAGCAATTCAATGCCGAGCTGGAGGAAGTGCGCAGCCACCTACTGGCCATGGGCGGCCTGGTCGAGAAACAGGTCAACGACGCGGTCACTTCGCTGATCGAGGCCGATTCCGGCTTGGCCCAGCAGGTACGTGAGGTCGATGACCAGATCAACCAGATGGAGCGCAACATCGACGAGGAATGCGTGCGCATCCTCGCTCGCCGTCAGCCGGCCGCTTCGGACCTGCGCCTGATCATCAGCATCTCCAAGTCGGTGATCGATCTGGAGCGCATCGGCGACGAAGCCACCAAAATCGCCAAGCGTGCCATCCTGCTGACCGAGGAAGGCGAGTCGCCGCGCGGTTACGTCGAGGTGCGCCATATTGGCGACCAGGTGCGCAAGATGGTCCAGGAAGCGCTGGACGCCTTCGCCCGTTTCGACGCCGACCTGGCGCTGTCGGTCGCCCAGTACGACAAGACCGTCGACCGCGAATACAAAACTGCACTGCGCGAGCTGGTTACCTACATGATGGAAGACCCGCGCTCGATCTCCCGCGTGCTCAACGTGATCTGGGCGCTGCGCTCGCTGGAGCGTATCGGCGACCACGCGCGCAATATCGCCGAACTGGTGATCTATCTGGTCCGCGGCACCGACGTCAAGCACATGGGCCTGACCCGCATGCGCGAAGAAGTGCAGAGCGGCGCCAAGGAGTGAGGTCTGCCCCCAAAGGGCCAAGGTTGGGCCTGTGCGCGGGGCCTCAGGGTTGCGCTTTAATGTTGGCAATAAGCCAGTGCACACGTCTATGCTAAGGGCCATTCGAGGGAGTGGTCGATGAGCAAAGTCAGTGTACTGGTGGTGGACGACGCCACCTTTATCCGTGATCTGGTAAAGAAGGGGCTGCGTGACCACCTTCCCGGTATCCAGATCGAAGAAGCAGTCAACGGCCGCAAGGCCCAACAGATCCTAGGCCGCAACCCGATCGATCTGATTCTCTGTGACTGGGAAATGCCGGAGATGTCCGGCCTCGAGCTGTTGCAATGGTGCCGTGAGCAGGAGTCGCTCAAGGGCGTGCCGTTCATCATGGTCACCAGCCGTGGCGACAAGGAAAACGTGGTGCAGGCCATTCAGGCCGGCGTATCGGATTTCATCGGCAAGCCGTTTTCCAACGAGCAACTGATTACCAAGGTCAAGAAAGCCCTGCAGCGCGCCGGCAAGCTGGCTGCCCTGATGTCCGCCGCACCGCCGAAAATGCTCAGCACTGGCGCCTTCGCCAACGATTCCCTGGCCGCCCTGACCGGTGGCAAGGCCGAGACCGTCCGCCCGGCGGCGCCTACCCAGGCAGCTACCGCTCCAGCCGCGGCGCCTGCGCCGGCCAAGGCCGCCACCCCGGCACCGGCGGGCCGTAGTCAGGGCCAACTGCGCTTGCCCGGCGGCATGATGGCCTGCGTGGTCAAGGCGCTGAGCCTCAAGGAAGCATTGCTGGTGGTCAAACGCGGTGAACTGCTACCGCAGGTATTGGAGAGCGCGGTGCTCGATCTCGAGCAGGGCGAAGCCTCGGAAGTGGCGCGTCTGAACGGCTACCTGCACAGTGTGGCAGCGTTCGAGCCGAAGCCTGACAGCGAATGGCTGCAGGTGGTGTTTCGCTTCGTCGATCGCGATCCGCAGAAGCTGGACTATCTGTCCCGCCTGATCGCTCGCGGCACCACCCAGAAGCACTTCACGCCCGGAGCGTGATCAGGCCCCGCCAGACACCGAGCTGCCGTGCGGCATGCTCGGTTCTCGTCTAGGCCACTTCGTTGAGGTGGCGCTGCCAGGAATCCGGAATCCGCTCCAGCCGTGGATAGTTGATGGCATCGAGCTGGTGCGCCTGCAGCAGAAACGGCGTGTGACGCAGGTTTTCCGGCAGATTACGCAGCTCCGGTATCCACAGACTCACGTACTCACCCTGCGGGTCGTACTGGCGCGCCTGCTTGAGGGCATTGAAGGTGCGCTTCAGGCGTGGGTCGCTGCCAACGCCGGCCAAATACGCCCAGTTGCCCCAGTTGCTCGCCGGGTCGTAATCGATCAGGTGTTCCTCGAACCAGGCCGCGCCGTGACGCCAGTCCTGCTGCAGGTCACTGACCAGATAGCTGGCCACCACCTGACGGCCACGGTTGGACATATAACCGGTGGCAGCCAGCTCGCGCATGTTGGCGTCCACCAGCGGCATGCCCGTACGGCCATGGGCCCACTGCTCGAAACGCTCGTCAATCTGTTGCGGTGCTCGCTCGGTGGCCTTCAGGCCGCCCGGCTCGAACAGCGCCTGGCCATAACGCTGCAGGGTGCAGCGGAAGAACTCGCGCCACAGCAATTCTGCCCACAGCCAGTAGGTCGACTCGTTGGCGCCGTATAGCGACTCGTGGCGACGCAGTTCGGCGGCGGTACGGCGTGGCGACAGAGAGCCATTGGCCAGCCAGGGCGAGAACTTGGACGAGTACTCGCTGCCGATCATGCCGTTGCGGGTTTCCTTGTAAGTACGCACGTTCTGGCTGTCCCACAGGTAGTCGCGCAGGCGCGCCAGGGCGGCGGTCTCGCCACCGGAGAACGGGAAGGCGCTGGGCACCAGGCTCAGGGCATCGCCAAGGCCCAGTTGCGATTGAGTGGGCAGGCCGTAGGCGCTGATGTCCAGGCTTTCGGGCAGCGGCGGCAGCTGTTCGGGCGCCGACTGCGGCTGAAACACGTACTGGCGCGCGTCGATCAGGGTGCGGAACTGGCTGTACACCGTTGGCAACTGATCGAGCGGGCAGGGCAGCTCGGCTTCGCTGAACAGCCCATTGTTCTGGGCGGTACGCAGCGGCACCGGCCCAAGGGCTTCGCGTACCCGGGCGAGCACAGCGCGCTCCTGGGGGGCGATCTCGTCGAGGGTGATGACCTGGCGCATATCGAACTGGCCGACCAACTGCGCGATCACCTCTTCCGGTTTGCCGCTGACCACCAGCAGCTTGGAGCCGCGCTGGCGCAGCGCGCTGTCCAGAGCAGTCAGGCTTTCCAGCAGGAAGCGTGCGCGGTGCACACCGATACGTCGGCTGCCGAATTCGTCGAACTGCAGCAGCGCCGGGTCGAGTACGTAGAGCGGCAGCAGGCAGTTGGACGCGAGTGCGGCCTGCAGGGCGGGGTGATCATCGAGGCGAAGATCCTGTTTGAACCAGAGCAGCGCGCGCATGGCATGTTCCCTCATATTCGACTGCATGTTGATCGTGCAGAGGTATGACAAGTTCAGCGCCGTCCGGCGGCGATCAAAGGTCGTGGCCACTGACTTGAAGGCTCTTAGCCACTAAACTGCGCGGCTGTTTTCAAGGAGCCCTTTCAATGGATATCTTCAGCATCGCCGTCTTGCTGTTTCTGGTCACTGACCCGTTCGGCAACATCGCCATCTTTATCGCGGCTTTGAAGAATGTCCGCCCCGAGCGGCGCATGTGGGTAGCTGCGCGCGAACTGCTGTTCGCCCTGGGGTTGTTGCTGCTGTTTCTCACCTTTGGTGACAAAGTGCTCAGCGCATTGGGCCTGTCGCGGGAGGCAACGGCGATTGCCGGCGGTATCATCCTGTTCGTCATCGCCATGCGCTTGATCTTTCCCAGCCCGCAAGGCGTACTGGGCGACGTGCCCGACGGCGAGCCGATGCTTGTGCCGCTGGCCACGCCGGCGGTTGCAGGTCCTTCGGCGCTGGCGGTATTGATGACCTTGCGAAACACCCATGAGGGCGCGCTGTGGGAGCTTTACCTGGCGTTGATCATGGCCTGGGCCGCGACCGCTTTCATCCTGCTGCAGGCGTCTTTCCTGCAGCGATTCCTTGGCCCTCGTGGGCTGACCGCAGTGGAGCGACTGATGGGCATGCTGTTGATCATGCTCAGCGTCGACATGCTGCTGGACAACATTCAGAGCGTATTGCACATCCAGCCATGAAATTTCTCAGTCTTGTCCTGTTCGTCCTCGTACTCGCCGGCTGCAGCAGCGGCCCGCGCATCGACCACAGCTATACCGCCGTCGGCCAGAACAGCCGCGTGCAGTACATCGTGCTGCATTACACCTCGACCGATCTGCCCCACTCGCTGGAGCTGCTGACCAAAGAAGAGGTCAGTGCCCATTACCTGATCAACGCCGTGCCGCCGACCATCTACCAGTTGGTCGACGAGAACCGCCGCGCCTGGCATGCCGGGGTCAGCGAGTGGCGGGGCCGCACCTGGTTAAACGGCACCACCATCGGCATCGAGATGGTCAACCAGGGCTATTTCGACACGCCTAATGGTCGTTACTGGCAGCCTTACGCCCAGCCGCAGATCGATGCGCTGATCGTGCTGCTCAAGGACATCATGCAGCGCCATCACCTGCCGCCGGGCAGCATCATTGGCCACAGCGATATCGCGCCACAGCGCAAGGTCGATCCGGGGCCGATGTTTCCCTGGAAGCAACTGGCCGATGCCGGACTGATGCCCTGGCCGAACGCCGAGGTTGTGGCCCGCCAGCAGGCGGTGTTCAGCACCAGTCTGCCGAGCGTCGCCTGGTTCCAGCAGCAGCTGGCCGAGCAGGGCTACACGGTGCCGAGCACGGGCGTGCTGGATGAGGAAACCCGCAACGTGATTCGCGCCTTCCAGATGAAGTACCGGCAGGCGCTCTACGACGGGCAGCCGGACGCGGAAACTGCAGCCCTGCTGCTGGAGGTCAATCGCCTCGCCAAGGGCTGAGGCGATTAAAGAGGCAGGGCGAGGTGGAAGCGTGCACCTTGCCCTGGCTGGGATTCGGCGCCGATGCGTCCGCCGTGCAGCTGGACGATCTCCTTGCACAGCGCCAGACCAAGGCCGGCGCCACCCTTCTTGTGGCCGATCTGGACGAACGGCTCGAACAGCCTGGCCTGCTGGCCGTAGGCAATCCCTTCGCCTTCATCCTCGACGCTGATCAGCAGGCGCTCTTCCTGGCGCTGGGCGCACAGGCGCAGGGTGCCGCCCTCCGGGCTGTGCCGTAGGGCGTTGTCGATCAGGTGGTCGAGCACGCGCTCGATCTGCGCGCGATCCAGGTGAGTGCGCGGCAGGGCATCGCCCATCTCCAGCTGTATGTCGATCTGTCGGGTCTGGGCTTTGCTCAGGTGGCGCCGTACGGCGTTGTCGAGCAGCTCGGGAATGTCGCAGGGCGCCAACTCGAGCTTCTGCACACCGCTCTGGTAGCGCGAGAAATTCAGCAGGTCCTCGATCAGGTGCACCAGCCGCTCCATCTCCTCGTCGACGATATTCACCAGATCGGCTTCACGGGATTCTGTCGCGAACTTGCTGCGCTCACGCAGCAGGCCGAACGCCATGTGCATGCCGGTCACCGGGGTGCGCAGTTCGTGGGAGGCGCGCAGCACGAATTCGTTGCGCGCGCGCTCGAAGGCGCGCTGCTCGGTCACGTCGTGCAGCACCATCACCGCGCCGAGGATATGCCCCTGGCTGTGGCTGACCGGCGTCAGGCTGTAGTTGAGCAGGCGCGTCTCGCCATTGGCCTCCACCTGCAGGTCGGCCAGGCGCTGCTCCAGGTTGTGGCCTTGCAGCACGTGCTGCAGCTGTTCGTCCAGTTCCGGGCGGCCGAGCGCCTGGCTAGGGCGCTGGCCGAGCGGCTGGTCGTCCCAGCCGAGCTGGCGCTGGGCCACCGGGTTGAAGTGTTCGAGCAGGCCGTCGCGGCCAAAGATCAGCAGGCCGTCGTCGATGCTGTCGAGCACCGCTTGCAGGCGCCGCTGCTCGGACATCAGTGCTTCGACGTTGCTGCTCTTGAGCTGGCGCAAGCTCTCGGCCATCAGGCCGAAGCGGCGACTGAGCGCCGACAGCTCGGCCACCGGGGTGATCGGCAGGGTGACCTGGAAGTCGCCGCGGCCGATCTGGTCGGCCGCGCGGGCGAGAGCATCGATCGGCTGGCCGACGCGGCGGGCGATGGTGTGGGCGGTGATGAAGCCGATCACCAGCACCGCCAGTCCGACCAGGCCCAGCAGCCCGGCGATCAGCCAGGCGCGTTCCTGGGCCTGCACCTCGGCGTCCTTGACGGCGGCTACGTACTGGACCTGCAAGGTGTTGAGGCGGTCGCGAACGGTTTCGATGGTCTTGGCGAAATCGTCGTTGGTCAGCAGCTCATCACGCACCGTCAGGGGGTCTTCGAGCATGGTGCTGAACGTCTGGTAGGCGTCCTGGATCTGCTGGACCGCCTGGCGATCAGCCTCGGTCACGCTGCTTTTCAGACTGTCGTCGAGCCAGCCGCGGATGCGCTGATCGGATTCCTGCAGGCGTTGTACCGTGCTGTCGTCGAAGTCTTCGCCAAGCATCAGGAACAATTGCCGGCCTAGTTCCTGGCGCAGATCCAGGCTGGTGCTGATGATTTCCAGGTTGTGCGCCAGGGAACGACTCTGCGACTGGGTCAACTGCAGGACGCTGAAGATGCCCAGGCTCAACCCCAGCAAGGCTACGGTCAGCAGCGCGCTGGTGCTGAGAAACAGCTTGCTGCGTAGTTTCATAGGCCGAGCTGCTTGCGTTTGCGATACAGGGTCGAGGCGTCGATGCCCAGGGTCTTGGCGGCCTGGTCGAGGGTGTCGCTGTTGGCCAGCACAGCGGCGATGTGGGCCTTTTCCAGCTCCTCGAGGCTCAGGTCGGCGCCGACCCGTGGCGCGCTGTTGGCCGCCGGCGCGCTCATGCCCAGGTGGGCCACGTCCACCCATTCGCCTGGGCAGATGATGCTGGCGCGTTCGATGACGTTGCGCAGTTCACGGATATTACCGGGCCATTGGTAGGCGAGCAGCGCCTTGGTGGCGTCCTCGTTGAAGCCGCGGGCCGGGCGGGCGTAGTCCTTGACGAAGCGGGCCAGGAAGCGATTGGCCAGGGTCAGGATGTCGTCGGCGCGTTCGCGCAGTGGCGGCAGGGTCAGGGTGATGACGTTCAGGCGATACAGCAAGTCTTCTCGGAAGTGACCTTCGCGGACCATCTCGTTGAGGTCGCGGTTGGTGGCGGCGAGGATGCGCACGTCAGCATGGCGGGTGACCGGGTCGCCAACGCGCTCGTATTCCTTGTCCTGGATGAAACGCAGCAGCTTGGGTTGCAGGGTCAGCGGGAAGTCGCCGATTTCGTCGAGGAACAGGGTACCGCCATCCGCCTGGTTGACCCGGCCCAAGGTGCTTTCGCTGGCGCCGGTGAAGGCGCCGCGGCTGTGGCCGAACAGCTCGCTTTCCATCAGCTCCGCGGTCAGCGACGGGCAGTTGATGGTCACGCAGGATTTCTTCGCGCGTCGGCTCCAGCCGTGAATGGCCCGTGCCAACTCGCCCTTGCCGGTACCGGACTCGCCGAGAATCAGAATGTTGGCATCGGTGGTTGCCACCTGCCGGGCGGTTTCCAGAATCGCCATCATCGCCGGGCTGTGCGAGTCGATGCCGTCGCTGGGCTTGCGCACTTCGCCTTCCAGGGCTTCGAGGCGCGCGGACAACTGGCGTACTTCCAGCTGCTTGGCGGCAGCCAGGCGCAGTTGATCGGGGCTGCATGGCTTGACCAGATAATCGGCGGCGCCGGCCTGCATGGCGTCCACGGCGCTGTCGATGGCTGAGTGGGCGGTGACGATCACCACGCGCATCCACGGCGCCTGCACGCGCATCTGGGCGAGCACGTCCAGGCCATTTTCATCTCCCAGGCGCAAATCGAGAAAGCACATGTCGAATACCTGGCGCTGCAGCAGCGATTCGGTTTGCGCGGCGCTGTTGGCGGTCGTGACCTGGTAGCCCTCGTCCTCCAGGCAATAGCGGAAGGTACGCAGGATAGCCGCTTCGTCGTCGACCAATAGGATGCGCCCGCTCTGACCTGTTGCTTCCATTTACGTGCTCCATGGGGGGAATGGCAGAGATTATCTGGAAATCTTCGTGCAAGTTGCACGGCTAGTATGGCGCGATCTTGCATCGTGCAAGCGGCCCATAGCCAGGCATTGGATTTAACCGGCTGATTTTAGTTGGTTTTTATTTTTCAAGCTGCCTGGCATACCGCTTGCGACCCCACCCGGTCCGCTTGCGAGCGGCTTTTTTGGCTAAAAAGGAGGCGTTACATGCTGTTGAGACAATCCACGTTGGCCATGGCTATCGCCGGTCTGATTACTCTGGCTCCGCTCGCGCAGGCGGCCGAAGGCGATCTGGCCCGGCAATTGAGCGATGCCCGCCAGCAGGGAGCCATCGACACCGCATTCGCACTCAATCGTCACCTCGACCCCTTCGATATCGAGGTGAGCGTGGAAGATGGCGTCGTCACGCTCAAGGGCGCGGTGGAGAACTCTGCCGAGCGTGAGCTTGCCAGCGAACTGGCGAGCAGCATCGAAGGTGTTCGTCAGGTGGATAACCAGTTGCAGATCGACGCCGATCTGTCGCCACCGGTGCTCGAAGACCAGGCGCGGATCGTCACCGACAAGACCCTGGCCCAGCGTTTTGATGACGCTACCCTGGCTGCCACAGTCAGGTCCCGCCTGCTATGGAACACCAATACCGAGGGCCTGGACATTCAGGTGCGTGCCGAGAATGGCGTGGTCAGCCTCAGCGGCAATGCCGGTACCCCGGCTGCCAAGGAACTGGCCGGCGAGTTGGTCACCAATACCGAAGACGTGCGCGAAGTGCACAACCACCTGAGCATCAACACCGCCGACAGCACCTCGGCCGAAGCGCAGAACGCCGCCAGCGATGCCGCAGCCTCGATCAGCGATGCGTGGATCACCAACAAGATCAAGGCCAGCTACCTCTATAGCCGCAACCTCGATGCCCTGAACATCAAGGTCGAAACCCGCGAAGGCTTCGTGCGACTCAGCGGCACCGTACTCAGCAACGCCGAAAAACGTCTGGCCGTGGAAACAGCGCGCACCATCCGCGGTGTACGTGGCGTCGATGCCGACGCACTGCGTATCTCCGGCTAATCACCCTCAGGGCGGGCCATTCGGGCCCGCCCACCGTTTCATCCGCTACAGACCCTTCTCAGGAGAGCCACCATGAGCCAGAAGACCGAGCAACTTAACGAGCTGATCGCCATTATTCGCGATGGTCAGCGCTTTTATGAACACGCCCACGACGAGATCGACAATGAACAACTCAAGGCGCTGCTGCGTGAAATGGCCGAGGCCAAGCACCAGATTATCCAAGCGCTGGCGGTCAAGGTCGCTGCCAACCACGAGGCGCCTGCCAGTAGCGGAACCCTGGTAGGCAAGATGCGCCAAGCCTATGCCGATGCCCGCGCTACCTTGTCGAGTGACGAAGAGGCCACCTATGTGGCGCAGCTCGAAGAAGCCGAAGACCGCATTCTCGAAGCCTTCGAGGATGCTTTGGAGAGCGCTCAGCCTGACGTGCAGGCCCTGCTGGCCGTAGAGATGCCCAAGGTACGTGAGTGTCATCAGCGTATGAGCGCACTAAGCAAGAAGATGCAGTGAGGCAGGCGCCTGCGGTGTCGTGCAGAACGCCCGAGCCGCAGGCGGCCATCGTGCAGGATGCCAATGGTGGCATTTTATTTATTGTCTATAAGTATCTGTTTTAAAAGGAATTTATTTTTTTTAAAAGCTGGCACGCAGGCTGCAATTATCCCCTCATGAGAAGAACGCCGAGCCGTTCGACAGCGAATATGAGGAACCACCATGAACCTGCACCGCGCCCATACCGAGATTCTGATTCTTGCCGTCGCCGCCGTAATGGTTCTGCTGGTCAGCATCGCCAAGGCGCCGGAGCAAAAGGTCGCAGCGCCGCAGGTTTCCACCTCTATCAGTACCCCCATCGAACAATCTCCAGCCAAAGCAAGCCCGGCTGCGCTACGGGCCGTACCCGCTTCTTTGCACACTGTCAGCGCCTCGACGGCGCATAGCGAGGACGACTGGGTACGTGCCGACTCCGTTCAGGCCCCGGCCAAGCAGACCCGCTGGGTGTTCTGAGACGACTTAACAAATTCACAAGTGTTGCACCCGTAAGACCTCAAAAATACCAAGGAGAAACGCCATGCTGAGTTGGGCCATTACCTTTCTGATCATCGCCATCGTTGCTGCCGTACTGGGTTTCGGTGGTATCGCAGGCACTGCCACAGGTATCGCGAAAATCCTTTTCGTGGTGTTCCTGGTGATGTTCATCGTTTCGTTCATCATGGGTCGTCGCCCACGGGGCTAGGCGAGGCATGCTGATGAATCGATTCAAGACGCTCGCTGCCGCTCTCTTGCTGGGCGGTAGTGCGGCGGCCTTGGCCGCCAATACCGATGGCGAGTTTCGCCTCAACGAGTTGCTGACCAGCAACACTGAGTATCGTGAAGCCTGGCAGGATCTGATTCGCGATGAGGAGCGTCTGCCCGAATGGGTGATCAACCTCAGTGGCATCGCCAAGCCGATGAAGACCCTGGAGGAAGACGGTGACTCCTATCTGGTCGGGCAATTGTGCGAAACCTCGGACTGTTTCAATCAGCGCCTCTACGTTGCCTTTTCCCAGGACGGGGACGATGCCTACGCCCTGTGGGTGCAGGTACCTGCCGGACTGCCCAAGGACAAGACACCCAGCAAGCACGCTGATCTGCGCTGGCTCGGTGAGCCGGACGACGGCATCAAGCAGCTGCTCCAGGAACAGTTGAAGAAAGACCCCAACTGGTACTGATGCAACCAAACGGCGCCTTCTGGCGCCGTTGCTCTATCCGGGCCGCTACAAATTCCCCTCGCTTGCCACTTTTCATATGCCGGCGCGTATCATCGACCGCTATGTTTGGCGGGGGTGACTTATGCTCAATGGCTTGTGGCTGAGCTTTTTCTTGGTAGCAGCGGTGGCGGGCCTAAGCCGTTGGCTATTGGCCGATGATCCGGCAGTGTTCGCGGCGATGGTCGAGAGCCTGTTCGCCATGGCCAAGCTCTCGGTCGAGGTGATGGTGGTGTTGTTCGGCACCCTGACCCTGTGGCTCGGCCTGCTGCGCATCGCCGAGAAAGCCGGCCTGGTGGATGCCCTGGCCCGAGTGCTTGGCCCACTGTTCGCCCGCTTGATGCCCGAAGTGCCGCGTGGCCATCCCGCCTTGGGGCTGATCACCATGAACTTCGCCGCCAATGGGCTTGGCCTGGACAACGCCGCCACACCCATCGGCCTCAAGGCGATGCGCGCCCTGCAGGACCTCAACCCGAGCAGTACCACGGCGAGCAATGCGCAGATCCTGTTTCTGGTGCTCAACGCTTCATCGTTGACGCTCTTGCCGGTCACCATCTTCATGTACCGCGCCCAGCAGGGCGCGCCGGATCCGACTCTGGTGTTCCTGCCGATCCTGCTGGCGACCAGCGCCTCGACTCTGGTTGGCCTGCTGTCGGTGGCGATTATGCAGCGCCTGCGCCTGTGGGATCCTGTGGTGCTGGCCTATCTGATTCCCGGTGCCTTGCTGCTCGGCAGTTTCATGGCGCTGCTGGCGGGCCTGTCGGCCACGGCCCTGGCGGCGCTGTCTTCGCTGATGGGCAATCTGACGTTGTTCGGGGTGATCATCGCCTTTCTGGTACTTGGCGCGTTGCGCAAGGTGCAGGTGTACGAGCAGTTCATCGAGGGCGCCAAGGAGGGCTTCGACGTGGCCAAGAGCCTGCTGCCGTACCTGGTGGCGATGCTCTGCGCCGTCGGGGTGCTGCGCGCCTCGGGCGCCCTGGAGATGGCCCTGGACGGTATTCGCTGGCTGGTCGCTTGGGGCGGCTGGGACACCCGCTTCGTCGATGCGCTACCCACCGCCATGGTCAAGCCGTTCTCCGGCAGTGCGGCGCGTGCCATGCTGATCGAAACCATGCAGAGTCATGGCGTCGACAGCTTCCCCGCGCTGGTGGCGGCCACCGTTCAGGGCAGTACCGAAACCACCTTTTACGTACTGGCCGTGTACTTCGGTGCGGTCGGCATCCAGCGCGCCCGACATGCCGTGGGCTGCGCCCTGTTGGCCGAACTGGCCGGCGTGATCGCGGCAATCGCCGTGTGCTACTGGTTCTTCGGCTGATCGCCAGAGTCTTCAGCCGGCGCAGCTGAGGGCTGCTCGGCCGGCTCTACTTCGGGTTCGGGGTCGGCGGGCGGCTCGGTCGACTCTAGCGCCGGTTCGGCCGGCGCTTCAGGTTCATCCTTTGGCGCCTCGGCCGGTTGCTCGGGGTTGGCAGCCGGCAGGTCTTTGGTGCTTGGCGAACTCGCCGACGCGCTGCCATCGGCGGTGACCTCGAAGCGCAGCACGCCGATCATCTGCCCGGCATCGGTCAGCACCTGAATCTCCCAGTCGCCTTCCACGTCCTGGGGGAAATTCTTCTTGTGGGTCCAGGCGCGGTAGCCTTTTTCGCGGCCGCCGTGGATATCCAGGGCGATACGCTCCAGCTCCTTACCGTTGTGTTCCCAGACGTGATAGATGCGCTCGTCCAGTCCGCGCGGTGCGTTGATCGCCGTGTAGGCGTACAGGCCGTTGGCGCGCAGCTGGCTGACGGTGAGCTGACCGATGCCTTCGCCGGGGGAGCGGTTCTGGTTGTCGAACTCGGTGGTGATCGCCACTTCGGTCAGCCACAGCGTGGCCGGCGGCACCCAGGTGCGGGTTACCCAGCCGAATGCACCGATGGCCAGGGTCAGGCCGACCAGTAGCAGGCCGCGCCACCATTTGCGCACGGTGATGATGGTGAACAGGCTGGGAAACGACAGCACCACCGCCGCGGCGAGCGAGTACTGATAGCTCTGCGTGGTGTTGAGCTTGAAGATGATCGGCAGCGCCGTGAGCATCACCGCGAACAGCGCCAGGGTGTGATAGGCCAGAAAGATCCAGCGACGCGGCGCCAGCCACTTGTAGTAAAGCGGGTCGGTGATCGACACCAGCGCCGCGGCGGTCAGCAAGCCGCTGAACAGCGCCTGGCTACTGTTCCAGGTGGTGGTGATGAAGAAGAACGGCAAAACGAAGAACAGACTTTCTTGGTGGATCATCTGCGTGGCGTAACGCAGCAACGGCCGCGGCAGCTCGAAACCGAAGCGCGCGGCGATGCGTTCGCGCAGCACGTTTTCGAGAATCAGCCATAGCCAGCTGACCAGCAGCACCAGGGCCAGCACCTTGGCCAACCCGGCCTGACGGTCGACCAGCACGAAGCTGGCGACACCGGAGAAAAAACCGAAAACGGCGATGGCGCCCGGATGCCGCTGCATCAGCGCGATGATCCGGAATATGAAGCTTTTGCTGGAATCGAGTAGAGACAAGGCAGTTCTGGCAGTCATCTAGAACGATGCGCAGGATACTGCATTTGCCCTAATTTGCGGCTTCCGCCGATCAGGCGCAGTTCGTCTGAAGTGCGGCGATGGGATCCCTCTAGGCGAGGTGCTACAGGGCTTGTGGGAGCGCGCCATGCGCGCGAAATCATGAACATAACTCGTCTTATAGATTGCTACGCGGTCCTGCTGCCTGTGAGACCAATCAGCTCATAACCCGATACTGCTGCGCCTTCCCCAACAACCAATCCCGAAACGCCTGCAACGCCGCCGACTCTACCTTGCGCTCCGGCACGGTCAGGTAATAGGCGCGGCCGCCGTCCGGTACCGGCCGATCGAGGGCGACTACCAGGCTGCCGTCGGCCAGCTCGCGCTGGATAAGAAACGGCGGGATCAACGCCACCCCCATCTCATGACAGGCCGCCTGGGCGAGCATCGAGAACAGTTCCAGGCGCGGGCCGGTCATGTCGCGACTGACGTTCAGCCCCTGCGCCGCGAACCACTGGCGCCAGGCGTAGGGGCGGGTGCTCTGCTGCAGCAGCGGCAGCTCGGCGATGCGCTCGACGGTGGCTGGCTGGCCGCCGAGCAGCGTCGGGCTGCACACCGGCGTCAGGTGTTCATGCATCAGAAAATGCGCCTCGGTACCCGACCAGTCGCCATCGCCGAAATAGATCGCCGCATCGAAACCGGTGTCGGCGAACAGGAACGGCCGTGTGCGGTTGGTCAGGTGCACGGTGACCTCCGGGTGCAATCGCTGGAAGTCCTTGAGCCGCGGCAGCAACCATTGCGTCGCGAAGGTCGGCACCACGGCGAGCTCCAGGCTCATGGCGCCCTGGGCACCCATCAGCGCCAGGGTGTCGCGCTCCACGGCATCGAGCTGCGCGGCCACCTTGGCCGCGTAGGCGGTACCCGCCTCGGTCAGCAATACGCCGCGGCGCGAGCGGCGAAACAGCTCAACGCCAAGAAAGGCTTCGAGCCCGGCGATCTGCCGGCAAACCGCGCCCTGGGTCAACGCCAGTTCATCGGCTGCACGGGTGAAGCTCTGGTGGCGGGCGGAGGCCTCGAAGGCGACCAGTGCCGAGGTGCTGGGAATCTTGCGACGCATCTGTGCAAGTACCTCACTGGATAGCGCGTTTTATTGATCCTCAGGCTATCTCGGAGTGAGGTTTTTGCACAGTGGCGTGCAGATTAGTCGTTTGCGGGCAGCCGGCTAGGCTTTTAGTCTCAGCCCACTAAGTGACTGCACGAGGATTTCGCGATGGCCGGCAAGGCAAGCTTCAACTGGATCGACCCGCTGCTGCTCGACCAGCAGCTCACCGAAGAAGAGCGCATGGTGCGTGACAGCGCCGAGCAATTCGCCGCCGACAAGCTGGCGCCGCGGGTGCTCGAGGCCTTCCGCCATGAAAAGACCGACCCGGCGATCTTCCGCGAGATGGGTGAAACCGGCCTGCTTGGCGCGACCATTCCTGAAGCCTACGGCGGCAGCGGCCTCAACTACGTGTGCTACGGGCTGATCGCCCGCGAAGTGGAGCGCATCGACTCCGGCTACCGTTCGATGATGAGCGTGCAGTCGTCGCTGGTGATGGTGCCGATCAATGAATTCGGCAGCGAAGCGACCAAGCAGAAGTACCTGCCCAAGCTGGCCACTGGCGAATACATCGGCTGCTTCGGCCTCACCGAGCCGAATTACGGCTCCGATCCGGGCTCGATGATCACCCGCGCCAAGAAGGTCGACGGCGGTTACCGCCTGACCGGCAATAAGATGTGGATCACCAATAGCCCGATTGCCGATGTCTTCGTGGTCTGGGCCAAGGACGATGCCGGCGAGATTCGCGGTTTCGTGCTGGAAAAGGGCTGGGAAGGCCTGTCGGCGCCGGCCATTCACGGCAAGGTCGGCCTGCGCGCGTCAATTACTGGCGAAATCGTCATGGATAACGTGTTCTGCCCCGAAGAGAACGCCTTTCCCGATGTGCGCGGTCTGCGCGGCCCGTTCACCTGCCTGAACTCGGCTCGCTACGGCATCAGCTGGGGCGCGTTGGGCGCTGCCGAAGCCTGCTGGCACACGGCGCGCCAGTACACTCTGGATCGTCAGCAGTTCGGCCGCCCATTGGCCGCCAACCAGCTGATCCAGAAGAAGCTGGCCGACATGCAGACCGAAATCACCTTGGCCCTACAGGGCTGCCTGCGCCTGGGGCGGATGAAGGACGAAGGCACCGCAGCGGTGGAGATCACCTCGATCATGAAGCGCAACAGCTGCGGCAAGGCCCTGGATATCGCCCGGATGGCCCGTGACATGCTGGGCGGCAACGGCATCAGCGACGAATTCGGCGTGGCCCGTCACCTGGTCAACCTCGAGGTGGTAAATACCTACGAAGGCACCCACGATGTGCACGCGCTGATTCTGGGGCGGGCGCAGACGGGCATCCAGGCCTTCTTCTAAGCCGCTTCAGGTTGTTGATCGTTCCCGCGCCTGGCGTGGGAACGCCTGCGTCATCTCCGTACGAGGCCTCTGCGATGTCCGGTGCTCTGTCTCATCTGCGTGTGCTCGATTTGTCCCGCGTGCTCGCCGGCCCCTGGTGTGGGCAGAACCTGGCCGACCTCGGCGCCGAGGTCATCAAGGTCGAACGGCCCAAGGTCGGCGATGACACCCGCCATTGGGGGCCGCCCTACCTGCGTGATGGCGAGGGGCGCGATACCAGCGAGGCGGCCTATTTCCTCGCCGCTAACCGCAACAAGCAGTCGCTGACCCTGGACTTCACCCAGGCCGAAGGTCAGCGCTTGGTGCGCGAGCTGGTAGTCAAATCGGACATTCTGATCGAGAACTTCAAGGTTGGCGGCCTGGCAGCCTACGGGCTGGATTACGCCAGTCTCAAGGCGATCAACCCGCGGCTGATCTATTGCTCGATCACCGGTTTCGGCCAGAGCGGCCCATACGCCAAACGTGCCGGCTACGATTTCATGATCCAGGGCCTGGGCGGTCTGATGAGCCTTACTGGCCAGCCCGATGGCGGCGAGGGCGGCGGCCCGGTCAAGGTCGGCGTCGCGCTGACCGACATCCTCACTGGGCTGTACGCTACGGTCGCCGTGCTGGCGGCGCTGGCGCACCGCGACAAGACTGGCGAAGGCCAGCACATCGACATGGCCCTGCTCGACGTGCAGGTGGCGTGCCTGGCCAACCAGGCGATGAACTACCTAACCACCGGTGTTTCGCCGAAGCGCCTGGGCAATGCCCATCCCAACATCGTGCCATACCAGGCCTTCCCGACCGCCGATGGCGACCTGATTCTCACCGTGGGTAACGACAGCCAGTTCCGCAAGTTCTGCGAAGTGGCCGGCCATCCCGAATGGGGCCTGGACCCGCGCTTTGCCAGCAACGGCCAGCGTGTCGCCCACCGGGCCGAGCTGATCCCGCTGATCCGCCAGGCCACGGTGTTCCGTACCACCGCGCAATGGGTCAGCCTGCTCGAAGCTGCGGGCGTACCATGCGGGCCGGTCAACGATCTGCAGCAGGTGTTCGCCGATCCGCAGGTGATCGCCCGGGGGCTGCGTCTTGACCTGCCCCATCCATTGGCGGGCAACACGCCCCAGGTGGCCAGCCCGCTGCGGCTGTCGGCCAGCCCCGTCGAATACCGCCAGGCGCCGCCACTGCTGGGTGAGCATACCGAGCGGGTGCTGGGCGATGTGCTGGGGCTGGATGCTTCGCAGATCAAGGCACTGCGTACACAAGGTGTGATCTGACCCGGCGGTGATCGCCACCGGGTCAGGAGCGGTACTTGGATTAGGCGTCCAGCTGGGAAGCCGGGCCGAAGAACTCGTAGTGGCACTGTTCGCCGGGAACCCCAAGGTCGTTCAGGTGCCGCTTTACCTGCGCCATGAAGGGCTTCGGCCCAAGGAAGTAAGCGTCCAGGTCGCGGTCTTCCGGCAGCCAGTCGGCCAGTTGTTCGCGGCTGACCACGCCCTGGGCATGGGGCTGGTCGCCGTCACGCGGGGCGCTGTAGCAGAAGCGGTAACTGATCTGTGGGTAAGCGCGGCTCTGTTCTTCGATCCACTGCTTGAAGGCATGCACGCCGCCGTGGCGCGCATAGTGGATGAAATGAATCGGTCGGCCGCTCTCGCGGGCTGCTTCCAGCATGGTCAACGCCGGGGTGATGCCCACGCCCGCAGTGATCAACGCCAGGGGCTTGCTCGAGGGGCGCAGCACGAAGTCACCTGCCGGTGGGAACAGTTCCAGGGTGTCGCCTTCCTGGATATGGTCATGCAGGTAATTGGACACCTTGCCCTTAGCTTCGCGCTTGACGCTGATACGGTACTCACGGCCGTTGCCCTGGGCGGAAAGCGAGTAGTTGCGGCGTTGCTCCTGACCGTCGATGACCATGCGCAGGCCGATGTATTGGCCCGGCTGTTGGCGTAGCACGGCGCCGCCGTCCACCGGTGCCAGAAGGAATGACGTGATTTCCTCGCTCTCCGGCGTCTTGCTGACCACCTTGAAGTCGCGCGAGCCGCGCCATCCGCCCGGCGCCTGTTCGTGTTCCTTGTACGCCTGTTCTTCAGCGCCGATCAGGATGTCCGCCAGTTGCCCGTAGGCCACGCCCCAAGCCTGGATCACTTCGTCCGTAGCGATTTCCTCTCCCAGCACTTCGCGAATGGCCCGCAGCAGGCAGCTGCCCACGATCGGGTAGTGCTCCGGCAGGATCTGCAGCGCCACATGCTTGTTGACGATCTGGCCTACCAGCGGGCCGAGCGCCTCCAGGCGGTCGATATGCCGGGCATACATCAGCACCGCATTGGCCAGGGCGCGTTGCTGGGCGCCGCTGGCCTGGTGGGCCTGGTTGAACAGTGGGCGTACCTCGGGGTACTCCTTCAGCATCATTGCGTAGAAGTGTCGGGTCAGGGCTTCGCCGCCGGTTTCCAGCAGCGGGACGGTGGCTTTGATGATGGCGCGTTGTTGGTTGCTCAGCATGGTGATCGTTCCTGTCGCAAGGCATGGATGTTTTCTCTACCTGGCTCATTACAGATCCCGTGCCAACTCGGGAGGCCGCTGGATTAGTGGGGTTGGGCATGCTATGAGTCTTTTTGACCTTTTCGTTTTGGTGTCTTTATGACTCTCTTAGTGTCTTTATGACCTCGAATCCTTTGCTGGTCGCCCTGCTTCCGCTGGTGGATGACCTGTCCCGTGAACTTCCCGAGCGTGAGCGCTATCGGCGTTTGCTCGCTGCATTGCGGCAGCTGTTTCCCTGTGACGCCGTGGCGCTGCTCAGGCTCGATGGCGACGTGTTGGTGCCGCTGTCCGTGGAGGGGCTGAGTGCCGACACCATGGGCCGGCGCTTCAAGGTGAGCGAGCATCCGCGCTTGCATGAGTTGCTGCAGCACCGTGGGCCTACCCGATTCGCTGCCGACTGCGAGTTGCCCGATCCCTACGATGGCTTGCTGGAAGGGCAGCATGGGCACCTGGAAGTGCATGACTGTCTGGGCTGCCCGCTTTATGTGAAGGAGCAGCTCTGGGGGCTGCTGACCCTGGACTCGCTGCAGTCGAGCAGCTTCGGTCGTGTCGACCTGGGCATGCTGGAAGCTTTCGCCAGTCTCGCGGCGGCAACTGTGGCGGCCAGCGAGCGCATTTCCCTGCTCATGGGGCGCGTGGAAGATGAGCAGCGCCGCGCCGACCTTTATAAGCAAGCAGCTGCTGCCGTGCGGCCTAGGGAGATGATCGGCCAGAGCCCCAGACACAAGGCGCTGCTGCAGGAAATAGAGCTGGTCGGCAGCAGTGACCTGACGGTGCTGATCAGCGGCGAGACAGGAGTGGGCAAGGAACTGGTGGCCGAGGCGCTGCATGGAGCTTCGGCCCGGGCCTCACGGCCCATGGTCAGTATCAACTGCGCGGCGTTGCCGGATACCCTGGTGGAGAGCGAGTTGTTCGGTCACGTCCGGGGCGCATTTTCGGGGGCGGTCAGCGAGCGGCGCGGCAAGTTCGAACTGGCTGACGGCGCAACCCTGTTTCTCGATGAGGTAGGCGAGCTGCCCTTGGCAGTGCAGTCCAAGCTGCTGCGTGTATTGCAGAGCGGGCAACTGCAGCGTGTGGGGTCGGATCGCGAGCACCGGGTCGATGTGCGGGTGCTGGCGGCTACCAACCGCGACCTGGCCGAAGAAGTGCGGGCCAGGCGCTTTCGTGCCGACCTCTATCATCGCCTGAGCGTCTACCCGCTAAAGGTGCCGGCCCTGCGTGAGCGGGGGCGCGATGTGTTGCTGCTGGCGGGGTACTTTCTCGAGACAACCGTGCGCGCCTGGGGCTGCGCAGCCTGCGCCTTGCATCGGATGTGCAGAAGACGCTGCTACAACATGACTGGCCCGGCAATGTACGAGAGTTGGAGCACCTGATCGGCCGCGCAGCGATCAAGGCGCTGTCGGCCTGTGCCGAGCGTCCGCAGATACTGACCATCGACAGCCGTGCGCTGGATCTGCATCCCGCGCATCGTAGCTATATAGAAGAGGAGGTAAGCGGGGCTGGCGAGTCAGAGGTACCGCCGGGGGGGCAGTCGCTTCGCGACGCGGTGGATGACTACCAGCGGCGTCTTATAGAAGCAGCCCTCGATCGTCATGCCGGGCGCTGGGTGGACGTGGCGCGTGAGCTGGCAGTGGATCGGGCCAACCTGCAGCGGTTGGCCCGGCGGCTGGGCCTGAAATAGACCTGTTCGGGTTGCTGCTTATATAGAAGGAGCCCGTCTGGCAGCTTTATTTCAATTAGATGAAATAACCCCTTGACCTCAGTTTCGAGGGGCCTATAATGCGCACCACTTCCGGCGCAGTCTGATCTGAAAACTCCTTGTAGATCAACGAGTTAGACGAAAATAAAGGTTGCACGGAC
>NZ_JAQZSI010000008.1:0-381413 GCF_028674975.1 Pseudomonas sp. CNPSo 3701 | reverse complement strand
CACGCTGACCTGGGTTTCGCTTCGCTCTACCGCAGGCTACGTAAGAGGCAGCCGTAAAGGCCGTACCGTAGCGATAAGTTGCTAGAGGTAAGTAGCCTGAACCTGACCTGGGTTTCGCTTCGCTCAACCGCAGGCTACGAAAGGGGGACGCGTCTGCCGCCCTACGGTGCTGAGGGCTCTTGTAGCCTGGGTTAGCCGAAGGCGTAACCCGGGGAGCTGGTGCGAGTTTGTCGCCATGCCCAAATGACCTACCTGGCATGGACCACGCCAGCCGAGCATATCAATGCCCATGATGATCTTGGCTCAGAAACAACAAAGCCCGCATAGCGCGGGCTTTGTTGTTTCTAACTCTGCTGTTTCATCTGCATTTCCAATAGAGATGGTGTCGAGCGTACAGCTCAGTCAAAGACTGCCGCCGTATCGATACGCCGCCAGATCGCTTCGGCAAAGCTGTATAGCGCAAAAGCGATCAGTCCCAGGCCAATCAACCCCAGCCAGAAGGTGCCATACGGCAATGACTGCAGGGCGTTCAGTGCGTCTTCCAAGCCTGGTGGCTTGGTCGGCTCATAGCGCGCACCGCCGCTGAAGAGCATGCCGGCCACCACGAGAAAAGAAACGCCTCGGGCAATGAGGCCTACCTTGGAGATGGGTGTTACCCAGCGCATGACGTCATCGGAGGCGCCGAAGTACTTTTCGAACTTGGCTTTCCAGCCCTTGATGATATGTGCGATGCCGACCCCCAGCGGCACCAGGGCCACAAGGTAAACCAGATAGTTCGAGTACTTCCAGCCCAGCATGCCAGAGAGAAAGTCTTCGCCGCCCCCACTGCCCCCCGAAGACTCGCCGAGCGAACTACCCAGCAGACCCAGCGTGAACAAGGTCAGCAGGCCATAGCTGATGGCGGCGCCCACCAGGCCTGCACGCGCGGCGAGCCCCTTGGCGTCGGTGCCGTGATCTTCCGGATCGGTAATGGCCTGAGTCATTCGCCAGACGGCATAGGCGAAAAGTCCCGCCACCATTATCCAGAGCAGGGTCTCGCCAAAAGGTTGCTCCAGCAATGTCGAGATAGCACCTTTGGTGCCGACAGTTTCACCGCTGCCCTTGGCGGCGAAGAGAGCGAAAGCGCCGATGATCAGATACACCACGCCGCGTGCCGCATAGCCTGTCCGAGCAAGCCAGACGATGCCTTGCGAGAGTTCGCCCTTGGCGTGTATGGCTGGGTTGTACATAGCGAGAGTCCTGAATGGCTGAGGTCGATAGCAATGCAGTGGACACTCACCGAAGGATCGCGGTTTAGATTGATTGGTCAACGATTTGAGAGGCCGAGGCCAAAGCGCCGAGAGAATTTTCAGAGCTGCACTATTGGCTTGAATGAGCCGTCGTCGAGCATGTTTCACCCGGTGTATTTTTTTTATAAGGCAGAGAGGCGCTGTTATAGGAGAAAAACGGCGAGGTTTATGAAGTGCAGGTGTTGAATGCGAAATGCCTGCGAGACAAGTCCGCATCTGATGGACCGTTCAGCACAGAATTGAACGAGCGCTAGAAACGACAAAGCCCGCACATGGCGGGCTTCGTGTTGCGTTTCCCAGTCACCTGAAGAGTGAAGGAAAGCAGCGAGATGGCGCACTCGGCGGGATTCGAACCCACGACCCCTGCCTTCGGAGGGCAGTACTCTATCCAGCTGAGCTACGAGTGCGTTGCGGGGCGCAATCATACGCATGTCGCTGGCGTGCGTCCATGCTGCGCGAGGTGCTCGTTTGGCCAGTGATCGCCACAGGTTTGGGCTATAAACAAAGACGGCCCTGCTCCCGCTCATCTGCAGCTGTTAATTTTCTCGAACGGCCTATTGCCCTTTGGTCGAGCTGATCTTACGATTTGTTTGATATTTCAAACGATGGTGTTGCCCAGCTGAACTCACGGCGGCGCACTCCGTTCGAATTTGCAGGCCGCAGCTAGCCTGTCGCTCCAACCCATGCCTGGGTTCGCTCCCAGCTTCTTTCGTCATCTCCTGGCGCCGTGGTGCCGGGATAGAGGAGATCGCCATGCAATTGAAAGACGCGCAACTGTTCCGCCAGCAGGCTTTCGTCAACGGCGCCTGGGCTGATGCCGATAGCGGCCAGACCATCAAGGTGACCAACCCGGCCACTGGCGAAGTAATCGGTAGCGTGCCGAAGATGGGCGCTGCCGAAACCCGCCGCGCCATCGAAGCCGCCGACAAGGCCCTGCCGGCCTGGCGTGCGCTGACCGCCAAGGAGCGTTCGGCCAAGCTGCGTCGCTGGTACGAGCTGATGCTGGAGAACCAGGACGACCTGGCGCGCCTGATGACCATCGAACAGGGCAAGCCGCTGGCCGAAGCCAAGGGCGAGATCGCCTACGCCGCCTCGTTCATCGAGTGGTTCGCCGAAGAAGCCAAGCGCGTGTATGGCGACACCATTCCGGGCCACCAGGCCGACAAGCGCCTGATCGTCATCAAGCAGCCGATCGGTGTCACCGCGGCCATCACCCCGTGGAACTTCCCGGCGGCAATGATCACCCGCAAGGCCGGCCCGGCCCTAGCCGCTGGCTGCACCATGGTGCTCAAGCCGGCTTCGCAGACGCCGTACTCCGCCCTGGCCCTGGCCGAGCTGGCGACCCGTGCCGGCATCCCGGCTGGCGTGTTCAGCGTGGTGACTGGCAGCGCCGGTGAAGTGGGCGGCGAGCTGACCGGCAACCCGATCGTGCGCAAGCTGTCGTTCACTGGCTCGACCGAGATCGGTCGCCAGCTGATGGCCGAGTGCGCTCAGGACATCAAGAAGGTATCCCTGGAGCTGGGCGGCAACGCGCCCTTCATCGTGTTCGACGACGCAGACCTGGACAAGGCCATCGAAGGCGCGATCATCTCCAAGTACCGCAACAACGGCCAGACCTGCGTGTGCGCCAACCGCATCTACGTGCAGGACGGCGTCTACGATGCCTTCGCCGAGAAGCTCAAGGTCGCGGTCGAGAAGCTGAAGATCGGCAACGGCCTGGAAGACGGCACCACCACTGGCCCGCTGATCGACGAGAAGGCCGTGGCCAAGGTCAAGGAGCACATCGAGGACGCCGTTTCCAAAGGCGCCAAGATCCTCTCCGGCGGCAAGACCCACGCCCTGGGCGGCACCTTCTTCGAGCCGACCATTCTGGCCGACGTGCCGAAGAACGCGCTGGTCTCCAAGGACGAAACCTTCGGCCCGCTGGCGCCGCTGTTCCGTTTCAAGGACGAAGCCGAAGTGATCGCCATGGCCAACGACACCGAGTTCGGCCTGGCCTCCTACTTTTATGCCCGTGACCTCTCCCGCGTGTTCCGCGTGGCCGAGGCGCTGGAATACGGTATGGTCGGGATCAACACCGGCCTGATCTCCAACGAAGTGGCGCCATTCGGCGGCATCAAGGCCTCGGGCCTGGGTCGTGAAGGCTCCAAGTACGGCATCGAGGATTACCTGGAAATCAAGTACCTCTGCCTGAGCATTTAAGACTGATCGACCTGCGCCGCTGCGGCGGCGCAACACACGTTTCTCCCTGTATCCCGCAAGGCCCGGCAGTCGATCATCGCATGCTGTCGTGGCTGCAGCGGGATGCGTCATCCTTGAACCACACCGACGATGAGCGGTGAATGAGGAAGCCATGAGCAAGACCAACGAATCCCTGCTGCAACGCCGCCAGGCCGCCGTACCGCGCGGTGTCGGCCAGATCCACCCGATCGTCGCCGAGCGCGCCGAGAACGCCACCGTGTGGGACGTCGAGGGCCGCGAGTACATCGATTTCGCCGGCGGTATCGCCGTACTGAACACCGGTCACCTGCACCCGAAAGTGGTGGCCGCCGTTCAGGAACAGCTGACCAAGCTGACTCACACCTGCTTCCAGGTGCTGGCCTACGAGCCCTACATCGAGCTGTGCGAAGAAATCGCCAAGCGCGTACCGGGCGACTTCGCCAAGAAGACCCTGCTGGTCACCTCCGGCTCTGAAGCCGTCGAGAACGCCGTGAAGATCGCCCGTGCCGCTACCGGCCGTGCTGGCGTGATCGCCTTCACGGGTGCCTACCACGGCCGTACCATGATGACCCTGTCGCTGACCGGCAAGGTCGTGCCGTACTCCGCCGGCATGGGCCTGATGCCTGCTGGCGTGTACCGTGCCGTCGCTCCGTGCGAACTGCATGGCGTGAGCGAAGACGAATCCATCGCCAGCATCGAGCGCATCTTCAAGAACGATGCCCAGCCGCAGGACATCGCCGCGATCATCATCGAGCCGGTACAGGGCGAAGGCGGTTTCTACGTCAACTCGCCAGCCTTCATGCAGCGCCTGCGCGCCCTGTGCGACCAGCACGGCATCCTGCTGATCGCTGACGAAGTGCAGACCGGCGCGGGTCGTACCGGCACCTTCTTTGCCACCGAGCAACTCGGCGTGGTGCCGGACCTGACCACCTTCGCCAAGTCCGTGGGCGGCGGCTTCCCGATCTCCGGCGTCAGCGGCAAGGCCGAGATCATGGACAAGATCGCCCCCGGTGGCCTGGGCGGCACCTATGCCGGCAGCCCGATCGCCTGCGCCGCGGCCCTGGCCGTACTCAAGGTGTTCGACGAAGAGAGGCTGCTGGATCGCTCCAACGCCGTTGGCGAGAAGCTCAAGGCTGGTCTGCGTGACATCGCCGCCAAGCACAAGGTGATCGGCGACGTGCGCGGCCTGGGTTCGATGGTCGCCATCGAGCTGTTCGAAGGCGGCGACCACAGCAAGCCGGCTGCCGAACTGACCGGCAAGATCGTCGCCAAGGCGCGGGAGAAGGGCCTGATTCTGCTCTCGTGCGGCACCTACTACAACGTGGTGCGCTTCCTGATGCCGGTCACCATCCCGGACGCCCAGCTGGAAAAAGGTATCGCCATCGTGGCCGAGTGCTTCGACGAACTGGCGTAAGCCACGCCGTTGAAAAAGGACCCGCTTCGGCGGGTCTTTTTTTGTCTGCTGTTTCGTCGCGTTATATGGCGTGGCCGGTAGCTACATCATTGATCCCGGTACGTTAGGGCTGCCGCGGTCTTGTCTATACTGCGGCGTTTTCCTGTGTTGATGTTCCGAGGTTTTCTGATGGCTGAAGCGGTACCCGCTCCAGAAGTGCTGATCGCCGATACCGACCCCTGGGCGGCGGATCTGCTCGAACAACTGGTGCTCGACGTGCGGTGCGACGCCGTGGTGATTCGCGTCGCCGACGGCCAGGCGGCCATGGCGCGCTGCAAGCGCCGCCTGCCTGAACTGGTGATCGCCGACAGCGAACTGCCGGGCGTCGATGGCCTCGAGCTGCTACGCCAGCTACGTCGTCATCCGCGTACGCCGGCGCTGCCATTCATCCTGATCAGCGGGCGTCTGGATGCCAACAGCGTGCGCGCCGCCAAGCCGCTGGCACCTAGCGCCTACCTGGCCAAACCCTTCAATGCCGAGGCGCTGCGCAAGCGCTTGGCCAGCCTGCTGCTCGCCGACGGGGAAGAATTGCTGTGCCCGATTCGCCCGCTGCTGGTGAACCGGCTGGAGGATTACCTGGACGCCATGCGTGAAGAAGGCCAGGGCGCGCCGCTGCTGGCCTCGGTGCGCGACTCGGTCAGCCAGTACCTGAACAGCAGCGAGCCGAGCCTGCGCGAGCTGGAGCAGGTGTTCGCACGCGACCCGCAGATCACCGCCTGCCTGATCGCCGCGGCCAACAGCGCTGCCCATCACAACGGCTCGCCCTGTCAGACCCTGGCCCAGGCATTGCCGCGCCTGGGCGTGGCACGCACCCTGAACTTGGTACTGGGGCTTTCCGTGCAGCGCAATGCGCGGCTCAGCGACCCGCGTCTGGCCGAGCGCGGCGTGCGTACCTGGGTGGCGGCCCAGCGCAGCGCCGAGGTCGCCCATTGGCTGGCCAGCGAGCTGTCGCTGGATGCCGAGCTCTGCTACACCGCTGGCCTGCTGCACAACATCGGTGAGCTGGCCTTGCTGCGCTGCATGCAGGACTGGCAGGACGCCGGCGGCAGCCTGAGCGACGCGCAGATCGACCAGGCCATCGGCCAGCGTGCTGCCGGTTTCGGTTCGGCCTTGCGCATCCGCTGGCGCCTGCCGTTCGGCCTGCGTGAGTTGGTGGCCGCCTATTACAGCCTGAACAGCGGCGTGTTTTCCCGTGAGGCGCTGGTGCTCAATCTGGCCGGGCAGGTGCTGGCGCTGGAGCAGACGCAACGGCCTAGCGAGCAGCTTCGCGATGCCCGCTGCGTACGCTTGCTGCGCATCGATCCAGGTTTGCTCGAGCGGCTGCCGGCGCAGGCCTCGGCGGCCTGACAGGCAGGTAATAACCGCAGCAGAAATGTGTCGAAAACCCGCCGCAAGCGTCTCTTTATTTGCTCGAAGCGGCCTGCTGCCGCCATGCTCTGCCAACCCCATCGGCAGCGGGATCATTGCGCGGCTATTTCGGTCAAAGCTCGCTGTGCATGCCCGCAAGCGGCTGCAAATCGCTCCCAGGTTCTCAAGGATATCGGTGTAGATGACTGACTATGATCTGTTGCTGGTAGGCGCAGGCCCGGCCCATCTCGGGGTTCTGCGACGCTGGGCGCTGATCGAGCGGCCGGCGGGCCGTATCGCCCTGCTGGCCAGTGCTGAGCACACCTGGCACGCCGGCATGTTGCCGGGGCTGGTCGGTGGCCGCTATTCGCCGGAGGATTGCCAGATCGGCCTGGGCGCGCTGTGCAAGGCCGCGCAGGTCGAGCTGATCGTCGCCCCCGTTGCCGCGCTGGACGCCGCGACACGTCAGCTGACGCTGGCCGATGACCGGGTGCTGCAGGGCAACTGGCTGTCGCTCAACGTCGGTGACCGGGTCGCCTGTCCACCACGCGAGGGCGAGGGAATGGACGTGCTGGCGGTGAAACCCGTGGATCACTTCATCACCGGCTGGCAGGCCTGGCAGCGCGACCCGCAGCCGTTGGCAATCCTCGGCGGCGGCGTGGCGGGTGTGGAGATGGCCCTGGCGCTCGCCGACCAGGTACCGCAGCTGGCGCTGTTCTGCGGTGAGCCGCTGTTGGCCGGGCACTGCGCCGGCTTGCGCATGCGCGCCTGGGGCCATCTGCGCATGCGCCGCGTGCAGGTGCGCGAGCATTGCCCGATCAGCCGCATCGACGGCAACTGCCTGATCAGCGGTGAGGCGTCCGTGTGGCATGGCAGCCGCCTGTTGCTGGCCAGTGGCGCCCAGGCGCTGCCGTGGATCGCCGCCAGCGGCCTGAGCTGCGATGGCGACGGTTTCGTGCACACCGCCCTGACGCTGCAAAGTCATTCCCACCCGCAGGTCTTCGCCGTGGGCGATTGCGCCAACCTACCCGGCGTGCGCAAGAGCGGTTTGTATTCGATGCGCCAGGTACCGGTGCTCGCCGCCAACCTGGCGGCGGCCCTGCGCGGCGGCGCGCTGCGTGACTACAAGGCACGTGGCCAACGCCCCTTGCTGTTGGCCAGCGGTGACGGCGGCGCGCTGCTGGGCTGGCAGCAGTGGAGCGCCGGCGGCCAGCTTTACGGGCGCTGCAAGGACTACTTCGACCGCTCCTTCGTCAAACGCCACCGTCTCGAACGCTGAGCGCCCCAGTCGCTTTGCTACCAAAGTGCCATGGCGCGGCGCATCATGGGGTGGTCAACTGACCGGATTGGTTTTTCGGCCTACGGATTTGTCCCGTGCGGTCGATCTACTGAACACGGGCCGCTAGAGCCTATCGCTCGCATCACCCCACAATAAGAAAGACGAGGTTCGCCATGGACGCTGGAATTACTCGTGACCGGCTCGCGCTGGCCCTGCACGTGGTCGGCCTGCTGGCGCTGCTGCTGGTGTGGCAGCAGATGCAGATGCCGGTCTATGTCGGCGTGATCGCCTTGCTGGCCTTGGCGCTGTGGCCCTGGTTCGGCCCCTGGCGGCGCCCGGCCACGGTAGCCGCTGCCACTCCAGCGGCCTCGCTGGATGCGCTCAGCCAGAGCCTGTCGCAACACACCTGTCATAACGCGCTGTCCGCCGCCCAGGTGGCGTTCACCGTGCAGCAACTGGCTGGTCGCCTGCAGTCGCAGCTGGCGGCGGTCGAGCAGATCAGCGAAGGCGCCCACGCCGTGACCCGCACCGAGCAGAGCAACGCCGAGCGGGCTGGCCAGACCCTAGGTGCCGCGCAGACGGTGCGCGCCAGCAGCGCCAGCGGCCAGACCGAGCTGCAGCAGGCCATCGGTCGCATGCAGCAGCTCAGCGCCCAGGCTGCCGCCAGCCGCGAATTGATCGACGGCCTTGGCGCGCGGACCGAGCAGATCGAACAAGTCACCCAGGTCATCCAGTCCATCGCCAGCCAGACCAACCTGCTGGCGCTCAATGCCGCCATCGAGGCCGCGCGCGCCGGTGAGCAGGGGCGCGGGTTCGCGGTGGTCGCCGACGAAGTGCGCAGCCTGGCTGGGCGTACCGCCAGTGCTACCGGTGAAGTGGGGCAGATGGTCGCCGACATCCGCCAGCAGAGTGCGGCGGTGGTCAGCCATATCCAGCAGCAGGCCGAGGAGCTGGAAGCGGCCGCCCGGCAGATCGAGTTCACTGGCGAGCAATTGCGCGGCATCGCCGACCTGGCCGCCGATGTCGATGCTCAGGTCGAGCAGATCAGCGCCGGTACGGCGAGCAACCACGGGCACCTGGCCGAGCTGCTGGTGGCGGTCGAGCAACTGCGCGGCGACGTGCGCAGCAGCGAAGACCAGACCCGCCAGTTGGGCAAGGCCGCCGAGCAATTGGTCGGCCAGGCGGAAAGCGTCAGCGAGCAGCTGGCCAGCGTCGGGCTCGACGACTATCACCAACGCATCTACGACCTGGCACTGGAGGGTGCCGCCGCGATAGGCCGGCAGTTCGAGGCCGACATCCAGGCCGGGCGCATCAGCCTCGCGGATCTGTTCGACCGCCAGTACCAGCCGATCCCCGACAGCTTCCCGGCCAAATTCCGCACGCGCTTCGACAGCTACGCCGATGGCGTGCTGCCGGCCATTCAGGAACCGCTGCTCAAGCGCCACGAAGGCCTGGTGTTCGCCATCGCCACCACGCCGGAAGGCTACGTGCCGACCCACAATCAGGCCTTCAACCATCCGCCCACTGGCGATCGCGCCGTGGACACCGTGAAAAGCCGCAGCAAGCGGCTGTTCAACGACCGCACCGGCATTCGCTGCGGCAGTCACCAACAGCGCGTGCTGCTGCAGACCTATATGCGCGACACCGGCGAACTGATGCACGACTTGTCGGTGCCGATCCATGTGCAGGGCAAGCATTGGGGCGGCTTGCGGTTGGGTTACAAGCCGGAGCCGTGAGCGCGATTGTTTAGCCGCTGGCTACCTGAAGGTGTGCCAATAACGATTTAACCTGACTGTCGCGGCGTGCGAGCCTCGCGGGCATGTCTATTCCGGTCTGCAGCCTTGCCCACGCTCTTGCCCTGCCAGCCTTGCGCTCGCGGGGACGGGCGCCCGAACCCACGGCGCTGCCGCAGATCCTCGCCTTCTGGGCGCTCTGGCATTGCCGCCACGCCCGCCCGCCGGACGCTCTCTCCGCCCGCTGAATCCGATGGCTGCGCCATGTCCGCAGCCGCTGATACCCATTTGTCTGCCTGTGCGCCGGTTCGAACAGCGAGCCGGCCGTGCGGATATCGAGCGCCTGACTGGCGCAAGCGAGTGCGCGATGACGACTTTCGCAGCTGTGCAGGAAGCCCAGGATTTCCTGGCCGGTAACCCCGATATCGAATTGATCGAACTGTTCATCCTCGATGCCAATGGCGTGCCGCGCGGCAAGCTGTTGCACCGCGAGGAACTGCTGGCGCTGTACCAGAGCGGGCGGCCGCTGCCGAGCACGATGCTCGGTTTGTCCATCCAGGGCGAGGACGTCGAGGACACCGGCCTAGTCTGGGAGGTCGGCGACATCGACTGCCGTGCCTACCCGTTGCCCGGCAGCCTGGTGCGCCTGCCCTGGCGGCAGATTCCCACCGCCGCCGTGCAGGTGTCGATGCACCCCAGCGAAGGCCTGCCGGCCACTCCCGCCGACCCGCGGCAGTTGCTGGTCCGCGTGATCGAGCAGCTCGAAGCCGAGGGTTATCATCCGGTGATGGCCTGCGAGCTGGAGTTCTACCTGCTCGACCAGAAACGCGACGCCCAGGGGCGCCCGCAGCCGGCCCTGGACGCCGACGGTAGTCGTCCGCGGCAGACCCAGGTCTATGGCCTACGCGAGCTGGAGCAGATCGAGCCGTTTCTCAAGGACCTCTACGCGGCCTGCAAGGCCCAGGGCATCCCGGCACGCACGGCGATTTCCGAGTACGCCCCCGGCCAGGTGGAGATCACCCTGGAGCACGGCCCGGCACTCGCGGCCATGGACCAGGCGGTGCGCTACAAGCGTCTGGTCAAGGGCGTGGCTCACGCCCATGGCATGCAGGCCTGCTTCATGGCCAAGCCGTTCGCCGATATCGCCGGCACCGGCATGCACATGCATGTGAGCCTGGCCGACGGGCAGGGCGAGAATCTGTTTGCCAGCGAGGATCCGGCCGGCACGCCGCTGTTGCGTCAGGCGGTCGGCGGCATGCTCGCCAGTCTGCTCGACTCGCTGCTGCTGTTCTGCCCCAACGCCAATTCCTACCGACGCTTCCAGGCCAACAGCTATGCGCCGCTGGCGCCCACCTGGGGTGTGGATAACCGCACCGTCAGCTTGCGCGTGCCCGGTGGCCCTGCGAATACCCGGCACATCGAGCACCGTATCTGCGGCGCCGATGCCAACCCATATCTTGCCGCCGCGGCGATTCTGGCCGGGATTCACCGAGGCATCCGCGAGGCGCTGGACCCCGGAGCGCCGGTCGAGGGCAACGGCTACGCCCAGGCCACCGAGCACCTTCCTACCCAATGGTCGGCGGCGATCCAAGCGCTGGAGCACTCCGAGTGGGCTCGTGAGGCTTTTGGCGAGGCGTTTCTCAAGGTGTATCTGGCGATCAAGCGCGCCGAATACCGCCAGTTCATGGGCGAGGTCAGCGAGCAGGATTGGCGCTGGTACCTGAGCAACGCCTGATGGCTTCTGTTTAAAAGGCTCGGGGCTGAAGCGGATCGCCGCCCGGCCCCTCCTACGCAAGCGCTCTGTGGGAGTGGTCTAGCCGCGATGACCGATTTCATCGGTGTGAATGCACCTCAAGGACATGCAATGAACGCAAGCAATCAATCCGTCAAACCCGCCGCGGAACGCGCGCCGTCCTACTACGCGGCCTCGCTGAATTTCGAGAGCGACTACCCGACCCTGCAAGGCAGCGTGACCGTTGACGTGGCCATCATCGGCGGCGGTTTCACCGGCATCGCCACGGCAGTGGAGCTGGCCGAGCGCGGCCTCAAGGTGGCCGTGGTGGAAACCAACAAGGTCGGCTGGGGCGCCAGCGGGCGCAACGGCGGCCAGGTCACCGGCAGCCTCTCCGGCGACGAAGCCATGCGCAAGCAGATGCGCAATACCCTCGGCGACGAGGTGGACGACTTCATCTGGCACCTGCGCTGGCGCGGCCACGAGATCATCAAGAGCCGCGTGGCCAGGTACGGCATCGACTGCGACCTCAAGCACGGCCACCTGCATACGGCGATGAAAGCCAGCCATATGGACGAGCTCAAGGCCACCTACGACGAAGCGCTGCGCCGTGGCATGGAGGCCGATGTCACCCTGCTCGACGCTGCTGGCGTGCGTGCGCAACTGGGCAGCGACCTGTACTGCGGCGCGCTGAAGAACACCCGCAACATGCACCTGCACCCGCTCAACCTGTGCCTCGGCGAGGCCAAGGCCGCCGAGAGCCTGGGCGCGCTGATCTTCGAACATTCCGAGGTGCTGGAGATCGTCCACGGGCCGCGTCCGGCAGTGGTCACCACGGGCGGGCGCATCGAGGCCAAGCAGGTGCTGCTGGCCGGCGACGTCTACCACAAGCTGGAGCGGCGCAAGCTCAAGGGCCTGATTTTCCCGGCCATGGGCGGCATCGTTACTACCGCGCCGCTGAGCGCCGAGCTGATCGAGGCGATCAACCCGCATGATCTCGCGGTGTACGACTGCCGCTTCGTGCTCGACTACTACCGCCTGACCGGCGATGGTCGCCTGCTGTTCGGCGGCGGCGCCAACTACTCCGGGCGCGACTCACGCGACATCGCCGGCGAGCTGCGCCCGTGCATCGAGCGCACCTTCCCGCAGCTCAAGGGCGTGCAGATCGATTTCCAGTGGAGCTGCGCCATGGGCATCGTGATGAACCGCATCCCGCAGCTGGGCAAGCTGTCCGGCAACGTCTGGTACTGCCAGGGCTATTCCGGCCACGGCGTGGCGACCAGTCACATCATGGGCGAGATCATGGCCAAGGCCATCACCGGTGACCTGGAGCAGTTCGACACCTTCGCCGCCTGCAAACACATCAAGGTGCCGCTGGGCGACCAGCTCGGCCACCCGATGCTGGCGGCGGGCATGTGGTACTACCAGATGCTGGAAAGGCTGCGCTGATGGTGCTTGAGGGTTTTTACCTAAATGTGTTTCGCCGCCTCGCTGCTTTCGGTGATTTCATCGCGGTCGTCGATGAACTCGGTGCGCGGTGAGCCGTCGGCGTTGAGCTGGAACACGTGGCTGGGCTGGCCTTCGGCATTGAAGAAAACCTGGCCGAGGCCGGCGGAGTTCCACAGGCGTTCGCCCGATTTGCTGTGCTTGGGGATGTGCGGAAACACCTGCATGCGCCGGCGCTTGGTCAGCCAGTTGAGCGGCGACGAGGGCGCGTACAGCCAGCGATTGAGTCGGTCGAAGACGTTCAGCAGGCGGCGTGGGAATTCGTTCTTCACACCGCTGCTGGTTATCTGCCAGATGGTCGGGCCGTGCAACCGGTGCCGTACCTTGACCTCGTAGAAGAACGAGTAGTGCACGTCGCCAGAAAGCACCACGTAGTCCCGGGGTGTGCGCGAGTGGCGGAAGATGTTCATCATCACGCTGGCCGCGCCGCGGTGGGCCATCCAGTTTTCCGCGTCGACCATCAGCGGGTGGCCAGCCCAGCTGAATACCCGCTGCACGGCTTCGATCAGCTTGACCCCGAACATCGGCGCCGGCGAGACGATGATGGCGCTCGGGTGGTCGAGCAGGTTTTGCTGCAGTTCGCTGAGCGCTTCCCAGTCCAGCAGCCCGGATGGCCGCTTGAGGTTGCGCTCGCTGCGCCAGCGGCGGGTGCGGGTATCGAGCACCAGCAGCGCCGGGCTGCTGGGCAGCACGTAATGCCAGTGCTGGAAACTCATCAACTCGTCGATCAGGCGGTCCTGGGCCGGGCTGTCCAGCCCGGTGTCTTGCGCTCGCTCGCACAGCGCACGGGCATTGGCCAGCGGTTCGGCGAAAGCGTCCGGGTCATTGCCCCAGCCCTGGCACAGCAGGTAGCCGATAAGCGCGTTACCGATGATGCGCTTGGAGAAAGGATGGCCGTAGGCGGTTTCCTCCCACTGCGCCGACAGGTTCCAGTCGTCGGTGATGTCGTGGTCATCGAAGATCATCAGGTTCGGCAGGTGCGCCAGCACTCGCGCCACGTCACCCAGGTTGTCGACGAAGGCCGCGATGCAGGCCCGCTCGCTGTCGTAGCGCTGCGCGTCTTCGGCGCTCAGCTCGGGCGCCGCGTTATCGAGCAGCTGCCAGGGCGTGGGTGACCACACCAGCAGGTACATGGCCAGCACTTCGGCCAGGGTGACCAGGTGGTTGTCGGCATTGCTGCTGGTGAAGATGGGCTTTTCCGTGCCGCCGAAGAAGCGCTCGCGCAGGGTTTCGTTGCTCTTCAGCGCCGGCAACAGGTCGGCGCGGTGGTAGTAGCTGGCCGGATGGCGGTAGAGCTCGGTGCTGTCGTCGATGACGGCGCCTTCGAGCCATTCGTGGTACAGGCCCAGACGCTCGATCAATTGGTGGATGGCGTACAGCATCGGGCCGGCGACATCGTCGACATACACCTGGTCACCGCTGTGCATCAGCAGGGCAGGCCGCTCGTGGGGCGCATGGGGCGCGGCCAGCAGGCGGTCGGCACACAGTAGCCCGTCATTGGCGGCATGGTGCGGTTTGCGGCAGGAGCCATGCAGCAGCTGATCGATGCGCGCGCGCAGCACGAAGTTGGGGCAGGTCGCGCCGTCGTACAGCAGGTGCGCGGCCCACTCGGCGATGCCCTGGGCGCCGTCGATCAGCAGGTCGTAGTCGATCCGGGTGTCCTGGGGCAGCGGCGTGTCGAGGTGCAGGTCGATCAGGTGGATGACCGCGTGCTCACCGACCACCAGGCGCTGGCAGGCATCGTCGCCCAGCGGCTGATCGCTGGCGGGCTGCTCGCCGTGTGCCAGGCGCAGCGTCAGTTGCAGCGGGCGGCTGGCGACCAGCCAGAGCACCAGGCGGCCCGGCTCCAGCCGGCGCAGAAGCGGGCCGGCGAGTACGTCGGGCAGGTCGGTAACGAGGGCAGAGTCTGGCAACGGCATCCTGGATCGTTCGCGGCCGCTGTTCATTCAGCGGGCCTGGGGTCTGGAGAATCAATAAGGACATGGCGCTTGGCCATTGGTTCTGCTGTCACAAAAGCTTCATGGTTCACTGCGCGGCCTTGCGCAGTTCATCCAGGTCGAGAATCTCGATTTCGCCGTAGGTCAGCCTGACGATACCGCGGGCCTGCAGGTCCTTGAGTACGCCATTGGCGGTCTGCCGGGAGATGGCCAGCATCGCCGCCAGTTGCTCCTGTGACAGGTGGATGATGCGCCGCGGGCCCTGGGTTTCGCCATAGTCCTCGGCGATTAGCAGCAGGCGCCGCGCCAGACGCTGCGCGGCGGGTAGCAGGCTGATCTCCTCGAGTGCGATGAAGGCCAGGCGCACCTTGTGAGCCATCAGCAGGGCGAGGTCGCGCCAGTAGACGGGATGGGTGTCGAGCAGGGCCAGCAGGCCTGCCTGGGATACGTGGAGCAGGGTGCTGGCGCCTTCGGCGACGGCGTCATGGGTGCGTGGCTGGCCGTCGAACAGGGCGATCTCGCCGAACCAGTGCGGCGCTTCCACCAGCACCAGAAGCGCTTCCCGACCGTCGGCACCCACGCTGCCGACGCGCATGGCGCCCTTCAATACGGCGTACAGCCCGCTGGGCGCATCGCCGCGGCTGAACAGGCGCTGCCCGGCCTCCAGGCTCAGCAGCCTGCCTTGCGCCAGCAACGCCTGTTGCAAGGCAGGCGGCAACGCGGCGAACCATTGGCCTTGAAGCAAGGTGTCGCGCAGATCGTTCATGGAAATTCCGCTTTGTCGGCTAGCTGACAGTGCTGGCGCACGAGCCGCGCCATGATGAGGTTGCACGCACCCCGAGAGGATAACAACAATGAAAACCCTGGTGGATCACCTCGCCCAATACGCGGCCTATCACCGCGACCGTCGCAATATCGTCACCCACTTCGTCGGCATTCCGATGATCGTGCTGGCCGTTACCGTGCTGCTGTCGCGACCGGGCCTTTTGGTGGGCGGTCTGTGGCTCTCGCCGGCCACCCTGGCCGCGCTGCTCAGCACCCTGTTCTACTTGCGCCTGGACGTCCGCTTCGGTGTGGTGATGGGCGCCTTGCTGGGCGTGTGCCTGTGGTTCAGCGCCGGGTTGGCGATGGCCGGCACGGCGCTATGGCTGAGCATGGGCCTGGGGTTGTTCGTGGTCGGCTGGATCATCCAGTTCGTCGGCCATTTCTACGAAGGCCGCAAGCCGGCATTCGTCGACGACCTGATGGGGCTGATCATCGGGCCGCTGTTCGTGGTCGCCGAGGCGGCCTTTCTGCTTGGCCTGCGCCAGGAAATCGAGCATCAGGTGGTCGAGCGGGCCGGGCCGACCTGCATACGTGATCGCAAGGTGGCCTGAGGCAAGGTAGCGTTTGTGGGCTATCTGTGGGAGCGGGCCGTGCCCGCGAATCGCGCGCATGGCGCGCTCCCACAAGAGCGGGGTTTATACACTGAGTTAGAGGCCGCCCGCGATCCCTGTGGGAACGGCCCATGGCCGTGATCTCGCGGGCATAAACTGGGCGTCCCCGCCCGCTCCCACAGTCCTAGATGCCGTCAGGCCCCGGTGCTTACCGGCTTGCCACCCTTGGGCTTGAAGTACAGCACGGTGCCACGGCCCAGGTCGTTGAGGCTGACGTGATCCTTGGCCACTTCGGCTTCGATCAGCTCGTCCTGGCCTTCGACCTTCAGGGTAATGCGAGTGATGGCGCCGAGCAGGCGGATATCGCGTACCTCGCCGGCCTGATGGCCTTCCAGTGCTTCGGTGGAGAGACTCACTTCATGGGGGCGGAACAGCACGTGGTGGCCGTCGCCGACGTACAGGCGGTTGGCGTCACCGAGGAAGTGGTAGACGAAGTCGCTGGCCGGTTTCTCGTAGACCTCGGCCGGTGAGCCGATCTGCTCGACCACGCCCTTGTTCATCACCACGATGCGGTCGGCCACTTCCATGGCTTCTTCCTGGTCATGGGTCACGAACACCGAAGTCAGGTGCACTTCCTCGTGCAGGCGCGCCAGCCAGCGACGTAGCTCTTTACGCACCTTGGCGTCGAGGGCGCCGAAGGGCTCGTCGAGCAGCAGCACTTTCGGCTCGACCGCCAGGGCGCGAGCCAGGGCGATACGCTGGCGCTGGCCGCCGGAGAGCTGCTCCGGGTAGCGGTCGGCCAGCCAGTCGAGCTGCACCAGACCGAGCAGGTCGTGGACCTTTTTCTTGATGGTGCTTTCGTTGGGGCGCTCGCCCTTGGGCTTCATGCGCAGGCCGAAGGCGACGTTGTCGAATACCGTCATGTGGCGGAACAGGGCGTAGTGCTGGAACACGAAGCCGACCTTGCGATCACGCACGTCATGTTCGGAAACGTCTTCGCCGTGGAACACGATGTTGCCGCTATCCGGAGTTTCCAGGCCGGCGATGATGCGCAGCAGGGTGGTCTTGCCGCAGCCGGACGGGCCGAGCAGGGCGACCAGCTCGCCGCTCTGGATGTTGAGGTTGATGTCGTTGAGCGCCTTGAACTGGCCAAAGTGCTTGTTGATGCCGCTGACTTCGATACTCATGGGATACGCCTGTGTCGGTCTGGCCGGTTCGCGCAGGGGCGCGGCGCCGGCGATAAGGGTTTCAGTCGTCGTTGGCCTTGAGCTGGCGGCTCAGGCGCGCTTCGCTCCACTGGCGCAGCAGCAGGACGATCAGGGCCATCACCAGCAGCAGGATGGCGACGCTGAACGCAGCGACGATGTTGTATTCGTTGTAGAGAATCTCGATATGCAGCGGCAGGGTGTTGGTGTAGCCGCGGATGTGGCCGGAAACCACAGACACCGCCCCGAACTCGCCCATCGCCCGGGCGGTACACAGCACCACGCCGTAAATCAGCGCCCATTTTACGTTAGGCAGCGTGACATGCCAGAACATCTGCCAGCCGTTGGCGCCGAGCAGGCGCGCGGCTTCCTCTTCGGTGGTGCCCTGTTCCTCCATCAGCGGAATCAGCTCGCGGGCCACGAAGGGAAAGGTCACGAAGATGGTCGCCAGCACGATGCCCGGCACGGCATAAACGATCTGCAGGTTGTGGTCCTGCAGATAGGGCGCCAGCACGCTTTGCGAGCCGAACAGCAGCACGTAGATCAGGCCGGCGACTACTGGCGACACCGAGAAGGGCATGTCGATCAGGGTGATCAGGATGCTCTTGCCGCGGAATTCGAACTTGGTCACCGCCCAGGCAGCGGCCACACCGAACACCAGGTTCAGCGGCACCGAGATGGCGGTGGCCAGCAGGGTCAGCTTGAGTGCGGAAATGGCGTCCGGTTCGCTGATCGCCTCCCAGAAGAATGCCAGGCCGCGGCTCAGGCCCTGGCTCAGTACGATGTATAGCGGCAGCAGCAGGATCACTGCGAACACCGCCCAAGCTACGGCGATCAGGGCGATGGCGCCGGGGGAGCGGCTCGCCGGGCGCGCCGCGTTCTTGCCAAGGGTTGCAAGGCTCATGACGGGCTCCTCAGAGTTGCGGCTGGATGCGGCGCTGCAGGATGTTGATCAGCAGCAGCAGGATGAACGAGACCACCAGCATGATCACGCCGATGGCGGTGGCGCCCGGGTAGTCGTACTGGTCCAGCTTGGAGACGATCAGCAGCGGCAGGATCTCGGTCTTCAGCGGAATGTTGCCGGCGATGAACACCACCGAGCCGTACTCGCCCACGCCGCGGGCGAAGGCCAGGGCGAAGCCCGTCAGCCAGGCGGGCAACAGGCTGGGTAGCAGCACATGGCGGAACACCTGGAACGGTTTGGCGCCCAGGCAGGCAGCGGCTTCCTCGACTTCCTTGGGAATGTCGGCCAGCACCGGCTGCAGGGTGCGCACCACGAAGGGCAGGGTGACGAACACTAGTGCCAGGGTGATGCCCAGCGGCGTATAGGCGATCTTGAACGGGAACAGCGAGCCGATCAGGCCGTT
This sequence comes from Pseudomonas sp. CNPSo 3701, assembly GCF_028674975.1. Lineage (NCBI taxonomy): Bacteria > Pseudomonadati > Pseudomonadota > Gammaproteobacteria > Pseudomonadales > Pseudomonadaceae > Pseudomonas > Pseudomonas sp. CNPSo 3701. The sequence continues at coordinate 362,969 of NZ_JAQZSI010000008.1, read as the reverse complement.
GGGCGCGTATAGCGCGGTCAGGGCGATGCCGGCCACGGCGGTGGGCAGGGCGAACGGCATGTCGACCATGGCGTCGATCAGGCGGCGGCCCGGAAAGGTGTAGCGCACCAACACCCAGGCGATGATGGTGCCGAGAATGCCGTTGAGCAGCGCAGCCGCCAGGGCGGTGCCGAACGACAGCTTCAGGGAGAACTGCAGTTGACGGTTACCCAACAGGCTCCACCATTGCTCGGCGGACAGCTGCATGGAAAACACGAACATGGCGCCCAGCGGGATCAGCACGATCAGCGCCAGGTAGGTAAGCGTGTAGCCCAGAGTCAGCCCGAAGCCGGGTATGACCGAGGAGGTTCGACGAGACATGGAGAGTCCTTTTGATCAGGTCCACAGCAAGGCCCGCCATTGCGTTGGTCAATGGCGGGCCAGATCGATCAGCTGAACTTACTGGTTGATCTTCTTGAAGATGTCATCGAACACGCCGCCATCGTCGAAGTACTTGGGTTGAGCCTTGGCCCAGCCGCCGAAGTCCTTGTCGATGGTGACCAGCTCGAGGTCTTTGAACTGATCCTTGAACTCGGCTGCCACCTTGGCATCACGCGGGCGGTAGAAGTTCTTCGCGGCGATGCGCTGGCCTTCTTCGCTGTACAGGTACTGCAGGTAGGCCTCGGCGGCCTTGCGGGTGCCTTTGCGGTCGACGTTCTTGTCGACGACGGCCACGGGCGGTTCGGCGAGGATGGACAGTGACGGCGTGACGATTTCCAGTTGGTCACCGCCTTCTTCGGCCAGCGACAGGTAGGCCTCGTTCTCCCAGGCCAGCAGTACGTCGCCCAGGCCACGCTGCACGAAGCTGATGGTCGCGCCACGGGCGCCAGTGTCGAGTACCGGGGCGTGGCGATACAGCTCGGTCACGTACTCCAGGGCCTTCTCGTCGCTGCCGTATTTCTTCTTGGCGTACGCCCAGGCCGCGAGGAAGTTCCAGCGTGCACCGCCTGAGGTTTTCGGGTTCGGGGTGATGATCTCGACGCCATCCTTGACCAGGTCATCCCAGTCCTTGATGCCTTTCGGGTTGCCCTTGCGCACCAGGAACACGATGGTCGAGGTGTACGGCGTGCTGTTGTCGGCCAGACGCTTCTGCCAGTCCTTGTCGATCAGCGGTTGGTTGAGGTTCAGCGCGTCGATGTCACCGGATAGCGCCAGGGTCACCACGTCGGCCTGCAGGCCGTCGATCACGGCGCGAGCCTGCTTGCCCGAACCACCATGGGACTGCTGGATGGTCAGCGGCTCGTTGCCTTGTTCCTGCCAGTGCTTGTTGAAGGCCTTGTTGAATTCCACATACAGCTCACGGGTCGGGTCGTAGGACACGTTGAGCAGGGTCTGGGCCGCTACCGGGCCGGCAACCAGGGCGCTGGCGAGTGCAGCGAGTGCGAAACGGCGGATGGACATGGTGATGCTCCTGAATACTGAATTCGGTGTTGTGTGTCTGGCGGTGCGATGGCTGCTCTCTAGGCCGGCATTCGCGGGTTACATCGGCAGTACTGGTAGCGGTTCATGCGTGGCTGCCCGTGGTTGGGTTGGCGAAAGGCGCTCAGGCGTTCTTGCTGCCGGGCTGCTGGAGGCGGAATTTTTCCTTGCGCTCGATCTGTACTACTTGGCCGTTGTGCACGGTGATTTCCACCGAGCCGAACTTGAGGCCGGTCAGGGCGCTTTGGATTTCGCGCAGGATGGTGGCGTCATCCTGGCCTTCCAGATTGCGAAGCGTGGCGGTCATGGTTGTGGCTCCTTGCCCTCGAATCGTGGTGCGACGGCTGTCGGTGGCGGGGCGTGGAGCGGATACTAAGCAGCCTGAAATATTCTTAAAAATACTGTTTAAGAACATTTATATATCTTTAGAGAATATGTGACGTTCTGCGTTCTAGTACCGAGGGAAGCAGGGTTAGGGAATAAGCAAATAAGTTCTTATTCTTTTTAGATCGTATTTTGCCCTCGTAGACTGCAGGCCATGTAGATACGGAGGGCGCCCTATGCGCAGTGAAGCGGTTCGCTACCTGATCGTCCCTGGCTGGCAGGGCTCGGGTGATGACCATTGGCAGAGCCACTGGCAACGCAGCCTGCCCAATAGTGCGCGGGTCGAGCAGCTGGACTGGCTGGCGCCACGCCGAGAGGAGTGGGTCGCTGCGCTGGAACGGCAGATCGCCGCCGATCCGCGTCCGGCGATCCTGATTGCCCATAGCCTGGGCTGCGTCACCGTCGCCCGCTGGGCTGCTCAGGCGGCAACGGCCTCCATACGCCGCGTGCGCGGTGCGCTGCTGGTGGCGCCGGCCGACGTGGAACGCGCCAACTGCCCGGAGGCGTTGCGCAATTTCGCGCCGATCGCGCGCCAGACACTGCCCTTTCCCAGCCAGTTGGTGGGCTCCGACAACGACTCGGCCGCCAGCGCCGCACGGGCCATCGAACTGGCCCGGGATTGGGGCAGCGAAGTCGCCATTCTCAGCGGCGCCGGGCACATCAACGTGAAATCCGGTCACCAGCGTTGGGATCAGGGGTTCGCTTACCTGTTCCGCCTGCAGAGCCGCATCGAACAGCAACTGCGCCTGCGTGCCTGATCGGTAGTCGCTGCCTGGCCTTTCGCGGCCTGACCGTCATGGAGAGTCATCTATGAGCCTGTCTACGGTAGCCGACCCGTCGCTGCTGATTTTTCCCGACGCCGACAAGAGCCCGCTGAGCATTCGTGCCAAGGCGCTGGTATTCGTCGATCCACGTACCCGGCAATTGCGTGAGGAGGTCGAGCGCCTCGCCGGCTTGCCGGTACCCATTCTGATCGAGGGTGAAACCGGCACCGGCAAGGAGCTGTTGGCCCGCCACATTCATCGCTCCAGCGAGCGCCCGGGCCTGTTCGTGGCGCTGAGTTGCAGCAGCCTGAGCCCCAACCATGGCGAGGCCGAGTTGTTCGGCTACACCGCTGGCGCCCATCAGAGTGCACCGAGCAGTCGCGCCGGCTGGCTGGGCTCGGCCAACGGCGGCACCCTGTATCTGGACGAGATCGCCGACCTGCCGCTGGCGTTGCAGGGGCAGCTGCTGGGCGTGCTGGAAACTGGCGAGGCCTGGCGTGTCGGCGCATCGGCGCCGACGCCTGTGGATGTGCGGCTGGTCGCGGCGACCAGCATCGACCTGTGGCGGGCGGTCGAGGCCGGCAAGTTCGACGAGCGTCTGGCCCATTACCTCAGTGACGGCCATCTGCAATTACCGCCACTGCGTGAGCGGGTCGGCGATGTGCTGCCCCTGGCCGAGTATTTCCTGGGTATTTACACCCAGCGCTTGCGCCTGCCGTTGCCGACTATCAGCCTGGCCGCCCAGAAGGTGCTGGAACGGCATGACTGGCCGGGTAACACGCGGGAGCTGGAGAACGTGGTGCATTTTGCCCTGCTGGTGTGCGGGGCCGAGCAGATCGAGGCGCGGCACCTCAACCTGCCGGTCGCACCGCCTTTGACGCGGATCGAGCATGCCCTCCAGCAACTGGCCGATGAAGGCGATGCCCAGCAGTTGGCCTCGTTGCGTGAGTTGCTACGACGTGCCGAGCAGCGAATTGCAGTTTGTGGGGCGTAGGGTGGGTGAAGGCGCTTGTTGCATGGGTGGGCATAGCTCTGATTTGCCGCGCCGTAACCCGCCATCGGTGTAACGCGCTCTATCGGTTGGTGGGTTACGCGGCGCGCCGAGATCGCGGTTATCCCAGTACATGGTTTGGCGCCACTCCACCCACCCTACGAATTGGTGGCGTGTGGTGATTCTGTGTGAGCGGCTAAGGCGCGTTCTGCAGCTTTTCACCTTTACGCGGCTACGACGCTAGCAACGACACCGATTTCACCTGTGCCCACAACGCCTGCCCGGCCTGAATTCTCAGCTGATCGAACGAGTAGCGGGTGATGCGCGCGATGATGCGCTGATCGCCCAGCTGCAGCTCCACCAGGCAGTGCGCCGGGTTGGGCAGGTCGAACCAGCGTTGCACCGTCACCGGCAGCAGATTCAGCACACTGCTGTCGCGGGCCTGCTCGAGGCTCAGGCTGACGTCGCGGGCCTTGATCTTGATGCGCACCGAACGTCCAGCCGGCAGCGGCGCGTGCGCCAACCGCAGGCTGGCCGTGGTGCCGGCCAGGTCGATGCCGAGCAGCCCATAGTGGCCATCATGGTGGGCGACGAGCCCGTCGATCACCGCTTCGGCTTCGTCCTCGAAGATGAATGGCAAGTCATTGCGGATCAGGGTTTCCTTGAGCGGCCCGCTGGCCGTGACGCTGCCTTCGTCGAGCACCACCAGATGATCGGCGAGGCGCGCCACCTCGTCCGGCGCGTGGCTGACGTAGAGAATCGGAATGTCGAGCTCGTCATGCAGACGCTCCAGATAGGGCAGCACTTCGCCCTTGCGCTTGAGATCCAGCGCTGCCAGGGGTTCGTCCATCAGCAGCAGGCGCGGGCTGGTGAGCAGGGCGCGGGCCATGCCGACGCGCTGGCGTTCACCGCCGGAGAGACGATCGGGCAGGCGGTCGAGCAAGTGGCCGATGCCGAGCAGTTCGACCGCCTGCTCGAAGGGTACGCGTCGCGCGGTCTTCGCGATGCGCTTGAAACCGAACTCCAGGTTGCGCCGCACCGACAGGTGGGGAAACAGGTTGGCGTCCTGGAACACGTAGCCGACCGGGCGCTGGTGGGCGGGGAGCCAGATGCCGTTGGCGCTGTCCTGCCAGGTTTCGCTGTTGACCTTCAGGTAACCACTGCCAGATCGCTCCAGCCCGGCGACGCAGCGCAGTACTGTGGTCTTGCCCGAACCGGAGTGGCCGAACAGCGCGCTGACGCCGCGGCCGGGCAGTTGCAGGTCGACGTCCAGCGTGAAGCCAGGATGGCTGAGGGTGAAGCGGGCGTGGATCTGCAGGTCGTTCATGTCCAGGCCCTCTGCGCGCGGCGGTTGCTGGAGTAGAGCGCCAGCAGCACCAGGAAGGAGAACGCCACCATGCCGCCGGCCAGCCAATGGGCCTGGGCGTACTCCATGGTTTCCACATGGTTGTAGATCTGTACCGAAGCGACCTGGGTCTTGCCGGGGATGTTGCCGCCGATCATCAGCACCACGCCGAACTCGCCGACGGTGTGCGCGAAGCCGAGAATCGCCGCGGTGAGAAAGCCTGGCCTGGCCAGCGGCAGTACCACGCTGAAGAAGGTATCCCAGGGCCCGGCGCGCAGCGTGGCAGCGGCCTCGAGCGGGGCGCGGCCTATGGCCTCGAAGGCGTTCTGCAGCGGCTGTACCACGAACGGCAGGGAATAGAACACCGAGCCGATCAGAAGCCCGGCGAAGGTGAAGGTCAGGGTGCCCAGGCCGAGTGCCTGGGTCAGTTGGCCGAAGAAGCCGTTGGGGCCCATGCTGATCAGCAGGTAGAAGCCGATCACCGTCGGTGGCAGTACCAGCGGCAGAGCGACGATGGCGCCGATCGGCCGCTTCAGCCAGGAGTCGGTGCGCGCCAGCCACCAGGCGATGGGCGTGCCCACCAGCAGCAACAGCACCGTGGTCAGGGTGGCCAGTTCCAGGGTGAGGAGAATGGCGGCGAAGTCATTGGGGCCCAGGGGCATTCGATGGCCTTTCAAGAGTTGGTGGTGAGACGGGTGCCACAGCCGGATGCCGATCTTCCGATGCAGGTTCCGGCATTGCAAACGGAGGGCTGTGAAAAGCAGGGGGCGCCGCCGCTCTTGCTAGGAGCAGCTTTAGCTCCGAGCTTTATGAGGGTGCAAAGAGCTCGGGGCTAAAGCCCCTCCTACGAGTTATGTGAACGAACGCTCCTGCCACATAGCAGTCTCTTGCGGCACCGACCCGCAGAAGATCACGGACATGCTCTCTACAGCTTGTAGCCATAAGCCTTGATGATCTCGGCGGCTTTCTGCCCTTTCAGGTACTCGATCAATGCCTTGGCGGCCGGGTTGGCTTCGCCCTTCTTGAGGATCAGCGCATCCTGGCGGATCGGCTTGTACATCGTCTCCGGCACCACCCAGGCGGAGCCGCTGGTGATCTGGCCGTCCTTGTAAACCTGGGAAAGGGCCACGAAACCCAGCTCGGCGTTGCCGGTGGAGACGAACTGCAGCGCCTGGGTGATGTTCTGGCCCTCGACGATCTTGCTCTTGAGCTTGTCGCTCAGGCCAAGCTTGTCGAGGGTCTGGGTTGCCGCCAGGCCATAGGGCGCGGCTTTCGGGTTGGCGATGGACAGGTGCTTAAAGGCGCCTTTCTCCAGCACCGCGCCCTGGTCATCGACGAAGTCTGCTTGCGGCGACCACAGCACCAGTGTGCCGATAGCGTAGGTGAAGCGCGAGCCCGGCACGCTCTGGCCCTCCTGCTCGAGCTTGGCGGGTGTGCTGTCATCGGCGGACAGGAACACTTCGAACGGCGCGCCATTGCTGATCTGTGCGTAGAACTGCCCGGTAGCGCCGTAGGACGCCTGTACGCTGTGCCCGGTGACCTGCTCGAAGGCGTGGGCGATGGCCTGCATCGGCGCGGTGAAGTTGGCGGCGACGGCCACTTGAACCTGGTCGGCATGAGCGCTGCCGACCATGGCAAAGCTGGCGCACAGTGCGAGAAGCGGGCGGGCGAGACGGTGGCGCATGACGGGCTCCTGAGCGCGAGGCCACGAACGGCGGCCAGTGGCGATATCGCTGTATACAAAAATATATGGCGATAGGGAAGCCGAACCACCAGATGTAGAGCGTCAGTCGTGAAAAAGGGCAGAAACAAAAATGCCAGTCAGCGAACTGACTGGCATTTCCGGGGAACGACGTAAGCGGCGTCAGCTTATTTCAGCCACTCGGCCACGCGGTCCGGGTTCTTCTCGATCCACTGCTTGGCCGCTTCGTCCGGCTTCACGCCGTCGCGGATGGCCAGCATCACCGAACCCACTTCCTCGGCGCTCCAGGAGATCTTCTTGAGGAAGGCAGCCGCTTCCGGCGCCTTGGCTTCCAGGCCCGGGTTGGCGACGGTGTCGACGTGCTCGGCTTCACCGAAGACGTTTTTCGGGTCTTCCAGGAAGCGCAGTTTCCATTGCGCGAACATCCAGTGCGGAATCCAGCCGGTCACCACGATCGGCTTCTTGGATTTCTCGGCACGGGTCAGGGCAGTGGTCATGGCCGGGCCGGAGCTCGGCATCAGCTTCATGCTCTTGAGGTCGTATTCCTTGATCGCTTCTTCGGTGCGGCGCATCACGCCGGCGCCGGCATCGATACCGGTGATCTTGCCATCGAAGTCCTTGGCGTATTTTTCCAGGTCGGCGATGGTCTTGGCTTCAACGTATTCGGGAACGATCAGGCCGATCTTGGCGCCGTCGTAGTTGGTGCCCAGTACGGTCACCTTGTCCTTGAGCTTCTCGTAGTACTCGCCGTGGGTGGCGGGCAGCCAGGCGGAGAGGGTAGCGTCCAGGTCGCCGCGGGCGACGCCCTGCCACATGATGGCCGGCTCGACGGGCTGCAGGGTCACGTCGTAACCCAGTTTGGTCTTGAGGATTTCACCCGCAACGTGGGTGACGGCGACGCTATCGTCCCAGCCATTCACGTAGCCGATCTTGAGGGCTGGTTTGTCCGCCGCCATGGCGCTGGACATGCCCAGTGCCAAAGCGGCGACACCGAGACTCTGTAGGCAGAGACGTTTGAAATTCTTCATAAGGTGTAGCTCCATCAGTGAGTGGCAGTTCAGGTGGTTTACTGGCTCGTTCTGATCGCGGGCCTTGCGGCTCTGGCTGCACAGGGCCAGGCCCCGTGGACAGCGTGCGCCGAGGGCTGCCCCCCGGCAGACCGGCGATGCGTGAGGCATCGCCGGTCTGTACGTGACCCGGCCGCAGGCAGCCGGATCGCGGTTTGTGCGGGCGCTTACAGCCCGACGAATTTCTTCACGGCAGCGGCGCCATCCTGACCATCGAAGGTGGTCACGCCCTGCAGCCAGGCGTCGAGCACCTGCGGGTTGGCCTTGATCCACTCCTTGGCGACGGCGGCTGGGTCCTGCTTGTCGAGCACCTTCTCCATGAGCTGGCTTTCCATCTCGACGTTGAACTGCAGGTTGTTCAGCAGCTTGCCGACGTTGCCGCAGCGCTGTTCGTAGTCGGTCGGCACCACGGTGTAGACCTTGGCCGCGCCGTAGTCGGGGCCGAATACGTCGTCACCACCGGACAGGTAGGTCATGTCGTACTGGGTGTTCATCGGGTGCGGCGCCCAGCCCAGGAACACCACCGGCTCCTTCTTGCGGATTGCACGTTGCACCTGCACCAGCATGCCGGCTTCGCTGGACTCGACCATCTTGAAGTCGCCCAGGCCGAACTCGTTCTTCTTGATCATGCCGTCGATCAGCAGGTTGCCGTCGTTACCCGGCTCGATACCGTAGATCTTGCCGCCCAGCTGATCCTTGAACTTGGCGATGTCCTGAAAGCTCTTCAGGCCCGCTTCAGCTGCGTAGGTCGGGACCGCCAGGGTGTACTTGGCGCCTTCCAGGTTCGGCTTGGCCAATACCTTGACGCTGTTGTCCTTGGTGAAGGGCTCGATCACCGAGTCCATCGAGGGCGCCCAGTAGCCGAGGAACACGTCGATCTGCTTGTTCTTCACGCCGGTGAAGGCGATCGGCACCGAAGCCATGGTCTTGCGCGGCGTGTAACCCAGACCTTCGGTCAGGGTCATGGCCACGCCGGTGGTGGCGGCGATATCGGCCCAGCCGATTTCCGCGAAACGGACCTGCTTGCAGCTCGCCGGCTCTTGCGCCCAGGCGCCCTGCACGAGGGCGCAGGACAGCAGACCGACACCCGCTACTTTGTGAAATATGTTCATCCGCGAATCCTTGTGTGAGTGAAAGGAAGCTCAGTATGGCCTTTTACTGGCGCTGCAGTCGCGCACTCAGCCAGTTCAGCCAGCCCGCGCGGTTTGCGGCGGTCTGCGGTGTACCGAAGCTTTCGGTGATGCGGTCGAGAATGATCGCCAGCAGCACCACGGCCATGCCGCTTTCGAAGCCCAGGCCGATGTCCAGCCGCTGGATACTCGCCAGCACGTCGTTACCCAGGCCGCCGGCACCGACCATCGAGGCGATGATCACCATCGACAGAGCCATCATGATGGTCTGGTTGACGCCCGCCATGATCGACGGCATGGCGTTGGGCAGCTGCACCTTGAACAGCAACTGGCGACCGTTGCAGCCGAACGACTGGCCGGCCTCGACGATTTCCTTGTTGACCTGGCGGATGCCCAGGCTGGTCAGGCGCACGGCCGGCGGCATGGCGAAGATCACCGTGGCGATGATGCCGGGCACGCGGCCGAGGCCGAACAGCATGGCGGCCGGAATCAGGTAGACGAACGCCGGCATGGTCTGCATGAAGTCCAGAATCGGCCGGATGATGGTCGACACGCGCTCGCTCTTGGCCGCCCAGATACCCAGCGGAATGCCGATCAGCAGGCTGATCAGGGTCGCCGAGAAGGTCAGGCCGAGGGTCACCACGGTCTGCTCCCAGAAGCCGGTCATCACGATCAGCACGAAGGCCACGGTGGTGAACACCGCGAAGCGAAAGCCGATGCGCCACAGGCCCAGGGCCACGAAGATGGCGATCAGCAGCCACGCCGGTGGCAGCATCAGCACGTTCTCGATCGCTTCGGAGAAGCCGCTGACCACGCTGCCCATGCTGTCGAACACGCCGCTGTAATTGTCCAGCATGTGCTGGACCGCGTCGTTGACCCAGCTACCCAGATCCAGTTTCTCGCTCATGTCATTCTCCCTGCAGGCGGGTCAGGAGGCGGCCCTTGCTGATGGCGCCGCTGTAGTGGCCATCCTGGTCGACCACCGGGATCGGACCTTCGTTGTCCACCAGGCGGTTGATCACCTGATCCAGAGGCAGGTCTTCGGGAACCGGGCTGATGGCTTTCAGCACGTCACCATCGAGTGCCGGCGAGTCGCCGCCTTCGACCAGCAGGGCGATCTTCTCCAGGCTGATGGAGCCGCGGAACTTGTTGTCTTCGTCGACGATGAAGGCGTAGTGCTTGTCCTGCGCTTGCAGCTCGCGGCACACGGTCTGCGCATCGGGCGCCTTGCCATTGTGCACATAGACCGGAACGCTGTTGGCCTTCAGCTGGCCAGCGGTGAGATAGCGGCTGGTGTCGACCGTATCGAAGAAGTTGCGCACATATTCGTTGGCAGGATTGTCGATCAGTTCCTGCGGCGTACCGACCTGGACGAGCTTGCCGCCCTCCATGATGCCGATACGGTTACCGATGCGCATGGCCTCTTCGATATCGTGGGACACGAAGATGATGGTGCGGCGATGGGTCTTCTGCAGCTCCAGCAGGATGTCCTGCATCTCGCGGCGCTTGAGCGGGTCGAGGGCCGAGAAGGCTTCGTCCATGATGATCATCGACGGGTCCACGGAGAGCGCCCGGGCCAGACCGACCCGCTGCTGCATGCCGCCGGACAGCTCGTGAGGGAATTTGTTGGCGAAGGTGTCCAGGCCAACCTGCTTGAGTACCTGCATGGCGCGCTCTTCGCGCTCCTTGCGGCCCTTGCCGGCCACTTCGAGACCGAAGGCGGCGTTCTCCAGCACGGTACGCGAGGGCATCAGGGCGAAAGACTGGAAGACCATGCTCATGTCGCGACGACGCAGGTCGATGAGCTGGTCCTTGGGAAGTTTGGCGACGTTCTGGCCATCGATGTAGACATTGCCGGCGGTGGGTTCGACCAACCGGTTGATGAGGCGGATCAGGGTGGATTTACCCGAGCCCGAGAGGCCCATCAGGACGAAGATCTCGCCCTCTTCGACGCTGAAAGTAACGTCACTGACGCCGATGACGGCGCCCTTTTCAGCAAGAATCTTGTCTTTGCTCCAGCCTTGCTTGAGCAGATCGATGGCTTCTTGCGGCTTGTCGCCGAACACCTTGTAGAGGTTTTCGACGACGATTTTTCCAGACTGCATGGGATGTTTCCCCTTCAGTAGACATCAGAGCAGTCACACGCAGCTTGCCGAGCGCCCACCGGGCACCCGTCATGCGATGCAGACTGTTCTTGCTTGTGGGTATATACACGGTTCCTGGGTTTGGACAGCGTTCTGTCACAAGGCGTTCTGCAGGCACTCGACCGCGTCCCAGAGCGGTCGCCGAGGCGAGCGCATTAGGTGAACGTGACGAATGATGTAATGCGTGGCCGTGCTGCAAACTGCTTTCCAAACCCTCTGGCAGTGTTACGAAGCCCAATCCTTTGGGTATTCACATCTCATCCGAGATGCGCGTACATCCGAAATTTCTTGTTGGGCTGGCGCCCTGTTGCGGTAGCCAGCACTTATCTGTTCTTCGGTCCGGGGCGGTGGGCCCCAGTCTGCCTCTCTGGTCAAGAGCGGCAGCGACGAAATCGGCTGACTCAACGATATAGTCTTGCGGTCGTGGCAATTATCGAATTACGACCCTGACGTGTTGGGCGACGACACGAAGCCCTCGCCTAAAAAAACCATAACAGATTCTTTCTGTACTTGGCCAAGGCTGGAGGCCGCGCATGGCGCGGTTTTCAGCCTTCAGGGCGAGTGAAGGCCAGGGGCCATGCGGGCTACAGCAAATTTCAAAAAAACGTATGTAAAGCTGTTGGTAGCGGGCAAAAAGCGTATCAGTTTCAGTCGCTTTCGAGCCGCTCGATGGCGTCTTCCAGCGTCGGAGGGCGAATAGTTGGCCGTGTTTTTCATCTAGCCGGCGGTGTTTTTCCGGCATTCATCGAACTCGCTATCGACCGTACCCGAGGAGCGATCGGTCAGCCGATGGAAATGCGTTAGGCCCCACGGCAGTGAGCATTTTTTGCTCAGTGCGGCATGTGTTTGCCAGCTTTTGGTGCATGGTTTTTTGGCCGATATGTCGCCTTCGTGACCGGTCAGTCATATTTTTGTCGTGCTGCTCGGTTACCCCTGCAGACTGTGCGGAAACACCGTTACGCCAGCGACTGCTACCAAAATGCTCAAGCCCTTGTGGCATGGCACATTGCGCCCTTTTCCTGTTGCCGATTCAGGGTGCCTTCAAGGCCCGCCAACCGGCCTTCCCAGCTGCCGCCAGTTCTTGTTTGAACGGGCGTTCAATGTCGGCATGGCCTTTGCGTTATATAGGCCATCTGCTTGACTGCCAGTCAGGCGTAATTACAAGAAAACAGAGCCTCGCCATGAAGGCTCATAACCTGGTTAGCGTGAGGGTTCATTGATGTCCCAGTTCAATCAGGGAGTGCAGCTCCAGAGTCGCGTTCCCCAGTCCATCGGTTTTCTGCTGCTGGACAACTTCACCCTGATCTCCCTGGCCTCGGCGGTGGAACCCCTGCGCATGGCCAACCAGCTTTCCGGCAAGGAGCTGTATCGCTGGCATACCCTGACCCACGACGGCCAGCCGGTCTGTGCCAGCGACGGCCTGAAGATCACCCCGGACGCCAGTATCGCCAGCGCTCCTGCGCTGAGCGCGGTGATCGTCTGCGGTGGTGTGGATATTCAGCGCAGCGTGACCCGCGAACACGTGCAGTGGCTGCAGGCGCAAGCGCGTCAGGGCCGGCAGCTGGGCGCCGTGTGCACCGGCAGCTGGGCGCTGGCCAAGGCCGGTCTGCTCGACGGCTACGATTGCAGCGTGCACTGGGAATTCCTCGCTGCCATGCAGGAGGCCTTCCCCCGCGCGGCCATTACCACCCGACTGTTCTCCATCGACCGTAACCGCAACACCTCGTCCGGCGGCACCGCGCCGATGGACATGATGCTGCACCTGATCGGCCGCGAGCATGGCCGCGAGCTGGCGGCCGCGATCTCCGAGATGTTCATCTACGAGCGCATCCGCAACGAGCAGGATCACCAGCGCGTTCCGCTCAAACACATGCTCGGCACCAACCAGCCGAAGCTGCAGGAAATCGTTGCGCTGATGGAAGCCAACCTCGAGGAGCCGATCGATCTGGATCAGCTGGCGCTCTACGTCGACGTATCGCGTCGCCAGCTGGAGCGGCTGTTCCAGAAGTACCTGCATTGCTCGCCGTCGCGTTACTACCTGAAGCTGCGCCTGATTCGCGCCCGTCAGCTGCTCAAGCAAACGTCGATGTCGATCATCGAAGTGGCGTCGGTATGCGGCTTCGTATCCACGCCGCACTTCTCCAAATGCTACCGCGAGTACTTTGGCATTCCGCCGCGCGATGAGCGCGCCGGCAGCAGCGCCAACGTGGTGGCACTGGTGCCGGTCAGCGATGAATTGCTGCACGAATCGTCATCGGCCATGGCGGCGCTGAGCCGTGCCCAGGGCGAGTCGACCTTCGCCAGCGTGCGGGTGATCTGACCCGCCGTTCTGGCTCCGCTGCGCAAAAAATGCACAACCGGCGCAGACGCCCGCCATCCGCGGCGTCTGCGCTGCCTTTCACAGATTATCCACAGTTATGCACAGAGTATTTGTGCGCAAGATACCGGTGAGCCGAATACCGCGGAGCTTGCCGACCAGACCTGCCTAAAACCCCATCAAGCCGGCCGTTTCGCTGAACGTGCCGGTTAGCTTCTGGGCAATAAATCGTCAGTTGGCGGAGCGCCCGATGTGCTCTGGCGTTGCGCGGTTATCCAACAGTTTATCCACAGGCCTGCGCACAGCATTTGGGGGCAACGCCTGCGCCCGAGGTTACGGGTGCAGGGCGCTTTTCGGGGTATCAGCTACGTGGCACGAGAGCCGGCAGCAGCTTGCGGGAAATGGCTTCGCGCACGGTTGGCAGCACGGTCGCGCTGCCGGCAAGAATATCTTCGACCATATGGCGCAGGGCGAGGGCGCGTTCCGGGCACAGGCCGGTCACCGCGTATTCGCAGGCCTGCTCGGCGGTGGCGCCGCTGGGAACGCTGAAACCCAGGGCGACCAGGCGTTCGCGGAGATCTTCCTGGTCGATCAGTTCGGTATGCATCATCGTGGGCGTCCTCGTGGCAAGTTCGAATTCGGCGTACCGTCAGCGCAGCACGCCCTCATCCAGCAGTAGCTTGAAGATAGCCTCTGCACCTTCCTGTGGCGAGACGCCAGTGATCACCTGACCGCCACCGCCCGCCGCTTTCGCCGTCGCCGCCTTCATGCGCTCGGCGCCGGTCTTGGCCTTGATCACTTTCAGGCGCTTGGGCCGCGGCCGGGCCGGTTGCCATTGCGCGTCGGCATACAGCGGGTCGTCGACCAGTTCCACCGCTTCACGCTCCAGGGTGCCGCGCCGTGCCGGGCCGAACGCGCTCTGCCGGGCTGCCGGTGCGGCGCCATCGACGCTGGCGACGAAGGGCAGGCGCACCTTCAGCCGCCGACGTTGCCCACGGGGCAGGGCCTGCAGCACCTGGGCGCTGCCGCCTTCGATGCTTTCCACTTCTGCCAGGCCGACGACCAACGGCCAGCCCAGTCGCTCGGCCAGCAGATAGGGCAGCATGCCCGAGCCTTCGCCGGTTTCCGCCTGGCTGCCGGTCAGCACCAGCTGCGCTTTGGCCAATTGCAGGTGTTCGGCCAGGGCTGGCAGGGCGTCGGCCTCGCGGCTCTGCTCAAGTACGGTAAGACCCGGCAAGCCCATGCCCAGGTAGGCGCGCAGGGTATCTTCCTGCGGGTCGCCGGCATGCACCACGTTGAGTTTTTCGCCGGCCAGGCGCAGACCCAGCTCGACGGCGCGGGCATCCTGTTCGGCGCGCCGCGGACGGCCCGAGGCGGGGTGCGAGCCGATGGAGACCAGGGTGACGACGTTCAGATCAGCCATGCCGGATCTCCCGTTGTGTGTGCGATTTCGCGGGCATGGCCCGCTCCCACCAGAAGCGACCGAGAGAGTCATGCGGCATCGCGTTTGGCTCCGTTGCGGTGAGCTTCCACGCGTTCGATCAGCGCCTGAAGGATCGCGGCGGAGTCGCCGATCACCGCCATGTCGGCCCGTTTGATCATGTCGCAACCCGGGTCCAGGTTGATCGCCACGACCTTGTCGCAGGCACCGATGCCCTGCAGGTGCTGGATCGCGCCGGAAATTCCCACCGCCACGTAAACCCGGGCGGTAACCCAGGTGCCGGTAGCGCCGACCTGACGAGCCCGCGGCATGTAGCCGTCGTCGACCGCCACCCGCGAGGCGCCTTCGGTGGCGCCCAGGGCGACGGCGGCGCGGTGGAACAGCTCCCAGTCCTTCACGCCGTTACCGCCGGAAAGGATGAATTCGGATTCGGCCATGGGAATCTGCGCCGGGTCGACGGCGACCGAGCCCAGGTCTTCGATGCGTGGCAGATTGCGCGGGACCTGCGCCGACAGCTCGACCTGGCGTGCTTCATGGCGGGTTTCGCTGACCGGCTCGGCGCACTCGGCGGCGGCCAGGATCAGCCGCGGCGCTGCCCGCGCGATATCTTCGCGACCGGCACCGGCGCGGCCCGTGCTCTGCCCATCCTTGACCTGCCAGACGCGGGTGGCCGGGCGCTCGCCCAGGCCGGAAGCCAGGCGGCGGCCCAGTTCGCCACCGCCAGTGCGGCTGTCCGGCAACAGCCAGTGGCGCGGGCCGAACTGGTTCTCCACGGCGCGCAGCGCCAACACGCGCTGCTCGGGCGAATAGCCGCTGTATTCGTCGCCCTCGAGTTGCAGCAGGCGATCGACGCCCGCGTTGTCGAAAGCGGATTCCTTGTGCTCGCCGAACACCACGGCCAGCACGGCGCCGTCCTTGCCGGCCAGTTGATGGGCGAGGCCGAGCAGATCCTTGTCGTGGCTGCTCAGGCGGCCGCCGACCATGTCCGGCACGACGGCGATGATGAAAGCCGGCTGCTCGACCACATGCAGCGGCAGTTGCACGGTCGCGCTGCTGCTCTGGCGCTTGGAGCTGCCGCCCTGCTGGGCGCCGCTGCGGTCGATGCGCTTGAGGCCAGCCGGGCCGATGAAACCGGCGGCCGCGGCGTGGGGGTTCTTGCGGACAAGGCCGTTGGGGCCCATCCACTGAATCTGCTGGGGCTGCAGGGCCGCATGCAGCGGGTGCAGGCGGTTGCGGGCGATACGCTCGGCACGCGGGTCACGGCGGATGAGGTCACTCATTCAGGCCACCTCCTCGGCAGTGGGTTGTGCGACGGGTTTCTTCTGCGGCACTTCGCTTTCGATCAACACCTCGGCAACTAGCTCGGCAATATCCTTGATCTGCGGGCGCGGCTCGACCACGCCTTCGAGCATCACGGTGCACTGTGGGCAGCCGACGGCGACCAGCTCGGCACCGGTTTCCTTGATGTCTTCCATGCGCATGTCGGGAATCCGCTGCTTGCCGGGGATGTCGGTGATCGGCGCGCCGCCACCGCCGCCGCAGCAGCGCGAGCGGAAGCCCGAACGTTCCATTTCCTTCACCTCGATACCGATGGCCTTGAGCACGGCGCGCGGAGCTTCGTACTCGCCGTTATAGCGGCCCAGGTAGCAGGGGTCGTGGTAGGTGACGGAGCCGCCCTTGTGCTTGCCAAGATTCAGGGCACTGCGCCGCAGCAGGGTTTCGATGAAGGTGCTGTGGTGCATGACCTGATAGTTGCCGCCCAGGGCGCCGTACTCGTTCTTTAGCACGTGGAAGCTGTGCGGGTCGCACGAGACGATGGTCTTGAACTGGTACTTGTTGAGGGTGGCGATATTGCGCTTGGCCAGTTGCTGGAAGGTCGCTTCGTCGCCCAGTCGGCGGGCGACGTCGCCACTGTCGCGCTCTTCCAGGCCGAGCACGGCGAAGTCGACGCCGGAGGCTTTGAGGATCTTCACGAAGGCGCGCAGGGTGCGCTGGTTGCGCATGTCGAAGGCGCCGTCACCGACCCAGAACAGCACCTCGGCGCTGCCCTTGTCAGCCATCAATGGCAGGTTCAGGTCCGCCGCCCAGTTCAGTCGACCGCCGGGTGCGAAGCCGCCGGGGTTGTCGGTGGCGATGAGATTTTCCAGCACCTCGGCGCCCTTGTTCGGCGTCGAGCCCTTTTCCAGGGTCAGGTGGCGGCGCATGTCGACGATGGCATCGACGTGCTCGATCATCATCGGGCACTCCTCGACGCAGGCGCGGCAGGTGGTGCACGACCACAGCGTGTCGGCATCGACCAAAGCCTTGCCTTGCAGGGAGACGATCGGTTGGTGCGGGCCGCCACTGTGTTCACCGAGCGGTTTGCCTGGGTAGGGCGAGCCGGCGAAGTTGGCGTCGCTGCCGCCGGCCAGGCCGATGACCATGTCCTGAATCAGTTTCTTCGGGTTCAGCGGCTGGCCGGCGGCGAAGGCCGGGCACATGGCCTCGCACTTGCCGCACTGCACGCAGGCGTCGAAGCCGAGCAGCTGGTTCCAGGTGAAGTCGGTGGGCTTTTCAACACCCAGCGGCGCTTTCGGGTTGTCCAGATCCAGGGCTTTCAGGCCGGTCGAGCGACCGCCGCCGAAACGCTCGGCGCGGCGGTGCCAGGCCAGGTGCAGGGCGCCGGCGAAGGCGTGCTTCATCGGCCCGCCCCAGGTCATGCCGAAGAACAGCTCGGACACGCCCCAGGCCACCCCAACGGTAAGGATGGCGGCAAGGATCCAGCCGCCGAAGTCGGCCGGCAGGATCCCGGCCACCGGCAGCGTGGCGATGAAGAAGCTCGCTGCGAACATCAACAGGCTTTTCGGCAGGCGCATCCACGGGCCTTTGGACAGGCGCGAGGGCGGGTTCAGGCGGCGCTTGGCGACGAACAGGGCGCCAGTGAACATCAGCACCGTGGCCGCCAGCAGGGCGAAGCCGAGGATGCGGTTGTGCAGGCCGAAACCGTGCACGACGATGGCCAGCACCGCCGCCAGCACGAAGCCGCCAGCGGTGGCCACGTGGGTCTTGGACATGTACTTGTCGCGCTCGACCACATGGTGCAGGTCCACCAGGTAGCGCCGCGGCATTTTCAGCAGGCCGCCGATCCAGTCGACCTTGGCCGCGCGGCCACGGCGCCACATGAGGAAGCGCCTGGCCGCGCCGATGACCGCGAGGGCCAGGGCGGCGAACAGCAGAATGGGGAGAATGGTTTGCAGCATTTGCTTACCCTCACAGGGTTGATCGTTCCCACGCTCTGCGTGGTAACGCATCGCCGGACGCTCTGCGTCCAGCGCTTGTGACGCAGAGCGTCACGGCGCCAGGTCTCCCACGCAGAGCGTGGGAGCCATCATCCAATCGGGATCAGAAGTCCTTGCACAGGCGCAGGGCGTCGTAGATCGCCGCGTGCACGTTGCGCTGGGCCACGCAGTCGCCGATACGGAACAGCAGGTAGCCGTCGCCCGCCTCGGACAGGCACGGCTGCGGCTTGATCGCGAACAGCGCCTCGACGTCGATCTGGCCCTTGTTGCGCGAGCCGTCCTTGAGCCCGTAGTACAGGCCCTCGTCCGGGCGCACGCCGTTCTCGATGACGATCTGGTCGACCACCCGCTCTTCCCGGGCGCCGGTGTATTCGTTCTCCAGCACCGCGACCTTCTTGTCGCCCTCGGCGTAGACCTTCTCCAGCATCATGTCGCCGGTCATGACCACCTCCTTGGGGTACATGCTGCGGTAGTAGGTCGGGAAGGTAGTGCCGCCCATGGCCACACCGGGCTTGATGTCGTCGGTGACGATCTCCACCTGGCTGCCTTTCTCGGCCAGGTAGTCGGCCGCCGACATGCCGGTGAATTCGCAGATAGTGTCGTACACCAACACGTTCTTACCGGGTTCGACCTTGCCGCTGAGGATGTCCCAGGCGCTGACCACCAGGCCTTCGGCCGCGCCCCAGTGTTCGTTCTGCTCGAGGAAGGCATGGCCACCGTTGGCCAGCACCACGATGTCCGGGCGCAGGTCGAGGATGGTCGCTTCATCGGCCGCCGTACCCAGGCGCAGGTCGACGCCCAGGCGGGCGATTTCCAGCTGATACCAGCGGGTGATGCCGGCGATCTGGTCGCGTTGCGGGGCGCGGGCGGCGATGCTGATCTGCCCGCCGAGGCTGTCCTGCTTCTCGAACAGGGTCACGTCGTGGCCACGCTCGGCAGCCACGCGGGCGGCTTCCATACCAGCCGGGCCGCCGCCGACGATCACCACCTTGCGCTTGGCGCCGGTGGTTTTCTCGATGATGTGCGGCACGCCCATGTATTCGCGGCTGGTCGCGGCGTTCTGGATGCACAGCACGTCCAGGCCCTGGTACTGGCGGTCGATGCAGTAGTTGGCGCCGACGCACTGCTTGATCTGGTCGATCTGGCCCATCTTGATCTTGGCGATCAGGTGCGGGTCGGCCATGTGCGCGCGGGTCATGCCGACCATGTCGACGTAGCCGCCTTCGAGGATGCGCGTGGCCTGGTTGGGGTCCTTGATGTTCTGTGCGTGCAGCACCGGCACCTTGACCACTTCCTTGATGCCGGCCGCCAGATGCAGGAACGGCTCCGGCGGGAAACTCATGTTGGGAATGACGTTGGCCAGGGTGTTGTGGGTGTCGCAGCCCGAGCCCACCACGCCGATGAAGTCGAGCATGCCGGTGGCGTCGTAGTAGGCGGCGATCTGCTTCATGTCCTCGTGGGACAGGCCGTCGGGGTGGAACTCGTCGCCGGTGATGCGCATGCCCACGCAGAAATCGTCGCCGACTTCGGCGCGCACCGCCTTGAGCACTTCCATGCCGAATTTCATGCGGCCTTCGAAGGTGCCGCCCCATTCGTCGGTACGCTTGTTCACCCGCGGCGACCAGAACTGGTCGATCAGGTGCTGGTGCACGGCGGACAGCTCGACGCCGTCCAGGCCGCCTTCCTTCGCACGGCGCGCGGCCTGGGCGTAGTTGCCGATGATGCGCCAGATTTCCTCGACCTCGATGGTCTTGCAGGTGGCGCGGTGCACCGGTTCACGGATGCCGGACGGCGACATCAGGGTCGGCCAGTGGTAGCCATCCCAGCGCGAGCGGCGGCCCATGTGGGTAATCTGGATCATGATCTTGGCGCCGTGCTTGTGCATGGCGTCAGCGAGATTCTGGAAGTGCGGGATGATGCGATCGGTGGACAGGTTCACCGAACTCCACCACTGCTGCGGGCTGTCGATGGCCACGACCGAGGAGCCGCCACAGATCGCCAGGCCGATGCCGCCCTTGGCCTTCTCTTCGTAGTATTTGACGTAACGCTCGGTGGTCATGCCGCCGTCGGTGGCGTACACCTCGGCGTGAGCCGTGCTGAGTACGCGGTTACGGATGGTCAGTTTGCCGATCTGGATCGGCTGGAACATTGCTTCGAAGGCCATGACCTTCTCCTCGATTCGACGGCTGCACTGCGTTCACGGTCAATGCGGGGTGGAGCGCCTAGCGAGTGGCGCTCCTGTTGTTATTCACAGCGGGCGGGTAACGAACAGGCCATCGTCGTGGCCTTCTTCCGAGCCGCCGTATTCCTGCACGGTGACGGTGCGCAGGCTGCTGCCCTTGGCGGCCAGGATCTGGTCGATGGCGCCGGAGAACCAGCCGGTGAACATGTAGTCCACCTTGCGGCCGACCTTGCCGTACACGTACACGAAGGCCGAGTGCTTGAGCTTCACTTCCGCGTAACCGGCGTCGATGTCCAGCTTCTGGATCTCGAACAGGCCCCAGCCGCGCTGCGACAGGCGTTTCATGTAGTGCTCGAATACCGCCGCGCCTTCAATGCCGTGGCACTCGGCTTCCTTCTCGCACCAGTGCCAGGCGGATTTGTAGCCGGCCTTGTAGAGAATCTCGGCGTACTTGTCGGCGCCGAGCACTTCCTCGATGCCGCGGTGGTTGTTGACGAAGAAATGCCGCGGCACGTACAGCATCGGCAGGGCGTCGGTGGTCCATACGCCGGTTTCGTCGTCGACCTGAATGGGCATTTCGGGGGCGTGGGTGGCCATGTGTGTAACTCCTGAGTTCGAATCGTAGGAGCGGCTTTAGCCGTGAGCTTCAAGGCACGTAGCCCTTTGGGGGCTGATCGCGGCTGAAGCCGCTCCTACGGAAATTGAGATGGAAGGGCTTATTCGCCCCAGACGTCGGCGAGTACGCGCACCCAGTTCTCACCCATGATCTTGCGCACCACGCGCTCGGAATGGCCGCGCTTGAGCAGGGTTTCGGTGAGGTTGGGGAATTCGCCGACGGTACGGATACCCAGCGGATTGATGATCTTGCCGAAGTTGGTCAGGCGACGGGCATAGCCCTTGTCGTGGGTCAGGTACTCGAAGAAGTCCTGGCCGTGACCCTGGGTGAAGTCGGTGCCGATGCCGATGGCGTCTTCGCCGACGATATTCATCACGTACTCGATGGCTTCGGCGTAGTCGTCGATGGTCGAGTCGATGCCCTTGGCCAGGAACGGCGCGAACATGGTCACGCCAACGAAGCCGCCGTGGTCGGCGATGAACTTCAGTTCCTCATCGGACTTGTTGCGCGGATGCTCTTTCAGGCCCGAAGGCAGGCAGTGCGAATAGGTGACCGGCTTCTTCGATTCGAGGATGACTTCCTCGGAGGTCTTCGAGCCGACGTGGGACAGGTCGCACATGATGCCCACCCGGTTCATCTCGGCGACGATCTCGCGACCGAAGCCGGACAGCCCGCCGTCACGCTCGTAACAGCCGGTGCCCACCAGGTTCTGGGTGTTGTAGCACATCTGCACGATGCCCACGCCAAGCTGCTTGAACACCTCGACGTAACCGATCTGGTCCTCGAACGCATGGGCGTTCTGGAAGCCGAAGAGGATGCCAGTCTTGCCCAGCTCCTTGGCCTTGCGGATGTCGGCGGTGGTGCGCACCGGCATCACCAGGTCGCTGTTCTCGCGGATCAGCTTGCTGCTGGCGGCGATGCTGTTGACGGTGGCCTGGAAACCTTCCCATACCGACACGGTGCAGTTGGCCGCGGTCAGGCCGCCCTTGCGCATGTCCTCGAAGAGTTCACGGTTCCACTTGGCGATGATCAGACCGTCGATGACGATGCTGTCGGCGTGCAATTCGGCTGGGCTCATCAGGCGGCTCCCCTTGAATGAATGCACCAGATTCGCTGCTGGCGCTTTGTGGGCAGCATATGCCTCGCCGCCCGGGCGACCCGATGCAAAAACGACGGGGGGATTGCCGAAAGCGTCAAGCCGAGGTCGTGAATGAATATGCCCGGTTGTCGCGCCGGATCGGTCAAAGTATCTCGCTGCCAGCCTGCTAATGCGCGCGCCGGCCCTAGCTTGCCGAGGTTTTACGTCCAGGCTCGGGCCGCCTTTAACAGCAGCTCAACAAGCTTTAACAACCTTTAACAACACTGCCCAGCGATCCCTCCCTAGTCTTCGAGGCGTTGCAGGAAAGCCCGCTCAGCGAGGTGGCTTTCCTGAAACCGGCCGACGAGGCCGGACATTCCCTTGATACCTCTGGAGATATCCCATGGCTGAGACTCCTGCAGTAAACCCGGGCAACTCAGACGCTGCCATCGAAAAAATGTCCGCAGTGTTCGATATGGCGATCGAAAAGTCCGCCAAGATCACCGAGATCACCACGGCCAAGAAAGCCGAGCTCGACGCTACCAAACAGCGTCCGCAGAACTGACTCTGGTTGCAGGCGACGCCTTGCGTCGCCTGCAACTCGTGTCTTTGCCTTCATTGGCACCTTTTCCATCGACGGCGCGTGTGGGTGTTCTGCCCGGATGCGCATTCGATAAGCAATCCCCTAGCCCTGGCGTGAGCCGCGAACCTGGTGAGTCCTATGACTGCGACCGTCTCCAGTTCTGCACTGCCTGATAGCGTCGACCTGCCGCGTCTGGACGTCACCGCTGGCCTGCACCGCGGCGTTTCCCTGGCCCTGGATCAGTCCGTCTACAGCGTCGGCAGCGGTGTCGGAGCCAGTCTCATGCTGCGTGACGCCGGTGTGGCGCAGCGCCATCTGACCCTGCGTTTTGGCGCTCGTCATGTGGATATCGAGGCCACTGGTGGCGATGTGCGGGTGGTTCGCGCCGGTCGGGAAACGACTGTCGTTCACGGGCACGGCTATCGCGGCCGCATGCCTGTAGAGATCCATATAGGTGAAGCCGCCCTGCACCTGGACTTGCCATCGCGTGGTGGGGCGGCAGGCACTCCTGTGTGGTATGGCAAGGCGCAGTGGGCCATTGCGCTGTTATTCATGTTCATTTGCGCCGGCGCCCTAGCAGTGTTGCGCGATGGTTCGACGCAAGTGCCCGAGTCGCTACAGCGCCTGACCATCGCCGAGGACCAGCTCAAGCCCGCGCCCAAGGCAGCGTCGCTGCAATTGGCCCGCGTCGACCTGGCCGGGCAGGCCAAGACCGCCGGGCTGCATCATCTGACGTTCGAGGCCGATGCCGGCCAGTTACGCGTCAGTGGCACTCTTGAGCCAGGTCAACAGCAGGATTGGCTAGCGCTGCAGCAATATTTCGATGGGCGCTACGGCCGCCAGTACGTAATGCGTGGTGACGTTCATGTGCGCGAAAGCGCCGCCCGGCCACGGATCAACTTCCAGGCCGTATGGTTTGGCGACAATCCCTACGTGATCAACGCGTCCGGCGCGCGTCTTTATCCGGGAGCGCCGCTGGAGGGCGGTTGGAAGCTGGAGCGCATCGAGGATGACCAGGTGATCCTGGCGCTCGGCGACGAGCGCTTCGCCCTGACGCTCGGGGCGTCCGCAGCGCCCGGGCAATAGCATGAGAGTCGACGCCCGCCTGCCGCTGGTACCTGCGGATGCGCCGTCCGAGGTTCGTTCACGTCCTGGTGAGCAACTATCCGCAATCCCCGTCTCGTCCGCGCTCGCGAACCCTGCAGGGCGCTCTCGTACGCCGCCGCTGCCAACCGTGCAGGACGATCTGCACGCTCTGGAGCTGGCCGCGGGCGTCGAGCCCGGATTGTTCGCGGGCTCGCGTCCTGCGGAAATTCTCGAAGACATCCTCGAGCGCATCCTGCCTTCGCTGCCTCTCGACGGTGAAACCCGAGCCCTGGCCATGAGCCTGGTACGCGAGGAGCTTGATACCCGCCAGGCGCTGGATCGCCAGCGCGTCGAAACCGAGGTGGAGCCATGACGCTGCGTGACGACCACGATGCCGCCAAGCTGCTGCAGGGGCTGGGCGACCTCTACCTTCGGGTTGGCCAGGGGCCACGCGCCTTGGTGCTGTTGCTGCTGGCCGTGCAGCTCAACCCCGACGATCCAGTGTTGCTGGCCCGCCTGGCGGCGGCCTTCACCGCCAACGGCGATGGCGAGCGGGCCTTGCATACACTTGATCGCTTGCGCGGGTTGCAGGGCGAGTCTGTGGCTTTGCTGCTATTGCGCAGCCGGGCGTTGTGGAGCACCGGCCAGCACGGTGAGGCGCGCGCCTGCTTTGCCCGCTATCGGGCGCTGCGCCAGGAGCGTGACGCATGATGGCGCGGCTGGGTGCCCTGGCGGGCATGGCAGCGCAGCGCACCGAGGTGGTGGTGGTCGCGTTCATGATGATGGCCATCGTGATGATGATCATCCCGCTGCCCACTTACCTGGTCGACACCCTGATCGGCGTCAGCATTGCCCTGAGCATCCTGGTGCTGATCGTCGCCTTCTACATACGCAAGCCGCTGGAACTGTCCGCACTGCCGGCGCTGATCCTGCTCAGCACACTCTTTCGCTTGGCCCTGTCGATCAGCACCACGCGGCTGATCCTGCTGCACGGCGATGCGGGACATATCATCGAAGCATTCGGCAAGTTCGTCATTGCCGGCGAGGTGGTGGTCGGTCTGGTGATCTTCCTGATCATCACCGTGGCGCAGTTCGTAGTCATCACCAAGGGTGCCGAGCGGGTCGCCGAAGTGGCGGCGCGCTTCAGCCTGGACGCCATGCCCGGCAAACAGATGAGCATCGACAACGACCTGCGCAACGGCGACATCGATGCCAACGAGGCGCGCCGCCGGCGCTCCGATCTGCAGCGTGAGAGCCAGCTGTTCGGTGCGATGGACGGCTCCATGAAGTTCGTCAAGGGCGATGCCATCGCCGGCCTGGTGATCCTTTTCGTCAACCTGATTGGTGGTCTGCTGATCGGCATGTTGTCGCGCGGCATGTCCTTCGCCGAGGCCGGGCATACCTATTCGCTGCTCACCGTGGGGGATGGGCTGATCGCGCAGATACCGGCGCTGTTGATCGCCGTGGCAGCAGGCACCGTGGTCACTCGCGTCAACAACGAGGGCGAACAGGTCGACCTGGGCACCGAGATCATCCGCCAGATGGGTAACAGCCAGCGGGCCCTGACCCTGACTGCGCTGATTCTTGCCGCCGTGGCGTTCATTCCCGGCTTCCCGGCGCCCGTGTTTCTCGGCTTGTCGGCGGTGCTGGGGCTGTGCGCGTGGATGCTACAGCGGCGTCAGCGCCGCGAGCAGCAAGCCGAGGCGGCGGCTGTCGAGGCCGTCGAAGAGGTGGTCACCGAGCCCGACGAACAGCAGCAGGTGCAAGAGCCCGCTGCCGCCGCGGACACCCGGGTCCTGCTTTCGATCGGCCCCGGTCTGGCTGAAGCGGTGCCGCTGCAGCCCTTCAAGCAACGCCTCGAGGTACTGTGCCACGACCTGCACAACGAGCTGGGCATCGAGTTCCCGATGCCGTCCGTGGCTGTCGACATGGCGGGCTCGCCCGGCAGCTATCGCGTCGAACTGGAAGGCGTGCCAGTGGATCAAGGCGAGCTGAACCCCGGTCAAGTGCTGCTCAAGGACGACCCCGTGCATCTGCAGCTGCTCGATATCAGCGGCGAGGAGCGAGCATCGCCCTTGGGCGGTCGTAGCGGCTGGTGGATCGCCAGCGAGCGCCAGGCCGAGCTGAGCGAGGCGGGGATCACTTACTTGCGCCCCGACGAGATCTTGCGTGATGTGCTGGCGCGCGTGCTGCGCCGCTATGCCGGCGACTTTCTCGGCATCCAGGAAACCCGTCAGTTGCTGGCGCACCTGGAGGAGAGCCACGGCGAACTGGTCAAGGAGGCACTGCGGGCCGTGCCGCTGCAGCGCATCGCCGACGCCCTGCGGCGCCTGGTGGCCGAGGGCGTGTCGATCCGCAACCGGCGGGCACTGCTCGAGGCGATGGTCGAGTGGGGCGGTCGCGAGGGTGATGTCGGGCGATTCAGCGACCATTTGCGTACCGCCCTGGCGCGCCAGATCAGCCACCAGCATGCCGATGAACAACGGGTGATCGCCGCCTTCGTGCTGGGCTCGGCCCTAGAGGCGCAGTTGCTGGAAGCTGCCCGCCAGCAGGACACCGGGCGCGGTGAAATTCGCGCCCGGGAGGCCACCCGCGGCCTGCTCAAGGCGCTACGCCTGGAGTGCGGGCAATTGCCCGAGCAGGTGAAACCGACCCTGGTGGTGCACCCGGAGCTGCGTCGCCGGATTCTGCGCCTGTGCATTCGTGACGAACTGGAGATGGCCGTGCTGTCCTTTACCGAACTGGCCCCGGAATACAGCCTGCAGGCGATCAAGGTGATCGGCACGCCGAGCACAGCGCGGGCGGAAAAGAGTCAACCCGCACCCGCGCTGGCAGGTGCGACATGATGCGCCTGCTATTGCTGACGTTGTGCTGTGTGCCACTGCTGGCCATGGCCCAAGCCCCGCTGGGTGGCGATATCTCTCTGGCCACCGGCGAAGGACGGATCATGCGCTTCAGCGATCCAGTGGACGCGGTGATGGTCGCCGAGCCCGATGTAGCCGACCTGCAGGTGATCTCGCCTGGTGTCATCTACCTGTTCGGCAAGCGACCGGGGCACACCACGCTGGTGGCCCTGGGCAGTGACGAACGGGAAATCGCTTTGCTGCAGATCAACGTCGGCAGCAATGGCCGGCCGATTACCAGTGCATTGCGTAGCCGTCATCCGCAGAGTGGCGCCGAGGTGCAAGGCGTCGGTAACCGCTTGGCGGCTCGCGGGCAGGTCGGCAGCGTCGCCGAGGCGCTGGATCTCAACGCCATGCTCGATCCTACCGGCCAGGACTGGCAGGGCGCGGTGAACACCGCGACTTACCCAGGCTCGGCACAAGTGAACATTCGCGTGCGCTTTGCCGAGGTGTCTCGCGAAGAGCTACTGCGCTATGGCGTGAGCTGGAATGCGCTGTTCAACAACGGCACTTTCTCGTTCGGCCTGCTCACCGGCGGCAGGCTGGCGGCGGAGGCCGCTGCCGGTGGCTCCAATCTGATCGGTGTGGGCCTGGACAGCGGCAACTTCAATATCGATACGGTGCTCGAGGCGCTGCAGAGCAATGGCGTATTGGAGATCCTCGCCGAGCCAAACATCACCACCATGACCGGTGAAACGGCGAGTTTCCTGGCTGGCGGCGAAGTACCGGTGCCGGTGCCGGTGAACAGCGATCTGGTGGGCATCGAATACAAATCCTACGGAGTGTCGCTGCTGTTCAGCCCGACGCTGCTGCCGGGTGAGCGTATCGGTCTGCAGGTGCGCCCGGAGGTTAGCAGCCTGATGGGCGGCAGCACCCTGGAGGTTTCGGGTTTTCGCGTGCCGTCGTTTCGTGTACGCCGCGCTGACACCCGCGTCGAGGTTGGCAGCGGGCAGACCTTCGCCATCGCCGGCCTGTTCCAGCGCGAGAATGCCCAGGATCTGGAGAAAGTCCCGCTGCTCGGTGACATGCCGATCCTCGGCAACCTGTTCCGCTCCAAGCGCTTTCAGCAGAACGAAACCGAGCTGGTGATCCTGATCACGCCCTATCTGGTCGAGCCGGTGCAGACCCAGGCCATGCTTACGCCGCTGGACAAGAGCCTCGGCGCGCGCGCCGCTGCCCCGGGGCGCAGCAGCTCGTTCGGGTTTCACGTGCAATGAACGGGAGTGTCGTAATGACGCGCATGGGCCTGCTGTCCGCCTGCCTGCTACTGGGCGCCTGCCAGACCGAGCTGAAGGCCCCCCGCTATTCACCTGGCTACCAGACCGTCGTTGACGGCAACGGCCAGACCCTGCTGGTGCCCGATGCCTGCCGTCGCGTCACCAACGATGGCCAGCCGGTCGACGAGCGTGAGCTGCTACCACTGCCGCCTGGCTGCGCCAACAACGCCAACCTGCTGCAGATGGTCGAGCGTCGCGGTGACCTGCTGCGCGGCAGGCAGACCGGGCCGACCCTGGCCGCGCCAGTGGGCCGCGCGGCGCAATCCTATCTTGAAGGTTTCGAGACCGACGAGAAGCGTCGCCGGCGCCAGGAGCAGGCGGCGCAGAGCGAAACCGGAGGTGGACAGTGATCCCTGCCATCACAAGGCAGCATGTGCTATTGGCCGGCGCTCAGCCCCAGCGCCCGGGCGCGTTCGGCAGGGTCGCGGATGGCGGCGATACCCTGCGCCTCGGCGATCAGTGCCTGACGTTGCGTAGCGCTGGTGTCGTTGAGCTGCACGCTGGCCGGGTTGCCCCGAGCGCCGGCCAGCACCTGGATAAGCAGTGCCGTGCGTTGGTGGCGCCGTTGGGCGGTGGGCGCGCGGTCGATACCGTCGATCTCGCGCAAGGCGTTGCCGGTGTCGCCGTTGAGTGCGTGGGCCAGGGCGAGGTTGCTGCGCGCGTCGAGGTCAGCGGGGGCCAGCCGGCGTGCCGTGGCGAAGGCCTTCTGCATCGCCTCGATGTTGCCCAACTGTGCTTCAGCGGCGCCCAGCCGGGCAAAGGCCTGGGCATCGTTCGGCAATTGGCGGGCGGCGCTTTCGAGCAGCGGCTGAGCGCGTTCCGGATAACCCAGGCGCAGTTGCGCGGTACCCAGGCCAAGCAGTCCCACGGGATTGTCCGGCTCCAGCGCGACCGCTTTTTGGTACGCCGCCTCGGCGCCCTGGGTGTTGCCGCTCGCCAACCGCGCCTGGCCCAGCCGCTGCCAGGCTTCGAAGCCCGCCCCCGGTTGTTCTGCAGCGCGCTGGTAGAGGGTGGCGGCGGTGCCGCGGTCGCCACGCGCCTCGACATCGCCGGCCAGCTTCATCAAGCGCTGGTAGGCCTCATCGCCGCCTGGTGTCGAAGTGCTAGGCGCATGGTTACTGCAGGCGCCCAGCAGGGCGAGGCTGGCAAGCAGGATGCAGCGGGTGGAAATCGACGGCAAGGGCGGTGCTCCTCGGTTGGTCCGGCAAGTGAACGGCATTCTATAGAGCCGGCTTCGAGGGGATCTGTGAAGCGGCTGCGAAATCTTGTGATTGTTGCCGGGCGGCGGTTGTTTCATCGATCTGCCTGCGCCGATAGTAGCGCGGTCGGTCGTGGCCTGGTGTTGTCGCTGCTCTTGCTGGTGGGTGGTACAGGCAGCGTACAGGCCGAGGTGACTCCGCCGTGGTTCGAACAGCCCTATGCCTACGTGGTGATCAACCAGGATCTGCGCAGCGCACTGGAGGCCTTCGGACGCAACCTGGGCCTGCCGATGGCGATTTCCAGCCGGGTCAAGGGCCGCGCGCAGAGCAATCTACGTGCGGCCAGTGCCGGTGAGTTTCTCGATGCACTGTGCAGCAACGGCGGCCTGACCTGGTTCTTCGACGGCAACATGCTGCATGTGAACAGCGAGGACGAAATCGAGATTCGCCAGTTCGAACCCAGCGGCTTCCAGCTCGACGAGCTACAGGCCGCGCTGGACGAGCTGGGTGTGGCAGGCAAGCACTTGTCGCTGCGCAGCAGTTTCCACGGTGACGGGATGATGATTTCCGGGCCACCGCCCTATATGGCGCTGGTCCAGCAACGTATCGATCAACTGCAGAGCCCGGTAGTCGCCGAACCCGAGGTGGTTCGCGAGCGGGGTGTGCGAGTGTTTCGCGGTAGCGCCGGCATCCAGGTGATCAAGAGCGCGGACGAATAACCGTCAGACGAAAGGAGAGATCCCATGGCAGTCGCTCAGGTAGATGGCAACACAGAAGTACAGAACACCCCTGAAGCCGAATTCGACCAGGCGCTTGAAAACGCCCAGGCCGAGGACGAGCTGACCAACGACATGATCACCCAGGCGGTCATCCTCGGCGGCCAGTTCATCGTCATGCCGCGTGCTCAGGAGATTCTCAAGGAAGCCACCGCGGACGACGAAGAATAACCACGGGGATCGGCCATGACAGTCAGCGCAGCAGTCGCCACAGCGGCCCCTACGGTCGCCGGGCAGGATCTCGCCCAGGCCTCGCAGAATCTGTTCGAGCACATGGCCAGTCAGGCCAAGGGCATGCCCCAGGGCGCCAGCCCGAATCAGATTGGCGAGAACTTGATGGAGCGGCTCAACGGGTTCATCGATCGCTCCAAGGGGTTTTCCGACGCTGCCGCCGTGGAGCGCACGCCGTATATCAGCAATGCGCCGGTGGATAAGGGCGCCGGGGTCGAACCGGGCAAGGTCAACGAGCAGCAGATCGATCGTCTGGTTGGCTCGCTAAGCCGGGTATTCGATTACTCTATCGAAACCCAGATGGTGGTGCGTGGCGCCACGCAGATCTCCGGCTCCGCCAATACCCTGCTCAGAGGCCAGTGACCATGCGTGGGCATCCCCTCCGGTTGTTCGCGCTGGTGCTGCTGACGCTGTTGCTGCAGGCCTGCGATGGCATGGTGCTGTATAGCAACCTCAGCGAACGCGAAGCCAACAGCATGGTGGCGGCCCTGCTGCGCGAAGGTATTGCCGCCCAGCGTCAGGTGCAGGAAGACGGACGTATCACCGTCAGCGTGCCCCAGGAGCGGCTGTCCGAGGCCGTGGCACTACTCGACGAGGCCGGGCTGCCGCAGCAGCAGTTTTCCAATATGGGCGAAGTGTTCAAGAACAACGGCCTGGTGTCTTCACCGGTACAGGAGCGGGCGCAGATGGTCTATGCGCTCAGCGAAGAGCTGTCGCACACCGTGTCGCAGATCGACGGCGTGCTGTCGGCGCGGGTTCACGTGGTGCTGCCCGATAACGATCTGCTCAAGCGGGTGATCTCGCCATCATCGGCTTCGGTGCTGATTCGCTACGAACCGGATACCGATGTCGACCAGTTGATCCCGCAGATCAAGACCCTGGTCGCCAACAGTATTTCCGGGCTGAACTACGACGGTGTATCGGTCACCGCCATCAAGGCAGCGGTGCGCAATCTGCGTGACGATGCGCGACCACCGTTGAGCTCTTTTCTGGGCATCTGGATGCTCGAGGAAAGCGTGTCACGAGCTCGTACCCTGTTGATTGTCGGGCTGCTGGTGTTGCTCGGCTTGGCCGGTGCGCTGGGCTGGTACCTGTGGCGTGAACGTCAGGGGCAGGGCACCTATGTGCTGAGGGAAAACGAATGAGCCAGGCGTTACGTGATGCCTGGAGCACGTTACTCGCCCAGCCGATACGGTTTGTCGCCCAGGAGTGCCTCGAGGCGGCGCTGCTGGGTGCCGTGCCCCGAGATCGAGTGAGCGAACTGATCAGGCAGCGCCGCTTCGAGGCGCGCCTTGCCGAGCTACTGGCTTCCTACTACGGCCTGCAGCCGTTGAGTGAGGTTGGCGAAGTGGCTGATGACGACCTGCCGGTGCTGCTCCTGCCGCCGTCGGCCTTCGCTGAATTGGCCATGGCCTGTGGCGCATGCCGGCATGCCCATACCCTGGCCCGCGAAATTCGCGGTCCGCAGGTACAGCAACTGCGCGAGCGGCTAGGTGACGCCACCTACGATCTGGCCGTGGACTGGCGTGATGCTGGAACCGGCGCGCCCGCGCCCGTCGGTGGCGCTGCGCTGCTGGCCGCCATCGAGACTGATGGACAGCGCTGCGTGGAAGCATGGCTGGCCGTCCAGCCGATAACGTTGCAGGCCTGGCTGCGCCTGCGTTTCGGCCTGGCAGCGCCGCTGGCGAATGGCAGCGACGATGATGTTCGACTGGTGCGTCAGGTTGCTTTGGCCCTGGGCGTTCATGTTGAGCGAGGGGCGGCATGAGCGAGTTGCCGAGCAAACCCGGTCAGCGCATTCTGCGGGCCGAGCAGGCTGCCCAGTGGATCGATGGCTACGCGTTCCTGCAGACCGCCCGCGAGGAGGCCGAGCGCACCCAGGCCGATTTGCAGCAATTGCGTGACCAGGCGTGCGAAGAGGGCCTGGCGGCCGGCCTCGCCGAAGGGCAACGCGAGGCGGCACAGTTGCTGGCGCGCACGGCGCAGCAGGTCGATGACTATCTGGCCGGCCTTGAAACGCAGATGGCCGACCTGGCGCTGGGTATCGCCCGCCAGGTCATCGGCGAACTGGACGATGCCACCCGCCTGGCGCAATGCACCCGTCAGGCACTTGGCGCCTTTCGCCACGCCCAGCGGTTGCGCCTGCAGGTGCGCCCGGATCAGCTCGACGCCGTGCGCGAGCGCCTGAGCGACCTCGGCGAGCGGCTGGACGTGGCTGCCGATGAAGGTCTCGCTGCCGGTCACGCCCGCTTGAGCAGCACTCAGGCCAGTGTCGAGCTGGACCTGCACACCCAGCTTCAGGGGCTGCGCCAGGCATTGCTGCCTGGCAGCCTGGAGGGCGGTAATGAACGCCCCTCTGCGTGATCTGCTACCGACCCTCAGCGCGCGCCTGGCCGATGCCCAGCCACGACCGTTACGCGGGCGCATTCGCAGCATCCGCGGCACGCTGATCCAGGCCAGCGTGCCGAATGTCGGCATCGGCGAGCTGTGTCGTCTCAACGACCCGGCCAGTGGGCGGGTGCTCACTGCCGAGGTGGTGGGCTTCGATGGCGACGAAGCGATTCTCTCCCCCATCGGCTCGTTGGAAGGGCTGTCGACCCGAACCGAAATCGTCGCCACCGGCGAGAGCCAGGGCGTCCTGGTTGGCGATGCCTTGCTGGGGCGGGTGATCGGCCCCCTCGGTGATGTGCTCGATGGTGGCGCACCGGTCACTGGCTTGCAGCGCTATCCACTGCACGCTGAGCCGCCCGCACCCTTTTCCCGGCAGATCGTCGAGCAGCCGATGCCGCTGGGCATACGTGCCATCGACGGGTTGCTCACCGTGGCGCGTGGTCAGCGCATGGGTATCTTCGGCGAGCCCGGTGTGGGCAAATCGTCGCTCTTGGCCAGCATCGTGCGGCGCAGCGAAGCCCAGGTAATCGTCATCGGTCTGATCGGCGAGCGTGGGCGTGAAGTGCGTGAGCTGCTCGATGTTCACCTGGGCACAGAGGCGCGGGCGCGCACCGTTGCCGTGGTCGCCACCTCGGATCGCCCGGCCACCGAGCGCGTGAAGGCCGCACTGGTGGCCACTGCTCATGCCGAATACCACCGCGATCAGGGCCGCCACGTGCTCCTGCTGCTCGACAGCCTGACCCGCTTCGCCCGTGCCCAGCGCGAGATTGGCCTGGCCATCGGCGAGCCGCCCATCCGACGCGGCTATCCACCTTCGCTGTTCTCGGCCCTGCCGCGTCTGCTGGAGCGCTCGGGGCCGGCGGCCACTGGCAGCATCACGGCGCTGTATACCGTGCTCACGGAGGGCGATGCGTCCCTCGACCCGGTGGCCGAGGAGGTGCGCTCGATCCTCGATGGCCATTTGGTGCTCAGCGCCGAATTGGCGCAGCGCAACCACTTTCCGGCCATCGACGTGCTGCAGAGCCGCAGCCGCCTGATGGACCGCGTTGTAGCGCCGGAGCAGCGGCAGCTGGCCGGCCACCTGCGTGCCCTGATGGGGCGGCACGCCGACATCGAGTTGTTGCTGCGCACCGGCGATTACGTGGCTGGTAGCGATCCGCTGGCTGACGAGGCGATCGCCCGCCAGGGCGCCATTGAACAGTTTCTGCGTCAGGACGCCGCCGAACCCAGTGGCTTCGACGATACCCTGCGCGCGCTGCGCAAGGTGCTCGGATGAGCGCCGTTCAGCAGCTGGACGAGCTGCGGCGCCTGCGCGTGCGCCGCGCCGAAGCGCAGCTGGCCAGTTGGCAGGCGCGCTGCCAGCAAGCGACCCTCGATCTGCAGCACGCCCAGGCGCAGGTCAGCGAGGCATTGGCGCTGCTCGAAGGCGAGGCCCGCCACCTGCAGACCCTGCTTACCGAGGGCGCGCTGCCAGTGGGGCAGTACCGCAGCGCGCTGGAGCTGCTCGACGCGCTCGAGGCGCAGCGCGGGCACCTTGCCCAGCAGGCCGGTGAGGCGGCTCGGCATCTGGCTCAGTTGCAGGCGGGCCGTGACCAGGCCCAGCAGGTCTGGCTGCGCCGACAGTTGCAGTGCGAGGCACTGGAGCCCTTGCTGCAACGCCAGGCTAGGAATCAGCAACGTGCCAGCGAAGCGCTCGAAGAGAGCCTGGCCGAAGACCGCCCCTGGGAGGCCATGCACAGATGAATTGCCGTCAGTCATTGGTGCCCATGCCGCTGTTGCCCCTGCTGCCGCAACTCGATGTCGCCGAACAGGCGCTACGCAACCGCCTGTTGCGCCGCCGCAAGCCCTGGCGGGGCCAGGCCGCCGGGGTGCAGCTAGAGATCGCTTTCGGTGGTCAGCACTCGGAAAACGCTGCGTGGGTGGTACCGGCGCGGCTCGGCATGCATTCGCTGCAGCTGCACCTTAATGCTGCCTTGTTCGAGCGACTGTTGGGCACCATGGCGCTGCAGCGCGACTTCGCCGGTCTGCCCGCAGTGTTGCAGAGCGTGCTGCTCGAGCAGGCGCTGTTGCCCTGGATCGAGCCGCTCGAAGCCGCGTTGGGTCAACCGTTGAGTCTGGACGCCGAGCCGTGCCATGGCGAAGTCGACCTGAATCTGCAACTCAGCGCAGACGGTGCGCCCCTGGGCACGCTGACTTTGCAGCTGAGCCGGGCGGCCGCACAAAGCATCGCCGATCTGCTGGAGCGTCACGTGCCGCCGGCGCGCCAAGCCCTGCCTACCTTGCCGCTGAGCCTGACCCTGCTGCGCGGCTGTCAGACCTTGAGCCTGGCCGAGCTGTGTAGCCTGCAGCCGGGCGACGTGCTGATGCTCGACTGCCCGGCGGATGCCGACGGCCTGCTACTACTCGCGGGCGGCCACCGTCAGGCCCGTTTCAAACGCCAGAAATCTGGCCTGCAACTGCTCGAAGCCTTGCAACCGACCAACCCGACGATGGAGAACGCCATGGGGCAAGACGCCGATGATGCGCAACTGGACGATGTGCCGCTGACCGTGGTCTGCCAGATCGGCAGCCTGGAAATGCCCCTGGGCGAACTGCGCGAGCTGGGCGAGGGCAGTGTGCTGGCCCTGCCCCACGCTGATGCGCAGCGGGTCGAACTGATGATCAACGGGCGCTGTGTGGGGCGCGGCGAGCTGGTCGCCATCGGTGATGGGCTGGGGGTGCGCCTGACCCGGTTCGCCAGCCTATGACGGATTACCAGCCGAACCTGCTGGAAATCATCCTGGTCGTCACCACGATCGGTTTGATTCCCCTGGCGGTGGTGACCCTGACCGGCTTTCTGAAAATCTCCGTGGTGCTGTTCCTGATCCGCAATGCCCTGGGCGTGCAGCAGACGCCGCCGAATCTGGTGCTCTACGGCATCGCCCTGATCCTCGCGGTGTACGTGACCACGCCGCTGATCGGCGAGATGTACCGCGAGGTGGAGGGGCGCTCGATCAGCCTGCAGAACGCCGAGGAGTTACGCGAGCTGGGCGACGCCCTGCATGCGCCTCTGCAAACCCACCTGTCGCGCTTCGCCAACCCGTCCGAGCGCGCCTTCTTCGTGCAGGCCACCGAGACCGTGTGGTCCGAGGAGGCGCGCGCCGATCTGCGCGACGACGACCTGGTGGTACTGATTCCTGCGTTCGTCAGCTCCGAGCTGACCCGTGCCTTCGAGATCGGCTTTCTGCTCTACATCCCCTTTCTGGTGATCGACCTGCTGGTGGCCAACGTGCTGATGGCCATGGGCATGATGATGGTGTCGCCGACGCTGATCTCGATTCCCCTGAAGATTTTCCTGTTCGTCGCCGTCAGCGGCTGGTCACGGCTGATGCACGGCCTGATTCTCAGCTACGGAGGAGGGTGAAGCATGGGCCAGGACGTATTCCTGTCGTTGATGAAACAGGCGCTGATGACCGTGCTGCTGCTCAGCGCGCCGGCGCTGGGCGTGGCCATTCTCATCGGCCTCGGTGTCGGCCTGCTGCAGGCGCTCACCCAGATACAGGACCAGACCCTGCCGCAGGCGGTCAAGCTGGTGGCGGTGCTGCTGGTGCTGGTGCTGATCGGCCCGCTGCTGGCCACCCAGGTGGCGGCGCTGGCCAGCCACGTGCTGGACAATTTCCCCGTCTGGACGCGCTAGGTCATGGATGCCGATATCGGTCTGGGCATCGCCGAGATCGCGTATCCGGTGATCTCGGCGGCAGCTCTGGCGGTCTGTCGGGCGCTCGGCCTGGTGTTCATCACCCCGGCCTTCAATCGCCTGGGGCTGACCGGGATGATCCGCAGCTGCGTGGCGGTGGCGATCTCCGCACCGATGTTCCTGCCGGCCTTTTCGGCGCTCACCGCGCTGGAGGACTACGGCAGCTTTTTCCTCGCCGGGCTGATGGTCAAGGAGTTCCTCATCGGGGTGACCGTGGGGCTGCTGTTCGGCATACCGTTCTGGGCTGCCGAGGTGGCCGGCGAGCTGGTCGACCTGCAGCGCGGCTCGACCATGGCGCAACTGGTCGACCCCTCCGGTGCGGGCGAAGCCGGGGTGACCGCGACCCTGCTCAGCGTCACCCTGATCACCCTGTTCTTTATGTCCGGCGGCTTCATCCTGATGGTCGACGGCTTCTACCACAGCTATCAGCTATGGCCGGTTACCGCCTTCACCCCGGTGATCGCCAGCGCGGCGCTGGAGGCGGTGCTGGCGATTCTCGATCAGGTGATGCGCATCGGCGTGTTGATGGTGGCGCCGTTGATCATCGCCCTGCTGGTGGCGGACATGATGCTTGCCTACCTGTCGCGCATGGCGCCGCAGATGAATATCTTCGACCTGTCGCTATCGATCAAGAACCTGATCTTCACCTTTCTGATGGTGCTCTACTGCAGCTTCCTGATTCCGCTGATGCTCGAGCAACTGGCGGAATTTCGCGGCACCGTCGAGGTGCTCAAGACGCTGTCCGGCGCGGGTGAGCCCTGATGGCCGGCAACAGCGGCAGCGAGGAGAAATCCCAGCCGGCCTCCGACAAGAAGCTGCGCGAGGCACGGCAGAAAGGCCAGGTCTCGAAAAGCCAGGATATGGTCTCGGCGGTGGTGCTGCTCGGCTGCTCGGTGTGCATCGCCTTTCTCGCCGGCATCGCCGAATCACGGGTGCGCGGCCTGCTCGACCTGGCCGCGACCATCTACGTGGAGCCCTTCGCCACCGTCTGGCCACGCCTGCTGGAAAGTGCCCAGCAAGTGCTGCTGCGCACCGCCTTTCCAATCCTCGGGGTGACGGTGGTCTGCGTGATCCTGACCAACATCGTGACCATGCGCGGCGTGCTGTTTTCCGGCGAGCCGATCAAGCCGGAAATCTCGCGTATCAATCCGATCGAAGGCGCCAAGCGCATCTTCTCGATGCGCAATTTCATCGAGTTTCTCAAGAGCCTGGTCAAGGTGGTGGTGCTGTCGGTAGCCTTTTACGTGGTGGGGCGCATCGCCTTGCAGGCGCTGATGGAATCCTCGCGTTGCGGTGCCGGGTGCATCGAGTCGGTGTTCTTCGTGCTGCTCAAGCCGCTGGTCGCCACGGTGCTACTCACCTACCTGCTCATCGGCGGCGTCGACGTGCTGCTGCAACGCTGGCTGTTCCAGCGTGAGATGCGCATGACGCGCAGCGAGCAGAAGCGCGAGCGCAAGGACATGGATGGTGATCCGCTGATCAAGCGCGAGCGTCAGCGTCAGCGCCGCGAGATGCAGGCCCTGAGCAGCCGCAAGGTCGGCATCGCCCATGCCACCCTGATGATCGGTAGCGAAGACGGCTGGCTGGTCGGCGTGCGCTACGTTCGCGGCGAAACGCCGGTGCCGGTGCTGACATGCATGGCTACGGGTGAGGACGCCAAAGCGCTGCTGGCGCAGTCGGTCAGCCTCGGCATACCGCGTAGCCCGGATGCCAAGCTGGCGGCCGAGATCGCCAAGCGGGCGGTGAAGGGCGAGCCGATTCCGGCCAATACCTTCCAGCCGGTGGCCGATGCGCTGGTTGCCGCGCGGCTGATCTAGGGGCGAGCTGTCTGGCTCTGACGGGGCGACCGCCTCTCGGCCACGGTGCCCTGATCTTCTGTGCTCAACCTGCCTGGCGGCGCATCGGCTCCTGTTGCGGCAGCTGTTCTACCCGAGGGCGCGATGAGCTATCCCGGTAGGGGCCTAGGCCAAGGGCCGCCAGGGTTAGCTCCAGGCCCAGCGACTGATTGCCGTCAGTGGAACAGGCCCAGGTGAGCGCCGAGCGAATGGTGTCGCTTTCCGCGCCGTACAGGTTCTTCCAGGCTTCCGGCACCACGGCGTCGAGCTGGCTGGCAGCCTTTTTCACCACGGCCAACGCATAAGCCGCATGGCGGGCGACGAGACGCTGGGTGCTGCCGGTCTGGTCGAGTTTCTCCAGAGCGTAGAGACGCTCGCTTTTGGGCATCTGATAGAACTTGAGGGTGTCGTCGCGATGGGCGATCAGCAGGGACTTGTCCACCAGGCTCTCGATCAGCGGCAGCGGGTCACCCGACAGGGTCGCATCGCCTTCGACCAGCGCGCGCACGGCGTTCAGGGTGAAGGTACCGTTGAAGATCGCCACCAGACGCAGCATCGCCTGCTCGGCCGGTGCCAGGGTCTGGTATGACCAGTCCAGCGTGGCGCGTAGCGAGCGGTGGCGTGGTGGCGCGGTACGGCGACCCTCCATCTGCAGGCGGAAATCGCCATCCAGCAGTTCCGCCAGGGGCTCCAGGCCAAAGGCGCTGACCCGTGTTGCGGCGATCTCGATGTCCAGGGGGATACCGTCGAGTTTGCGACAGATGTTGATCACGTCCGCCACGTTACCGTCGTTGAGGGTGAACGCCGTATCGCTGGCCTGTACCCGCTCCACGAACAGCTCGATGGCGGGGTAATCCAGTGCCTGCTCGGCATTGGGATGCTCGCAGGCCGCAGGCAATTGCAGCGGCAGCAAACGCTCGATTTGCTCACCTGCCGCGTGCAGCGGCTCACGGCTGGTGGTCAGGATGGCGCAGTCCGGTGTCCACTTGAGCAGGGTTTCGACGACCAGCGCCGTGCCGTCCAGCACCTGCTCGCAGTTGTCGAGAATCAGCAATTGGCGCCGGTGCTGGAGGTACTGCACCACGTCGCGCAAGGGGTCGCTGCCAGTCTGCAGGCCGAGGGCTTCAGCCAGGGCATGCGGGATGCGGCTGTCGTCATCGACCTCGCTGAGGTCAACGAAACAGGTGCCATGGGGCATGTCACCAGCCAACTGGTTGCCGAGCGCCAGCGCGACGGTGCTCTTGCCGATGCCGCCGGGTCCCAGC
Source organism: Pseudomonas sp. CNPSo 3701 (assembly GCF_028674975.1). Taxonomy (NCBI): domain Bacteria; kingdom Pseudomonadati; phylum Pseudomonadota; class Gammaproteobacteria; order Pseudomonadales; family Pseudomonadaceae; genus Pseudomonas; species Pseudomonas sp. CNPSo 3701. The sequence continues at coordinate 323,790 of NZ_JAQZSI010000008.1, read as the reverse complement.
AGGGAGACCAGACGGTTGTGCTGCAACTGCTCGGCCAGGCGCTGCAGGATTGTGTCCCGCCCCAGAGGCCGGGTTATCAAGCTGGGCAAGGATTGCAGACGCTCCACCACGGCGGGTTCGCCCGCCTCATAGGGTTCGGTATGCGCCACAAAACGGTAACCACGTCCTGGGACGGTGACGATGTATTCGAAGCCACTCTCGTCCTCGCTGAGTACCCGGCGCAGCGTGACGATCTGCGCGCGCAGGTTGCATTCCTCGACGATGACCTTTGGCCAGGCACAGGCGATCAGTTCGGACTTCTCCAGCAACTCTCCCGGCCGCGCTGCCATGGCGATGAGCAGGTCCAGGGCACGGCTACCCAGGCTGACGGGCTCGCCATGCTTGAGCAACAGATGCTGGCGTGGGAAGAGGATGAACGCACCGAAACGCACGGCGCTTTCGCTGTTGAATGGTGCGTGGTCGTAGGGTGTCTCGGTCGGCGCGCTGGGGCCGAGAGTGGTCGAATACATGCCTATAGTCCCTCGAGGATTATGGTTGTTGTACGCACTGGCGACGGTCGCGCGCAGGCGCGCCACGTCATGCTCGGATTCGGTTCGCATGGAGGCCCGACATGGTGGTCGCTGGCGGAACGTGCCGGCGCGGCAGTTTGAATAGGCAAGAAGAACCCTCCAGAACGTACTTGTTTTTGTATATCACCGCAGTGCTGCAAGGCGGTGTCGATCAGAGGCGGGAAGTACTTCGCAATTAGCGTGCCGCGCCGGGATACACCTGGGCAGCTGCTAACTGATTGATTGTGAATGGCCGCTAATGTTCTGCAGAAACACAGCGTTCGGGATTTCGGATGGCGAGGTAAAAGTTGTTCGGAAATCCGATTCGTGGCTGGTGGCTAGAGTCTGATCCTGGTGCATGTCGCGGTACTCCTGACAGTCTGTACAGTGCCGCCCTCGCATCCTGTTAAGGGCCATGTGTCGCCGTGAAAAGCTGCGAAATCCATCGCGATCAGGTTGTTACATCAATGTGACCGTTGCTTGAATGGACGCACTGCAGACCGCCCTTTTTGCGCGCACCCGTTCTCGTTTCCGCCGAACGGCAAGGGCGCCATGAGTCGACTTGCGTCTGCCAACAAGTGCCATAGCCACCTTCTTTCCTACAAGGGCCGCTGCGCCGTTTTGCGACCTTGTCCACTTATCGAACCGGAGCGCAGAGCCAATGAGCAGCAGCGATAAAACAAGCCCAGAACGGGCGACAGAGCAAACCGGCGATACCGATTTCGATGCCAAGATGCGCGAATTCGATGACAAGATGCGCGAAGCGCAGAGCAGAGGCGGTCAGCTCGACAAGGAAGGTATCGAGGCCTACAAGGAGTACCGCGGTCCCTATCTGGATGGCAAACCGCCGTTGGCAGAAAGTAATCATCAATGGAAAGAAGAGGACATCGCCAACGTCGAGACCGAATGGCTGTCGTCCAGCGGCCATCGACTGATGTTGTGGGACGACCTGTTGCTGGTGACCATGAAAAATGGTGATCAGGTGCTGGTGCACGCTGGCGTCAATCCGAGAATGCACGAGGTGGCCAAGGAAAAACTGGACGCTGGTGACGTCGCCGGGCCACCGGCATGGACCGAGAAAGAATTATCCGAAGAGCATGAATTATGGCTTGGTAAGCGCGAGTCCTACGGATTCGAAGTGGTCACCTCGGCTGAGCAGATTCCCGAACTGGGTGACCTGCGTTTCATTGAAGACGGCTACATGGATATGAGCGCGGCGGTGTATCACCCTGTCCATGGCTTTCAGCTGACCGTTGACAACAGCGGTGCCTATGGTGAGAACGACACGGCCCTCTTTACCACCGCAGATGGCAAGAAATACGCAGTCTCCAAGGAGGTTTCACCAGAAGCCTACAAGAAGGTCAAGGAGCTCGCTGAAACCCGCGACAAGATCGAAAACAAGATCGACGATGACGGCTATAAAGTGATGAGCGCCCGGGACGACATTCCCGTGGTCACCGACAATACCAAGGTCGAGACCCTGGCCCCTGGTGTACTCGCCGTAGAAACGCCGCGACGCGGCAAGTTCATCGTCATCGAAAGCGTTACACCTGAACACTTCGCCAATCTCAGCGGCGTGTTGACCGAGAAGCAGCAGGGTGCTGTCGACAAGGCATTCGAGGATCGCGATCTGCCATCCGCCAAGCAAACCGACCTGATGCTCGCCGAAACCCGCGAGAAGAAGGACGGCAAGGCCAAGACGGTTGGTGAGCTTTACTACGATAACCTCAAGGAGGCGTACAAGGACAAGCCCTCTGATTCCAAGGAGGCCAAGTACCTGCGCCTACTCGAAGCCCGGGCGATGCTCAATGGCGGTTTCCAGTTCCTGCCGTACAGCACCACCAACGGCGCCTTCAACAGCACGACCACCAGCTATGGCAAGGACCCGAAGGAGATGAGTCCCTCGGAAATGCGTGGGCTGGTTGACGAAGGCAAACTCGGTGAAGAGCTGCTGGAATTGATGACCGACGAGGACATCGCCGCCGACAACGACCGCTTCCTCAAGGAGGCGATCGATAAAGTCGAGGACAAGGACGGCTTCAAGGACAAGCTGGTCGATGCCCTGCGCGACCCAGAGTACAAGAAGGCCCTCGAAGCGCTGGAGAAGGACAATCCCGAAGGGGCAGCGGCACGTTACGCCGCCGACATGCAGTCACTCAGCCTGCTCGACTCGGAGCTGGCGGCGCAGATCGACACCGAGTTCAAGTTCGGCATTCCCATCGATCAGCTCAACGAGCTTTACAAGGATGGTATCGAAGGCGTCGGCGAGGAGAACGTCGACAAGGCCACCACCGATATGGTCTCCACGCTGCTCACCACCATGATGACCTCGGTGTTGGGTACCAAGCGCGGCACCGATATCTACAACTACTTCTTCGGCGGCGGCAAGGAAAAGGGCCAGGCCAAGCCCGAGCTCAATGCCGAGGAGCAGAAGCTGGTTACCGCCGCGGAAAATTCTCGGGAGCCGCTGACTCAACTGCTCAAGGACAGCGCCAAGGCGAGCATCAACGACCCTTCAGGTAATTCTGGCGCCATCACCGCTGAGAAGATCGAAAAGGAAGTGGCGAAAGTCCCACTGGCCGAGCGCGACGGTGTTGCCGGGGTTTTGGGCAAGCTTGGCAAGACCGGTGTGCTGAGCTCCGGTGCGGGCCTGATCTCGATGGTCGCCGGTATCTACAAACTCTCCGATGGCGGGCTGAACTTTGGCGAAACGCCGGCCGAGCGTATCGAGGCGGCGAAGAACTTCGTGACCACCATCAGCATGATCTCGCCGATGGCCACCATGGTCACCGGGGCCTATGAAGAACTGTTTCGCAAGCCAGGCGTTGCGGACTCGCTGGGTTTGGGCAAAAGCCTCAAGGAAACCGTCTGGGACAAGCATTTCAAGCCCAAGGAAGTGTCCGAGCCCGAGGCCATCGAGCTCAAGGAAATCAAGGACAAGCTGGATAAATTGCCGGAAATCGAATCTGGTAAATTCTCCGCGGAAAGTTTCTGGGAAGCGTACGACGTCCACACGCGTAATTCTCGCCCCTCGATCGAAGATGTTATCGAGCAATTGCCTGCCGAGCAGCAGGAAGATGTGAAGAAAAACATCCTCAACGTCACCGGCAACGATCCCGAGTTGAAGAAAATACCGGAGGCTGATCGCCTGCGTTGGATCGGTGGTGCCTTGTCCACCGTGGGAGGGATCGCCGACGTGGCTGGCGGTGTGCTCGACCTGGTGCTCGGCGGCATGGGTATCGACAAGTTGCGTAAGGAGGGTGGTACGCCCGAACAGTTCGCGGCCAAGAGCCTGCAACTGGTTGGCGGCACTGCCGGGCTGGTGATGGGTGGCGCCGGCTTGGCCGCGGCGCTTGGTGTGGGCTCGGCGGCCGTTGCCGGGGTAGTGGCTGCCGCTGCTGGTGGTGTGGGTGCGGTACTTGGGTTCATTGGCGCCATCATCGGTGGCGTGGTTGCCCTGAAGAAGAGCGAGGAGACCGTCGAGAAGGTACGCGACTATTTTCGCGAACTGGGCAAGGATGGTGTACTCGAGAAGGAGTGGGGTGAAAAGCTCAATTACCTTATCCACTTGAACTACGAGTACCACTATTACGAAGGCAAGTACGAAGACCGCTTCGACGCCTGGTATCCGGAGGACATTCCCGCCTGGGAAGCGCAACCCGAGCATTACAAGGAGTTCACCGAGAACGTCGAGAAGGATGGACGCATCGACGACGACTGGTTCCGCGACAATATGCAGGATCTGGTCACCTACAGCGACAAGTTCGATGCCGAGTTCTATCGCGACAACAAGGACAAGATTGATCGTATCGTCGACAACTGGGAGCAGTGGCAGGGCAGTGACGACATCATCAGCGACAAGGATTTCAACAAGCTGCTCAAGGGCGATGATCGCTTCGACAATTCGAAGGAAGACATCGACGCCGTGCGCTTCCTGATGGAGAACAAGGAGTTCTTCGAGTTCCTCGACACCATCCGTTTCCATCCCAACAACACCAAGGCAGACGGCAAGATCAGTCGCAAGGACGTCGACAAGTGGCTGGAGCAGGTGAGCTGATCGCTCGCGCCACTCAGGCCTCGTGGCGGTCCGCGCGGGGGCTGACGGCAAACCTTGCCCGATAACGTCTGGCGAAATAGGAGGCCGAATCGAAGCCACAGGCCAGGGCGACCTCCAGCACGCTGAGGTCGCTCTGGCGCAGCAGCTGGCGGCCCTTGTCCAGGCGCAGGGCGAGGTAGAAGGTGACCGGTGTGGTGTTCAGGTGCTGGCGAAACAGCCGCTCCAGCTGGCGGGTGGTGATGCCCACGGTGTCGGCCAATTGCTGCGGGGTGCGCGGCTCCTCGGTGCAGCGCTCCATTTCGCCGATCACCAGGGCCAGCTTCTTGTCGTGGATGCCGTAGCGGCTGCTGACCTGCATGCGCTGGTGGTCCAGCCGGGTGCGGATGCGGCCGAGTACGAACTGCTCGGACACCTGGATCGACAACGCTTCGCCATGGTCGCGGCCGATCAGCCCGAGCATCAGGTCCAGGCTGCTGGTGCCGCCGGCGCTGGTAATACGCCGGCCGTCGATCTCGAACAGTTCCTGGGTCGGCTGCAGCTGTGGATAACGTTCGCAAAAGGCTTCCAGCGCCTCCCAGTGCAAGGTGAAGCGCTGCCGGGCGTCCAGCAGCCCGGCCTCGGCCAGCACGAAGCTGCCGGTATCGATGGCGCCGAGCACCTGGCACTCGCGCTCCGCACGGCGCAGGCGGTTCGCCAGGCACGCGCTGAAGCCGGCCAGCGGGTCGAAGCCGGCGACAACGAACAGGCTATTGCCCGCCCATTCATCTTCCAGGGTGCCGTCGACGTTAAGCGACATGCCGTTGCTGGCCGGCACGGCCTCGCCGTTCTCGCTGAGCAGGCGCCAGCGGTAGTGGGGCGCGTGAAAACGGTTGGCGACCCGCAGCGGTTCGATGGCCGACATCAGGCCCATCATCGAAAACCCGGGCAGCAGCAGAAAGCAGAAGTGATGGGTCATGGCGGCGCTCCGGTGCGGGAGGCTTCTATCTAACGGTAGCGGTGATGGGTGATCAAGTCGTTATGTTCTGGTTTTATGTCGATATGGTGCGAATTTCCTATTCAGTAACGGCGTAGCGTGGCGCTATCGGAATACCGCTGTTCCGGTCGCACGGTACTAAAAACCAGAAACTAAACCGTTGAGGAGCCCGCTCATGAAAACGCTCACCGCGTTCGCAGCCTGCTGCGCCGTCACGCTGTTCAGTTCGCCCCTGCTGGCCGCCGAAGAAGCCAGCTGCAAGACCGTACGCCTCGGCGCCGTCGGCTGGACCGACGTCGTCGCCACTACCGCCGTGGCCAATCATCTGCTGGAGGGCCTGGGCTATGAAACCAAACAGACCCAGGCCTCGCAGCAGATCATCTTCGCCGGTATTCAGAAGGGTCAGGTCGATGCCTTTCTCGGCTACTGGAAGCCGATCATGGATGACAACATCAAACCCTTCCTCGACGCCGGCGCCGTGAAGGTGGCTGACAAGCCGTCGCTGGACGATGCCGTGGCGGTGCTCGCCGTGCCGACCTACGCGGCCGAGCAGGGCATCAAGACGCTGGCCGATATCGCACGCTTCAAGGATCAGCTCGACGGCAAGATCTACGGTATCGAAGCCGGCTCGGGCGCCAATACGGCGATCCAGAAGATGATCGACTCCAACCAGTTCGGCCTTGGCGGCTTCAAGCTGGTGGAGTCCAGTGAGGCCGGCATGCTTGCTGCCGTTGGCCGCGCGGTGCGCAACCAGAAACCGGTGGTGTTCTTCGGCTGGAAGCCGCACCCGATGAACCTGCAGATGCCGATCACCTACCTGACCGGCACAGAAGATGTGTTCGGTCCCAACGATGGTGCGGCGACGGTTTCCACCGTGACGGCGCCGGACTACGCCCAGCGCTGCCCCAACGCCAACCGCCTGCTCACCAACCTGCGATTCACCAGCGCCCAGGAGGCCGAGCTGATGCAGCCGATCATGGATCGCCAGGCGCCGGACAAGGTGGCGCGCGAGTGGATCGCCGCCAATCCGCAGGTCGTCAGCGCCTGGCTGGAGGGCGTCACCAGCCTTGACGGCAAACCGGCCGCCCAGGCCCTGAAACTTACCCAATAACCGAAGCTCTTTGCTGCCGCCGCGCTCTGCGTGGGGGCGGCGTTCGTCCTGAATAACTAGGAGTACGACCGTGAACCATGAAGTCATCATCACCTGCGCGGTCACCGGCGCCGGCGACACCGTCGGCCGCCACCCGGCCATCCCCGTCACGCCAAAGCAGATCGCCGAGGCCGCCATCGAGGCGGCCAAAGCCGGCGCCACCGTCGCCCACTGTCACGTGCGCGACCCGCAGACCGGCAAGCCGAGCCGCGACGTGGCGCTGTACCGCGAGCTCGTCGAGCGCATTCGCGAGAGCGACACCGACGTGATCATCAACCTCACCGCCGGCATGGGCGGTGATCTGGAAATCGGCAAGGGCGAGCAGCCCATGGAGTTCGGCGCCGGCACCGACCTGGTCGGGCCGCTTACGCGTCTTGCCCATATCGAGGAGCTGCTGCCGGAGATCTGCACCTTGGACTGCGGCACTCTGAATTTCGGCGATGGCGACTTCATCTACGTCTCCACCCCGGCGCAGCTGCGCGCCGGCGCCAAGCGCATCACCGAACTGGGCGTGAAGGCCGAGCTGGAGATCTTCGACACCGGCCATCTGTGGTTCGCCAAGCAGATGCTCAAGGAGGGCCTGCTCGACGACCCGCTGATCCAGCTGTGCCTGGGCATCCCCTGGGGCGCGCCGGCCGATACCGCGACCATGAAGGCGATGGTCGACAACCTGCCGCCGGGCCTGACCTGGGCCGGCTTCGGCATCGGCCGCATGCAGATGCCGATGCTCGCCCAGGCCATGCTCCTGGGCGGCAACGTGCGCGTGGGGCTGGAAGACAACATCTGGCTGGACAAGGGCGTGCCGGCCAGCAACGGCTCGCTGGTCGAGCGGGCGGTGGAAATCATCGAGCGCCTCGGTGGCCGTGTGCTGAGCCCGGCCGAGGGCCGGGAAAAAATGAATCTGAAAAAACGCTGAGCCTTCACCTGGAGCCTGCCATGTCCTTCGTAACCGACATCAAGATTTTCGCTGCACTGGGCACCGGCGTGATCGGCGCCGGCTGGGTCGCCCGCGCCCTGGCCCACGGCCTGGAGGTGCACGCCTGGGACCCGGCGCCCGGCGCCGAGGCAGCCCTACGCACGCGCATCGCCAATGCCTGGCCGGCGCTGGAAAAGCAGGGGCTGGCGCCCGGCTCGTCGATGCAGCGCCTGCGCTTTTTCGCTGACCTCGACGCCTGCGTGCGCGACGCCGATTTTATCCAGGAGAGCGCGCCCGAGCGGCTCGACCTCAAGCTCGACCTGCACGCACGGATCAGCGCCGCGGCGCGCCCGAACGTGATCATCGGCTCCAGCACCTCGGGCCTGTTGCCCAGCGAGTTCTACGCCGAGGCGCAGCACCCCGAGCGCTGCGTGGTCGGCCACCCGTTCAACCCGGTGTACCTGTTGCCGCTGGTCGAGGTGGTCGGCGGCGAACGCACCGCGCCCGAGGCGGTGCAGGCGGCCATCAGCATCTACAGCGTGCTGGGCATGCGCCCGCTGCACGTGCGCAAGGAAGTGCCGGGCTTTATCGCCGACCGCCTGCTCGAAGCGCTGTGGCGCGAGGCGCTGCACCTGGTCAACGATGGCGTGGCGACCACCGGCGAGATTGACGACGCGATCCGCTTCGGCGCCGGCCTGCGCTGGTCGTTCATGGGCACCTTCCTGACCTACACCCTGGCGGGCGGCGACGCCGGCATGCGCCACTTCATGGCCCAGTTCGGCCCGGCGCTGAAGCTGCCCTGGACCTACCTGCAGGCCCCCGAGCTGACCGAGCAACTGATCGACGACGTGGTCGCCGGCACAGCGGTGCAGCAGGGCACCCGCAGCCTCGCCGAGCTGGAGTGCTACCGCGATGACTGCCTGCTGGCGGTGCTCGGCGCGATCCGCGAAACCAAGGCCCGCCATGGCTTCGCCTTCGAGGACTGAGCATGCTACCCGTCACCTACAAGACCGCGGTACAGCCCGCCTGGGTGGACTACAACGGCCATCTGCGCGACGCCTATTACCTGCTGATCTGCAGCTTTGCCACCGACGGGCTGATGGATCTAATTGGCCTCGACGAGGCGGGCAGGGCGCGCACCGGGCACACGCTCTACACCCTGGAGTGCCACCTCAATTTTCTCGCCGAGGTTAAACTCGGCGTCGAGCTGCAGGTGCGCACCCAACTGCTCGGCCATGACCGCAAGCGCCTGCATATCCACCACCTGCTGGAGCGCTGCGACGACGGCCAGGTGGTGGCCGAGAGCGAGCAGATGCTGATGAACATCGACACGGCGACCGGCCGTTCGGCACCGTTCGCTGGCGACGTGGCCGGGCGAATTGCCGAGCTGGACGAGGCGCAGTGTGGAACGCCGCGTTCTGCCTATGTGGGTCGGGTAATGGGCTTGCCGGGCCGCTAGCATTACCACGGGCGGCTGGCATGCCAGACGCCCGCGGGGCGGTCAGAAGCGCATCTGGCGCCAGGCCGGTGTGCTGTCGTTGGGGTTGTAGGTCAGCTCGCTCTTGTCGGTCTTCTCCAGGCCAATGGCCTTGAGCCAGGTGTCGAGGTCGCCGGTGCTGATCTTGCCGTCGCGCTTGTCGTTCTTGGCCAGGTTGTCGAGCTGATCGAAGAAACCTTGGTTATCGAGCAGGAAACGCGCAGCCTGCTTCTCGGCATCGCTGCCGTCACCGTTGGCGATCTTCTCCAGGTCCTTCTTGCTGACGATGTCGTCCTTGCCGTTCCAATCGTCCCAGCGCTCGCGGATGGTCTCGATGATGCTTTGATGCTCATCGTAATAGGCGCGCCCGTAATCCTCCTGGTGGGCGCCAACCAGCTTCAGCCAGGTGTTGAGGTCGTTGGTGCTGACCTTGCCGTCCTGGCCACCCTTGCCCCACTGGGTGTCGAGCTGATCCCAGAAGCCGCTGTTATCGAGCAGGAACTGCGCGGCCGCCTTCTCCTCGTCACTGCCACCACCGCTGGCGATCTTCTCCAGATCCTTCTTGCTGACGATGTCGTCCTTGCCGTTCCAGTTATCCCAGCGCTCGCGGATGGTGTGGATAACCTCGCGGTTCTCCTCGTAGAACGCCTTGTCGTATTTAGCCAGGTGCTTGTCGTCGTCCAGCCGGTTGATGGACGAGCCACCTTCCTGAGGCGTTTCCTTGAAATGCTCCCACTCGTCTTTCTGGTAGTCGTAGATGCTCTGGCCGGCCGGGGCGTCGCGGCCATCGTATTCGTAGAAGCTGTAGCGGGCATACTCGAGCTTGTCGCCCCAGTCCTCCTGAGTCAGACCCAGCTCGGCGAGGTCCTTGAACCATTGACCTTCCTTGTCGGTGGCTTTCTGCTTCTTCTCATGATCGACGAAGATGCCGATGATGCCGCCGATCAACCCCAGCCCCGCGGTGATCAGGAACAGCGGGCCGGTGGCTCCGGCCAGGGCACCTATGCTGGCGAACAGCCCGGCCGTGCCAATGACACCGGCGGTGGTGCCCGCCACGCCGCTGATGATTTGCAGGGCGCCAGCCGCCTTGCCCAGATCGCTGTTGTTGGCGATGGCATCCTTGATGGTGAAGCCGCCCATGACGATGTCGGCGACACTGAGAATGTCCGGCGCCACGCCCAGCACCTTGGTCAGGGTGCCGCCGATCTTCGCTGCCAGGCCGGGCTTTATCGACGGTGTATCGGCGCCACCCAGGGCGCTATGGATCGTGTCGGTATCGACGATGCCCTGCACCGAGCTGTTGCGCACTGTGTCGTTGAGGCGGTCGACGGCATCGTCGATCACCTCGGCGGCTGGTGGCGGGCGGTTGTCGTTCTCGAACATCTGGTTGATCGAGTCGCCATCCAGGCGCAGGTCGCCGTCGAACGGGTCGTTGGCCGCTGGTACGCGGCGGCCTGACTCTTCGATACGTTCGTTGACCACACGCTCGACGGATTCGCGACTAGGCGGCGTGATGTTGCGTTCTTCGAAGTATTCCACCGCATCTTCATAAATGGTCGACACCGCATCGGTGTAGGTGGAGTAGCCCGAAGAGGTGATCGACGCTGGCAGTGCGCGGTTGGCAGCGTCATCGAGGTGACTGGCGAACTCGTTGACCGAGACGTCATCGGCAATTTCACCAAGCCCGTTCGCGGCACGCCGCTCGTTGATGGCGTCGTTGATGTGTTCCTCGGTGATGGTGAGGTTCTGCTCTTCGGCAATCTGGTTGAGGCTGCTGTAGCGTGAGTAGTCGTCGGGCGGGTTGCCGCCGGCGCGGGTGATGATGTCGTTGAGCAGCGCACGGCTATCGGCATCGTCGAACGAGCCGATACCCGAGGCTTCGGCAGAAAGCCTGACCTGATCCAGCGCATCGCCACCGCCGCCACCATTCAGCGAGCCCAGTTCGATCACGCTGTTGGCACGGCTCTCTACCGCATCGGGAACGCCCGAAATGCCCCGGTCACGCAGGAAGCCTTCGATCTTCTTGCCGAGGGTGCCGTTTTCCTTGCCCCAGATTTCCGGCAGGGTCTTGCTTAGGCCCAACAGCTCAGCGGTGTTGGTCTTGGTGAAGAGGTCGAAGATGCCGGTCTTTTCGAATTGCGCACCGCCACTCAGGAAGGTGACGAAATCCTTGGCGATGGCCAGGCGTTCCAGAGGCTCGTCGGACAGCTGGCCATTCTTGGCCGAGAGCATGTAGATCGCCCCGCCCAGGGAGCCGAATGCGGAAATGCTACCGAGTACGCCGTACTTGTTCAGCGTACCGATGGCCTTGGTGAAGTCGTCCTTGCTGACTTCCGCCGGGATGTATTTGGTTTCCAACTGTTTATCGAAGTCGGCCTGGGTGATGCTGCCGTTGTTGAGCTGCTCGGAGAGCTTGGCAAAGTCGGCCATCTTGGTCTTGTCATTGAGCAGTTCGTTGTAGAACTTCTCGATGCTGTCCTGCACCCGACGGGGGATGTCGGCAGACTTGAGCACGGTCTTGATCAGTGCACCCATGTCTTTGTAGGCGAGCTCTTTGTACTCGTCGGGAATCGCACTGGGATCACCGACCAGGGTATCGATCTCCACCAGGATGCCGTTCTGCTTGAGAGCCGACTCGGCCTTGCGGGCACGCTCCGGATCCAGCAGCTCCAGGCTCGAGGCGAGCCGGGCAACCTCCGCCTGGCCCTCGCTGCCCAGGCCCTGCTCTTTCATGTCCGCCAGGTACCTGACGAAATCCAGGCTGGTCAGGGTGTCGTAGATTTCATCCGCCAGCCTGGTCTTGTCTTCGCCGCTGACCTTCTCGATGGCGCTGTCCAGTTCGGCCTGGTACTCCTTGCCGATCTTGTCCTTTTCGCCGTTGCCGCTGGTGAACATCTCGCTGAGCAATTCATCCACCGAATTGCCGTTGAGGATGTCCTGCATGTCCTCGGTACTCAGGGTTTCACCATCGCTGTCGAACTCGCGCCAGGTGGTGTTACCGCCACGCGGGTCCTCGATATAGGGGGTGATGCGGTGGCCGCTCTCCATCGACGCCTTGGCCTCGATGGCCTTGACCAGCTTGTAGATGTCGCTGTCCTTGCCGACCTTGCCGTCGTCAATGAGCTTCTTGTACTTGTCGAGCAGATTCTTGGTGGCCAGCTCGACCACCGTCATCTCTTCCTTGTCGTCCTTATTGGCCTTCTCGCCGCTGCTCTGGCCGAGCAGGTCCAGCTTGTCGAGGTCGGGCAGCTCATATTTCTCACGCAGTTTCTGGATCGAGTCGCCGCCTTTGACGTGATCGCTCCACATCCCAGCTACACGGTCGTACATCGCCTTGTTTTCGTGCTCGGATACCACGTATTTCTTGCCATCCTTGGTTTCGAACTGGATGACGCCATTGCCGAACTCCTCCGGGCCTCCCCAGAGGGCAATATCATGCTCGGCCACATAGGTGTCGGGGCCGGCGACCTCACGCCCATCGGCGACGCGCTGTTCGAGGGTGTAGCGCGACAGGCCGATCTGCTGCACCTCGAGGAACAGCTGCGGGGTAAGGGCCTTTGACACGGTCACGGTTTCGCCGTCCGCGGTGACATAGGTGATCACCTCGGCCTCTTCCAGGTTGCCCTGCCATTTGAACTGGGTGTAGTCGCTCCAGTCCTGCACCTCGGTGTTGCGGTCGGCGATGGCGTGCTCGTCGCCCATCGCCGCGACCACCTGGGCCTTCTGCTCAGGCGATTGGTTGAGCGCGTGCAGGTTGAGCAGAAACTTGTACAGCTCGGGGTTCACCGAACGCTCGACCACCACGCCCTGGCCATCAAGTTCGTAGCGGATCTTGCCGTCCCTGGGCGCATCGACTCGGGTCTTGTCCACTGGTGGCCATTGTTCGTTATCGGTGGCGGTACGATCCTGCTTGGGCTTGGCATTGCCCTTCTGGCTAAGCCGCATGATGTTGTCGAAACGCAGGCTGTCGGCACCGCTCTGTTCGTTGGGGCCTTTGCTCAGGGGCTTCACGCTCACGTTGGATTCCTCGCCAAGGGGACGGGTGGCCTAAACGCGTCGCTGACAACTGCGCGTGTGCGTCTGTGGACCGGGACGACTCGATTGTTCCGCTTGACGGCGTGAAATGCTGTGAAACATCTCGATCATGTTATGAACGGCAAATAAAAAGCCCCGCAGACCATAGGTCGCGGGGCTTTCGCCAGGTAGCGGGACGATTTTGTTGCGCGGCAAGGGCAAACGCTACCCTGGCCGCCGTGTGCAATTCACTGCGTTTTTACATCGCGCAGATACGGCGCTGGCGCCGCACCCAGGTTGCTGAGCATGCGTTCGCTGTACCAGTCGATGAAGTTGACCACGCCGAACTCGTAGGTTTTCGAGTACGGGCCAGGCTGGTAGGCGGTGGAGTTGATGCCGCGCTGGTTTTCCTCGGCCAGGCGACGGTCCTGGTCGTTGGTGGCATCCCAGACTTCGCGCAGGCGGGCCACGTCGTAGTCTTCGCCTTCGACGGCGTCCTTGCGCACCAGCCACTTGGTGGTGACCATGGTTTCCTGGGCGCTGATCGGCCATACGGTGAACACGATCAGGTGATCGCCCATGGCGTGGTTCCAGGAGTGCGGCAGGTGCAGGATGCGCATCGAGCCCAGGTCCGGGTTCTGGATGCGGCCCATCAGTTTCTTGCAGCCCTGCTTGCCGTCCATGGTCATGGACACGGTGCCCTTGAGCAGCGGCATGCGCACGATGCGGTTGCGCAGGCCAAAGCCAGCGTGCAGGTACGGGATCTTCTCGGCTTCCCACTTGGCGGCGGATTCGGCCACGTGGTCCTTGAACGACTGGGTCGCGCGGGGATCGTTGGTGTCGTCCCATTCCAGCAGGGTGTTGAGCAGTTCCGGATGCGAACCGTTGCAGTGGTAGCACTCGCGGTTGTTTTCCAGCACCAGCTTCCAGTTGGCCTTTTCCATCAGGGTGGTCTGCACGGCCACCTTGGCGTTCTCCATGTCGTACGGTTCCATGTAGTGCGCCAGGGTGGCGAGGAACTCGTCGATGGCCGGCGGGTTTTCGGCCAGGGAGATGAAGATGTAGCCGCCGGCGGTCTTGCAGTTGACCGGCTTGAGGTTGTAGTCGGCCAGGTTGAAGTCGGCGCCCATTTCGCTGCCGGCGAACAGCAGGCGGCCGTCCACTTCGTAGGTCCACTGGTGGTACGGGCAGACCAGCTTGGCGACCTTGCCCTTGTCGCTGGTGCACAGCCGCGAGCCGCGGTGGCGGCAGACGTTGTGGAAGGCGTGTACGACGCCCTCGGCGCCGCGGATGACGATGATCGGGTTGTTGCCGATCTGCAGGGTCAGGTAGTTGCCCTTGGCCGGGATCTCGCAGGTCATGCCGGCGATCAGCCATTCCTTGTGGAAGATCTCCTGCATGTCGAGCTGGAACACCCGCTCGTCGTTGTAGAACGGCTGCGGAAGGGAAAAGGTGCGCTCGCGGTTCTGCAGCATTTCAGCGGCTGCGGCGCGTGCCGGTTCCAGCGGGTCGCCAAGGCTCAGGGTAGAGGTGACGGTCATCGGAGAACTCCTCGTGGCGGCCGCGGTGCGGCCGCTATGAAATAGGCTGGTGCGGTTGACGCAAGGTGGCGTCGCCTGGCCCGGATCGCCTGCCGAATGGCGCATTGCTCAGGGGGCTGCGGCGGACGCTCTTATCCTGTTCGGCTTGGGGGCGAGTGTGGAGCCGGGCGCGGCGCGAACCTTATCCATGGGCGACATGGCCGAATCAGTTCCCGACTGGGTACGCCAGTGTCTACGGGGCAGGTCGCGGTGAGCATGCCGATGTCGCTGGCAGGTAAATGAGCGCCAGAGGCGTTGCGCACAATCGCGGCAAAGAATGGGCCGGTGAGCGGCCTGCGTGCGCGAGAGAACCGACATGTCGAACGACTTCCTCTATCCCGTCACTACCCAGACCTGGAGCAATGGCCGCCACGTTGTGCGTTGCGTCAAGGTCATCCAGGAAACGTGGGATGTCCGCACCTTCTGTTTCATGGCCGACCAGCCCGTGCTGTTCTTCTTCAAACCGGGGCAGTTCGTCACCCTGGAGCTGGAGATCGACGGCCAGCCGGTGATGCGTTCGTACACCATCTCCAGCTCGCCGTCGGTGCCGTACAGCTTCTCGATCACCATCAAGCGAGTGCCGGGCGGCAAGGTCTCCAACTGGCTGCACGACAACCTGTCCGAGGGACAGGAGCTGGCGGTGCACGGCCCGGTCGGGCTGTTCAATGCCATCGACTTTCCGGCCGACAAGGTGCTGTTTCTCAGCGGCGGGGTGGGCATCACCCCGGTGATGTCGATGGCGCGCTGGTTCTACGACACCAACGCCAACGTCGATATGGTGTTCGTGCACAGTGCCCGCTCGCCGAAAGACATCATCTATCAGCGCGAGCTGGAGCACATGGCCGCGCGGATCAACAACTTCAACCTGCATGTGATCTGCGAAAAGCACGGCCTGGGCGAGTCCTGGTCGGGCTACCGAGGCTACCTCAACCAGCCGATGCTGGAACTGATGGCGCCGGACTACCTGGAGCGGGAAATCTTCTGCTGCGGCCCGACGCCTTATATGGCGGCGGTCAAGCGGTTGCTCGAAGCCAAGGGTTTCGACATGAGCCGCTATCACGAGGAGGCCTTCGGACCGGTGCCGGCCGAAGTGCGCCAGGAGGTCAAGGAGCTGGCCGAGCTGGCTGCCGACGCGCCGGAGGTGCCGGCTGCCGAGCGCAACCAGGTGTCTTTCATCAGCACCGGCAAAAGCATCCAGGTCGGCCCGGGCGAAACCGTGCATGCCGCGGCGGCCAAACTTGGCCTGCATATCCCCAAGGCCTGCGGTATGGGCATCTGCGGTACCTGCAAGGTGCTCAAGACAGCGGGCGACGTGGACATGGAACACAACGGCGGGATCACCGACGAGGACGTGGCCGAGGGTTACATCCTGTCCTGCTGCAGCGTGCCGCGTAACGACGTGAGCATCGAGTACTGATCTGCTGATCAAAAGCTGATCAATTTACTACAGCGCCCGGCTCGCGGGCGCTGTGGCGGCTATCCAACAGTTTATCCACAGTCCGGCGCACAGTAACTGTGTGCAAGGTTGGCGGGTGTTTGGCCAATTTTCACCAAACATAGGCGGCTGGTAGGGCTTTGGGGAAACCCCGCAGGCTGCCGTAGTGAGGGGCTGGAAAGCGCTCGCGGCTGCAGCCCCTCCTGCGTATTCGATGCCACTCTGCTTGAACAGCTTATCCACAGTGCTGTGCACAGCTGTATGCAGTGTATTGGCTGAGAAAGTGGCGATTCTTCTGGTCGTTTTTTGAACGTATCTTTGAAGGCCCCGCCATTCATGGCCTGTAGCCTGATTAAGACAGTTTTTGCACAACTTGATCCACGGAGTTTGGGGAAAGTGCATTGTGGGTTATTCACCGTACCTCAGGCGTTATGGCGCTGTAGTCCCATAAACGCTGCTCTCCGTAGCTTGGTCAATAAATGATCACTGCTGTCAGCGCCGCGTAGTTAAAGGCTTGCAGCTCTTTCGATACAACTTATTCACAGAAGCGCACACAGTTTCTGTGTGTAGATAAGTTGCCAAACCATTGATACCGCTCATTTTTTGTCCGACAGGCCTAAGGCCAGTAAAAACAAGGGCTACAGCGTTTTGCCGACAGCTTATCCCCACTATCGTCCCCGCTTGTTGGGGAAGAATTTCCACAAGCGGTACAAACTTCTAAGCTAGGGTGTGGATGACGACGCGCGGAATACCGTTGATCAAAATATAATCATGGCGCTGTAAGCCTCTAGTAACGGGGGGTACAGGCATCTATGCACAGGTTGTGAAAGCCTTCCTGCACAGCGATTGTGCGTAACCCAATGCCCAACCTATTGAAATAGAACGTTTTTTGTACGATTTCCTGGAGCCCTTGGGATGCCTGGCCTGCAGCAGGATGCCGACAGTTTATGCACAGCGCCTTCCACGGGATCTGGGGATCTCGGGGATGACTGCGCACGGGCAGTCGAAGCCTGAGCCCGTTCAATGGGGTGGCTCGTGAGGATCAGGTTCGTCTTTTTGGTGGGGATAAGGATGTTATCCACAGAAGTGTAGCTGGAGCGGCGGGTAGGGCGTTGCGGGGATAAAGATGATGGGCCGGAACGCGGCCGGCCCATCACGTTGGTCAGGCGGCCATCACTTCGCGAATATCTGCAGCCAACTGGCGCACCCGTGCTTCCTCGGTATCCCACGAGCACATGAAGCGCGCACCGCCGGCGCCAATAAAGGTGTAAAAGCGCCAGCCGCGGGTGGTGAGGGCGGCGATGGCCGGTTCGGACATCTGCAGGAACACGCCGTTGGCCTCGACGGGGAACATCAGGCTGACGCCCGGCACATCTTCCACCAGCTTGGCGAGCAGCTGGGCGCAGTGATTGGCGTGGTTGGCGTAACGCAGCCAGGCGTCGTCCTGCAGGATGCCGACCCAGGGCGCCGACAGGTAGCGCATCTTCGAGGCCAGCTGGCCCGCCTGCTTGCAGCGGTAGTCGAAGTCTTCGGCCAGGTCGCGGTTGAAGAACAGAATCGCTTCGCCAACCGCCATGCCGTTCTTGGTGCCGCCAAA
Source organism: Pseudomonas sp. CNPSo 3701 (assembly GCF_028674975.1). Taxonomy (NCBI): domain Bacteria; kingdom Pseudomonadati; phylum Pseudomonadota; class Gammaproteobacteria; order Pseudomonadales; family Pseudomonadaceae; genus Pseudomonas; species Pseudomonas sp. CNPSo 3701. Next base: position 306,043 of record NZ_JAQZSI010000008.1, on the reverse strand, counting down.
GCACAGCACGTCGACGCCGGCCTTCCAGGTCAGTTCGGCCGGCGTGCAGCCGAGAAACGCGCAGGCATTGGAGAAGCGCGCGCCGTCCATGTGCAGGTTCAGACCCAGTTCGTCACAGGTCTGGCTGATCGCCTGGATTTCCTCGGGGCGGTAAACGGTACCGACTTCGGTGGCCTGGGTCAGGGTGACCACCCGCGGCTTGGGGAAGTGGATGTCCTTGCGCTTGAGGGCTATTTCGCGGATCGAGGTCGGTGTCAGCTTGCCCTGTTCGGTGCGGGTGGTCAGCAGCTTGGAGCCGTTGGAGAAGAACTCCGGAGCACCGCATTCGTCGGTCTCGACGTGGGCGGTCTCCGAGCAGATCACGCTGTGATAGCTCTGGCACAGCGAAGCGAGGGCCAGGGAGTTGGCGGCGGTGCCATTGAAGGCGAAGAACACGTCGCAGTCGGTTTCGAACAGGCGGCGGAAGTGGTCGGCGGCGCGGGCTGTCCATTCGTCATCGCCGTAGGCGCGCTGGTGGCCCTGGTTGGCCTCGGCCATGGCCTGCCAGGCCTCGGGGCAGATTCCGGAGTAGTTGTCGCTGGCGAATTGTTGAGCGTTGTCGGGCATTGAAGGATCCTTTTCTGCATCGCCCCGTGCGGGCGTATGCCGGTACTTTATCCCGCCGTGGCGCTGCGCCGCACTCGCCGGGGCGACATATTGTTCCGTTGGCCTGCCATGCCGGGTGCGGCATTAATTGTGAACTCACGGGCGGCGATGGGCTCACAAAGCAGAGAGTTCATTACCAGGACTCACCGATCCCAAGCTACAGGAGCCCACCATGAGCTACCGTCATCTGATCGCCCTTTTCGCACCGCTCGCATTCGCTCTGCCGGCCGCCGCCGCTCAGCAGTGGTCGCCGGAAGCCAAGTCGACCTTCGTGCAGGAATGCGTGAAGGGCGCTCAGTCCGGCCACTCCCAGGAAAAGCTCACCGCCTTCTGTGACTGCGCTGCGACCAAGGTCAGCCAGGAGTTCAGCGAGGCGGAAATGGCCGAGATGAGCAAGCAGGTTTCGCCAGATGCGGCTCTGCAAAAGCGTCTGGTCACCGCATCGAGCAGCTGTAACGCGAAGCTGCAGTAAGCCTTGAGGGCGGCGTAGGTTCTACGCCGCCCTTTCTGTTTGCGCCTTGGCGCTGGCTGCCTCTACCTTGATGCTTCATCCGTCAGCGTGATGGGCGTGCATGCCTTCCTCTATTCCGCACAATCTTCCCTCCGGCCGCGACCCGGCCCTCGATCTGATCAAATGGCTGGCGCTGCTGACCATGCTGATCGATCACCTGCGCCATGCCTGGCCTGAGCTGTATTTTCTCTATGTGCCTGGCCGCCTGGCCTTTCCATTGTTTTGCCTGGCCATTGCCGCCAATGTCGCACGGCCCAGGGCTGACGATGCCGGCGGGGTGACCGCCCGTTATCTGGGCTGGTTGCTGCTGTTCTCGCTGGTTTCCGAATGGCCCTATCGACTATTGGTGCCGACTGCCGAGTCGCTCAACGTGATGCCGACCCTGGTGCTCGGGCTGCTGATTGCCAATGCCGTGCAGCGAACCGATATCCAGGCGCGCTGGCTGGGTGCCGGCGCGTTGGCGACTGCCGTGCTGGCCCATGAATGGCTGATGTTCGGCGCCTTCGGGGCGCTGCTGCCAGCGGCCTTTCTGCTGGCAATGCGGGGTTCCTGGACTCTCTGGTTGTTGCCGATGTTCTGCTGTCTGGCGGCCAACTACTGGGCGCCGTTCTACGTCGATGCGACCCGTGGTGATCCCTTCGCCTGGAGCGTGCTGGCCATGTGTCTGTTCGCGCCATTGCTGGGCCTTCTGCTGTTGCGCTGCCGGCCGCCCTTTGCGGTGCCGCCGGTCAGGCGCTGGGCCTACCTGTTCTATCCGGCGCACTTTCTCGTGTTGGTGGCGCTGCGCAGCCTCTGAGCTGGCGTAAAGGCCTGTTCAGGCATGCGCAATTGCGACGCTCAGGCATGTCGCAAACACAATCTCCCGTGGCGTACATAGGCATCTGGCTCGCCAGGGCCAGTCATACCATCGCTGCAACAAGACTCATACCGAGCAACCGCCAGATGCGGCGTCGCAAGGCGCCCCGGGGAGAAACGTGATGTTCAGCAAGCAAGATCAGATTCAAGGCTACGATGACGCCCTGCTCAGTGCCATGCAGGCCGAGGAGCGTCGTCAGGAACATCACATCGAGCTGATTGCTTCGGAGAACTACACCAGCAAGCGCGTGATGGAAGCCCAGGGCAGCGGCCTGACCAACAAGTACGCCGAAGGCTATCCGGGCAAGCGCTACTACGGCGGTTGCGAGCATGTGGATAAAGTCGAGGCGCTGGCCATCGAGCGTGCCAAGCAGCTGTTCGGCGCCGATTACGCCAACGTGCAGCCGCACTCCGGCTCCTCGGCCAACTCCGCCGTCTACCTCGCACTGCTGCAGCCGGGCGACACCATTCTGGGCATGAGCCTGGCCCACGGCGGCCACCTGACCCACGGCGCCAAGGTGTCGTCCTCGGGCAAGCTGTACAACGCCGTGCAGTACGGCATCGACACCGACACTGGGCTGATCGACTATGACGAAGTCGAGCGCCTGGCCGTCGAGCACAAGCCGAAGATGATCGTCGCCGGCTTCTCGGCCTACTCCAAGACCCTGGACTTCCCGCGTTTCCGCGCCATCGCCGACAAGGTTGGTGCCTACCTGTTTGTCGACATGGCCCACGTCGCGGGGTTGGTCGCTGCTGGCCTTTATCCGAACCCGATTCCGCTGGCCGACGTGGTCACCACCACCACCCATAAGACCCTGCGTGGCCCACGTGGCGGGCTGATTCTCGCCAAGGCCAACGAAGAGATCGAGAAGAAGCTCAATGCCGCGGTGTTCCCGGGCGCTCAGGGCGGCCCGCTGATGCACGTGATCGCCGCCAAGGCGGTGTGCTTCAAGGAAGCGCTGGAGCCGTCGTTCAAGGAGTACCAGGCCCAGGTGATCAAGAACGCCCAGGCCATGGCCCAGGTATTCATCGACCGCGGTTTCGACGTGGTCTCCGGCGGCACCGACAACCACCTGTTCCTGCTCTCGTTGATCAAGCAGGGCATCACCGGCAAGGACGCTGACGCTGCCCTGGGCCGCGCCGGCATCACCGTCAACAAGAACGCCGTACCCAATGACCCGCAGTCGCCGTTCGTGACCTCGGGCCTGCGTATCGGCACGCCAGCGGTCACCACCCGTGGCTTCAAGGAAGCCCAGTGCCGTGAACTGGCAGGCTGGATCGCCGACATCCTCGAGCACCTCGGCGACGCCGATGTCGAGGCCCAGGTGGCTGGCCTGGCGGCCGGTCTGTGCGCCGATTACCCGGTTTACCGCTGAGACACAGTCGTTACGTAGGTGCGTTAGCTCTCGCCGTAGGATGGGTGAGAACCCATCAGTGATTGATGGGTTTCACCCATCCTACGGTTCTGCGGTTTAGGTACGCACCTGCAGGCAAGCAGAATTCAGGAGTTACCCATGCAGCGCTATTCCGGCTTTGGCCTGTTCAAGCATTCTTTCAGCCACCATGAAAACTGGCAGCGCATGTGGCGCAACCCGACGCCCAAGCCGGTTTACGATGTGGTCATCGTCGGCGGGGGCGGCCACGGCCTGGCCACGGCCTATTACCTGGCCAAGGAGTTCGGCGTGAAGAACGTCGCCGTGGTCGAGAAGGGCTGGCTGGGCGGCGGCAACACCGCGCGCAACACCACCATCGTGCGTTCCAACTACCTGTGGGACGAGTCGGCGCACCTCTACGAGCACGCGATGAAGCTGTGGGAGGGCCTGTCCCAGGATCTGAACTACAACGTCATGTTCTCCCAGCGCGGCGTGTTCAACCTTGGCCATACCCTGCAGGACATGCGCGACATCGAGCGTCGGGTCAGCGCCAACCGCCTCAACGGTATCGACGGCGAAGTGGTCGACGCCAAGCAGGTGGCGGAGATGATTCCGTACCTGGACTGCTCGAAGAACACTCGTTATCCGGTGCTCGGCGCTTCGCTGCAGCGCCGTGGCGGCGTGGCCCGCCATGACGCCGTGGCCTGGGGCTTCGCCCGCGCCGCCGACGCCCTGGGCGTCGACCTGATCCAGCAGACCGAAGTGATCGGCTTCCGCAAGCAGGATGGCGCGGTGATCGGTGTGGAAACCAGCAAGGGCTTCATTGGCGCCAAGCGCGTCGGCGTGGTCGCCGCCGGTAATTCCGGGCACCTGGCCAAGCTCGCCGGCTTCCGCCTGCCGCTGGAGTCGCATCCGCTGCAGGCACTGGTTTCCGAGCCGATCAAACCCATCATCGACACGGTGATCATGTCAAACGCCGTGCACGGCTACATCAGCCAGTCCGACAAGGGCGACCTGGTCATCGGCGCCGGCATCGACAGCTACAACGGCTATGGCCAGCGCGGTTCCTACCCGACCATCGAGCACACCCTGCAGGCCATCGTCGAGATGTTCCCGGTGCTTTCGCGGGTGCGCATGAACCGTCAGTGGGGTGGCATCGTCGACACCACGCCCGACGCCTGCCCGATCATCGCCAAGACGCCGGTGAAGAACCTGTACTTCAACTGCGGCTGGGGCACCGGTGGCTTCAAGGCCACGCCGGGCTCGGGCAACGTGTTCGCGGCCAGCCTCGCCAAGGGCGAGATGCACCCGCTGGCCAAGGCCTTCTCCATCGAGCGCTTCCACAACGGTGCGCTGATCGACGAGCACGGCGCAGCCGGTGTGGCGCACTGATTAAGGCGCCCTCTCTCGTTGAGAGAGGGACGATGGTTTTCTGGAGGTCCCGAACATGCTGCACATCTTCTGCCCACACTGTGGCGAACTGCGTTCCGAAGAAGAATTCCACGCCGGCGGCCAGGCGCACATTCCGCGCCCGCTGGACCCGAATGCCTGCACCGACGCGGAGTGGGGCGAGTACCTGTTCTTCCGCGACAACCCGCGCGGCATCCACCACGAGCTGTGGATCCACGCCGCCGGCTGCCGCCAGTACTTCAACGTCACCCGTCACACGGTGAGCTACGAGATTCTCGAAACCTACAAGATCGGCGAGCGCCCCAGCGTCACTGAGGCTGGCGTCGCCGCGCAAAAGGCCGCTGACCAAGGAGTAACGGCATGAGCCAGGTCAATCGTCTTTCCCAGGGTGGCCGCATCGATCGCAGCCAGCCGCTGACCTTCAACTTCAACGGCCAGACCTACCAGGGCTATGCCGGTGATACCCTGGCCGCCGCGCTGCTGGCCAACGGCGTCGACGTGATCGGCCGTAGCTTCAAATACTCTCGCCCGCGCGGCATCATCGCCGCCGGCGCCGAAGAGCCCAATGCCGTGCTGCAGATCGGCTCCACCGAGGCGGCGCAGATCCCCAACGTGCGCGCCACCCAGCAGGCGCTGTACCAGAACCTGACCGCTACCAGCACCAACGGCTGGCCGAGCGTGAACACCGACCTGATGGGCATTCTCGGCAAGGTCGGCGGCGGCATGATGCCGCCCGGTTTCTACTACAAGACCTTCATGTACCCGCAGAACCTGTGGCTGACCTACGAGAAGTACATCCGCAAGGCCGCCGGCCTAGGCCGTGCGCCGAAGGAAAACGACCCGGACATCTACGACTACATGAACCAGCACTGTGACGTGCTGGTGGTCGGCGCCGGCCCCGCCGGCCTGGCTGCGGCCCTGGCTGCCGGTCGCAGTGGCGCGCGGGTGATCCTGGCCGACGAGCAGGAAGAGCTTGGCGGCAGCCTGCTCTCCACCCGCGAGATGCTCGACGACAAGCCCGCCGCCGAGTGGGCCGCCAAGGCCATCGCCGAGCTGCAGACCATGCCGGAAGTGACCCTGCTGCCGCGCGCCACGGTCAACGGCTATCACGACCATAACTTTCTGACCATTCACCAGCGCCTCACCGACCACCTCGGCGAAGTCGCCCCCATGGGCCAGCCGCGCCAACGTCTGCACCGTGTCCGTGCCGGCCGCGTGGTGCTGGCCACCGGCGCCCACGAGCGCCCGTTGGTGTACGGCAACAACGATGTGCCCGGCAATATGCTGGCCGACGCCGTATCGACCTACGTACGCCGCTACGGCGTAGCGCCCGGCCAGAAGCTGGTACTGTCGACCAACAACGATTACGCCTACCGCGTGGTGCTCGACTGGCTCGATGCCGGTCGCCAGGTGGTGGCCGTGGCCGACGCCCGCAACAACCCGCGTGGCAGCTGGGTCGAGGAAGCGCGCCGGCGTGGCGTGCGGGTACTCACCGGCAGCGCCGTGGTCGAAGCGCGCGGCAGCAAGCGCGTCACCGGTGCGCGCATCTGCGCCATCGACGCCGCCAAGCACAAGGTCACCAGCCCAGGCGAGACCGTTGATTGCGACCTGATCGTCAGCTCTGGCGGCTACAGCCCGGTGGTGCATCTGGCCTCGCACCTGGGCGGCCGCCCGGTGTGGCGCGAAGACATCCTCGCTTTCGTACCCGGTGAAGGCTTCCAGAAGCGTTACTGCGCCGGTGCCGTGAACGGTGTGTTCGGCATGGGCGACAGCCTCGCCGATGGTTTCGAGGCCGGCGCCAAGGCGGCTGCCGATGCGGGCTTCCAACCGGTCACCGGCACCCTGCCGAAGGCCGAGAAGCGCATCGAGGAAGCCTCGCTCGCGCTGTTCCAGGTGCCCCATGACAAGGGCACGTCGCGGGCGCCGAAGCAGTTCGTCGACCAGCAGAACGACGTCACCGCCGCCGGCATCGAGCTGGCCACCCGTGAGGGCTTCGAGTCGGTCGAGCACGTCAAGCGCTACACCGCGCTGGGCTTCGGTACCGATCAGGGCAAGCTGGGCAACATCAACGGTCTGGCCATCGCCGCACGCTCGCTGGGCATCAGCATCAGCGAAATGGGCACCACCATGTTCCGCCCGAACTACACCCCGGTGACCTTCGGCGCCATCGCCGGTCGTCACTGCGGCGAGCTGTTCGAGCCCAAGCGCTACACCGCTCTGCAGAAATGGCACCTGCAGCAGGGCGCCGAGTTCGAGGACGTCGGCCAGTGGAAACGCCCCTGGTACTTCCCGAAGAACGGTGAGGACATGCACGCAGCCGTGGCCCGTGAGTGCAAGGCCGTGCGTAATGCGGTGGGCATTCTCGACGCCTCGACCCTCGGCAAGATCGACATTCAGGGCCCGGACGCCCGCGAGTTCCTCAACCGCGTGTACACCAACGCCTGGACCAAGCTGGACGTGGGCAAGGCCCGCTACGGCCTGATGTGCAAGGAAGACGGCATGGTCTTCGACGACGGCGTCACCGCCTGTCTGGCCGACAACCATTTCGTCATGACCACCACCACCGGCGGCGCCGGCCGTGTGCTGGAGTGGCTGGAAATCTACCACCAGACCGAATGGCCGGAGCTGAAGGTGTACTTCACCTCGGTCACCGACCACTGGGCAACCATGACCCTGTCCGGCCCCAACAGCCGCAAGCTGTTGGCCGAAGTCACCGACATCGACCTGGACAAGGACGCCTTCCCGTTCATGACCTGGAAGGAAGGCAAGGTCGGCGGTGTGCCGGCTCGCGTGTTCCGCATCTCCTTCACCGGTGAGCTGTCCTACGAAGTCAACGTGCAGGCCGACTACGCCCTGGGCGTTCTCGAGCAGATCGCCGAGGCCGGCAAGAAACACGGCCTGACGCCTTACGGCACCGAGACCATGCACGTGCTGCGCGCCGAGAAGGGCTTCATCATCGTCGGCCAGGACACCGACGGCTCGGTCACCCCGGACGACCTGGGCATGGGCTGGTGCGTCGGCCGCACCAAGCCGTTCTCCTGGATCGGCTGGCGCGGCATGAACCGTGAGGACTGCCTGAAGGAGAATCGCAAGCAGCTGATCGGTCTCAAGCCGGTGGACCCGAACAAGGTGCTGCCCGAAGGCGCCCAGCTGGTGTTCGATCCCAAGCAGTCGATTCCGATGACCATGGTCGGCCACGTCACCTCCAGCTACATGAGCGCCGCGATGGGCCATTCCTTCGCCATGGCCCTGGTTCGTGGCGGCCTCAAGCGCATCGGCGAGCGTGTGTATGCGCCGCTGGTCGATGGCAGCGTGATCGAAGCCGAAATCGTCAGTCCCGTGTTCTATGACCCGAAAGGGGACCGCCAGAATGTCTAACGTCAACGTCTACAAGCAACGCCCCGACGACATCGCCGGGCAATCACCACTGCACCACGCCGGCCTGCACGAACTGGCCGGCAAGGGCCGCGCCGGCGCCGGGGTAACGCTGCGCGAGAAAAAACTGCTGGGCCATCTGGTACTGCGCGGCGACGCCGCCGATGCCAACTTCGCTGGCGGCGTGCACAAGGCCCTGGGCCTGGAGCTGCCAGGCGCGCTGACCCTGGTGGCCAGCGGCGATACCTCGCTGCAGTGGCTGGGCCCGGATGAATGGCTGCTGATCGTGCCTGGCGGTAGTGAGTTCGAGGTCGAGGGCAAACTGCGCGCCGCTCTTGATGGCCAGCACATCTCGGTGGTCAACGTTAGCGGCGGGCAGACTCTGCTGGAGCTGTCCGGGCCGAAGGTGCGCGAACTGCTGATGAAGTCCAGCAGTTACGACGTGCACCCGAAGAATTTCCCGGTAGGCAAGGCAGTCGGCACGGTGTTCGCCAAGTCGCAACTGGTGATTCGCCACACCGGCGAAGACACCTGGGAACTGCTGATCCGCCGCAGCTTCTCCGACTACTTCTGGCTGTGGCTGCAGGATGCCAGCGCCGAGTATGGGCTGGCTGTGGAGGCCTGAGGTCTCGTTGCAGACAAGGGCAGGATGGCGGCGAAAGTAGCCATTCTGCACTTCACTGTGGGAGCGGGCCATGCCCGCGAAAAAATTGCGGGCATGGCCTAGGCATCCCTGCCAGTTTCCACATTATCGAGTACTAACCGCCGCTCCTGCTTTAGCTTCACCACTCCCCAAAGGCTGCGCACAAACGCAGCCAACGACGCTCCCCGTCGTGCACTGCCGGTCGGCGCATGGGAGCGATCTGCATAAGGAATCGCTTTCATGAGCCGCACCCCTGATACCTGGATTCTCACCGCCCACTGCCCCAGCGTGCTGGGCACCGTGGATGTGGTGACCCGCTACCTGTTCGAGCAGGGCTGCTACGTCACCGAGCACCACAGCTTCGATGACCGCCTGGCCAGCCGTTTCTTCATTCGCGTGGAATTTCGTACCCAGGCCGATTTCGATGAGGCGACCTTTCTCGCCGGCCTCAACGAGCGCACTGCGCCGTTCGACATGCGCACCGAGCTGACGTCGCCGGGCTACCGCGCCAACGTGGTGATCATGGTGTCCAAGGCCGACCACTGCCTCAACGACCTGCTCTACCGCCAGCGCACCGGCCAGTTGCCGATGGACATCACCGCCATCGTTTCCAACCATCCGGACCTCAAGCCGCTCGCCGACTGGCACGGCATCCCGTACCACCACTTTCCCCTCGACCCCAACGACAAGCCCGCCCAGGAGCGCCGGGTGATGCAGGTGGTCGAGGACACCGGCGCCGAGCTGGTGGTGCTTGCCCGCTACATGCAGGTGCTGTCCGCCGACCTGTGCCGCAAGCTCGACGGCCGGGCGATCAATATCCACCACTCGCTGCTGCCCGGCTTCAAGGGTGCCAAGCCGTACCACCAGGCGTACCAGAAGGGCGTGAAACTTGTCGGTGCCTCGGCGCACTTCATCAACAATGACCTGGACGAAGGCCCGATCATCACCCAGGGAGTGGAAAGCGTCGATCATGCGCACTATCCCGAGGATCTGGTGGCAAAAGGCCGCGATATCGAGTGCCTGACCCTGGCTCGCGCAGTCGGCTACTTCCTCGAACGGCGGGTATTCCTCAACGCCAATCGCACCGTAGTCCTCTAACCGGAGGCGGTGCCGCACAGAGAACGGCGGCTGTCGGTTTTGCATCCGCGGCCGTGCCATACGCTAGCTAGTCTGGCTAGACCATTCGCGCTGCCCTCATCGTCAGCACGACAGCTCGGTAGCCGTCCTGCCCTTACCGGCGGGTGCCGAGACAGACGCTTCAATACTCCATCGCAAGACCTCGCGCCTTGCATCCACAAGAAGAAAGGAGATTCATATGTCTGGTAATCGCGGTGTCGTCTATCTCGGCACAGGCAAGGTCGAAGTCCAGAAGATCGACTATCCGAAGATGCAGGATCCGCGCGGTCGCAAGATCGAGCACGGCGTCATTCTGAAGGTCGTTTCCACCAACATCTGCGGCTCCGACCAGCACATGGTGCGCGGCCGTACCACCGCCCAGGTCGGCTTGGTGCTCGGTCACGAGATCACCGGTGAAGTGATCGAGAAGGGCAGCGACGTCGAGAACCTGAAGATCGGTGATCTGGTCTCGGTACCGTTCAACGTCGCTTGCGGCCGCTGCCGCTCCTGCAAGGAACAACACACCGGCGTGTGCCTGACCGTCAACCCGGCGCGTGCCGGCGGCGCCTACGGCTACGTGGACATGGGCGACTGGACTGGCGGCCAGGCCGAGTACGTGCTGGTACCGTATGCCGACTTCAACCTGCTCAAACTGCCGAACCGCGACAAGGCGATGGAGAAGATCCGCGATCTGACCTGCCTGTCCGACATCCTGCCGACCGGTTACCACGGCGCCGTCACTGCAGGCGTTGGCCCAGGCAGCACAGTGTACATCGCCGGTGCCGGCCCGGTCGGCCTGGCTGCTGCAGCCTCGGCGCGTCTGCTGGGCGCCGCAGTAGTGATCGTCGGTGACGTCAACCCGGTGCGCCTCGCTCACGCTAAGGCCCAGGGTTTCGAAATCGCCGACCTGTCCAAGGACACGCCGCTGCATGAGCAGATCGCCGACCTGCTCGGCGAACCGGAAGTGGATTGCGCGGTCGATGCGGTGGGCTTCGAAGCTCGCGGCCACGGCCATGCCGGTGCCCAGCACGAAGCGCCGGCCACGGTGCTCAACTCGCTGATGGGCGTGGTGCGGGTCGCCGGCAAGATCGGTATTCCCGGTCTTTACGTCACCGAAGATCCGGGCGCAGTCGATGCTGCCGCGAAGATCGGCAGCCTGAGCATCCGCTTCGGCCTTGGCTGGGCCAAGTCGCACAGCTTCCATACCGGCCAGACCCCGGTGATGAAGTACAACCGCGCCCTGATGCAAGCCATCATGTGGGACCGCATCAACATCGCCGAAGTGGTGGGTGTGCAGGTGATCAGCCTGGACGACGCACCGCGCGGTTACGGCGAGTTCGATGCCGGCGTGCCGAAGAAATTCGTCATCGACCCGCACAAGACCTTCAGCGCCGCCTGAAGCTGAAAAAGCGGAGCACAAGGGCTCCGCTTTTTCTTGCTGATCGTGCCCGCGCTCTGCGTGGGCATGCCGCCCGTGACGCTATTACGGTACGGACGCAGAGCGTCCTGCCAACGCGTTCCCACGCAAAGCGTTGGAACGATCACCTTTTTCTTTCGACGGCTGGTTCGGCTGCTACCCTGTCAGGCTCGACCTGCAAGGAGCACCTCATGAGCTTTGACCGACGGATTTCCCTGATCACCCTGGGCGTTGCCGATGTACAGGCCAGCGCCGCCTTCTACGAGCGCCTGGGCTGGACGCGCTCGTCCGCGTCCCAGGAGCAGATCGTGTTCATCAAGCTCAAGGGCCTTGCCCTGGGGTTGTTCTCCCGTGAGGAACTGGCCAAGGACGCCCACTTGCCCGAAGCCGGCCAAGTGGGCTTTTCCGGCGTGACTCTGGCGCACAATCTGGAAAGCCCGGAAGCCGTGGACGCGGCCATGGCCCTCGCAGTGGCCGCTGGTGCACGGCAGGTCAAGGCGCCGGAGAAAGTATTCTGGGGCGGTTATTCCGGCTACTTCGCCGACCCGGACGGGCATCTCTGGGAGCTGGCGCACAACCCCTTCGCGCCGCTCGACGAGGCCGGCCATATGATCCTGCCGGACTGATACAGTCGTTTCCTGTTTACGATCTTTATGTGAAACGGCAGGTAAAACGCAAAAGCAGCCGTCACCGATTCATTGTGGGAGCGCGCCATGCACGCGAAAAATCGCGGGCATGGTCCGCTCCCACAGGTACTGCGCGGATGTCCGCTCCCGCCACTTTGTTGCCAATATGACCGAGCCTGGGCTGAGAGATCATAGACAGGCTCAGCCCCTGGCTTCCTGCTTCAGCCGAGCGATCAGCGCATCCTTCTCTTCCCACAAGCCGCTGACCCATTCCTGCACGTACAGGCGGAAGTCCGCATCGTTCTGGTAGTCGCCCTGCCACAGCGCCGGCTCCAGAGGCAGTGTGCGAATATCCATGATGACTTTCGGTACCTGGCCGCTGATCAGTTTCCAGAAGCCCGGTGGCGTGTCCTCGACGTAGACCAGGGTGACGTCGAGAATCGCGTCGAGCTGCTCACCCAGGGCCGCCAGTACGAAAGCCACACCGCCGGCCTTGGGCTTGAGCAGATGTTGGTAGGGCGAGCCCTGCTGCGCTTTTTTGGCCGGGGTGAAGCGCGTGCCCTCCAGGTAATTGACCACGGTAACCGGCAGATCCCGGAATTTCTCGCAGGCGCGGCGGGTGATCTCCAGATCCTGGCCTTTTAGGTGCGGGTGCTTCTCCAGCTTGGCTTTGCTGTAGCGCTTCATGAAGGGGTAATCCAGCGCCCAGAACGCCAGGCCGAGAAAGGGCACCCAGATCAGCTGCTGCTTGAGGAAGAACTTGAAGTAGGGCGTCTTGCGGTTGAAGGCCTGCACCAGGGCGGGAATGTCGACCCAGGACTGGTGGTTGCTGATGACCAGGTAGGACGTGTCCTGGCGCAGTTCGGCGTTGCCGCGGATGTCCCACTGGGTCGGTGTGAGCGCGGCGAAGATGCGCTTGCAGTTCTCAGCCCACGCCTCGGCGATATGCATCACCTGGCGCGAACAGGCCGCCTTCAGCGCCTTGCTGGGCAGCACGAACTTGCCGAGGGCGATGAGCATCATCGGCCCGATCAGGATCAGCGTATTGAGCAGCAACAGCAGGATGACGGTGATGCCGGTGAGCAGACGGCGCATGACAGCTCCTTGTGGGCACGAGGTGTTCATCATAGGCAGAGCGCATGCTGGCGCCAAACCGTTGCTTAGGGCAAGGCGTTACCGGATGTCCCGTTGAGGCGGACGATGGTCTGCTTTTGTGGGAGCGGGCCGTGCCCGTGATTTTTCGCGGGCATGAACTAGGCGTCCCCGCACGCTCCTACAGGAAGTGTGCGGTGGCTTCTGCCACCACACACCTGCCTAAACGAGTCGCTCAGAACAACCTGGCCAATAGCGCGGTAACAGCCGTTTCCACCCGCAAGATCCGCTCACCCAGCTGCACCGGCTGCAAACCCGACTCGGCCAGCTTCTCCACCTCATAGGGAATCCAGCCGCCTTCAGGGCCGATAGCCAGGGTTACGGGTTGCTCGACGGCGCGCGGGCAGGCCGGGTAGTCGCCGGGGTGGCCGGTCAGGCCGAGGGTGCCGGCGGCCAGTTGCGGCAGGCGGTCCTCGACAAAGGGCTTGAAGCGCTTCTCGATGATCACCTCGGGCAGCAGCGTATCGCGGGCCTGTTCCAGGCCGAGGATTAGTTGCTCGCGAATCGCGTCCGGCTCGAGAAAGGGCGTCTGCCAGAAGCTTTTTTCCACCCGGTAGCTGTTGAGCAGGATCAGCCGCGGTACGCCCATGGCGCTGACGCTCTGCAGCACGCGCTTGAGCATCTTCGGGCGCGGCAGGGCGAGCAGCAGGGTGATCGGCAGCTTGGCGGGTGGCGGCTGATCGAAGGCGACCTGCAGTTCGGCGCTCGTCGCATCCAGCTGCAGCAGTTGGCCGCGGCCCATCTGGCCGCCGAGGCGGCCGACCCGCAGGGTGTCGCCGTTCTCGGCGCGGTGTACCTCATTGAGATGGCTGAGACGCCGACCGCTCAGGCGCACCCGGTCGGCGGCGACGAAGTCGCCGTCCTCGAGCAGCAACAGGTTCATGGCTGGACGCTGGGCGGCTGGTCGGTCGGTGCGTTCTCGTCTCTGTCTTCTTCATCCGGCTGGCCGCGGCGCGTGCGCACCAGGCTGCCGGCCAGGATGCCCAGCTCGAACAGCAGCCACATCGGCACGGCAAGCAGGGTCTGGGAGAAGATGTCCGGCGGGGTGAGGATCATGCCGACCACGAAGCAGCCGATGATCACGTACGGACGGATCTTGCGCAGGTACTCGACGTCGACGATGCCGATCCAGATCAGCAGCACCACGGCTACCGGCACTTCGAAGGCCAGGCCGAAGGCGAAGAACAGGGTCATGATGAAGTCGAGGTAACTGGCGATGTCGGTCATCATCGACACGCCTTCGGGCGTCACGCTGGCGAAGAAATGGAAGATGATCGGGAACACCAGGAAGTAAGCGAAGGCGATGCCGGCGTAGAACAGAATGATGCTGGAGACCAGCAGCGGAATGGCGATGCGCTTCTCGTGCTTGTACAGCCCCGGTGCGATGAAGCCCCAGACCTGATGCAGGATCACCGGCATGGCCAGAAATACCGCGACGATCATGGTCAGCTTGAAGGGCGTAAGGAACGGCGAGGCCACGTCGGTGGCGATCATCGTCGCCCCTTCGGGCAGGTACTGGCGCAGCGGCGCCGACACCAGGGTGTAGATCTTCTGGGCAAAGTAGAACAGCCCGGCGAAGATCAGAAAGATCGCCGCCACGCAGCGCAGCAGGCGCGTGCGCAACTCGGCAAGGTGGGAAACCAGCGGCATTTCCTGGTCGTTGTCGGGGATGCGACTCATGGTTACGTCGTCTTGTCCTGGCTGGCGGCGGGCGTTGGAGCGGTCTGAGTGGCGGGCACCGGTGCGGGCTTGGCCGGCGCCTGTGCAGCGGGCTCGACGACCGGTGGCGGCGGCACGCTGGCCTGGGGCGCGGGCGGCAGGATGTCGTTCTTGACCGCCTGCATTTCGCGCTCCAGTTCGAGGATGCGTTCGTTATGCAGTTGCCGACGGATTTCGTCGGCGCCGATCTCGCGCTCGACTTCTTCCTTGATCGAATTGAAGCTGCGCTTGATGCGCCCGATCCACAGCCCAGCCGTGCGTGCGGCACCCGGCAGGCGCTCGGGGCCGAGCACCAGCAGGGCTACCAGCCCGACCAGCAGCAGCTCGCTGAAACTGATACCGAACATGATTTGCCTCAGTCTTTACGCAGCGGTTCTTCGACCTTGCTGGCCTGGCCTTCAACGGTGTGCGGCTGGTTCAGCGGCGCCTGCTGCTGGTAAGGCTGTTGCGGTTGCTGCGGCTGTTGTGCGTGCGGGTCGCTCGGCTTGCCGTCTTCCTCGTTCATCGCCTTGCGGAAACCCTTGATGGTTTCACCGAGGTCCGAACCCAGGTTCTTGAGTTTCTTGGTACCGAACACCAGCACCACGACGATCAGAATGACGACCCAGTGTTTCCAGTCGAAAATGCCCATGTCTCGTTATCCTCGTCAGCGTCTTTATTGAGTGTCACTGTCGCTGCGCGCGGCTTTTTCCGCGTGCCCCGACAGGCCAAAACGGCGATCCAGTTCATCGAGCACCGCCTGCGGGTGCTGATCCAGCGCGGCCAGCATGACCAAGCTGTGGAACCACAGGTCGGCGGTTTCGTAGATCAGGTCGCTGCAGTCGCCGCTGCTGGCGGCGTCCTTGGCGGCAAGAATGGTTTCCACCGATTCCTCGCCGACCTTCTCCAGAATCTTGTTCAGGCCCTTGTGGTACAGGCTGGCCACGTACGAGCTGTCCGGCGCCGCGCCCTTGCGCGACTCCAGCACCTCGGCCAGGCGCTTGAGGGTATCAGTCATGGCGATGCTCCGGCGAATAGATGGTGTGCGGATCTTTCAGCACCGCATCGACGGTTTTCCAGGCACCGTTCTCGAACACCCGGTAGAAGCAGCTCTCGCGGCCGGTATGGCAGGCGATGCCGCCCAGTTGCTCGACCATCAGCACGATCACGTCGGCGTCGCAGTCCAGGCGCAGCTCATGCAGCTTCTGCACGTGGCCGGACTCCTCGCCCTTGCGCCACAGCTTGCCACGCGAACGTGACCAATAAATGGCGCGCTGCTCGCTGGCGGTCAGTTCCAGGGCTTCGCGGTTCATCCAGGCCATCATCAGAATGCGCCCGGTCTGGTAGTCCTGGGCGATGGCCGGGATCAGGCCGTTGTCGTCCCACTTGATTGCATCTAGCCAGTCGTTCATTGCATTTCCATCTTCAATCGAAGCCAAGTGTGCCAGCCGGGGCCTGGGCTGGCTATCGGCGCAGGATCAGGTACAGACCGCTGGCGCCCATCAGCCATGCCGGCCAGGCGGTGGCAGGATCGCTCAGGTTGCCCAAACCGAGGGCGGTCATCACGCTGCCGCCGACCAGCAGAGCGCCGATGAGCCGCACCGCCCAGCCGTCGCGTTCGCGCCATGGGGGCGGTGGATCATTGGCGTGGGGCTGCGCCATGCGCTCGAGCAGGCTGCGGGTCATGTTGGCCAGGTGCGGCAGTTGCTCGACCTGGCTCTGCAGGTTGTGCATCACGTTGCGCGGGCTGACGCGCTCGCGCATCCAGCGCTCCAGGAACGGTTGGGCGGTTGTCCACAGGTCCAGATCCGGGTGCAGCTGGCGGCCCAGGCCCTCGATATTGAGCAGCGTCTTCTGCAGTAGCACGAGCTGCGGCTGGATTTCCATGTTGAAGCGCCGCGCGGTCTGGAACAGGCGCATCAGCAGCAGGCCGAAGGAAATGTCCTTGAGCGGGCGCTCGAAGATCGGCTCGCACACGGTGCGGATCGCTGCCTCGAAGTCGTTGACCTGGGTTTCCTGGGGCACCCAGCCCGAGTCGATGTGCAGCTGCGCCACCTTGCGGTAGTCACGCTTGAAGAAGGCCACCAGGTTGCGCGCCAGGTAGTCCTGATCCTCGGGGGTGAGGCTGCCGATGATGCCGCAGTCGATGGCGATGTACTGCGGGTTCCACGGCGTGCGGGTACTGACGAAGATGTTGCCCGGGTGCATGTCGGCGTGGAAGAAGCTGTGGGTGAACACCTGGGTGAAGAAGATCTCCACGCCGCGCTCGGCCAGCAGTTTCATGTCCGTGCGCTGGTCGGCCAGGGTTTCCATGTCGTTGACCGGAATGCCGTAGATGCGCTCCATCACCAGCACCTTGGGGCGGCACCAGTCCCAGTACACCTGGGGCACGTAGAGCAAGCCGGAGTCCTCGAAGTTGCGTCGCAGCTGGCTGGCGTTGGCCGCCTCGCGCAGCAGGTCGAGCTCGTCGTAGATGGTCTTCTCGTAGTCACTGACCACGTCCACTGGGTGTAGGCGACGGGCTTCGGCCGAGGCGCGCTCGGCCATCTTGGCGAGCAGGAACAGCCAGGCCATGTCGGCCTTGATCACCGGCTTGAGGCCGGGGCGCACCACCTTGACCACCACTTCCTCGCCGCTTTTCAGCTGCGCGGCGTGCACCTGGGCCACCGAGGCCGAGGCCAGTGGTGCGGTGTCGAAACGGGCGAACGCCACGCTCACCGGCACGCCGAGCTGCTCTTCGATCAGCGCCAGGGACTTGGCCGGGTCGAACGGCGGTACGCGGTCCTGCAGGTGCGCCAGTTCGTCGGCGATATCCGGCGGCAGCAGATCACGGCGGGTGGACAGCAACTGACCGAACTTGATGAAGATCGGCCCCAGCTCCTCCAGCGCCAGGCGCAGGCTTTCACCGCGGCTGCGCGACGACTTGCCGCGCGGCACCCAGCGCCACGGCAGCAGGAAGCGCGGCGCGCGCAGCCAGAACGGCAACGGCAGGGCGAACAGCAGGTCATCGAGGCGATAGCGGATGACCACGTAGAGGATGCGCAACAGACGACGAACGGCAAGCAGCTTCATGCGATGGGCTTATGGCGTTGGGCGAGGCGCTCGATGCGCGCGTCGAGACGGTCGAGGGAAAGTTTCAGGTCATCGAGTTCGGCAAAACGGGCGTCGGCCTCGCGGCGGCCGACCAGGGTGCGCGATTCTTCGCTGAGGTAGTCGGCCAGGCTCAGTTGTAGGCTGTGCAGGTTTTCCCGCGTCCAGCCCGCGCGGCTGCGCAGGTGCCCGGCCAGCAGCGCCGTGGGCACCGGGCCGAGCCAACGCGACAGCTCGTATTCCCAGTCCAGCTCCAGGTCCTGCAGCACGCCGGCCAGCTCCATCAGCGCGCCGCTGTCGCCATCGAGTTCGACCTCGGGCTCGTGCAGCACCGCCTGTTTGTCCCGGGCCAGGGCCAGGCGCAGCAGGGCGCTGGCGGGGGCACGCAGGGTGCAGTCGATCGCGCCGGCCCATTGCCCGGCCAGGCGCAGCCCCTGGCCGTCGGCAAGAATGAACATCTGCAGCGATGGCGACTGGGACTGCACCGCGATCACCCGGCCATTGAGCCTGGCCAGGCGCGGCAGGGCAGTGCTATCCAGCGCGAGCACGCGGTTGAGGCCGCGCTCGACGGCCGCCAGCAGGGGCAGGGTGAGCATCAGGGCTTGATACCGCGGTGCAGGGCGACGATGCCGCCGGTCATGTTGTGGTAGGTCACGCGGTCGAAACCGGCGTCCAGCATCATCGCCTTCAGGGTGTCCTGATCCGGGTGCATGCGGATCGACTCGGCCAGGTAGCGGTAGCTGTCGGCGTCGTTGGTGACCAGCTTGCCCACCAGCGGCATGAAGTTGAACGAGTAGGTGTCGTAAATCTTCGACAACAAGCTGCTCTTCGGCTTGGAGAACTCCAGCACCAGCAGGCGGCCGCCCGGCTTGAGCACGCGCAGCATGGAGGTAATGGCCGCCTCCTTGTGGGTGACGTTGCGCAGGCCGAAGGCGATGGTCACGCAGTCGAAATGGTTGTCCGGGAAGGGCAGCTTCTCGGCATCGGCCTGCACGAAGGAAATGTTGCCGGAAACGCCGCGGTCGAGCAGGCGGTCGCGGCCCACCTTGAGCATCGAGGCGTTGATGTCGGCCAGTACCACTTCGCCGGTCTCACCTACGATGCGCGAGAACTGGCGGGCCAGGTCACCGGTGCCGCCGGCGATGTCGAGCACCCGGTTGCCGCTGCGCACACCGGACAGCTCGATGGTGAAGCGCTTCCACAGGCGGTGCATGCCGCCGGAGAGCAGGTCGTTCATCAAGTCGTACTTGGCGGCCACCGAATGGAACACCTCGGCGACCTTTTCCGCCTTGCGGCTTTCCGGAACGTCCTGGAAACCGAAGTGGGTGGTGGGTTCGCTGCTGTCGTTCTTGCGCGGATCGTTCATGTGGCCCTTTTCCTGAAGTCCGGTAGGCGTTGGCGTCTGCTCAGTGTGCGGGCTTGAAGCCCCGGGTGGCGTGACCGTGGTCATGAGACAACGCCACGCGCGCCTCATCAGTGAGTCAGACAAGCGAAAAGGCGAGTTTACCGAGGTAAATAAGCGTTTCCATCGACTTGCTGATTCACGGCCCGTTCAACCGCTGGTACAGCGCCGAGTGGCGGCATTCTAAACCCAAAAGCCGGGCGCCGGCTGCACGCGTGGTAGTGGGCCGGCGGGCGCTTCTTGTATATTGCCCCGCCCGCGTTTTCAGTCAGGAGAGCCAGATGGCCAAAATCACCGTCGACCGCCCCCACAATCTGGGCATCGAGGCCGCCCGTGGCAAGGCTGAAAAGCTCGCCGAACGCCTGGCCCGCGAGTACGACGTGCGCTACCAGTGGAAGGGCGACACCCTGGAATTCAAACGCAGCGGCGCCGACGGCTGGCTCGCCGTCAGCGAAGACCGCGTGCAGCTGCAACTCAACCTCGGCCTGCTGCTGTCGGTGATGAGCGGCAAGATCAAGAGCGAGATCGAGGAAGTGCTGGATAAGGAATTGAGTGCCTGACTGACGTCTGGGGTATATCCGGCTGAAAGCTGACTCGGCAGAATTGAGCGGTTTGTCACGTACTTAGGCCGTAGTTACAGCGCTATGTAGCGAAATGAGAATTTCGTCTCTCGGCGGGATAAATCTGGATGGCAAGGTGTCTCATCGCCGCTAAGGGATGATTCACTTTTTCCAGGTACGGATTTTCATGCGCTCGTATTTCCCGCTGTTGCTTATTGCAGTGCCGTTCACTGCGTTTGCTCAAACGCCCCCCATCGATCTGCCCGCGAACCGCCAGACGCCGCTGACCCAGGATCTGATCCGCGACCGCCAGGAACGCCTGCTCGACGAGCAACAACAGCGCCTCCAAGAACTTCAACAACTGCCAGGCAAACGCGCCGAACCGACTGCGCCAGCGGCACCCGAAGACGAACGCTGCTTCGCCATCGACCAGATCGAGATCAGCGGCGCGAGCCTGCTGTCCGATGCAGACCGCACGACCATTCTCGCCCCGTTCGCCGACAACTGCCTGGGCGTCAGCCAGCTCAACGAGCTGCTCAAGGCGATCACCAATCACTACGTTGATCGCGGTTACGTGACCACGCGTGCCTACCTGCCGCAGCAGGATCTGTCGGCCCGTACCCTGAAAATCACCGTGGTCGAGGGTCGCCTCGAAGGCCTCGATAGCTCCGCGCTGGCCAGTGACCGCGAGTTGGCCATGAGCTTTCCCGGCGAGACGGGCGAGATCCTCAACCTGCGTGAGCTGGAGCAACTGGTCGACAACCTCAACCGCTTGCCGTCGCGCCCGGCCCAGCTGGAACTGGTGCCGGGTCAGCAGGTAGGCGGCAGCCGCGTCGGCCTCAAGGGCGAGCGCAGCAAGCCCTGGTACGCCAACATCAACCGCCACAACGATGGCCAGCGCAGCACCGGCGAACAGCAGTGGGGCTTGGGTCTGACCTGGGACAGCCCGCTGGGCCTGGCCGATCAGCTGAGCCTGCGTGCCAGCCGTGATGCGGTCAGCGACAGCTTTCGCCACTCCCACGCCCAGAGCCTGTCCTACAGCATCCCCTACGGCTGGTGGCGTGTGGACTACAGCTACAGCCAGAGTTATTACCGCACGATGGGCCAGACGGCCGATGGCTTTACCTTCGAGACCGACGGCGACAGCCAGCAGCATGCCCTGCGTGCCGAGCGCGTGCTACACCGCGACAGCGTCAGCAAGACCGCCTTCAACACCGGCGTGAGCCATATACGCACCAACAACTTCATCCTCGGCAACCGCATGGATGAGTCCAGCAACCGCCTCAGTGAATGGCAGTTGGGTTTCAACCATGGCCGGCGTATCGGCACGGCGTTCGTCAACGCCGATATCGGTTGGCAGCGCGGCATTGGAGCCTTCGATTCCCAGGGCAATGGCGACCCTCACGGCGACCAGCCCGTGGCGCGCTACAACAAATACACCCTGACCCTCAGCTATCTGCAGCCCTTCAACCTGTGGGGCGAGCGCTTCAGTTTCGACAGTCTGGCCACCGGCCAGAAAAGCGAAGACGAGCTGTTCAGTTCCCAGCGCATCAGCATCGGTGGGCTCAACTCGGTACGTGGTTTCAAGGATCAGAGCCTGTCTGGAAACAGCGGTGGTTACTGGCGTAACCAGCTGCGCTGGACGCGGCCCGTCACCTGGGCGCCGCTGCAACCTTTCGTACAGCAGTACGGCGCGGCTCTGGCCTATGACGTCGGCGTGATCAGTCACGATGAGCACAACTCGGGGGACAGTGGCCGCATCAGCGGGCATGCCTTGGAGTTCAGCGCCCGTGGCGAGCACCTGGCTGCCAGCGTGACCTTCGCCCATTCCCTGGAGCGCCCCGACGCGATCACCGAGCGCGAGCGCCCGGTGTATTTCCGCGTCGACCTTTTCTTCTGATTTTCTGATTCGTTTACGCCCTGGAGCACCCTGACATGGACGTTCGTAGCCCCTTCTTCCAGAACATCGCCCTGATCCTTGCCGGCGTGATGTTCCTCAACCCCATCGTCGCTTCGGCGGCGCAACTGACCGTGGATGCCCAGGCGGGCGGCAACACCACCATCGGTCAGGCCCAGAATGGCGTGCCGGTGGTGAACATCGCCACGCCTAACGGCAGTGGCCTGTCGCACAACAAATTCACCGACTACAACGTCGGCCAGCAGGGGTTGATCCTCAACAACGGCGCCCAGGCGTTCGTACCGACCCAGCTGGGCGGTTACATCACCGGCAACCCGAACCTGCGTGGCGGCGCCGCGGGCGTCATCCTCAACGAAGTGACCGGCAGCAATCGCAGCCAGCTCAAGGGCTACACGGAAGTGGCCGGCAGCCGTGCGCATGTCATCGTCGCCAACCCCCATGGCATCACCTGTGACGGTTGCGGTTTCATCAACACCCCGCGCGCGACCCTGACCACCGGCGCGCCGGTGGTCGACAACGGTCGCCTGCAACGCTTCGACGTCAATGGCGGCGACATCGCCATCGAAGGCGCTGGCCTCAATGCGGGCAACGTCGACCAGTTCGACCTGATCACCCGCAGCGCGCAGATCAACGCCGAAATCCACGCCAAGCGCCTGAACGTCATCGCCGGCCGTAACGAAGTCGATGTGGCCACCCTGCAGGCCACTGCCAAGGCCGATGACGGCTCCTCGCAGCCGCAACTGGCCATCGACAGTTCCGCCCTGGGCGGTATGTACGCTGGCGCGATCCGCCTGGTCGGCACCGAAGCCGGCGTGGGCGTGAAGCTGGCCGGCGACATGGCCGCCAGTGCCGGGGACATCCAGATCGATGCCAACGGCCAACTGACCACCAACCGCATGGCGGCCAGCAATGACGTCACGCTGGTGGCCAAGGGCGTCGAGCTCAATGCCGATACCTATGCAGGGCGTAATGCGACGGTGACCTCGCCTGGAACGGTCCAGGTAAAAGAAAGCCTGGCTGCGGGCCAGCGCGTGGCCGTACAAGCGGCGCAGCTGGACAATGCCGGCATCATCGAAGCGGGTGTACGTGCCGAGGGCTCCGTCAGCAGCGCAGGCCATCTGCAACTTGACGGCGGCACGGTGCGCAACGCTGGCAAGTTGACCACCCATGGTTCTCTGAACACCGACCTGCAGAAGCTGGACAACCAGAGCGGCGCCATCACCGCCGCGGGCAACACCACCCTCAAAGCCGAACAACTCGACAACCGCAATGGTGAGATCGTCGCCCAGGGCAACCTGACGCTCGATAACCAGAAGTTGAACAACCAGAACGGCAGTGCTGTGGCCAGTCAGGCGCTGGTCATCAAGGCAGAGTCGGCTGACAACAGCGCCGGTACCTTGGCAGCGGGAGGCGCGATCGAGGTCGAGGTGGCGGAGCGTCTCGACAACGCCAGCGGCCTGATCGAGGCCGGTAGCCAGGTCACCGTAAAGGCCCAGGAAGTGGACAACCGCAGCGGCCAGATTCGGGCGCTGGGCACCGCTGGCGCTAGCCAGTTCGAGGTAGCCGACAAGCTCAACAACGACGGCGGCAAGATCGAAGTCGGCAATGCCAGCCTGGCCATCGACTCGGGCAGCCTTACCAACCAGGGCGGCTTGATCCGTCACCTTGGCTCGCAAAGCCTGGGCCTGACCATGGAGCAGCTTGGTCAGGCCGGTGGTCGCATCGAGACCAATGCGCAGCTCGACCTGCAAGCCGATGAGTGGGTGAACAGCACCGAATTGCAAGCGGGGCGTATCAGCCTCGATATCGGCGAACTCACCCAGAAAGCCGGCGCTGCATTGCTGTCGCGCGATAGCATCGTCGCCAAGGGCGATACCTGGCACAACGACGGGCGCATTGAAACCAACGGTAACCTGAGCCTCGAACTGGCCGGCGACTACAAGGGCGACGGCACCCTTATCGCTCAGGGCAACCTGGGCTTCAGTGCCGCCAGCGCGGACATGGGCGAAAATGCCAAGGTGCTGGCTGGCGGCACGTCGAACCTCAGCACACTGGGTGCGTGGGTAGCACGTGGTCAGATGACCGCAGGTAGCTGGCTGACCCTCGCGGCACAGAGCCTTAAAAACTACGGCACCATCGGCGCTGGCAATCAGCTCTCGCTGAAGGCCGCAGACATCCGCAGCGAAGATGGCTTCCTGTTCAGTGGCGCGTCCATGTTGCTGGTGGCCGATAACTTCACCAACCAGCGAGGCGATGTTTACAGCGTCGGCGATCTGCAATTCGTCGCCAACGAGCAAGGCGATGCGCCGACCTCGTTCAGCAACCTGTCTGGCGTCGTGGAGAGCGAAGGCAACATCGCGATTCGCGCCAAGCAGATCACCAATGCCCATGAAGTGGAAAACCTGGTCGTCAGCCGCAAGGTCGCGGCGCTGTTCTACGCACCGGATTGCACCGACTGCAGCGGTGACAAGGAAAACGTTCGCTACCGCCTGAAGCAGATCGACCGTACCCAGGCCGTCAGCGATCTCAGAACCGCCTCCCTGCTGGCCGGTGGCAACCTGACCCTCGACGGGCAGGATATCCACAACCGTTTCAGCATGCTGGCCGCCAATGGTGCCGTGCATATCAAAGGCGACACCTTCACCAGCGTCGGCGCCGAAACCGGCGAGTACGTATCCGAAGGTCGCGCTACCAGCGAGCGTGAGAAGTCCCAGGGCTGGATTCACGACGCTGTACGTGGGTTCAACGCCCGCAACTGGCCCACCGGCAGCGCCAATGTCGAGGCCGACCTCAATAGCATCCTCACTCAAGTCCTGAAGGGCAGCTTCGAGCATTTCAGTTCCACCTACACACCTGATGCAGTCCAGGCCTATGCAGCCATCGTGCAGTCAGGCGATGCCAATGGTGTAACCATCGAAGCCCGTCAGATCGGCAATGCCAGCATTCGCCCTTCCTTCAACTTCGTGAATGGCGGCACGCGGGTAGACACCAGCGCGCCGGGCACTGATATTGCCACCTCGATCACCCTGAACCCGCAACTGCCGCCAGACCTGCAACAGAAAGCGGTCGACCCGCTGGCGTTGCCAGGCTTCTCGCTCCCGGCAGGGCAAAACGGCCTGTTCAGCCTGAGCAACAATCCTGGCCACCCCTACCTGATCGAGACCAATCCGGCCTTCGCCAGTCTGGGCAACTTCCTCAACTCCGATTACATGCTCGGCCTGCTGGGCTACGACCCGGACGAAATGCAGCGCCGTCTGGGCGATGGCTTCTACGAACAGCGCCTGGTGCGCGATGCCGTGCGCGCCCGTACCGGCCAGCGCTTCCTGGCTGGGCTGGATAGCGACGAAGCCCAGTTCAAGTATCTGATGGACAACGCAATCGCCAGCAAGGAGGCGCTGCAGCTGTCCGTGGGCGTTGGTTTGTCGGCTGAACAGGTCGCGGCCCTGACGCACGACATCGTGTGGATGGAAGAGCGCGAGGTAAGCGGCCAGAAGGTGCTGGTGCCCGTTGTCTACCTGGCCCAGGCTGAAGGGCGCCTGGCGCCTGGTGGTGCCTTGATCCAGGGCCGCGACGTCGCGCTTATCTCCGGCAGTAACCTGGTCAACAGCGGCACCCTGCGTGCCACCCAGAACCTGACCTTGACCGCGCAGCAGAACATCGCCAACAGCGGCCTGATGCACGCCGACGGGCGCTTGTCTCTGCTGGCCGGCGAGAGCATCCGCAACAGCCAGGGCGGCATTCTCAAAGGCCAGGACGTCAGCCTGGTCGCTGTGGCCGGTGATGTGGTCAACGAGCGCACCGTCAGCACCCACCACAGCACCACCCGCAATACCGATCGTCAGCAGAGCTTCGTCGACAGTGCGGCACGCATCGAGGCGGGCAATGACCTGCAGGTGAGTGCCGGCAACGATATCCGCAATATCGGCGGCGCCATCAGCGCGGGCCGCGATGCCAGCCTGGAAGCTGGTAATGACCTGATCCTTGGCTCGGCCGAGGCCGAGAACCGCCAGAACAAGTGGGACCGTAAAGGCCACTCCTACCAGAACAGCATCACCCAGTACGGCAGCGACGTGCAGGTTGGCCGTGATCTGGAGGCCGTTGCCGGTCGTGATCTGCTGGTTGTTGGCAGCACCGTCAAGGCCGGTGGAAACATCGACCTCGATGCTGGCGGTGATATGACCATCACCTCTGCAGCGGACGAAAGCCACTCCGATTACTACCGCAAGAGCGGCGGCAAGAAGGTTGTCTCCCAGGAGGACCACGTCAAGCAGGTGGCCTCGGTCATCGAAGCCGGTGGCAACCTGAACGCGCAGGCAGACGGCAATCTTGTTCTCGCCTCCAGCCACCTCAAGGCCGGTAACGAAGCCTACCTCTACTCAGGCGAGCAACTGGCGCTGATTGCCAACCAGAACACCGACTATTCGCTGTACGACAAGAAGAAAAAGGGCGGCTGGGGCAGCAAGGAAACCCAGCGCGACGAAACGACCACCGTGCGCAATATCGGCAGCACCATCACCACCGGCGGCAACCTCAGCCTGATCAGTGAAGGCGACCAGCTGTATCAGAAGGCCCGCCTGGAAAGCGGTAACAACCTGACCTTGGACAGCGGCGGCGCGATTACCTTTGAGGCGGTGAAGGATCTGGATCAGGAGAGTCATGAGAAGAGCAAGAACGGCTTCCTGTGGACCTCTACCAAAGGTGAAGGAAAAACCGACGAAACCCTGCAGCAGAGCGTTCTGGTCGCCAAAGGCGAGACCGTTATCAAGGCTGTAGAAGGCCTGCGAATCGATATCAAGGAGATCAACCAGAAAACCGTAAGCCAGACCATCGACGCGATGGTCGCCGCCGATCCTGAGTTGGCCTGGATCAAGGAAGCGGAGAAGCGTGGGGATGTCGACTGGCATCGCGTGAAGGAAATTCACGACAGCTTCAAGTACAGCCATTCCGGACTGGGTGGTGGTGCGATGGTCATCATCGCCATCGTCGTTACCGTTCTTACTGCTGGCGCTGCATCGGCCCTAGCCGGTGCAGTCGCTAATGGCCTAGCAAATGCTGGTATTGCCTCTGGCTTGACGGCTTCGGCGATTGGCACCGGTGTCGGTGCATTCGCCACTGCTCATGCTGTGCAAGGCGCCATTCTTCTCGCTAACGACCCAAGCAATCCGCTGGGCGCTTTCAAGGAAAGCCATTCCAGTGAAAACCTTAAAAACTATGCCGCGGCGGGTATCAGCGCTGGGATAGTCGCGGGGGTGGTCACGCCTCATCTCTCAGGTACTGACGCCACTCAAAAATATACATTTGGCCATGACGTCGGGACGTTAGACGGTGCCTTGGGCTATGCAAAGCAAGTTGCAGCCAATGGTGCCGTTCAGGCGAGCGTTGGTACGGCCATAAATGGTGGAAGTTATAAAGACAACCTGACAGGCGCTTTGAGTAGCCAGCTGCAAAACACATTGCAGGCGATTGCCTTTAACGCTGTTGGTGACTACGGGCATTACAACGGCTGGGATGATGGCAGTGTAAACAAAGTTGTCCTGCATGCCATGGTCGGTGGTTTGCTCAGCGAAGCTGCTGGCGGCTCTTTCGCAACAGGGGCTCTGGCCGCTGGTGCGAATGAAGCCATGATCAAACAGCTGGATGTACTTGCCCATGGCGATGATCAGCTCCTGCAAATGGCAGCTCAGCTAGTTGGGGTGGCGGCCGCTGGCGCCACGGGTGGTGAAGCTCAGTTGGGCGCTGATATCGCGAAAAGCTCGGCTACTTATAATTACCTTACGCACCGCGATGTTGCTGAGATGGAACTTGATCTGCGCAAGTGTCAGGCAGATAAGGGGTGCGAGCGTGATATCAAAAATAAATACCGAGAGCGTAGTGCTGAAAATGATAAGAAACTGAATGCATGTTCGATTAACGGGAATTGTGACGTAATCAAGGCCGAAGTCGAGCAAGGTAAGTTGGCGCTAAGTGAGCTGGCTGCTAAATCTGGGTTGAGTGGTGATGCTCAGATCTTTGTTGAGGTAATGGCGGGGTATCAAAGCTCCGACCTCGATAATGTTGATTTGCGAATTGCAGCGGATAAGTTGGCTTACAAACAAAATAAAGACTTGGTTGCGCTTGGCAATAACAAGGAGGCTTTTGACGCCACTGTAAAGCTGCGCGCCTTCGAGGCGTACCAAGCATCGCTCGAACAAGAATTGGCTGCTAGCCAGCAGCTCCTTGAATACATGCAGAAAAGCGATGCAGAGCTCGATCAGTTGGTTCCAGGTTGGAGAGAAAGCCGAGATCAGTATGCTCGCTCTGCAAAAGCGGTAGCTGATGGTTTCTCGACGGCTGGAGAGATTATCGAACCTGGATTATTGGACCTTGTCGGGCCGACAGCCAAGGCCGCTAAGCTTGCTGGAATATTTATCACGCTCGAGAAGGCTGGCAAGCTTGTGCCTGATAGCGTGTTCAAAGTAGCTAGTAAACTTGATAATCTTCTTTCAGGTAAAGCTCCTAGTGCTGAATTGGCACCATTTGAGAAAGCGGCGGAGTCTAAGCTAACTCAGGATATTCGCGTTGCTAATCAGGCCTTGGCGTCCAAGAATACTCCGAGTTCACCGGTTGGGGTGCCAAAAGAGAACCCAGCGCCTGCATTGGGGAGATTGGATCTTTCGAAGGTCGATGTATTGACCATAAAAGACGCACGCAAGCTCGAGGGCGAAAATAAAGGTTTGATCTTCGTGCAAGAACCTCAGGGAGACTTTAGTAAGCCGTTCGTGAAATTCGAGGCTGGTACGACAGGAGCATTTTCAGACGTTCTGTCGCAGCGTAAGGCTGTGCCTGCAATACGGTTTGACAACCCCAATCCTAACGGTAACAATTTCGTGAAGTTTGATGGCGTTGAGGATGTCGATGGAATTATCTTAATTGACCGAAAAACAGCGCTGACATCGTTTAATAAGCAGATCCAAAGTCTTCAGCGAGTATCGAGTGCGTTGAAGCAAAATCCTGGTATCAAAGCCGTTTTTGAATTTCCAAGTCAAAAAGCGGCTGATAGGGCAACTGATATTTTGATTGAGCAAAATATCAGGAATATTACTGTGAGGGTTGCACCCTGATGACTACGCATAAGCTTGAATTTCGTCATAGACCAAAATTTTCAGAGCCGATTGGAAAGCGGCACGAAGATTTTCTCGAAAAGTTGTCCGGCTTAGGCAAGCCATGGGATTTGGCCGGTGCTATAGATGTTCCCGATATTGAGGGCGAACTTGTTGTTTCTGTTTCTTTAGATAAGTTTCTTCCAAAGGGAATAAAGGGCCGAGTTACGTATTCTCTTAGAAGTGAAAAATACCTAGAGGATGATGCTCAGTTTGATGACTCCCTATTCGTTGAGTTTTCTTACGCCAAAGTTGATTATTCCGACTTGTTGAAAAGGATTTTCCCTGCATACGTACATGCTTTTGGCGCTTATAGAGCTGCGCTGCATGATTGGTCGGTTACTAGAAGCGACTGGCCGGCAGTATTAGCTGAATGTGATGCTACAGGAAAAGATGTTAATGGGAGAGAGGGTGTTTTTCGTATAAATGCGGCTAATTATTTCGATGAGGAGTTGTGCCTTCGCGCATTTGGGAAAAGCCCTCAACAGCTTATTAGCTGTCTCAAGGGGCACGTTGAGGAGGCGTCGGAATTGGCCGGGGGTGTGTTGATTGTTGTTAGCTATACGCCGCTATCCACTAGCGAGATAACTACCGCTGGAGAACGATTAAAAAAAATTTTGGTTGGTGATGTGGTTGGGTGATGCGAGGAAAAGGGCACAGACCCTGAAAGAGGGAAAAGGGGACAGATTTATTTTTCTCCTGATTGGCTAAGCTGAAGATCTCAATGGAAGGAGATCGTTAAGGAGATCGTTATGCCAAGGATGGGACGGATTGTATTGCCGAACTGCCCACATCATGTGGTGCAGCGAGGGCATAACCGGCAGGTGGTGTTTGCCACTGAGCAGGACTATCAGCGTTACATAGCAGACCTACGCGAGTTGAAAGATGCGTTCGGGGTCAAGGTCTACGCTTATTGCCTGATGACGAATCACGTTCATCTGCTGCTGGCGCCCGGCGAGGCCATCGCTGGGTTGGGGCAGTTGATGAAGGCGCTGGCAGCACGTGCTACGCGCTATCGAAATCGTCTAGAAGGTCGCACCGGCACTCTCTGGGAGAGTCGCTACAAGTCCAGCGTAGTTGAGTCAGACGCCTACTTGCTTGCCTGCTGTCGCTATATCGAGCTGAATCCGGTTCGAGCTCGTATGGTTGCTGAAGCGGTTGATTATCCCTGGTCGAGCCATCGGATGCGGGTAACGGAGCAGGCGAATAGCGATTGGCTGGATATAGATCCCTGCTTCACTGCACTTGGCCACACGGCTGAAAGGCGTCGTATCCGATACATGGAATTCATGCGTCAAGCCATTCCATCGAGCGAGATTGAGCTGATCCGTGCAGCACTACAGAGGGGGCAGCTAACCGGGAGTGCTCGTTTTTTGGATGAAATAGAAAGAATCCAAGGGAAGCGGGTAGAACTACGAGGTCAGGGCAGGCCCAAGCGACAGCCCCAAAAATAAATCTGTCCCCTTTTCCCAAGTCTGAGGTTAGAGAGCGTTACGCAGAACTAGACGCTTCTAGAAATGATGGAATCACTGCTCTTTGTGACAGTTCTCCTGGCACTTGTGATGCGATTCTGAATCGGCTTGTTGCTGAAGAGCCTCTTGTTCACGAACTGGCAAGGAAGTTGGCTCGTGAAGGGGAGATCGGTACTGCTTTGGTCCTTGGGGCGTCCATAGGGCAAAGTAATTCATCGGCAATGCAAAAAATGGCCTCAGAGCTCGGTGCTAATACTGAGTTCCAAATTGCACTCGCTGAACTTATGAGGGATGGTGCCACCGGCGGGCTTGGTAGGGCTGGCGGTATAAAGGCGCCTGCAATAACTGGCACTGGTGGCGTAAAGGGAACTAGCCCGCAGGGAACATCAGCGAAAATTGATCCTAATCATCTAGATTTGATTACAAGTCATCCAAATGCCCACTCCCTTGCTCGTCATGGTGGAAGTGTGACTGACGAGCAGCTTCTATACCGGGCAACCTCAGGTATCGCGCCCGACGGCCATGTAAAAGCACCTAATAATAAGACTGTAGTTCCGCCAATGTCATCTGCATTTCATTCTGATCAGTTGCTCGTAAGAGCAGATCAGGCTGTCCGTAACGGTGGGGCTTTACAGGCAGCTATTGCAAAAAACCCAGGTGCAACTATCGTTACAGTGAAGCCGGCGGATGTCGGTGATCTAGGTATTAGTCTAGGTCGTGGTTTTGAGCGTGTTGGAGGAAGTAAATTGAACCCAGAGTTGATGGGGGCGCCAAGAAAAGTAAATGATCTCAGAAGTGTTCAGGCTACTTATGAATTGAATCCCGTTACAAAGAAATGGGAAACTATAACCATATTCCCATCTAGGTAATGTTATGCAGGACTATCGCGTTATAAAAAACTTACTTTGCTCAATATTCTCGGCAGATGTTGGTTTTGATGAAGGTGAGGCATTTTCTGCTTTGGATCGCGTGCTTAATGATAAGCAGCAGAGAGCGGTAATAGAGAGTGAGCTGCTTGAGCTTTTTAATGATCCTTCTGTTTGCCTAGTTGAGATGCTCGATAATGATGTTTATGTCATTTATCCAGCAGATGATGAGGAGGACGCCAAAGCCTATTTGGAAGAAATATTATGGAGAAAGGTATTTCCAGGCATGCCGGCGCCTTAATGGAAGGGGATTTATTTTTCTCAAAGGTGTCGTATTCGACGCATGAGATCCATGAGTCGGTAGAAAAGGGACAGATTTATTTTCCTCCTGATTGGCTAAGCTGAAGGCCTAAATGGAAGGAAATGATTATGCAAACGATGGGCGTATGGTCGCTACACGATAGATCTGTTCCTTTTTTCTGCTTAATGAATTTTTTGGGGTTGCTCTGGCAGTTATATGAAAATTGTCCACATAATTTTGACTGCTATGGCTGCCTTGCAGGGATGCGTAAAAGTGATTCCTCCTATGGCGGACACTTCCGATGCTGCCAAAATAATCTATACAAGAATGGCGTTAAATCTCGGTGAGCTTCAGGCGCTGAGGATGTTCGATAATCCGCGCTTTGAGATGACTGAAAGATCGGGGCGCCTTATCGAGCACGGACATTTTGTAAAACAGTCAACGTCGGTGTATGTGCCGGCAGGTGAGCGTAAATATTTCAAGGCCAGCTATGTTGTATCCAGCTATAACAACTATGGTCTCAATTTCGAGTGCTCTGCTGGCATAAGTTTTATACCAGTGCAGGGTGCTACATATACGCTTACCCAAAGGCGCTCTGCTAAGGGCTGTACAATTGATCTGGTTGATGAGAGCGGAAAAGTCCCCGCTTCAATGGAGAACCTAGGCGTTTTGAAGTAGGGCTGTATCGGCTGGTAATGGCTGTAAGTCATGTTTTGGATGGGTGTTTAATGCCCTGGTTTGATGAATAGGGCGGGGTTTAAAATTCTGCCTCTTTCCCCCGATCCTCGACCCCAGCCTGCGGTCGAGGGTTAATCGTTTTCCTTATCAGCGTTTTAGAACGAGCTTGCGTCATATAGCGCCGCTCGTGGCTCTTCATGCCCCATTGGCGAAAAAACGTCCAGCCACCGCCGATCTTGGTCACTCGGCTTATGACCCCACCCCTCCGCCAGCGCCTGCAACCGCCCCAACTGCTCCCGCTCAGCCTCCAGCTCCAGCTGTTTAATCCGCTCACGCAGGCCGCTCAGTGCCGAATCCTGGCCAGCCGCTTCGCGCCAACCCTGGCGCAGCGCTCGCAGCGGTTTTACCACCTCTCGCTGCCACGGCTCGGCGATCTGGCGCAGCTGCGCTTCGCGATCCGTGTCATGGGCCACACCACGGCTATCCAGCCACAGGCCGCAGAGCAGCAGACAGACGTCCGCGCCGGCGGCCTGCAGTTCCAGGCAGGCGGCTCCCACGCCTGGGCGGGCGTAGAGGGTGGTGGCGAAGGTCCACAGGTCAGCGCTCATGCGTGCTCCGAGTATGCGGCGGGGGACTCTGGTAGAATCCGCCGCCATTATGATCCGACTCCAGAATCTTACCCTACAGCGTGGCCCTCAGCGTTTGCTCGAGAACGCCGAGCTGACCCTGCACGCCGGCCACAAGGCCGGCCTGATCGGTGCCAATGGCGCCGGCAAGTCCAGCCTGTTCGCGCTGCTGCGCGGCGAGTTGACGCCCGATTCCGGCGATTGCCTGCTGCCCGGCGACTGGCGCATCGCCCATATGCGCCAGGAGGTCGACACCCTCGACCGCCTGGCCGTGGACTACGTGCTCGATGGCGACCACCACCTGCGCCGCGTGCAGCGTGAGCTGGCCGCGGCCGAGCAGGGCCATGACGGCGCCGCTATCGCCCGCCTGCACAGCGAGCTGGACAGCGCCGACGGCTACACGGCAGATGCCCGGGCGCGCAAGTTGCTGGCCGGCCTGGGCTTCGACAATGCGCAGATGGATCGCCGCGTCGGCGACTTCTCCGGTGGCTGGCGCATGCGCCTGAACCTGGCCCAGGCGCTGATGTGCCCGTCCGACCTGCTGCTGCTCGACGAGCCGACCAACCACCTGGATCTGGATGCGATCCTGTGGCTCGAAGGCTGGCTACAGAGCTATCCCGGCACCTTGCTGCTGATTTCCCACGACCGGGACTTCCTCGATGCGGTGGTCGATCACGTCGCTCACGTCGAGCAGCGCAAGCTGACCCTGTACCGCGGTGGCTACTCGGCCTTCGAGCGCACTCGCGCCGAACGCCTGGCCCAGCAGCAGCAGGCGTACGAGAAGCAGCAGGCGCAGCGCGCGCACATGGAAAAGTACATCGCCCGCTTCAAGGCCCAGGCCACCAAGGCCCGTCAGGCGCAGAGCCGCATCAAGGCCCTGGAACGCATGGAAGAGCTGAGCGCGGCCCACGTCGATTCGCCCTTCGACTTCGTGTTCCGCGAGGCCGACAAGATTTCTACACCGCTGCTCAGCCTCAGCGAAGGGCGCCTGGGTTATGGCGACAAGACCATCCTGCAGCAGGTCAAACTGAGCCTGGTGCCGGGCGCGCGCATCGGCCTGCTCGGCCCCAACGGCGCGGGCAAGTCGACGCTGATCAAGAACCTCTCTGCCGAGCTGCAGCCACTGAGCGGCAGCCTGACCCGCGGCGAGAACCTGGTGATCGGCTACTTCGCCCAGCACCAGCTCGATGCTCTGGACGACAAAGCCAGCCCGCTGCTGCACCTGCAGCGCATCGCGCCGACCGAGCGTGAGCAGACGCTGCGCGACTTCCTCGGTGGTTTCGACTTCCGCGGCCCGCGCTGCGACGAGCCGGTGCTGAATTTCTCCGGTGGTGAGAAGGCGCGCCTGGCCCTGGCGCTGATCGCCTGGGGCAAGCCCAACCTGCTGCTGCTCGATGAGCCGACCAACCACCTCGACCTGGAAATGCGCCTGGCGTTGACCATGGCCCTGCAGGAGTTCGCCGGCGCCGTGGTGGTGGTGTCCCACGATCGTCACCTGCTCAAGAGCACCACTGACGAATTCCTGCTGGTGGCCGATGGCCGCGTGGCGCCGTTCGACGGTGACCTGGAGGATTACGCCCGCTGGCTGGTCGACTACCGCCAGCGCCAGGCCGCGCCGGTCGCCGCCGCACCGGCTGCCGGTGCCGGCAACGACAAGCGTGGCCAGCGCCAGGCCGCCGCAGCGCTGCGTCAGCAACTGGCGCCGCACAAGAAGGCGGCCGACAAGCTCGAAGCCGAGCTTGGTCAGGTGCAGGCCAAGCTCGCGGCGCTGGAAGAGCGTCTGGGCGATAGCGGGATCTACGAGGCCGCTCGCAAGGACGAGCTGCGCCAGGCCCTGGCCGAACAGGCGCAGCTAAAAGCGCGTGAGGCCGAACTGGAGGAGGGCTGGCTCGAAGCTCTGGAAACCCTCGAAGCATTGCAACGTGAACTGGAGGCCGTGGTTTGAACCTGGAGCTGATCGATTGGGCCTGGCTGGTGTCCTGGAGCCAGCCGCTGATGCGCGCCGGCCAGGTGCTGCTGATCCTCATCCTGGCATGGGTTGCTCAGCGCATCCTCACCCGCGGTATCACCCGTCTGGGCCAGCGTTACCCGCAGTTGCCGCCGGAGCTGCTTATGCCGTTGCGCGGCCTGACCCGCTGGCTGATCCTCGGTAGCGCCATCATGCTGGTGCTCGAGCGCCTCGGCGTGTCCGCCCAGGTGCTGTGGGGCGCGCTCACCGGTTTCGTGGCGGTGGCGGCGATCGCCTTCTTCGCGATCTGGAGCGTGCTCTCCAACATGTTCTGCACGCTGCTGATCTTCGCCCTCGGGCCGTTTCGTATCGGTGATTGCGTGGAGGTGCTGGAAAGCGCCGACAAGCCGGGCGTGCGCGGTCGCGTGCTGGCCATCAACCTGTTCTACACCACCCTGGAAGACCTGACCGGCGATGCGCCGGGCACCTGGCTGCAGATTCCCAACAGCCTGTTCTTCCAGAAAGCGGTACGCCGCTGGCGCAACGGCGAGCTGCCGACGGCCCGCAAGATCGAGCCTTAATCGAGACTGTGCCACGGTACGCATTTGGGGTTGCGTGCGCCGCCTGTGAAATAGCGCCTGCAGCCCCTGCCGCGATTGCGGCAATTCCGGTAATTTCGACGTTTCGCTAATCCCTCACCGAGGTCGCCATCATGGCTCTGGAAACCTGGCTCGCTTTCTTCGTCGCCTGTTGGCTGATCAGCCTGTCGCCGGGTGCCGGGGCCATCGCCTCGATGTCGGCGGGGCTGCAATACGGTTTCTGGCGCGGCTACTGGAATGCCCTGGGCCTGCAACTGGGCCTGGCGCTGCAGATTGCCATCGTCGCGGCGGGCGTCGGCGCGGTGCTGGCCACCTCGGCCCTGGCGTTCAGCCTGATCAAATGGTTCGGCGTGGCCTATCTGGTCTATCTGGGCTGGCGCCAATGGAGCGCCGAGCCGGCGGACATGAACGTCGCGGGCGAGCGCCCCATCGGTCGGCCGCTGAGCCTGGTGCTGCGTGGCTTTCTGGTCAACTTCGGCAACCCCAAGGCCATCGTGTTTATGCTCGCGGTGCTGCCGCAGTTCATCAATCCCCATGCGCCGCTGACCGAGCAGTACCTGATCATCGGCGTGACCATGGTCACCGTCGACCTGATCGTCATGGCTGGCTACACCGGCCTGGCCGTGCGGGTGCTGCGTCTGCTGCGTACGCCGCGCCAGCAGCGCATCATGAACCGCAGTTTTGGTGCCCTGTTTGTGGGTGCGGCAGCGCTGCTCGCCACCGTGCGCCGCGCACCGCTCTAAGCATGCGTGTCTGGATCGACGCCGACGCCTGCCCGCGGCTGGCCCGCGATCAGGTGGTCAAGTTCGCCCTCAAGCGTAATTTCGAGGTGGTGCTGGTCGCTGGCCAGGCTGTGGCGCGGCCCAACTTCGCCTGCGTGAAGCTGATCGTGGTGCCGAGTGGCCCCGATGCGGCGGACGATTACCTGGTAGAGCACGCTGTACCGGGTGAGCTGGTGATCTGCAGCGACGTGCCGCTGGCCGATCGACTGGTCAAAAAGGGCGTGCTGGCGCTGGATCCCCGTGGGCGCGAGTTCGACGAACGCAACATGGGCGAGCGCCTGGCGGTGCGTAACCTGTTCACCGATCTGCGTGAGCAGGGGCAGCTCGGTGGTGGCCAGGCGGCCTATGGCGACAAGGATCGCCAGGCCTTCGCCAATTCGCTGGATCGCTTGCTGACGCGTTTGGCGCGGGGTTGAGGCTTCGCTGACGACGAGCTTGCGAGCTAGAGCTCTGCAAGGCAAAAACGGGTGAGGAAGCGGAGTGTACTTTTGTACATGAGCATTCCGAACCCGTTTTTAACGCCGCAGAGCCGACGCGCAGCTGGTCGTCACTCGTGAGTCAGTTCCAGCACCCGATCCACCAGCTTGTTGATGCCCGAGGCCGCTTCGGCGATGGAGTTGGCGAGCATGTAGGCCGGGGTGGTGACCAGCTTGCGCTCGGTGTCTTCGACGATTTCTTCCACATGGCACTCGACGTGTTCGGCGCCCATCTTGCCGAGCGCGGCGGCGGTATCGGCGTCGTTGCCGATGGTGCAGGTCACGCCGGCGCCAAAGATGCGCGCGGCCATGGCCGGAGCGATACACATCAGGCCGATGGGTTTGGCGGCGCTTACGAAGGATTGCGCGGCGGCCAGTACATCGGGCTGCACGCTGCAGTCGGCGCCCTTGCTTGCGAAGTCGCTGAGGTTCTTGGCGGCGCCGAAGCCGCCCGGGATGATCAGCGCATCGAAGTTGTCGGCACGCAGCTCGCGCACGTCCTTGACGTTGCCGCGGGCGATGCGGGCCGACTCCACCAGCACGTTGCGGGCGGGCTGCATTTCCTCGCCCTTGAGGTGGTTGATCACGTGGGCCTGATCGATATCGGGCGCGAAGCACTGCACCTGGGCACCGCGCTGATCGAGGCGCAGCAGGGTGATGACGCTTTCGTGGATCTCCGCGCCGTCGTAGACGCCGCAACCGGAAAGGATCACTGCAACTTTCTTGTTCATCGACCAACTCCTGATGAAGGGCCAGCACTACGTCGAATGCAGCGCTCGCTTGAGAAAAACCTGCCTGAAGATATGACTGGGCAGTCGTGAGATTGTTACAGCCTTTTGAACGTCTGCGCCGCGTTCGTCAAGCTGGCGCTGACTAGCCCTCGCGCTGTCTGCGCCGGTACAGCCAGACGCCCAAGCCGATCACCAGCAGGACGCCGAACAGATAGGCCTGGATCTCGTGCAGTTCGCCGAGCAGGCCTTCCAGTGCGCGGCCGAGCTTGTAGGCCAGGGTGCCGAGCGCGATGGCCCAGATGGCCGCACCAATGGCGTCGAGAATCACGTAGCGGCGTCGCGGGTAACCGGAAATGCCGATGGCCAGTGGCATCACCGTGCGCATGCCATAGAAGAAGCGAAAGCCCAGCACCCACAGGTCAGGGTGGCGGCGCAGGTACACCAGGGCCTTGTCGCTCAGCGCCTGCCACTTGGGCTTGCGTTCGAGAATGCGGCGGCCGTGACGGCGGCCCAGGTGGAACCACAGCTGGTCGCTGGCGTAGGTACCGATGAATGCGAACAGCATCACCAGCTCGATCTGCAGGATGCCGCGTAGCGCCAGATAGGCCGCTAGCAACAGCGACATTTCGCCTTCGAGAAAGGTGCCCAACGCGAGGGCCGGGTAACCGAAGTGCTGCAGCAGATTTTCCAGCATGTAGAGATGACCGTCGCAAATGGGGGGCAAGGCTACGCCGTTCGACACTCTAAAACAGCATTTGTCGAAAACCCGTGAAATATCCCGAGCGCCGGCGCTAGCGGCTGATTTTGCGAGCTTTTGCGCGCCGGGATGTGCCTTACTGGCTGCGACGCACCGTCGCAGTATTCGTTGTGCTCGTCATCATTTAGTCATAATGGCGGCTTATAACTGTCACACTTCGCCCGTTCGAGCGGGCCCAGGAGTCTGCCGTGAGCTTTACCCCCGCCAACCGCCTGTTCCCTGCCACCCGCCTGCGTCGCAATCGTCGCGACGACTTCTCCCGGCGTCTGGTGCGCGAGAACGTGCTGACCACCAACGATCTGATCCTGCCGGTATTCGTGCTCGATGGTGAGAATCAGCGTGAGGCGGTGACGTCCATGCCGGGCGTCGAGCGGCTGTCCATCGACCTGCTGCTGCAGGAAACGGAAAAGTGGGTGGCGCTGGGCATTCCGGCGTTGGCGCTGTTCCCGGTCACTCCGGCGGAAAAGAAAACTCTCGACGGCCGCGAAGCCTGGAACCCGGACGGCATCGCCCAGCGCGCCACCCGTGCGCTGCGTGAGGGTTTCCCCGAACTGGGGGTGATCACCGACGTGGCGCTGGACCCGTTCACCACCCATGGCCAGGACGGCATTCTCGACGAAGACGGTTACGTACAGAACGACATCACCGTCGATGCGCTGGTCAAGCAGGCGTTGTCCCATGCTGAAGCCGGTGCCCAGGTCGTCGCGCCGTCGGACATGATGGACGGGCGCATCCAGGCGATTCGCGAAGCGCTGGAGCTGGCCGATCACGTCAACGTGCGGATCATGGCCTACTCTGCCAAGTACGCCAGCGCCTACTACGGCCCGTTCCGCGATGCGGTGGGTTCGTCGCTCAACCTGGGCAAGGCCAACAAGGCTTCCTACCAGATGGACCCGGCCAACAGCGACGAGGCCCTGCACGAGGTGGCCAGCGACCTGGCCGAAGGCGCCGATATGGTCATGGTCAAGCCGGGCATGCCCTATCTGGATATCGTTTCCCGGGTCAAAAGCGAATTCAAGGTGCCGACCTTTGTCTACCAGGTCAGTGGTGAATACGCGATGCACATGGCCGCCATCCAGAATGGCTGGCTGAGCGAGGCGGTGATTCTCGAATCGCTGACCGCCTGCAAACGAGCGGGTGCCGACGGCATCCTCACCTATTTCGCCGTGCGTGCGGCCGAACTCTTACGACAGGGGCAATAGCCCTCCAGGGTAATTCAATGAGCAACGAAGGACTCAGTGAGAACGAACAGCTCGACGTAGCGGCAGTCAACCTGCCGGTGGTCGACGAAGCACCGGTGGAAACAGTCGTGGAAACACCCGTAGTCGAAGCTGCGGCAGCGCCCGTGGTGGTGCCGAGCCTGGATGACAGCAGCCTGTACATCCACCGCGAGCTGTCTCAGCTGCAGTTCAATATCCGCGTGCTTGAACAGGCGCTGGACGAGTCCTACCCGTTGCTGGAACGCCTGAAGTTTCTGCTGATCTTCTCCAGCAACCTGGACGAGTTCTTCGAGATTCGTGTTGCCGGTTTGAAGAAGCAGATCAACTTCGCCCGTGAGCAGGCCGGTGCCGACGGCTTGCAGCCGCACCAGGCGCTCTCGCGCATTGCCGAACTGGTGCACGAGCAGGTCGGCCGCCAGTACGCCATCCTCAACGATGTGCTGTTCCCCGAACTGGCCAAGCACGGCATCAACTTCATCCGCCGGCGTTACTGGACCACCAAGCACAAGGCCTGGGTGCGCCGCTATTTCCGTGACGAGATCGCGCCGATCATCACCCCGATCGGCCTTGACCCGACGCACCCGTTCCCGCTGCTGGTCAACAAGAGCCTGAACTTCATCGTCGAGCTGGAAGGCGTCGACGCCTTCGGCCGCGACTCCGGTCTCGCTGTTATCCCAGCTCCACGTCTGCTGCCGCGCATCATCAAGGTGCCGGAAGAGGTGGGTGGCCCAGGTGCGAACTACGTGTTCCTGTCGTCGATGATCCACGCCCACGCCGACGATTTGTTCCCAGGCATGAAGGTCAAGGGCTGCTACCAGTTCCGCCTGACCCGTAACGCCGACCTGTCGGTGGATACCGAGGACGTCGAAGACCTGGCCCGCGCTCTGCGTGGCGAGCTGTTCAGTCGCCGTTACGGCGATGCCGTGCGCCTGGAAGTGGTCGATACCTGCCCGAAACACCTCACCGACCAGCTGCTCAAGCAGTTCGGCCTGTCGGAGCATGAGCTGTATCAGGTTAATGGTCCGGTCAACCTGACTCGCCTGTTCAGCATCACCGGCCTGGACAGCCACCCGGAGCTGCAGCACGCGCCGTTCACCCCGGTGATCCCCAAGCTGCTGCAGAACAGCGAGAACATCTTCAACGTGGTCAGCAAGCAGGACATCCTGTTGCTGCACCCCTTCGAGTCGTTCACGCCGGTCGTCGACCTGCTGCGCCAGGCCGCGAAAGACCCGCACGTGCTGGCGATCAAGCAGACCCTGTACCGCTCGGGCGCCAACTCGGAGATCGTCGACGCGCTGGTGGAAGCCGCGCGCAACGGCAAGGAAGTCACCGCGGTGATCGAACTGCGCGCGCGCTTCGACGAGGAGTCCAACCTGGCGCTGGCCAGCCGGCTGCAGGCCGCCGGTGCGGTGGTGATCTACGGCGTGGTCGGCTTCAAGACCCACTCGAAGATGATGCTGATTCTGCGCCGCGAGAACGGCGAGATCCGTCGTTACGCGCACCTGGGTACCGGTAACTACCACGCTGGTAACGCGCGGCTGTACACCGACTACAGCCTGCTGACCGCCGACGTGGCCCTGGGTGAGGACGTCTCCAAGCTGTTCAGCCAGTTGATCGGCATGGGCAAGACCCTGCGCATGAAGAAGCTGCTGCACGCGCCTTTCACCCTGAAGAAGACGCTGCTCGACCTGATCGCCAAGGAGACGGCCGCAGCCGCAGAGGGCAAGCCGGCGCACATCATCGCCAAGTTCAACTCGCTGACCGACGCCAAGATCATCCGCGCACTGTACAAGGCCAGCCAGACCGGCGTGAAGATCGACCTGGTGGTGCGCGGCATGTGCTGCCTGCGTCCGGGCATTCCCGGCGTGTCGCACAACATCCAGGTGCGTTCGATCATCGGCCGTTTCCTGGAGCACACCCGGGTCTACTACTTCCTCAATGGCGGCGACGAGCTGATCTACCTGTCCAGTGCCGACTGGATGGAGCGCAACCTCGATAAGCGGGTGGAGACCTGTTTCCCCGTGGAGGGGAAGAAGCTCATCACGCGGGTCAAGAAGGAGCTGGAGGCGTACCTCACCGACAACACCCACGCCTGGGTGCTACAGCCGGACGGGCGCTACGTGCGGTTGTCACCTACCGGCAACCAGAACTCGCGCAGTGCTCAAGCCAGCCTGCTGGAGAAGCTCAGCGCACCGGTGATCACCGCGCGCTGATCAGCTGGATAAGAAAACGGGCCCTCTGGGCCCGTTTTTTATTTTGGCTAATTCAGAACCAGGCGTCCTGCATCGCCAGGCAGGTATCGTCGCGGCGCGCCAGAATATCCAGATCATGATGGCAGCCTGGCACTTCGCGCAGCAGGAAGTAGCGCGCGGCCTTCAGCTTGCCGTCGTAGAAGTCAGCGTCCCCTCCTTTACCGTCCAGGCGGCCCTGTTCGGCGCGTACCGCCTGCTCCAGCCAGCGCCAGCCGAGCACCAGATGGCCGAAGGCTTTGAGGTACAGCGCCGAGTCGGCCAGCGCCGTATTGATGTGGCCCTGCTGCAGGTCGCCAAGTAGGCCCAGGGTGATTTCCGACAGGCGCTCCAGCAACGCCTGCAAGGGCTGGCGCAGGGCGTCCAGTTCGCTGAATGGCTCGGCACGCTGGCAGGTGTCGAGAATCCGCTGGCGCAACGCCTGCAGGCCAGCGCCGCCATGCTGGCCAACCTTGCGGCCGAGCAGGTCGAGGGACTGGATACCGTGGGTGCCCTCATGGATCGGGTTGAGGCGGTTGTCGCGGTAGTACTGCTCCACCGGGTGGTCGCGGGTGTAGCCGTGGCCGCCGAGAATCTGGATCGCCAGAGCATTGGCCTGCAGACAGTATTCGGACGGCCAGGACTTGGCGATTGGTGTGAGCAGGTCGAGCAACTGTGCGGCCTGTTCACGCTGGGCGGCGTCTTCGAGAGTCTGGCTGTCGTCGACCAGGCGCGCGCAGTACAGCACCAGGTCGAAACCGCCTTCCACGTAGACTTTTTGCGCCAACAGCATGCGGCGCACGTCGGCGTGCTCGATGATCGCCACCTGGCCACCGACCTGCTTGGCGTCAGGCAGGCGCCCCTGGGGGCGCTGGCGGGCGTAGTCGAGCGAATACAGGTAGCCAGCATAGCCGAGCATCACCGCACCCATGCCGACGCCGATGCGCGCCTCGTTCATCATTTGGAACATATAGGCGAGCCCAGCGTGGGGCTTGCCGACCAGATAGCCTATGCAATTGCCCTGATCGCCGAAATTCAGCGCCGTGGACGTGGTGCCGCGCCAGCCCATCTTGTGGAACAGGCCGGCCAGGGTGACATCGTTGCGCGCGCCGAGGCTGCCATCGTCATTGACCAGAAACTTCGGCACGATGAACAGCGAAATACCCTTCACACCGGCCGGCGCGTCGGGCAGGCGGGCCAGCACCAGGTGGACGATGTTCTCGCTGAGGTCGTGGTCGCCACCGGAAATGAAGATCTTGTTGCCCTTGAGACGGTAGATGCCGTCGCTCGCTGGCTCGGCGCGGGTGCGGATGTCGGCCAGGGAAGAGCCGGCGTGGGGCTCGGTCAGCGCCATGGTGCCGAAGAAGCGCCCCTCGATGATCGGCTGCAGGAAGCGACGTTTTTGCGCCTCATCGCCAAAGGCTTCGATCAGGTTGGCAGCGGCCATGCTCAGCAGGGGGTAGGACGCCGTGGCGATGTTGGCCGCCTGAAAGTGCGCGAAGCACGCCTGGGAGAGCAAGTTGGGCAGCTGCATGCCGCCCAGCTCGAAATCCCGTGTGGCGTTGAGAAAGCCCGCCTCGTTGAAGGCCTGCAACGCCGGTTTTACCTCGGCGATCAGTTTCGCGCCGCCGTCGACGTACTGCGGCTCGTGCTCATCGTTCTTGCGGTTGTGCGGGGCGAACAGGTTTTCGGCGATGCTGCGCGCGGTGTCCAGGGCGGCGTCAAAGGTTTCCCGGTTGTGCTCGCTAAAGCGCGGGCGTTGGCTGAGTGCTTCGGCGTCGAGCACTTCGTAGAGTTCGAACGCCAGGTTGCGGGCGCTGAGCAGGGTATCGGACATGGTGGTTCTCCGCTGGAATGAGGCCAGTCTAGTGGCCTTACTACGCCTCGCCAGCATCATCGAAAGCGGTGATACCCGGGGAGAAGTCGAACGGCGTCCGGCGGGCGCTGCGTCAGGCGCCCAGGCCAGCTACAATTCGTCCCCTGCTCAGGAGCCGACGATGAATTACCGCCACGCCTTCCATGCCGGCAACCACGCCGATGTGCTCAAACACCTGGTGCTCTGCCGCCTGTTCGCGCTGCTGGCGCGCAAGGACGCGCCCTATGCCTACCTGGACAGCCACGCCGGCGTCGGCCTGTACGACCTGCAGGGCGATCAGGCCAGCCGCACCGGTGAATGGCGCGAGGGCATCGGCCGGCTCTGGGAGGCTACGGACGCGCCCGAGCCGTTGCTCGATTACCTGGAAGTGATTCGCGCGATGAACCCCGATGGCGTGCTGCGCCATTACCCAGGCTCGCCCGAGCTGGCTCGCCTGCAGACGCGCGAGCAGGACCGCTTGCACCTCAACGAAAAACACCCGGACGACGGCCAGGCGCTTAAAGAAAACATGGCCGGTGACCGCCGCGTGGCCGTGCATCTGGGCGAAGGCTGGCATCTGCCGCGGGCCTTGCTACCGACTCGCGAGAAGCGCGCGGTGATGCTGATCGACCCGCCGTTCGAAAAGGCCGATGAGCTGGAGCGTTGCGTCACCGCGCTCAACGAGGCCATCGGGCGCATGCGCCAGACCATCGTGGCGATCTGGTACCCGATCAAGGACGAGCGCCAGCTCAAGCGTTTCTACCGGGACATGGAAAAGAGCGC
The DNA here is from genome assembly GCF_028674975.1 of Pseudomonas sp. CNPSo 3701. Lineage (NCBI taxonomy): Bacteria > Pseudomonadati > Pseudomonadota > Gammaproteobacteria > Pseudomonadales > Pseudomonadaceae > Pseudomonas > Pseudomonas sp. CNPSo 3701. The sequence goes on along the minus strand of NZ_JAQZSI010000008.1, from coordinate 261,791 downwards.
CGCGCCGAAACTGCTGCGCGCCGAGCTGTTCGTCCATCCGGCCGACGAGGCCGGGCGCCTCAACGGCTCGGGCCTGCTGATCAGCAATCCGCCATGGGGTTTGGAAGAGGAACTGCATGCGCTGCTGCCGTGGCTGGCCGAGCGCCTGGCGCAAAGCCAGGGCAGCTGGCGGCTGGACTGGCTGATCGCCGAGCAGCAGCCCTAGGAGCCTGTTCGCGATCTTTCAGCCTTTTGGCAACTGAGTGGCAGAAGCGGCTGGTGAATGCGTGCTTTTTGTAGGAGGGGCTTTAGCCCCGAGCTCTTTACGCCCTCATAAAGCTCGGGGCTAGAGTCCCTCCTACGTTCTCACCCACCGCTGTCTAGCGGCGCCGCGGGTCGACGTAGTAGGTCAGCTGCTGGCGCGGGTTGAGGTATTCCAGCGCTTCAGGCGGTAGTTGCGAAGGGCGGATGCTGGCGGCGATGGCCAGTTTCGGCTCGGCCTCCAGGTTGACGATCAGCGCTTCCTCCTTGGGCACTGCCGGATCGTAGATGATCAGGGTCGGCTTCATCGGCAGGGTCGGATGCATGCCCAGCACCAGCGCGTAGCGTTCGTCTTCAAGCTGAACCAGGCTGCCCGGCGGGTAGACGCCCATACAGCGAATGAAAGCTTTTAAGGCGACATCGTCGAAACGAACCCGATACTGTGGCAGGAACATCCGCGCCAGCGCCTCGTGGGGGCTCAGCGCCGTGCGCGGGTCGACCGGGTTGCACAGGTTGTCGAAGTGGTTGGCGATGCACACGATTCGGCTCAGTCGGCCGATGGAGGCCTCGCGCAGCTGCTGTGGATAACCGCTGCCGTCACAGTGTTCGTGGTGCTCATGGATGATGCGCAGCACATCGTCGTCGAGCATCAGTTTCTCGCCCATGCGCTTGCCGTACAGCGTGTGCATTTCCTGCAGCTGTTGCTCGGCACGGGTCAGCGGTGGCGGTTTGAACAGCACCTTGCTGGGCAGCTCCAGCTTGCCGATGTCATGTAGCAGGGCGCCCATGCCGAGCATGTGGCTGGCCTCAGCATCCAGGCCCAACTGACGACCGAGCATCATCGATAGCACGGTGACGTTCAAGGAATGCAGGTAAGCGTCTTCCGCAGCCTTGCCGTTGATGCTATGTAGGGCAACGCCGTCTTCGCCGAGCATGGTGGTAACCAGCTCGTTGACCAGCGCACCGGCCTGCTTGACCGATTCCTCCGGCTGGTTGCGCAGGCTCTGGTTGAGGGCCTTGACCCGCTGGCTGGCCTGGACGAAAGCGCGGTCGACCTCCGACAGGCGTTTGCGCAGCACGCTGAGCTGCTTGACCCGCGCCTGGCGTGCCTGCTCTTGGGGATCTGGCGGTGGAGGCGGTGCAGCAGGCTGCTCGACTGGCGCTTCGGCCAGCGGTAGCGGGTCGCAATCACTACGCGCCGGATCGTAGCGCAGGCGCTTGAGGCCCAGGGCGCGCAGCTGCTTGAGCTGGCCTTCGTCCTTGATCTTGAAATTGCTGAACGCGAACGAATGTTCCCACCAGCTCAGGTCGAGCTGGATGTACAGCCCGACGCAGAGCTGCTCGGGCGAAATGTAGGGCAGGTTGGCGGGCATCCGGTGCTCGTCGATTACTGGCTAATTGCCCACAAGTTTAGTCGGGCTGACGATAGGATGGCAGTAGTTCGTCAGGCCATTACGTCGATGCTGTTGCCCAGGTTTGGCGGATTGACGGGGCTACTGGCAGGCGAAGCGGCCTGCACCAGGCCGCCGACGCTGGCGGCCTGCAGTTCAAGCGTCTTGCGCAGCAGCAGGAGCGACATCTGCGCGGAGAACTGCGCCGATGCCTGACTCGATACCTGACTGGCAATGCAGCTCAACTCCACGTCCGTCTGCTCCTGTTACTGAGGTGGCAGGCACACACCCGTGCCGCCCAGGCCGCAATAACCTTCCGGGTTCTTGGCCAGGTACTGTTGGTGATAAGCCTCAGCGTAGTAGAAGGTCGGCGCGGAGGCGATCTCGGTGGTGATGTCGCCCAGGCCGGCCTTGCGCAGCTCTGCCTGGAACTGCTCCTGGCTGTGCTTGGCGGCAGCGAGTTGCTGCTCATCGACGCAGTAGATGGCCGAGCGATACTGGCTGCCGATGTCGTTGCCCTGGCGCATGCCCTGGGTCGGGTTGTGCACTTCCCAGAATACCTTGAGCAGATTTTCGTAGCTGGTCAGCTTGGGATCGAACACCACCAGCACCACCTCGGCATGGCCGGTCAGGCCCGAGCAGGTTTCCTCGTAAGTTGGGTTTGGCGTGTAGCCGCCGGCGTAACCAACCGCGGTGGTCCATACGCCAGGTTGCTGCCAGAAACGGCGCTCGGCGCCCCAGAAGCAGCCCAGCCCGAAGATGGCGGTCTGCAGGCCTGCAGGGAATGGGCCCTTGAGCGGGTTGCCGTTGACGAAGTGCGCCTCGGGAACCGAGATCGGCGTTTCACGGCCCGGCAAGGCCTGCTCGGCGCTGGGCAGTTCGAGCTTTTTGGTGAGGATTTCCGAGCGTAGAGCCATGGTGGAGGTTCTCCAAATCGATGTTCTGGGTAGACCGCGGCGGCTGACGGAGGTTGATTACCGTCTGGCGGTCGGGCGTCGCGAGTAGCGCTTGAGACTTTCTACCAGATCACGGCCCGGAATGGGGCGATCGAATAGATAGCCCTGGCCGATATCGCAGTTCTGACGACGCAGGAAGGTCAGCTGCGCCGGCGTCTCGACGCCCTCGGCGACGACCTTGAGCTTGAGATTGTGGGCCATGGCGATCACGGCAGAGGTGATTTCCATGTCGTCCTCGTTTTCGGGAATGTCCTTGATGAAGCTGCGATCGATCTTGATCACGTCGATGGGGAATTTTTTCAGGTAGCTGAGCGACGAATAGCCGGTGCCGAAGTCGTCCATGGCCAGGGTTAGGCCCAACTGCTTGAGTTCGTTGAGCTGGCTGCGTGTGCTGTCGGTGGCTTCCAGCAGCAAGCCCTCGGTGAGCTCCAGTTCGAGCAGTTCTGGCGCCAACTGCTCCTCTTGAAGAATGGTGGCGATGGAGCCAACCAGGTCCGGGTCGCTGAACTGCTTGGGCGACAGGTTGATGGCCACCTGCAGGTTACCTAGCCCGACCGCGGTAAGTTGCTTGCTCATGCGGCAGGCCTGGCGCACCACCCACTTGCCGATCGGCACGATGAGGCCGGTTTCCTCTGCCACGCTGATGAACTGATCCGGGCGGATCATGCCCTTTTCCGGATGCTGCCAGCGCAGCAGCGCCTCCATACCCAGCAGCTGGCCAGTCTTGAGGCACAGCTTGGGCTGGTAGAACACTTCCAGTTCGTTCTGAGTCAGGGCGCGTCGCAGGTTGTTCTCGACGAACAGCTTGTAGTTGGCCTCGGCATTCAAGGCATCGGTGAACACTTGCATCTGGTGTTTGCCGTTTGCCTTGGCCTTGTGCAGCGCCAGGCCGGCATGTTTCATGAGCGTCTGCGGGTCGGCGCCATGCTCGGGCGAACTGGCCAGGCCCACGGAGCCGCTGATGATGATCAGTTGATTGTCGACGAATAGCGGCTTGTCGAGGGTTTCCAGCACCTGCTGGGCAATTTCCTGTCCGCGCTGGCTCTCGCAATTATCGAGCAGGATGGCGAATTCGTTGCTGGCGAAGCGCGCCAGGGTGCCTTCGCCGCTGAAACTGTTGCGCAGGCGTTTGGCAAGGCTGACCAGCAGTTTGTCGCCGGTCTGGTGGCCTAATGTGTCGTTGATGCGCTTGAAGTTATCGATATCCACCAGCAGCAGGCTGACCGGCGCTGTGTCACTGCTGAAGCGCTGCTCCAGCGCACGGATGAAGGCGTAGCGGTTGCCGAGGCCGGTGAGGTTATCGCTATAGGCCAGGCGCTCAATGCGCTGCTGAGACTGCTTGGTCTCGGTGATGTCTTCATAGATGCCGATGTAATGGGTCAGGCTGCCGTCGTCGGCATGTACCTTGGAGATCGAGAACTGGCTCCAGTATGGCTCCAGGTTCTTGCGCCGGCTCTTGAACTCGCCCTGCCAGCTGTTCTGTTCGGCAAGGCCCGAGTCGGTGTTGAACAGCAGGTCACTGAGGTTTTCCAGGGCGGGCAGCTCGGCGAGCTGGCGGCCTTGCACTTCATCGGCGCTGTACTGGGTGATGGCCGTGAAGCTGGGGTTCACATATTCCACCATGCCGTCGCGGTTGAGCAGGATAAAGGCGCTGGCGCTCTGCTCGACGGCGCGCTGGAACAGGTACAGGGCACTGGTGGCGTTGCGTCGTTCCTGGTTGCTCAGCACGTTGGCGTACTGGTCGGCCAGCTCGCCGGCGAAGGCCACTTCGTCCGCCTGCCAGGTACGTGGGCCACCGGTGTGTTCCAGGCAGAGCACGGCCACCAGTTCGCCGCCGACGCGGATGCTGGCGTCGAGGATCGCGGTCACCGATTTGGGCCGCAGGTAGTCCTCGAACAGCTCGCGGGTGCGCGGGTCGTTCTCTGCGTCGTGGGCGTCGAGCGCCCGGCCCTCCTTGAGTGCGCGCAGGTAACTAGGATAGCGGCGACCGTCTATCGGCGGCGGCATCTCGTGATGCCCCTGTTCCTGCACATAGAGTGCTACTGGCTCCAGAGTGTCGCCGTTGATGTGCCAGATGCCGGCCCGTGCCACATCGTAGATCTCGCAAGCGCTGCGGGTGATCAGTTCAGCGGCTTCCCGACATGGATCGGTGCCCTGATAGCGTTGGCTGGCCAGGCGCACGATGAGCTGCTGCTGGGCGAGGGCACGTGACTGGTGTTGCAGCAATTCGGCTTGGCTGCGCTGCAGGTCCTCCAGCGCTGCTGACGGCTGCATGGCGGGCGCCAGATCGCCCGGCTCTTCGCTGATTACCAGCAGGTAGCCGCGTAGCAGGGCGCGTCCGCGTTGCTTGAAGGGCTCGCCCAGCTCCATCAACTTCAGAGGACCTTGGGGCGTGTGCAGGGTGTAGCGCACCAGATAATGCGAATTATCGACGAGCTGTTGCTGAATGGAGTCGTGCAGACGGTAGCGTTCCTCAGGCTCCATCAGACTGGCATAAGGCGTTTCCACCAGGTTGCATAGATCACTGGGAGGAATGCCGAACTGCTTTTCGCAGCTCGCATCGATGAACAGCAGGAGCCAGTTCGGCTCATTCATCCGCTCGAAACGCATCATGCCGAGCCGAGAGGGCACGGGCAATTGCGTGACGACCTCGGCCATGGCACGGCCTGCGGCATCGGGATGACTTTTCATCGAATGGCGTTATCCATCGGCTGGCACAGGCTATTGCCCGGCCCTACCACTATAGCGCTAACAGGGTTGAATACAGTATTGGTTGCAGCTCCGCACAGGCGATAGCCGGCCTAGGTTGCACCATGGCAGTAGCGGCTGACAAGGAATCTAATGGCATTGTGACGTCTTTATTTTAACTTGCTGATTTGAAAGAGATATTGCAGAAAGAAAAACCTGTAATCCGAGGTGATTAAGCCGATGATCGGTCAAAAAAAACCCCGCCTGATTGGGCGGGGTTGAGGATACGAGCGTGGCGCTCGAAAGGTGTCGTTTACAGCAGCATGGTGCGGATGTCGGTCAGCACATCACCCAGGCGCTTGGTGAAGCGGGCAGCGGCTGCGCCGTTGATCACGCGGTGATCGTAGGACAGCGACAGCGGTAGCATCAGCTTGGGCTGGAAGGCCTTGCCATCCCACACCGGCTGGATGGTCGCCTTGCTGACGCCGAGGATCGCCACTTCCGGCGCGTTGACGATCGGCGTGAAGCCGGTGCCGCCAATGTGGCCGAGGCTGGAGATGGTGAAGCATGCACCCTGCATGTCGTCAGCCGACAGCTTCTTGTTGCGCGCTTTCTCGGCCAGTGCAGCGGCTTCGGCAGCCAGTTGCAGCAGACTTTTCTGGTCGACGTTCTTGATCACCGGCACCAGCAGGCCGTCCGGCGTATCGACGGCGAAGCCGATGTGCACGTACTTCTTGCGGATCACGGCCTTGCCGCTTGGCGCCAGCGAACTGTTGAAGTCCGGCAGTTCCTTGAGCAGGTAGGCGCAGGCCTTGAGCAGCAGTGGCAGCACGGTCAGCTTGACGCCGGCTTTCTCGGCGACAGCTTTCTGGGCAACGCGGAAGGCTTCCAGCTCAGTGATGTCGGCCGAATCGAACTGGGTCACGTGCGGCACGTTCAGCCAGCTGCGGTGCAGGTTGGCCGCGCCGACCTGCATAAGGCGGGTCATCGGCACTTCTTCGACTTCACCGAACTTGCTGAAATCGACAGTCGGGATCGGCGGAATGCCGGCGCCACCGGTTGCACCGGCAGCTGCGGCGGCAGGAGCCGACTTGGCTTTCTGCAGCTCGGATTTGACGTAGGCCTGCACGTCTTCCTTGAGGATACGGCCTTTCGGGCCACTGCCAGGTACCGAACTCAGCTCGACGCCAAACTCGCGGGCCAGCTGACGCACCGCCGGGCCGGCGTGCACCTTGCTGCCGTCGCGGCTTGGCGCGGCCGCAGGGGCGGCCTGCGGTGCAGCCTTGGCTGGCGCGCTGCCCTGTACGTTGGCCGGTTTGGCCTGCTCGGGTGCAGCGGCTGGCGCCTGGGCTGCAGCCGGCTTGGCGGCAGCCTTGCCCTGGACCTTGAGGGTCAGGATCAGGTCGCCGGTCTTGGCCTGGTCACCGACCTTGATGGCGATACTTTCGATCACGCCAGCTTTGGGAGCCGGGATCTCCATGCTCGCCTTGGCCGACTCCAGGGTGATCAGCGATTGTTCGGCTTCCACGCTGTCGCCTTCTTTGACCAGCATCTCGATGACGCTGGCAGCGTCGGCGCCGATGTCCGGGATACGCACTTCTTCAGTGCTCTCACCGGCCGGCTCTTCGGCAGCGGCAGCGGCAGCGGCAGTCGCTGGTGCTTCGGCCTGGGCCGGAGCGGCCGTAGGCGCTGGCGCGCTGGCGGCCTGCTTCTGAGCGCCGCCGGCGCCCTTGAGCACCAGAATCAGGTCGCCGGTGCCGACTTCGTCACCGACCTTGACCGATACGCTTTCCACTACGCCGGCAGCCGGCGAGGGGATTTCCATGCTGGCCTTGTCGGACTCGAGGGTGATCAGCGATTGATCGACCTCGATGGTGTCGCCCGGCTTGACCGCCACTTCGATGATGCTCGCCTTGGCGCTGGAACCGATGTCCGGCACCTTGACTTCCTGAGGCTCGGCGTTGCCTGCCGACTGAGCTTGCGGCTCGGCAGCCGGCTCCTCGGCAGCAGCCGGTGCTGCCTGTTCTGACGCCTGCTCCTGCTTCTGCTCTGCCGGAGCGGCTTCGGCATCGCCTTCCACGTCCAGCTCGAGCAGCTCGTCACCTTCTTTCAGGGTGTCGCCTAGCTTGACCTTCAGGCTCTTCACGACGCCGGCCTTGGGGGCCGGGATTTCCATGCTGGCCTTGTCCGACTCGAGGGTCAGCAGGCTCTGGTCGGCTTCGATGCGGTCGCCGACCTTAACGAACAGCTCGATGATTTCACCTTCACCGCCGCCGATATCGGGTACGCGAATCAATTCACTCACAATGCGTCTCCTCAGCAGTCCAGTGGGTTGCGTTTTTCAGGGTCGATACCGAACTTGACGATGGCCTCGGCCACCACCTTGCGTTCGATTTCACCGCGATCGGCCAGCGCTTCGAGCGCAGCCAGAACAACCCAGCGACGGTCCACTTCGAAGAAGTCGCGCAGCTTGCGACGGCTGTCGCTGCGGCCGTAACCGTCGGTACCCAGAACCTTGTATTCCTTGACCGGTACCCACTGACGAATCTGTTCGGCGAACAGCTTCATGTAGTCGGTGCTGGCCACGACCGGACCTTTACGGCCGCTCAGGCACTGCTCGACGTAGCTCTGCTTGGGCTCGTCGCCCGGGTGCAGACGGTTGCTGCGCTCTACGGCCAGGCCGTTGCGACGCAGTTCGTTGAAGCTGGTGACGCTCCACACATCGGCACCGATGTTGTAGTCGTTGCGCAGGATCTTCGCCGCTTCGCGAACTTCGTTGAGGATGGTGCCGCAACCCATGAGTTGCACGTGGTGGGCGGCTTCCTTCTTGTCCTCTTCGAGCAGGTACATGCCTTTGATGATGCCGTCTTCGACACCTTCGGGCATGGCCGGCTGCTGGTAGTTCTCGTTCATCACGGTGATGTAGTAATAAACGTTTTCCTGCAGAGTCATCATCCGGTGCGTGCCTTCGCGCATGATCACCGCCAGCTCGTAAGCGTAGGTGGGGTCATAGCTGCGCACGTTGGGGATGGTGCTGGCGAGGATGTGGCTGTGGCCGTCTTCGTGCTGCAGGCCTTCGCCGTTCAGCGTGGTACGGCCCGAGGTGCCGCCCAGCAGGAAACCGCGGGTCTGGCCGTCGCCAGCGGCCCAGGCCAGGTCACCGATACGCTGGAAGCCGAACATCGAATAGAAGATGTAGACCGGCAGCATCGGCGTGTTGTAGTTGCTGTAGGCGGTACCGGCAGCGATGAAGGAGGAAAACGCACCGGCCTCGTTGAGACCTTCCTGGAGGATCTGGCCGTCCTTCTCTTCGCGGTAGTACATCACCTGATCGCGGTCGACCGGCTCGTACAGCTGGCCGACAGGGGAGTAGATGCCCAGCTGGCGGAACATGCCTTCCATACCGAAGGTACGCGCCTCGTCGGCGAGGATCGGCACGATGCGCTTGCCCAGCTCCTTGTCCTTGACCATCGAGGCGAGGATGCGCCCGAACGCCATGGTGGTGGAGATTTCGCGGTCGCCCGAGCCATCCAGAACGGCCTTGAGGGTTTCCAGTGGCGGCGTCGGGATGCTGATGCTGCCACGGTTACGCTGCGGCAGGTGGCCGCCGAGTTTCTCGCGGCACTTGCGCAAGTACTTCATCTCGGCGCTGTCTTCGGCCGGACGGTAGAACGGCAGCTCTTCGAGCTGCGAATCGTTCAGCGGAATGTCGAAGCGATCGCGGAATTTCTTCAGCGACTCGATATCGACCTTCTTGGTGTTGTGCGCGGTGTTCTTCGCTTCGCCGGCACCGGTGCCATAACCCTTGATGGTCTTGGCCAGGATGACGGTCGGCTGGCCTTTGTGGTTGACCGCCTGGTGGTAGGCTGCGTAGACCTTGTACGGGTCGTGGCCGCCGCGGTTGAGGTTGAAGATTTCCTCGTCCGACAGCTTCTCGACGCGCTTGAGCAGCTCCGGATCGGCACCGAAGAAGTGCTTGCGCACGTAGGCACCGTCTTTGGCCTTGTAGTTCTGGTATTCACCGTCGATGGCGGCGTCCATGCGACGCTGCATGCGACCGTCTTCATCCTGGGCGAACAGCGGATCCCACATGCGGCCCCAGATGACCTTGTTGACGTTCCAGTTGGCGCCACGGAACACGCCTTCGAGTTCCTGGATGATCTTACTGTTACCGCGAACCGGGCCGTCGAGGCGCTGCAGGTTGCAGTTGATGACAAAGATCAGGTTGTCGAGGTTCTCGCGGCCGGCCAGGGAGATGGCGCCCAAGGTTTCTGGCTCGTCAGTCTCGCCGTCGCCGATGAAGCACCAAACCTTCTGCTTGCCGGCCGGGATGAAGCCGCGGTTTTCCAGGTACTTCATGAAACGCGCCTGGTAGATCGCGGTGATCGGGCCCAGGCCCATGGACACGGTCGGGAACTGCCAGAAGTCCGGCATCAGATGCGGGTGCGGGTACGACGACAGGCCATCACCGTCTACTTCCTGGCGGAACTTGAGCATTTGCTCTTCGCTCAGGCGGCCTTCCAGGAAGGCGCGAGCGTAGATGCCGGGCGATGCGTGGCCCTGATAGTAGATCAGGTCGCCGCCGTGTTCTTCGGTCGGCGCCTTGAAGAAATAGTTGAAGCCGATGTCGTATAGGGTCGCGCTGGAGGCGAAGGTGGAGATGTGACCACCCAGATCCGGGTCCTGCATGTTGGCGCGCATGACCATGGCCAGAGCGTTCCAGCGAACGATCGAGCGGATGCGGCGTTCCATGAACAGGTCGCCCGGCATGCGTGCTTCACGCGTGACCGGAATGGTGTTGCGGTAGGGAGTGGTGATCGAATAGGGCAACTGTGTGCCGCTACGAGTGGCCAACTCACCCAGACGCGTCATCAGATAGTGGGCACGGTCTTCGCCTTCCTTGTCGAGGACGGATTCCAGTGCGTCCAGCCATTCCTGGGTTTCGATTGGATCGAGGTCTTGCATGGCTTGCTCCAGAGCGGAAAGGCTTCCAGAATCGGAAGCCAGATGCGTTGCCGGCTTTTTGAGCGGGCACATAAATTCTTGGATGTACCGGTTGGGTAGATCCGGCTTCGTGTAGTTTTACTACATTTTGTCGACGATTTCAGCTCTCTCGATCAATCCAGTCGTGGCAAAACTACAATCAAATCAGGCGAGAGCCAGAAACGGCGAGCCTTCGCAGGGGCTGCGCCGGTTTTCCACCGGCTCGCAGCCCGCCGAAAAGGATAGACCATGAGCTTGCCCGCGCGCGTCCCTTTGCCTGCTGCCCTGCAATCCATCGCCCTGCGTGCCGAGCAGTCGCTCACCCAGGCATTCGCCACCTTGTCGGATGAGGCTGCTGCCGATTTCGCCGCCTGGCCGGCGCAGCGCAAGGAGCACCTGCAACGGGTCACGGCCGCCAGTGACTTCGTCACCCAGCAGAGCCTGCGCGACCCGCAGATGCTGCTTGATCTGGCCGCCAGCGGTGAGCTGGAGCGGCGCCTGGCTGGCGGTGAGTTGCGCCAGCAACTGACCGAGCAACTGGTCGAATGCACCGATGAAAATGCTTTGGCGCGCAGCCTGCGGAAGTTTCGCAACCGCCAGCAGTTGCGCATCATCTGGCGGGACGTCAGCCGCCAGGCGGATCTGGTGGAAACCTGTCGCGATCTCTCCGACCTGGCTGACGCCTGCATCGACTTGGCCTATCACTGGCTCTACCCCCGGCATTGCGAGCAGTTCGGCACGCCGGTCGGGCGGCGCACTGGCGAGCCGCAGCATATGGTCATCCTCGGCATGGGCAAACTCGGCGCCTTCGAGCTGAACCTGTCGTCGGATATCGACCTGATCTTCGGCTACCCGGAAGGCGGCGAGACCCAGGGCGTCAAAAGGCCGCTGGATAACCAGGAGTTCTTCATCCGCCTGGGCCAGAAGCTGATCAAGGCGCTGGATGCCATCACCGTCGACGGTTTCGTGTTTCGTACCGACATGCGCCTGCGCCCTTACGGCTCGAGCGGTGCGCTGGTGTTCAGCTTCAATGCGCTGGAGCAGTACTACCAGGACCAGGGGCGCGACTGGGAGCGCTACGCGATGATCAAGGCGCGGGTGGTCGGTGGTGATCAGCAGGCCGGCGCGCAACTGCTGGAGATGTTGCGCCCGTTCGTCTACCGCCGTTACCTGGACTTTTCCGCCATCGACGCGCTGCGCACCATGAAGCAGCTGATCCAGCAGGAGGTGCGCCGCAAGGGTATGGCAGAGAACATCAAGCTCGGCTCCGGCGGCATCCGTGAGGTGGAGTTCATTGCCCAGGCGTTCCAGCTGATCCACGGCGGGCGTGACCTCAGCCTGCAGCAGCGCTCCCTGCTCAAGGTGCTGCAAACCCTCAAGGATCAAGGCTATCTGCCTGGCCAGGTGGTCGACGAACTGCTCGCCGGCTACGCCTTTCTGCGCTACACCGAGCATGCCCTGCAGGCCATCGACGACCGGCAGACGCAGATGCTGCCGGACAACGATCAGGATCGCGCCCGCGTGGCTTTCATGCTCGGCTTCGACAGCTGGGGCGCCTTCCACGAGCAGCTGATGTACTGGCGCGGCCGGGTCGACTGGCATTTCCGGCAGGTCATCGCCGATCCCGATGACGATCAGGAAGGCGACGCGGAGCCCGTGGTCGGCGCCGATTGGTTGCCGCTGTGGAATGACGATCAGGATGAGGAGGCGGCCTGCCGGCAGCTCACCGAGGCCGGGTTCGTCGAGGCCCAGGCCGCCTGGCAGCGGCTGGTGGGGCTGCGTAACGGCAATCAGGTGCGCGCCATGCAGCGCATCGGCCGTGAGCGCCTGGATGCTTTCATCCCGCGCCTGCTGGCTGCCACGGTGGAGCACGACAAGCCTGATCTGGTGCTGGAGCGGGTGCTGCCGCTGATCGAGGCGGTGGCGCGGCGCTCCGCCTATCTGGTTTTGCTCACCGAGAACCCCGGCGCCTTGCAGCGTTTGCTGACGCTGTGCGCCGCCAGCCCGTGGATCGCCGAGCAGATCAGTCGCTTCCCGCTGCTGCTTGACGAGCTGCTTAACGAGGGGCGCCTGTTTAGCCCGCCCCTTGCGCCGGAGCTTGCTGCCGAGCTACGTGAGCGGCTGACGCGCATCCCTGAGGAAGACCTGGAGCAGCAGATGGAAGCGCTGCGCCACTTCAAGCTGGCCCACGGCCTGCGCGTTGCAGCCTCGGAAATCGCCGGCAGCCTGCCGCTGATGAAGGTCAGCGATTACCTGACCTGGCTGGCCGAGGCGATTCTCGATCAGGTGCTGGTCCTGGCCTGGCGGCAGATGGTCAGCCGCCATGGTACGCCGCTGCGCGCCGATGGCAGCCCGTGTTCGCCGGACTTCATCATCGTCGGCTATGGCAAGGTCGGCGGTATCGAGCTGGGTCACGGCTCGGACTTGGATCTGGTGTTCATTCACGATGGCGACCCCCAGGCCGAAACCGATGGCGCCAAGCCCATCGACGGCGCACAGTTCTTCACCCGTCTGGGCCAGCGCATCATTCACCTGCTGACCGCACAGACTAACTCCGGCCAGCTCTATGACGTCGACATGCGCCTGCGTCCCTCCGGCGCGGCGGGGTTGCTGGTCAGCTCACTGGGCGCCTTCCGCCGCTACCAGGAGGGCGAGGCCTGGACCTGGGAGCATCAGGCCCTGGTACGTGCCCGGGTGCTGGTTGGTTGCGAGCGCGTGGGCGCCGCCTTCGATGAAGTACGCTGCGCCGTCCTGGGCCGCGAGCGCGATCAGGCCAAGTTGCAGGCTGAGGTCAGCGAGATGCGCGCCAAGATGCGCGACAACCTGGGTAGCCGCAGCACCGCGGCCGGCACGGCGGCGAATGCCTTCGATGCCGCCTCGCCCTTCGACCTCAAGCAGGATGCCGGAGGTATCGTCGATATCGAATTTATGGTGCAATACGCGGCCCTGGCGTGGTCGAGGCAGCACCCGGCGCTGCTCGAATTCACCGATAACATCCGCATTCTGGAAGGCCTAGATCGCCTCGGTCTGCTACGCGATGGCGAGGCGACCCTGCTGCAGGACGCATACAAGGCCTACCGCTCGGCAGCCCATCGGCAGGCCCTGCAGAAGCAGCCCGGGGTAGTGGGTGGCGACCAGTTTCACGAGCACCGGCGCAACGTGATGCGCATCTGGCGTGAACTGGGCCTGAGTTGATGGCTGCCGCCGCCATCGGGCTTCTCTAGCGAACTGAGTGTATGAATATTCTGATCATCGGCCCCTCGTGGGTAGGCGACATGGTGATGGCGCAGACATTGTTCCAGTGTCTGAAGCAGCGTCACCCTGACTGCGCCATCGACGTGCTGGCCCCGGACTGGAGCCGACCGCTCCTCGAGCGTATGCCCGAGGTGCGCCAGGCCCTGAGCTTCCCGCTGGGCCATGGTGTGCTGGAACTGGCCACGCGGCGGCGCATCGGCAAGTCCCTGGCCGGCCGTTACGATCAGGCGATCCTGCTGCCCAACTCCATGAAGTCGGCGCTGGTGCCGTTCTTCGCGGGCATCCCCGTACGCACTGGCTGGAAGGGCGAAATGCGCTACGGCCTGCTCAATGACGTGCGCAAGCTGGACAAGGATCGCTACCCGCTGATGATCGAGCGCTTCATGGCCCTGGCCTATCCGGCCGGCGCCGAGCTGCCGCAGCCCTATCCGCGCCCGTCTCTGCAGATCGACCCGGCTACCCGCGATGCGGCTCTGGCGCATTTCGGCCTGAGCCTGGATCGCCCCGTGCTGGCCCTGTGTCCAGGCGCCGAGTTCGGCGAGGCCAAACGCTGGCCCAGTGAGCACTACGCCAAGGTCGCCGAGGCGAAGATTCGCGAGGGCTGGCAGGTCTGGCTGTTCGGCTCGAAAAAGGATCATCCGGTGGGCGAGGACATCCGTTCGCGGCTGATTCCCGGCCTGCGCGAGGAGGCGATCAATCTGTCCGGTGAGACCAGCCTGGCCCAGGCCATTGACCTGTTGTCCTGCGCCGCTTCGGTGGTGTCCAACGACTCCGGGCTGATGCACGTGGCTGCGGCGCTCAATCGCCCGCTGGTGGCCGTTTACGGCTCGACCTCACCGCAATTCACCCCGCCGCTGGCCGAGCAGGTGGAGATCATCCGTCTGGGCATCGAATGCAGCCCTTGCTTCGAGCGCACCTGCCGCTTCGGTCACTACAATTGCCTGGTGCAGTTAGAGCCACGGGTCGCCATCGACGCGCTGCAGCGCCTGGTCGGTGAGCCGGTTGAGGTCATGCCCTGAATGCGCGTGCTGGTGATCAAGACCTCCTCGCTGGGCGACGTGATTCATACCCTGCCGGCCCTGACCGACGCGGCCCGGGCAATTCCGGGTATCCGTTTTGACTGGGTGGTGGAAGAAGGCTTCGCCGAGATTCCAGCCTGGCATCCTGCAGTCTCCCAGGTGATTCCGGTGGCCATCCGCCGCTGGCGCAAGCACCCGCTGCAAACCCTGCGCAGTGGCGAGTGGGCGCGGTTCAAGCAGCGCCTGCGCGAGAGCCATTACGACCTGGTGATCGATGCCCAGGGGCTGTTCAAGAGCGCCTGGCTGACCCGTTACATCAAGGCGCCAGTGGCTGGCCTCGACAGCAAATCCGCGCGCGAGCCGATCGCCGCGCGTTTTTATGACCGTCGCTACAGCGTGCCGCGGGCCCAGCATGCGCTGGAGCGCACCCGCCAGTTGTTCGGTCTGGCACTGGGCTACAGCGTGCCCGCTGGTCTGGGCGACTACGGGTTGGACCGCGCCCAGCTTGCAGATCCGGCCGCAAGCCCTTATCTAGTGTTTCTGCACGGTACCACCTGGGCCAGCAAGCACTGGCCCGAAGCCTACTGGCGCGAGCTGGCCGAGCAGGTCGCCGAGCAGGGCTGGGCCTTCCGCCTGCCGTGGGGCAACGAGATCGAAAAGGCCCGCGCCGAACGCATCGCCGAGGGCATCGAAAACGCCGCCGTGCTGCCGAAACTCAATCTGGCCGGTGTTGCCAAAGTGCTCGCCGGCGCCCAGGCCTGCGTCGCGGTGGATACGGGCCTTGGCCATCTGGCGGCAGCGCTGGATGTGCCCACCGTGTCGCTATACGGTCCGACCCTGCCGGGCCGGGTCGGTGCCTACGGGCGCTCCCAGGTGCACCTGTGCGCCAGCGGCCCGGATGCCGGCAAGGGTGACCGCGATAAGCCCTGTTTCGATGATTTGAAGCCGCAGCGGGTGTTCACCGAATTACATGCCCTGCTGCTGGACCTGGGACTGGACTGATGCAAACGAGCGGAGGGCCGATGCGCCTGGCTTTTATCCTCTACAAGTACTTCCCCTACGGCGGGCTGCAGCGGGACTTCATGCGCATCGCCCTGGAGTGCCAGCAGCGCGGCCACAGCATCCGCGTGTACACGCCGATCTGGGAAGGCGAGGTGCCGGAGGACTTCGAAGTGGTGGTGGTACCGGTCAAGGCACTGTTCAACCATCATCGCAACGAGAAACTCACCGCCTGGGTGCAGGCCGACCTACAGCAGCGCCCGGTCGACCGGGTGGTCGGCTTCAACAAGATGCCCGGCCTGGACGTCTATTATGCCGCCGACGGCTGCTTCGAAGACAAGGCGCAGACCCTGCGCAACCCGATGTATCGCCGCTGGGGCCGCTACAAGCATTTCGCCGAGTACGAGCGAGCGGTTTTCGCGCCCGAATCGAACACCGAGATCCTGATGATCTCCGAGGTGCAGCAGCCGCTGTTCGTCAAACATTACGGCACGCCTGCCGAGCGCTTTCACCTGCTGCCCCCGGGCATCGCCCTGGATCGCCGCGCGCCGGCCAATGCCGCCGAGATTCGTGCCGAGTTTCGCCGCGAATTCTCGTTGGGCGATAACGATCTCTTGCTGGTGCAGATCGGCTCGGGGTTCAAGACCAAGGGGCTGGACCGCAGCCTCAAGGCCCTGGCCGCCTTGCCGGAAGCATTGAAGAAGCGTACCCGGTTGATGGTCATCGGCCAGGACGACCCCAAGCCGTTCCTGCTGCAGGTAAAAGCCCTCGGCCTGAGCGATCAGGTGCAGATTCTCAAAGGGCGCAGCGATATTCCGCGCTTCCTGCTCGGCGCCGACCTGTTGATCCACCCGGCCTACAACGAAAACACCGGCACCGTGCTGCTCGAGGCGCTGGTCGCCGGGCTGCCGGTGCTGGTTACCGACGTCTGTGGCTATGCCCATTACATCGAGGATGCCGACGCCGGCCGCGTAGTGCCCAGCCCGTTCGAACAGTCCACGCTGAACCGCCTGCTGGCCGAGATGCTGGCCGACGATGCTGCGCGCGCGCAGTGGAAACAAAATGGCCTGGCCTATGCCGATACAGCTGATCTTTACAGCATGCCGCAGCGGGCTGCGGATGTGATTCTGAGGAGCCGCCGGTGAAACTCATGTTGGCCGAGCCCTTTAAGCGCCTGTGGGCTGGTGCCGACCCGTTCGAGGCCGTCGAGGCCTTGCAGGGGCAGGTCTACCGTGAGCTGGAAGGGCGCCGTACCCTGCGCGCCGAGGTCGATGGCCGCGGCTATTTCGTCAAGATCCACCGCGGAATCGGCTGGGGTGAAATTGCCAAAAACCTACTTACTGCCAAGCTGCCGGTGCTGGGAGCCGCTCAGGAGTGGCAGGCGATCCAGCGGCTGACCGAGGCGGGTGTGCCGACCATGACCGCCGTCGCCTTCGGCGAGCGGGGCGCCAACCCGGCGAGGCAGCACTCATTCATCGTTACCGAGGAGCTCGCGCCTACGGTCGACCTTGAGCAGCTCAGCCTCGACTGGCCCGGGCAACCGCCGGCTCCAGCGCTCAAATGGGCACTGATCCGCGAAGTCGCCGCAATGACGGGCACGATGCACCGTGCGGGTGTCAATCACCGCGACTGCTACATCTGCCATTTCCTGCTGCATACCGACCGGCCGATCGAGGCAAGCAACTTGCGCCTGTCGATCATCGACCTGCACCGCGCGCAGGTGCGCCGCGCAACGCCCCTGCGCTGGCGCAACAAGGATCTGGCTGCCCTGTATTTTTCAGCGCTGGATATTGGTCTGACGCAGCGCGACAAACTGCGTTTTCTGCGTGACTATTTCCAGATTCCCTTGCGACAAGTACTGCGCGAGGAGACCGTCGTGCTTGCCTGGTTGGAGCGTAAAGCGGCGAAACTGTATGAAAGAAAACAGCGATATGGAGAGCTGCTGTAAATGTTGGAGAACGATTCTTTGATATGGCCAGGGATGAAAGTAGCACTTGTGCCATGCCCGGCCTTGGGTGATACCACGCTCTTTTTGTGGCTGGCTTGGCGCTTACAGGCTGCTGGAGCAGAAGTGTCACTGTGCTCTAAAGGATTGTTGTCTTTAAGTCATTACTTACCTGGCTTGACGATCCTCGATGGTCATTATGATCTACCGAGTCTGGCGCGTTCCAACGACTTGGTGATATGCGCGCTGAAACGTTTTGATGAGTTGAGCGATTCTGAACTCAGCAATGTCGCTTATTTGGCAAGCAAAAAATTTTCTTCAGACCATCCGCTGGCGCGGCGTGAAGTGTTGATACGAGGCAATATCCTGCCAGGCGGCAACAATGTGATTTGTCGAGACTCTCGGGCTGGTAAAACCATGACCCAGTGGATCGATTTGTATGCTAGCGAGATTCTTGGCCTGGATGTAGCTGCTGCCCCGGCGGGCTTCCAATTCCTGCCAGCGGTCAGTGAGGATGCCAAACGGCGCATCGCCATTTTTCCTACCAGTCCGGATATCAACAAGAATTATTCCGCGCCTGGGTTCAAGCGTCTTGCCGACAGGTTGGCCACCAGGGGGTGGGTGGTCGAGTTTGTGGTCACCGTCCCGGAGCAGGCGGCACTACAGTCGCTTTACCCGAATTATATCGTTCACGCATTTCGCGATCTGAAGGGGCTGGTTGATTATCTGCGTAGCTGTTCGGTGGTGATCAGTAACGACTCAGGAGGCGGTCACATCGCATCTCTTCTGGGGCTCTATACGTTCACGATAACGCGCAGGCGTGAAGACTTTACCTGGCGGCCCGGATTCAACTCCCTTAACCGAGTCATCAATCCCAGCATTACTTTCAAATGGTTGGGACGGCCAATCTGGCGCCCGTTCATTTCTCACCGTCGTCTCATCCGGGAGCTTCCTAAGTGGTAGCGCAATAAGCATGTCTGTTTGGAACCATGATGCAACTGACCCCTCGTCAGGCCATTTCAATAGCCTGGAAGCTGTTTTTCGGCTGGAGGGCGAGCGTCTGACATCAGATCCTCTTTCCGAGGTCATTCGGGTTGAGATCGAAGGTGCGCGGTACTACGTCAAACGCTACTGGGGAGCTGGCAAGGGCATGCGTCGGTTTCTGGGGCGGCCGCGCGTTAAGGCGGAATGGCAGAACCTGCAGCTATTTGCCAAGTGGGGCATTCCAACCGCGCCCATCGTGGCCCACGGCCTGGAGCGCAAGGCAGGGACTTTTCTACGCGGGGCGCTGATTACCCGAGAATTGAAGGGGACTCTGGATATGGCCTGCATGGCTCGTCAGAATGACCCCCGTTTGCATGACGCTGCATGGGTCGACTGCGTGAGCCTTCAGCTGGCCCGTGCAACCCGGCTCATGCACGACCATCGCTTCACCCACAATGATCTGAAGTGGCGCAACCTGTTGGTCAACGAAAAGGCCGAGCTGTTTTTCATCGACTGTCCTACTGGCAGTTTCTGGCGGGGCTCGTTATTGCGTTATCGCATCGTCAAGGATCTGGCCTGTCTCGACAAGGTCGCCAAGCGAGTGTTGTCGCGTACGCAGCGCTTGCGTTTTTATCTGCAATATCAGGGTTGCAGCCATCTCAATGACGAGGATAAAAAACGCGTGCGGCAAGTGCTGAAATTCTTCGAGGGACGTGAATGAGTGACTTCATCGCCGCGCAAGATCGTGCCCTGCTCGAGCGCCACGGCCTGTCGAGCTTTGACGCCCTCTGGACACTGAAATTGGAGGCCGTGGATGAGCCCAACACCGAGCGTGGCGGCTGGAGTTCGGTGTATCGCCTGGATCTTGGCGAGCGCGCCTTCTATCTCAAGCGGCAGAGCAATCACCTGACGCGTAGCCTGTTGCATCCATTCGGCGAGCCAACGTTTGCCCGCGAGTTTCGCAATATCCGCCGCTACGCAGGGCGAGGTATTCCTGCGCTGCAGGCAACTTTCTTCGGCCAACGTAATTTGCCGGGCGAGCGCCGAGCTGTACTGCTGACCCGCGCGCTGGATGGTTGGAATGATCTTGCGTATTGGCTCGAACATTGGCCGAGCCTTGAGTGGGCAAAGCGAAGCGAGATTCTGCGTGCCTGCGGTGAGTTAGCGCGTTGTCTGCATCGGGCTGGGCAAATGCATGGTTGCTTCTATCCCAAGCATATTTTTTTGCAGGAACGTGGCGCCACATTCGAGGCGCAACTGATCGATCTGGAGAAAACTCGACCATTGCTGCTGGGGCGACGTGACCGGATCAAGGATCTTGAGCCACTGTTACGGCGAGCCCCCATCTGGAACGAGGCCGAAGTTCGCGAGCTGCTGAATGCATATCTGGGCGATGTGGTGGATGTTGAGCATTGGTGGCGTTTGATCGCTGCACGACAGCGCAAGAAGGAGGCGCGGTGATGCTTCTCAGCGAGCTGAACCACGCTGGTCGCGCACCTGAGCTGCCGCTGTCGCTGGATATCTCTGGCGAGACGCTGGTGTTCGAGCGCCTGCTGCGCGTGTTGCCGGGACAGCGTTATGTCGGTGTGGCTCGCTGGCAGGGGCGCCAGGTGTTGGCCAAGTTGTTGGTCGGCAGCAAGGCGCAGCGCCACTTTCAGCGCGAGCTGGAGGGTGCTGAGCTGTTGGCTGGACAAGGACTGGTCACCCCCGAGCTGTTGGTGCAAGGCTTCGTCGAGGGGCAGGGCGGTTGGCTGCTGTTCGATTACCTGGAAGGCGCGCAGAGCCTCTGGGAGGCTTGGCGTCAGGCAGCACGCAAGCCGCCGCTGAGCGATGCCCAACAGGCGGTGCTGGCCGAGGCGCTGGGGGCGATTGGGCAGATGCATGCTCAAGGCCTATGGCAGGCCGACCTGCATCTGGACAACCTGCTGCGGCATGAAGGCCGCCTGTATCTGATCGACGGCGGCGGCGTGCGCTGCGAAACGCCAGGGCAGCCGCTGTCGCGTGCGCGCGTGCTGGAAAACCTCGGCGTGTTCTTCGCCCAGCTACCGGCCGAGTTGGATGCTGTTCTCGAAGAGCTGCTGATCCACTATTTGCTGGCCAACGGCGAGCACGCGCTGCCGCTGGAAATGCTCCAGGCCGAGATCGCCAAGGTGCGGCGTTGGCGTCTGCGCGATTACCTGAAGAAAACCGCACGGGATTGCAGCCTGTTCGCCGCGCGCATTGGCGCTTTTGGCCTGCGTGTGGTGCGCCGTGAGGCAGAGCCGGCGCTGCAGCCGCTGCTGGCCGATCTGGACGCACGCATCGAGGCCGGGCACATCTACAAGACTGGCGGCGCCGCCACCGTGGCGCGTGTCGAGGTTGGCGCTCGGCCTCTGGTCGTCAAACGTTACAACGTCAAGAACTGGCTGCACTGGCTCAAACGCTTCTGGCGGCCCAGTCGCGCCTGGCATAGCTGGGTTGAAGGCAACCGCCTGCAGCTGCTGGGCATCGCCACGCCGACGCCTTTGGCGGTGATCGAGCGACGCTGGTGCTGGCTGCGCGGTAGGGCGTACCTGATTACCGACTATTGCGGCGGGCAGGATATAATCGCGCATTTCGAGGCACATCAGCAGGCGACGCCCCCGGAAAACGAACTGCTGGCGCTGGATCGTCTATTCGCTGCCTTGCTGCGCGAACGCATCAGCCACGGTGATTTCAAGGGGCACAATCTGTTCTGGGATGATGCGCAGGGCGCCTGGTCGCTGATCGACCTGGACGCCATGCGGCAGCATCGCAGTATGCGCAGTTTCGCTCGGGCCTATGCCCGTGACCGCGCCCGTTTTCTGCGCAATTGGCCGGCGGGCTCCGCCCTGCACCAGTTGCTCGACCAACGTTTACCGCAGGTGCCCGGCACCTGCCCGAATTAGAGGCTCAAACCTGTGGCATTGACCATTCTCGGCCTGTCCGGCGCCCTCAGTCACGATCCGTCCGCCGCACTGTACATCGACGGCAAGCTGATCGCGGCAGTGGAAGAGGAGCGCTTCGTGCGCGACAAGCACGCGAAGAACCGCATGCCCTACGAATCGGCCAAGTTCTGCCTGGAGCAAGCCGGGATCAAACCGGCTGACGTCGATGTGGTGGCGATTCCCTTCGCGCCCATCAGTATCTTCGAGAAAGCCCGTTGGCAGTACGCCAAGCGTTACGCCTACGCGCCCGATCGTGCCCTCGATGCGATTCTTTTCGGCAACCGCCGCTACAAGCGCTATCGCAAGAAGATCGTTTGGTGCCTCGAGCAACTGGGCTTCGACACCAAGAAGATCAAGATCGAGCCTGTCGAGCACCACTTGGCGCACGCCTCCAGTGCTTATCACTGCTCGGGCTTCAAGGAAAAGACTGCCATCCTCGGTATCGACGGCAAGGGCGAGTACGCCACCACCTTCTTCGGCTACGGCGAGAACGGCAAAATCCACAAGATCAAGGAATTCTTCGATCCGGATTCGCTCGGCGGCCTGTATGGTGCGATCACCGAATACTTGGGCTTCGAGATGCTTGATGGCGAGTTCAAGGTCATGGGCATGGCGCCTTATGGCGATGCCGCCAAGTACGATTTCTCGCGTTTGGCCAAGTTCGAGAATGGCGAGCTGATCATCAACACCCATTACGCCAACGTCATCGGTTTCCGTCGCTACAAGGAAAACGGCAAGGGCTACTACTTCTCGCCCAAGCTGATCGAGTGGCTGGGGCCGAAGCGTGAGGGCGATATCGCCGACGACCCGTACATCCACTACGCGGCCAGCATGCAGGCGCTGTTCGAGAAGCTGGCGCTGCAGATGATGGAGTACTACCTCGGCGACATCCTCAAGGAAACCGGCAAGATCGCCTTCGCTGGCGGTTGCGCGCTGAACGTCAAACTGAACCAGAAGATCATCGCCCGCGATGACGTCAAGGAGCTTTTCGTGCAACCGGCCTCTGGCGACGCGGGCACGGCTGTCGGCGCCGCCGCCTACGTCTCGCACCAGCGTGGCGTGCCGGTGGAGAAGATGGAGCACGTCTACCTCGGCCCTTCGTACAGCAACGAAGACGTCATCGCTGCCTGCGCCAAGCACCCGAACCAGCCGGTTTTCAAACGCATCGACAACACGGCTGAGCGCATCGCAAAAATCATGGTCGACGGCAACCCGGTAGCCTGGTTCCAGGGCCGCATGGAGTTCGGGCCGCGCGCCTTGGGTGGCCGCTCGATCATCGGTTGCCCGAGTATTCCGGGCGTGGCCGACCGCATCAACGAGCAGATCAAGTTCCGCGAGCGCTGGAGACCCTTCTGCCCGTCCATGCTCGACACCGTGGCAGCGAAGATGCTCAAGGTCGATCACCCGAGCCCCTTCATGACCTTCACCTTCGAGGTCAACGAGGAGTGGAAAGAGCGCGTCGGCGAGGTAGTTCACGAGGATGGCACCTCGCGCGCCCAGGTGCTGGAGCGCCAGTACAACCCCCGCTGGTACGACCTGATGCTGGAACTGGAGAAGCTCACCGGCAATGGCGTCTCGCTGAACACCTCGCTCAACCGTCGTGGCGAGCCGATGATCTGCTCGCCGACCGACGCGCTGAACATGTTCTACGGCTCTGACTTGCAGTACCTCATCATGGAAGATGTACTCGTGGTCAAGGATGGCAAGGATTGGTATGACGGCGTCTGAGCAGGCTGCTGGTCAAGCGCAGCGCTGGGTTCTGCAGTTTTGCCATGGCTACGACGGCCCCTTTCTGGACTGCGCGCGGCAATACGCGGTGCTGTTCAAAGACACGCCCTACAAGGTTTGCACTGTCTATCTGACCGGCAAGCCATCGGCGGAGGTCGAGCGCGGCTCGGTTTCCGACGAGGTGATCTTCCTCGACTATTCCAGCGCCCAGGTGCGCGCGCTGAAATTGGGGGCTGTCCGGGATTTTCGTCGGATTGCTGCCTCACGCGATTTCGCCCTGTGCATCGCGCACCGCTTCAAACCGATCTATGTGGCTCTGCTGGGCAGCAACCTGCCGGTGATTGGCGTACATCACGCTTTTGGCGACTATAAGCGCCGCTCGAGGCAACTGTTCGCCAATTTCTTCAGCAAGCGCCTGATGTTGATCGGCGTTTCCAAAGCCGTACGTGACGACATGCGCGCCTGCCTTCCTGATTGGCCAACCGGGCGCATCGAAACTCTCTATAACCGTATCGATATCGAGGCCGTGCGGGCAGAGCAGTTACCTCGTGAGGCTGCGCGTGAGCATCTGGGATTACCTCAGGATGCTTGGGTGGTCGGTAATGTAGGCCGTCTGCACCCCGACAAGGACCAGGCCACGCTGATTCGTGGTTTTGCCGAAGCTCTACCCCAGTTGCCGGTGTCTAGCCTATTGGCCATTATGGGCTGTGGCCGTCTGGAGTCCTCACTCAAGGCCCTCGCTATGGAGTTAGGGGTGAGTGAGTCAGTGCGTTTTCTTGGGCAGATACCGAATGGGCGTCGCTACTTCAAGGCCTTCGATGTATTCGCACTGACCTCTGATCATGAGCCCTTCGGCATGGTGTTGCTGGAGGCGATGGCTGGAGGTGTTCCGGTGGTCTGCAGCGATTGTGGCGGAGCGCCGGAGGTTGTGGGCGGCGTTGGACAGGTTTTCACGCTGGGCGATGTGCAAGGGTTAGCCAGCGAGTTGCTCCGAGTGCCTACTGTGCAGGCCTCAAGTGAAGCGATGCTGGTCCGCCTGCAACGATTATTTTCGGATCAGGCTGCTGCTGAGCGTTTTCGGACGCTGTTGATACCGTCAAGCTGGGCATAACGCATATGAGCAATCCCTGGCTGGACAAGTGCCGAATGCTGGACCGATATCGCTGGCTGCTCTTGCGTGAGCGTCATGGTCTATTGGGTAGCGTCTTGCGCTTTGTGCGCGATGCGAGCCGGGACTGGATTTTAGGTGTTCGTGCCATGACGCGTTTGGTGGCGAATCCGCAAACGCAGAGCTGCGATTTCCTGTTGCTGCAGTCGATGACGAAAGTCATTCCCCTGCAACGTAAACGCCTGTTAAAGGATGCGCTGGTAGCCCGCGGCTATAGCTTGGTGGAAACTGCGTTGCCTGAGCCTGGTGAGATGCTCCGTCAACGTATGCTCTGCAAGCCGCCATTCCCGATTCCCGTTCGCTATTTCGGTTACGCAGCCCATGCACAGTGGCTAGTCGAGCGTTACCATCCGCGCGTCTTGCTCAATGATCGTAATGGCAGCTTATATGCGCCATTTCTGCGGCTTGCCCTGAACGCCCGGCAAAACCTATTGGTGCATCTGGCTCACGCCACTACAGTCGAAAGTTCACGTCGGCTGGGAATGAACGATTACGACTATTACTTTCTGTTCGGACGTAGTTCATTGGAGGCGCTGCAGAAGCGAACGTTGCGCTTTGGCAGTTCAACGGCCGTCCTTGCCGGCTCCCATATGATTGACAACACCTATGACTTGGCGCCGGCAGATCCGGAGTTGCGCACAATTCTTATCTTGGGCGTTGGTCCGGATAAGGAGAAGGAGGCGGGGTATAAGGCTGCGTATGAGTTGCTGCGAGACTGGGCGCGGGAGCACTCCGAGTACAAAGTTCTGTTCAGGGCTCATCCGCGTAGTCAAGCGGCATTCTGGCGGCAGGTTGCTAGCGAGATACCACAGCTTACGGTTCTGTCACGCGATTGCCATCTGGCAGACGCGTTGCAACGCGCTTCGATGGTAATCAACATAATGTCCAATGCTGTTATTGAGGCCGCTCTGGCTCGGCGCCCGGTAATAAGCATAAGTGTCAGTGGCGAGCGGGACATCTTCGCTCTCCAGCGTTTCTTCGGGCCCGGTGTTGCATCGGTGGACGCTTTGCAGGCGCAGGTATCTGCTGCAGAGCGCGGCTATAGAGCAGCCGTCGAGCAAAGCTCAGATTTCGCTGAATACCACTTGGCGAATGGTTGCGCAGGTTTGCCCAGCACCCTCGACGCGCTGGCTACGTTGCTTGAGCGTCGAACCCCTCCTGGCGATCTGCAGGTGATCCACTCGACAGTCGAGTTAGCTCAATGTTGATAGCAATGTTGTCTGTCAGACCCCATCAATACATGTATTGATTCTTGTATGAAGAGGTTGGTGTACTCCTCATGAATCGGATCGCTATTTTAAGCGAGTTTCCCGTCAAACAATCTTGCGTTAGGTTTGACGCTCTTCACCGGATTAACGAATGACTCAGTTTCTATTTCTGGCGCTGGCCAAACATCAGCTTATTTACTTCAAACGGCTGCTTGATGAAACGGAATTGCAGGGCAAGGTTTTTCAGCCCAGCCAGTTACCCTTACCGCGGCCATGGCGGTTGTCAGCCATCGCAGGTCGGCTCGACTGGGCAGGGCTCATCGAGGAGAAGTGCCAAGAGAGGCGAGTAAAGCGTAAATATGAAGGGTTTTTCTACCGTTTGCTGCTAAGGCTGGAATTGGCCTGGATGGCGCTGCGAGTAGAAGCGCTATTGCATCGCGAGAAGCCAGAAAATGTTGCTGTGTGGAATGGTTCGCATCGTTACTGCCAGCTGCTGCTAGCTCTACGTCCTGAAGGCTGCGGCACTTTCTTCTTTGAGAATGGATTGCTTCCGGACACGACGACACTTGATTCAAAAGGTGTAAATTATCGCAATTCGGTTCCTCGCAACGCCGAGTTCTATCGACGCTACATTGCGCCAGAAGGCGCGGTTGAGGCCCGTCTACAGCTAATCCCACGTCCGTCACGCAATAAAGGCCTTGAGCCCATCCGCTTGCCACATCGCTATGTATTTATGCCTTTCCAAGATGACCGTGATACTCAGGTGCGACTGTTTTCACCTTGGGTGGGCGATATGCGTCAGCTGTTTGCTCTTGGTAAGCGTTTGGCTGACGAGTGTGGCCTTACCGTAGTTTTCAAGGAGCATCCCTCTAGCAGGGAGACCTATCCCGACCTTCATGCACAGGTGCATGAAAGGCTACTTTTCGCTAATGGCAATCCAACTCAAGAGTTGATCCAGAACTGTGAGTTTGTCGTGACGCTCAATTCCACAGTCGGACTTGAAAGTTTGCTGCTGGGGAAACCAGTGATGACCCTTGGGCAGGCTTTTTTCAATATCCCCGGGATTGTTGCGCATGCTGACTCGGCCAGCGAGCTGCTTGAGTTGGCTGCGAACTTTCCGCGGTGGGGGCTGGATGATCAGCTACGGCAGAGCTTTTTGCGTTACTTGGCTGCGGAATACTGTATCCAAGGTGGGTGGCGGGAAGCCGATGGGGCCCAGTTACAGCGTGTGGCGAATCGAATGCTGGATAACAGAGTCTGATATGAGAGCGATTTATCCACGACTTGATCTCCTGGCAACTTGGGCGCTATTAGGTTTTCTTACGCTGCTTTGTGCTCCTTGGGTGATGCCTAGTAACAAGCTTTATCACCAGTTCTTGATTGTTCTCCTCTGGTTGCCAGGGTTGTTCGCGCTAAAACATGTCGAGTTTCGTAAGCATTTGCTGAAGCCTGAGTTTGTGCTCTTTGTTTTGCTGGGGGTGTGGACGCTAATCGTAACGCTCATCCATAGCGGAGCGGACGTGCTCAGTAGTCTCAAGTTACCGTTCTATGTGCTGCTATCTTTGCTTGGCGTGGTGCTTGCGGCACAGCAAAGGAAATATTCCATCGAGAGCCAGCTGTGCGCCGCTGCGCTTGTAGCCGGGCCTTTTGCACTATTGTCTGTTGTTAAGGTTTATTACTTAGCAGGTAACGACCTTGGACATCGAGTTATAGCCCTTGGGCTGTGGGACACAGTCATCCTGGCCGCTCATGCGGTAGGTGCGCTTCTGGTTCTAGGTGTTTTGCTGAGCGTTAGATATCGATCTGGTTGGTCGAAGTTCCTAATCCTTTTAGCTATTGGCGCGATGGGCCTCTTCGTTCTACTGAGTCAAACGCGCGGTGTTTGGATCGCTCTGGTCGCCGCATTTATAGTAATTGTGTTAGCAAGACCTACGCGGCTGGGCGTGTTTACTCTATGTTTAGGTGGGTTAGGAATTGCCATAGTGGCTCTGTTCTTTCCCGAGTTCCTGGCTCAGCGCGGCCTGTCGTATCGCCCTGAACTGTTCCAAAAGGGGCTGGCGATTTTTACAGAGAGCTGGATGCTGGGAGTCGGTTTTGGTGAGTACGGAATCACAGTGGATGCGCTAGGACGAACCTTTAAACATCCCCACAATCTTTATCTGGATACGGGGATTCGCTGGGGGGCGGTTGGGCTTGCTCTATTTTTCATGTTGTGGGCGAGTGTAGGGTGGCGGGCGTGGCATAACCGTCGAGTCGACTTAGGGCTTGCCTTGCTTGGGCTATGGACGTTTTCGAGCGTGTCATTGCTCACCGATGGTATCGGCTTATGGTTTAAGCCGAATGCAGACTGGATGGTTACTTGGTTACCTGTAGCGATAGGTTTGGTGCTTGCGGTAAAAGAGGATGCGTCCGAGGCTATTGCCGCAGAGAGCGTGAAGGCAGGGTTAGATCATGTTCGCTGATTTGATGATTTTTGCTTTTCAGTTGATGCTGAGCTGCCTATGACGGTTTACTTTCTCGGCTGGAAGGCCCAATACGAAAAGCTTTTTATTGATCACCTTGCAGAGAGCTATGATGTCGTTTATCTCGAGCAGTCCAAGTTTTGGAACCGTCTCAACAGGTTGGTTGGCCGTTTTCTGGGGGGGCGATGGCAGTCACGACTCGCGTTGTTTTATGTATGGCGGTCGGGATTTTCTGCGAATGATCTGTTGATATGCAACGAGGGAGAGATACATCGAAAGTTCAACGCGCCTATAGTCGGAGCGTTTCCCGGTGTGAAGCTATTACTGATAAGGGATTTGGTTGACTCCGATTTTATTATAAGGTGGGCCGGTCTTTTTGATGCGGTGTACAGCTTTGATCGTAAGCAGTGTGAAGTCCTTGGCATAAAGTACCTTCATCAATTCTTTCCTATGGGGTTTGCCCATGCCAAAGCTGTTGCGTCCTCATATGAATGGACCACTACAAAAGCATTGTTCATAGGGAGGGATAAGGGAAGAGGCCAAGCCTTAATACGTTTGGCTGAGACGTTAGTGGAGTGCGGCTGTGAGGTGGATTTTAGAATTCTGGTTGATAAGCAGTTTTCTGGTAAGACAAAGTACCATGTTACGGAGTTGGTCGATTACCGGGATTACGTTTTGGCTAGCGCTGGTGCCGACGTCATTGTTGAGGTTAATCAGTCAGGGCAGGCAGGCGTTACCCTGCGTGCGCTGGAGGCAGCCTACTTTGGAAAGAAACTGATAACGACTAATAGCTCGGTGCGTGAGCTGTCTTTTTATAATCCATGTAATTTTTATATCCTTGATGACTGTCATTTACCTGATGTGGAAGAGCTCAAGCGCTTTCTCGCGTCGACGGTTGAGCCTGTTGCATCATCGTTGATCTATGAGTATTCACCTGAGCACATGCTAGAGACACTGATGCGCAATCATGGGTACAGTGGTTGATTGCTTTTGTCTTGGCGGGTTGACGGTTCTTGATAAGGAGGTTTTTTGAATTCTTTAGATATCGCGAATGTGCAAAATTCCCAAAGAGGGGATGTTTTTATTATTGCAAGTGGGCCCTCTGCTCGCGAGTTTCCGTTGATGCAGTATTCGCATATTCCTATGCTGGCTTTGAATGGATCTGTCCGTTTGTTTGATGAGGCGGGTATCTCGCCTTTCTTTTATATGTGTGATGATGGCAGCTTCGTACGTAATCGATTGCCGTTGCTGTTACGGGCTGTCGAGATTTCTCAGAACTTAGCACTGAGCCCTGGGGTCATCGATAACCTGTTGAGGCTGCAAGAGCGTGCGCTTGATGACGTGGACATCTACCGATTTGAGCGTGTGAATCGCCCCGGGGAAAATAAGCCCGCTTTGAGTGATAGATGCTTTGCTTGGCGCGCGCGTCAAGATTCGGACATGGAATGTCATTTCTCCCTGCTACGGCAGAAACCCAATCGCATTGGTTTCTGCCGTAATCTTGCCAAGGGATACTTCAGTGGTCGAACAATTCCTTATGCAGGCATCCAGCTGGCGTACCACTTGGGGTTCAGTCGGGTGTTCTTGGTAGGCGTGGATCTTGATTCGAGTCTTGGTCGTTTTTATGAGCAGGGTGCCGACGCGGTGCCCAGCCGTTTGGATGGTGACTATTTTGACTACATCCTGCCGTGTTTCCAGCTGATGGCAAGACGTGTAGTGGGAGAGCACTTCGCTGTCTACAATCTGTCGCCCAATAGCCGACTGCCTGCCGATTTGATTCCTAAAATAGGTATCGATCAGTTGGACGGCTTATTGGTTAATTCGTAATCGCGTATGAGTTCTTCCCAGGGAAAACCCTCTACGTTTCGCCTTTTCAAATAGCCTTGCAGGTGAGCAAAATTACGTCGTACCAGGCTCTGACTTAGTGGACTTCGCTTAATGCGCAGGTCTAGAAAGTCGATGAGCCCAAAGCCTCCTGCAGGCAGTAGTAATACATTGCCCAAATGCAGTGACCGAAAATATATGCCGTTCTGATGCAGGTGGTATATGTAGGCAGAGAAATCCGCTAGAAGCGCGTCGAAGAGTGGTCGTTGTTGCTTGAACAAGCTCTCCAGTGGAGTGCCGTTCAGAGGATAATACAAGCAGGCGCTAACCCCTTTGTCTGGTTCAAGCCAAACGCTTTCAATCTTTTCGGGAGTGGCGATGCCCAAGCTTCCCAGCGCTTGGGCGTTGTGGGCAAATCGCTTTGCTTCGGGGCGCCAGCGTGCTAGCCACGGTCTTTTGCTACGAAAGATCTTAAGAAACCGCCCATCTTGAAGGCGAACGACTTTCGGGCCGCGGGAGTCCTTCTCCACGATCTGCCCTGTGTTAAGCCAGTGCTGTAGCTCGTTCGCTGTTACAATCCGCATCGTTTTCTCTAGCCAGTTGTGGGACATGCCGAATGGCCAATTCTACCCAGCAATCCAGCCTGAAGGTGTATCTGCGTCTGCTGCGTTACGTGGTCCCCTACTGGGGGCTTTTTGCCATCAGCCTCTTTGGCTTCCTTATCTTTGCCTCCACCCAGCCAATGCTAGGCTACATCCTCAAGTATTTTGTCGATGGCCTGTCGAACCCTGACGCCAGTTTATTCGCAGGTGTTCCCTGGCTTTTGGAGCATGCGCCGTGGCTGGCCCACCTCAAGCTGCTGCAGGCCGTACCGCTGCTGATCATACTGATCGCCTTGTGGCAGGGGCTTGGCTCCTTCCTTGGCAATTACTACATAGCTAAGGTTTCCATGGGGTTGGTGCAGGATCTGCGTATTGCACTTTTCAACAACCTGTTGATGTTGCCCAACCGCTATTTCGACAACCACAACTCTGGCCACCTGATTTCGCGCATCACGTACAACGTAACAATGGTTACCGGCGCTGCCACCGACTCGATCAAGGTGGTGGTACGGGAAGGCATGACGGTAATTTTTCTGTTTATCACCCTGCTGTGGATGAACTGGAAGTTGACCTTGGTGATGTTGGCCATTCTGCCAATCATCGGTCTTATGGTGAGTAGCACCAGCAAGAAATTCCGCAAGCAAAGCCGGAAGATTCAGACCAGCATGGGGGACGTCACCCATGTCACGTCCGAGAGCATCCATGGCTATCGTGTAGTGCGTAGCTTTGGCGGCGAGGATTACGAGAAGGAGCGTTTTTTCAAGGCCAGCGAGGAGAACAAGAACAAGCAGCTGAAAATGGTGCGCACCGGTGCTGTGTATACACCTTCGTTGCAACTGGTGATTTACAGTGCCATGGCCGTGTTGATGTTTCTTGTCCTCTGGTTACGCGGTGATTCGTCGGCTGGGGATCTGGTGGCCTATATCACCCTAGCTGGTTTGCTGCCCAAACCGATTCGCCAGTTGTCCGAGGTCAGTTCGACCATCCAGAAAGGGTTGGCCGGCGCCGAGACCATATTCGAGCAACTTGATGAAGAGCCTGAAGTGGATAACGGTACTCAGGAGCGCGAACGCGTCGGCGGTCGTCTTGAAGTGCGAGATCTGAGCTTTACTTATCCCGGTTCTGAAAAGCCGGTACTGAACCATATTTCCTTTGTCGCCGAGCCTGGGCAGATGGTCGCTCTGGTCGGCCGCTCGGGAAGCGGGAAGTCAACTCTTGCCAATCTTATTCCGCGCTTCTACCACCATGAGACAGGACAGATCCTGCTCGATGGCCTGGATGTAGAGGAGTACACCCTGCGCAACCTGCGCCGTCATATCGCGCTGGTAACCCAGCACGTCACTCTGTTCAACGATACGGTGCGCAACAACATTGCCTATGGCGATCTTGCCGGGGCGCCACTGGAGGCCGTGCAACAAGCGGCAAGCGATGCGTATGCCGCGGAGTTCATCGAGAAGATGCCTCAGGGCTACGATACCCTGGTCGGTGAGAACGGCGTGTTGCTCTCCGGTGGTCAGCGCCAGCGCCTGGCGATTGCCCGCGCGCTGCTCAAGGATGCGCCGGTGCTGATTCTCGATGAGGCCACGTCAGCGCTGGATACCGAATCCGAGCGGCATATTCAGGCTGCGCTGGATCAGGTCATGCAAGGGCGTACGACACTGGTGATCGCCCACCGTCTGAGCACCATCGAGAAGGCCGATCTGATCCTGGTGATGGATCAGGGGCAGATCGTGGAGCGTGGCTCCCACGCTGAGCTGCTCGCGCAAAACGGCTATTACTCCCGACTGCATGCCAAGCAGTTCGAGGACGATGACGACTCCGCTGCTTCCAAGCAGGACGCCTGATGCTAAGTCGTGTGCGTTTTTGGCGTGAACGGGGTTGGGTGCCTATCTCGGCGGATGACTACGCAGCTGCCTGGAATACCTTTGGGGGCAGTGTCGCCACTCATCCCGAGGTGGTGGCACGGCTGGGCGGTTTGGCGGGTATTCCTGTGCGTTACCTCGGGCATTTCGTCGAGGGTGAGGTGCGGGCAGCAATGCCGACGTGGGGTCGGCATCTTGCTCTTAGCAAGGATGTGTTGAAGCAGCAGGGCAAGCGCGGCTTGTTCGACCTTGGCAATGCCGAGGTGATTCTGCCGATTGCCCCGACGGCGCGCGTCCAGGTGCGGCACCAGCTGCGTTACGTATCCGAATGTAATGCCGGGCAGCTCGTCGGCTTGCGTGAGCAGCCCGAGGGCCTGGCGCTGGCCAGGGAGCCGGAGCAGTACAGCAAGAAATTTCGCTACAACCAGCGTCGTGAGCTGCGCCTTCTCGAAGAAGCTGGCGGCGTGATTCGCCCCATGCTGGAGCTCACTGCGCAAGAGCAGGCGCGCATATACGCGGATCTGTTCCAGCGGCGCTGGGGCTTCGAAGCCACCGGCAAGGAGAATCTGGCTGAAGTATTCGCGCTGATGCGCGACTTCATGACCGGCTCGCTGATCTATCTGGCTGACCAGCCGGTGGCGATCCAGATTCTCTATCGTGTCCAGGCCCCACAATGGGTCAGCCTCGAATACATCAATGGCGGTGTGGATCCACAGCAGCGCGATTTCAGCCCAGGTAGCGTGTTGAGCTTCGTCAACACGCAAAGTGAGTGGGAGCAGGCCCGTGCTCAGGGCAAGCCGCTGCGCTATTCGTTCGGCCGCGCTGATCGCGAGTACAAAGATCGCTGGTGCAACCGCGTGCCGGTCTATCAGGTTTGAATCAATGACAGGACGCAAGCAGCAATTGCTCAAGCGCCATCGGCGCAACAAGCGGGTAGTACTTGCCGTTGCGCTAGCGGTGCTGCTGGTAACTGGCATATTGCTGGCGTGGTGGGTGCCGCTGCTCCTGCTGGTTGGGGGATGGGTTGCCCATGAAGCCTGGTTCGCGGACCATCTTTTCTATTCGCCCCGCGACGACTATCAGCACGAGTTTCCAGGCGATTGTTTGAGTGTCCCGGCCAGGCTCGAGCAGGGCTCGCTTCGCGTCGATGAAAATCTCGAGCGCTACGAAACGCTGATTCTCGAGCTGCAGCTGAAGGCAACCCGGTTGGGACGCTGGCTCGATCCCTATGTGCTACTCGGCGATGATCGCCAGGATTTCGAGCGCGGCGTGTCGGGGCGACGCTATCTCAATCTGTCTGGGCAGCAAGCTAATGGGCTGAGCATCGCCAGCCGCTGGTGCCGCGTGGTCGGTGAGCTGCGCCTGCATGCCATGCGCAGTCCAGACTTCGCCAAGCAGCGCCTGATGATCGTCGCCCCCCATGCCGACGATGCCGAGCTGGCTGCCTTTGGACTGTATAGCCGGGCTTCTGACGTCGCCATCGCCACCCTGACTCAAGGTGAAATCGAAGCCGAAGCCTATGAGCGACTTGGCTTGGACAAGGCCGCTGCTGCGCGCCTGAAAGGACGCTTGCGTACCTGGGACAGCATCGCGGCGCCGTTATGGGGGGGCGTGCGCCAGGAACAATGCGTGCAACTGGGTTATTACTGCCTGCAGTTACCGGCTATGGCTGAGCAGCCAGAAACGCCCTTTGGCTCCCGCGAGTCCGGCGAGGCCGATATTCGCACTGCCCGCCAGTACAATCCGTTGCGCCTGCCTGCTGATGAGGATGGTCTGCCGACCTGGCGCAATCTGGTCGCGGATCTGGCTGCTCTTATCGATCACTACCGACCGGAGGTGGTGTTGACGCCGCACCCGGAGTTGGACCCGCACCATGACCATGTGGCGAGCACCAGAGCGCTGCTTGAGGCTTTTGCCCTAAGTGCCTGGCAGCCGAAAACCTTGCTGCTCTATGCCAACCACCTGCATGACAACGATCGCTGGCCAATGGGCCCGGCGGGCAACGGCATTGCGCTACCTCCGGCCATCACGGCGCTACCGGCTGACCGGCTGTGGAGCCCGACGCTGGATGCCCAACAGCAGCTGGAAAAGGCCATGGCGCTTGCCCTGCAGCACGACCTGCAGGGGCGTCTGCCGCTCAAAAGACGGTTGCGACGCCTCATACAGCGTGTGCTCGCTGGGCGCCGCTGGCCGGCCAGCGGCGAGGACGAATTCTTCCGCAAAGCGGTGCGTCTGCACGAGTTGTTCTGGGTTCGAGAGCGCTGAGCGCTGTCCGACCGCAAAATTTGCCATGCTATGATTTTCTCTGTTTTCTCTCCCCTCTGGAGCTGCCATGAAACTAACCATGCCCCACTATGACAAAGCCGCCGTTTTGGTGGTGGGCGACGTGATGCTCGATCGCTACTGGCATGGTGGTACATCGCGAATTTCGCCGGAAGCACCGGTCCCGGTGGTACGTGTCGACCAGATCGAAGATCGCCCAGGTGGCGCCGCGAACGTCGCACTGAATATCGCTGCCTTGGGCGCAAAAGCGGTTCTGGTGGGCGTAACCGGTGAGGACGAGGCCGCCGAGAGCCTGGCCGACAGCCTGCGTGGCGCAGGCGTTGCCACTCACTTCCAGCGCATCGAAAACCAGCCGACCATCGTCAAGCTGCGGGTCATGAGCCGTCATCAGCAGCTGTTGCGCATGGATTTCGAAGAGCCATTCCAGACCGATGCCGAGGCGTTGGCGCGGCAGGTCGAGCAGTTGCTCGATCAGGTCAAGGTGCTGGTGTTGTCCGATTACGGCAAGGGTGCGCTGCAGAATCATCAGGCCTTGATCAAGGCGGCGCGTAAGCGTGGCATTCCGGTGCTGGCCGACCCGAAAGGCAAGGATTTCTCCATTTACCGCGGCGCCAGCCTGATCACCCCGAACCTCAGTGAGTTCGAGTTGATCGTCGGCCGCTGTGAGGATGAAGCCGAGCTGGTCAGCCGTGGCGCGCGCCTGATGCGTGAACTCGACCTGGGCGCCTTGCTGGTTACCCGTGGCGAGCACGGCATGACGCTGCTGCGGCCCGATCATGCGCCGCTGCACCTGCCGGCGCGGGCGCGCGAGGTGTTCGATGTGACTGGTGCAGGCGATACGGTGATTTCCACCCTGGCCGCCTCTATAGCGGCAGGTGAGGAGTTACCCCAGGCCGTAGCCCTGGCCAACCTGGCCGCCGGTATCGTGGTGGGCAAGCTGGGCACCGCGGCGATCAGCACGCCTGAACTGCGCCGTGCCGTGCAGCGTGAAGAGGGCTCCGAGCGCGGTGTGCTGAGCCTGGAGCAGTTGCTGCTGGCCACCGAGGATGCTCGCGCCCATGGCGAGAAGATCGTCTTCACCAATGGCTGCTTCGACATCCTGCATGCCGGCCACGTGACCTACCTCGAGCAGGCGCGGGCGCAGGGCGATCGCTTGATCGTGGCGATCAATGACGATGCCTCGGTGAGCCGCCTCAAAGGGCCCGGCCGGCCGATCAACGCCGTGGATCGCCGCATGGCGGTGCTGGCTGGGCTCGGCGCCGTGGATTGGGTGGTGAGCTTCAGCGAGGACACGCCCGAGCGCCTGCTCAAGCAGGTGCAGCCCGATGTGCTGGTCAAGGGCGGTGATTACGGCATCGACCAGGTGGTCGGTTCCGATATCGTGCTGGCCTACGGCGGCGAAGTCCGCGTGCTGGGGCTAGTCGAGAACAGCTC
Organism: Pseudomonas sp. CNPSo 3701; assembly: GCF_028674975.1. Lineage (NCBI taxonomy): Bacteria > Pseudomonadati > Pseudomonadota > Gammaproteobacteria > Pseudomonadales > Pseudomonadaceae > Pseudomonas > Pseudomonas sp. CNPSo 3701. Next base: position 225,815 of record NZ_JAQZSI010000008.1, on the reverse strand, counting down.
GACCACGGCCATCGTCGAGAAGATCCGCAGTCGCTGATCGCGCAAACAAAACCCCGCCACTTGGCGGGGTTTTGGTTTGTGGCGCTTCTGGTCAGCACGCCGCGGCGGTATCCAGGCGAACCTTTGAAGAAGCCTCGGGGCGCGCGCTGAACAATTCGGGCTTGCCGGGCTTCGGCGTCAGGTTCTGCAGCGTCAGCCAATCCTTCCAGCGGATGCGTTCATCGCGAACCAGCCAGCCGTCCTGGGCGGCGAAGCTTTCCGCCAGCCACAGTCCACGGGTATTGGCAGGCACCAGTTGGCCTTGGCGCAGGGTCAACAACTCGGCGGTGGGGCGACCCTGCTCCAGGGGAATCAAGTACAGATCGGGGCGGGCGTGATCCAAGCGGGCAATCAGTTTGCCATTCTCCAGGTGCTCGTCGACGTGCAGCAGGCTGGGTTGCTTCGCCTCTTTAGGCAGGTCCAGGCGCAGGTCGTAGACCAGCTGCAGGGAGGCGGTGGGCACATGCACGTAGGCCCGCGGGCGCTCCAGCAGGGTCAGGTTGCCGCATTGCACCGGGCGGGCGGCGCCGGACAGCGGGCTTAGCCGGAAGTGGACGTTGTCACGGTACTTGAGCGCGCCCTCGTAAGGCGCCGGCAGCCAGGTGTCGCCGAAGCGGCCGTAGAGCCAGCCTTCGCTGGTTTCCAGCAGGCACTCTTCGGCCACTTCCTGCAGGGCAGTCAACAGCGGCAGGTTGAGTTCATGGGCGGGCACGTAACCGGAGATCAGCTTGAGCACCACATCGCCGCGGTCATGGCGGCGCTGGCGCACCAGCAGCCAGTAGTCGCGGCCTTGCCAGTGCAGCGTCAGGCGTACCGAGACGCCCAGGTTGGCCAGCTCCACCGCGAAGCGCTGGCTGTCGGGCAGTTCGACCGGTTTGCGGCGTTCGAGCATTTCGCTGAAATTTAGCGGGCGGCCGAGGCTCTGGTAGGCGATGCCGTCGGGCGTGGCCTCGACGTACAACGGCAGGGTCTTGAAGGTGGCGGGGTCCTTGCGGGAAATGATGCGCGGCATGTCGGCTCCTTCTTGCGTCGGGGTCGGCCGCCTGGGCGGCGTCAAAAGGCGTAATCGGAACGCCTGTCCATCACTCTGCTGATCCTCTGTTACCACTTTTAGTGCCTACAATAACCTCGGCTGCCACGGCCACGTTGTGGGCCAGGTGCAGCGGGTTGATGGTGCCGACGATGGCGCTAGCGACTCCGGGGTGCCCGAAGATCAGCTCGAAGCTGGCGCGTACCGGGTCGACGCCGCTGTCCAGGCAGACATGGCCGCTGGCCAAGGCTTTCTTGATCAGCACGCCTTTGGCGTGACTGGCAGCATAGTCCAATACCGGGCGCTCCTGCTGCTCGCCGAGGTTGTAGGTGACCATGGCGCAGTCGCCGCGCTCCAGGGCCAGCAGGCCGCCCTCGACCGTCTTGCCGGAGAAACCGAAGCCGCGAATCAGCCCGGCCTGCTTGAGTTCGGCCAGGGTGTCGTAGACCGCTTCGTGCTGCAGGATTGCCAGGTCGTCGCCGTTGGAGTGCACCAGCACCAGGTCGATATAGTCCGTTTCCAGACGTTTCAGGCTGCGTTCCACTGAGCGCCGGGTGTGGGCGGCGGAAAAATCGAAATGTGACAGGCCGTTGTCGAACTCCTCGCCGACCTTGCTGACGATCACCCAGTCATGGCGCTGGCCACGCAGCAGTGGGCCGAGGCGCTGTTCGCTGGTGCCATAGGCTGGCGCGGTATCGAGCAGGTTGATGCCCAGCTCGCGGGCCAGGCCGAGCAGCTGAAGGGCCTGCTGGTCATCGGGAATGGTGAAGCCGTTGGGGTATTTGACGCCTTGGTCGCGGCCCAGCTTGACGGTGCCCAGGCCAAGGGGGGAAACGCTCAGGCCGGTGGAGCCCAGCGGGCGGTGGAGGCTGTGCAGGTCGCGCATCAGAACGCCGCCTCCCACGCGGTGCGACCGATCACCGGGCGCGGCAGTTCGGGCAGGGCAGGGTGAGCAGCCGGGCGAATGCCGTCGCGTTCGAGATGGCTCAGCACGCGATCGGCGAAGTCCGGTGCCAGGGCCAGCTTGGTCGGCCAGCCGACCAACAGGGCGCCTTGGTCGCTTAGGAAGGCATTGTCGGGACGCACCAGGCCGCTTTGTGCCGGTTCCGCGCGCTCGACGCGCAGGGTCGCCCACTGGGCTGTGGACAAGTCGATCCACGGCAGCAACTGACTGAGCTCCTTGCGCGCTGCTTCGATCTGCGCGGCTTCGTCGCGGGCCACGCCGTCGGCTTCGGCGAGGTCGCCACCCAGATACCAGACCCACTCGCCATCAGCGCTCGGGTGGCTGGTTACGGTGACACGCGGCTTCGGCCCGCCGCCCAGGCAGTGGGCGTACAGCGGTTTGAGGCTCGAGCCCTTGACCATCACCATGTGCAGCGGGCGTAGCTGCTGGGCTGGCTGAGGAACGTCGAGGCTGGCCAGCAGATCGGCATTGCCACGGCCGGCGCTGAGCACGATGCGCTGGGCACGGATCTCGCGACCGTCAACACGCAGGCCGACCAATCGGCCATTCTCGTGTAGCGGCTCGATGGCATCGGCGGCCAGCAGGCTATCGCCGGCCAGTTCGGCCAGACGGGCGATCAGGCTCGGTACGTCGACCACCAGTTCGGCCAGGCGATAGACCTTGCCCTTGAATTTCGGATGCTGCAGCGCCGGCGGTAGCTGCTCGCCCTTGACCTGGTCGACGCGGCCGCGCACCGCCTTGCTGGCGAAGAAACTGGTCAGGTTGCCGGCCAGGGTGCCCGGCGACCACAGGTAATGGGCATCGGAGAGCAGACGCACGCCGGAAAGGTCCAGTTCGCCGGCGCCGTCCAGCGCCTCGCGCCAGCGCCGCGGCATATCCGCGATGGCCTCGGAGGCACCCGTCAAAGCACCGTGCAGGGCGTACTTGGCGCCGCCATGGATGATGCCCTGGGACTTGACGCTCTGACCGCCGCCCAGGCTTTCGCGCTCCACCAGCAAGGTGGCGTAGCCCTTGGCGCGCAGCCGCGCGTTCAGCCACAGGCCGGCGACGCCGCCGCCGACGATCAGGACGTCTGTGCTCAGAGTTTGGGACATGCGGGCGCCTCTCAGAAAAACCGGCGCCCAGTATAACGCTCAGTGGCCGGTGACGCGGGAGAACAGCTGGATCACCACCACGCCGCTGACGATCAGGCCCATGCCCAGCACGGCCGGAAGATCCGGTTTCTGGTCGTAGACGAACATCGCCGCGATGCTGACCAGCACGATCCCCAGGCCGGCCCAGATGGCGTAGGCGATGCCCACCGGAATGGTGCGGACCACCAAGATCAGCATCCAGAAGGCGATGCTGTAACCGGCGATCACAAGCAGCAGCGGCAGGGGCTTGTTGAGACCATCCACGGCCTTCATGGAGGTGGTGGCGACGACTTCGGCGGCAATCGCCAGAGCGAGATAGAGATAACCATTCATCGGCAGCACTCCTCTTAACAGGCTGTCGATTTTACCGCTGCATGCTGTTAGGTAAACTCATTACCTATCTATATGGGAGATAGGTTGTGCGCTGGAGTCTTGAGCAGCTGGAAGTTTTCGTTGCCGTTGCCGAAGGGCATTCGTTTTCGGCGGTGGCGCGCCGGATGGGCCGTGTGCAGTCTGCGGTTAGCACAGCAGTGGCGACGCTGGAAGACGATCTCGGTGTGCGCCTGTTCGAGCGTAGCAGCGGCCGTCAGCCCCGCCTAACGGACGCGGGGCAGGCGCTGCTCGAGGAAGCCCGCGAGTTGCTGCGCCAGTGCGAGTGGCTGGAGGGGCGGGCGCTCGGCCTGGCCCAGGGCGAAGAGGCCTGCCTGCGACTCGCCCAGGATGAAGCCCTGCCGCTGCCGCCCGTACTCGACAGCCTGGAGGGCCTGGCGCGGGCTTTTCCCGGTGTAGAAGTGCAGATGACCAGTGGCGGGCAGGGCGTGGTGGCGCGCCGGCTCATCGAGCGGCGTGCCGATCTTGGCCTGCTGTTCCACCACGAAGGCATGCCGGCAGAGCTGGAGCGCCGGCGCTTGGGCATGGTGGAAATGGTCATGGTCTGCGGCGCCGGTCATTCGCTGGCGCAGGCCGGTGCGGTCGGGCGGCGGGAGCTGGCGCGCCACCGCCAGCTGTTGATCACCCTGCAAGACACCCAATACCCGGGCAACGAACGGATCAGCCCATCAGCCTGGCATGCGGACAGCTTCTATTCGATGGCCGAGCTGCTGATGCGCAACTTGGGCTGGGCTTGTCTGCCGCGACATGTGGCCCAGTACCCGACCTATCGGGACCACTTGGTAGAGCTGAGCAGCGACTGGATCGCGCCACCCCTGCCGCTGGAAATGGTCTTTCGCCGTGACGAGGCGCTGGGTCCGGCCGCCCAGTGGCTGGCAACGGCGCTGACCGAGCGTTTGCGGGTGCTCAAGGCATGAGCGCCGGCCCATGGCGCGACTTGTGCTGCTCAGCCGGCATCCCTAAGCTTCGCCGCCATGAACCGACATCTCTATAGTCTGCTGTTTCACTTCTGTCTGCCGCTGATCGGCCTGCGGCTGGCCTGGCGCGCTTGGCGTGCGCCGGCCTATGCCAAGCGTATCGGCGAACGCTTCGCCCTGCTGCCGCCACTGCGGCCCGGTGGCATCTGGGTGCATGCCGTGTCGGTGGGCGAGAGCATCGCCGCGGCGCCGCTGGTGCGCGAGCTGCTGGCGCGCTACCCGGATCTGCCGATCACCCTGACCTGCATGACGCCCACCGGCTCCGAGCGCATCCGTGCGCTGTTTCCCGAGGCGCAATTCGCCGGCCGGGTGCAGCATTGTTATCTGCCCTATGACCTGCCTTGGGCTGCGGCGCGCTTTCTCAAGCAGGCGCGACCGAAGCTCGCAGTGATCATGGAGACCGAGCTGTGGCCCAACTACATCCACCAGTGCGCCCGCCGCGGCATTGCGGTGGCGCTGGCCAATGGTCGCTTGTCCGCGCGCTCGGCCAGGGGTTATGGGCGTTTCGCCAAACTCACCGCGCCGATGCTCGCCGAGCTGAACCTGCTCGCAGTGCAGACGCAGGTCGAAGCCGAGCGCTTTATCGCCCTTGGTGCGCGACCCGAAGCCGTCGAGGTGACCGGCTCCATCAAGTTCGACCAACAGGTGGACGCCGAGGTGAGCGCCCGCGCCAGCGCGCTGCGCGAGCAATGGCAGGCGCGTCAGCGGCCGGTGTGGATCGCTGCGAGCACCCGCGAGGGCGAGGATGCGCTGGTGATTCAGGCGCACCGGCGATTGCTCGCCAGCCAGCCGGATGCCTTGCTGATTCTGGTGCCGCGCCATCTGGAGCGTTTCGATACGGCCGCGACGCAACTGCGTGAAGCGGGGCTGACCTCCGTGCGTCGCTCTTCGGGCGAAGCGGTCGGTCCCGAGGTGCAGGTGCTGCTTGGCGACAGCATGGGCGAGCTGATGTTTCTCTACGCCCTGGCCGATATCGCCTTTGTCGGCGGCAGCCTGGTCGAGACCGGCGGCCACAACCCGCTGGAGCCGGCAGCGCTGGGCTTGCCGGTGATCATGGGGCCACATCGCTTCAACTTCCTGGAAATCACCGCCCAGCTGCTGGAGCACGGCGCGCTCTGCGAAGTGGCGGATGCCCAGGCGCTTGGCGATCAGGTCGCAATGCTGCTGAGTGACCCCGCGCGAGCAGCTGAGATGCGCGATGCCGGCCTGGCGGTGCTCAAGGCCAATCAGGGCGCGCTGAAGCGACTGCTGGATGGGTTGGCAAGGTTGTTCGTTTAGAACCTGCTCGTCACCTTCTAGGTAGGTTTTTAGCGGGCAAAGGGACTGTTACGGCCGGTTGTAGGATGGATGAAACCCATGGAAATTGATGGGTTTCACCCATCCTACGGACTGCAATTGGCCTTGATGTGGCCGCAACGCTACGGGCTTGGACAGTCGCGATTCATTGTGGGAGCGGGAGGGGGCGCCTAGTCCATGCCCGCGAATTCGCGCGCATGGCGCGCTCCCACAATTGGCTGCTTAACAATTGCCTTTGTATTAATCCTCCAGATCGCCCACGTGCTTACTCGCCCTGCAGCTTCGCTTCCCCAGCCTTGGCCAGATCCGCTGGCAGGAAGTCGCGGTCCGGGTTGTAGTCCGGTTTGAGGTAGGCGCCCAACGCTTGCAGGTCGGCGGGGCTGAGGGTGCCGGCGGCCTGCTTGAGGCGCAGGTTGTTGAGGATGTAGTCGTAGCGCGCGTCGTTGTAATTGCGCACCGCGCTGTACAGCTGGCGCTGAGCGTCGAGCACGTCGACGATATTGCGCGTGCCGACCTGATAGCCGATCTCCGTGGCTTCCAGCGCACTCTGGTTGGAGATGATTGACTGGCGGCGCGCCTGTACGGTTTCCACGTCGGTGCTCACGGCGCGGAATAGATTGCGGGTGTTCTGCACCACCTCACGGCGCATGCCTTCGCGGCGCTGCTCGGACTGGCTCAGGCGCTGATAGGCCTCGCGTGCCTGGGAGCTGGTCAGGCCGCCGCTGTACAGCGGGATGTTCAGCTCCAGGCCAATGGTGCGCTGCGACACGTCGCTGCCGTAGTTTTGCCCGGTGTAGTTGGGGTTGCTCAGGCCGAAACCGTCGTTGTCTCCGCGCTTGTAGCTGGCCACCGCATCCAGGGTCGGCGCGTGGCCGGCCTTGCGCTGGCGCAGGCTCTGTTCGGCGGCATCCACCGCGAAGTTGCTGGCCTGCAGATTGAGGTTCTGCGCCGCCGCTGTATTGACCCAGGCGGTGGCGTCATTGGGCATCGGGGTGAGGATCGGCAGGCTATGCTGAATGCCTTCGATGCTGTGATATTCGCGGTTGGTCAGGGTGACCAGTGCCTGGAAGGCGTCCTCGACCTGGCGTTGGGCAGCGATGCGGTTGGCTCGCGCGCTGTCGAAGCCGGCCTGGGCCTGCAGCACGTCGGTCTTGTCCGAGAGGCCGACATCGAAGCGCTCGTTGGCCTGGTCGAGCTGGCGGTTGAAGGCGGCTTCTTCGGCCTTGGTCGAGGCCAGGTTGTCCTGGGCGCGCAGCACCGAGAAGTAGGCTTCGGCGCTTTGCAGGATCAGGTTCTGCTCGTTGGCCGACAACTCGAGCGCCGCCTGCTCGCTCACCGCCTCGGCGGCCTGCAGCTGGAACCAGCGATCGGCACGGAACAGCGGCTGGCTGAGGTTGGCCTGGTACACCGTGGCGCTGCGCGACTGGGTGGCAGCGGGTTGTTCCAGGGCCGTGCGGGTGTCGCTGACCTGGGCGCCGGCGCTGAGGTTGGGTAGCAGGCCGGCGCGGGCCTGGGGCACGCCCTCGCGGCGCGCCAGGTAATCGGCGCGAGCGGCGGCCAGGTCGGCGTTGTTGGTGGCGGCTTCCTGATACACCGACATCAGGTCGGTACGCACCGAGGGCGGTGCGGGGTCTGCCCAGGCCGTGGCGGTTGATGTGGCGGTCACGGCAACGGCCAGGGAGAGTCTGCGCAGCATGTCGGTGGATCCTAGAGGGGCAGTAGCAGGCGAGACTAAGCCCGGCCACCGGGGTGGTCAAGGCGCGGCGCCAGTGACCGCAATGCGACCAGCGGGTCTGCTGGCGATTGCCGCTACCCGCGGCTGTTAGTAGACTGGTCGGGTTCTTGTCGGGGTGCCTCGAATCGGAGGCTGAGATTGGAGAGTTCCGGATCCCGTTGAACCTGATCAGGTTAAGGCCTGCGTAGGGAACAAGAGGTATCCGCTCCGGCACCCGCTGGATGGATTCCCCCACACCGCACTCGTGGTGTGCCCGCGCCCTGGCTGTTTGATCATGCCGGCGCTCGTCACGATCTCCGCATGTTCAAGCAGCTCGGGCCCGGCGTTGGCTCATCGCGCGTGCCCGTCAGGTTCTCCCCGACATCCAGCCGAGGAGCCAACCGATGAGCGTCAAACAACAACAGCAGAACCTCAGTGAGTCGGCCAAGGTCGACCAGCAGTCGATCCAGCCTTTCCCCCGTTCCCAGAAGATCTACGTGCAGGGCAGTCGCCCGGATATTCGCGTACCGATGCGCGAGATCAGCCTGGACGTCACGCCGACCGACTTCGGCGGCGAGATTAACGCCCCGGTCACCGTCTACGACACCTCCGGCCCCTATACTGACCCCAGCGTGACCATCGACGTGCGCAAGGGCCTGGCCGATGTGCGCAGCGCCTGGATCGAGGATCGTGGCGACACCGAGCGCCTGGATGGCCTGTCCTCGGAGTTCGGCCAGCGCCGCCTGGCCGATGAAGAGCTGACCAAGATGCGCTTCGCCCATGTGCGCAACCCGCGCCGCGCCAAGCCCGGCAAGAACGTCAGCCAGATGCACTACGCGCGCCAGGGCATCATTACCCCGGAGATGGAATACATCGCCATCCGCGAGAACATGAAGCTCGCCGAGCACCGCGCAGCCGGTTTGCTGAACGAGCAGCATGGCGGCAACAGCTTCGGCGCCAGCATTCCCAAGGAAATCACCCCCGAGTTCGTCCGTGATGAAGTGGCTCGCGGTCGCGCCATCATCCCGGCCAACATCAACCACACCGAGCTGGAGCCGATGATCATCGGCCGTAACTTCCTGGTGAAGATCAACGGCAATATCGGCAACTCGGCGCTGGGCTCTTCCATTGAGGAGGAAGTCGCCAAGCTGACCTGGGGCATCCGCTGGGGCTCGGACACGGTGATGGACCTCTCCACCGGCAAGCATATCCACGAAACCCGCGAGTGGATCATCCGTAACTCGCCGGTGCCGATCGGCACGGTGCCGATATACCAGGCGCTGGAGAAGGTCAACGGCGTGGCCGAGGACCTGACCTGGGAGCTGTTCCGCGACACCCTGATCGAGCAGGCCGAGCAGGGCGTGGACTACTTCACCATTCACGCCGGCGTGCTGCTGCGCTATGTACCGCTGACCGCCAAGCGGGTTACCGGCATCGTCAGCCGCGGCGGCTCGATCATGGCCAAGTGGTGCCTGGCGCACCACAAGGAGAATTTCCTCTACACCCACTTCGAGGAAATCTGCGAAATCATGAAGGCCTACGACGTCAGCTTCTCGCTGGGTGACGGCCTGCGCCCCGGCTCGATTGCCGACGCCAACGACGCCGCCCAGTTCGGCGAGCTGGAGACCCTTGGCGAGCTGACCAAGATCGCCTGGAAGCACGACGTGCAGTGCATGATCGAAGGCCCCGGCCACGTGCCGATGCAGCTGATCAAGGAGAACATGGACAAGCAGCTCGAGTGCTGCGACGAGGCGCCGTTCTACACCTTAGGCCCGCTGACCACGGATATCGCGCCGGGCTACGACCACATCACCTCGGGCATCGGCGCGGCGATGATCGGCTGGTTCGGCTGCGCCATGCTCTGCTACGTGACCCCGAAGGAACACCTGGGCCTGCCGAACAAGGATGACGTCAAGACCGGCATCATCACCTACAAGATCGCCGCCCACGCTGCCGACCTGGCCAAAGGGCACCCTGGGGCGCAAATTCGCGACAACGCGCTGAGCAAGGCGCGTTTCGAGTTCCGCTGGGAAGACCAGTTCAACCTCGGCCTGGACCCGGACACCGCACGCGCCTATCACGACGAGACGCTGCCCAAGGAGTCGGCCAAGGTCGCCCACTTCTGCTCCATGTGCGGGCCGAAGTTCTGTTCGATGAAGATCACTCAGGAAGTACGCGAGTACGCCCGGGAGAACGGTCTGTCGGACGAGAGCAAGGCGGTGGAGGCGGGCTTCAAGGAGCAGGCCGAGCGTTTCAAGGAGGAGGGCTCGGTGATTTACCGGCAGGTGTAAAACTGCAGCCGCAAGCGCAATGAGCATCGCGCTTGCGGCTGACTATCCCTCTTTAACGTGCTGCGCCGGGCATATACGCCGGGCGCAGGATGCCCTGCAGCTGGCTGTAAGGAATCAGAATTTCCGGGTGGCCGTCGGCGTAAGGCGCCAGGCGTGCCACGTCGTACTTGAGCATCACCGCATCGGGGTTCAGAGCGATGTTGGCAGTGCGCTCGAACGGCCAGGTCTTGCGGTACTCCGCATCGTTGCTGTGGCCCTGGGCGATCAGCCAGGCCTGGTGGGCGCGCGCGGCGATCTGCCAGAACGCCGCTTGCTCGCCCGGCACCAGCATGTCCTGCAGGCTCAGCACCTTGTTCTGCGTTCGGTCGTAGTTCAGGTAGGTGCGCCCGGGTACACCGTGGGCGCCGCCGATGAAGTGATAGCTGGACAGCTCGATCACCACCAGTTGGTCATGCTGGCTGAGTACCTTGGCCTGCAGGTAGCTGACCCAGCCCGGTTTGCCATTGGCCAGAAACTCGCGCTCGTGTTCGGCCAGCGATGCCGGGCGGCTGCCGGTGGCGGCTTTGACCAGGTCGAGCAGGGTGGCTTCGATGCGCGCATTGAGCGCGGGCTGGCCGGTTATTGGCTGCAGTTCCACATTGACCAGCGGGCAATCCGGGCCGCTGCAGTCGGCCGGCTTGTGTTCCCATTTCTCGTGGGTGGTGGCGATGCCTTCAGGCTGTTCGGAGCGGGACAGGCTCTGGCAGGCGCCAAGCAGCAGGGCGAGGCCGAGGAGGGTGCCGAGACGGGCAATGCGTGACATGTTCATGCAGGAAAAAGCCATTGGCAGAGGACGGGCGTTCGACTGCCTGACGGCAGGGTAGTTCGCGATTATTCGTCAATGCAGGCGGATCGGCCAGGCTTTCGCCGCATCGCTTGCCGGGGAGCCTTAACAGCCCCTAGGATGGCCACATTGTGTACAGCTCAACGAGAGACCAGCAGATGACCGAAACCTTTACCCCCGGCCCGGACGCGGTGGAAATCATCGAGCGTGAGGAATGCTTTCGCGGGTTCTATAGCCTGGATCGTTTCCACCTGCGTCATCGGCAGTTCTCCGGCGAAATGGGTCCGGTGCTGCGTCGCGAACTGTTCATCCGCCACGACGCGGTGTGTGTGCTGCCCTACGACGCGGTAACCGACAGCGTGGTGCTGATCGAGCAGTTCCGGGTCGGCGCCATGCACAAGGCCACCAATCCCTGGCTGGTCGAACTGGTCGCCGGGCTGATCGACAAGAACGAGGAGCCGGACGAAGTCGCCCTGCGCGAAGCCGAGGAGGAGGCCGGCCTGACGCTGACCTCGCTGTGGCCGATGACCCGCTACTTCCCGTCGCCCGGCGGCTCGGATGAATTCGTGCATCTGTTCCTCGGCCGCTGCGACAGCGCTGGCGTAGGCGGCATCCATGGCCTGGAGGAAGAGGGCGAAGACATTCGCGTGCAGGTATGGCCCTTCGAGGACGCCCTGCAGGCGGTCAAGGACGGCAAGATCAACAACGCGGCGAGCATCATCGCCCTGCAGTGGCTGGCGCTCAACCGTGCCGAGGTCCGGGGTCTATGGGGTTGAATCTGCTGCGCGAGCGCTACCGGGTCGACTTGATCGAGCTGCAAGCGGCTTGCGAAGCCAACTATGCGCGGCTGATGCGCCTCTTGCCTGGCATGCGTGAGGCCCAGGGTGCGCGGCGCGTGGCTCTCAGTCAGGGCGAGCGGCAGTTGGGCGTGCTGGCTCTGGAGGTGGTCGAGAGCTGCCCCTATACCTCCACGGTGCAGGTGCGTCAGGAGCACAGCCTGCCGTGGCTGCCGGTGCCGCAGCTGGAAGTGCGCGTCTACCATGACGCGCGCATGGCCGAAGTCACCGGCGCCCAGAGCGCACGGCGCTTTCGCGGCATCTATCCCTATCCCAACGCCGCCATGCATCAGCCGGACGAGAAAACTCAGCTCAACGTGTTTCTCGGCGAATGGTTGAGCCACTGCCTAGCATGCGGGCACGAAACCGAGTCATTGATTTGATTGATGGCCTATGGCCATGAAAATGCATCGGCTTTCTGTGAACCAGTGCTTATTTGCGGGTTTACCACCTCGTTTGACGCTTCCATAATTCGCACTCATTCAAGGAGACGTACCTTGGCGCGTGCGGCCGTTCCCCCCTCTGTCGATTCCTAGGTGCTGCTGGTGCAGCTCACCGACAGCCATCTGTTCGCCGATGACAGCGGCCGGCTGCTGGGCATGGACACTGCCGACAGCCTGCGCCGGGTGGTCGAGCAGGTGCTCAAGGAGCAGCCGGCCGTCGACATGATCCTGGCCACCGGCGACCTGTCCCAGGACGGTACGGCGGCTTCCTACGCGCGCTTCGTCGAACTGAGCGACGCCATCGACGCCCCGGCCCGCTGGATTCCCGGCAACCATGACGACATTCCCACCATGCAGGCCGCCTGCATGGGCACCGACCTGCTCGAGCCGATCGTGGATCTGGGTAACTGGCGGGTCACGCTGCTCGACTCGTCGATCCCGGGCGCTGTGCCGGGTTACCTGCAGGAATCCCAGCTGGTGCTGCTGGAACGTGCGCTGAGCGAAGCGCCGGATCGCCACCACCTGATCTGCCTGCACCACCACCCGGTGGATATCGGCTGCCAGTGGATGGCGCCGATCGGTCTGCGTAATCCGGATGCGCTGTTCTCGCTGCTGCAACGCTTTCCCCAGGCGCGCGCCGTGCTCTGGGGCCACGTGCACCAGACCATCGATACCCGCCGTGACGACCTGCGCCTGCTGGCGTCGCCGTCGACCTGCGTGCAGTTCACCCCGGGTAGTGAAGACTTCCAGGCCGACAGTGCGGCGCCAGGTTATCGCTGGCTGCGTCTGCACGATGATGGTCGGCTGGACACTGGCGTGTCGCGGGTCGAGGGCTTCGTGTTCGAGCCCGACTACAGCGTTGGCGGCTACTAGGGCTCGGCGCGGGGGCTCATGGCCGAGACGGCAATGCTTGCAGCCTGCAGGCTGGCGCTAGTAGCCTCCCGTTATGACCAATAGCATTCTTTATATCCACGGCCTCAACAGTTCGCCGGTTTCCACCAAGGCCAGCCAGTTGATCGCCGCCATGACCGACTGCGGCCTGCAGAACCAGTTGCGGGTTCCGGCCCTGCATCACCATCCTCGCCAGGCCATCGCCCAGCTCGAAGCCCTGATCGCCGAGCTGGGACGCCCCACGCTGGTCGGCAGCTCCCTGGGCGGCTACTATGCGACCCACCTGGCCGAGCTGCACGGGCTCAAGGCGCTGCTGATCAACCCGGCGGTGCGGCCCCACGAGTTGTTCGACGGCTACCTGGGCACGCAGACCAACCATTACAGCGGCGAAACCTGGGAACTGACCGAGGACCACGTGGCGGCCCTGGCTGAACTGGCCGTCGAGCCGCCTGCGGACCCGGCGCGTTATCAGGTGTGGCTGCAGACCGGCGACGAAACCCTCGACTACCGGCGCGCCCAGGCCTATTACCGGCACTGCGCCCTGCGCATCGAAGCGGGTGGCGACCACGGTTTCCAGGGTTTCGCCGAGCGCCTGCCGATGTTGTTCGCCTTTGCCGGCATTGCGCCCGCCAGCTGAGCGGGCGCTGCCAATCCCCGATCAATCAGAGCATTGCAGAGACCCATGGCCCAGCAAAACGCCTACAACGCCGATGCCATCGAAGTGCTTTCCGGCCTCGACCCGGTGCGCAAGCGCCCGGGGATGTACACCGACACCACGCGCCCCAACCACCTGGCCCAGGAAGTCATCGACAACAGTGTCGACGAAGCCCTGGCCGGCCACGCCAAGTCCATTCAGGTGATCCTCCACGAGGACAACTCCCTGGAAGTGATCGACGACGGCCGCGGCATGCCGGTGGACATCCACCCTGAAGAAGGCGTGCCCGGTGTCGAGCTGATCCTCACCAAGCTGCACGCCGGCGGCAAGTTCAGCAACAAGAACTACCAGTTCTCCGGCGGGCTGCACGGCGTCGGCATCTCGGTGGTCAACGCCTTGTCGACCCGCGTGGAGGTGCGCGTCAAGCGCGACGGCAGCGAGTACTCCATGGCCTTCGCCGACGGCTTCAAGGCCAGCGACCTGGAAGTGATTGGCAGCGTCGGCAAGCGCAACACCGGCACCAGCGTGCACTTCTGGCCGGACGCCAAGTATTTCGATTCCCACAAGTTCTCGGTCAGCCGCCTCAAGCACGTGCTCAAGGCCAAGGCCGTGCTGTGCCCGGGCCTGGCGGTCAGCTTCCACGACAAGGCCAGCAACGAGAAGGTCGAGTGGCTATACGAAGACGGCCTGCGCTCCTACCTGGTCGATGCGGTCAGCGAATTCGAGCGCCTGCCCAACGAACCCTTCTGCGGCAGCCTGGCCGGCAACAAGGAAGCCGTGGACTGGGCGCTGCTGTGGCTGCCCGAAGGTGGCGACGCGGTGCAGGAAAGCTACGTCAACCTAATCCCCACGGCGCAGGGCGGCACCCACGTCAACGGCCTGCGTCAGGGCCTGCTGGATGCTATGCGCGAGTTCTGCGAGTTCCGCAACCTCTTGCCGCGCGGCGTCAAGCTGGCGCCGGAAGACGTCTGGGAGCGCATCGCCTTCGTCCTCTCGATGAAGATGCAGGACGCCCAGTTCTCCGGGCAGACCAAGGAGCGCCTGTCGTCGCGCGAGGCCTCGGCCTTCGTCTCCGGCGTGGTAAAGGACGCCTTCAGCCTGTGGCTCAACGCCCACCCGGAGTTCGGCCAGCAGCTCGCCGAGCTGGCGATCAGCAATGCCAGCCGCCGCCTCAAGGCGGGCAAGAAGGTCGAGCGCAAGAAGATCACCCAGGGCCCTGCGCTGCCCGGCAAACTGGCCGACTGCGCGGGCCAGAACCCGCTGCGCTGCGAGCTGTTCCTGGTCGAGGGTGACTCGGCCGGCGGCAGCGCCAAGCAGGCGCGGGACAAGGAATTCCAGGCGATCATGCCGCTGCGCGGCAAGATCCTGAATACCTGGGAAGTGGACGGCGGCGAGGTGCTGGCCAGCCAGGAGGTGCATGACATCGCCGTGGCCATCGGTATCGACCCCGGCTCCAACGATCTCTCCGGGCTGCGCTACGGCAAGATCTGCATCCTCGCCGACGCCGACTCCGACGGCCTGCACATCGCCACGCTGCTCTGCGCGCTGTTCGTGCGTCACTTCCGCCCGCTGGTCGACGCCGGTCACGTCTACGTGGCCATGCCGCCGCTGTATCGCATCGATCTGGGCAAGGACATTTACTACGCCCTCGACGAGGCCGAGCGCGACGGCATTCTCGATCGCCTGGTCGCCGAGAAGAAACGCGGCAAGCCCCAGGTCACCCGCTTCAAGGGTCTGGGCGAGATGAATCCGCCGCAGCTGCGCGAAACCACCATGGACCCCAACACCCGCCGCCTGGTGCAGCTGACCCTCGAAGACTTCGAGGGCACCCGCGAAGTGATGGACATGCTGCTGGCCAAGAAGCGCGCCGGCGACCGCAAATCCTGGCTGGAGTCCAAGGGCAACCTGGCTGAGGTGCTGCTCTGATGCGCCGACTGGTCGGCGCCTTGCTGCTCGCCGCCATGACGCCGGCACTTGCCGACATGCCGCCGCTGGAAGAGCTCAAATTGGTCAGCGAGCACCCGGTGGACGGCATGGACGCCGGCAACCTGTCGGGCCTGGCCTGGTGCGGCGATGCGCTGTGGGCGGTGTCCGACCGTGAAGATGATCGCCTGTACCGCCTGGATTCCTCGGCCACCGTCTGGCAGGCCGAAGCCGAGCATTTCGTGGCGCCGCCCGCGCCGTCGATGCCGTTGCCCTGGGGCTTGCGCATGCGCACCTGGATGGCCGGGCTGGTGCGCGGCGGGCATCTCGACTTCGAAGGCATTGCCTGTGACGCCAAGGGCAATCGCTACCTGGTCAGCGAAGCCCGCGCGGCGGTGCTGCAGGTGCCGCCGGCTGCCGACGCGCAGTGGCTGAAGCTGCCTGAAGGCATGGTGCGCCAGGCCCGGGCCAGCGGCATGCTGCTGAACTTCAACGCGCTGTTCGAAGGCATCGCCATCGACCCGGCCGGCGAGCGCCTGTGGCTGGCGGCGGAAAAGGAGCGTCGTGGCCTGGTGATTGTGCATAACCGCAACAACGCCTGGCGCTGCGAGGGTGGTTGCGTGCTGCTCAACGAGGGCGGTGAAGAAATCTCGCCCGAAGCGCTGGGCGGCCGGTCCGCGCCGGTGGACTTCTCCGATGTGGCCTTCTTCGAGGAGAAACTCTACACCCTGGAGCGCCAGGCCCATCGCATCTGCCGGCGCACGCCGGCCAATGGCGAGGTCGAGCGCTGCTGGTCGTTCGTCGCCGAAGCGCTGACCGACGCGCGCCGCTATCCCGTGCATTACGGCATGGCCGAGGCGTTGTCCGTTGACGCGCAGGGCGCCTGGATCGGCGTCGACAACGGTAGCCAAACCCGCAGCGATGGCGAGAAGCGCCCGATCGTCTGGCGCTTCGCCGCACCGGCCGGTGGCTGGGGTGCCGTGCAGTGAGCGAGCAGACCGTCGGGCGTCGAGCCGGCCGGGTGATGCTGGTGCTCGCCTGGGGCGCCGGCCTGCTGTTGGCCACGCATTTCTTCGGCAAGTGGGAAGAGGACAAGAGCCATCCCAATCGCCAGCCGGAATCGGTGCACGGCAGCGGCTACGTCGAAGTGCGCCTGGCCAGCAGCCCCGGCGGCCATTACCGGGTCGACGGGCAGATCAACGGCGAGGCGGCGAGCTTTCTGCTCGACACCGGCGCCACCCAGGTGGCGATTCCCAGCCAGGTCGCCAGCGATCTTGGCTTGCAAGCCGGCGCGCCGGTGCAGATCCGTACCGCCAACGGCATCGCCACGGCGCATCGCACGCGCCTGGAGCGTCTGCAACTCGGCGATATCGTGCTGCACGACGTGTCGGCGTTGATCGCCCCGGGCATGGATGGCGACGAGATCCTGCTGGGCATGAGCGCCTTGAAACAACTCGAATTCAGTCAGAAGGGCGGCAGCCTGGTGCTGCGCCAATCAACCTTGCAATGAGGCACGCATGAGCGAAACCCTCGATCTGAGCCTGGACGGCGTCGAACGCCGTTCCCTTGCCGACTTCACCGAGCAGGCTTATCTCAATTACTCCATGTACGTGATCATGGATCGCGCCCTGCCGCATATCGGTGACGGTCTGAAGCCCGTGCAGCGGCGCATCGTCTACGCCATGAGCGAGCTCGGTCTGGACGCCGATGCCAAGCACAAGAAGTCGGCGCGTACCGTCGGCGACGTGCTCGGCAAGTTCCACCCCCACGGTGACAGCGCCTGCTACGAAGCCATGGTGCTGATGGCGCAGCCGTTCAGCTACCGCTATACGCTGGTCGACGGTCAGGGCAACTGGGGGGCGCCGGACGATCCCAAGTCCTTCGCCGCCATGCGCTACACCGAGGCGCGCCTGTCGCGCTATTCCGAGGTGCTGCTCAGCGAGCTGGGCCAGGGCACCGTTGACTGGGTGCCGAACTTCGACGGTACGCTGAACGAGCCGGCGACCCTGCCGGCGCGGCTTCCCAACCTCTTGTTGAATGGCACCACCGGCATCGCCGTGGGCATGGCTACCGACGTGCCGCCGCACAACCTGCGCGAAGTCGCCGCCGCCTGCGTGCGCCTGATCGACGAGCCCAATGCCTCGGTCGAGCAGTTGTGCGAGCACGTGCAGGGCCCGGATTACCCGACCGAGGCGGAAGTCATCACGCCGCGTGCCGACCTGCTGAAGATCTACGAAACCGGCCGCGGCTCGGTGCGCATGCGCGCCGTGTACAGCGTCGAGGACGGTGACATCGTGGTCACCGCGCTGCCACATCAGGTTTCCGGTTCCAAGGTGCTGGAGCAGATCGCCAGCCAGATGCAGGCCAAGAAGCTGCCGATGGTCGCCGACCTGCGTGACGAGTCGGATCACGAGAACCCGTGCCGCATCGTTATCATCCCGCGCTCCAATCGCGTCGATGCCGACGAACTGATGACTCACCTGTTCGCCACTACCGATCTGGAATCCAGCTACCGGGTCAACACCAACGTCATCGGCCTGGATGGCAAGCCTCAGGTCAAGAACCTGCGGCAGATGCTCGTCGAATGGTTGCAGTACCGCCTGGGCACCGTGCGCCGCCGCCTGCAGTTCCGTCTGGACAAGGTCGAGAAGCGCCTGCACCTGTTGGAAGGCTTGCTGGTCGCCTTCCTCAACCTCGACGAAGTGATCCACATCATCCGTACCGAGGAGCATCCCAAGGCGCGCCTGATCGAGCGTTTCGAACTGAGCGAGATCCAGGCCGACTACATCCTCGACACCCGTCTGCGTCAGCTGGCGCGTTTGGAAGAGATGAAGCTGCGCAGCGAGCAGGACGAGCTGCTGAAGGAGCGCGACAAGCTGCTGGCCCTGCTGGGCAGCGAAGCCAAGCTGAAGAAGCTGGTACGCAAGGAAATTCTCGAGGACGCCGAGAAGTACGGCGACGACCGCCGTTCGCCGATCGTCGCCCGCGCCGAAGCCCGCGCCCTGTCGGAAACCGAGCTGATGCCGACCGAGCCGGTCACCGTGGTGATTTCCGAAAAGGGCTGGGTGCGCTGCGCCAAGGGCCACGATATCGACGCCACCGGCCTGTCCTACAAGGCTGGCGACGGCTTCAAGGCCGCGGCGCCCGGGCGCTCGAACCAGTACGCGGTGTTCATCGATTCCACCGGGCGCAGTTACTCGCTGGCCGCCCATTCGCTGCCGTCGGCCCGTGGCCAGGGCGAGCCGCTGACCGGCCGCCTGACGCCGCCGCCGGGCGCCTCCTTCGAGTGCGTGCTGCTGCCCGATGATGAGGCGCTGTACGTGATCGCCTCCGACGCCGGCTACGGTTTCGTGGTCAAGGGCGAGGACCTGCAGGCCAAGAACAAGGCCGGCAAGGCGCTGCTCAGTTTGCCCAATGGTGCGCGCGTGGTGCCGCCACGGCCGCTGAATAACCGCGAGGAAGACTGGCTGGCGGCGGTGACCACCGAAGGCCGCCTGTTGCTGTTCAAGGTCGCCGACCTGCCGCAACTGGGCAAGGGCAAGGGCAACAAGATCATCGGCATTCCCGGTGACCGCGTGGCCAGCCGCGAGGAGTACCTCACCGACCTGGCGGTGCTGCCGGCGGGCGCCACTCTTGTATTGCAGGCTGGCAAGCGTACGCTGTCCTTGAAGGCCGATGACCTCGAACACTACAAGGGCGAGCGCGGCCGGCGCGGCAACAAATTGCCGCGTGGCTTCCAGCGTGTGGACGGCCTGTTGGTCGAGTAACTCTGCTGGCCAATGGCCTGGGGCTGGAGTTCGCGGGCGGTTTATCGGATGATACCGCCCCTCGCATGCCCGCCGGACGGTGGGCCATCTGCCATCCTTTATTCAAGTCGTCGGGTGGCAGGCGCATTGCATGCAGACAGGGATTATTTGCACCGCGCAGGCGTAAGCCGGCGTGGTGATTCACCTATTTTTGTATTGGCATGTTCACCTGCCACGATCGCTGGCCCCGCTGCCAGCTGGAAGACATTGATGATAGCTAAGCGGCTTCCTCTCACCCTGCTTCTCACCGGTCTGCTGATGCTGACCGGCTGTTCGCACCTGATGCCCGTATCCCTTTATCAGCTCGACGGCGGCCCGGCGGCTACCAAGACGGCTGACAAGGATGGCATGAGCGTATTGCTGGGCCCGATTACCGTGGCCGATTACCTGCAGCGTGAAGCCCTGCTGCAACGCCAGGATGACGGCAGCCTGAGCCCCGCGATGACCTCGCGCTGGGCCGGCAGCCTGGCCACGGACCTGGATCGTCAGGTGCTGCGCCAGCTGTCCAACCGCATCAACAGCCAGCGTCTGGTGCTGGCCTCGGACAACCCCAACTACAAGGCTCAGGTGCAGGTGCTGCTGTCCATTACCCGCCTGGATTCCGGCCCGCGCCAACCGGCGGTGCTCGAAGGTCAGTGGCGCCTGGTCGGCCGTGACGGGCAGTTGCTCGACACCCGCCTGGTGCACCTGGAAGAGAAGCACAAGGGCCCGATCGCCGATCAGGTGCGTGCCCAAAGCGCTGTAGTGCAGCAACTGGTCGACCAGTTGGCCACTGCGGTGAAGAACAGCGGCAGCAATCCGATTGCCGCCGAAGAACCGCGTCGCAAGGCGCCGGTGCCGGCTGCACGGCAGGAACCGCCGAAGATGCCGGTGGCCGAGCCGATTCGTATCGACGCCGAAGTGTTCCGCTTTTGAGGCTGACGGGTCAGGCTTGGCCTGACTCGTTTTCGCCTTCCTCACGCTGGTAACCTTCCAGCACACCCGCCGTGCGTACCGCCTCGTCGAGAAATACGGTCACAGCCGGATGCGCGCGCTCGCCCTTGCGGTAGGCCAGAAAGATCTTGCGCTGGATCGCCGGGGCCAGGCGCACGGCTGTGACGCCTTCCACGGGTCTGAGCAGGCGCAGGCCGGAAACCACCGAAATCGAATTGCCCGAGGCGACCATCGCCGCGACCATCTCGAAGCCCGCACAGTGGGCGTTGATGCGCGGCGTGAAGCCCGAGCGGCGGCACAGGTTGGCGATGAATTCGCCGAACGAGCTGTTGGTGGAGTCCAGCGCCCAGGCTTCATCTTGCAGGTCGGCAATGGTTAGTGTGGTGCGCGAAGCCAGTGGGTGGCTGACCGGCAGCAGCACGTGCAGGCGGTCCTCGGTCAGCGGAATCAGTTCGTAATGTTCCTGGCGCGCCTTGCTGGCGCCGGCCAGGTCATCGACCACCGCCACGTCGATCTGCCAGGCGCTCAGGGCGCTGAGGCTTTCCTGAGGCTCCAGGTCGGCGACCACCACTTCCAGGCGCGGGTAGGCCTGGCGCAGGTTGTGGACGATGGGCGCGACCAGAGCCACGGCGATGGACGGGAAGGCGGCAACGCGCAGCTCACCGGCGATCTCGCTGCGCAGCTGCGCCAGTTCCGAGCGCGCCTCGTCGAGAATCACCAGAATCCGCTCCACGTGGGTCACCAGCCGGGTACCGGCGGGAGTGAGCGCCACGCCGCGGCCACGCCGCTCGATCAACGCCACATCGGCCTCACGTTCCAGTTGGGCGACCTGCTGGGATACCGCCGAGGGCGTCAGGTGCAGAAACTCGGCGGTCGCCGCCATGGTGCCGCAACGGGCCAGCTCGCGAAGGGTGCGCAGGCGGATCAGATCCATGGGTGATACCTTAAAGGTAAGATTCGCTAATCAATATGGTAAGAATAAATCAGTATACATAATGGAATGGCCGTCTTAGATTTTTCCTGTCGACGGTACGTAACCGGGTATCCGTCTCAACTCACAGAAGAAAAATACAGCCATGGCCGTCAGCGTATTCGACCTGTTCAAAGTGGGCATCGGCCCATCGAGTTCACACACCGTTGGCCCGATGCGTGCGGCCGCCCTGTTCACCCATGCATTGGAAAACCAGGGCCACATGCCCAATGTGGCGCGCGTGGTCGCCGAGCTGTACGGTTCGCTGGGCGCCACTGGCAAGGGCCACGGCAGCGATAAGGCGGTACTGCTCGGGCTTAGCGGCTATGAGCCGGATACCGTGGATGTCGAGCAGGTTCCTGGCTATATCGATGCCATTCGCATCGATAAGCGCATCACCTTGCCGGGCGGTCATTCGGTCGCTTTCAACGAGAAGAACGACCTCAAGATGATCCGCAAGGCGCTGCCGCTGCACGCCAACGGCCTGCGCTTCGCCGCCTTCGATGAGGCCGGGCTGCAGGTGCACGAGGCCACCTATTACTCGGTAGGCGGCGGTTTCGTGGTAAGCGAGGCGGTGCTCGCCGACGGCTCCAAGCACAAGGTCATCGCACCGGACGCCACTACGCTGCCGCTGCCGTTTCGCACTGGTGCCGACCTGCTGCGTCTGAGCCGCGAGCATGGCGTGGGCATCGCCGAGATCATGCGCCGCAACGAGCGTCACTGGCGCACCGATGAAGAAATCGACAACGGTCTGCTGGGGATCTGGAAGGTGATGCAGGGCTGCGTCGAGCGCGGCTGCCGTACCGAAGGCATTCTGCCCGGCGGCTTCAAGGTGCGTCGCCGTGCGGCGATCCTGGCGCGTAAGCTGGGCGGCTTCCAGCGCAGCTACACCGAAGATCCGCTGCGCATGCTCGACTGGGTCAACCTCTGGGCCCTGGCGGTGAACGAAGAAAACGCTGCGGGTGGCCGCGTGGTGACCGCGCCCACCAACGGCGCCGCCGGCATCATCCCCGCCGTGCTGCATTACTACGCCAACGCGATTTCCGGTGCCAACGAGCGCGGCGTCATCGATTTTCTGCTCACCGCTGGCGCCATCGGCATCCTTTACAAGGAAAATGCTTCGATCAGCGGTGCCGAAGTGGGTTGCCAGGGTGAGGTCGGCGTGGCCTGTTCGATGGCTGCCGGTGCGCTGTGCGCGGTACTCGGCGGCACCCCCGAGCAGGTCGAGAACGCCGCGGAGATCGGCATGGAGCACCACCTGGGCCTGACCTGCGACCCGGTCGGTGGCCTGGTGCAGATTCCCTGCATCGAGCGCAACGCCATCGCTTCGGTAAAGGCCATCAACGCCGCACGCATGGCGCTGTATGGCGATGGTTCGCACTACGTGAGCCTGGACAAGGTGATCAAGACCATGCGCGAAACCGGCGCCGACATGCTGACCAAGTACAAGGAAACCGCCCGTGGTTGCGCGCCCCCCCACCCCACAACAATAACAATCAGACTTTTCCGCATGACCATTCGCACCACCTGACTGGCGCTGTCCCCTGTCTCCTCCCTTATAATTGCCGGCTGTCTTGGGGTGACCTGCCCGTTTGGCGTGGCATATGCCCCTGCTGACCTGTCCCCCAAGGCCACCAAGCCTAGAATCTGGACGGCGTCTACAACATGAATACATTAAAACGCATTGCTTCCGCCTACTCGAACACCAGCCTGGTGCTGCGCATCTTCATTGGTCTGGTGCTGGGCATTCTGCTCGCCTATTTCTCGCCGTCGGCTGCGCTCAAAGTCGGCCTGCTCGGCGAGCTGTTCGTGCTGGCCCTGAAGGCCGTCGCACCGGTACTGGTGCTGGTACTGGTCACTTCCTCGCTGGCGGCCCACCAAAGTGGCCAACCCACCCACGTGCGCCCGGTGCTGGCGATGTACCTGATCAGCACTTTCAGCGCCGCGGCGCTGGCCGTGTTTGCCAGCTTCCTGTTCCCAACCACCCTGACTCTGGATATCGGCTCGGCAGCCGGTGACCCGCCTGGCAGCATCATCGACGTGCTGCACAACCTGCTGGTCAGCATCTTCGTCAGCCCGGTACAGGCGCTGAGCACCTCCAACTACATCGCCATCCTGGCCTGGGCGATCGGGCTGGGCCTGTTCCTGCGCCACGCCGCGCCGACTACCCGGGTGCTGCTGAGCGACCTGTCCGACGCCTTCACCCGTATCGTGCGTTTCGTCATCGAGCAGGCGCCCATCGGCATCTTCGGTCTGGTGGCCAGCACCCTGGCGGACTCGGGCTTCGAGGCGCTTTACGGCTACGCGCGGCTGCTGCTGGTGATGGTCGGCTGCATGCTGGTGGTGGCGCTGGTGGTGAACCCGCTGCTGGCTTTCATTCGCATGCGCCGCAATCCCTATCCGCTGCTGTTCACGGTGCTGCGCGAGAGCGCGGTGACGGCCTTCTTCACCCGCAGCTCGGCCGCCAACATTCCGGTCAACCTGCGCCTGTGCGAGAAGCTCAAGCTGGACAAGGACACCTACTCGATCACCATCCCGCTGGGCGCGACCATCAACATGGCCGGCGCGGCGATCACCGTTTCGGTGATGGCGCTGGCTACCACCCACACCCTGGGTGTCAACGTCGATCTGCCGACTGCGTTGCTGCTGTGCGTGGTGTCGTCGCTGGCTGCCGCTGGTGTGTCCGGTGTGGCCGGTGGCTCGTTGCTGCTGATCCCGATGGCCACCAGCCTGTTCGGTGTGGATACCGAAATCGCCATGCAGGTCGTGGCCATCGGCTTCGTCATCGGTGTGGTGCAGGACTCCTTCGAAACCGCGCTGAACTCCCACACCGATGTGCTGTTCACCGCCGCGGTGTCCTACGCGGGCCAGGCGCGGGCCGAGCAGGCCAGTCAGGCCGATGCCTGATTCGCTTGGCAAATGAAAAAACGCGCCTCAGGGCGCGTTTTTTTGTGGGCGGCTATCCGCTATACATACTGCGCCGCGGCATAGCCCGAAGCCCAGGCCCACTGGAAATTGAAGCCGCCCAGGTGGCCGGTGACGTCCAGCACCTCTCCGACGAAGTAGAGTCCCGGTGACTTCAGCGACTCCATGGTCTTGGACGACACCTCGCGGGTGTCGACGCCGCCCAGGGTGACTTCCGCGGTGCGGTAGCCCTCGGTGCCGGCCGGCACCAGCTGCCAGTCCGCGAGGCGCTGGGCAATCGCCTTCAGCTCGGCCGGGGCGTATTGCTTCATCGGCTTGGAGACGAACCACTGGTCGGCCAGCAGGCCAGCCATCTTCTTGGTGAACAGCTCGCCCAGCAGGGTTTTCAGTTCGCTGTTGGGGCGCTCGCGCTGCTGGGTTTGCAGCCACTCGGGCAGATCGATATGCGGCAGCAGATCGATGCTGACCGTGTCCCCGGGCTGCCAGTAGGAGGAAATCTGCAGGATCGCCGGGCCGCTGAGGCCGCGGTGGGTGAACAGGATGTTTTCCACGAAGCTCTGGCCGTTGCAGCTGACCCGGCAATCTTCCACCGATGTGCCGGAGAGCTCCGTGCACAGGGTTTTCAGCTGCGGGTCGGTGAGCGTGAAGGGCACCAGGCCAGCGCGCGTCGGCAGCAGCTCGTGGCCGAACTGGCGGGCGATCTGGTAACCGAAGCCGGTGGCGCCCAGCGTCGGGATCGACAGCCCGCCGGTGGCGATCACCAGGGATTGGCAGGCGACCGCGCCAAGGCTGGTGGTCAGTCGGTAGCCACTGTCAGCACGCTCGATGGCGCTCACCGAAGTGTCCAGGCGCAGGTCGACGCCGGCCTGTTCGCATTCGTCCAACAGCATGGCGAGGATGTCGCTGGATTTGTTATCGCAGAACAGCTGGCCGAGTTTCTTCTCGTGGTAGGGCACGCCGTGCTTGGCGACCAGGGCGATGAAATCCCACTGGGTGAAGCGCGCCAGTGCCGACTTGCAGAAGTGCGGGTTGTGGGAGAGGAAGTTGCCGGGCTCGCAGTACATATTGGTGAAGTTGCAGCGCCCGCCGCCGGACATGAGGATCTTCTTGCCGGCCTTGTTGGCGTGGTCGAGCAGCAGCACGCGGCGCCCGCGGGCTGCGGCGGTCATCGCGCACATCAGTCCGGCGGCGCCAGCACCGATGATGACAACCTGGGGTGAAAGCACGGCATGTTCCTCATACGCTGGGGCGCCGGCGTGGCTGGGCCGGCGCGAAACGGCGCAGTTTACCTGAAGGCATGCGGGCGCTGTGGAGGCCTGCCTGGCCGCGCGTCCGGCTGGCAGGATTCTTCGAACCGTGGCTGCGCGATTCAGGTCTAGCAGATATGCGTCAATCGCGAGCCGGACTGGCGATTTGCCGCTATCTTGTCTATCAGCCTTATTGCCGTGTTCTGTCGCGGCTTCCTTCCTGTCCACCTTGCAGGGCTTGCCACCAATTGAAAATCGGGCGTGTCTGGTTGCTGTCGCTGGTGTTGTTGCCGTGGGTTGCCAATGCGCATCCCCTGCGTCTGGTCGCCGACAGTTGGCCGCCGTTCACCGATCAGCGCCTACCCGGCGGCGGTTTGGCGGTGGAGCTGGTAAGCACCGCACTCACGCGTGCCGGCTACGCCAGCGACTACCGTGAAGTGCCCTGGCAGCGCGCCGTGCTGGGCCTGCAGCGTGGCGACTACGATGTGCTGATCACCGCCTGGTACAGCCGGGAACGCGAGGGTTTCGGTCATTTCTCGGCGCCTTATCTGGTCAACCGCATTCGCGTGGTACAGCGCAAGGGCGGTGGCGTTATCTTCAATCAGCTCGCCGACCTGCATGCCCACGAGATTGCCGTGCGCCGCGGCTATGCCTACTCGCCGGCGTTCATGGCCGACGACCAGTTGCAGACGGTCGAGGTCAGCAGCTTCGAGAGTGCCGCGCAGATGGTGCACCACGGCCGGGTGGAGCTGGCGCTGGAGGATGAGTACGTGGCGCGCTTTCTGTTCAACAACGCGCTGCGCGACATAGCCGACGATCTCGAGTTTCTGCCGATGCCGCTGAGCGAGAACGGCCTGCACATTCTGATTCGCCTGACTCACGGTGAGCATGCCGAGATCGCTCGCCGTTTCGATGCCGCCATCTCCGCCATGCAGGCGGACGGCAGCTATGCGGCGATCATGGCGCGCTACGGCTTGCAGTGAGCGGTCACTGCCAGACGGTGCGCCCGCGGCCCTGGCGCTTGGCCTGGTAGAGCTGCTGGTCCGCCAGGTGCAGCAGGCTTTCCAGGTCTTCGGGTGCGCCATGGTAGATGCCGGCGCTGAATGACAGCGGCGGCGCGCTGGTGGCGTATTTTACCTGCCGGCATTGTTCGCGCAGTTCATCGAGCGCCAGGCGCAATGACTCGCCATCCTGCGGACTGACCATGGCGAACTCTTCGCCGCCCAGGCGGCCGAGCAGCGTGTCCGGAAAGGCCGCCCGGAACGCCCGACTGAAGCCGATCAGCGCGGCATCGCCGGCCGCGTGGCCGTATTCATCGTTGATCTGCTTGAACAGGTCCATATCCAGCATCGCCACGCTCAGCTTGTGACCGCTGCGCTGAGCCTGCTGGAACTGCTGGATGCCCTGTTCGTAGAAGGCGCGGCGGTTGTTCAGGCCGGTCAGGGCATCGTATTGCGCGGCCTTTTTCAGGGCGCGCAGCATGTCGCGGCGCTCCAGGGTGAACATCACCCGGCAGGTCAGCTCTTCGGGGCAGAACGGCTTGCGCAGGAAGTCATCGGCGCCGTGCTTGATGAACATGGCGCTCAGCGAGCCCTTGGTGTCGGCGGACAGACCGAGGATCACCAGGTCATTGCGCTTCATCTTCTGGCGCAGCAGCTTGACCAGCTCGAAGCCGCTGATGCCCGGCATGCTGTGGTCGACCACCAGCATGTCGACATCCGGCTGCTCCTTGAGAATGCGCAGGGCTTCATCGCCGTCGTGCGCGTCGATGATCTGGTAGCGGTGCGGCACCAGTACGTGGCGGATGAAGTTGCGGGTGGCCTCGGAGTCCTCGGCGACCAGGATCTTCACGTGGCTGTTGCTCTCCAGGCGATGCAGTAGCCGGAACGCATACTCGTAGGAGTGCTGGCTTTCCTTGAGCACGTAGTCGACCACGCCCTTGAGCAGGAGCTCGTCGCGGCGCTTCTCGTTGTACGAGCCGCTGAGCACGATGCACGGCAAACCGTAGCGCATCACCAGGTCGACGCTTTCGCCATCCGGTGCATCGGGCAGGTGCAGGTCGACGATGGCGGCGAAGAACAGTTCGGCCGAGGCTTCGAGCATCATCTCGGCTTCAGCGAGGGAGGCGCAGAACACTGGTTGCAGGTTCGGCTCGTGGCGAAACAGGTGCTCGAGGATCTTGAGCACCAGCGGGCTGTCTTCGATGACCAGAATATTGCGCACGGAGCCCCCTATACCCGCTCTGCCGATAGCTTGAGTCTAGGGTCTGTTGACGTTTCAACGCGAGCCGCGTTGCCGCGAGAAATCTCGCCAGGCTAGGCGGAGGACGCAGGGAATGGCTGTTCCCTTGCCAAGTCCTCCAACAACGCATGGCGAGATTTCTCGCGCAACCCGCAGGGCCGGGCCCGTTTTTGCGCGATGCGGCGTTACTCGATGGCTCATTTGGCCCACCAAACTTCGCATCTCGTGCCTTGCCTCGCGCAAAAACGGGCTCCGGCGCGGCCGTGCGTGAAATGTCAACAGACCCTAAAGCGTGCGCACGCGTAGCGAGCGACCTTTTATCTTGCCTTCGCTGAGACATTTGAGCGCTTGCACGGCCAGGCTGCGTTCAACGGCGACATAGGCCTGGAAGTCGAAGATAGCGATCTTGCCGACCTTTGCGCCAGGGATACCGCCTTCGCCGGTCAGGGCACCGAGAATATCGCCGGGGCGCAGCTTGTCCTTGCGCCCGGCGCCGATGCACAGCGTCATCATCAGCGGCTGCAATGGCGCGCCGCCCTGGTGTTTCAGGCTGCTCAGCGGGTGCCAGTTCAGCGGCGATTTCTGCAGGTTCTCGATGGCTTGGGCGCGATGACCTTCGGCCGGGGCGACCAGGCTCACCGCCAGGCCTTTCTCGCCGGCACGACCGGTGCGACCCACGCGGTGGATATGAATTTCCGAATCGCGCGCCAGTTCGACGTTGATCACCATGTCCAGGGCGTCGATATCCAGGCCGCGGGCGGCCACATCAGTGGCGACCAGTACCGACAGGCTGCGGTTGGCGAACATCGCCAGCACCTGGTCGCGGTCACGTTGCTCCAGGTCGCCATGCAGGGCGGCGGCGGAGATGCCCTTGGCGGTGAGATGGTCGACCACCTCCTGGCACTGCTGTTTGGTGAAGCAGAAGGCCACGCAGGAGGTCGGGCGGAAGCAGTTGAGCAGCTTGACCACGGCGTCCAGGCGCTCTTCCGGGGCGATTTCGTAGAAGCGCTGTTCGATCTGGCTGTCGTCGTGCAGCGCCTCGACCTTGACCTGCTGCGGGTTGCGCATGAAGGTCGCCGATAGCTGCTTGATACCGGCCGGGTAGGTGGCCGAGAACAGCAGCGTCTGGCGGCGCTCAGGGGTCTGGCCGATGATCTCGGCGATGCTGTCGTAGAAGCCCATGTCGAGCATGCGGTCGGCTTCGTCGAGCACCAGGGTGTTGAGGCCGTCCAGTTTCAGCGTGCCCTTGGCCAGGTGTTGCTGCACACGACCCGGGGTGCCGACGATGATCTGCGCGCCATGCTCCAGGGAGCCGATCTGCGGGCCCATGGGCACACCACCACACAGGGTGAGAATCTTGATGTTGTCTTCGCTGCGCGCCAGGCGGCGCAATTCCTTGGCGACCTGGTCGGCCAGCTCTCGGGTCGGGCACAGCACCAGCGCTTGGCAGCCGAAGTAGCGCGGATTGAGCGGCGCCAGCAGGCCGATGCCGAAGGCCGCGGTCTTGCCGCTACCGGTCTTGGCCTGGGCGATCAGGTCCATGCCCTTGAGCATCACTGGCAGGCTCTGCGCCTGGATGGGCGTCATCTGCGCGTAACCGAGGGACTCGAGGTTCGCCAGCATGGCGGGCGACAGGGCAAGCGAGGAGAAAGCGGTGACGGTCACGGTACGGGCCTGAAGAGCGTTCGAAAAGAGCGCTAGTGTAACAGGCGCCACGCCATGGCCTGCCGACTGCTCGTCATTCGTCGACGTCTACCTTCACCCGTCTGGCACTGCGCCCGCCTTCTGGTGCCAGCTGCAGGAAGATGCCGGCCGCCAGGATGGTCAACAGGCCGATGCACAGGTAGGTCGACTTGAAGGCGCTGAGCACGCCGCCGGCCGCATCCGGGTTGTCCAGGCTGAAGCCGCTGAGCAGCGCGGCGCCGGTGGCGATACCCATGCTGATCGACAGCTGTACCACCACCGACAGCAGGCCGTTACCGCTGCTGGCCTCGCTATCGGGCACATCGATCAGGGTCACGGTGTTCATGGCGGTGAACTGCAGCGAGTTGAAGGCGCCGATGAGGCTCAGCTGGATGGCCAGTTGCACATGCGAAGTCTCGCCGTCGACCAGCGCCATGCTGGTGATCAGCAGGCCCAGCAGTACGGTGTTGAAGGTCAGGATGCGTCGGTAGCCGAGGCGGTCGATCAACGGCTTGGCCAACGGCTTCATCGCCATGGCGGCCAGCGCCAGGGGAATCATGCTCATGCCCGCCTGGGCCGGCGAGTAGCCCATGCCCAGCTGCAACAGCAGCGGAGTGAGGAACGGCAGGGCGCCGGTACCCAGGCGCGCGAAGATATTGCCGAAGATGCCCACCGCAAAGCTGCGGGTATTGAACAGCCGCGGCGGGAACAGCGCGTTGAGCGTGCGTGCGGCGCGCAGCCAGTAGGCCGCCAGGCACGCCAGACCGCCGAGCAGCAGAAGCACCACGCGCATGTGCGGCAGGTGCAGCTCGCCCAGGCCTTCCAGTGCCATGGTGATCAACAGCATGCTGGCGCCGAACAGCAGGAAGCCGATCAGATCGAAACGGGTACGTTCGCTGCCGCGCAGCTCCGGCATGAAACGGTAGGCAGCCCAGCAACC
Source organism: Pseudomonas sp. CNPSo 3701 (assembly GCF_028674975.1). Lineage (NCBI taxonomy): Bacteria > Pseudomonadati > Pseudomonadota > Gammaproteobacteria > Pseudomonadales > Pseudomonadaceae > Pseudomonas > Pseudomonas sp. CNPSo 3701. The sequence goes on along the minus strand of NZ_JAQZSI010000008.1, from coordinate 195,665 downwards.
CAGGGCGCCTACCGGCAGATTGAGCAGGAAGATCCAGTGCCAACTGGCGTATTCCACCAGCCAGCCACCCAGGGTCGGTCCGATCAGTGGGCCTAGCAGGCCGGGCAGGGTGATGAAACTCATGATGCGTACCAGCTCGGTACGCGGGTAGGCGCGCAGCACCACCAGGCGCCCCACCGGCATCATCAGCGCACCGCCCAGGCCTTGGATGATGCGCGCGATCACCAGCATGGTCAGCGACTGCGAGACCGCGCACAGCAGCGAGCCGAGGCTGAACAGGGCGATGGCGCCAAAGAAGATGTGCCGCGTACCGAAACGATCGGCCAGCCAGCCGGAGGCGGGAATCAGCAACGCCACGGTGAGCATGTAGGCGATGATCACCGACTGCATGCGCAGCGGATCTTCGGACAGATCCGCCGCCATGCTCGGCAGGGCGGTGTTGAGGATGGTGCCGTCCAGCGTCTGCATGAAGAAGGCGATGGCGACGATCCAGGGCAGCAGGCGGGCAGTGCGGGCGTCGAGCAAAGTCATGGCGATCGGCGATCTGCGGTGGTTGGAACAGTGTGACCCAACATGGCGGCGAATGTCGCAACAAACAGACACACCCGCGCCCCGATCAGGCGCAGGTGTGTGAGTCGCCTCACGAGGCCGAACGCATCTCCTCGACCAATCGCTGTGGCGTGCCGCGTACCGGCGCGCCATTGGCCACGTAGTAAGGCGCGGTGCTACGTGGCAGCGCCTCACAGCCACGGATACGGTCGGCAATCTTCTCGGCGATCATGATGGTGGTAGCGTTGAGATTGCCGGTGATGATCTCCGGCATGATCGACGCATCCACCACGCGCAACCCTTGGATGCCGTGCACGCGGCCCTGGCCGTCGACCACCGCCATGTCGTCGGTGCCCATCTTGCAAGAGCAGGACGGATGGAACGCGGTTTCCGCGTGCTCGCGGATAAAGGCATCCAGTTGCTCATCGGTTTGCACATCAGCACCCGGGCTGATCTCGCGGCCTCGGTAGGGGTCGAGGGCAGGCTGCGCCATGATCTCGCGAGTGATACGAACGGCGTCGCGAAACTCCTGCCAGTCCTGCTCACTGCTCATGTAGTTGAACAGGATGCTCGGGTGCTGACGCGGGTCCTTGGATTTCAAGTGCACGCGGCCACGGCTCGGCGAGCGCATGGAGCCAACATGAGCCTGGAAGCCATGTTCCTTCACCGCGTTGCTGCCGTTGTAATTGATCGCCACCGGCAGAAAGTGGTACTGCAGGTTCGGCCACTCGAATTCCGGGCGCGAGCGAATGAAGCCGCCGGCCTCGAACTGGTTGCTGGCGCCAACACCTTCGCCGGCGAATAGCCATTTTGCGCCGATGCCGGGCTGATTGAGCATCTTCAGCGCAGGGTACAGCGACACCGGCTGGGTGCAGGCGTACTGCACGTAAACCTCGAGGTGGTCCTGCAGGTTCTGGCCGACGCCCGGCAGCTCGTGCACCACGTCGATATCCAGACCACGCAGCAGCTCACCCGGGCCAACACCGGAACGCTGCAGAATCTGCGGCGAGGCGATGGCGCCGGCGCACAGCAGCACCTCGCGGCGTGCATGGGCGATGGTCGCCTCGTTCGCATTACCGATCAGGTAAGCGACACCGTTGGCGCGCTTGCCTTCGAACAGGATGCGGTCGGTAGTGGCGTGGGTGACGATGGTCAGGTTCGGTCGCTCGCGGGCCTGGTCCAGATAACCGCGGGCGGTGCTGGCGCGACGGCCTTCGGGCGTCACGGTGCGGTCCATCGGGCCGAAGCCTTCCTGTTGATAGCCGTTGAGGTCATCGGTACGTGGGTAGCCGGCCTGCACGCCGGCCTCGACCATAGCGTGGAACAGCGGGTTGTTGTCGGCCTTGGGCGTGGTCACGCTGACCGGGCCGCTGTCGCCGTGGTAGTCGTCGGCGCCTATGTCACGGGTTTCCGCCTTGCGGAAATACGGCAGGCAATCCAGGTAGCTCCAGTCTTCAAGACCCGGCTGCTTGGCCCAGTTGTCGAAGTCCATGGCGTTACCGCGGATGTAGCACATGCCGTTGATCAGCGACGAGCCGCCCAGGCCCTTGCCGCGCCCGCACTCCATGCGGCGATTGCCCATGTGCGGCTCCGGGTCGGTTTCATAGGCCCAGTTGTAGCGGCGGCCTTGCAGGGGAAACGCCAGGGCGGCCGGCATCTGGGTGCGGAAATCGAGGCGGTAGTCGGGGCCACCGGCTTCGAGCAGCAGTACGCTGACATCCGCATCTTCGCTCAGGCGGGTCGCCAGCACGTTGCCGGCCGAGCCGGCGCCAATGATGATGTAATCGAATTCCTGGGTCATGGCTCCTCCTGTTACCCGGCTGTGGTCCGGGAGAACACGGTGACTGTTGCCGGATGGCATCCGGGCTACGGGGCTGCGACTTTCTTGTGGGAGCGGATTCATCCGCGATGCTTTTTCGGCTGAAACGATGCGCTGCCCGCTCGCTCCCACGCTGTGCTGGCGGTCAGAACACCGAGGCGTAGTCGCCCAGCTCGACCTGCACGGACTTGATGCGCGTGTAATGGGCCAGGGTGGTCAGGCCGTTCTCGCGGCCCACGCCGGATTGCTTGTAGCCGCCGACCGGCATCTCGGCCGCCGACTCGCCCCAGGTGTTGATCCAGCAGATGCCCGCTTCCAGCGTGTGGATAACCCGGTGCGCGCGGTTCAGGTCGCGGGTCACGATGCCGGCGGCCAGGCCGTAGGTGGTGTCGTTGGCGCGGCGGATCACTTCGTCTTCGCTGTCGTAGACGAGGATGCTCATCACCGGGCCGAAGATTTCCTCGCGGGTGATGGTCATGTCGTCACGGCAGTCGGTGAACACCGTGGGTGCCACGTAGGCGCCGTTGGCGTAGTCGCCGTCGGTGATGCGCTCGCCGCCGATCAGCAGACGCGCGCCCTGCTGGCGGCCCTGCTCGATATAACCGAGCACGCGCTCCATGTGGGCGAAGCTGACTAGCGGGCCGAAATTGGTGTTGTCGTCCTGGGGGCTGCCCAGGCGGATGCGTTTGACCCGCTCGACGATCTTGCTCTCGAAGCGTGCCTGCAGGGCACGGGGCACGAACACCCGGGTGCCGTTGGTGCACACCTGACCGGTGCTGTAGAAGTTGGCCATCATGGCGATGTCCGCGGCGCGGTCGAGATCGGCGTCTTCGCAGATGATCAGCGGCGACTTGCCGCCCAGCTCCATGGTCACTTCCTTGAGCGACGAGCTGGACGCGCTGGCCATGACCTTCTTGCCGGTCACGGTGCCGCCGGTGAAGGAAATTTTCTCGATGCGCGGATGCTCGGTCAGCCACTGGCCGACCTCGGCGCCCAGGCCGGTCAGCACGTTGAACACGCCGTCCGGCACGCCGGCCTCGGTGTAAATCTCGGCGAGCTTCAGGGCGGTCAGCGAGGTGACTTCGCTGGGCTTGAAGATCATCGCGTTGCCGGCAGCCAGGGCCGGCGCGGATTTCCACAGGGCGATCTGGATCGGGTAGTTCCAGGCACCGATGCCGGCGACCACGCCCAGCGGCTCGCGGCGGGTGTAGACGAAGCTAGTGTCGCGCAGCGGGATCTGCTCACCCTCGATGGCAGGAATCAGGCCGGCGTAGTACTCCAGCACGTCGGCGCCGGTGACGATATCGACATAGCGGGTTTCCGACAGCGGCTTGCCGGTATCGAGCGTTTCCAGCTCGGCCAGCTCATCGTTGCGTTCGCGCAGGATGTCCACAGCACGGCGCAGGATGCGCGAGCGCTGCATGGCGGTCATCGCCGCCCACACCTTCTGGCCCTGTTCGGCACTGGCCACGGCGCGTTCGACGTCGTCCTGGCTGGCGCGCTGCACGTTGGCCAGCACCTCGCCGTTGGCCGGGTTGATGCTTTGAAAGGTGGTACCGCTGCTGGCGTCGACGTACTGGCCGCCAATGTAGAGCTGCTGATCTGCGAATCGGGCCATGGGGCGTCTCCTGATCGGGGCAAGACGCACTTGGCGCCTTGGCGAATGGATCGACTGAACGAGATGAAAAGGGATGTCAGCCGATTTGGTTAAAAAACAGCCTACTTTATTTTTATTGATCGATCAATCAATAAAGATCCTGAAGACGACCGAAAACGTGCCAGGAGCGGCATGAGTGCAGGGCTTCAGGTATTTTCAGGGGGCAGGCGAATGATTGCTGAAGGAGCGGACCAGGCCCTCAATTACGCTTCCACATGCGAATCAAAATGTGGATGGATCGGGCTGCGTAGGTGAAACCCATCAAGGTGTGATGGGTTTCACCCATCCTACGGAAGGGCTGGGGAAGATTTGTGGGATGGATCGAGCAGCGTAGGTGAATCGATCAAGTGTCGAAGGATGTCATCAATCTTGTGGGAGCGGGCCGTGCCCGCGATTCGCGCGCATGGCGCGCTCCCACATACGCCTCAGATTTGTAGGCTGAGTGCAACCCATCGGGGGCATGGGTTGCACCTAAGCGGCCCGAGCCATCCTACGGAAAGTCGGCTGGTTCTACTCGGCTTTGGCGAGCTGCAAATCGAGGTAGTCGTAAGCGATCTGCGCAGCCTGGCGGGTGTCGAAGTTCTCGCCGGTCAGGGCGCCGCGCAGCCACAGGCCGTCGATCAGCGCTGCCAGGCCGCGGGCGGCGGCGCGGGCTTGTGCTTGCGGCAGGGCGCGGCGGAACTGGCCGCACAGGTTGGAATACAGGCGCTGGTCGTTGACCCGCTGCAGGCGGCGCAAGGCCGGTTGGTGCATGCTGCTGGCCCAGAACGCCAGCCAGGTTTTCATCGCCGGGCCGCTGACCTGGGTTTCGTCGAAGTTGCCGTCGATGATGGCGCGCAGGCGGGCTCGTGGCGTGTCTTCGCGCAGCAGCCGGTAGCGTGCATGCACCGCTTCGCGCAGCGCCTGCATGAGGTGACGCATGGTCGCTTCGAGCAGGCCGTTCTTGTCCTGGAAATAGTGGCTGATGATGCCGTTCGACACGCCGGCGAGGCGTGCGATGTAGGCGATACTGGCATCGCTCATGCCAACTTGGTCGACGGCTTCCAGGGTTGCCGCAATCAGCTGGGAGCGGCGGATCGGCTGCATTCCGACCTTGGGCATCGTGTTCTCCGGCGAGTGGTGTTGCCGGAGTCTAACAGAGCGCGGGGAGTTGTCGGCGCGCTCAGGTTTCTCAGGCGATAAGCCGATAGCCGACACCCGCTTCAGTAACGATCAGCCGCGGCGCCGCCGGATCATCGCCGAGCTTCTGGCGCAGGTGGGCGATGACGATGCGCAGGTAATGGCTGTGTTCGGTGTGGGTCGGGCCCCAGATGTCGCGCAGCAGTTGCTGCTGGGTGACGACCATGCCGGGGTGGCGCGCCAGGGCTTCGAGCACCGCGTATTCCTTACGGGTCAGGCTGATTTCCTGGTCATTCAACGTGACGCGGCGAAAGGCGAAGTCGACCCGCAGCGGGCCGCTGGCGAGAGCCGCAGCAGGCTTCTCGCTGGCCGGTCGGCTGCGCAGTAGAGCGCGCACCCGGGCGAGAAATTCCTGCACGCCAAAGGGCTTGCTGACGTAGTCGTTGGCGCCGTTGTCCAGGGCCTGCACCTTGTCCTTTTCGCCGGCACGCACCGATAGCACAAGCACCGGCACAGCTGACCACTCGCGCAGTCGGGTCAGCACTTCCTGGCCGTCCAGGTCTGGCAGGCCGAGGTCGAGCACCACCAGGTCGGGCTGTTCCAAGGCCGCCAGGCGCAGGGCCGCCTCGCCGCCGTCGGCTTCCAGCACCTGGTAGCCGTGGGCCTGCAGGCCGATGCGCAGGAACTTGCGGATCGCCGCTTCGTCGTCGACCAGGAGGATGCGCGCTTCAGTCATGCCGGGTTCTCGTCAGGGGCTTGCAGGGGCAGTTGCAGGATCAGGGTGGTGCCCTGGCCGGGCATCGATTCGACCCGCGCCGTGCCGCCGTGGGCGTTGAGCATGCCCAGGCAGATCGCCAGGCCGAGGCCGGTGCCCTGGCCGCCGCGATCGCCCCGAGCCGCGGTGTAGAAAAGGTCGAAGATCTGCGCCTGTTCGTCGGCGGGAATCCCCGGGCCTTGGTCGGCGATGGCGAAGCTGAAGGTCTCGCCATCGTGGCTCAGGCGGATGTCGATGACGCCGCCGGGCGGCGAGAAGCGCGCGGCGTTGTCCAGCACGTTGACCAGGGCCTGTTCGATCAGTGCGCCCTGCACCCACAGCAGCGGCAGGTCGGCGGGTACCTCCATACGCACCTGCAGGTGCTTCAGCACCGGTTGCAGGCGCTGCAGAGCGGCAGCGAGCAGGTCGCTGGCGGCGACCCAGTCGCGCTCCAGGTGCAGGCCGCCATGGCCCAGGCGGGTCATGTCCAGCAGATTCTGGATGTAGCGGTCCAGGCGCGAGGCTTCGCTGGCGGTGCTTTGCAGCAGATCGTCGCGGGTCGCTGCGTCCAGGCTGTCGATGAACAGCTGCAGGGTTTCGATATTGCCGCGCATGGCGGTCAACGGCGTGCGCAGGTCGTGGGACACCGAGGCGAGCAGGGCGCTGCGCAGGCGCTCGGTTTCATGTTGCAGGCGAGTATGGCCGAGGGTCTCGACCAGTTGCACGCGGGCCAGGGCATGGGCCAGCAGTGGCAGCAGCACGTCGATCAGCTGGCGCTGCTCGCCGGCCGGCGGGTCGCCTTGGGCCGTGCGCATACCGAGCAGGGCCAGTGGCTGGTCGCCGTCCGTCAATGGCCACCACCACCAGTGCGGGTGGGTCAGGCTGTGGCTGTCGTAGCCACGCGGGTGTCGGTTCTGCCAGGCGTGCTCGGCGCTGATGCGCTCCAGCTCGCTGAGTGCCAGCGCGCTGCCGTCGGCCTGATGCCAGTTGCCCTGGGCGTCGCGGCTGAGCAGACACAGGCGCTCGGCTGGCAAATCCAGCTGGCCGAGCATGGCGGCCAGCAGGTCGCCCTGGTCCTGGGCGCTGGACAATTTGCCGGCGAAGCCCAGCAGGCTTTCGGTCTGCCGCTGGGCCATCTGCAGGTCACGGTACTGCTGGCGCTGGCGCGCGGCGAGGTTGCCGGTGAGCAGGGCGATGAGCAAAAAGAACAGCAGGGTCAGCACGTCCTGCTCGCGGTGCACCACCACCGACCAGGTGGGCGGTAGAAAGAAGAAACCGTAGGCGGCGAACGACAGCAGGGCACACAGCAGCGCCGGGCCGACACTGCTGCGCGCGGCCACCACCAGCACCATGGCGAGAAACAGCAGGGAGATGTTCGGCAGGTCCAGCCAGCGCGACACCAAAAGGGCCAGTGCGCAGCCGAGCAGCGCCGCGAGCGCGGCCAGCAGGTACTCGCGCGGTGGCGCGGGCGTGCGGCGGGAGGGGCGAGCAGCGGCGGGCGGCATCTGGGTTTCCGGAGCAGGGTGTGGGCAGATCATGGCGCTGTGCAAGGTTGGCGTAAAGAAGCACGGCCGCGCGTAAAAATGCCGTAAAAGTCTGGCCACCAAGGCTGCCACGCGCGCGAAGCCGGGTTATATCTGAAGCATCGATGTTTCAAGGGACTTCCCGAACGTGAGCACTGCCCCCCGTTCCTCGCACTTCGCGCTGCTGATCGGCGCGGCCGGTATCGTCTATGGCGATATCGGCACCAGCCCGTTGTATAGCCTCAAGGAAATCTTCTCGCCGCATTACGGCGTCGGCCTGTCCCAGGACAGCGTGCTGGGCATTCTGTCGCTGATCTTCTGGTCGCTGACCCTGGTGGTCACCGTCAAATACGTGATGTTCATCCTGCGTGCCGACAACGGCGGCGAGGGCGGCATCATGGCGCTCACCGCCCTGGCGCAACGGGCAGCGGCCGGCCATCCGCGGCTGCGCGCATTGCTGATCATGCTTGGCCTGTTCGGCGCCGCGCTGTTCTACGGCGACAGCATGCTCACCCCCGCGGTGTCGGTACTTTCGGCGGTGGAGGGCGTCGGCCTGGTGGTCGACGGCATCGACCACTGGGTGGTGCCGGTGGCGCTGGTGATCCTCATCTCGCTGTTCGTGCTGCAGCGTCACGGCACCGCGCGCATCGGCTACCTGTTCGGGCCAGTGATGGTGATCTGGTTCGTGACCCTCGGAGCCTTGGGCGTGCACGGCATCGTGCAGCGCCCGGAAGTGCTGCTCGCGCTCAACCCATACTGGGCGCTGCATTTCTTCCTGGCCAACCCGCTGATCGCCCTGACGGTGATGGGCGCCGTGGTGCTGACCATCACCGGCGCCGAAGCGCTGTATGCCGACCTCGGCCATTTCGGCCGCCGGCCCATCGTGCATGCCTGGCTGTTCCTGGCCTTCCCGGGCCTGTTGCTCAATTACTTCGGCCAGGGTGCGCTGTTGCTGATCGACCCGGAGACGGTGCGCAACCCCTTCTACCTGCTGGCGCCGGGCTGGGCGCTGATCCCGCTGATCGGCCTGTCCACGCTGGCCACCATCATCGCTTCCCAGGCGGTGATCACCGGCGCCTTCTCGGTGACTCGCCAGGCCATCCAGCTCGGCTACGTGCCGCGCATGCAGATCCTGCACACCTCCAGCGCCGAGCAGGGGCAAATCTACATTCCATTGATCAACAGCATGCTGCTGGTCGGTGTGGTGCTGCTGGTGCTCGGCTTCCAGTCGTCCAGCGGCCTGGCTGGCGCCTACGGCGTGGCGGTGACCGGCACCATGCTGTGCACCACGCTGCTGGTGTCGTCGGTGATCCTGCTGCTGTGGCGCTGGCCGAAAGTGCTGGCCGTGCCGCTGCTGGCGGTGTTCCTGCTGGTCGACGGCATCTTCTTCGCCGCCAACTTGCCGAAGATCATCGGCGGCGGTGCAGTGCCGATGGTCGTCGGCCTGCTGCTGTTCGGCCTGATGACCACCTGGAAACGCGGTCGCCAACTGGTGCTCGAACGGCTCGACGAACACTCCCTGGTGCTTCGCGACTTCATCGCCAGCATCGCCCTGCAACCGCCTCATCGGGTAGCCGGCACCGCGGTGTTCCTGACCAGCCGCATGGACGTAGTACCCCACGCGCTGTTGCATAATCTGTTGCATAACCAGGTGCTGCATGAGCGGGTGATGCTGCTCACCGTGCTCTACGAGGACCGACCGCGGGTGCCGCTGGCCGAACGCTTCGATCTGGAAACCTATGACCAGGGCTTCTACCGCGTGCGCCTGCGCTTTGGCTTCATGGAGGCCCCGGACATTCCCCGTGCTCTGGAACAGCTGAGCGACAAGGGCATCGACTGCCTGCCGATGCAGACCACCTACTTCCTCAGCCGGGAGACGGTGATCCCGTCCGAGCGCATCGGCATGGCCATGTGGCGCGAGCGGCTGTTCGCCGTGCTGCAGAAGAATGCTGGGAGTTCGCTGGGCTTCTTCAGGCTGCCGGTGAATCGGGTGATCGAGCTGGGGACGCAGGTGGAGATTTAGGTTGCGGAAAGGCGTAAGCCGCTGTTCGCTATCTCGTGGGAGGGGCTTTAGCCGCGAGCTCTTTACGCCTGGTTAGGCAAAATCGAGGCTAAAGCCTCTCCCACAAAAGTTCTGCTCACCGTCCGCTTCTGCCTTATAACAGTCACCGAGTCAGGCATCGCAGCGCCGCCAAACACTCGCCAGCCACGGCTGCTGCTCCCGCGACAGGCCGGTGGGGCGATAGTAATGTTCCAGCTCCTCGAAACCGGCGGCGTCGAGCAGGCGGCGCCAACTGGCCAGGTCGTGCCACGCGCCGTAGCGTTCGCCGCTCCAGCCCTCCTGGTTTTCGCCGCGCGGGTTGGAGCTGAACAGCACGCCGCCTGGCTTCAGGCTGCTGCGCAGTTCGCCTAGTACGCGCGGCAGCTCCTGGCTTGGAATATGGAACAGCACGGCATTGGCGAAGATGCCATCGAAGCGTTCGGCCGGCAGATCCAGGGCGAGAAAGTCCTGTTGCCAGACTTCGCAGCCGCTATCGGCGCGGGCCATGGCGACGAATTCGGGGCAACCGTCGAGGCCGACAGGCTGGTGGCCCAGGGCCTTGAAGGCGCGCAGATCCCGACCCGGGCCACAGCCGAAGTCGAGGATGCTCAATGGCGCGCTGCCGTGCACATGACGCAGCAGCGCCGCGATGTTCTGGCTGACGTCGTGGTCGCGGGTGCCCTCGCGAAAGTCTTCGGCGCCGGCCTGGTAATGGGCCAGCGTGCGGGTGGTGATCTGTTGCAGCTGTTGATGATCGAGGGGCATGGCGAGCCTCCGTACAAAACCTGGCGGCCATTTAACCCCATTCTGCAGGCGTTGCGCCGCCGGGTTACCATCGCACCCTGAACAGCATTCGAGGTGGCAGGGTGGATCTACAGCAGGGCTTCGTCCTGACCCGGCACTGGCGCGATACGCCGGCCGGTACCCAGGTGGAATTCTGGCTGTCGACCGACGCCGGCCCGCGCCTGGTGCGCCTGCCGCCGCAAACCTCGGTGGCCTTCATTCCCGCCGAGCAGCGTGCCCGCGCCGAGGCCCTGATCGCCGGCGACAAGCAATTCGAGCTGCGCCCGTTGCAGCTGCGGGATTTCCACCAACGGCCGGTGCTGGGCCTGTACTGCCGGCAGCAACGTCCGCTGCTTCAGCTGGAGCAGACCCTGCGCCAGGGCGGTGTGGCCGTTTACGAGGCCGATATCCGCCCGCCCGAACGCTACCTGATGGAGCGTTTCATCACCGCCCCGGTGCTGTTCAGCGGTACCGAGACGGCAGACGGCGTGCTGGTCGACGCCCAGCTCAAGCCGGCGCCGGACTACCGCCCGCAGCTCAAGCTGGTGTCCCTCGACATCGAGACCACCGCCCGTGGCGAGCTGTATTCCATCGCCCTGGAAGGCTGCGGCCAGCGCCAGGTGTACATGCTCGGGCCGCCGAACGGTCACGCCGAGGTCGATTTCGATCTCGACTATCTGGATAGCCGCGCCGCGCTGCTGGAAGCGCTCAACGGCTGGCTGGAGCGCTTCGATCCGGACGCCATCATCGGCTGGAATGTGGTGCAGTTCGACCTGCGCGTGCTGCACGAACATGCTCAGCGCCTGCAGGTGCCGTTGCGCCTGGGCCGTGGCGGCGAATTGCTGAGCTGGCGCGAGCATGGTTCCAAGCAGCATTTCTTCGCCAGCGCGCCGGGCCGGCTGATCATCGATGGCATCGAGTCGCTGCGTTCGGCGACCTGGAGCTTCCAGTCCTTCAGCCTGGAAAGCGTCGCCCAGCAACTGCTCGGCGAGGGCAAGGCGATCGACAACCCCTATCAGCGCATGGACGAGATCAACCGCATGTTCTCCGAGGACAAGCCGGCCCTGGCCCGCTACAACCTCAAGGACTGCGAGCTGGTCACGCGCATCTTCGCCAAGACCGAGCTGCTCACCTTCCTGCTCGAACGCGCCACGGTCACCGGGCTGCCGGTGGATCGCAGCGGCGGCTCGGTGGCGGCGTTCAGCCACCTGTACATGCCGCTGATGCACCGCCAGGGCTTCGTCGCGCCCAATCAGGGCGAGCGCCCACCCGAAGCCAGCCCCGGCGGTTTCGTGATGGATTCGCGGCCGGGGCTTTACGAGTCGGTGCTGGTGCTCGATTACAAGAGCCTGTATCCGTCGCTGATCCGCACCTTCCTGATCGACCCGGTGGGGTTGATCGAGGGCCTGCGCCAGCCCGACGACGAACATTCGATTCCCGGTTTTCGTGGCGCGCGCTTCTCGCGCACCAGGCATTGCCTGCCGGCCATCGTCGAGCGCGTGTGGCAGGGCCGCGAGGCGGCCAAGCGCGCCGGTAACGCGCCGCTGTCCCAGGCGCTGAAGATCATCATGAACGCCTTCTATGGCGTGCTTGGCTCCAGCGGCTGCCGCTTCTTCGATACCCGCCTGGCGTCGTCCATCACCCTGCGCGGTCACGAAGTGATGCGGCGCACCCGCGAGCTGATCGAGGCCGAAGGCCACACGGTGATCTACGGCGACACCGACTCCACCTTCGTCTGGCTGCGCCGCGCTCATTCGGAGGCAGACGCCGAGCGTATCGGCCGTGGCCTGGTGCAGGGCGTCAACGCCTGGTGGCGTGAGCACCTGGCGGCCGAGTTCGGTTTGCAGAGCGCCCTGGAGTTGCAGTTCGAGACCCACTTCAGCCGCTTTCTGATGCCCACCATCCGCGGCATGGAGGAGGGCAGCAAGAAGCGCTATGCCGGGTTGATCCGCCGCGTCGATGGCCGCGAGGACATGGTCTTCAAGGGCCTGGAAACCGTGCGCAGCGACTGGTCGCCGCTGGCCCAGCAGTTCCAGCAGGAGCTGTATCTGCGCATCTTCAAGGGCCAGCCCTACCAGGACTACGTGCGCGACTACGTGCAGCGCACCCTGGCTGGCGAGTTCGAGGAGCGTCTGGTGTACCGCAAACGCCTGCGCCGCCGCCTCGACGACTACCAGCGCAACGTGCCGCCCCATGTGCGCGCCGCGCGCCTGGCCGATGCCCACAACGACGAGCAGGGCCGCCCGCGCCAGTACCAGAGCGGCGGCTGGATCAGCTACGTGATCAGCGTCGCCGGCCCGGAACCCCTGGAGCTGCGCCGCGCGCCCATCGATTACGGCCACTACCTGACTAAGCAGCTGCAGCCGGTGGCCGACGCAATCTTGCCGTTCGTGGACGATGACTTCAGTGCACTGATCGGCGGGCAGCTGGAGCTGTTTTGAGTTTGCACAGCCTTGCGTCTGGCTCTCGCGCCGCGGCTCTGGCATCGTCGAGGCTGCTTTCACCATCCACCGGAGCTCCGATGATCCATCCCCTGCATGCCGAGCTCGGCTGCTTGCAGATCGAACGCGTCGTTGTAGATAGCCAGGCCGCGCATATCCGTCTGCGCGATGGCCAGCAGTTTGCCCTCAAGCTCGACGGTTATCTGCGCCTCGACCGCCTTTCGACCGCGCAGCGTGGCGACGTGCGGCTGGAGGGCGGTGGTTTCGTCGCCAGTTGGCGGCATCATGACGCGGGGCTGTGCGACAGCATCGACCTGGCCTGGGATGAGCTGCAGGATCAGGCCCTGAAGCGCCTGCACGCAGCCGGCTGGGACCTGCAAGCCATCAGCCAGCGTGATCGGCAGTTGGTGGTGCTGTGGCGCTTGCAGGCCGACTATTACAACGGCGGCCTGATGCAGTTCTTCGCCAACTGGGGCATGCCGACCTTCGAGTTGGCACAGCAGGCGCTTACCCTGATCGGCTTGCCGGCTGCCTGCCAGGCACTGCGTGATCTGTATGCGGTGTTCGCTCGCCTGGAGGATGAACCCGAGGAGATCGAGCTGTGGAGCATCTGCAGTTGGCTCGACGAGGCGGAGAACGCCCGCATCGACGAGTTGGACGATGGCTTCGATGCGTTGATCGCCGACCTGCCGATTCGTGCGCTGCATCACTTCCTGATCATCGACACCGAGCGACCGCCGGCCAATTAGCCGGAACCTCCCCACCCCACTGGGTTCCTTACTGAACATTCGTAAGGAGGCGACCCGCCATGGCGCTCAGTGAAAAACACAAGATGCTCACCGGCGAACTCTACCTGGCCAGTGACCCGGAGCTGCAGGCCGACAGCGCCGCGACCATGGCCTGGCTGGCGCGCTACAACGCCAAACTGGGGTTGTCCCAGGCCGAGCGCAATCAGGTACTGGGCGAGCGTCTGGCGGCGGTCGGCAGGGGCGTGGTGGTGCGCTCGCCGTTTCATTGCGACTACGGCTTCAACATCAGCCTGGGTGACGGCGTGTTCATCAACTTCAACTGTGTGATTCTCGACGTGGTGGCGGTGAGCATCGGTGACAAGACGCAGATCGGCCCGGGCGTGCAGATCCTCACCGCCGACCATCCGCGCGATCCGGGTGAACGTGAGTCCGGCTTGGAATTCGGGCGGCCGGTGAGTATCGGTCGCAACGTGTGGATTGGCGCCGGGGCGCTGATCCTGCCAGGCGTGACGGTGGGCGACGATGCGCTGATCGGTGCGGGCAGCGTGGTGACCCGCGATGTTCCGGCTGGCGCCAAGGTGGCGGGGAATCCGGCGCGGGTGCTGGATTGAGCGGATGAACGACGGGGTCGCGGGTCATAACGATTTTTTGATTTGGTTATAAATAAATCATTATTTATTCTTTTTAATATTTTCTGTTCCTCAGCATAGTGAGCACCACGCAACGACTCACCTGAGGAGCACAGCCATGAGCATCCGTCTGGGCGACATCGCCCCCGACTTCGAGCAGGATTCCAGTGAAGGCCGCATTCGTTTTCACGAGTGGCTGGGCAATCAGTGGGGAATTCTGTTCTCTCACCCGGCCGACTTCACCCCGGTGTGCACCACCGAGCTGGGCTTCACCGCCAAGCTGAAGGACGAGTTCGCCAAGCGCAACGTCAAGGCCATCGCCCTGTCCGTCGATCCGGTCGATTCGCACCTCAAATGGATCGACGACATTAACGAGACCCAGAACACCGCGGTCAACTTCCCGATTCTGGCCGACGCCGACCGCAAGGTGTCCGAGCTCTACGACCTGATTCACCCGAATGCCAACGACACTCTGACGGTGCGTTCGCTGTTCATCATCGACCCGAACAAGAAGGTGCGCCTGACCATCACCTACCCAGCGAGCACCGGGCGCAACTTCCATGAAATCCTGCGGGTGATCGATTCGCTGCAGCTCACCGACAGCCACAAAGTGGCCACGCCCGCCAACTGGCAGGACGGTGACGAGGTGGTGATCGTGCCGTCGCTCAAGGACGAGGACGAGATCAAGCAGCGCTTCCCCAAGGGCTATCGCGCCGTGAAGCCCTACCTGCGGCTCACCCCGCAGCCCAACAAGTAAGGACGTCTCATGCTGGTGGTTTTTCTGGGCGGCAGCCCGAGCCTGAGGTCGCGTTCCAATGTGTTGCTGGGCAAGGCCAGGCAGTGGCTGCAGGACCATGGTGTCGAGGTGGTGACCTATCAGGTACGCGACTTCGAGGCCGAGGATCTGCTCTTTGCCCGCTTCGATAGTCCGCGAATCCAGGCGCTGCAAGCCCATGTGGCGGCGGCTGACGGGCTGGTGGTGGCGACGCCGGTATACAAGGCATCGTTCTCCGGTGCCCTGAAGACCTTGCTCGACGTACTGCCCGAGCGTGCGTTGCACCACAAGGTGGTGCTGCCGGTGGCTACCGGTGGCAGCAACGCGCACATGCTGGCGGTGGATTACGCCCTGAAGCCGGTGCTGTCCGCGCTCAAGGCCCAGGAAGTGCTGCACGGCGTGTTCGCCGATGACAGCCAGATCAGTTACACCGAGGACGGTGGCGACTTGGCGCCGGCCCTGGAGCAGCGTCTGGACGACGCCTTGCAACACCTGATTCAGGCGCTCAATCGCCGGCCCCAGCCCATCGAGCCGGGCCTGTTGAACGAGCGGCTGCTCAGTGGGCGCTGGAGCGCCTGACGCGAGTCAACCTACAAATTCCAGGCAGTTCGCTGCCGCCCCACCTTACTAGCCCGTCAACGAGGCAGCAGGTGGCCACACACTCAATGCAGAGGAGAGCGCCATGCGCACTGTCACCCTGCGTCGGAGTCTGGTCGCCTTGTTTGCCGCGGCCATTTCCTTCGGCGCCATCACCCAAGCCCAGGCCGAGACACTGCGTATCGGTTATCAGAAGTACGGCACGCTGGTGTTGCTCAAGGCCAACGGCGCGCTGGAAAAGCGCCTGGCGGCCAAGGGCATCGACGTCAAATGGACCGAGTTCCCGGGCGGCCCGCAGCTGCTCGAAGGCCTGAACGTCGGCTCGGTGGACTTCGGCACTACCGGCGAAACGCCGCCGGTATTCGCCCAGGCCGCGGGTGCGGATCTGCTCTACGTGGCCTTCGAGCCGCCAGCACCGACCAGCGAAGCGATCCTGGTACCGAAGGATTCGCCGATCAAATCGGTCGCCGAGCTCAAGGGCAAGAAGGTCGTGCTCAACAAGGGCTCCAACGTGCACTACCTGCTGGTGCGCGCTCTGGAAGAGGCCGGCCTGAAATACAGCGACATCCAGCCCGTGTACCTGCCACCTGCCGATGCCCGCGCCGCCTTCGAGCGTGGCAGCGTCGACGCTTGGGTGATCTGGGATCCCTTCCAGGCCGCCGCCGAGCAGCAGCTGCAGGCGCGCACCCTGATCGACGGCAAGGGGCTGGTCAGCAACCACCAGTTCTACCTGGCGACCCGCCCCTATGCCGAAAAGCACCCGGAGGTGATCGAGGCGCTGGTCGAGGAAATCCGCGGCATCGGCGAGTGGGTCAAGGCTAATAACGACCAGACCGTTGCCCAGGTCGCGCCGCTGCTCGGCCTGTCACCGGACATCACTCGCCTGGCGGTGCAGCGCCAGAGCTACGGCGCCCAGCTGATCACCCCAGAGGTGGTCGAGGCCCAGCAGAAGATCGCTGACACCTTCACCGCGCTCAAGCTGATTCCAAAACCGCTGAAGATCAGCGACGTGATCTGGCACGCCCCGGCTAGCAAGGTTGCCCAGCAATAACTTCCCGCCCCCGCCCGTTTGGCGGGGGCATTGCGATTTCCAAGGAGACCACTCCATGAGCCTCAACATCTTCTGGTTTCTGCCCACCCACGGTGATGGCCACTACCTCGGTACCTCGCAAGGGGCCCGCGCCGTCGACCACGGCTACCTGCAGCAGATAGCCCAAGCGGCCGACCGCCTGGGTTTTGGCGGCGTGCTGATTCCCACCGGGCGTTCCTGCGAGGATTCCTGGCTGGTCGCCGCCTCGCTGATTCCGGTGACCCAGCGCCTGAAATTCCTCGTCGCCCTGCGCCCGGGGATCATTTCCCCGACCGTGGCAGCACGCCAGGCGGCAACCCTGGATCGCTTGTCCGGTGGCCGCGCGCTATTCAACCTGGTGACCGGCGGTGACCCGGACGAGCTGGCCGGTGATGGCCTCAATCTGTCCCATGCCGAACGCTACGAAGCCTCGGTCGAGTTCACCCGCATCTGGCGCCGCGTGCTGGAAGGCGAGGTGGTCGATTACGACGGCAAACACATTCAGGTCAAAGGCGCCAAGCTGCTCTATCCGCCTGTCCAGCAACCACGCCCGCCGCTGTACTTCGGCGGCTCCTCGGAAGCGGCGCAGGATCTGGCTGCCGAGCAGGTCGAGCTGTACCTGACCTGGGGCGAGCCGCCCGCCGCGGTGGCCGAGAAGATCGCCCAGGTGCGCGAAAAGGCTGCGGCTCAGGGTCGCGAAGTGCGCTTCGGCATTCGCCTGCACGTGATCGTGCGGGAAACCAATGAAGAGGCCTGGAAGGCCGCCGACAAGCTGATCGCCCACGTCGACGACGACACCATCGCCCGCGCCCAGGCGTCCCTGGCGCGCTTCGATTCGGTCGGTCAGCAGCGCATGGCTGCCCTGCACGGTGGCAGCAAGGACAATCTGGAAGTGTCGCCCAACCTGTGGGCCGGCGTCGGCCTGGTGCGTGGCGGTGCCGGCACGGCGCTGGTCGGCGATGGCCCGACGGTCGCCGAACGGGTCAGGGAATACGCCGCGCTGGGCATCGATACCTTCATCTTCTCCGGTTATCCACACCTCGAAGAATCCTATCGCGTCGCCGAGCTGCTGTTCCCCCATCTGGAGGTGAACCGCCCGGCGCTGCCGGAAGGCGCCAACTACGTGAGTCCGTTCGGTGAGATGGTCGCCAACGACATTCTGCCCAAGGCGGCTTCGGCCAGTTGAACAACGGCCGGGCGGCAGCGCCCAGCCCTCGCGATGATCGTCGAGGTACGCGATGAGCAACACATCTTTCAATAACCTGGCCCTACGCCTGGCGCCCTGGGCCTTGCCCGTGGCGCTGCTGGTCGCCTGGCAGGGCTCGGTAGCGCTGGGGCTGTTGTCCACGCGCATTCTGCCGGCGCCCAGCGCAGTGCTCGAGGCCGGCTGGCAACTGCTGGCCAGCGGTGAAATCTGGGCGCATCTGGCGATCAGTGGCTGGCGCGCCGGCGTCGGTTTCGCCATCGGCGGTGGCATCGGCCTGGCGCTGGGCTTCATCACCGGTTTGTCGACCTGGGGCGAGCGCCTGATCGACAGCTCGGTGCAGATGATCCGCAACGTGCCGCACCTGGCGCTGATCCCGCTGGTGATCCTGTGGTTCGGCATCGACGAGAGCGCGAAGATCTTTCTGGTCGCCCTCGGCACGCTGTTTCCGATCTACCTGAACACCTATCACGGCATCCGCAACGTCGACCCGGCGCTGGTTGAAATGGCGCGCAGCTATGGTCTGTCCGGCTTCGCGTTGTTCCGTCAGGTGATCCTGCCCGGTGCACTGCCGTCGATTCTGGTCGGCGTGCGCTTCGCCCTCGGCCTGATGTGGCTGACCCTGATCGTCGCTGAGACGATATCCGCCAGCGCCGGCATCGGTTACCTGGCGATGAACGCCCGGGAGTTTCTGCAAACCGACGTGGTGGTGCTGGCGATCCTGCTCTACGCCGTGCTCGGCAAGCTGGCCGACTTGGCCGCGCGTGGCCTCGAACGTGCCTGGTTGCGCTGGCACCCGGCTTATCAGGGAGCGGCTGCGAAATGAATGCGCCACTGAATGCTTTACACAACCTCAAGCGAGGCACGCCGCTGACCATTCGCGGCATCCAGAAATCCTTCGGTGAGCGCCAGGTACTCAGGGATATCGACTTGCGTATCCCATCCGGACAGTTCGTCGCCGTGGTCGGGCGCAGTGGTTGCGGCAAGAGCACCTTGCTGCGCCTGCTCGCCGGGCTCGACGCGCCCACGGGCGGTGAACTGCTGGCCGGCAACGGGCCGTTGGCAGCGACCCGCGAGGATACCCGACTGATGTTCCAGGAAGCGCGGCTGCTGCCCTGGAAGCGGGTGATCGACAACGTCGGCCTCGGCCTCACCGGTGACTGGCGGCCCAAGGCCCAGCAGGTGCTCGAAGCAGTGGGTTTGGCCGATCGCGCCAACGAGTGGCCGGCGTCCCTGTCCGGTGGCCAGAAACAACGTGTTGCCCTGGCCCGCGCGCTGATTCACGAACCACGCCTGTTGCTGCTCGACGAACCCCTTGGCGCTCTAGACGCGCTGACCCGCATCGAGATGCAGCAACTGATCGAAAGCCTGTGGCAGCAGCACGGCTTCACCGTGTTGCTGGTTACCCACGATGTCAGCGAAGCGGTAGCCACCGCGGACCGGGTGATCCTCATCGAGGACGGCGAGATCGGCCTCGATATCGAAGTGAACCTGCCACGCCCACGCAACCGCGGCTCCGCTCACTTGGCGGCCCTGGAAGCCGACGTGCTCAACCGCGTGATGCAGATACCGGCGCTGCCTGCCGAACCCGGCCCGGTTTCACCCCTGCCGACCCAGCTGCGCTGGGCGCTCTAACCCTGACTTGAAGCCCGTTGTGGGCACTTCACGACCCCTGGAGATTCAGCCATGACCATCAAAGCCATCAACGTTCGCAACCAGTTCAAAGGCACCATCAAGGAAATCGTCGAAGGCGACGTGCTGTCGGAAATCGACGTGCAGACCGCCGCCGGCATCGTCACCTCGGTGATCACCACCCGTTCCGTGCGCGAGCTGGAACTGGGGGTGGGCAGCGAAGTGATCGCTTTCGTGAAATCCACCGAAGTGTCGATCGCCAAGCTCTGATTGCTGACGCGCCTTACGAAACGATTTGTGGGAGCGGGCCATGCCCGCGAAAAATCCTGCCCACTCCGCGCTTCCACAAGCTGACTGCGAATGGACCGCGCATTAAAAAGGCCGGCATAAATGCCGGCCTTTCTCATCTCTACTGCCGAATCCCTACCGCTCTTCGCGCAGCTTGGCCATCTGTCGTTCCAGCAGTGCCGGATACGGATCGAGCAGGCGCTCGACGCAACTGGCGCCTTCGGGGCTGGCGATGGCGCGGATGCGTGCGCGCTGGCGTAGGGTGGCGTCTTCGCCGACGCGGCGCTCGACCAGCAGCAGGTTGCGGCTGTGCTGCGACAGCGCCAGGGCATCCTGGGCGGTTTCGCTGAGCAGCAGGTCGCCCTGACTCAGGCCCTGCAGGCCTTCGCCCAGGGTCAGGCCCAGTTGCAGATGGAGGGTGATGCCGCTGTCGGCCACCTCGATCTGCAGGGCGTGGCCAAGGGCGCGCAGCAGTTCGCCGCAGCAAATGGCATGGGTCAGGTAATCGTCCCCGCTGGCCTCGTGATGGAACAGCATGAGGCTGCTGCCATCGTTGAGGGTGTGCAGCTCGGCCTTGTAGAGCGTCGCCGCCTTGTCCAGGCAGCCGCGATAGCTTTCCAGCAGTTCCATCAGGCGCGAACGCGGCAGGCGACGCAGCTGCTCTTGGGCGCCCAGTTGCACGGCCAGCACAGCGCTTTTGCACGGTGCCTTCGGCGCACTCACGGCCGGACTGTCTTCGTCGTCATAGAGGTCGGCGAAGGCATCGTCGTCGTGCTCGTCACGGCGGCGGCTCGGCGGGTCGTAGTCGTCATCGCTGTCAAAGCGGCTGTCGCGCAGGTCACGCATCGCGAAGCTCGGGGCAGGGCGCTCGTCACGCTGATTGCGGTCGTCCTCTTGCTCGTCGTCGAGAAAGTCCTCACCCAGCTCATCCAGGTCGTCGAATTCCGGCTCGGGCTCGGGCTCGGGCTCAGGTTCCGGCTTCTCCGGCGCCAGGCGCGCCTGTAGCTGGCGCGCCAGGTCGCCGATCTCGTCCTGGCGGTTGCCACCTGGGGCATAGTCGTCCGGGTCACGTAGCCACACGCGCATCTGCATCAACGGTGTGGAAATCTGCCGGCCCAGACGCAGGCTCAGCGACAGGGTCAAGGCCAGCAGAATCAGGCTGAGAATGCCCATGCTCTGCAGGCTGATGGTCATCGGCTGCTCGAACTGCTGCATGTCCAGGCTGATGCGCAGCTGTCCGGCCATTACCTCCTGGAAGGTGATCGGCGTCGAATACAGGCCTTCGGTTTCACCCAGCATGTTCTTGCTCGGCCGGGTGCCGGCTTCGGCGAGGATGCGGTTGTCCACGCTGTAGATGGCTGCGTGGGCCACCAGCGGGTTCTTCACCAGGTTATTGAGCAGCACGTTGAGGCTGAGGATGTCGTTGGACACCAGCAGCTCGGTGGCCGAAGCGGCCGTCTGGGTGATCAGGCTGCTGCCCAGCGCTTCGGCCTGCTGCTGCATGGCCTGCTTGAACTGCATGCCGATTACCCAGGCATAGATCACCAGCGCCATGGCCACCAGCAACAAGCTGTGGCTGACGATGCGCAATGCCAGCGGCACGCGACGTTGGCGCAGTGCACGGAAGAGCAGGAGGAAGAAGTTGTCGGGCTTTACGGGGGCGGGCCGGTTCACAGAGCTCGGCTCTCGTTGACTGGAAGTGGCGCGCAGTATAGCGAGCGGCCCGCACAGGGCAAAGCGCCGCGCGTGCCGGCAGAGGCCTGAAATGGTTAGAATGTGCGTTTTTTCACCGGCCCTGCTGCACATTGCCGTTCGGCAGACCGTTCATAGTCCTGCGAGCCCCGGAGTAAGCCTTGCGCCCAATCGTCCTGATCAACGTTACCGGTGAAGATCGGCCCGGCCTCACGGCAGCCGTTAGCGGCGTGCTGGCCCAGGCTGGCGTCACCGTTCTCGATATCGCCCAGTCCGCCGTGCATGGCGTTTCGTCGCTGAGCATCCTGGTGGAAGTGGCTGATGCTGCGGCGCTGAACGAAGCCGTGCTGGCTGCGACCCAGACGCTGGGTCAGCAGGTGCATTTCACCCAGCTCGATGCCGCCGACTATCAGCGTTGGGTCGAAGGGCAGGGCAGCCAGCGTCATATCGTCACCCTGCTGAGCCGCCAGGTCAGCGCCGAGCAATTGCAGCGCGTCAGCGCGTTGACCGCCGAGCAGGGCCTGAGCATCGAGCGCATCGAGCGGCTGTCCCTGCCGGTGGCGCTGGATGCGCAGCCGGCCAACGCCTGCATCGAGTTCTCCCTGCGCGGTGAGCCGGGTGATGCCGCCGGCCTGCGCGCGGAGTTCCTGCGCGCGGCCGACGAGCTGAACATGGATATCGCCTTCCAGGTCGATTCGCTGCAGCGCCGCCATCGCCGCCTGGCGGTGTTCGACATGGACTCGACGCTGATCGAAGCCGAGGTGATCGACGAACTGGCCAAGGCTGCCGGTATCGGCGACAAGGTCTCGGCCATCACCGAACGGGCGATGCGTGGCGAGCTGGATTTCCGCGCCAGCTTCAAGGAGCGCCTGGCGCTGCTCAAGGGCCTGGATGTCGGCGTGCTGGATGAGATCGGCGCCTCGCTGCGCCTGACCGAAGGCGCCGAGCGGTTGTTCGCCGAGCTCAAGCGCCTGGGCTACAAGACCGCCATCCTGTCCGGCGGCTTCACCTACTTCGCCAAGCAGCTGCAGGCCAGGCTGGGCATCGACTACGTATTCGCCAACGAGCTGGCGGTGGTCGATGGCAAGGTCACCGGCGTTGCCGTCGAGCCGATCGTCGACGCCCAGCGCAAGGCTGATCTGCTCCGTGAGCTGGCGCAAAAGGAAGGCCTGCAGCTGGAGCAGACCATCGCCGTGGGCGATGGCGCCAACGACCTGCCGATGCTGGCCATCGCTGGCCTGGGTGTGGCCTTCCGCGCCAAACCGCTGGTCAAGCAATCGGCCAAGCAGGCGATCTCGACCCTTGGGTTGGATGGCGTTTTGTATCTGCTGGGTGTGCGCGAGCGCGATCTGCAGCGCTAAGCACCTGTTCACGATCGTTGTGCGCATGAAGCGGCAACTGCAAGGCAGAGGCGGACATTCAGCGAGCTCGTAGGAGGGGCTTTAGGGCCGAGTTTTGATCAAGGCAAAACAAAGAGCTCGCGGCTAAAGCCACTCCTACAAACGTATTTCACTCACCGGCCGCTACCGCCACCTAGCTGCAAAATCGAAGAGCCTGGGCTGAAAGGTATGACCAGGTTTTAAGACATTTGAGGCGGCAGCGGGGCAATCGGGCTGCCCCGCTGATCAATCGTCCGACGAGAAGTTGTAGTCCATCGACTGACTCGGGCCCTGCAGGTAGTAACCCTGAATGTAGTTGGTGCCCGCCTGCCACAGCGTAGCCAGCACACTGGCCGACTCCACGAATGGCACGATGGTCAGCTTGGCCTGGCTGTGCAGGTTGGCCAGCATGGTTTTCAGCGCTTCCTGATTGGCCGGGTCGGTCAGCTCCTTGGTGAAGGAACCGTCCACCTTGACGAAGTCCACTGGCAGGTGGCGCAGGGTGTTGAACGGGTTCAGGGCGCAGCCGAACTGGCTGAGCGCGATATGACAATGCAGGTCCTTGAGCCCTTGGGCCAGGGCCTTGGCCTGCTTGAGGTAGGTGACCGCATCCGGTTCGCTGAACTGGAACACCAGCGCATCGGAAGGCAGGCGGGCGGCCTTCAGCGCCACGCTGAGCCACGGCAGCAGGGTCGGGTCCTGCAGGCTGGCGCTGGACAGGTGCACGAACAGGCGCGTGGCGTGGCCCTTGGAACGGTGATCGGCGAGCAGCTTGATCGAGCTGAGAATCACCCACCGGTCGATCTTCTCGCCCATACCCGACTCCCTGGCTACGGCCAGGAATTCATGGGGCGGCACTTCCTGCCCTGACGGACTGAGCAGGCGCAGCAGTACCTCGTAGTGCTCGTGCTCGTCGCCACGCAAGCTGATTACCGGCTGGAACAGCAGGCGGAAGCTGTTTTGCTCCAGCGCCTGCTGGACCATGGCCACCACGCTGCCGCGGCTGGCGGCAGCCGCCAGTTCCTCGGCCGGGTCGAACAGCTTGAGGGTGCCTGGCTCATTCAGCTGGTCTGCGCAGCGCTGGGCACGGTCGATGACCTCACCCGCCTTGGGCGTGGTGTCGTTGAGGCCGGCGACGCCGATGGACAGCGTGGTCTGCGCGGTACGTCCGTTGATATCGAACAGGTGGGTTTCGGCTTTCTTAAGCAGTACCTCGAGCTGCGGACGCTGTTGCTGCGGCGACAGGCCGGTCTGCAGCACGGCGAACACATCGTCACCAAAGCGCGCCAGCTGGGCATCCTTGGGGAAATGGGTGCGCAGCAGGGTGGCCAGGTCGGTGAGCAGCAGGTCGATGGCGCCCAAGCCCATTTCGGCGAGCAGGGTTGCATAGCGGTCTACGCGAATGTACGCCAGGCTGGCCGGCTGTTCGTCGTGGACGGCGCGGTGCGCGGCCTGATCCATCAGCTCGAGGAAGTGGCTGCGGTTGTATAGGCCAGTGACCAGGTCCAGGCTGCTGATTTCGCGTAGCTTCTCTTCCAGCTCAGCGTTAGCGGTCTCGGCGCGGATCACTACCTGGATGCACGGCTCGCCATCGTAGGCCGCTGGCGACAGGCTGATGCGCGCCGGGAAGCTGCTGTCGTTGGTGCGCACGCCAGCGCAGGCCAGTTCCTGGCCGTCCGTCTGCTGATGGTTCTTCAGGAAATCCTTGAACGCGCCTTGGTCGCTGGCACCGATCAGGTCGATCATCGGCAGGCCTTCGAGCTCCTCGGCGTCATCGAAGCCGAACAGTTCCAGATAGGCGCGGTTGGCGTAGATGTGCATGCCGTCGTGAACGTAGGCGATGGCGTCGACCGAGCTGTCGAGCAGTAGCTGACAGCGTTTCTCGGCCTCGCGCAGGGCCACTTCTGCGGCGCGGCGGGCGCGGCGTTCCTCGAGGTTTACCAGTTCGCGGCGGGCCACCAGCACCAGGCGCTCGTCCTCGCCTTGCGGCAGGGCGTCCTGGGCGCCGAGCATCAGCGCTTCGGTGACGCTGTCCGGCTCATTGTCGGCCAGCAGCAGAATGACCGGAATGTCCTTGCCCTGATGACGAATGCTGGACAGCGCTTCGTGCGGGTCGAGGTTGTCACTGCTCGGCGAGCAGATCAGCAAATCCCAGTTTTGCTTGAGGGCATCGAGCAGGTCTTCGCTGGAGGTCAGGCGATGGACGCGAGTGGCGTTACCGGCATTGCGGAACAGGCTGACGAGACGCTCGGCCTCGTTCTGCGAGTCTTCGAGAATCAGCAGGCGGATGGTTTTCTTTTCGATGGCCATTAGCGAAGTCGAATCTGCGATAAGACAGCAGAAAAAGAGCGGGAATTAAGGGGTTCCCGGCAATCTACAGCGACTTCCAGAGTGAGTCAAAGTCTTCCTCCCCGGCTGGGCGCTGGGTGCTGGAGGCTGTGACAGAGGTCGCGTGATCCGCCGCTTTTTGCTCCAGATCGTGGTACTCGAACTGGCTGAAACTGCCTGTGCTGAGCTGTTTCTGGCTGAGCACTGCACGGCGTTCCTTGCCGTTGATATTGATCAGCACCTTGCTGCCTTCCTGGAACGGCAGGCGTGGAGTGATCAGCGTAGCCGGGCGGGAGATGGCGGCGATTTCCGGAAGCAGCAGCGCGCGCAGGTATTGGCTGTTCTGCTCGGCCTTGCGTACCAGCTGCAGACCACAGGACTGTGCGTGGGGCGCGATCAGCTCGATGCCCATCTGCGTGCCGCCGCCGCGCACCTGGCGTATCCAGCGCACCACGGCAACGCTCCAGCCCTGCTGCGGGTTATCGCGGATACCAAGGATCTCGCCAGCCTGCAGTTGGGTCGGCACTTCCTTGGGCCACGACAGGCAATAGCCGCCAGGGCTATGGTTGACGATAGCCAACAGGAAGGTTGGGAAGCTTTCGCCGCCATCGGCCTGGGTTTCCAGCTCCTGGGCAGGTTTGGGATATTCGATTTCCTCGAAGGAAAGGCCGTTTTCCCATTCGTTACGCCGTGCATCCGGGGCGTTGGCCCACACATCGGGCTCTCCGCTACGCGGCTTGAACGAGGCGGCGGTGTCGACCTGCTGCTTGAGGATCTCGCTGAACACGCGGCCATTGGCCAGGTAATAGTTCAGTGCACTCATGCCGATGCAGAGGGTCATGCTGCCGGTACCCTGGGTGCGTTGGAAGGTTCGCTCGGAGA
Organism: Pseudomonas sp. CNPSo 3701; assembly: GCF_028674975.1. Classification (NCBI taxonomy): domain Bacteria; kingdom Pseudomonadati; phylum Pseudomonadota; class Gammaproteobacteria; order Pseudomonadales; family Pseudomonadaceae; genus Pseudomonas; species Pseudomonas sp. CNPSo 3701. Next base: position 169,755 of record NZ_JAQZSI010000008.1, on the reverse strand, counting down.
TGTCGCCCCAGGCCGCGGCTGCATGTTGCAGCATGTCGATGGTGAAACCATCGGGTACCGTCAGGCGAGAGCGTGCGCGATCCTCGGGCAGCAGTTCCAGATGATCCTTGATCGCATCGACCAGTGGCGTCGGGTCGATCCCCAGCGCGCCCTGCAATTCGCTTGGCTGGAACAGCGAGGTGTAGCGCGGCGGGCCATCCAGCTGTGGCGCCACGGCGAAGATGCTGCTCGGCTGGCTGCCAGCCTGCAAATTGACCAGCGGGCTCCAGGCCTCCAGTGCTTCGGCGAGGCGGGCAATGGCGCTCTGGCGCATCTGGTTGCAACGCGAGCAGCCGATCAGCAAGGCGACTATATAGCCCTGCTCGACGCTCAGCCCCTGGGTGTGGCGTGCCAGTGGGTCACGGATCACCACCTTGTGCAGCTCGTGGCGACGGGCTATCAGGTAGATCTGATGCAGCTCCAGCCACAGGCCCTCAGGCACCGGGCAGTACAGTTGGCTGGTGCGAATCAGCGGGCCGTTGAGGCTATGCACCGCCCGCTGCAGCGCCGTACCGAGCAGCGCGTTGCGCTCACGGTTGGGCTGCGCAGCCAGGCGCGAAATGATCAGCTTGTAACCGATGGCCAGGTGGTTTTGCAGCGCCTGGCAGAGGTTGGCGACCTTGCGCGGGCGCTCGTCGAGTACGATGGCCTGGTTGAGGAAGTGGCGTTCCAGATGCTGGCAGACGAAATACACTTCCGGGCGCAGCAGCTCGAGCAGTTGCAGGCGGTTGTCAGAAGGCGTCAGCAGTTGGTTGAGCTCGATCAGTGCCTGGTACAACTGGCGGGCCGTTTCGCCGATGTTGGCCTTGGGCAGGCCGGCGATCCAGCGTTTCAGGTCGCGTGGCGTGGCGTCGCAGAAAGTCAGGCCCTGCTTGGTCGGCGTCGGGACGCGGAGCAAAAGGTGGGGGCTCTGTTTATCCATCTAGCTTCGTTACTCCAGCGCCAGCATTCGATCGACTGATTGGTCAGGTTTAGCGACTCTAGCAGCATCTTGCCATCGTCGCAGCCTTTGCGGCGCCGCGGGCCAGGCCTGCATGGCGTGCCATCCGGTCATTGACCGAGCAGTTGGCCCATGCGTACCGGGCTGTTGGCGCCCAGCTCGTCAGCCCATTTGACCTGCTCGGGGCCAAACAGCACGATGGCCGTGGAGCCCAGTTTGAAGCGGCCCAGCTCAGCGCCTTTCTCCAGGTTGACCGGCCCGCGGGCTGCCTCATCGTAGCGCACGGTTTTCAGCTCACGCTTGGGTGGGGTGATCAGTCCGGCCCATACGGTTTCGATGGAGGCGACGATCATTGCGCCGACCAGCACCACGGCCATCGGCCCGCGCTCGGTATCGAACAGGCACACCACACGCTCGTTGCGGGCGAACAGCTCGGGCACGTTTTCCGCGGTGGTCTGGTTCACCGAGAACAGCCGGCCCGGCACGTAGATCATCTCGCGCAGGGTGCCGGCCAGCGGCATGTGCACGCGGTGGTAGTCCTTGGGCGACAGGTACACGGTGGCGAAGTCGCCGCCCATGAAGGGCGCGGCGCGCTCGCTGTCACCACCCAGCAGTTCGGTCACGCTGTAGCTGTGGCCCTTGGCCTGGAATACCCGGCCATGCTCGATGCGGCCCAGCTGGCTGATCGCCCCGTCGGCCGGGCACAGCACCGCGCCGGGGGTATTATCCAGCGGCCGGGCGCCTTCCTTCAGTGCGCGGGTGAAGAAGGCGTTGAAGTGTTCGTAGGCGTTGAGGTCTTCGACCTGCGCTTCGCTCATGTCGACCTGGTACTGCTTGGCGAACCAGCCGATCAGACGGTTCTTGAACCAGGCAGCGCGGCACTGCGCGGCGCAGCCGATCAGGCGCGACAGCAGGTGGTGCGGTATCAGGTGCTGGCTGAGGATAAACAGGCGTTCTTTCATCTTTATTCCTTGGCTGCTCGGCTGTGCAGGCCGGGCACGGTAAGTGGACAGTCAGATCGGCTTCAACGTTCGACTGGTGTATCGGTCAGGTTGCCCCACTCGCCCCAGGAGCCGGCATAAGCCTTGACCCGCGGGTAGCCCAGCGCCTTGGCGACCAGGTAGGTGAAGCCGGAGCGGCGATGGCTCTGGCAGTGGGTGATGATTTCCTTGTCGGCGCTCAGCCCCCGCTGCTCGAGCTGTTCGGCGATGTCCTGGCGGATGCGCAGGGCACGGGCTGGATCCATGCCCGCCGTCCACTCGAAGTGGATGGCGCCGGGAATATGCCCGCCGCGAGCGGCCTGCACCTTTTCGCCACGGTACTCCTCGGCAGAACGTGCATCCCAGATGGCCAGGTCGTCGGCGCCCAGGCGGGATTTCAGGTATTCAGCGCTCGCCGTCGGCACGTCGCTGAGGGTCAGCGAAACCATCGCCTCTCTTAGCGCCGGAGCATCCTGGCTCAACGGCCGGCCTTCGGCTTCCCAGGCGGTCAGACCTCCATTGAGGAAGTGGTAGCGCGAGTGGCCGATCACATCCAGCAGCCAGATGAACCGTCCGGCCCAGCCGCCGCCCTCGTCGTCATACACCACATAGGTGGCCTGCGGGTGATGGCCGAGTTCGCTGAACAGCTGCTCGAGCTGCGCCTTTTCCGGTAGCAGGCCGGGAGCCGATGGAGGGCTGGCCTGGGTGCGCTTGCCTTCGACGAAGCGGGCGCCCGGGATATGCCCGGTTAGGTAGCGTTGCTGGTTGCTCAGGTCGACCAGAATCAGCTCGGGGGCATCCAGGTGTGCGGCGAGGTCTACTGGCTCGATGACCAGCGGCAAATTGTCGAAGGCTGTCATACAGGCCTCGTTGGCTGAGTTAAGCGGGCGATTGTAGCGCAGAAGAACACCGCGAAGCGGCGGCGCTCAGCGCTTACGTTTGCTGAAGGTGTCCAGCGCGCGCTCGATGCACTGCGCGGTCTTGGTGAAGGCCTGCACGCTGGTGTCACTGATAGGCTGGCCGCCCTGGTCGGCAAACAGCAGCATCACCACCCGCTCGTTGCTGGCCAGCGAGCGGATCAGCAGGTGTTCGCTGGGCAGCAAGGCTTTCAGGTCGCCCGGCAGCAGGGCAGAGAACTGCGCCATGTTGGCTGGCGTCAGGCGCAGTTGTGCGGGCTTTTCCAGCAGCCGACGCAGCACCTGGCTCTGCGCCGGATCGAGGGTCAGGCCGCTAGCGCTGGCCGTCACCCCGGCATGCTGCTGCACCTGCAGACGGCTGTGGTTGCGGTCGGCCAGCAACATCACCACCCGCGACAACCCAGTGGCCTGCAGCGCCTGGCGAGCGCAGGTGGTGAGCTGCTGGACGTTGCTGAAGGCTGAAGGCTGGGCCAGCAGTTGGCTGCACAGCTGCCGCCAATCGATGGCTTGAGGTGACGGGGTAGGCGCCGGCACTGGTTTTGGCTGGAAGTGGCGTGCATCCCAGGGCCACAGCAGCGCCTCGGCGGGGTGCCAGAGACCGACGGTATCCAGTTGCCGGGCGCTGTGCGCGGCGTTCTGGTGGATCTGCTGCTGCAGCTCGGTCAGTGGCAGCTGCAGGTAGAGGCAATTGAGTCCGTGCCAGCGTCGGGTGTGGGGGCCGTTCCAGGCGTTGTGTGCCGATACCGCGATCACATTGGCTAGCAGAATGCTGTTGGCCGGCTGGGTGAGCCAGCGCTGCAGCGTTGGGTCGGCGTCCAGTGCCTGCTGCTGGCGCAGCGGCTCATCGTTACGTCGGGCAATGTGCAGGGCTCTGCCCAGTAGGCGGCGATCATCAATCAGCAAGCGATAGCCCCGAGAGATCCACGCCGGCAGGCGCCAGCGCTCAGCCAGCGCCAGGCACAGCGCGAACAACGGTATGCCGAGCATGTCGCGCTCGACCTTTACGGGCTGCTCGCCGTCTATCAGTACACGCCGTTCCCAGGCCTCGAACAGGTGGGGGTGAGCGGCCAGCAAGACCCAGACTGGCGATAGGAATAGCAGGCTGCCCCAGTGAATTTCCTGCCACAGACGCGCCAGGCGCGCGGCGAACAGGCCATTGGCCTGGAAAGCGGCGTGCTGGCTGATTAGCTGGATCTGTCGTAGTGGAGCTGGAATATCTGCAAGCGGCTGGGCGGGCAAGCGGGCCAGAAGCTCTTCGGCGCGCTTCAAGCCCAGGCGGGTCAGGGCCGTCTCCAGGCTTTCCGCTGCCTCACCCAGAGCGCTGCCCTTGCTGTTGGCCTCGCGCAGCACGCTGAGCACCAGCGCCGGGCTGTCCTGCATCAGGTCGGCGATCTCACGCAGCGAGCGGCGGCTGTCGGCCAATGCACGGCGTACCTGCAGGTGATGATCGGCCGCGATGGGCAGCAGCTGACCGTCCAGCTGCTTGAGCCAGGCATCGAGGGTGCGCGGTAACGGCGTGCTTGCGACCATGGGGGTGTGCCAAAATGGCTTTTTTTAGACTTAACTGACTATAGTCTGGCGCATCTCTTCCGATAAATAGAAGGGGATTCGCGCGGTCGCCCTTTCTTATTCACCTGATCAAGTTTTTTCTATGGCCAAAATCATCGGCATCATCGTTGTATTCGCTTGCGTGTTCGGCGGCTTCGTCGCGTCGGGCGGTCATCTCATGGCCCTGGTGCACCCTTTCGAAGTGCTGATCATCGGCGGTGCGGCGCTGGGCGCCTTCCTGCAGGCCAACCCGGGCAGCATGTTCTCATGACTGTCTTCAAGAAGTCGTTGAAGATGTTCAAGTCGCGCTTCACCCACGATTACTACCTGGAAGTGCTGCGCCTGCTCTATGAAATTCTCAACAAGGCGCGCCGCGAGGGGATGATGGCTATCGAAGCCGACCTCGAAGACCCGGCGGCGAGCCCGATCTTCAGCAAGTACCCGGCGGTGCTGGGCGATGAGCGCATGGTCGCGTTCATCTGCGATTACCTGCGCATCATGTCCTCGGGCAACATGGCGCCCCACGAACTCGAAGGCCTGTTCGACATGGAACTGGTCGGCCTCAAGGAAGAACTCGAGCACCCGGCCCACGCGGTGGCGAAGATCGCCGACGGTATGCCGGCGATGGGTATCGTCGCCGCGGTACTGGGTATCGTGATCACCATGTCGATTCTCGCCGAGGCGGACAACGCGCAGATCGGTGAGAAGGTCGGTACCGCGCTGGTCGGTACCTTCCTCGGTATTCTTGCCTCTTACGGCTTCTTCGGCCCGCTCTCCGCGGCGCTTGAGCACGACGCCAAGGAAGAGCTGAACGTCTACGAGGCCATCAAGGCCGGCCTAGTCGCCTCGGCGTCCGGCATGCCGCCGTCGCTGGCCGTCGAGTTCTCGCGCAAGACCCTGTACCCGGCGCACCGCCCGAGCTTCAGTGAGCTTGAGCAGGCCATGCGCGGGAACTAAGCACCATGGAAAACAACCAGCCGATCATCGTCAAGCGGGTCAAGAAGGTTGCCGGCGGCCACCATGGTGGCGCCTGGAAGATCGCCTTTGCCGACTTCGCCACGGCGATGATGGCCTTCTTCATGGTGATGTGGCTGATGTCCTCGGCCACACCCGAGCAGAAGAAATTGATCTCCGGTTACTTCAAGGACCCCATCGGTTTCTCCGAGAGCGCCAGCCCCTATGTGATCGACCTCGGCGGCTCGCCGACCCCGTCGCCGGACCGCACCCTCAACGAACAACCCCAGGAGGCGCCGGGGGACGAAGCGAAAGCCGATCCCAAGGATCCCGCCGAGCTGGACGCCGAGCAGGCCGAAGCCAAGGCCGAGGAAGTCGAGCGCGAGCGCCTGGAGCTGCTGCTGCAGGAGCTGCAGACCAAGGTCGAGCAGGACCCGCAGCTGCAGCGTTTCAAGGATCAGATTCTGTTCGAGATCACCCAGGACGGCCTGCGCATCCAGATCGTCGATGCCGAGAATCGGCCGATGTTCGCCCTCGGCAGCGCGCAGTTGCAGCCTTACTTCGAGGACATCCTGTTCGCCCTGACCGACACCATAAAGACGGTGCCCAACAAGATCAGCATCAGCGGCCATACCGACGCCAAGCCGTTTGCCGGCGCCGGTGGTTTCGGCAACTGGGAGCTGTCGGCCAACCGCGCCAATGCGGCGCGGCGCGTGTTGATCGCGGCGGGCTACGACGATGCCCAGGTGGCGCGGGTGGTCGGCTATGCCTCATCGGCGCTGTTCGACCGCAACGATCCGTTCAACCCGGTGAACCGGCGCATCGATATCGTGGTGCTGACCAAGAAGGCACAGCGCAACATCGAAGGCGAGCAGGGCGGTGGCGCGCTCGCGCCGGATCCCGCGTCGGGTTCGCCTTTCGGTGGTGCGGGTGCGGGCTCAAGCGCGGCGCCTGCAGCCGAGCCGCTTTCCAGTGATCAGGTGCGCGAGAAGCTGAACATCTTCGAGGATGGCACGTTGAAGATGGATCAGCCCAAGGAGTGATCGGCTCGCACACCAACGTGTACGGAGTGGATCAATACTCGGGTTCCGGCAAACTGGCCAGAATGTGCCGGTAGCTGTTCATCCGCTGCGGCTGAATCCGCCCATCTTCCAGCGCCTTGAGCAGGGCGCAGCCGGGCTCGCGGTCATGCTTGCAGTCGCGGAAACGGCAATGCCCGAGCAGGTCGGCGAACTCGATAAAGCCCGCCTCCACATCGTCACGGCTGACATGGCCGAGGCCGAACTCGCGGATGCCTGGTGAGTCGATCAACTGACCTCCGCCGGGGAAATGGAACAACCGGGCGGTGGTGGTGGTGTGGGTGCCCTTGCCGGTCAGCTCCGACAGCGCGCCGACGCGTGTGTCGACGCCCGGCAGCAGGCTGTTGACCAGCGACGACTTGCCGACGCCCGACTGGCCCACGAAGACGCTGATGTTGCCGTCGAGCTGCTTCTTGAGCTGCTCCATGCCATCACCTTCCAGCGCCGAGACTTCCAGCAGCGGATAACCCAGCTGGCGATAGACGCCGAGCAGTGCGTTCAGCGCGGTTTCGTTTTGTGCATCGATCAGGTCCGCCTTGTTGAGCAGCAGCAGCGGGCGAATGCCGGCATGTTCGGCGGCCACCAGATAGCGGTCGATCAGGTTGGCGTGGGGCTCGGGCAGCGGCGCAAAAACGATGACGATCAGGTCGACGTTGGACGCGACCGGCTTCAACTGGCCACGGGTGTCCGGTCGGCACAGCTCGGTGTCGCGCGGCAGCTGGGCGACGATCACGCCGATGCCTTGGTTGCCCGGGCGCCACACCACACGGTCGCCAGTGACCAGCGTCGGCAGGTTGGCGCGCAAGTGGCAGCGGAACACCTGGCCGGTCAGCTCGCCGTCGGTGGCTTCGACTTCCACCTGCACGCCGAAGTGGGCGATCACTAGGCCGGTCTGCTCCGGGCCCAGATCGCCGCCTTCCAGGGTTTCCACCACGCGGGATTCGCGCTTGGCGGCGCGTGCGGCGCGCTCGCCCTGGATCTTTTCGATGCGCCAGTTTTGCCGGCGGTTGAGTTGGCGTTTGGCCATGGGGCTTCCGAGTTATGCTGCGCTTGAAATGGCTCGGATTCTAGCACGCCTGATGGGGCGACAATTTGTCGAGGCCGGCGCTAGACTGGCCAACCGTCTTTCTACGAGCCTCAACGGCATGGCTGCTTCCTACCGCGCGCTGCATCGCCTGGGTGAACGCTATCCGGCCCTCCTGGCCCTGTTGATCCAGTTGGTGGTCACCCTGGTCATGGGCGTGGCGATCATTGCTGCGGCCCGGCTGTTCGACTGGCGCGCGAGCCCCTTGGCCGCCGGTTTGCTGCATGGCCTGCTGTGCGCCTGCTTGGCGCGCTGGCTGGGCCTGTCGCGCTGGTGGTGGTGGCTGAATCTGCTGTTCGTGCCGGGGTTGTTGCTGGCCAGTGGCGCGCCCCTGCCGTCCTGGCTGTTTCTGCTCGGCTTTCTGTTATTGCTGCTGCTCAACTGGAACAGCTTCGGCGAGCGCGTGCCGCTTTACCTGACTGGCGCCGGTACCCGGCATGAACTGGCTCGCCTGCTCGAAGCCCGCGGCCAGCGTTTCAGCTTCGTCGATCTGGGCTGCGGCCCGGCCGGCACCTTGCTGTGGCTGGCGCGGCGTTTTCCCCAGGCACAGTTCACCGGCGTGGAAACTGCGCCGCTGTCCTTTGCAATTGCCTGGTTGCGCTGCCTCGGCCGGCGCAACTGCCGGATTCGTTATCAGAACCTGTGGCGCACCGAGTTGAGCACCATCGACGTCGCCTACTGCTTTCTCTCACCTGCGCCGATGCCTGCGCTTTGGGACAAGGCCCACGCCGAGTTGCCGAAAGGTGCCTGGCTGATCAGCAACACCTTCGAGATTCCCGGCGTGGCGCCGCAGCGCGTGGTCGAACTCAAGGACTGGCGCGATTCACGCCTGCTGCTCTGGGAGATTGGCTAGAATGACGAACCCAAAGAGGAGCGCAGCATGCAGAACCCACAGAATCTGATCTGGATCGACCTGGAAATGACCGGTCTCGATCCCGAAACGGACGTCATCATCGAGATGGCGACCATCGTCACCGATACCGAACTCAACGTGCTGGCCGAAGGCCCGGTGATCGCCGTGCACCAGAGCGACGAGCGCCTCGCGGCGATGGACGAGTGGAACACGCGCACCCACGGCGAGAGCGGGCTGACCCAGCGCGTGCGCGACAGCAAGGTCAGCCAGGCCGAGGCCGAGGCGCAGACCATCGCCTTCCTGGAAAAGTGGGTGCCGAAAGGCAAGTCGCCGATCTGCGGCAACAGCATTGGCCAGGATCGTCGCTTTCTCTACAAGTACATGCCGGCGCTGGAAGCCTACTTCCACTACCGCTATCTGGATGTGTCGACCCTGAAGATTCTTGCCGAGCGCTGGGCGCCCGGGGTCAAGGAAGGCTTCGTGAAAACCGGTACGCACCAAGCGCTGGACGACATCCGCGAGTCCATCGCCGAGCTCAAGTACTACCGCCAGCACCTGCTCAAGGTCTGAGGGCTGCAGTCCCGTAGCCCGGGTTAGCCATAGGCGTAACCCGGGGGAGATTCCTGAGTATCGCTGCGCTCCGGCCCAGGCTACGGGGTTGAATCAGCCCTGGCGGCGGGCGTGCTGCTCCAGCGCCCACTGCACATGCTCGCGCACCAGCTCCGACGGATACTCGCGACGGGCCTCCAGTGCCTCCAGCACCGGGATGCTCGACGGCGCGTTGCCCAGGCCGACGGCCAGGTTGCGCAGCCAGCGCTCGTAACCGGCACGGCGCAGCGGTGAGCCTTCGGTACGGCTGAGAAATTCCTCCTCGCTCCAGCGAAACAGCTCGGCCAGTTCGGCATTGTCCAGGCTGTGCCGCGGCTGGAAATCACTCTGTTCGGTAGGTTTGGCGAAGCGGTTCCAGGGGCAGACCATCTGGCAGTCGTCGCAGCCGAACACCCGGTTGCCAATGGGCGCGCGCAGCTCCTCGGGAATCGGGCCTTTTAGTTCGATGGTCAGGTAGGAAATGCAGCGCCGCGCATCGAGCACATAGGGGCCGACGAAGGCGGCGGTCGGGCAGATGTCCAGGCAGGCGCTGCAGCGGCCACAATGTTCGCTGCCGTGGGGGGCATCCTCTGGCAATGGGATGTCGACGAACAGTTCGCCGAGAAAGAAGTAACTGCCCGCCTTGCGGTTGAGCACCAAGGTGTTCTTGCCGATCCAGCCCAGGCCGGACTGTTCGGCGATGGCTTTCTCCAGCACCGGCGCGCTGTCGACGAAGGCGCGGTAGCCAAAGGGGCCGATGGCCTGCTGGATACGCTCGGCCAGCTGTTGCAGACGTTTGCGGATCAGCTTGTGGTAGTCGCGGCCCAGGGCATAGCGCGACACGTAGGCTTTTTCCGGCTCCTGCAGGCGCTGGGCCATCTGCGTGTCGCCGGGCAGGTAGTCCATGCGCAGCGACACCACGCGCAGGGTGCCGGGCACCAGCTCGTCGGGATGTGAACGTTTGCGGCCGTGCGCGGCCATATAGTCCATCTCGCCTTGGTAGCCGGCATCCAGCCAGCGCTGCAGGTGGGCCTCGTGCTCACCCAGCTCCAGGCCGCTGATGCCCACCTGCTGAAAGCCCAGTTCACGGCCCCAGTCCTTGATGGACTGGGCGAGGCTGGCGAGGTCGAGGGTGGCGTCGGTCATGCTGGGCGGGAATCTGCAGTAGGCGGCGTATAATTCTGCCAGACATCGGAGCTCAGGCATGCGGCATTCATCAGACGATCTTCCCCTCGCGCTCTACAGCGCCGCTCAGGTGCGGGCGCTGGATGCGGCGTTGATCGCTGCCGGCACGCCAGGTTTCGAGCTGATGCAGCGCGCGGCCCACGCCATCTGGCGCGCGCTGCGCCGCGAATGGCCGGAAGTTGGCGCGATGACCGTGCTGGCCGGGCACGGCAACAATGCCGGCGACGGTTACCTGGTTGCGGCGCTCGCCAAACGCGCCGACTGGCAGGTGCGGGTACTGGCCGTCAGCGAGCCACAACGGTTACAGGGCGATGCCGCCTTGGCCCGTGACGAGGCACGCGCTGCCGGTGTCGAGGTACTGCCGTGGCACGCAGAAGCCGAGCCGCGAGGCGTGCTGGTCGATGCGCTGCTCGGCACCGGTTTGGCAGGCGAGGTGCGTGAGCCTTACGCGGCGGCCATCGACTGGATCAACCACAGTGGGCAGCCCGTGCTGGCGGTGGATATTCCATCCGGCATCTGTGCGGACAGCGGCCAGGTGCTTGGGCAGGCGGTCACGGCGCAACTGACCGTCACCCTGATTGGCTTGAAGATCGGCCTGTTCGTCGGCCAGGTGCTCGATCATGTCGGCCGCCTGGTATTCGATGATCTGCAGGCTGACGCCGAGATCGTGGCCGGTCAGCCATCCGTAGCGCATCGCCTGGCTGGCGAGATGTTGCCAAGGGTTGCCCCTCGTCAGCCGACCACCCATAAAGGCCAGCTGGGCCACCTGCTGGTGGTTGGCGGTGATCAGGGCACCGGCGGTGCGGCGCTGCTGTCGGCGCAGAGCGCGCTGCGCGGCGGTGCCGGCATGGTGTCCCTGGCGACTCGCGCGGAGCATATCGGCGCCGCGCAAACGCGGCTGCCCGAGGTGATGAGTCTGGCGGTCGCTTCGGCCAATCAATTAAACGTGTTGGCAGGCAAGATCACCGTGTGGGTGGTCGGGCCTGGGCTCGGGCAGGGCGCCTGGGGCCGCAGTCTGCTGTCGGCAGCCGCTGCCGCTAGTGGCGTTCAGGTATGGGATGCCGACGCGCTCAACCTGCTGGCCGCAGATAATGTGCGCATCGCCCCCGGCAGCGTGATCACTCCGCACCCCGGCGAGGCGGCGCGCCTGTTGGGTATCTCCACGGCTGAGCTGCAGGCCGATCGCCCGGCTGCGGCCAGGGCACTGGCCCGGCGTTACGACGTAGTTTGTGTGCTCAAGGGGGCCGGCACGCTGGTTGCCGATCCGGCTGGTCGCCTGCTGGTGTGTGATCGTGGTGATCCGGTGATGGCTGGCGCCGGGCTGGGCGATGTGCTGGCCGGTCTGATCGGCGCGCTGATTGCCCAGGGCTGCAGTACGTGGCAGGCAGCGGCCCTGGGCGTGTGGGGGCATGCCTGTGCTGGTGAGTCACTTGCCCATAAAGGAAATGGTCTGGCGGCCAGCGATCTGTGCGACGCTATCCGCCATTTGTTACAGGAGCGAGCCGCTTGTCGGAATTAGAACTGTTCGCCGCCGATGAAGACGCCATGCTGGCGCTCGGCGCGCGTATCGCTGCGGTCACTCAGGGGCGCGGCGTGATTTACCTGGAAGGCGATCTGGGCGCCGGCAAGACCACGCTGTCGCGCGGCATCCTGCAGGGCCTCGGCCACCGCGGTGCGGTGAAAAGCCCGACCTTCACTCTCGTCGAGCCTTACGAGATCGGCGAGGTCCGCGCCTTTCATTTTGACCTCTATCGTCTGGTCGATCCCGAGGAACTGGAGTTTCTCGGCATTCGCGATTACTTCGAAGGCGACGCCCTGTGCCTGATCGAGTGGCCCCAGCGGGGTGCCGGCGTTTTGCCAAAGGCCGACCTGGACATTACCATTAGCCCGCGATCGGGTGGCCGGTCGCTGCTGCTTCGCAGTCATGGTGCGAAGGGTGAAAGCTGGTGTGCCGTTCTGGCACCTGGAGCATGAGCAAGAGAGTGGGGGCGGGTATGCGCATAGGCGCGCGAATGATCGCGGTCGGGCTGATGTTGGCGGTCATGGCTGCCGACGTGTGGGCCGCGTCGGATGTGCGCAGTGTTCGCCTGTGGCGCGCACCGGACAATACGCGCCTGGTCTTCGACCTGTCCGGCCCGGTGCAGCACAGCGTGTTCACCCTGACCGCGCCGGATCGTATCGTGATCGATATCAGCGGCGCCAAGCTGGCCACCCCGCTGGACAAGCTGGCCCTGAGCAACACGCCCATAACCGCGGTGCGCTCGGCGCAGCGTACACCGGACGACTTGCGCGTGGTCATCGACGTCTCGGCCCAGGTCACCCCGAAGAGTTTCACCCTGGCGCCCAATCAGCAGTATGGCAATCGCCTGGTCGTCGACCTGTTCGATCAGCCGTCGGATGCCGCGCCGAGTCTGCCGTCCACCACCACCGCCAGTGAGCCCCCGGTTCCCGTCACGCCGACCCAGGCACCGCCCAAGGTGGCCCCCGTGCCGGGTGGCAAACGCGATATCGTGATCGCCATCGATGCCGGCCACGGTGGTGAAGACCCTGGTGCACTGGGCCCGACCAAGGGCCAGTTCGAGAAGAACGTGACCCTGGCCATCGCCAAGGAGCTGCAGCGCCAGGTCAATGCTCAGAAGGGTTTCCGCGGCGAGTTGGTGCGTACCGGCGACTATTTCATTCCGTTGCGCAAGCGTACCGAGATCGCCCGCAAGAAGGGCGCCGATCTGTTCGTGTCCATTCACGCCGATGCGGCGCCCCGTGCGGCCGCTTTCGGCGCTTCGGTTTATGCGCTGTCCGACCGCGGCGCCACTTCGGAAACCGCGCGCTGGCTGGCGGACGCCGAGAACCAGTCCGACCTGATCGGCGGTGCCGGCAACGTCAGTCTCGAGGACAAGGACCGCATGCTTGCCGGCGTGCTGCTCGATCTGTCGATGACCGCGTCGCTGTCCTCCAGCCTAAATGTCGGGCAGAAGGTGCTCGGCCAGATGGGCCAGGTCACGCCGTTGCACAAGCGCCGCGTCGAGCAGGCCGGCTTCATGGTATTGAAGTCGCCGGACATTCCGTCGATCTTGGTCGAAACCGGCTTCATCTCCAACCCCAGCGAGGCGCGCAAGCTGCACTCGGCTGGTCACCAGCAGAGCCTGGCGCGGTCCATCGTCACCGGTGTGAAGCAGTTCTTCGAACAGAACCCACCGCCCGGCACCTACATCGCCTGGCTGCGCGACAATGGCAAAGTTGCCCAGGGGCCGCGTGAGCACCGGGTCTCCTCCGGGGAAAGCCTGGCGCTGATCGCCCAGCGCTATCAGGTCAGCCTGGCGAGCCTGCGCAGTGCCAACTCGCTGAAGTCCGATGTGATCAAAGTCGGCCAGACGCTGCAGATTCCCGCGACCGCCCTGGCTGTCCAGCCATGAGTGACGTGGCGCGCATCCAGCTGCTCAGCCCGCGGCTGGCGAACCAGATCGCCGCCGGCGAGGTGGTCGAACGCCCGGCGTCGGTGGCCAAGGAACTGCTGGAAAACAGCCTGGATTCCGGGGCCAAACGCATCGAAGTGGATGTCGAACAGGGCGGTGTCAAACTGCTGCGCGTGCGCGACGATGGTCGCGGCATCGCCGCCGATGACCTGCCGCTGGCGCTTGCGCGCCATGCCACCAGCAAGATTCGCGAGCTTGAAGACCTCGAACAGGTCTTGAGCATGGGCTTTCGTGGTGAAGCCCTGGCGTCCATCAGCTCGGTCGCCAGGCTGACGCTCACTTCCCGTACCGCTGACGCCGAACAGGCCTGGCAGGTGGAGACCGAAGGCCGCGAGATGCAACCGCACGTGCAGCCGGCGGCCCATCCGGTAGGAACCTCGGTGGAAGTGCGCGACCTGTTCTTCAATACCCCGGCGCGGCGCAAATTCCTCAAGGCCGAGAAGACCGAGTTCGATCACCTGCAGGAAGTCATCAAGCGACTGGCGCTGGCGCGTTTCGATGTGGCCTTCCATCTGCGTCATAACGGCAAGAGCGTGTTGTCGCTGCATGAAGCCAATGACGACGTGAGCCGTGCCCGGCGTGTCGCCTCGGTGTGTAGCGCAGGCTTTCTGGAGCAGGCGCTGCCCATCGATATCGAACGCAATGGCCTGCACCTGTGGGGCTGGGTCGGGTTGCCGACCTTCTCGCGTAGCCAGGCGGATCTGCAGTATTTCTACGTGAACGGCCGCATGGTGCGTGACAAATTGGTCGCCCACGCGGTGCGCCAGGCGTACCGCGACGTGCTGTTCAACGGCCGCCATCCGACCTTCGTGCTATTTCTGGAAATCGACCCGACCGCCGTCGACGTCAACGTGCACCCCACCAAGCACGAAGTGCGCTTCCGTGAAGGGCGCATGGTGCATGACTTCCTGTTCGGTACCTTGCACCGCGCGCTCGGCGAGGTGCGTCCGGAGGATCATTTGGCCACCCCGGCAGCCGCCGAAACGGTCCTGCGACCTAGCGGCCTGGCTGCCGGTGAGTTCGGCCCGCAAGGTGAGATGGGGCTTTCCGCCAGCGTGCTCGAGCGCCCGACCGATTCGGTCTGGCGTTCCCCCGGCGCCGGTTATCAGGGCCAGCGCAGCGAAGCCACGCTGCCGGCCGCCGAGGCGCAGGGCGTCTATCGCGAGTTCTACGCGCCGCTGGCCACCAGCAGCGCGCCGGCTGCCTTGCCGGAGGTTCAGGGTGATATCCCGCCGCTGGGTTACGCCATCGCTCAGCTCAAAGGCGTCTATATCCTGGCCGAAAATGCCCACGGCCTGGTGGTCGTGGACATGCACGCGGCCCATGAGCGCATCACTTACGAGCGTCTCAAGGTGGCAATGGCCAGTGAAGGCCTGCGCGGCCAGCCGCTGCTGGTGCCCGAGTCCATCGCCGTCAGCCAGCGTGAAGCGGACTGCGCCGAAGAGCATGGCCAGTGGTTCCAGAAACTCGGCTTCGAGTTGCAGCGCCTGGGGCCGGAAACCCTGGCGATTCGGCAGATTCCCGCGCTGCTCAAGCAGGCCGAGGCGACGCGCCTGGTGGGCGACGTCTTGTCCGACCTGCTCGAGTACGGCACCAGTGACCGCATTCAGGCGCATCTCAACGAGCTGCTGGCGACCATGGCCTGTCATGGCGCGGTGCGCGCCAATCGCCGCCTGACCCTGCCGGAGATGAACGGCCTGCTCCGTGACATGGAACAGACCGAGCGTAGCGGCCAGTGCAACCATGGCCGGCCGACCTGGACGCAGATGAGTCTCGACCAGTTGGATAAGTTGTTCCTGCGCGGTCAGTAGTCCAGCGCCGCGCTTGCGGTCGGCGGCTCAGGCCCGGAAAATGGGCCGCCGTTCATTCGAGTCGTGTTGATGTCCTCTTTGCCTCCCGCCATCTTTCTGATGGGCCCGACCGCGTCCGGAAAGACCGATCTGGCCCTGGCCCTGGCGCGCGTGTTGCCTTGCGAGCTGATCAGTGTGGACTCGGCGTTGGTTTATCGCGGCATGGACATCGGCACCGCCAAGCCGGATCGCGCCACTCTCGAGGCCTTTCCCCATCATCTGGTGGATATTCGTGATCCGTCCGAAGCCTATTCGGCGGCCGATTTCCGACGTGATGCCCTGGCCTCTATGGCTGACATCACCGAGCGCGGGCGTATTCCGCTACTGGTTGGCGGCACCATGCTCTACTACAAGGCGCTGCTCGAGGGCCTGGCCGACATGCCGGGCGCCGATGCCGAGGTACGTGCCGAGCTCGAAGCGCAGGCCGAGCGCGACGGCCTGGCGGCGCTGCATGCCGAGCTGCAGGCAGTGGATCCGCAATCGGCGGCGCGCATTCATCCGAACGATCCGCAGCGTCTGGTCCGCGCCCTGGAGGTGTTCCGGGTCAGCGGCATGACCATGACGCAACTGCGTGAGCAGCAGAGCGAAGCAGCGACTGAGGGCGGCGGCTTGCCCTATACTGTCGCGCAGTTGGCGATAGCGCCTGCGCAGCGGCAGATTCTCCACGAACGAATCGCCAAACGATTTGATCTGATGCTGGAACAGGGCTTCGTCGCCGAGGTCGAACGCCTGCATCGGCGAGGTGACTTGCACGGTGAAATGCCCTCTATTAGAGCGGTGGGATACCGGCAAGTGTGGGATCATCTGGAAGGGCGACTCAGTGCAGCGCAGATGCGCGAGCGCGGCATCATCGCCACCCGCCAGCTGGCCAAACGGCAATTCACCTGGTTACGCAGTTGGCAAAATGTGCACTGGCTGGACAGTCTCGATTGCGACAATCTGCCACGTGCCTTGAAATACATGGCAACGGTCTCCATATTGAGCTGAGACCTTGCCGCGGGCCGTCTATCCTTGGGGGAAGACGTGCCAAAGCCGTTTGTAGGCCAAGCAACCCGTTCAAACACTATTCATTTATCGATTCATTTAGGAGTGCGGCACATGTCAAAAGGGCATTCGCTACAAGACCCTTACCTCAATACCCTGCGGAAGGAGCGCGTTCCGGTTTCCATCTACCTGGTCAACGGCATCAAGCTGCAAGGCCAGATTGAATCCTTTGACCAGTTCGTCATTCTGCTGAAGAACACCGTCAGCCAGATGGTCTACAAGCACGCGATCTCCACCGTGGTACCGAGCCGTCCGGTTCGTCTGCCAAGCGCGTCGGAGTCCGATCAGGCCGAGTCCGAGCCAGGTAACGTCTAAGCCAGGGGGTCGCATTGTTCTTCGAGCGCCATGAAGGGGGTGAACGGGCCATCCTGGTTCATCTGGATAGTCAGAACACCGAGGCGAGCGAGGATCCCCAGGAGTTTCAGGAATTGGCGCTGTCTGCCGGTGCCGATACCGTAGCGTTCTTCAGTGTGCCCAATAGCCGGCCCACCGCGAAGTTCCTTATCGGTAGCGGCAAGGTGGAAGAGCTGCGTGACCAGGTCAAGGCCCACGAGGCCGACCTGGTCATTTTCAATCATGTCCTCACGCCCAGTCAGGAACGTAACCTCGAGCGCATGTTCGAGTGTCGCGTGCTTGATCGCACCGGGCTGATTCTCGATATCTTCGCCCAGCGCGCACGTACCCACGAAGGCAAGTTGCAGGTCGAGCTGGCTCAGCTCGATCACATGAGCACGCGCTTGGTGCGCGGCTGGACTCACCTCGAACGACAGAAAGGCGGGATCGGTCTGCGCGGCCCGGGTGAAACCCAGCTGGAAACCGACCGCCGCCTGCTGCGCGTGCGTATCCGCCAGATCAAGCAGAAGCTGGAGAAGGTGCGCAGTCAGCGGGAGCAGGCGCGCCGCGGCCGCAAGCGGGCCGATATTCCTTCCGTGTCGCTAGTCGGCTACACCAACGCCGGCAAGTCCACATTGTTCAACGCCCTGACCGAATCCGAGGTCTACGCGGCTGATCAACTGTTCGCCACCCTTGACCCGACCCTGCGTCGTCTCCAGCTCGACGACCTGGGCCCCGTGGTGCTGGCCGATACCGTGGGCTTTATTCGTCACCTGCCGCACAAGCTGGTCGAGGCGTTTCGCGCAACGCTTGAGGAGTCGAGCAACTCCGATCTGCTGCTGCACGTGATCGATTCGCACGAGCCGGAGCGCGATGCGCAGATCGAGCAGGTGCTCGAGGTGCTGGGCGAAATCGGCGCCCAGGATCTGCCGGTACTTGAGGTCTACAACAAGCTCGACCTGCTCGAGGGTGTTGAGCCGCAGATCCAGCGCAATGCCGACGGGCGCCCCGAGCGGGTGTGGTTGTCGGCGCGTGATGGTCGCGGTTTGCCGCTGCTCAAGCAGGCGGTGGCCGAGCTGCTCGGTGACGATCTGTTCGTCGCCACCCTGCAGCTGCCGCAGCGCCTGGCGCGCCTGCGGGCGCAGTTCTTTGAGCTGGGCGCGGTGCTGCAGGAGTCCTATGCCGAAGACGGCAGCAGCCTCTTACAGGTGCGCATCCCGCGGGTCGAGCTCAATCGTCTGGTCAGTCGCGAGGGCCTGCAGCCGCTGGAGTTCATTGAGCAACACACTTTGCAATAAAGCCCGCAGCGGTGATTTTGCCGCTGGAAGCAGGCATTCTGTAGCATTGGTGGGCGCGCCGTTGGGCGCGTCTTTGCTTTATCAGTATGGAGAGCGCTATGGCTTGGAATGAGCCGGGTGGCAACTCGAATAATCAGGATCCCTGGGGTGGCGGCGGCCGTGGCGGTAAAGGCGGCGGTGGCGGCGATCGCAAGGGACCACCGGATCTTGACGAAGCCTTCCGCAAGCTGCAGGACAACCTCAATGGGTTGTTCGGTGGTCGCAAGAAACGCGGCAGTGATGGTAGCGGCTCCGATAGCGGCAAGGGCGGCGGTTTCGGCCTGCTGTTCGTTGCGCTGGCCGTGGTCGGCGCCTTCTGGCTGTATAACGCCATCTACGTGGTCGACGAGCAGGAGCAGGCCGTGGTGCTGCGCTTCGGCAAGTACTACGAGACGGTCGGCCCGGGTCTGAACATCTATTTCCCACCGATTGACCGCAAGTTTCAGGAAAACGTCACCCGCGAGCGTGCTTACAGCAAGCAGGGGCAGATGCTGACCGAAGACGAGAACATCATCGAAGTGCCGCTGACCGTTCAATACAAGATCAGCAGCCTCAAGGATTACGTGCTCAACGTCGACATGCCGGAAACCAGCCTGCAGCACGCCACCGACAGCGCCGTGCGCCACGTGGTGGGTTCCACCGAGATGGATCAGGTGCTGACCGAAGGCCGTGAGCAGATGGCTGGCGATGTTCGCGAGCGTCTGCAGCGTTTCCTCGACACCTACCGCACCGGTATCACCGTGACCCAGGTGAACCTGCAGAGCGCCGCAGCGCCGCGTGAGGTTCAGGAAGCCTTCGATGACGTGATTCGTGCCCGTGAAGACGAGCAGCGTGAGAAGAACTTGGCGGAAACCTACGCCAATGGTGTGGTCCCGGAAGCCCGTGGTCAGGCCCAGCGTCTGATCGAGGATGCCAGCGGTTACCGCGACGAAGTGATCTCCCGCGCCCAGGGTGAGGCGGATCGTTTCACCGCGCTGGTCGCCGAGTACCGCAAGGCACCGGAAATCACCCGTCAGCGTCTGTATCTGGACACCATGCAGCAGATGATGACCAACACCAGCAAGGTGCTGGTGACCGGCGACAAGGGGCAGAACAATCTGCTCTATCTGCCGCTGGACAAGATGATCGACAGCCGTGGCGGCAGCAGCAATCCGTCGTCCGGCGCAGTCGGTGCCGGCGCTGCCGATCTCGGCTCGCGTGTGGGTAACAACGTTGGGCAGCCAGACGTGCGCACAAGGGAGAGCCGCTGATGAGCAATAAATCACTGGTGACCCTGATCGCGGGCGTAGTGCTGGCCCTGGTGGCCTGGAGCAGCTTCTACATCGTGGCGCAGACCGAGCGGGCGGTACTGCTGCAGTTCGGTCGTATCGTCGAGGCGGACGTGCAGCCGGGTCTTCACATGAAGATTCCGTACGTCAACCAGGTGCGCAAGTTCGATGCCCGTCTGCTGACTTTGGATACCGTCAATTCGCGCTTCCTGACCCTCGAGAAGAAAGCGTTGATGGTCGATGCCTACGCCAAATGGCGCGTGCAGGATGCCGAGCGTTACTACACCGCGACTTCGGGTGTGAAGCAGATCGCCGACGAGCGTCTGTCGCGTCGTCTCGAAGCCTCGCTGCGTGACCAGTTCGGTAAGCGCACCCTGCACGAGTCGGTATCCGGCGAGCGTGATGCACTGATGGCTGACGTCACCGCCTCGCTCAACCGCGCGGCGCAGCGTGAGCTGGGTATCGAGGTGGTGGACGTTCGCGTCAAGGCCATCGACCTGCCCAAGGAAGTCAACCGCAGCGTCTTCGATCGCATGAGTTCGGAGCGTGAGCGCGAGGCGCGTGAGCACCGCGCCAAGGGTAAGGAGTTGGCAGAAGGTATTCGTGCCGACGCCGATCGTCAGCAGCGCGTGATTCTCGCCGAGGCTTATCGCCAGGCCGAGGAACTGCGTGGTGAGGGTGATGCCCAGGCCGCGGCCATCTACTCCAAGGCCTATGGCCAGGATCAGGAGTTCTATGCCTTCTATCGCAGTCTGAACGCCTATCGCGAGAGCTTCTCCGACAAGCGTGACGTGCTGGTACTGGATCCGAGCAGCGACTTCTTCCGTTACCTGGAAAAGTCCAAGCCGTAACGAGGCTCCGAGCCGCAAGCCAAACACCGCAAGCCGAAGCCCCGTGCTCGCTTGTCGTGTGAAGCTTGCGGCTTGAGGCTTTCGACGTGGTATGATGCGGCAGCCGGGAAAATCCCGGCTTTTTTACGCCTGTGGGAATCATGCGGCACGAACTGAGCGTTACGTTCTGTCTTTCAAGGTCCCTGACCTTGTCCCTTTCCGCGCCGCTGGCGTGGGGGCTTCGTGCAATCAAATCTCTGATCGTCTCGATGCCCGTTCCTGGAGTCGGCCGGCCTGTTGCCGTGCTCGGCTTCCCATCCGCTTCACTGAAGGCTTGTGCCGCCCGAATCAAGAGGGAAATGGCGAAATGGCAACGGTAGACCGCTGGCTGCTGCCAGATGGGATCGAAGAAGTATTGCCCCCGGAAGCGGCGCGCATCGAAATCGCGCGTCGCCAGGTGCTGGATCTGTTCCAGCGCTGGGGCTATGAGTTCGTGGTCACTCCCCACATCGAGTACCTGGAGTCGCTGCTCACCGGCGCGGGCCAGGATCTGGATCTGCGCACCTTCAAGGTGACCGATCCGCTGTCCGGCCGGCAGATGGGTTTTCGTGCCGACATCACCCCGCAGGTCGCGCGCATCGATGCGCATACCCTGCGCCGTGAAGGGCCGAGCCGCCTGTGCTACGCCGGCAGCGTACTGCATGCGCAGCCGCGGGCGCTGACCACCTCGCGCAGCCCGATTCAGCTGGGCGCCGAACTTTACGGCGACGCCAGTCCGGCCAGCGATGTCGAGGTGATCAGCCTGCTGGTCGACACCCTGGAGCTGGCCGAAGTGCCGGACGTGCACATGGACCTGGGGCACGTCGGTATCTACCGCGGCCTGGTGCGTGCTGCCGAACTCTCTGGTGAGGCCGAGCAGCAGCTGTTCGATGCCCTGCAGCGCAAGGCCATGGACGAGATCGATGCGCTTACCGAGGCGCTGCCGGACTCGCTGCGCCGCATGCTGCGGGCACTGGCCGAGCTGTGCGGAAGTCGGGACGTGCTGGATCTTGCACAGGCCTGTCTGGTCGATGCGCCGGATGACGTGCATGCCGCTCTCGACGAGCTGGTAGCCATCGCCGATGCGCTGGAGCTGCGCTATCCGGAGCTGCCGTTGTATTTCGATCTCGGTGAGCTGCGTGGTTATCACTACCACACTGGCGTGGTGTTCGCCGCGTTCGTACCGTCCGTGGGGCAGGCCATCGCCCAGGGCGGTCGTTACGACGACATTGGTGCCGACTTCGGTCGTGCCCGTCCGGCTACCGGCTTCTCCACCGACCTGAAGACGCTGGTGACGCTCGGCCGTATGCCGCTGGGCGAAGAGCCGGCAGGCATCTGGGCGCCGGACAGTCATGACGTCTATCTGTGGCAGGCGGTCCGCCGCTTGCGCGCCGAGGGTGAGCGCGTGGTGCAGGCGCTGCCGGGGCAGGAATTGAGCGAGGCGGTGCAGGCGCACTGCGATCGCCAGCTGGTATTGCATGAGGGTCGCTGGCAGGTGCTGGCGCTGGACTGAGCGGCCTGCAGGCTCGTCTATTCTGATTTATTTTCGCCGGCCGCGACCGGCTCAAGCTTGCGCGAAGAGGACAAGTATCATGGGTAAGAATGTCGTCGTCCTGGGCACCCAGTGGGGTGATGAGGGCAAGGGCAAGATCGTCGATCTGCTGACCGAACACGCCGCCGCCGTCGTGCGTTACCAGGGCGGTCACAATGCCGGCCACACGCTGGTGATCGACGGTGAGAAAACCGTACTGCACCTGATTCCGTCGGGCGTGCTGCGTGAAGGCGTGCAGTGCCTGATCGGCAATGGCGTGGTGGTCGCTCCCGACGCCCTGCTGCGCGAGATCAATAAGCTGGAAGAGAAGGGCGTACCGGTGCGTGAACGCCTGCGCATCAGCCCATCCTGTCCGCTGATTCTGTCCTACCACGTGGCCCTGGACCAGGCGCGCGAGAAGGCCCGTGGCGAGCTGAAGATCGGTACCACCGGTCGCGGTATCGGCCCGGCCTACGAAGACAAGGTCGCCCGTCGCGGCCTGCGCATCGGTGACCTGTTCCACCGCGAGCGTTTCGCCGCCAAGCTCGGCGAGCTGCTGGATTACCACAACTTCCAGTTGGTGAATTACTACAAAGAGCCGGCCATCGACTTCCAGGAAACCTTGGATCAGTGCATGGAATACGCCGAGCAGCTCAAGCCGATGATGCTCGACGTCACTGCCGAGCTGCACAACCTGCGTCGCGCCGGCAAGGACATCATGTTCGAAGGCGCCCAGGGCTCGCTGCTGGACATCGACCACGGCACCTACCCGTACGTCACCAGCTCCAACACCACCGCGGGCGGTATCGCCACCGGTTCCGGCGTTGGTCCGATGTACATCGACTACATCCTCGGCATTACCAAGGCCTACACCACGCGCGTCGGTTCCGGCCCGTTCCCCACCGAGCTGTTCGATGACGTCGGCGCCTTCCTGGCCAAGCGCGGCCACGAGTTCGGCGCCACCACCGGCCGTGCCCGCCGTTGCGGCTGGTTCGACGCGGTGATCCTGCGTCGCGCCATCGACGTCAACAGCATTTCGGGCCTGTGCCTGACCAAGCTGGATGTGCTCGACGGTCTGGAAACCATCCGTATCTGCGTGGGCTACAAGAACGAGAACGGCGCCGTCATCGACGCGCCGACCGATGCCGACAGCTACATTGGCCTGGAGCCGGTGTACGAGGAAATGCCGGGCTGGAGCGAGTCGACCCTGGGTGCCAAGACCCTGGAAGAACTGCCGGCCAACGCCCGTGCCTACATCTCGCGCCTGGAAGAGCTGGTCGGTGCGCCGATCGACATCATCTCCACCGGCCCGGATCGCAACGAGACCATCGTGCTGCGCCATCCTTTCGCCTGAGTGGTAACGGCTGCTGCGGCGGCCGCAGATCGGTAAACGAAACGGGTCGCCCTTGGGCGGCCCGTTTTCGTTTGACGAGGCGCGAGGCCTGGGTGCAATCTGGCGATGTGCCGCTATTCGGCACGCGCCTTGCTTTGACTTGCTCCTACCCTGAAGTTGCCGCTCCTCTGGCGGTCGGAGGATTTGCCCGTGATCGCTGTCTTTTCGCTGCTGCGTAGTCGCCTGTTGCTGCCCGTGTTCATCGCGCTGGGCGTGGCGCTGTTCGTTCAGGTGGTGCTGGTGCTGGCACTGACGCGCAGCACCGTGGATGGTCTGGTGACCGATCTTGAGCGTCAGCTGGGCAGCGATTCCCAGCGTCTGGCGACCGAGTTGGAGCAGGCCAACAAGGACGTGTCGGCTAGCCTGGGCGGGCTTTCGGTGCGTACCCGTGAGAGTCTGTCGGCCGGGCTGTCGAGTCGCCTCAGTGATGAGCGTGTGCAGATTCGTGCCAGTCTCGAGCGCAGTCTGCGCGATTCCGCCAATGATCTGGCGCAGCTGCTCGCTGCCGTGGCGCCGCGTGCCATGTGGGATTCCGATATTCCTGCGCTGTCGGAATTCGCCCGCCGTGCGCAGCGTAACCCCAACGTGCTGTTCGTAATCTACGACGATGCCGAGGGTAACCATCTGACCCGTTACCTCAACCGTCAGAACGAGCAGATTCAGCACATGCTCGATACCGGAGCGGGTGAGCGTGCGCTGGACAAGGTAATCAATGCGGCCAAGACCGACCCGGGCGTGTATTTCGTCGAAGCCAGCATCAGCCCCAATGATGTGGAAATCGGCAAGGTGCTGATGGGAGTTTCCACGTCCGCCATCGAGGCCGAGCTGCAGGCGGTCGACAAGCGTTTCGAGGCCTTGCTGGCCAGCGGCGGTCAGCTGGTGGCCGATAGTCTGGCCGGCGCCTCCACGGATAGCGCCAAGGCGCTTTCGGAGCGGCTGGCCTCGGCGCAGCAGGCGGCCCAGGGCATGGCGACCAATACCGGTGCAGCGGTCGACGCGGCCGCCTCCAACCTGCGCTGGCGCATCGGCATGGGCCTGGCGGTGGTTGGCTTCGGCGTATTGCTGGCGCTGGCGATCGTGCTGGGGCGTCGCGTGGTGGTGCGCCTGCGCACCTTGATCGCGGCGCTCGACGACTTGGCCGCTGGCGAGGGCGATCTGACCCGGCGAATCGAAATCGACAGTCGTGACGAGGTGGGTGAAATGGCCTCTGCCGTTAACCGTTTCGTCGCCAAACTGCAGCCCATCGTGCGTGAGGCCGGTGACGTGGCGGTGCGCACCGGACAGGAAATTACCGCGCTGAGCGCTCGCAGCGTTGCCGCGGAGCAGGCTGCCGAACGCCAGCGTGACGAAGTGGCAGCCAGCCTGCAGGCGCTGGCAGTAATGGCTGACGAGGCTCAGGCCGAAAGTCGGGCCATGCAGGAGGCTTTGCAGCGGGTCGAGGCGATTCGCCAGTCGACCCAGGAAAACACCGCCATCGCCAACCGGGTCGGCGGCTCCATCGAAGAGCTGGTGCAGCGGGTCGACGCCGGTTCGGCGGTCATCGAGCGTCTGGCCAAGCAGAGTGAGCAGATCGAAGTGGTGCTCACGGTGATTCGCTCGATCGCCGAGCAGACCAACCTGCTGGCCCTCAACGCGGCCATCGAGGCGGCGCGGGCCGGCGAGAGCGGCCGTGGCTTTGCCGTGGTGGCCGATGAGGTGCGTGCGCTGGCCAGCAAGACCCAGCAATCGACCGGCGATATCCAGTCGCATATCGTCGCCCTGCAGCAGGGCGCCCGTGAAGCGGTCGGGGCAATCGGTCAGGCTGGGCAGCAGGCGGACCAAGGCTTGGCGGCGCTTCGTGAAAGCGCGCGTATCCAGCAGGCGGTACAGCGCTCGGTTGAGGACGTACACGGCGCCATCAATGCCGCCACTCAGGCTGCGGCGCATCAGGCCGAAGGGGCCGATGCGGTGCGCGGTCGGGTCGAGGTAATCCACGCCGAGGCCCAGCGTGCGGCCGAGGCGGTGGCGGCGACGGCCAATAGCGGTCGTGTACTCGATGGCCTGGCGGGGCAGCTCAAGGACAGCCTGGGTCAGTTCAAGGTGTGAGGAGGGCAGCGCGGGCCTGGTGATTGCCAGGCCTTGCGGGTCACTTTTGCTCAGGCAATAAAAAACCGAGCCATTGGCTCGGTTTTTTGAATTTTGGTGCCCAGGAGAAGACTCGAACTTCCACGATCTTGCGATCACTGATACCTGAAACCAGCGCGTCTACCAATTCCGCCACCTGGGCACTGCAGTAATGTTCACCGTTGCCGGTACGGATCATTACATCCGTTATTTGCAAAGCAGGTTATCAAGCTGCTTCACGAAATTTGGTGCCCAGGAGAAGACTCGAACTTCCACGATCTTGCGATCACTGATACCTGAAACCAGCGCGTCTACCAATTCCGCCACCTGGGCACTGAAACTGATGATTGCTCATCTGCTTCGTGTTACAACGTCTGCTCGACGCTGTGGGCGCGAACTATACGGTCGCGCTTTTACCTTGTAAACCCCTGACGTCGAAAAATTATTTGTGCTGAGAGCTGACCCGGAGGGCGCTTTCGCGCTTCAATAGATACATGGCAAAAAACGACTCTATAGATAAGGTGAACAGTTTCTAATGGCCGATTGGCAATCCCTCGATCCCGAGGCCGCCCGAGAAGCGGAAAAGTATGACAACCCCATTCCCAGCCGCGAGCTGATTCTTCAGCAACTGGCTGATCGCGGCTCGCCCGCCAGTCGTGAGGAGCTGCTCGAAGAGTTCGGGCTGACCACCGACGAGCAGATAGAAGCCCTGCGCCGCCGACTGCGCGCCATGGAGCGCGACGGTCAACTGATCTACACCCGCCGCGGCACCTACGCGCCGGTGGACAAGCTGGACCTGATCCTTGGTCGAGTCAGTGGCCACCGCGACGGTTTCGGCTTTCTGGTGCCCGATGACGGCAGCGATGACCTGTTCCTGAGCCCCGCGCAGATGCGTCTGGTATTCGATGGCGACCGCGCACTGGCGCGGGTTTCGGGCCTCGACCGTCGCGGTCGCCGCGAAGGTGCCATCGTCGAAGTGATTTCCCGTGGTCATCAGACCATTGTCGGTCGTTATTACGAAGAGAGCGGTATCGGCTTCGTGATTCCCGACAATCCGAAGATCCAGCAGGAAGTGCTGGTCACTGCCGGCCGTAACGGCGGCGCCAAGCAGGGCCAGTTCGTCGAAGTGACGATCACCCACTGGCCGACCCCGCGCTTCCAGCCCCAGGGCGACGTGACCGAAGTGGTCGGTAACTACATGGCACCGGGCATGGAAATCGACGTGGCCCTGCGCAGCTACGACATTCCTCATGTCTGGCCAGAGGCGGTGCTCAAGGAAGCCCGCAAGCTCAAGCCCGAGGTCGAGGAGAAGGACAAGGAAAACCGCGTCGACATGCGGCATATCCCGTTCGTCACCATCGACGGCGAGGATGCCCGCGATTTCGACGATGCGGTGTACTGCGAGAAGAGCGGCAGCAACTGGCGCCTGTTCTCCGGCGGCTGGAAGCTTTACGTGGCCATCGCCGACGTTTCCCATTACGTGAAGGTCGGCTCGGCGCTGGACGCCGAGGCCCAGGTACGCGGCAACTCGGTATACTTCCCGGAGCGGGTCATTCCGATGCTGCCGGAAGAGCTGTCCAACGGCCTGTGCTCGCTGAACCCCAAGGTCGATCGCCTGGCCATGGTCTGCGAGATCTCGATCTCCAAGACCGGCAAGATGACCGACTACAAGTTCTATGAGGCGGTGATCCACTCCCATGCGCGCCTGACCTACAACAAGGTCAGTGCAATGCTCGAGCAGCCCAAGAGCAGCGAAGGCAAGGCCCTGCGCAGCGAGTACAAGGACGTGCTGCCGCACCTCAAGCAACTGTATTCGCTCTATCAGGTGCTGCTCACCGCTCGCCACGAGCGCGGCGCCATCGACTTCGAAACCCAGGAGACCCGCATCATCTTCGGCTCGGGCCGCAAGATCGCGGAGATCCGCCCGACCCAGCGCAACGATGCCCACAAGCTGATCGAGGAATGCATGCTGGCCGCCAACGTGGCCACCGCCGCGTTCATGCAGAAGCACGGCATTCCGGCGCTGTACCGCGTGCACGATGGTCCGCCACCGGAGCGCCTGGAAAAGCTCAAGGCGTTTCTCGGCGAGCTGGGGCTTTCCCTGCACCGTGGCAAGTCCAAGGACGGTCCGTCGCCCAAGGACTACCAGGCACTGCTGGAAAGCATCCGCGGTCGCGAGGATTACCACCTGATCCAGACGGTGATGCTGCGCTCGCTCAGCCAGGCGGTATACAGCGCTGACAATCAGGGGCACTTCGGCCTCAATTACGACGCCTACGCGCACTTCACCTCGCCGATTCGCCGCTACCCGGATCTGCTGATCCATCGCGCGATCCGCAGCGTGATCCGCTCCAGGCAGGACACCCCGCACGTCGAGCGTGCCGGTGCCGTTAGCATGCCCAAGGCGCGCATCTATCCGTACGACGAACCAATGCTCGAGCAGCTCGGTGAGCAGTGCTCGATGTCCGAGCGACGTGCCGATGAAGCCACTCGTGACGTGGTCAACTGGCTCAAGTGCGAGTTCATGAAGGATCGCGTCGGTGAAACCTTCCCGGGCGTGATCACTGCCGTGACCGGTTTCGGCCTGTTCGTCGAGCTCAAAGACATCTACGTCGAAGGCCTGGTGCACGTCACCGCGTTGCCTGGCGATTACTACCACTTCGATCCCGTGCATCACCGTCTGGCGGGTGAGCGCAGTGGCCGCAGCTTCCGCCTTGGCGATAGCGTGTCAGTGAAGGTCATGCGTGTCGATCTGGATGAGCGCAAGATCGATTTCGAGATGGCCGAAGGTACAGAGCAGGCGTCGGCGGCGCGCGGCAAGCGTCGTGAGTCTGGCAGCGATAGCCGCGGTGGCCGCGGCGCGCGCAACACGCCTGCTGGTAATACCGACGTGCAGAAAAGCCGAGACGTGAAGAAGGCGCTGCTCGCCGAGTCCAAGACTTCCGGCAAGAAAGGTGGCAAGCCGACGGACAAGGGCGGCAAGCCGAGTCGCCATCGCAAGGGCCCGTCGAAAGGCAAGGCCAAGTCATGAGTCAGCTGGAAAAGATCTACGGCGTGCATGCCGTCGAGGCGCTGCTGCGTCATCATCCCAAGCGTGTGAAGCAGATCTGGCTGGCTGATGGTCGCAGTGATCCGCGCGTGCAGCCGCTGCTCGAATTGGCCGGTAAGGCGCGTGTAGCTGTCGGCCAGTGCGAGCGCCGTGAGATGGACGCCTGGGTCGAAGGCGTGCACCAGGGTGTGGTCGCCGAAGTCAGCCCAAGTCAGGTATGGGGCGAGGCGATGCTCGAGGAGTTGCTCGACCGTTGTGAAGGCCCACCGCTGCTGCTGGTACTCGACGGGGTGACCGATCCGCACAACCTCGGCGCCTGCCTGCGCACCGCCGATGCGGCGGGTGCGCTGGCGGTGATCGTGCCGAAGGACAAATCGGCCACGCTCACGCCGGTGGTGCGCAAGGTCGCCTGTGGGGCTGCCGAGGTGATCCCGCTGGTCGCCGTGACCAACCTAGCGCGCAGCCTGGAAAAGCTCCAGCAGCGCGGCTTGTGGGTCGTCGGTACGGCTGGTGAAGCCGAGCAGGAGTTGTTCCAGCAGGACCTGACTGGCCCGACAGTGCTGATCATGGGCGCTGAAGGCAAAGGCATGCGCCGCCTGACCCGCGAGCACTGCGATTACCTGGTCAAGCTGCCCATGGCTGGCAGCGTCAGCAGTCTCAACGTGTCGGTCGCCACCGGCATCTGCCTGTTCGAGGCGCTGCGTCAGCGTCGCGCGCTCAAAGCCTGAAACAATCGCCGGCGCAACGCCGGCGATTGGCTGTTCAAAAAATCGCCAAATCGCCTTGCGTGCGCCAGGGGGCTTCTCTAGAATGTCGCCCCTTGCCGTCATGGCAGGCGTTTGCGCGCCTCTCCGTTTCAGCAAGTCAACAGTGTCATTCACTCCTTGCCTGACCGCATTTCGCGGCAGGCTACAACCCGTAAGGAGCATTCATGCGTCATTACGAAATCATCTTTCTGGTTCACCCGGACCAGAGCGAGCAAGTCGGCGGCATGGTCGAGCGTTACACCAAGCTGATCGAAGAAGACGGCGGCAAGATCCACCGTCTGGAAGATTGGGGCCGTCGTCAACTGGCCTACGCCATCAATAACGTTCACAAGGCTCACTACGTGATGCTGAACGTTGAGTGCAGCGGCAAGGCCCTGGCTGAGCTGGAAGACAACTTCCGCTACAACGATGCCGTGATCCGTAACTTGGTCATCCGTCGCGACGAAGCCGTTACCGGTCAGTCCGAGATGCTCAAGGCCGAAGAAAACCGCAGTGAGCGCCGTGAGCGTCGTGAACGTCCTGAAAACGCCGAGTCCAACGACGGCGATGACAGCGACAACAACGACAGCGACAACGCTGACGAGTAATCACCGGATCTATTGAGGAGCCAATCCCATGGCACGTTTCTTCCGTCGTCGTAAATTCTGCCGTTTCACCGCTGAAGGCGTGAAAGAGATCGATTTCAAGGATCTCAACACCCTGAAAGCCTACATCTCGGAAACCGGCAAAATCGTTCCTAGCCGTATCACCGGTACCAAGGCTCGTTATCAGCGTCAGCTGGCTACCGCTATCAAGCGCGCCCGCTTCCTGGCCCTGCTGCCCTACACCGACAGCCACGGCCGTTAAGATCTGACGTTCGACAAGTAGTAAGGGATTTATCGCATGCGCGCCTTGGCAGAATTCATCATGCGCGGCCGTATGCAGGCCACCCTCGTGGTGGTCGGATCTGCAGCTTTGCCGCTGCTGTTCTGGTTGAGTGCTGCCGCGGGAAGCCTGGTGCTTCTGCGGCGCGGCCTGAGTGATGCCGTCGGCATCCTCGCCTGGGCGTTACTGCCGGCCATTGGCTGGTGGTACTTCGGCGAACCGCGCACCTTGCTGGTGCTGCTGGGCGCGCTGGGGCTGGCGTGTGTATTGCGCGCCAATCCGTCCTGGAGGCGGGTGCTGTTGTTCAGCATCGCGCTGGGCCTGGTGTATGGACTGGTATTGGGGGCGACGTTCCGCGAGCCCATCGAAGCCATGGCGCAGGAGCTGACCAAGCTGTTGCCGCAGATGCTCGATGGGGTTCACCAACAGATGTCGGTGGATGATCAGGCGCGTCTCCAGAGTCTTATTGCACCCATCCTGACCGGATTGCTGGCAGCGTTGCTGCAGGTGGTCAGCTTGCTGAGCCTGATGCTTGGGCGTTTCTGGCAGGCGGCGTTGTACAACCCTGGAGGTTTCGGCTCCGAGTTTCGTGAGCTGAGATTTCCGCCGATGCTGGCGATGTTGCTGCTGGTCGGCATGCTGCTCGGGCCCAATCTGGGTGTCGAGATGGCCATGCTCACGCCGTTGTGCAGTGTTCCGCTGGTGTTTGCTGCCATCGCTCTGTTGCACGGGATGGTGGCCAAGGGCCGACTGTCGAAGTTCTGGCTGGTCGGGCTGTACATCACGCTGCTGCTGTTCATGCAGCTGATCTATCCCTTGCTGGTGGTGTTAGCCATCGTCGACAGTCTGTTTGATTTTCGTGGTCGTCTGGCGGACAAGCCCGGTTCTGGTCCCGCCAACGGTGAAGGTTAAAAGTTAAGAGGTAACACCCAAATGGAAGTCATCCTGCTGGAAAAAATCGCCAACCTGGGCAACCTGGGCGATAAAGTGAACGTTAAAGCCGGTTACGGCCGTAACTTCCTGCTGCCGCAAGGCAAAGCTACCGCTGCCACCGAAGCCAACGTCGCTGCTTTCGAAGCACGTCGCGCCGAGCTGGAAAAAGCCGCTGCCGAGAAGAAAGCTTCCGCCGAAGCTCGCGCCGCTCAGCTGGCTGAGCTGGAAGTCACCATCACCGCCACCGCTGGCGATGAAGGCAAGCTGTTCGGTTCCATCGGCACCCACGACATCGCTGACGCCCTGACCGCCTCCGGCGTTGAAGTGGCCAAAGCCGAAGTTCGTCTGCCGAACGGCACCATTCGCCAGGTTGGCGAGTACGACGTGGCCGTGCACCTGCACAGCGATGTCGAAGCAACCGTCAAGGTTGTCGTAGTCGCTGCCTAAGTCTCAGCGAACTGCTTAGCGGGCTTGCACTCAGGTGCCTTCCCGCTAACATCGGGCACGGTATTGCGAAAGCGGTACCGTGCCCTTTGTTTTTCACCGCAAGCATTCTTTCCAGGCGCCCATGAACGACATCAGCATCACCGAACAGTACGACCTGCAGACCGCTGCCCTGAAAGTGCCTCCGCACTCAATCGAGGCCGAGCAGGCGGTGCTCGGTGGTTTGATGCTCGACAACAACGCCTGGGAGCGCGTACTGGATCAGGTGTCCGATGGCGACTTCTATCGCCATGACCATCGCCTGGTCTTTCGCGCCATCTTCAAGCTCGCCGAACGTAACCAGCCGTTCGACGTGGTCACCCTGTCCGAGCAGCTCGACAAGGAAGGGCAGCTGTCGCAGGTCGGCGGCCTGGCGTATCTGGGCGAGTTGGCCAAGAACACCCCGTCGGTGGCCAACATCAAGGCTTACGCCGGAATCATTCGCGAGCGCGCCACCCTGCGCAAACTGATCGGCATCAGCAACGAGATCGCCGACAGTGCCTACGCGCCCGAAGGCCGTACCGGCGAGGAGATTCTCGACGAAGCCGAGCGGCTGATCTTCCAGATCGCCGAGGCGCGGCCGAAGACCGGTGGTCCGGTCGGCATCAACGACATCCTGGTAAAGGCCATCGACCGCATCGATGAGCTGTTCAACAACGGTGACGCGATCACCGGCCTGTCCACCGGCTTTACCGATCTGGACAACCTGACCAGCGGCCTGCAGCCGGCCGACATGATCATCGTCGCCGGTCGTCCATCGATGGGTAAGACCACCTTCGCCATGAACCTGGTGGAAAACGCGCTGATGCGCAGCGACAAGTCGATCCTGGTGTATTCCCTGGAGATGCCTTCCGAATCCATCGTGATTCGTATGCTGGCCTCCCTCGGCCGCATCGACCAGACCAAAGTGCGTGCCGGCCGCCTGGACGATGACGACTGGCCGCGTCTGACTTCGGCGGTCAACCTACTCAATGACCGCAAATTGTTCATCGATGACACCGCCGGTATCTCGCCCAGCGAGATGCGCGCACGCACCCGGCGCCTGGCCCGCGAGCACGGCGAGATCGGCCTGATCATGGTCGACTACCTGCAGCTGATGCAGATTCCCGGCTCCAGCGGTGATAGCCGGGTCAACGAGATTTCCGAGATCTCGCGCTCGCTCAAGGCGCTGGCCAAGGAATTCAACTGCCCGGTCATTGCCCTCTCGCAGCTCAACCGGGGTCTGGAGCAGCGGCCCAACAAGCGCCCGATCAACTCCGACTTGCGTGAATCCGGGGCGATCGAGCAGGACGCCGACATCATCCTTTTCGTCTACCGCGACGAGGTCTACCACCCGGAAACCGAGTACAAGGGCGTCGCCGAAATCATCATCGGCAAGCAGCGTAACGGCCCCCTGGGTACTGCGCGCCTGGCGTTTCTCGGCAAATACTCGCGCTTCGAGAATTTGGCGCCCGGTAGCTACCAGTTCGACGACGAGTGATGCCTCAGTCGGCCGGCTGGAACACCGCGTAACCTGAGCGGCCGGCTGCCTTGGCCTGATAGAGCGCCTGGTCGGCTGCCTTGTAGAGGCCGGCGAACTGCTCGGCGTGCAGGGGATAGAACGCCGCGCCAATGCTGATGCTGACGTTCAGGGTGTGGCCGGCATATTCCACCGGCCGGGCCAGTTCGGCGAGCAGGCGTTCAGCGACATCCTCGGCGTAATGCTGGGCATCGGCACCGCCGATCAATACCGCGAACTCATCCCCGCCCAGACGCGCCACCGTATCGCTGCCGCGTACCTGCTCACGCAGCCTTCGGCCGATGTGCTGCAGCAGTAGGTCGCCGGCATCGTGGCCATGGCGGTCATTGATCGGTTTGAAGTGGTCCAGATCGATCAGCAGCAAGGCCAGGTTTTCATCGCTCTGCCGTGCGCCACGCATGGCGCTCTCGCACTGCTCGATCAGGTAGCGGCGGTTGGGCAAGTCAGTCAGGGCATCGTGGAAGGCGGCATGTCGCAATTCCAGTTCCTGCTGGGAGAGCTGCAGGTTGGCGCTTTTCAGTTCGGCGGTGCGCCGGTCGACGGCCACTTGCAGCTCATCGGCGCTGGCCTGCACCTGCGCTAGGCGCGCACCTTTCTCCTCATCAGCCCGCAGCAATGCTTCGGCTCGCTCGTTCTTCAGCAGCTGAATGCGGTAGGCGAGAGCGAACGAGAACAGGATGGACTCCAGCGCAACGGCGACCGGAAACACGTAGCTGCTCCACGGAGCAGGCTGGATGATGCCCATGGCACGCAGCAATAGCAGGTTGACGCTGGCCAGGATCGTGCCATAGCCACAGAAGTACAGGCACGCCGGGAAGTAGCCTTGCCTCCAGCGCTTTAACGAAGCCCAAAGGGCGGTGGGAATCGTGGCGATCGCCAGTAGTACGAATATCCAGGCGCCAACGGCGCGCAAGCCGAAGGCATCAGCCGTCACTGCTACCAGATAGAGGCCTAAGCTGACGTTTAACAGGTGGTGAGCCCAGGGTACGTAGCGACGCGTCTGCAGCAACTTCTGAGTGAAACGACAGGCACCAAAGCCCCAGAGCGCTGGAATGCTGATGCGGTCCAGCCAGAAGGGCACCGCCGAGCCTGGCCACAGGTACTGAAAACCGTGGCCGGTCATGCTCAGGATCATCAGCAGAGCGCCGGTGGTGGTCACTACATACCAGAAGTAGGCGCTGTCACGCAGTGCCAGAAAGATAAACAGGTTGTAGAGCAGAAGGGCGATGATCACACCGTAAATAAGGCCCAGTAGCAGGTTTTCTCCGCTCACCTGGCTCTTCAGATCGCCCAGTTGCCACACTTTCAGCGGGAAGGAGTTGCCGGCCGGGTCATAGCTTCGCAGGTAGAAGGTGAGCGGCTGTTCGCCCAGTTCCGGCAGGCGCAGCAGCATGCGCCGGTGTGGATAATCGCGGCCTTCGGCGAAACTCACCCGTTCGCCGGATTGACGGATTTGCCAGTCACCCTGGTCATCGGGCAGATAGAGCTGCAGATCGAGGAGGGTCACCGAGGCGATTTCCAGCCACCATTGCTTTGGCGCATCCGCTGTGGCGCTCAGGGTGATCTTGATCCACCAGGGATTAGGGCTCTGGCCGACGCTGGCCTTGCCATGGGCCGGCATGAAACGCTGCTGCACAGCGGGAGCGCTCATATCCGCGATGCTCAGCTTTGCGCCCTTATCTTCGAGCAGCTCGACCTGCTCGTTAAGGCTTTGCCCGCTGCTGGCCGGCGTCAGCGTGATGCTGTTGGCGTAGGCGACTAGGCTCAAGGAAGTCAGCAACAAAATCTGCGTCAGGAATTTGGCTAGGCGCTGCACGCGGTGCTCCTGGGGCAGGCAGGCATTGTTTTGTAAGCCTAAGCCTACACCCAAAGCTGGGGTTTTTGATGACCAGAGCGAAGCGGACTGCCTGCTATCGGATGTCCGGTACAACCTAGCGCAGCAGTCGGGTTTGGTTAAAATTTGTGCTATATTCCGCGCCCCGTGAAATTCCTGATCAAAAACGGTTACCGCCATGCAAGCCGCCAAGCCGCTGTTCGACTATCCCAAATACTGGGCCGAGTGTTTCGGCCCGGCGCCGTTCCTGCCAATGAGCAGGGAGGAGATGGATCAGCTCGGCTGGGATTCGTGCGACATCATCATCGTTACCGGTGACGCCTACGTCGATCATCCGTCGTTCGGCATGGCGATCATTGGCCGTCTGCTGGAGGCCCAGGGCTTTCGCGTGGGCATCATCGCCCAGCCGAACTGGCAGTCCAAAGACGACTTCATGAAGCTCGGCGAGCCGAACCTGTTCTTCGGTGTGGCGGCCGGCAACATGGACTCGATGATCAACCGCTACACCGCAGACAAGAAGATCCGCTCCGACGACGCCTACACGCCCGGCGGCCTGGCAGGCAAGCGCCCGGATCGCGCCAGCCTGGTGTACAGCCAACGCTGCAAGGAAGCCTACAGCCATGTACCGGTGGTGCTCGGCGGCATCGAGGCTTCATTGCGCCGCATCGCTCACTACGACTACTGGCAGGACAAGGTGCGCCGCTCCATCCTGATGGATGCCACTGCCGACATCCTGCTTTATGGCAACGCCGAGCGTGCGGTGGTCGAAGTGGCCCAGCGCCTGTCCCGTGGCGAGTCCATCGATACCATCACCGACATTCGCGGCACCGCCTTTATCCGCCGTGATACGCCCGCGGGCTGGTTCGAGCTGGATTCGACGCGTATCGACCGTCCGGGTCGCGTCGACAAGATCATCAACCCCTACGTGAACACCCAGGACACCGAAGCCTGCGCGATCGAGCAGGAAAAAGGCCCAGTCGAGGATCCCAACGAAGCCAAGGTGGTGCAGCTGCTTTCGCACCCGCGCCTGGAGCGTGAAAAGACGGTGATCCGCCTGCCGTCCTTCGAGAAGGTGCGCAACGACCCGGTGCTTTACGCCCACGCCAACCGCGTGCTGCACCTGGAAACCAACCCGGGCAACGCCCGCGCGCTGGTGCAGAAGCATGGCGAAGTGGACGTGTGGTTCAACCCGCCACCCATTCCCATGACCACCGAGGAAATGGACTACGTGTTCGGCATGCCCTATGCGCGCGTGCCACATCCGGCGTATGGCAAGGAGAAGATTCCGGCCTACGACATGATCCGTTTCTCGGTGAACATCATGCGTGGCTGCTTCGGCGGCTGCACCTTCTGCTCGATCACCGAGCACGAAGGCCGCATCATCCAGAACCGCTCCCACGAGTCGATCATCCGCGAGATCGAGGAGATGCGTGACAAGGTGCCGGGCTTCACCGGCGTGGTCTCCGACCTCGGCGGGCCGACCGCCAACATGTACCGCATCGCCTGCAAAGACCCGGAGATCGAAAAGCACTGCCGCAAGCCGTCGTGCGTGTTCCCCGGTATTTGCGAGAACCTCAATACCGACCATTCGTCGCTGATCGAGCTGTACCGCAAGGCCCGCGCGCTGCCGGGCGTGAAGAAGATCCTGATCGCCTCGGGGCTGCGTTATGACCTGGCCGTCGAGTCGCCGGAGTACGTCAAGGAGCTGGTCACCCACCACGTTGGTGGTTACCTGAAGATCGCCCCGGAGCACACCGAGCGCGGCCCGCTGGACAAGATGATGAAGCCGGGCATCGGCAGCTACGACACCTTCAAGCGCATGTTCGAGAAGTTCTCGAAGGAAGCAGGCAAGGAACAGTACCTGATCCCGTACTTCATCGCCGCGCACCCCGGTACCACCGACGAGGACATGATGAACCTCGCGCTGTGGCTCAAACGCAACGGTTTCCGTGCCGACCAGGTACAGGCCTTCTACCCGTCGCCGATGGCTACCGCCACGGCCATGTACCACTCGGGCAAGAATCCGCTGCGCAAGGTCACCTACAAGAGCGATGGCGTCGAGATCGTCAAGAGCGAGCAGCAGCGCCGTCTGCACAAGGCCTTCCTGCGCTACCACGACCCGAAGGGCTGGCCGCTGCTGCGTGAGGCGCTGGAGCGTATGGGCCGCGCCGACCTGATCGGCAACGGCAAGCACCAGCTGATTCCGACCTACCAGCCCAAGACCGACGAGTATCAGAGCGCGCGCCGCAAGAACTCGACGCCGGCAGGTAGCAAGAAGGTCGGTCAGGCAGCCAAGCCTGCTGGCGGGCGTATCCTCACCCAGCACACCGGCCTGCCGCCGCGCGGCAGCGACGGCAGCAAGCCCTGGGACAAGCGCGAGCAGGCCAAGGCCGCCGCAGAAGCTCGGCTGCAGGAGCAGCGCAAGGGCGGCGGGAAAGGGGCTGGCGGCAAGAAGAAGCCGCGTCCGGTAGCGCCGCGTTAAGGCAGGTAGTCAGCTATCCGGTGGGAGCGGGCGGAGGCGTCTAGCCCATGCCCGCGAGTCGCGCGCATGGCGCGCTCCCACAAACTTATCGCCGCCCCTTCCCAGCTGTCAGCCGTAACGCTTCTTCGCTTCGATGGCCAGGCCGCTGCCGATGCTGCCGAAGGTGTTGCCTTCTACATGCCGGGCGTTGGGCAGCAGCGCCGCCACGCTCTGGCGCAGGGCCGGCACGCCGCTGGAGCCGCCGGTGAAGAACACCGTATCGACTTGCTCCAGGCCCACGCCAGCATCGCTGAGCAGCGTGGCCACGCTGCTGCGGATGCGTTCGAGCAGCGCCGCGATGCTGTCCTCGAACAGCCCGCGGGTCAGCTCGGCGCGCAGGCCGTCTTCGATGCGTTGCAGGTCGATGGGGTGCTGCTGGTGCTCGGTCAGGGCGATCTTGCTGTCTTCGATCTGCATCGCCAGCCAGTGGCCGGCGCGCTGCTCGATCAGCTTGAACAGGCGGTCGATGCCGGTCGGGTCGACGATGTCGTAGCGCATGTTCTGCAACGCCCGCTGCGAGGCGGCCGAGTAGACCATGTTGATGGTGTGCCAGGTCGCCAGGTTGAGGTGAAAGCTGGTGGGCATCAGCGCGTCGCTCTTCATCCGGCTGCCATAGCCGAACAGCGGCATCACGCCGGCCAGCGACAGTTGCTTGTCGAAGTCGGTACCGCCGATATGCACGCCGCCCGTGGCCAGGATATCGTCCTGGCGTTCGGCCAGCTGGCGGCGCTCCGGTGCCAGGCGCACCAGGGAGAAGTCCGAAGTGCCGCCGCCGATATCGACGATCAGCACCAGCTCTTCGCGCTCAATGCTGGACTCGTAGTCGAAGGCCGCGGCGATTGGTTCGTACTGGAAGGACACGTCCTTGAAACCGAGCTTCTGCGCCACGGCGATCAGGGTGTTTTCGGCTTCCTGATCGGCGGCCGGATCGTCATCCACGAAGAACACCGGGCGGCCCAGCACCACGGCTTCGAAGGGGCGTTCGGCCACCGCTTCGGCGCGTTTCTTCAGCTCGCCGATAAAGAAGCCCAGCAGGTCCTTGAACGGCAGGGCGCTGCCCATCACCGCGGTTTCGCTTTTTAGCAGCTTGCTACCCAGCAGGCTCTTGAGCGAGCGCATCAGACGGCCTTCGTAGCCTTCCAGGTACTCGTGCAGGGCCAGGCGACCATAGACCGGCCTGCGCTCCTCGAGATTGAAGAACACCACGGAGGGCAGGGTGATTTTGCCGTCTTCCAGCGGGATCAGCGTTTCGCCGCCCGGGCGCAACCAGCCGACGGTGGAGTTGGAGGTGCCGAAGTCGATACCGCAGGCGCGGGCAGGGGTGGAAAGAGGCATGTCGCGCGGCTCCTGAAAAAACGGCCGCGCATTCTAGGCGAAATGATCGGGCAGTGCTGCCGCTTCGTCAGGGCAGTGGAGGATTTTGCACTTCGCCGCGGCGTTCGCGCCATTGGCCCCACTCGAAGCCGAGCACCACGAGCAGCGAGAGGGCGAACGGCAGCAGCAGGTAGAAGCCACGGAATACGATGAGTGCGGCCAGTACGTCCGGCGCCGGAATCTCCGGCAGGGCCGCCAGGAAGCTCACTTCCAGCACGCCCAGGCCGCCCGGAGCATGGGACAGCAGGGCCAGGGAGAAGGACGCCAGGAATACGCCGAGCACCACCATGTAGCCCGGGTTGTAGGCTTCGGGCAGAGCGAAGTAGATGATCGCCGCGGCGCAGGCCAGCTCCAATGGGCCGGCCAGCAATTGGCGACCGACGATGCGCAGGCGTGGGTATTCGACATGCAGTTTGCCGAACTTCCAGGGTTTGAACTGCAGCCAGGAACCCAGCACGTAGAGGGCGACCAGCAGCAACAGCAGGCCGCCTATGGCCACCGAAACCAATGGGGTGACGTTCAGTACGCGGTGGATCAGATCCGGCTGCAGCACCAGTACGCAGCCGCTGGCCAGCAGCGTGCCGAGGGCGAAGGTGAAGGAGCAAAAGACGATCAGGATGCCGATTTCATGGGGCGTCAGGCCCTTGGTGCGGTAGGCGCGATAGCGCACCACGGCGCCAGAGAACACCGAAGCGCCGATATTGTGGGCCAGGGCGTAGGTGGTGAAGGAGCACAGGGTGATGAAGCGCCAGGAAATCTTCTTGCCCAGGTGGGCGACAGCGATGCGGTCGTACCAGGCCAGTGCCGAGTAGGCGCCGAGGGTGGCGATGGCGGCGAGAATCCAGTTCAGGTGCGGGATGGCCTTGAGGCTGCCGGCGATCTCGTCGAGGGAGATATTGCGCACTTCGCGGTAGAGCAGGAAGCAGGACGCGACCACGGCGCACAACCCGATCAGCGTCCAGATCAGGTCACTGCGTTTCATCGTGGGCTTGGTACCTTGCAACGGCGATCCCCTGTTTCACGTCTTTGCGGACAGTCGACTCTGCATTCGATGGGCTGTCGTACCCATCGTTCAGGCCCTTTCCCGGGGTATGTCCCGGCGGGATGTGGGTGTACAGGGTGCGCAGTATCCCGGAGGCGGGCCGCTTGCTCAACTGGCACCGGTTTGCAGGCCGTTACCGAGTGTGTCTTTTTACAGGCTCAAACCCAGTGTGGCTGCGGCCAGCACGGCATAACGCAGGGTTTTCGCGAAGGCGACGATCAGCGTGAAACGCCATAGCGGCTCACGCATGATGCCGGCGACCAGGGTCAGCGGATCGCCGATCACTGGCAGCCAGCTCAGCAGCAGCGACCAACGACCATAACGGCCGTACCAATGCTGCGCTTGTTGCAGGCGCCGTTCGTTGACCGGGAACCAGCGGCGGTCGCGGAAACGCTCCAGATAAAGCCCCAGCCACCAGTTGACCAGCGAGCCCAGCACGTTGCCTACGCTGGCGAACAGTACCAGAGCCCAGGCCGGCTGCGCGCTGCCGAGCAGCAGGCCGACGAGCAGCGCCTCGGATTGCAGGGGCAGCAGCGTCGCTGCGCCGAATGCGGCGGCGAACAGCCCGAAATAGGCGTAGAAATCCGGCAAAGCGCTGAGCTGTCAGGGCTACTTGTCAGTTTCGCTATTGGCCATGATCTCTTCCAGCTTGAGGCCGGTGAGGTCATGGATGGTGCGCCACAGGTAATAGAAGATGGCCATCAGCATGATCATCGACGGGATGGCGATCATCGGGTAGCTGAGCAGGGTCATGCGGCCCAGTTCGTCGTTGAACGCCTCGCTACCAGCCGGGCTGGTAACGATCCACTTGGCCAGCACGTAGTTCATTACCGAGGAGAAGAAGAAAGTGCCGCTGAGCAGGTAGGTGGCGCGCATCAGTCGGGTTTCGAAGCGCGGCGTGTGGCCGCCCTGTTCCAGACGCTCATGGATCTTGTCGACGTTGAGCACCGTCTTGTTGAACAGCAGCGTGCGAATCAGCGGATAGCGAGTGCGCGTGGAGACCAGCACGGCAATGCCGATCAGCCCGGGAATCGCCGCTTCCTTGATCGCCAGCCACTGGTTGTCCAGGTGCAGCAGGCCGATGCCGCCGGTGAGAATCACGCTGACCAGGCCGAGCAGGGCGACGAAGTTGAATTTACGGTACTTGATCAGCTCGAACGCGCCCCAACCGAGCGGGAATGCCAGAGCCAGCACCAGTGCGCCATCCGGGCCCAGGCGGGCTTCGCCGCTGAGCTTCATGAGAATCAGCGAGGGGATCACGATGCTGATCAGCAGGTCGATGAACGGGCGGGGTTTGTGCGACGGGGCGGGCGTTTGCGTGGTGTCGGTCATGTCGGTGCGCGTTGATGGGCGAGCGCCGATGATCGCCTGCCTGAAGCGCTGGCGCCAGCCCGATTGTCGTTGCAATGGCCACAAAGTCCTTCGGCCATTTGTATTGGGCGCAATCGGATAAGCTGTCGGCCTCTAGCGCCTGCGTTCGCCTGCTTGCTGAAATTGGCCGGTTACTGGGGTAAAATTGCCGGCTTTAGCTGCAAGGCGTGCATCGACAGTGCAATTCGCCGCCTGGCAGCCGACTGCGTTTTCGCGTTCAGGGGGTACGGCCTGATGGGCCCGCTGCGTTGCTACGGTGTGTTGATCGTCGCGTTGCTGCTGTGCACTCGCGCCCACGCCGAGCTGCGCATTCTCACTGAGCCGGGGCCACCCACGGCGTTCATGCAGGATGGGCAGCTACGCGGTTTTGGCGTCGATGTGGTGCGTGAGCTGATCGAGCGAACCGGCGCCCACGCGCAGATCGAGATGATGCCCTGGACCCGCGCCTACACCATTGCCCAGCGTGAGCCGGATATTGCGCTGTTCGCCATGGTGCGTACGCCTGAGCGTGAAAAGCGTTTTCAATGGGTGGGGCCTATATTGCATGGCAAGGTGCGCTTCTATTCGCTGAAGTCGCGGGGCATGCAGGTGAACAGCCTCGATGATGTGGCGGCCAGCGGGCCGTTGGCGGTACCCAAACAGTGGTACAGCTACGAGGCGCTGCAGGCCAAGGGGCTGCCGAATCTGTATGGCGTGCCGACGCCACAGACCATGGTCACGCTATTCGCACATGGCCGCGGCAACCTGATCCTGCTGGAAGACCTCCTGCTACGCGACATGCTCGCCCCGGCAGGCCTTGAACCGGCGGATGTGCAGCCGCAGATGGTGTTCATGGAGTCTTCGTATTACATCGCCTTCTCGCTGGACACCGATCCGGCAGTGGTTGCTGACTGGCAGGCAAAATTGGCGGAAATGCGCCGTGATGGGGAATTCTCGGCGATTTTCCGCCAGTGGCTCCCCCATGTAGAGCTTCCCGCCGCACTGCGCTGAGTTGGCGGGAAAATTGCTGCGAGGCGAGCAGCAGCTGACAACAGCCGGCCATCGCTCGCGGCACAGCACAAGAATTCGCTTCAGACGGCAGGGGACAAGGCCGTCGGGCACCCGATTCATTCGACGTTTGGACAATGCCTATGACCAATATGCAACGTGCTTCCCATCATGAACTGCGGCGCGCCTTCCGCACCCTGCTGGCTTCGGGCGCCTGTTACCACACCGCCTCGGTTTTCGACCCGATGTCCGCGCGCATCGCCGGCGACCTCGGTTTCGAAGTCGGCATTCTCGGTGGCTCGGTGGCCTCCCTGCAGGTACTCGCCGCGCCGGATTTCGCGCTGATCACCCTGAGCGAGTTCGTCGAGCAGGCCACCCGCATCCACCGGGTTTCCCGCCTGCCGGTGATCGCCGATGCCGACCACGGCTACGGCAACGCCCTGAACGTGATGCGCACCGTGGTCGAGCTGGAACGCGCTGGCATCTCCGCGCTGACCATCGAAGACACCCTGCTGCCCGCCCAATTCAACCGCAAGTCGACCGATCTGATCAGCGTCGCCGAAGGCGTCGGCAAAGTGCGTGCGGCCCTTGAAGCGCGTGTAGACCCGGACCTGGCGATCATCGCCCGTACCAACGCCGGCGTGCTCAGCGTCGATGAAGTGGTCAAACGTACCGTGGCCTATCAAAAGGCCGGTGCCGATGCCATCTGCATGGTCGGTGTCGAGGATTTCGAGCATCTGGAAAAGATCGCCGAGCACCTCAGCGTGCCGCTGATGCTGGTGACCTATGGCAACCCCAAGCTGCGCGATAACGAGCGTCTCGCCAAGCTGGGCGTGCGCATCGTGGTCAACGGCCATGCGGCTTACTTCGCGGCCATCAAGGCCACTTACGACTGCCTGCGCGAGCAGCGCAACGCCGTCGCCAGTGACCTGAGCGCCTCGGAGCTCGCGCACAAGTACACCCAGCCAGAGGACTACGTGGCCTGGGCCGACGAGTTCATGAACGTCAAGGAATAACCCCGCTTCACCTGCCACGCCGGACAGCGGCCGCGCAACGCGAGCCGATTCGTCCGCCGTCGGCCGCCCTTGCCAAGCCCTGCCTCACGCTCCTATCTTCGAGCTAGCACCACCAACAGCTTGTTGAAATACTGCTGCGTTGAACGGCTCGTACACGAGTCCAAGCTATAGGCCCTTGCACCACGTGAACCAGGCGCTTCGTCTGTTTTCGCGGCATTGCCTGGGATTTCATCAGCCCGCTCATTGGGAGAACGCTATGGCCACCGGTTGGGCGCAAGACGGCGCCGTGCAGGAGCAGATTGACAGCACCATCGAAGACGCCGTGCAGCGCGCGCGCAGTCAACTGCCCAAAGGCGAGAGCCTGACCCATTGCGAAGAATGCGATGCGCCGATTCCCGAAGCGCGACGCCAGGCCGTTCCCGGCGTGCGCCTGTGCGTGAACTGCCAGGCCCTGGCTGATCAGGAACAGGCAAAGGCCGGAGGTTTCAACCGTCGCGGCAGCAAGGACAGCCAGCTGCGGTAGTCAGCTGGGCCGAAAGAGACTCTTGTAGTAGATGGCGTTGGCTCGGTACTGGCCGTCCGGCCCGCAGGCGTAATCGGGCAGGCCGCCGATGTGGGTGTAGCCCAGGGCGCGATAGAGGTCTTCCGCGCCGCTGCCGGCCTCGGTATCCAGGTACAGCAGGCCGCGCTGCAACTGCCCGGCATGGGCTTCGAGCTGCTGCATCAGCAAGCGGGCTATACCACG
The DNA here is from genome assembly GCF_028674975.1 of Pseudomonas sp. CNPSo 3701. Lineage (NCBI taxonomy): Bacteria > Pseudomonadati > Pseudomonadota > Gammaproteobacteria > Pseudomonadales > Pseudomonadaceae > Pseudomonas > Pseudomonas sp. CNPSo 3701. The sequence goes on along the minus strand of NZ_JAQZSI010000008.1, from coordinate 125,882 downwards.
GCGACGCGCGTTGCTCAGCACCAGCAATTTCTGCACTTCGCCGCGATTCAACCCATTGGGTTTCTGGCACAGGTTGAGCTGCACCGAACCCAGCACTTTTTCATCCTCTTCAGCGATCCAGATCGCCAGCGCGCCGCTGCAAAGCGCACGGCGCACATCGTCGAAGTAGGCGTCCGCCTGCCGGGTGTCGATATCGGCCAGGAAACCGACGGAGGCACCGTTGGCCACCGCATCGATCAACAAGGCGATCAGCCCTTGCCGCCAGGCGTCGAAACCGGCTTCGTCGAGCTGGCGGATCTGCAGGATCATGGCGTGCTGCGCTGCGGCGTGAGGATCAGCTGCATGAAGGTCAGGTCCAGCCAGCGGCCGAACTTGCAGCCGACCTGTGGCATCTGCCCGGTGACGCTGAAACCCAGCCGCTCGTGCAGGCGCACCGAGGCGACGTTGCCACTTTCGATGGCGGCGACCATCACGTGCTTGCCGACCTCTCGCGCCCGCTCGATCAGCGTCTGCATCAGCAGCGGGCCAAGACCCCGGCCGCGGGTGTCGTGGCGCACGTACACGGAATGCTCGACGGTATTGCAAAAGCCTTCGAAGGGCCGCCAGTCGCCGAACGAGGCATAGCCGAGCACCTGTTGCGCCTCATCGACCGCCACCAGGATCGGATAGCCCTGGGCGCCGCGCGCCTCGAACCAGGCCTTGCGGTTGGCGAGGTCCACGGGGTTCTCGTTCCAGATGGCCGTGGTGTTGAGCACGGCATCGTTGTAGATGGCGAGCAGGGCGGGCAGGTCGTCTGCAGCGGCGTTACGTATGGCAATGGACATGGGCAAACTCGGGTGCAGATGGAGGTATAAGTCGCGGCGGTCAGTATCGGGCTGTGCGCTCGTCGGAGGCAATCGTGGATTGCCCGAGCTTGAGCGGTTTATCGCTGAGAAACGCTTGCTGTAATGGCAGATAGCCCTAGTATCAATAGTCGTGCAGTTCGGTTGAGAAGCCCTGATAACAGCGGAGAAACGACATGGCATTGTTTCCGGTGACTGTGGTCAAGCGGATGACCGTAGGCGTACTGCTGTTGCTAAGCCTGACTGCCCTGGCGGTCTATTCGGTCATGGCGCTGCGTGGCAAACCACAACTGATGGCGGTCGGGGTGACATCTGCCGAGCAGGCTGCCGCTGCGCTGGCGCGCCAGCTGGCCCTGCAACTCAGCGAAATCCAGGGCACCACGGCGGGCCTGGCGCACTTGGCCGAGGCCTTACCGCGGGACGCCGAGTTGGTGCGCAACGTGCTGCCGGGGGTGATCGACAGCCAGGGTAATGCCGCCATCGCCGGTGGCGGCCTGTGGCCCGAGCCGGGTGCTTTCGAGAGCGGCGTGGCGCTGCGCAGCTTCTTCTGGGCGCGCAGTGCGAGCGGCGGCCTCGAGTACCGTGACGATTACAACGCCGCCTCCGCGCCGCCCTATCAGCAGGAATCCTGGTACAGCGCGGCGCGCTCGTCTGCACCCGGTCGTTGCGTGTGGTCCGACGGTTATCTCGACCCGGTGACCAGCGTGGCAATGACCACCTGCAGCGTGCCCTATCAACTGAGCGGGAAGTTTGCCGGCGTGGCGACGTTGGATCTGCGCCTCGACGGCCTGGCCACGTTCCTGAGCGAGCGCGGCAACGTCACCGGCGGTTATGCCTTCGTGGTCGATCGGGCCGGTAACCTGCTGTTCTTCCCGGATGCCAAGGCCACCGGTGGGCTGCCGACCCTGGCCGGGCTGGTGGAGCGTGATCCTGCGGTCGCACCGTTGCAGGCTGCCTTGCAGGCCGCGCGCGCCGGCACACCGACCAGCATGCTTGATTACGACGTGCGCCTGCAGGGCCGCGCCTATGTCAGCTTCGCGCCCCTGGGGGATACCGGTTGGCAGCTCGGGCTCGTCACGCCCGAGGGCCAGGTCGCCGGGCTGAGTCATCGCCTGACCGGAGAACTCCTGCTCTTCCTGCTGCCCTTGCTGGCCGTGTTGCTCGGCCTGGCTTGGTTCGCCGGGCGTCGTTTGCTGGCGCAGATCGAAGAAACCACCGCGCAGATCGAGCAGCTCGGTGAGGGTGGTGGAAGCGAGTTGCCCGTCGGTCGAAGTGACGAAATTGGTGCGTTGCGCTCGGCGGTGAATCGCTATGCCGGCTCGCTGCGCAACATGCTGCTCGATATATCGGGACAATCGCGCGTGCTTGAGCGCCAGGCTGCCGAGCTGGCAAGCCTGTCGCAGGCCATCGCCGAGCGGGCCGAAACCCAGCGTGAAGACAATGCCTTGTTGGCCGCCGCCATCACCGAGATGTCGGCCAGTGCCCAGGAAGTGGCCGGCAATACCACCGATTGTTCGGATACCGCGGAGCGTTCGTTGCTATCGGCGCGCGCAGGCCAGGTGAACGTGCGTAGCAACAGCGCATCGATCCAGGCGCTGGCCGAGGAGATCGGTCAGGCCGAGGCGGCAATCGGTCGCCTGGGTAGCGATATCGAGCGGGTCGGCAGCGTGCTCGAGGTGATCACCTCGATTTCCCAGCAGACCAACCTGCTGGCGCTCAACGCCGCAATCGAGGCGGCGCGCGCCGGGGAGCAGGGCCGCGGTTTCGCCGTGGTGGCGGATGAGGTGCGTACCCTTGCCGGCCGTACCCAGGCGTCCGCCAACGAGATTCAGGTGATGATCGGCCAACTGCGCGATGCGTCGGGCCAGACCGTCGCCACCATGCAGGCTGGCGTGCGACGTACCCACGAAGCGGTCGAGCAGGCCAATGGCGTCGCGGTCACCCTGGAGGGCACGGTCAATGGCTTCGAGGATATCGTGCAGCGCGCCCAACAGATCGCCGTCGCGGCCCAGGAGCAGAGCCACGTGACCCAGGAAATCAGCGAGCTGGCCGTGCGTATTCACGGCGCCAGCGAAGAAGGCGCCCGGGATTCCGGAACCTTGCGCGAGCTGGGTCGAGCCATCGAGGAGCTGTCCCAGCGGCTCGCGCGGATGAGTCAGGGGGCCAAATGACGGGCAGGCGAGCCCGTCAATCGCTTACTTGTCGCGGTCGACCGCGAACGGGCCCCAGGCCTGGCGGCTGGGCATGATTTCCAGGCGGTTGATGTTGATATGGGCAGGCAGGGTGGCGACGTAGAAGATCTGCTCGGCGATATCTTCCGCGCTCAGTGGCGTGGTGGTGCTGTACAGCGCATCGGAGGCCGCCTGGTTGCCTTTGGTACGCACCAGGGTGAATTCGGTTTCCGCCATGCCCGGGGCGATGTCGGTGACGCGCACACCAGTGGACACCAGGTCGCAGCGCAGGTTGAAGCTGAACTGTTTGACGAACGCCTTGCTGGCGCCGTACACGTGGCCGCCCGGGTACGGCCATTCGCCGGCGACCGAACCGATGTTGATGATGCTGGCGCCCTTGCCGGTTTCCAGCAGCTTGGGCAGTACCGCGTGGGTGACGTTGACCAGACCGGTGATGTTGGTGTCGATCATGGTGTGCCAATCCTGCAAGGCCACCTTCTGCGCGGCTTCCGGCGCCAGGGCCAGGCCGGCGTTGTTGATCAGTGCGTGGATCTTGTCGAATGGCGCGGCGAGAGAGTCGACCAGGGCCTGCACGGCCGTGGCATCGCGCACGTCGAGGGTGGCGATATGCACCGGCACCTTGCCTTGCAGCTCGGCCTTGAGTTCCTCCAGGCGCTCCTGGCGGCGGCCCGAAAGCACCAGCGCCCAGCCGGCCTCGGCGAAGCGGCGAGCGGTGGCGCGGCCAAAGCCGGAAGTGGCACCGGTGATGAAAACTACCTGGGTCATGTTCTGCCTCTTGTCTGTCGTCAGTGAACACCGCCCGGCCAGTGGCCTGGGCGATTCGTGCTGATCGACTGCCGGAGTGGGCTCGTCGACGCGGATCGTCGCCACCCCTGGCGCCTGCAGGTTGGCCGGCAGGTGAAAGTGGGATGGGCGGACGGCAAGAATAACCGGCTTGGGCAGCTACCGCGTAGGTACAGTGGCGGCCTTTTACCGCTCAGAGCCTGTTCACGATTTTTATGCGTCTGAAGCGGAGCCTACAATGTAGAAGCGGACATCGGGCGGCGCCGCTTTTGTAGGAGGGGCTTTAGCCTAGAGCTTTTAGGGTGCCAAGAGCTCGGGGCTAAAGCCCCTCCCACGAGTTCGCGGTCGGCCGTTCTCGCTAATTAGCTGCCAAAATCGGCGAACCTGGGCTGAGAGATTATGAACAGGTGCTCAGATCGCCACCAACCCGCGCACGCCGTCCGCTTCCATGGTTTCGCCGCGGCCCTGCTGGACGATCTCGCCGCGGCTCATCACCAGGTACTGGTCGGCCAGTTCGGCGGCGAAGTCGTAGAACTGCTCGACCAGCAGGATGGCCATGTCGCCGCGGGCGGCGAGTTTTTTGATCACTGCGCCGATTTCCTTGATCACCGAGGGCTGGATGCCTTCGGTGGGTTCGTCGAGGATCAGCAGGCGTGGCTGGCTGGCCAGCGCGCGGCCGATGGCCAGCTGTTGCTGCTGGCCGCCGGACAGGTCGCCGCCGCGGCGGTGCTTCATTTCCAGCAGCACCGGGAACAGCTCGTAGATGAACGCCGGCACCTCCTTGGCCTGGCTGCCGGGAAAGCGCGACAGGCCCATCAGCAGGTTTTCCTCCACCGTCAGGCGTCCGAATATCTCGCGGCCCTGAGGCACGTAGGCGATGCCGGCGTGCACCCGCTGGTGCGGTTTGTAGCCGGTGATGGCCTTGCCTTCCCATTGCACGCTGCCCTCCTTGGCGGGCAGCAGGCCCATCAGGCATTTGAGCAGGGTGGTCTTGCCCACGCCGTTGCGGCCGAGCAGGCAGGTGACTTCGCCGACCTTCACGTCAAACGACAGGCCCCGCAGGATGTGGCTGCCGCCGTAGTACTGATGCAGTTTTTCGACCTGGAGCATGATTCAATTCCTGTTTTTGGGCTGCAGGCTTCAGGCAACAGCGCTCTGAGCCTGTGGCTTGCGGCCTGAAGCCTGTGGCTGGGCGCGTCAGCGCCCCAGATAAACCTCGATCACCTTCTCGTTGGCCTGCACGGCGTCGAGTGAGCCTTCGGCCAGCACGCGGCCCTGGTGCAGCACGGTGACATGGTCGGCGATGGTGCCGACGAAGCCCATGTCGTGCTCGACCACCATCAGCGAGTGCTTGCGTGCCAGGGACTTGAACAGCTCGGCGGTGAATTCGGTTTCCGCGTCGGTCATGCCCGCCACCGGCTCGTCGAGCAACAACAATTGCGGGTCCTGCACCAACAGCATGCCAATTTCCAGGAACTGCTTCTGGCCGTGGGACAGCAGGCCGGCCGGGCGCTGGCGCGAGCCGTCCAGGCGAATGGTGGCCAGCACCTCATCGATGCGGTCGCGCTGCTCACCGCTGAGCCTGGCGCGCAGGCTGGCCCACACCGACTTGTCGGTCTTCTGCGCCAGTTCGAGGTTCTCGAGCACGCTCAGCGCCTCGAACACGGTCGGTTTCTGGAACTTGCGGCCGATGCCTGCCTGGGCGATCTCGACCTCGCTCATCTGCGTCAGGTCGAAGGTTTCACCGAAGAAGGCGACGCCGCTGTTGGGGCGCGTCTTGCCGGTGATCACGTCCATCAGGGTGGTCTTGCCGGCGCCGTTGGGGCCGATGATGCAGCGCAGCTCGCCGACGCCGATGTACAGCGTCAGGTCGGTCAGCGCCTTGAAGCCGTCGAAGGCGACGTTGATGTCTTCCAGGGTGAGAATGGTGCCGTGGCGCACGTTGAGGCCGCGCCCGGCACTCTGGCCCAGGCCGATGGCGTCACGGGCGCTGCCCGCTGCATCTGGAATCGGTTCGATGAGCATTTCGGGAATCGGTGCGCTTCTCATGACTTGTCCCCTCGTTTGAGCAGGCCGATGACGCCCTTGGGCAGGAACAGGGTGACCACGATGAACAGCGCGCCGAGGGCGAACAGCCAGTACTCGGGAAAGGCCACGGTGAACCAGCTCTTCATGCCATTGACCAGGCCGGCGCCGAGCAGCGGGCCGATCAGCGTGCCGCGCCCGCCGAGGGCCACCCACACGGCGGCTTCGATGGATTGCGTCGGGGCCATTTCGCTGGGGTTGATGATGCCCACCTGGGGCACGTACAGCGCTCCGGCCAGGCCGCACAGCACGGCGGAAAGTACCCAGATGAACAGCTTGTAGCCGCGTGGGTCGTAGCCGCAGAACATCAGGCGGTTCTCGGCGTCGCGCAGGGCGGTCAGCACCCGGCCGAACTTGCTGCGCGCCAGGCGCCAGCCTAGATATAGGCTGCCGACCAAGAGCAGCACGGTGAGCGCGAACAGCGTGGCGCGGGTGCCGGCGGCGGTGATCTCGAAGCCGAGGATGCTGCGAAAGTTGGTGAAGCCGTTGTTGCCGCCGAAACCGGTCTCGTTGCGAAAGAACAGCAGCATGCCGGCGAAGGTCAGCGCCTGGGTCATGATCGAGAAGTACACGCCCTTGATCCGCGAGCGGAAGGCGAAGAAACCGAACACCAGCGCCAGCAAACCGGGCGCCAGCACCACCAGGCACAGGGCCCAGAGGAAGTTGTCGGTGCCGTACCAGTACCAGGGCAGTTCGGTCCAGGCGAGAAAGCCCATGAACGCCGGCAGGCCGTCGCCGGCGGCTTCACGCATCAGGTACATGCCCATGGCATAGCCGCCGAGGGCGAAGAACAGGCCGTGGCCGAGGGACAACAGGCCGGCATAGCCCCAGACCAGATCCAGCGCCAGGGCGACGATGCAGTAGCAGAGGATCTTGCCGACCAGGGTCAGGCTGTAGGCGGAAACGTGCAGCGCATGCTCGGCCGGCAGCAGGTGCAGAACGGGCATGGCGACCAGCACGGCGAGCACCAGCAGGCCGATGGCCATCGACACCTGTGGGCCGAGCCTGTGGCTGGCGCGGGCCAGCAGGGTTTGGTTGGCGGCGTTCATCGATTGTTCCCCCGTATGGTGACCTGTGGGAGCGCGCCATGCGCGCGACAGGCCGTGGTGATGCAATCGCTGGCATGGCCAGCTCGCACAGCGTCGAGGTTAAGCGTGCGGTTCAATCGATCACCCTCCCTTTCAAGGCGAACAGGCCCTGCGGACGTTTCTGGATGAACAGAATGATCAGCGCGAGGATGAGGATCTTGCCGAGTACGGCGCCGATCTGCGGCTCGAGGATCTTGTTGGCGATCCCTAGGCCGAAGGCCGCCATCACGCTGCCGGCCAGTTGGCCTACGCCGCCGAGTACCACCACCAGGAACGAGTCGATGATGTAGCTCTGGCCGAGGTCGGGGCCGACGTTGCCGATCTGGCTCAGCGCCACGCCGCCGAGGCCGGCAATGCCCGAGCCAAGGCCGAAGGCCAGCATGTCCACGTGGCCGGTGGGCACACCGCAGCAGGCGGCCATATTGCGGTTCTGGGTGACGGCGCGCACGTTGAGGCCCAGGCGAGTCTTGTTGAGCAGCAGCCAGGTCAGCACCACCACCGCCAGGGCGAAGCCGATGATCACGATGCGGTTGTACGGCAGCACCAGGTTGGGCAGCACCTGAATGCCGCCGGACAGCCAGTAGGGGTTGGCCACTTCGACGTTCTGCGCGCCGAACAGTACACGCACCAGCTGGATCAGGATCAGGCTGATGCCCCAGGTGGCCAGCAGGGTTTCCAGCGGGCGGCCGTAGAGATGACGAATCACCGTGCGCTCCAGGACCATGCCGATCACCGCGGTCACGCCGAAGGCCACCGGCAGGGCGACCAGCGGATACAGCGCCAAGGCCTCGGGTGCGAAGCGCTGGAAGAGAATCTGCACCATGTAGGTGGAATAGGCGCCGAGCATCAGCATTTCGCCGTGGGCCATGTTGATCACCCCGAGCAGGCCGAAGGTGATGGCCAGGCCGAGGGCGGCGAGCAGCAGGATCGAGCCCAGGCTCATGCCGCTGAATGCCTGGCCGAGCAGTTCGCCGATCAGCAGCTTGCGCTTGACCTGGGCGAGGCTGGTTTCTGCGGCGGTGCGCACGCCAGCGTCGCTTTCCACGCCGGGCTCCAGCAGGTTTTCAAGGCGGGTACGGGCCAGTGGCTCGCCGGTTTCGCCGAGCAGGCGCACGGCAGCCAGGCGCACCGCCGGGTTGGCGTCGACCAGTTGCAGGTTGGCCAGGGCGAGGGTGAGGGCATCGCGCACGGCGTCGTCGTCTTCCTTGGCTTGCGCCTGGGCGAGCAGCGGCAGTTGCGCCGGCTGGGCGCTCTTCTGCAATTGCTGGGCGGCGCTCAGGCGCACGCTTGCCTCACTGGCGAGCAACTGATGGCTGGCCTGGGCGTTGGCGATCAGCCCGCGCAGGCGATTGTTCAGGCGCAGTTTGCGCGGGGTGCCTTGCGGCTCGGCATCGCCTTCGGCGGCGCGGTAGCCAGCGTCGGTTTCGATGAAGGCGCGCTTGTCGCCGTCAGTGGCCACACGGCCCTGTTGCAGCGCATCGAGCAGCGGCTGGCGCATCGGGTCGGGCATAGCAGCCCAGCTTTCCAGCAATTTGGCCTGCTGCGTGGCGCTGGCGGCGACGAAATCGTCGGCTTCGCCGGCGTGTGCGGCCAATGGCAGCAGGAGCAGCAGGCTGAAGAGAATTCGGGCAAAGGCATAAGGCATGGGCGTGTCCTTGGTGTCCCGTGGCACAGGCGCCGGAGAACGACTCGGCGCCTGTGCCACGGTGCGGATCAGTTCGACTTCACCGGGGTGTCGCCTTTCTTGTCGTTACCCTCGATGTACGGGCTCCACGGCTGGGCGCGGATCGGCCCTTCGGTTTCCCAGACCACCGAGAACTGGCCGTCTTCCTGGACCTCGCCGATCATCACCGGCTTGTGCAGGTGATGGTTCTTCTCGTCCATCTTCAGGGTGAAGCCGCTCGGCGCCGCGAACTCCTGGCCGGCCATGGCCACGCGCACCTTGTCGACGTCGGTGGTGCCGGCCTTCTCGACGGCCTGGGCCCACATGTGGATGCCCACGTAGGTGGCTTCCATCGGGTCGTTGGTCACCACGGTGTCGGCGTTCGGCAGCTTCTTGGCCTTGGCGTAGGCCTTCCAGTCGGCGACGAATTTTTCGTTGACCGGGTTCTCCACGGACTGGAAGTAGTTCCAGGCCGCCAGGTGGCCGACCAGCGGCTTGGTGTCGATGCCGCGCAGTTCTTCCTCGCCGACCGAGAACGCCACCACCGGCACGTCGGTGGCTTCGATGCCCTGGTTGGCCAGTTCCTTGTAGAACGGCACGTTGGAGTCGCCGTTGACGGTGGACACCACCGCGGTCTTGCCGCCGGCGGAGAACTTCTTGATGTTGGCGACGATGGTTTGATAGTCGCTATGGCCGAACGGCGTGTAGACCTCTTCGATGTCCTTGTCCTGTACGCCCTTGCTGTGCAGGAAGGCGCGCAGGATCTTGTTGGTGGTGCGCGGGTAGACGTAGTCGGTGCCGAGCAGGAAGAAGCGCTTGGCGCCGCCGCCGTCTTCGCTGAGCAGGTATTCCACTGCCGGGATCGCCTGCTGGTTCGGCGCGGCGCCGGTGTAGAACACGTTCGGCGACATTTCCTCGCCTTCGTACTGCACCGGGTAGAACAGCAGGCCGTTGAGTTCCTCGTAGACCGGAAGCACCGATTTACGCGACACGCTGGTCCAGCAGCCGAAGGTCACCGCGACCTTGTCCTGGGTCAGCAACTGGCGTCCACGTTCGGCGAACAGCGGCCAGTTGGACGCCGGGTCGACCACTACCGGCTCGAGCTTCTTGCCGAGCACGCCGCCCTTGGCGTTGATCTCGTCGATGGTCATCAGCGCCATGTCTTTCAGCGACGTTTCCGAAATGGCCATGGTGCCGGACAGCGAGTGCAGGATGCCGACCTTGATGGTCTCGGCGGCCTGTACGGTCCAGGTCAGGCCCATGGCGGCGATGGACGCGGAAAGGGTGAAGGCCTTGATCAGGCTGCGACGTTGCATAGTTCGATCTCCATTCACAAACGAGTTATGTGTTGTTGGCAGTGGATCAAGGGACATCACGTCAACCCTGCGCCTGCACGGCGCGCTCGCGAGCGCTGTGCAGCATGTGCAGGGTGATCTTGCGCACTTCCGCCTTGCTGACCTCTATGTGGGCCTTGAGCAACAGCTGTGCCTCTTCGCAGCGGCGCGACAGGATCGCGCCGAGAATCCGTGCGTGTTCGTCGTAGGTGGCTTCCACCCGCGGCGTCTGGGTGAAATCCAGGCGCCGGATGATGCGGATCTTTTCGCTGACCTCGCCGTGCAGGCGAGCCATCTCGCGGTTGCCGGTGGCCTCCACCAGTTGGCAGTGGAAGCGCTCGTCGAGGCGTGACACGTCGCGGCCGTCTTCCAGGCGCTGTTCGGGCGCCACCATCCAGATGCGTTTCAGCTCGCTCAGCAGGGCGGGTGTTTCCTCCGTCTCGCGGTCGCACAGGCGCTTGACCGCCGCCTGTTCGAGGACGATGCGCACGTCGTAAAGCTCCTCGAAGTGGGCGAAGTCGAACGGCTTGACCTGCCAGCCGCTGCGGAAATACACCTCCAGGTAACCCTCGCGCTCCAGGCGATACAGCGCCTGGCGCACCGGCGTGCGGCTGGCCGCCATGCGCTCGGCGACTTCGCCTTCGCTGAAGCGGTCACCGGGCAGCAGGCGAAACTCGAAGATGTCGTCCTTGAGCTGCCCGTAGATGCGCTCGGCGAGATTCTCCGGGCGCTCCTTGCCACGCCTGATCGGGTCGACCAGTTGCATCTCAGGCGGCCTCGACCGGTTCGAGTACCAGCAGCGCGTCACCCGGGGTGACCGCCTTGCCCGGCTGACAGCGCACGGCCTTGACCGTGCCGGCCAGGGGCGCGGTGACCGCCAGCTCCATTTTCATCGCCTCGACCACCAGCAGCGTGGCGCCGGCCTCGACGTACTGGCCGGGCTCGACCAGCACCTTCCAGACGCTGCCGCACATGTCGGCGCTGACCAGGTGGCCGTCGACGGCTTCGTCCTCCTCCTGTCTGGCAGCTGGCGCGGTGTGGTTGTCGGCATCGTCGTCACGCCACAGCAGCACTTCGGCGTCGAAGGCCTGTTTCTGCTGGCGTTGGAAGGCCTCTATGCTCGCCGCGTTGTCGGCCAGGAAACCCTGGTACTCGGCGAAGTCGAAGGTGCTCTGCTCGATCCTTATCTGCGCGCGACCTTCACGGAACGCCTCGCGGAAGTCGTCCAGCTCGGCCTCGCTGACCGGGTAGAAACGCACCTGGTCGAAGAAGTGCAGCAGCCACGGCTGGCCGCCCTCGAACTGGGCGTTCTTCACGAACTTGTTCCAGATCGGCAGGGTGCGGCCGACTAGTTGGTAACCGCCGGGCGAGTCCATGCCGTAGATGCACATGTACATGCCGCCGATGCCCACGGTGCCTTCGGCGGTGTAGGTACGCGCCGGGTTGTACTTGGAACTGAGCAGCCGGTGGCGTGGGTCGAGCGGCACGGCGCAGGGTGCGTCGAGGTAGACATCGCCGAGGCCGAGAATCAGGTAGCTGGCGTCGAACAGGATGTCGCGTACTTCTTCGCGGGTGGCCAGGCCATTGGCGCGCTGGATGAAGTCGACGTTGTTCGGCAGCCACGGCGCCTGGCTGCGCACCGTCTCGCTGTAGCGGGTGACGGCGGCCAGGGTGGCGCTGTCCTCGAAGGCCATCGGCAGGTGGACGATACGGGTCGGCACCTTGAGATCCGCCACATCGCCCAGGTTGGCTTCCAGCCCCAGCAGATGGTCGAGCAGCGCTTGCTGGTGCAGCACGCGGCTGTCATAACGCAGTTGCAGGGAGCGCACGCCGGGCGCCAGTTCTTCCAGGCCGGCGAGGGGCTGGGCCTTGAGCGCTTCCATCAACAGGTGCACGCGCAGGCGCAGCGCCAGGTCGAGCACGTTGTCGCCGTATTCGAGCAGGATGTAGGCATCGCCCGCCTGCCGATAGACCGCGCGCGGGCGGTTGCCATCCGCCGGCAGCTCGGCCAGTACGGTCGCGGAAACCGTGTCGCCCGGCTGCAGGCTCGGCGCCGGCAGTTGCGCGGCGCTGACCGCGCTCAGGCTCTGCAGGCTGGCCAGTTGCGCCTGCTCCAGCGCCTGGGCCTGCTCGAAGCTGATCGGGTGAAAGCGCAGGGTATCGCCCGGCTTGACCTGGCCGACCTTCCACAGCTCGGCCTTGGCGATGGTCACCGGGCAGACGAAACCGCCGAGGCTGGGGCCGTCCTTGGTGAGGATCACCGGGAAGTCGCCAGTGAAGTTGATGGCGCCGATGGCGTACTCGCAATCATGCACGTTGGACGGATGCAGGCCGGCCTCGCCGCCGTCGGCGCGGGTCCAGCTCGGCTTCGGCCCGGACAGGCGCACGCCCAGGCGATTGGAGTTGTAGTGCACCTGCCATTCGGCGGCGAAGAACTGTTCGATGGCATCAAACGTGAAGAAGTCCGGTGCGCCGTGGGGCCCGTAGAGCACACCGATGTTCCAGGTGGTGCCGTAGACGGGAATCAGGCTGTCGGCCAGCGCCTGGGGTTCGCTGACCGGCGCTGGCGTGGTGCAGGCCGGCAGCCCCGGTTGGGAGATGGCCAGCATGTCGGCGGCGCGCAGGGTGCGCCCGGCGTGGCCGCCGAACTGGCCGAGGGCGAAGGTCGAGCGGCTGCCCAGGTACACCGGCACGTCGAAGCCGCCGCGCACCGCCAGGTAGGTACGGCAGCCGCTCTGTGCGCGGCCGAGCTTGAGCACCTGGCCGGCCTTGATGGCGATCGGCGCCCAGTAGGGCACGGCTTCGCCATCCAGTTCGGCCGGGCAGTCGGCACCGGCGAGGGCGATCAGCGCGTCGCTGTGAAAGCGCAGGCTCGGGCCCTGCAGGGTGAATTCCAGGCCGGCGGCGCTTTCGTGGTTGCCGACGATGCGGTTGGCCAGGCGGAAGGCGTAATCGTCCATCGGCCCGGACGGCGGCACGCCGATGTCCCAGTAGCCGAGGCGGCCCGGGAAATCCTGCACGCTGCTGTAGGTGCCGGGCTCCAGCACTTCGACCACCTGGGCCGCGTAGCTGAAGGTATCGAGCAGGCGGGTCCAGATCTGCGCACTGTGGAAGCGCGGCTCGGCCACCACCTGGCGCAGGTAGTCGAGGTTGCTGGCGATGCCGTGCAGGCAGGTTTCGCCCAGGGCTTTCTGCAACTTGGCGATGGCCTCATCGCGGCTTGGCGCGTGGACGATCAGCTTGGCGATCATCGGGTCATAGAACGCCGACACTTCGCTGCCGGTACTCACCCAGCCATCGACACGCACGTCATCCGGGAAATGCACGTCGGTGAGCACGCCCGGGCTGGGCTGGAAGTTCTTCAGCGGGTCTTCGGCATAGATGCGCACTTCGATGGCGGCGCCTTGTGGAGCGCGGCTCAGGGCGGTCCAGTCCAGCTCGTCGCCGGCGGCCACGCGCAGCATGCATTCGATCAGATCGAGGCCGGTGACCATCTCGGTGACCGGGTGCTCGACCTGCAGGCGGGTGTTCACTTCGAGAAAGTAGAAATCGTCGCGGGCGGCGTCGTAGATGAACTCCACGGTGCCGGCGCTGCGGTAGCTCACCGATTCGCCGAGCTGGATGGCCGCCGCGTGTAGGCGCTCACGAGTAGCCTGTGGCAGGTTTGGCGCCGGGGTTTCCTCGACCACCTTCTGGTTACGCCGCTGCAGCGAGCAGTCGCGCTCGCCGAGGGCCGCCACGCGGCCTCTGCCATCACCGAAGATCTGCACTTCGACGTGTCGCGCCTGGTCGACGAAACGCTCGATGAAAACGCCGGCGTCACTGAAGAACTGCTCGCCCATGCGCTTGACGCTGTCGTAGGCGCTGGCCAGGGCCACGGCGTCGGCGCAGCGGGTCAGGCCGATGCCGCCGCCGCCGGCGGTGGTCTTGAGCATGATCGGATAGCCGATGGTTTCTGCCGCGCCCAGGGCTTCGTCCAGGCTCTGCAGCAGCGCGGTGCCGGGCGCCATCGGCACCTGGGCGTCGGCTGCCAGTTCACGGGCGCGGTGCTTGAGGCCGAATTCGCGAATCTGCGCGGGCGTCGGGCCGACGAAGGCGATGCCGGTGTTCTCGCAGGCCTCGGCGAACTCGGCGCTCTCGGAGAGGAAGCCGTAGCCGGGATAGATGGCCTGGGCACCGGTTTCTTTTGCGACGGCGAGGATCTTGTCGATGCGCAGGTAGCTGTCGGCAGCCTTGTCGCCGCCAAGGGCCACGGCCACGTCGGCATCACGTACGTGCTGGGCATTGCGGTCGGCATCGGAATACACCGCCACGCTCTTCACGCCCAGGCGCTTGAGGGTGCGGATGGCGCGGACGGCGATCTCCCCGCGGTTGGCGATCAGTACGGTATGGAACATCGGATTCTCCTGGCAGATTCGGCAGCAGATCGTTGGTCGCGCCCTCTCTCGGGGAGGGCTGCGCTCACTTTTTGGTGCTGGCGATAAAGGCGCGCCAACCGCCGAAGCTGGTGATGTCGCGGGCATCACCGAGCGCCCAGGGCTCGCAGATGAACCCCTTCACGCTGCGACCGTCGGCCAGGGTCAGGTTGCCGATGCCCAGCGGTGCGGGAATCTCGGCGACGAACTCGCCAAAGCGCGCCAGGGGGATGTCCCACAGCTCGACGATGATCGAGCTGCCGTCGGTGCTGCGCGCCAGTCCCGGTTTGGGCGGCACGGTGCCTGCCAGGGCGTAGAGGCGATAGTGCGGCGAGGTCAGGGTCTGCTCGACCAGCACCGCGTCGCGGGTGGTCAGTTGGAAATTCAGCGGCATACCGGTCAGGTGTGCGCCGACCACGGCGACCCGCACGCTGCCCGCCGGTACCGCGGTGGCAGGTGGCTGGGTTGGCAGAGCACGACCGGTGGCGCCCAGCGGCAGCTCCAGGCTGGCCTGCCAGCGTTTGCCGAAGGCCGCCAGGGCGCGGTCATGCCAGGCCGGGGCGAGCAGGGTGATGCCGGCGGGCAGGCCGTCGCCACGCATGCCGGCCGGCAGCGCCAGGGCAGACAGGTCGGCGAGGTTGGTGAAGTTGGTGTAGGTGCCGAACTGGCTGTTGAACAGCACCGGCTCCTGCTGCATTTCGGCGAGGCTGCGGATGGTCGGCGAGGTCGGTACCACCAAGGCGTCGAAGCCAACCAGTGCATCGTTGATCTGGCGGCTCAGCTCGGCGCGTAGGTACTCGGCCTTGTAGGCGTCACACGCGCTGTACTGGTGGCCATTTTCGACGATGCCGCGTACCACCGGGTCGATATGCGCCGGGTCGACGCCTTCCACTGCAACCGTGCGCTCGGCGACCCAGGGGCCGTAATAGAGCTGCTCGGCCAACTGGCGGAACGGGCTGAAATCGATGGTTTTGAGGGTCACACCCAGGCTTTTCAGCTGCTCCAGCGCCTGCTCGAAAACCGTCTGGGTCTGGCTGTCGCCAAAGAATTCCAGGCTGTCCGGTACGGCGAAGGTCGGTGCGGCTTTCATGCCGACCGGTGCGCTGTTGGGGTTTTGCCGTGAGTAGGCGTCGGCAGCGTCGTAGCCACCGGCGATACCCGCCACGGTTTCGGCATCGCCCACCGTCAGGGCGAAGATCGAGATGCAGTCCACGGTGCGGCACGCTGGCACCAGGCCGGTGTTGGGCAGCCAACCCTTGGTCGGCTTGAGCCCGACGATGTTGTTGAAGCCCGCGGGTACGCGGCCCGAGCCAGCGGTATCGGTGCCCAGAGAAAACGGCACCAGGCCGCGGGCCACCACGCTGGCCGAGCCGGAGCTGGAACCGCCGCTGACGTAATCGGCGTTGAAACTGTTGACCACGGCGCCATGGGGCGAGCGGGTGCCGACCAGGCCGGTGGCGAACTGGTCGAGGTTGGTCTTGCCGATCAGGATGGCGCCGGCAGCGCGCAGGCGGGCGACTACCGTGGCGTCGGCTTCAGCCTGGTAGGAAAAATCCGGGCAGGCGGCCGTAGTGGCCCAGCCAGCAGCGTCGATGTTGTCCTTGATGGCGAAGGGCACGCCGTACAGCGGCAGCTTGCTGTGCTGGCCTTCCGCCTGGTCGAGCAGCGCCTGCAGATGGCTCAGCTGGGCATCGAGCTGCGCTGCGGTGGCGAGGCTGATCCAGGCGTTGTCGGCCGAGTCGAGGGCCGCCAGCAGACCGTGCAGCAACTCCGCGGGTTGGGCGGCGTCACGGTAAGCCTGTTGCCAGTCGGCGAGGGTGAAGGTGAGGGAGGCGTGGGACATGCGCTGAGATTCCATCTTGTATCCAAGTTGAAATCACTAGAGCAATAGCGGTGCCAGTTTTTAACGCACTGATTTATATGGATTTTATTTTCATCAGGCTGTTTTTTAAGCTGTTTCTGCACCTTGTCGGAGCTTGGTGGAGCCTTTTGGTGCGACGTTCGTTGGAGGCAGCTACACAGGCTTTGAGAAAGTCCAGAATCTGTAGGAGCGGGCCATGCCCGCGAAAATCGAGAGGCGATCAGCGATAGCAATGGAATGTCCGCGATCGCTTCGCGGGCATGGACTAGGCGTCCCCGCCCGCTCCCACAATGTTTTTGTACCAGCCAACCTCAGTGCTGACTTATAACCCCTGCAACAACTCCCGGTAATCGCCCACCGCGGCGAACTCCTCGGTGTCCTTCACGCCCTTGCGGCTATCGGGTTCGTACACCGCCAGCAGGTGTTTCACGCCGAAGCGCCCGGCGCTGCGCAGGATCGGGATGTTGTCGTCGATGAACAGGCTGCGCGCCGGCTCGAACGTCAGGTCCTGCTGCAGGGCCGCCCAGAACTGCTGGTCTTCCTTGGGAAAGCCATAGTCGTGGGAGCTGATCATGCGGTCGAAGTAGGGCGCCAGCTCGATGCGCTCCAGCTTCAGGGACAGCGAATCGCGGTGGGCGTTGGTGATCATCACCACCTGTTTGCCGGCCCCGCGGATGGCGGCGAGAAAGGTGTCGGCATCCGGGCGCAGGGCGATCAGATCGGCGACTTCGCGCTTGAGTTCCTTGATCGACAGCTTCAGCTCGCGGCTCCAGAAGTCCGTGCAGTACCAGTTCAGCTGGCCGGCGTGTTCGGTGAACAGCGGCTGCAATTCGGCATCGGCCAGGACGCGGCTGATGCCGTGGTGCTCGGCGTAGCGCTGCGGCAGATGTTCGAGCCAGAAGTGGTTGTCGAAGTGCAGGTCCAGCAGGGTGCCGTCCATGTCCAGCAAGACGGTATCGATTTCGGACCAGGGCAGGTTCATGGCGAGGTAACTCTCAGTAGCTAAAACGAGGCGAAAGACGCCTGCAGGTCGTCAACGGTTACGTCGAAGGCGCAGACAATCAGGGCAGGCACGGTATGATAACCGTTCCGGTCAGCCCAGCAGCAGGACTCACCCATGCGTCAGAAGCCCACCGTCATCGCCCGCGAGATCGTCGCCAGCAGCCGCCTGTTCCGTGTCGAGGAGATCCAGTTGCGCTTCAGCAACGGCGCCGAACGCACCTATGAACGGCTGGTCGGGCGCGGCACCGGCCATGGCGCGGTGATGATCGTGGCGATGGCCGATGACGAACACGTGCTGCTGGTCGAGGAATACTGCGGCGGCACCGGCGAGTACGAGCTGTCGCTGCCCAAGGGCCTGATCGAGCCGGACGAAGACGTGCTCGATGCCGCCAATCGCGAATTGCAGGAAGAGGCCGGCTTCGGTGCCCGCCGCCTCGAGCACCTGACCGAGCTGAGCCTGTCGCCGGGCTACATGAGCCAGAAGATCCAGGTGGTGCTGGCCCGTGATCTTTATCCACAGAGCCTGCCCGGCGACGAGCCCGAGCCACTGCGGGTCGACAAGGTCAGCCTGCGCGAACTGTCCGCGCTGATCCAGCATCCGCAGTTCAGCGAGGGGCGCGCCCTGGCGGCCCTGTACCTGGTGCGCGACCTTCTGGAGCAACGTGGGGAACTGAGCCGATGAATCATCCATTATTGCCCGGTGTGCTGGATCTGGTGCAGCGCGCCGGTGAGGCCATCCTGCCGTTCTGGCGTCAGGGCGTGGATGTGATCGAGAAAGCCGATGCCTCGCCGGTCACCGCCGCCGACCTTGCCGCCCACGGCATCCTCGCCGAGGGCTTGCTGGCGCTGGAACCGAGCATTCCCGTGCTGTCCGAGGAAGACGCCGATATCGCCCTGAGCGAGCGCGCCGGCTGGTCGCGCTGGTGGCTGGTCGACCCGCTGGATGGCACCAAGGAATTCATCGCCGACAGTGAAGAGTTCACCGTCAACGTGGCGTTGATCGAGCACGGCGAAGTGGTCTTCGGCGTAGTCGGCATTCCCGCCACGGGCGTGATCTATCACGGCGGCCGCGCGTTCGGCGCCTGGCGGATCGAGCCGGGCAAGCAGCCTCAGGCGATCACCATGCGTGAGGCGCCAGCCGCTGGCCTGACCGTGGTCGCCAGCCGCCGCCATGGCAGCGCCCTCCAGGAACAGCTGCTGGCCGCGCTGGTGGCCCGTTTCGGCGAGATCGAGCGGGTCAGCGTCGGCAGTTCACTGAAGTTCTGCCAGCTGGCCGAAGGCAGCGCCGACTTCTACCCGCGCCTGGCGCCCACCTCGCAGTGGGACACCGCAGCGGCGCAGGGCGTGCTGGAAGGCGCAGGCGGCGTGGTGCTGACGCTGCAGGGCGAGCCGCTGCGCTACGAAGCCCGCGAGTCGTTGCTCAACCCGTTCTTCCTGGCGTTGCCGGCGGATGCCGAGTGGCGCGCGTTGCTGGTCGAGGAAGCCAAGCGGCTAACGCCAATTCGTTAGCCCTTCCCCGTAACCAAGCATCTTAGAAGCCGCGACCTAGCGGCGAATCGTCCGGCCAGCGCGGAAATCACGGTAGGGTCGCAATCGTTCGT
The DNA here is from genome assembly GCF_028674975.1 of Pseudomonas sp. CNPSo 3701. Lineage (NCBI taxonomy): Bacteria > Pseudomonadati > Pseudomonadota > Gammaproteobacteria > Pseudomonadales > Pseudomonadaceae > Pseudomonas > Pseudomonas sp. CNPSo 3701. Next base: position 107,016 of record NZ_JAQZSI010000008.1, on the reverse strand, counting down.
GCCGAGGGCGACGCTCCTACGGGGTTCGTGGTTTACGCCTCAGTCCAGCATGTCGCTGTAGCGATCATCCTTTTTATACACCAGCGGCTGGGCAAAGCCCGGCACCTTGATCTGCGCGTCATCGATGGCGATTTCGGTATCGTCGATCAGGTCGTTGCCGAAGTTGTAGATGATCTCCAGCTGACCCTTGGTCGCCTGCTCGTCGTAGGCTTGGGCGTTGGCGCGGGTCTGCTCGCGGCGCTGCTGGTAGGCGCTGAATGCCGACTCGCCATGGCGCTTGCGCAGCATGCGCTCGACCACATGGGGGGCCAGCACCACAGCGCTGGCATTGTTGCCGCCAAAGCCCTTGGAGTTGATGAAGCACACGTCCATGCGCTGGTCGTGGCGGTCGGCGTTGCTGATGCTCAGATGCTGCTGGTGTACATCGCTGGCTACTTCATCGATGGTCTTGATGCCGGGGATTATGCCGTACTTGAAGGTGCCCAGGGCGGAGATCACCTGGTCGCCACTGGCGGTGGCCAGGGAGTGGCCGACGAAGGCTTTTACCGCCGCGACCGGCCAGCTGTCGATGGCGAAGGCGGCGGCAACGCGGTCCAGCAGTTCGGATTCGGTGACCCGGTTGGCCGGTGTGCTGGAGCCGTGGGCATGCACGAAGCTGCGCTGGCGCACGGCGTCGATACCGACCAGTTGGGTGGCTGCGGCGACTGCCTTGGCGACTGTCAGGTAGTTGCCTGGGCCGGGCGCAGAAATGGATTTCTTGAAGCCGTCGGCGTTGATGAATACGTCGGTGGCGGCGCCGTGGATATCGGCGCCCAGCTGCAGGGCCAACTCATCGTCCATCAGCACCACGAACTGGCAGGCTTCGGACAGGGTGAAGCCGCAGTTCTCGCCGAAGGGCCGGCTGGCGCGACGGAAGTCTACATCGTCCTTGCCTTCGATCAGGCGTAGGCCGTCTTCGGTGGCCAGGGCGCCCATGGCGCCGTAGCCCTCGATGCACTCGGCGTTGATCGGCGCTTCGCTGTTGCCGACGATCACCACGCGGGCTTTGCCGGCGTTGATCTGCTCGATGCCCTTCTGCAGGTTGTACAGGAAGGTCGCGCAAGCACCGGTGACGCTGCCGGTGGTGCCGACGCTGCCCAGCACGTAGGCGTTGATGAAGTCCGCCGGCATGGTGTTCAGGCCCAGGGCCAGCTGCTTGGAGCTGACGCGGTGGCCCTTGAGGCGCGACTGCATGAGGCCGCCGAAACCGTTCTCGTCGAGCTGGCTCATGATGCTGCCGGCGAACACGGCGATCTCGTCAGGCGCCACGTGGTCGACGATGGTCTGCCATGGCACGCCGGTGGCACGCAGGGCGTCGGTCACGCCGACCACGGCCATCTGCAGGCCACGGGGGTGGAAGCGCGAGTTGTACAGCTCGCCAGGCTCGAAGCCGGTGGGCAACTGGCCGGCGGATTTCACCGGCAGGGCGCGGTAGCTGTCGACCTTGAATTCGCAGCTTTCGTGCAGGGTGACGCGCACGTCATTGCCGCCCAGTTCTTCGACTGACCAATTGGCCGGCAGCGGCTCGGGCAGCTGCTTGCGGCTGCTGACGAAGGTCAGGCTGCCGGCTTCGCCACCCACGGCGATGCTCTTGTGCCAGTGGGCGGCATCGGGATCCAAGTGCTGCTTTTCGATGCGGCGCACCAAGGTCGAGGCAAGAATCTGCGCGCCATAGCGGCGCTCGATGTCGGCAGGCGACAGAGCTTCGCCGTCCTGGCTCTGGTAACGGCCATCCACCACGCGCACCAGCTTGGTCATTACCGCGAGGCCAGTAAGGGTTTCCTGACGTGCCTGTTCGTCCAGCGATTCGATCACCGTACGGCGGAAACCGTGGTGGAAGGAGCTGCGGCCAGCGGCGTTGTAGCCACCGAAACCGACGATCACAGGCAAACGAGACTTCACGCGGACACTCCTTAAACTATTCAGATCGGTACGCCAGACGGACGCGCACCGGGTCAGCGGGTCGAGCGCGGCGCGCTTTCTTATCAAGAAGAAGGCGCCATGATGACTTTTCAGGTGCCTATGCTGACGCGATTCATGACCCGCAAGTCACGACTGGATACAAGGTTACCCGTTATCCGGGATTGGGGCACCGTTCCTGTGCACAACCGTTGAAACGAAGAAGCCCGGCACTGGGCCGGGCTTCTTTTCACGGGTGAATCCTCACGGATGCGCCGTCAGGTCATGCCCAGCCAGTTCGGCAGGGCCATGGACACGGCCGGGATATAGGTGATGATCATCAGGAAGCTGAGCAGCAGCATCAGCCACGGCATGGCGGCGCGGATCACCGCGGTCAGCGACATCCCCGTCACCGCCGAGGTGACGAACAGGTTCAGCCCCACCGGCGGCGTGATCAGGCCGATCTCCATGTTCACCACCATGATGATGCCCAGGTGGATCGGGTCGATGCCCAGCTGCATGGCGATCGGGAACAGGATCGGCGCCAGGATCAGGATGATCGCCGACGGCTCCATGAAGGCACCGGCCACCAGCAGCACGATGTTCACCACCAGCAGGAACTGCCAGGGCTGCAGACCGAGTTCCACCACCCAGGCGGTGATGGCCTGCGGGATCTGCTCGGTGGTCAGCACGTGAGCGAACAGCATGGCGTTGGCGATGATGAACATCAGCATGATGGTCAGCTTGCCGGACTCCAGCAGCACCTTCGGGCAATCACGGACCTTCAGATCCTTGTACACGAACAGAGCGACGAAGCCGGCGTACACCGCCGCCACGGCCGCGGCCTCGGTCGGAGTGAACATGCCGGTGTAGATACCGCCGAGGATGATCACCATCAGCAGCAGACCCCAGAACGCCTCGCGGGCGGCGCGCAGCCACTCGCGGAAGCTGGCGCGTGGCAGGGCTGGCAATTTCTTGATGCGCGCGACGATATAGATCGCCACCATCAGTACCAGGCCCAGCAGCAGGCCTGGTATCACGCCGGCCATGAACAGCTTGCCCACCGACTGCTCAGTGGCGGCGGCGTACACCACCATCACGATCGACGGCGGAATCAGGATGCCCAGAGTACCGGCGTTACAGACGATGCCGGCGCCGAACGCCTGCGGGTAACCGGAACGCACCATGCCGGCGATGGCGATGGAGCCCACGGCCGCTACGGTGGCCGGCGAGGAGCCGGACAGCGCGGCGAACAGCATGCACGCCAGTACCGCACCGATGGCCAGGCCGCCACGGATGTGACCGACGCAGGCGTTGGCGAAGTCGATCAGGCGCTTGGCCACGCCACCGGTGGTCATGAAGGCGCCGGACAGCAGGAAGAACGGGATCGCCAGCAGGGTGTAGTGCTCGGAGGTTTCGAACAGCTTGATCGCCAGCGAGCGCACCGAGTCGGGGCTGAACAGCATGATGGTGATCGAGCCGGCCAGGCCGAGCGACGCGGCGATTGGCACGCCGATGAACATCAGCAGGAACAGCAGCAGGAAGAGGAACAGGACGGTCATTATTTGGCCTCCTCATGCTCGTTGATTTTCAGCGCGTCGGCGGCTTCGTCAGCCAGGCCGAGGCCGGTTTGTTCGTTGCGCAGGATGCGCACGAGAATCTCGGTGAAACGGATGAACACCATGGCGTATCCGAACGGCACGATCATGCCGATATGCCATTGCTTGATGCCGTAGTGGCCGAGGTCTTCGGCGCCGATACCGGCCTTGAGCAGGGTGCTGACCCAGTCGAAGCTGCCGACGGCGATCAGGCCGGCGTAGCCCAGGCAGCACAAGCAGGCGATCACGCCAATGATGCGCTGTACGCCGCGCGGGGCGAGCTTGACCAATGCGTCGACGCCGATGTGGCCGGCGGTGCGCACGCCGTACGCCAGGCCGAAGAAGATCAGCCAGCCGAACAGGGCCTTGGTCAATGCACTGCTCCAGGTCATGCCCTGGGCCAGGTCGAGAATGAAGTCGCCGATTCCCAGCAGGGTTTCGTTGCCACTGAAGGTGTCACCGAGCCAGTAGAAGACGGTGTACAGGTTGTTGAGGATCACGTAGACGAACGTGATCAGCGTCATGGCTGCCAGAAGGAAAGCGATGAAGCCTTCCTCGAAGTGCTCCCAGACGCGCCGCAAGGCGTTCATGGATGATTCTCCCGAATGGAAAGGGCGTAGGGTGGGGCGCAAGCCGCCCCACCGCGTGCAACAGGAACTGATGCCCGTCGCGGGCATCGTGGTGGGTCAGCGCTGCAGTGCGCCGCCCACCCTACGGCTCTCCGGCCTTATTGCTTGTTGGCGTCCTGCGCGGCTTTGATCAGGTCAGCGCCGATCTCGCCTTCGAACTTCTTCCACACCGGCTGCATGGCGGTGCGCCATTCGTTGCGCTGCTCGGGCGTCAGGGTCAGGATTTCGGTGGTGCCGGCTTCCTGAATGCGCTTCTTGTCGCCTTCGTTGAGGGCGTCAGCCTGCTTGTTCACCTCGACGGTGACCTCGGCGACGATCTTGCTCAGTTCGTCGCGCACGTCAGCCGGCAGACCGTCCCAGAACTTGGTGTTGGTGATCAGCATGTAGTCCAGCAGACCATGGTTGGACTCGGTGATGTACTTCTGCACTTCGTGCATCTTCTGGCTGTAGATGTTCGAGTACGGGTTCTCGGCACCGTTGACCACGCCAGTCTGCAGGCCCTGGTAAACCTCGGCGAAGCTCATCTTGCGCGGGTTGGCGCGCACGGCCTTGAACTGCTCTTCCAGTACGGCAGATGCCTGTACGCGGAATTTCAGACCACGGGCGTCTTTAGGCTCAAGCAGCGGCTTGTTGGCCGACAGCTGCTTCAGGCCGTTGTGCCAGTAGGCCAGGCCGGTGATGCCCTTGTCGGTCATGGAGGTCAGCAGCTTCTGACCGGCTGGGCCTTTCTGGAAGCGATCAACTGCAGCCATGTCGTCGAACAGGAACGGCAGATCGAATACCTGCAGTTGCTTGGTGTACTGCTCGAACTTGGCCAGGGACGGGGCGATGATCTGCACGTCACCGAGCAGCAGCGCTTCCATTTCCTTACCGTCACCGAACAGCGACGAGTTCGGGTAGACCTCGACCTTTACCTTGCCCGGCAGACGCTCTTCGGCGAGCTTCTTGAACAGCATGGCGCCCTGGCCTTTCGGCGTGTGCTCGGCAACGACGTGGGAAAACTTGATGGTGATCGGGTCGGCCGCGTGGGCCAGGCCGGCGATGCTCAGCGACAGGGCGCACGCGAGCGCCTTGGCAGTGAATTTGAACATACGATGCTTCCTCTTGTTGTTGGGTATCGTGTTGGGGCGCCGAGGCGCGAAACGAGCAAACAAGAGCAAGTCGAGGATTGCCGCTGGTGCGGCGGATCGGTTGGCAGCGATTTGACCTGGACTTGTACTTGTTTTTCGCTTGATGAGCAGGTTAGCAAGCGTTGTGCCACTCTGCATGAGAAGTGCGCAGTACAGCTTTGCGCCACGCGCAAAGCCTTACCATTCATGGCGCTGTCGATAATCCCGAAATTGCGCTGCAAACCTGTTACAGCGCGCGTAGTTGCGGATTGCGGCGAGTGACGAATTGAATCGGCAAAAATCCGCTTATCAGTCGATATCCTCTGGCGAGCTTCCGCCAGCATCCGCGAAATTCAGGCCGTGCTTGCGCAGTTTGTCGTGCAGGGTCTTGCGCGGCACGCCCAAGGCTTCGGCCAGGCTGCGCAGGGAGCTGTGGTTGCGGGTCAGCTCGGCAGCGATCAGTGCGCGCTCGAAGGCTTCCACCTGTTCACTGAGGCTGCCGGTCAGCGGGGCGCTTTGCAGCTGATTGTCGATGCTCTGCTCCAGGCCCAGATCCAGCCCGAGCGCGAAGCGCTCACCGGCGTTCTGCAGCTCACGCACATTGCCCGGCCACGAATGGCGCAGCAGCATGGCGCGTTGTCCGGGTTGCAGTTCCCGTTGCGGCAGGCCGTGGCGGGCGCTGGCGGTATTGGCGAAATGCTGGAACAGCACCAGGATATCCTCGCCGCGTTCGCGCAGCGGCGGGATGCGCAGCGGCGCGACGTTGAGACGGTAATACAGGTCGGCGCGGAAGCGCCCCTGGTCGGCGGCGGTACGCAGGTCTTCCTTGGTGGCGGCGATCACGCGGATATCCAGTGGGATCAGCTGGTTGCCGCCAAGGCGTTCGACCACGCGCTCCTGCAGCAGGCGCAGCAGCTTGACCTGCACGTCCAGGCTCATGCTCTCGATTTCGTCGAGAAACAGCGTGCCGCCGTTGGCGAATTCGAACTTGCCGATACGACGCTTCTGGGCACCGGTGAAGGCACCGGGCTCGTGGCCGAACAGCTCGCTTTCCACCACGGACTCGGCCAGGGCGCCGGCGTTGATCGCCACGAAGGGACCGTCGCGGCGGCTGGACAGATCGTGCAGGGCGCGGGCCACGACTTCCTTGCCGGCGCCGGTCTCACCAAGGATCAGTACGTCGGTGCTGATCCCGGCCAGGGAGCCGATCTGCTCACGCAGGCGCTGAATGGCCGGCGAATTGCCGACCAGCCGGCCGGACAGTTGCTGGCGGTCGGCCAGGGCCAGGCGCAGGCTGCGGTTATCGAGCACTAGGCGGCGCAGGGCCAGGGCACGGCGCACGCTTTCCAGCAGGTCTTCGCTGGCGAAGGGTTTCTCAAGGAAGTCGTAGGCACCGGCGCGCATGGCCTGTACGGCCAGGGGCACGTCGCCGTGACCGGTGATCAGCAGCACCGGCAGGTCCGGATCCTGTTCGTGCAGCTGCTTGAGCAATTCCAGGCCATCGACACCGGGCATGCGGATATCGCTGACCACCACGCCGGGCCAGTCGCGCTCGATGCGTTCGGCCAGGCCCTTGGCATCGGCCAGGGTGGCGACCTTGAGGCCGGCCAGGTCCAGGGTCTGGCTGAGGGCCTGGCGCAGGTGCGGGTCGTCGTCGATCAGCAGAACCTGGGTGTTGGCGTCGATGGTGCTCATACGGTGATGTCCTCGGGCGGCTGGATGTTCACGCCGTTGTCGGCGGTGCGCAGGCGCAGGATCAGGTGCGCGCCGCCTTTGGGATGGTTGGCGAACAGCAATTCGCCGCCCAGGGCGCGCATCAGGGTGTCACAGATCGCCAGGCCCAGGCCGAGGCCCTGGGCGCTGGTCTTGGTGGTGAAGAAAGGTTCGCGGGCGTGGGCCAAGGCGCTTTCCGAAAAGCCGGGGCCGTTGTCGCGCAGGTGTAGCTCGAGCAGATCGCCCTGCAGCTCGGTGCTGATCCAGATACGCCGTGGCTGCGGGCGCTCGGCCAGGGCATCCAGGGCATTGGCCAGCAGGTTGCTGAGCACCTGGCGCAGGCGCGTTTCGCCAGCCTGCACCCACAGTGTGGCGTCGGGCAGGTCACGGATCAGTTCGACGTCCATGGCCCGCCGGCGTTTTGCCAGCAGTGCCAGGGCATCGTCGATGGCCGGCTGCAGGGCCACGCTTTCCGGTGCGTGGCGGTCGCGGCGGGCGAAGGCGCGCAGATGGGCGATGATCGAGGCCATGCGCGCGGTGAGCTGGCTGATCAGCTTGAGGTTGCCGCGGGCGTCCTCGGTGCGTTCGTGGTCGAGCAGCACGCCGGCGTTTTCGGCGTAGCTGCGGATGGCCGCCAGGGGCTGGTTGAGTTCGTGGCTGATGCTCGCACTCATGGTGCCCAGGGCGGTCAGCTTGCTGGCCTGGACCAGTTCGTCCTGGGCCTGCACCAATTCCTGCTGGGCCTGCTCGCGCTCCAGCACTTCCTGCTTGAGGCGGCTGTTGAGGCGCTCCAGATCCTGGGTACGCTCCTGTACGCGCTGTTCCAGCTCCTGGCGGGCACGGGTGTCGAGGGCGATGCGGTCCAGGTAGTGTCGCCGGCGCTGCATCAACAGGCCGAGCAGCAGGATCAGTAGCAGCAGGGTGCCGCCGCCAATGGTCACCACGGTGCGCACCGCGCGGTCGAGCACCAGCCGCGGGGCAAGGATGCTGACGCTCCAGCCTGTTTCATCGAGCACCCGGCTCTGGGTCAGCCAGGCCTCGGGGTCCAGTTGCAGGGGCGGTGGTGCCTGGGTCGGGTAGGGCTGGATGGCGGCGATGGAAGCGCGCTCGGCCTTGTCCAGCGGTCGGCTGGCGTGAAAGCGCCAATCGGGTCGCGAAGTCAGGATCACCACGCCATTGCCGTCTGTCACCAGCAGCTGTTCCGGGGTGTTGCCCCACAGGCTTTCGGTGTGATCGAGGTCGACCTTGATGACCATCACGCCAATCTTGCGCTCGCCGTCGTACACCGCCGAGGCGAAGTAGTAGCCGCGCTTGCCGGAGGTGGTGCCGAGGCCGAAGAAGCGCCCCAATCGCCCTGCCAGGGCCTCCTGGAAGTAGGGGCGGAAGGCGAAGTTGCCGCGCACGAAGGTGTCCTGCTGATCCCAGTTGGAGGCAGCCAGGGTTTCGCCCTGGGGGCTCATCAGGTAAATGACGTCGGCGCCGGTCTGCTGGCGCACGCGCTTGAGCAGCTGGTTGGCGGCGGCCTGGGCCGCTTCGTCGCCCGGCGTGGCTAGCACGGTGCGCAGGCCTGGCAGGTCACCGAGAATAGGCGGCAGCACTTCGTAGCGTCGCAGGGTGCCCAGCAGGTTGGCGACGTAGAGGTCGAGGGTCTGCCGATTCTGCTCGGTGAGCTCGGTGCGGTAGTAGCGCTCGGCCGCGAACTGCAGCGGCCACAGCAGCGGCGCCAGCAGCAGGGCCAAAAGAGCCAGGCTACGCCAGCGGGGGCGTTTGGGCATGGTGGTGGGAATCGTGTTCATCGAGTGGGCGCCGGAAAGACCGTGCCATTATGACCGCATACGCCCGGCGCCAGATAGCCCGGCGGGACTGCCGTACCCGGGTATCGCTGCGCTCGACCCGGGCTGCAGGCGGCGTCAGCGCGGGGCGTTCAGGCACTCGAGCAGGCCGTCGTGCCAGTCCGGCAGGCGCACGCCCCAGTCGCGCTCCAGGCGCGAGCAATCGAGCCGCGAGTTGAGCGGGCGCCTGGCAGGCGTCGGGTACTCGGTGGTGGCGATGGGCTTGAGCTGCGCAACGGTTTTGCCTTGCGCCTGCAGCTGCGCGGCGATGGCCTCGGCAAAGCCGAACCAGGACGTTTCACCGCGTGCGCTGAAGTGATAGATGCCCCAGATCGCGGTCTGCTGCTGTTGCCAGCGCTCGATCAACTGCACCGTCGCGGCGGCGATGCTGCCGGCCCAGGTCGGTGCGCCGACCTGGTCGGCCACCACGCTGAGCTGCTCGCGCTCCTGCAGCAGGCGCTGCATGGTTAGCAGGAAGTTGCGCCCATGCAGCGAATACACCCAACTGGTGCGCAGGATCAGATGCTTGCCGCCCACCGCGGCAATGGCCTGTTCACCGGCCAGCTTGCTGCGGCCATAGACGCCCAGAGGATTTGGTGCATCGTCCTCGTCGTAGGCGCTGGCTTTGTTGCCGTCGAACACGTAATCGGTGGAGTAGTGGATCAGCGGTACGTCCAGCGCCGCAGCTTCCTCGGCGAGTACGCCGGGCGCGGTAGCATTGATGGCGAAGGCAGCCTCCGGCTCGCTCTCCGCAGCATCGACCGCGGTATGGGCAGCAGCATTGATGATCAGCTCTGGCTGCAGGCGGCGAACCGCTTCACGCAGGTTATCGATGTCTGCGAGGTCGAGCTGTTCGCGGCCTAGCACAATCAATTCGTGACCTTGACTGAGCAACAACTGCAACTCGCGGCTGACCTGGCCGTTCTGGCCGAGCAGAAGGATCTTCATGGGAACACGTCCGCTTCGTCGAAGCGCAGGCTCTGCTGGTCCTTGGCCGACAGCCTGGGCTCACCTTGCAGGGGCCAGTCGATGGCCAGTTTCGGGTCGTCCCAGCGAATGCAGCGCTCAAAGGCCGGGGCGTAATAGTCGGTGGTCTTGTAGAGGAACTCGGCGAACTCGCTGAGCACCACGAAGCCGTGGGCAAAGCCTTCGGGCACCCACATCTGCCGTTTGTTGTCGGCGGACAGGTGGGTGCCAACCCACTGGCCGAAGGTTGGCGACTGACGGCGCAGATCCACGGCGACGTCATACACCTCGCCGGCGGTGACGCGCACCAGCTTGCCCTGGGCCTGCTCGACCTGATAGTGCAGCCCGCGCAGCACGCCCTGTTGCGAGCGCGAGTGGTTGTCCTGCACGAAGTTCGGGTTCAGGCCGGTAGCTTCGCTGAAGGCGCGGGCATTGAAACTCTCGTAGAAGAAGCCGCGCTCATCACCGAACACCATGGGTTCGAGTATCAGAACATCGGGGATGGCGGTTTGAATAATGTGCATCAGTTGTCCTTGGCGAGGCTGAATAGGTACTGACCATAGCCGGTCTTGCCGAACGCCTTGGCCTGGCGCAGCAGGCAGTCACGGTCGATCCAGCCCTGCCCGTAGGCGATCTCTTCCAGGCAGGCGACTTTCAGACCCTGGCGGTGCTCGATGGTTTGCACGTACTGCGAGGCTTCCAGCAGGCTGTCGTGGGTGCCGGTGTCGAGCCAGGCGAAGCCGCGGCCAAAGCGCTCCACGCGCAAATCGCCGCGCTGCAGGTAGGCATTGTTGACGTCGGTGATCTCCAGCTCGCCGCGCGGCGAGGGCTTGACCGCCTTGGCGATCTCGATCACATCGTTGTCGTAGAAGTACAGGCCGGTGACGGCATAGCTGGAGCGTGGCTGGGCCGGCTTTTCCTCGATGGAAATCGCCTGGCCCTGGGCGTCGAATTCCACCACGCCAAAGCGCTCGGGGTCGCGCACCCAGTAGCCGAATACCGTGGCGCCCTTGTCGGCAGCGGCGGCGCGCAGCAGTTTTTCGGTGAAGTGCTGACCGTGGAAGATGTTGTCACCGAGGATCAGGCACACCGAGTCATCGCCGATGAACTCTTCGCCAATGATAAAGGCGCGCGCCAGGCCGTCCGGCTCCGGCTGTTCGGCATAGCTCAGTTGCAGGCCGAACTGGCTGCCATCACCGAGCAGCTTCTTGAACTGTGGCAGGTCATGGGGCGTGGAAATCACCAGGATTTCGCGGATGCCGGCGAGCATCAGCACCGACAGCGGGTAGTAGATCATCGGCTTGTCGTAGATCGGCAGCAGCTGCTTGGACAGGCCCAGGGTGATCGGGTGCAAGCGGGTGCCGGAGCCGCCGGCGAGAATGATGCCTTTCATGCTTGTTGCTCCCTGGGGGCGCCGAGCCGTTCGCGCTGATAGCTGCCGTCCTGTACGCGGCGGCACCAGTCGAGGTTGTCCAGGTACCAGCGCACGGTCTTGCGCAGGCCGCTGGGGAAGGTTTCCGCCGGCGTCCAGCCCAGCTCGCGCTCGATCTTGCTGGCGTCGATGGCGTAGCGCAGGTCGTGGCCGGGGCGGTCGGTGACGAAGGTGACCTGCTCGCGGTAGGAGCCCGCCGCACGCGGTTGCAGCTCGTCGAGCAGGTCGCAGATGGCATGCACCACGTCGAGGTTCTTCTGCTCGTTGTGGCCGCCGATATTGTAGGTCTCGCCGACCGCGCCACGGCTCACCACCTGCAACAGGGCGCGGGCGTGGTCCTCGACGAACAGCCAGTCGCGTACCTGCTGGCCGTTGCCGTACACCGGCAGCGCCTTGCCATCCAGGGCGTTGAGGATCACCAGCGGGATCAGCTTCTCCGGGAAGTGATACGGGCCGTAGTTGTTCGAACAGTTGGTCAGCAGCACCGGCAGGCCGTAGGTGCGTTGCCAGGCGCGCACCAGATGGTCCGAGGCCGCTTTGCTCGCCGAGTAGGGGGAGCTGGGTGCGTAGGGCGTGGTTTCGGTGAACAGGTCGTCGACGCCGTGCAGGTCGCCATACACCTCGTCGGTGGAAATATGGTGGAAGCGAAACGCCTGGCGACGTGGCTCGTCCAGCTTCGACCAGTAGGCGCGGGTGGCCTCGAGCAGCGCATAGGTGCCGACGATGTTGGTCTGGATGAATGCCGCCGGGCCATCGATGGAGCGGTCGACATGGGACTCGGCCGCCAGGTGCATGATGGCGTCGGGCTGGAAGCTCTCCAGCGCCTCGCTTACCGCAGGCTGGTCGCCGATATCGGCCTGCAGGAAGCGATAGCGCGGGTCTTTCTCGACTTCGCGCAGCGATTCCAGGTTGCCGGCATAGGTCAGCTTGTCGAGGTTGAGCACCTCATGATCGGTATCGTTGATCAGGTGACGGATCAAAGCTGAGCCGATAAAGCCGGCGCCGCCGGTAACGAGAATGCGCATGTGAACAGTGCCCAGCCATTAAAAGAGTGAAGTATGCCCGCCCGAGCACTTTTGCGTACAGCGCTCCAGCCCTGACGTTAATCCTGCAACGTCAGGGCTGGCGGCTTACAGCCGTGCGCTGGAAAAGGTGTCGCAGGCGCTTACCTTGCCGGTGTCGAACCCGGTGGTGAACCAGTGCACGCGCTGCGCCGAGGTACCGTGGGTGAAGGAGTCCGGCACCACGTGGCCGCGCGCCTGTTGCTGCAGGCGATCATCGCCGATGGCATTGGCAGCGTTCAGGGCTTCTTCCAGGTCACCGGGTTCGAGCCAGTCGAGGCGCTGCTGGGCGTGATGCGCCCAGATGCCGGCCAGGCAGTCGGCCTGCAATTCCTGGCGTACCAGCAGGCCGTTGGCGCCCTCCAGGTTCTCGCCGCGCTGGCGCGCTGCATCGACCTTGGCGGAGACACCCAGCAGCGTCTGCACATGGTGGCCGACCTCATGGGCGATCACATAGGCCTGGGCGAAATCGCCGGCCGCGCCATAGCGCTGTTCCAGGTCACGAAAGAAACTCAGGTCCAGATAGACCTGCCGATCGCCCGGGCAGTAGAAGGGGCCGACCGCCGAGCTGGCGAAGCCGCAGGCGGAATTCACCCCGCCGTCGAACAGCACCAGTTTCGGGTCCTGGTACTGGCGACTGTTGGTCTGGAAGATGGCGCGCCAGGTGTCTTCGGTGTCGCCGAGTACCGCGCGCACGAACTCCGACTGCTCGTCGTTGGCAGCGGGGCGATCCGCCTGGGTCGTCGTGTAGCCGCCTGATTGCCCGGTCAGTTGGCCGAGAATCTGCAGCGGATCCTGGCCCATCAACAAGCCCACCACCACCACGATGGCGATGCCGCCGAGACTCAGGCCACGCCCGCCGCCAAAGCGCATGCCGCCACCGCCGCCGCGGGCATCCACCACGTTGTCACTACGGCGAGCTCGTTTCCAGCGCATGGCGATATCCTTTCAATGGGGGCGAATCAGTTGCCCGGGTAACTACTGACCACGCTTTCGCCACCTTGTGCGTCCAATCCAATCACCTGATAGGCATCGCGAATGTTGCCGCGCTCCATGCCTGGCGAACCGGTGGGCATGCCGGGGGCGGCGATGCCGAGCAAGTCGGGTCGTTCGCGCAGTTTTAGGATATCGGCGGCCGGCACATGACCTTCGACGAATTTGTCGTCGATCACCGCGGTGTGACAGGAGCCCAGGCGCTCGGGCACGCCGAGGCGCTGCTTGACGGCGTGCATGTCGGTCTCGATATGGTCGTTGACCTGAAAACCGTTGGCCTGCAGGTGGCTGATCCAGCCCTTGCAGCAGCCGCAGTTGGCATCACGGTGCACATCGATGCTCAGTGGCTCGGCAGCCTGGGCGAAGCCGGCCAACAGGCCGGCGACAAGAAGCAGTGGGCGCATGACGTAAATCCTCCTGGAAGATTTCGCGAGCATAGCGCCCTCAAGGGATTATCTGCCTATTCGATGGGCTCGTAGGGCAGCCCCACGTAGTTCTCGGCGATGCTGGTGCGCCCGGCTTCGGAGCCGACGAAGTAATCCAGCTCGGTCTGGCGCATGCGCGCGGTGAAGGCGTCGGTATCCGGGAAGTTGTGCAGCAGGCTGGTCATCCACCAGGAGAAGCGCTCGGCCTTCCAGATGCGCCGCAGACAGATCGCCGAGTAGCGCTCCAGCAGGTCAGTGCGGCCTTCGCCGTACACCTTGAGCAGGATGCGGTACAGGGTACTGACGTCGCTGGCGGCGAGGTTGAGACCCTTGGCGCCGGTGGGCGGCACGATATGGGCGGCGTCGCCGAGCAGGAACAGCTTGCCGTACTGCATGGGCTCGACCACGAAGCTGCGCAGCGGCGCGATGCTTTTCTCGATGGATGGCCCGGTGGCCAGATTGGCCGCCGTGTCGGCCGGCAGGCGCGATTTCAGCTCATCCCAGAAACGCTCGTCGGACCAGTCCTGCACCTGCTCGTCGAGGCCGACCTGCACGTAATAGCGGGTGCGCGTCGGCGAGCGCATGCTGCACAGGGCGAAGCCGCGTGGGTGGCTGGCGTAGATCAGCTCCTCGGCCACCGGCGGGGTGTCGGCCAGTACGCCGAGCCAACCGAACGGGTAGACGCGCTCGAATACCTTGAGGGTGTCGGCGGGGATCGATTGCCGGGACACGCCATGGTAGCCGTCGCAACCGGCGATGTAATCGCAATCCAGGCGGTGCGCCTGGCCATCTTTCTGGTAGGTGACGTAAGGCGCGCCATCCTTGAGGTCGTGCAGCTGTACATCGCTGACCTCGTAGTGGGTCACGCCGCCACTCGCTGCGCGGGCCTCCATCAGGTCGCGGGTGACTTCGGTCTGGCCGTAGATCATCACCGTCTTGCCGCCGGTCAGGCCCTTGAGGTCGATCCGCTCGCGGCGGCCGTCGAAGGCCAGCTCGAAGCCATCGTGCACCAGCCCTTCGCGATCCATGCGCGCACCGACGCCCGCCTCGCGCAGCAGGTCGACCATGCCTTGCTCCAATACGCCGGCACGGATGCGGCCGAGCACGTAGTCGGGGCTCTGGCGTTCGAGAATCACGGTATCGATACCGGCGTTGTGCAGCAGTTGACCGAGCAGCAGGCCGGAGGGGCCGGCCCCGATGATGGCGACGGAGGTTTTCATGGTGTCCTCGATATTGTTGTGTGGACCTTTGTGCTTGTATTTTTGATTGGCGTGGGCTGGCGGATAAGGCAAATTCACGTCGTTTACTTGGACTTTCATAAACTCTGTTCGCCTATCGGCCACTTTTCCAGGAGTCGTCATGAGTCAGCAGCAGGTCGGCGTACCGGCATTCAAGCTGTATGGCGATGCCCTGGAGTGGCCGACGCCCGACTTGCTGCATTGCGAGTCGATTCCCAAGCGCAGCCGCCTGCACGACTGGGTGATTGAGCCGCACCGTCATCCCGATCTGCTGCAGCTGTTGTACCTGCGCCAGGGCTCGGCGCTGATCGAGGTGGAAGGTGTGCAATCGCGCATCGACGACGTGGCGCTGCAGGTCTTGCCGCCGTTATGCGTGCACGGCTTCCAGTTTTCTGATGATGTCGACGGCTACGTGCTGACCCTGGCGGCGCCGCTGGTGGCGCAGCTGGAAGCGCAGCTCGGCGCTCAGCACCCGGTGTTCAGCACCTCGGCGCTGTATCCGGTCGGCGGCGACCGCGCCTACCTGGATGGCCTGTTCGATGCCATCGACCGCGAATACGGGCAGAGCGCGCCGGCGCGCAACCTGCTGCTGCAGTCGCTGATCGGCATGATCGCCGTGTGGCTCGGCCGCCAGGTGCTGGGGCGTCAGGCCGCTGAGCGACCGGCCCGGGGCGAGCAGCATCTGGCGGCGTTCAACCGTCTGGTGGAGCAGCATTTTCGCGAGCAGTTGTCGGTCGAGGAGTACGCCCGGCGCCTGGGCATCACTACCGCGCACCTCAACAGCATGACCCGTCGCTACGCCGGGCAGAGCGCCCAGGCTCTGGTGCATCAGCGCCAGTTGCTGGAGGCCAAGCGCCTGCTGGTGTACTCGTCGATGACCCTCAGCCAGATCGCTGATGCCCTGCAGTTTTCCGAGCCGGCGTATTTCTCGCGGTTCTTCAAACGCCTTACCGGGCTGACGCCCAGCGCCTTCCGGCAACAGCGCTGAGTGGCCTATGCTGCGCCCACGTGCCCGGAGGACCAAGCCATGCCCGTTGCTCGTCTAGTTCTCGTTGTGCAATTGCTGCTGCTCGCCGGCTTCGGCGGCGCCTACTTTCTGTGGCCCCAGGAAATGGGCGCGGTCAGCGGCATGCTGCTGATGGAGTCGTCCGCGGTCACCGACGTGCGTGCCCAGTACGGCGCCCTGCCGGTCGGCCTGGCGGTGTTTCTCGCCCTGGCCCTGTGGCGGCCCGAGCTGACCCGCCCGGCTCTGGTCCTGCTGCTGGTGCTCTACGCCAGTCTGGCGCTGGGGCGCATCGCCGGCCTGTGGCTCGATGGCGGTGCGCAGCAGACCTTCAACCTGTGGGCGATTTTGTTCGAAGTGGTGTCCGCCGGCCTGGCCGGCTGGGCACTGCAGCGATGGCGCGCGGATCGATGAAGTTACCGGATGTGCTCTTTTCAGCGGCGTGCGGTGTTTTACGATGACGCATCCCGAATACATGTTTAGCGAGATGGATATGCAGGCTTCCCAGGCGCTCGTCGATCACTTTCATTCACTCGATGATGGCGCCAAGCAGTGCTTCTTGCGTGAGTTCCAGCAGCCGCTCGATCAGTCGCTGGCGACCTTCATGCTCAGTGTCGTGACCGGTGATCGGAATGATGACGTGAGGATCGAGGCGGCGAAGATCCTGGGTCTTTATCGGGGTGATTACGATGACGCGTTCATCCGCAACGCACTTATCCAGCTCATAAATGCCGGCGACAGCGAAGATGACAGCCTGATCGTCAATTGCATCCATAGCCTGGCATTGCTCGAGCTAGGGTCTGTTGCCATTTCACGCACGGCCGCGCCGGAGCCCGTTTTGCCGCGAAGCAAGGCACGAGCCGCGAAGTTTAGCTGGCTAAATGAGTCGGCGAGAAACGCAGCGTCGCGGCAAAACGGGCCCGGCCCTTCGGGTTGCGCGGGAAATCTCGCCATGCGTCGTTGGAGGACTTGGCAAGGGAACAACCATTCCCTGCGTCCTCCGCCTAGCCTGGCGAGATTTCTCGCGGCAACGCGGCTCGCGTTGAAACGGCAACAGACCCTAGGCGCTGATGAGATCGACTTTGCCCTGTCGATCATCGAGCAGGAGCGTTATGTGCTGTTTCAGAGCGCTGCCTTTTCTCTGCTGGAGCAAAACAGACGGCTTCCAGCGGCGCGGGCCGCTATCGAGCGTCTTGTCGATAATCGAAGCTACGGCAAGGCAGCCCGCCGAGCGCTTGATCGGGTTCAGCTGGAGCACAAGTCGTGATGTACAAATCCGGACAGCGGGTGCTGGCGGCACTACGGCAGATGATCGCCTCGGGAGAGCTGGCGGCGGGCGAGCGCATCGCTGAAATCCCTACCGCCGAGCGGTTGCAGGTATCGCGCACGCCGATCCGTATCGCCTTTCGTACCCTCGAGCAGGAAGGCCTGCTGTGCAAGGCGCCGGGCCGGGGCTACACGGTGCGAGCGGTGACCGACGACGATATCGCCGGCGCCGTGGAAGTGCGCGGCGTGCTGGAGGGCCTGGCTGCACGCCAGGCCGCCGAACGCGGCCTCAGTGACGACACTCGGCAGCGCTTATACGCCTGCCTGGTGGAGGGCGATCAGCTGTTCGACAAGGGCCATGTGGTGATGGAGGAACTGGAGATCTACCACGACCTCAATAAACGCTTCCATCAGGCGATCATCGAGGCCAGTGGCAACAGCGCCATCGCCGTGGCGCTGTCGCGCAACGATCACCTGCCGTTCGCCTCGGTCAGCTCCCTGGCCGTGGATGGCAACGACATGGCGCGCGAGTACCGGCGCTTCAGCTTTGCCCACATGCAGCACCACGCCGTCTACGACGCCCTGGTCAACGGGCAGGGCGCGCGCGCCGAAGGCATCATGCGCGAGCACGCCAACGCCACCATGCGTTACGCCCGGGCGATGCAGAGCGATGAAACGGGTGAAGCCGCGATGACGATCCTGCGCGATGGCTGAGGTGCAGTGGGCGATCCGCCCGGCCCGGGAGGCGGATGCCGAAGCCATCAGCAGGGTCATCGTGCAGACCTTAAGGCTCAGCAATGCCGCGGATTATCCGTCGCAGGTGATCGAGCGAGTGGCGGCCAATTTCGATGCTGGCGGTGTGCGTGGGCTGATGAAATCACGGCAGGTGTTCGTCGCGCTCGATGACGAGCGTGTGGTTGCCACCGCCAGCCTGGCTGGGGATGTGGTGAGGTCGGTGTTCGTGCTACCAGAGATGCAGGGGCGTGGAGTGGGCAAGGCGCTGATGAGGCATATCGAAGGTGTTGCCCTGGCAGCTGGTGTGCAGCAATTGCGGGTTCCGGCCTCACTGACGGCTGTGCCGTTCTATAAGGCGCTTGGCTATGCCGTTGTGCGTAAAGTCGTCGAAGGCGATGAGCGCACTCTGGTGATGGCCCGCCAACTCGATTACGGATTTTCTTGAGCTGACCCAGTTATCTGTCCCGCACCTGTGGGAGCGGGCCATGCCGGCGAAGCGTCCGCACCCGAATTTCTTTGGGTGTCTCAGTACCTATTCACGATCCTCCTGCCGCGCTTTATCTATTTTGACCACGACTTGGCGAAAGCGGCAGTTCGCGATCTCGTGGGAGTGGCTTTAGCCGCGAGCGCTTTACGCCTGGTCAGGCAAATCGAGGCTAAAGCCTCTCCCACAAAGCTTTGCTCGCCGGCCGCTTTCTGCTTGAAGACAAAAGATCGTGAGTAGGCGCTCATATATCCAACACCAACCGCGCGCTTTTCGCCCTTGAACAGCACGGCGTGAATTGGTCGTTGGCGGCCTGCTCATCCTCGGTGAGAAACAGGTCGCGATGATCCGGCTCACCCTCCAGCACGCGGGTAAGACAGGTGCCGCAGATGCCTTGCTCGCAGGACACCGGAATCTCCACGCCGACGCCGCGCAGCACCTCCACCACGCTGACGCCTTCCGGCACCTGCAGCACCTCGCCGTTGCTGGCCAGCTGGATCTCGAAACCGCTTTTCGGCTGATCATCGGCCTCGGCGCTGAAATACTCGCGGTGCAGGTTGTCGTTGGCCCAGCCCAGATCGCGGGCGCTGCCCAGCACATGCTCCATGAAACCGCTTGGGCCGCAGACGTACAGGTGTGTCTGCGCCTGAGCCGGGCCGATAAGCGCGGCGGTGTCGGGGCGTTTGCTCGGCTCGCCGTTGTCGAAATGCAGGTGCACGCGGTTGGCGAACGGTGACTGACGCAGGCGCTCGACGAAGGCGGCTTGCGGCTCCGAGCGGGCGAAGTAGTGCAGGGTGAAATCGCCGCCGGTGTGGCTCAGGCGTTCGGCCATGCACAGGATCGGGGTAATGCCGATACCGCCGGCCATCAGCAGGTGGCGCCTGGCATCGTGCTGCAGGGGGAACAGGTTGCGCGGCTCGCTGATGCGCAGCCGCACGCCCTGCTCGAGGCCGTGCATGGCGATGGAGCCGCCGCGCGAATCGGCGCTGCGCAGCACGGCGATCTGGTAGCGGTGCCGTTCTTCGGGGTGGTTGCACAGCGAATACTGGCGGATCAGCCCGTCCGGCAGGTGCACATCGATATGGGCGCCGGCACTGAAGGCGGGCAGCGGTTCTCCGTCGGCACGGGCCAGGTCGAAGCTGAGAATGTCCTGGGCCTGGGGCTCAATGGCGGTGACGATGACGTCGATCATGGTGGCGCTCTCGTAAGGGCTGGCACGCGCCACCTGGGCGGCGCGCGACGGGCAGGGGTCAGCCGACCTGGCGGACGTCGATTTTCTGGGCGGCGAGGGCCTGCTCTTCAGCGAGCAGGCGGTCGATGATGCGTCGCGACTGCACGCCACCAGCGTCGATGTTGAGCTTGAGCAGCTGGCGCTCGGGCTGCCAGAGCAGGTTGCGCTGCTGGCGTTCGAGCATCTCCAGGTCCTCGCTGAAAATCTTGCCCTGGCCTTCACGAATGCTGTCGGTCAGTGCCTGGTCCTCGGGCTTGAAGCTGCGCGCCATGCCCCAGAAGTACCAGATCGAGGTTTCGCTCTCCGGGGTGATGAAATCGACCACGATGCTGGCCGCCTTGACCGCGGCTGGCGCCTCGTAACCGCCATGACCGGCGTGGGCCACACCGACTTCGATCATCACGTGACTGGGTGGGTTGAAGCGGCAGATCTGCCAGCGGTCCACCGGCACGTCGTCGGCCAGGCCGTTGCCGCGCAACGCCATGCGCCAGAAGGGCGGGGCCATGATGTTTTCCATATGGCGGCTGGTGATCACCTCATCGCCTTCGACCTTGGTGACCGGCGGCGCTTCGTCGATCTCCTTCTGGCCGATGCTGGAGGCGTGCACGTAGGTTTCGTGGGTCAGGTCCATCAGGTTGTCGATCATCAGGCGGTAATCGCAGTTGATATGAAACAGCCCGCCGCCGTAGGCCCAGTCGGGATTTTCCGCCCATTCCAAATGATGGATGGTGGCCGGATCGGCCAGTGCCTGATCGCCGGTCCACACCCAGATGAAGCCATAGCGCTCCACCGCCGCGAAGGCGCGAATGCCGGGAAAACCGCGCACTCGTTGGCCTGGCATCGATACGGTCTTGCCCTCGCAGCCCATCTCCAGGCCGTGATAGCCGCAGATCAGGTTGCCGTTCTCGACATAGCCGAGCGACAGAGGCGCGCCGCGGTGCGGGCAGAAATCCTCGAGGGCGACGACCCGACCTTCGGCGCCACGGTAAAAGACGATCTTTTCCCCGCAGATCTGCCGGCCCAGAGGCTTCTCGGCAATTTCGTCGGGGGTGCAGGCTACATACCAGGCATTTTTCGGGTACATGACGACCTCGGTTATTGTTGGAGTTATTGGATCCAATGGTTGGTTTTTAATCAGCCTACTGTCAAGGGTGGTTCGGAAAAATAGTTAATAAAACAAACCGTCCGATCAGCGAACGTATTCTTCAAGGCTTCCCGATTATGCAAGGCCTTGAACGGTACGGGCTCGACGCGACTGCGGACCGGATTCGGCGCCACGACGCTGCCAGCATGGATTGAACATTGGATCCATTTCTGCAACGGTTACGACGGCTGTTCCATAAAAACAATTCAGGATCTGCGCCGATGATTATTCGTCCATTCCCCTCGGCTGCCGCCTGTGGCAGGCCGTTCCTTGTTTATCCAGCAGTGGTTGCAGGAGGTGCGCGATGAGCGACCTCAGGCAAGTCGTCGACCAGGGGCCGATGCGCGGCTTCCAGTGGGTCGCCATAGCCGTCTGCGTCGTGCTCAACATGATCGACGGCTTCGATGTGCTGGTGATGGCCTTTACGGCCTCGTCGGTGGCCGCCGACTGGTCGCTGAGCGGCGCGCAACTAGGCATGCTGCTCAGCGCCGGGTTGCTCGGCATGGCGGCGGGCTCGCTGTTCATCGCGCCCTGGGCCGATCGCATTGGTCGGCGCCCGCTGATCCTGCTGTGTCTGGTGATTTCCGGCACTGGCATGCTGCTTTCGTCGCTCAGCCAGACGCCCACCCAGCTGGCGCTGCTGCGTGGCCTGACCGGGCTGGGCATCGGCGGCATTCTGGCCAGTAGTAACGTGATCGCCAGCGAATACGCCAGCAAACGCTGGCGCGGCCTGGCGGTCAGCCTGCAATCCACAGGTTATGCCCTGGGCGCCACCTTCGGTGGTCTGCTGGCAGTGTGGCTGCTGTCGCACTGGGGCTGGCGCTCGGTGTTCTTCGCCGGCGGCCTGATGACCTTCGCAGCCATCGTGCCGGTGTTGCTGTGGCTGCCCGAATCTCTGGACTTCCTGCTCTCCCGGCAGCCGGCCAAGGCGCTGGATCGGGTCAACCGCCTGGCCGCGAAACTGGACCGGCCGAGCTTGGCTGCACTGCCGGCGTTACCGGTCGGTGGCCACGGCAACAGCGGTGCCTTCGCCCGGCTGTTCGACCCCGAGCAACGGCGCAGCACGCTGCTGATCTGGGTACTGTTCTTCCTGGTGATGTTCGGCTTCTACTTCATCATGAGCTGGACGCCCAAGCTGCTCACCCAGTCCGGCCTGTCCGTGCAGCAAGGCGTCACTGGCGGTGTGCTGCTGAGCATCGGCGGTATCTTCGGCGCGACCTTGCTGGGGCTGTTGTCGGCGCGTTTTTCCCTGGCGCGGGTGCTGGCCGGCTTCATGCTGATCACCGCCGTGCTGCTGGTGATCTTCACCGGCCTGGGCTCCTCGTTTACCGCGGCGCTGGGCATGGGCCTGCTGATCGGGCTGTTTTCCAATGGCTGCGTCGCTGGCCTCTATGCGCTGTCGCCGTTGATCTACGGCGCGTCGGTGCGGGCGACCGGGGTAGGTTGGGCGATCGGTATCGGTCGCGGTGGGGCGATCCTGTCGCCGACCGTGGCCGGTTTGATGCTCGATGACGGCTGGCAGCCGCTGCAGCTGTACACCTGGTTCGCCCTGGTGTTCGTGGCTGCTGCGGTGCTGTTGTTGACCCTGTTGCCGGCCCAGAAGCCGCAGCAGATGACGTCGGCTCAGGCCTGACCCGCAACGGGCGCGAGGTTGGTCCTCGCGCCCGCTCCCTCACCAGAGCGCCAGGGTGTAGTCGATATGCAGTCGGGTCTGGTTTTCGTCGCGAAAGGCTGCGCCGGCAGCGAAATCGTTGCGATAGATCGAATGCCGCGCCTTCAGGCCGACGCCCTTGAAGGTGCCACTCTGGATCACATAGCCGATCTCCATCTGCAGTTCACGTTCCTTGAGGTCCGCGCCGCCCAGGGTCGGCAGTTCGATGTTGTCGCCGCGCAGGTAGCGCAGGCGCGTCTTCAGGCCGGGCAGGCCGGCAGCCGCGAAGTCATAGTCGTAGATCGCCTGCCAGGTACGTTCCTTGGGGTTGAGGAAGTCCGAGCTCATCGCCATCTCGCTGATCACCATCGACTCGGTGCCCGAGATATACGGCTTGGCCGTGTCGCCGCTCTGGTGCATGTAACCGAGGGTAAAGCGATGGCCGTCGATGGCATACGCGAACTGAGCGGCGAGATTGCGGTTATCCACTTTGCCGGCCTTGGCGCTGCCATCCTCGTTGCTGATAAAGGCGCGCAGGTCGGTGCTGAACAAGCCAGGCCCCACTGGCAGCTCGTGCAGCAGACCGAAGTATTCCTGGCGGTACAGGTCGGCGACCGAGGTGTGGTAGGCGCGCAGCTTCAGGCCTTTGCTGAGCTGGTAGTCACCGCCGAAGAACGCCGCGTGGGAGCTTTCTGCCGCCGGGTTGAAGCGTCGGTTCGGTGAGGCCACCGTCATGGCCTGGTAGTTGGTGGAGTCGCGGCGATTGATGCGGTCGAGGTAGCCGGCATTGAGGGTCAGATTCTCGATATCCATGGACTGCAGGTAAGCGCCGCGAAAGCTCTGCGGTAGCAGTCGCGCCGGGCTCGCGACGATGGACGGCAGGAACGGCGACACGTCGCCGACCTTCAGCACGCTCTTGCCGGCGCGAATCTTGGCGGTCGGCGCCAGGCGTGAATATTCATCCGCAGCCCGCCCACTGCTGGCGGAAACCGGCAGCAGCTCGGTGCCGCTGCGGTCAGGCGAGGAGTCCAGCTTCACGCCCAGCAGGCCGGTGACGTCCAGGCCGAAGCCGACATCACCCGGCGTGTAGCCGGACTCCATCTTGAGGATGAAACCCTGGGCCCATTCGCGGGCCGCCGACTTGGCACCGTCGTCCTTGTAGTCGCGATCCATGTAGTAGTTGCGGGTGGTCAGCTTGGCGCTGCTGCCCTCGACGAAGCCGTCGGCCAGGGCGTGGCCGGCGAACAGGGCGGGTGCCAGCAGCAGGCTGGTCAGTGAGCCGCGGCGAAGTGAACGGGAATCGAGCGCCCGGAGGTTGTGCATGTCATTGTCCTTTTATTGTTGTTTTTCGCCCCGCCGATGCGGGCGGTGGAGGCAGCGCTGGTTGCGTTGCGTGGGGCGAGAATGGAAAGGCAATGGCGGGTGGTCAATTCGCTTTGCTCGATAATCGAACGTTAAATAATTTAATTATTTTGTAAGTTAATAAAAATTCTCAGCTAAGTGATTGATGCGTCTCGGTTATCACCGAATTAGGCGGTCAGGCTGGATTACTTTCGTTATCCATTATCTTTGTTAATCTTTTTTCAGGCTTCGCAGGCTGCTCCTATCGGTGCCCTGCGAGCGACCACAACAACAATAAAATCGAGGGTTACCCATGGATACGTCATCGCGTCGTTCGACGCTGACCGTCACGCTGTGTTTTATCGTCGCGCTCATCGAAGGGCTGGACCTGCAATCGGCGGGCATCGCCGCTGCGGGCATTCGCCAGGCGTTCGAACTGGATCAGAAAATGATGGGCTGGATGTTCAGCGCCAGCATCATCGGCCTGCTTCCCGGGGCGTTCTTTGGCGGCTGGCTGGCCGACCGCATCGGCCGCAAGCGCGTGCTGATCGGCGCGGTCATCCTGTTCGGCATCTTTTCCTTGTGGACGGCCTTTGTCAGCAGCGTCAACGGCCTGCTGCTGGCGCGCCTGATGACCGGCCTGGGCTTGGGTGCTGCCTTGCCGAACCTGATCGCTCTGTGCGCCGAAGCAGTGGAAGAGCGTCGCCGCGGCACGGCCATCAGCATCATGTACTGCGGCGTGCCGCTGGGCGGCGCCATCGCGGCAGTGGTGGGCATGCTCGGTGGTGAAAGCTGGCAGACGGTATTCATCGTCGGCGGTGTGGCGCCACTGCTGATCGCTCCGCTGCTGGTGTTCGCGCTGCCCGAGTCGCGGGACTTCCGTGCGCAGCATCAGGGCGTTGCGCCAGCGCGCGAATCTACCGTGCAGGCGCTGTTCGGCGAGGGCCGTGCCGGTGCCACGCTGGCGCTGTGGGTCAGCTACTTCTTCACCCTGACGGTGATGTACATGCTGCTCAACTGGCTGCCGTCGCTGCTGCTCGCGCAGGGCTTCAGCAAGCCCCAGGCCGGCACCATCCAGATGCTGTTCAACATCGGCGGCGCCATCGGCTCGCTGCTCGGCGGCGTGCTGCTGGATCGTCGTGGTCGTACCGGCGTGGTGCTATTCGCCTATGGCGGCGTGCTGGCGTCACTGGCTGGTTTGGGCCTGGCGTCGGGCATGCTGGCCATGGCGATTGCCGGGTTCGCGGCTGGCTTGTTCATCATCGCCGCGCAACTGGTGCTCTACGCACTGGCGCCGCCGGCCTATCCGACTTCGGTGCGTGCAACTGGCGTTGGTGCTGCGGTGGCGGTGGGGCGCCTGGGCTCGGTCTCCGGCCCATTGGCTGCCGGGCAGATTCTCGCCGCGGGCGCCGGCACCACCGGTGTGCTGCTGGCAGCCTCTCCTGGATTGGTGATCGCTGCCCTGGTGGTGCTCGGCATGAGTCGGCGGCGCGCTGCCGAAGCGCCAGGCGCATCGACGACATCGCACTGAAGGCGCTGACCGATGAGCAGACTGACGCAATTGATTGGCCTGTTGCTATGCCTGGCAAGCAGCCTGGGCAATGCCGATGTGAGCACGCCGCCGCCGCTCAAGCTCGAACCCCTGGCGCGCTTCACCGTGAACCTCGAAGCGCCGGTCTGGGAGCTCGGTGCCGTTGGCCCGCAAGGCCAGCGGCGGATCATTCCGATCACCAGCGGGCGCTTCGAGGGCCCTGGCTTCAAGGGCAAGATTCTCAACAATGGCGCCGACTGGCAGCTGGTCGACAGCAACGGCCTGGCAATCATCGACACCCGCTATCTGCTGCAGACCGATGACGGCGCCCTGGTCTACTTGCAGACCAAGGGCTTTCGCCACGGCCCGGCCGAGGTACTGCGCAAGGTGGCAGCGGGAGAGCCAGTGGACCCGTCGCAGTATTACTTCCGCATCACCATGCAGTTCGAGACCAGCGACCCGCGCTACAGCTGGCTAAATGGCATGGTCGGTGTGGGCGGTGCGATGCGCCTGCAGAAGACGGTGATTTACGACAGCTTCATTGTGAAATGACCGGCGCTGCGGCGGCCTTGCGCCGCCGCACTAGCCGCCGCACTTTTCCACAGGCAATAAAAAACCCGCCGAAGCGGGCTTTTACTGACCAATGCCAACATCCTGTCGGCTGCCATCCTAGCTATGGTCACGTCATCCATGACCCTGAGCACGTCCTGTGCTGCAGGTATGGACATAGATTACGGCGCGGGCCGGGGTGTCACCAGAGCGAACCGGCGCGCCGTCGTGTAAGCCTTTGGCTATAGCGAAGCACCAATGTGACCGATTCGAGGTTATTCGGACGTGTGAACAGGCGGCTTTGGAAGGTGAGTGTCCGAATTCGGCATAGATGGTGATTTTGATTAATAGTTAATTGACATAACTATTTTTCAGGATTAGCTTCTGTTCATCGACAACCAAAACAAGAGCATTCCCCATGAGCAAGTACGAAGGCCGCTGGCAAACCGTCAAGGTCGATGTCGAAGAAGGCATCGCCTGGGTCACCCTCAACCGTCCGGAAAAACGCAACGCAATGAGCCCGACCCTCAACCGCGAGATGGTCGAGGTCCTCGAGGTGCTGGAGCAGGACGCCGAGGCCCGCGTACTGGTGCTGACCGGTGCTGGCGAGTCCTGGACCGCAGGCATGGACCTCAAGGAATACTTCCGCGAAGTGGACGCCGGCCCGGAGATTCTTCAGGAGAAGATTCGCCGCGAAGCCTCGCAGTGGCAGTGGAAACTGCTGCGCATGTACGCCAAGCCGACCATCGCCATGGTCAACGGCTGGTGCTTCGGTGGCGGTTTTAGCCCGCTGGTGGCCTGTGACCTGGCGATCTGCGCCGACGAGGCGACCTTCGGTCTCTCGGAAATCAACTGGGGCATCCCGCCGGGCAACCTGGTCAGCAAGGCTATGGCCGACACCGTGGGCCATCGCCAGTCGCTGTACTACATCATGACCGGCAAGACCTTCGACGGTAAGAAGGCCGCCGAGATGGGCCTGGTCAACGAAAGCGTGCCGCTGGCCCAGCTGCGCGACACCACCCTGGAACTGGCGCGCAACCTGCTGGAAAAAAATCCGGTGGTGCTGCGTGCCGCCAAGCACGGCTTCAAGCGTTGCCGCGAGCTGACCTGGGAGCAGAACGAGGATTACCTGTACGCCAAGCTCGACCAGTCGCGTTTGCTGGACGAAGAAGGCGGCCGCGAGCAGGGTATGAAGCAGTTCCTCGACGACAAGACCATCAAGCCCGGTCTGCAGGCCTACAAGCGCTGATCGCCTAGCCTTGTATTACGCGGCGTCCGCCATCGCGTCGCGAGCGTTTCCGACAACGACAACAATGAGGAATCACCATGCTGGACGTGCCCCTGCTGATCGGCGGCCGCTCGTGCCCCTCCCGCGACGAGCGCACCTTCGAACGTCGTAACCCGGTAACCGGCGAGGTGGTATCGCGCGTCGCCGCCGCCACCCTTGAAGATGCCGACGCTGCGGTGGCCGCCGCCCAGGCCGCATTTCCCGCCTGGGCGGCGCTGGCGCCCAACGAGCGTCGCACGCGCCTGCTCAAGGCGGCTGAGCAGATGCAGGCACGCGCCAGCGAGTTCATCGCCGCCGCCGGGGAAACCGGGGCCATGGCCAACTGGTACGGCTTCAACGTGCACCTAGCCAGCAACATGCTGCGTGAGGCGGCGTCGCTGACCACCCAGATCAACGGTGAGGTGATTCCTTCCGACGTGCCCGGCAGTTTCGCCATGGCGCTGCGCCAACCCTGCGGTGTGGTGCTGGGTATCGCGCCGTGGAACGCCCCAGTGATTCTCGCCACTCGCGCCATCGCCATGCCGCTGGCCTGCGGCAACACCGTGGTGCTCAAGGCGTCCGAGCTGAGCCCGGCGGTGCACCGGCTGATCGGCCAGGTGCTGCAGGATGCCGGCCTGGGTGACGGCGTGGTCAACGTGATCAGCAACGCGCCGGCTGACGCAGCGGCGCTCGTCGAGCGGCTGATCGCCAACCCGGCGGTGCGGCGGGTCAACTTCACCGGCTCGACCAAGGTCGGGCGCATCGTTGGCGAGCTGTCGGCCCGTCACCTCAAGCCGGCGCTCCTGGAGCTGGGCGGCAAGGCTCCGTTCTTGGTACTCGATGATGCCGACCTGGACGCCGCCGTCGAAGCCGCGGCGTTCGGCGCCTATTTCAACCAGGGGCAGATCTGCATGTCCACCGAGCGCCTGGTGGTCGATAGCAAAGTGGCCGACACCTTCGTCGCCAAACTGGCAGCGAAGATCGCTACCCTGCGTGCCGGTGACCCGGCCGACAGCGCTTCGGTGCTCGGCTCGCTGGTCGACACCTCGGCAGGCGAGCGCATCAAGGCGCTGGTCGACGATGCCGTTGGCAAGGGCGCGAAGTTGATCGCTGGCGGCCAGGTCGAGGGCAGCATCATGCAGGCGACGCTGCTCGACCACGTCACCCCGGCGATGCGCCTGTATGCCGAGGAGTCCTTCGGGCCGGTTGCCGTGGTGCTGCGCGGCAGTGGCGACGAAGAGTTGCTGCGCCTGGCCAACGACTCCGAGTTCGGCCTGTCGTCGGCGATCTTCAGTCGCGATACCACCCGCGCGCTGGCGTTGGCGCAGCGCGTCGAGTCGGGCATCTGCCATATCAACGGGCCGACCGTGCACGACGAGGCGCAGATGCCCTTCGGCGGCGTCAAGGCCAGTGGCTACGGCAGTTTCGGCGGCAAGTCGGCCATCGAACAGTTCACCCAGTTGCGCTGGGTGACCCTGCAGAACGGCCCGCGGCATTACCCGATCTAGCCCAGCGTTTGCGACATTCCTGCGTGTACCGGCTGCCTCTCTAGCGAGGCGGTGCGGTGCTGCGTGACGACAAGAACAACAGGGGCGATTCAGTCGCCCGCGTGGAGAAACGAAGTGAACGCCAATTCCGGACCGCGTTATCGCCAGGTGTCCATCGGCCGTTCGGCCGTTGAGGTCAGCGAGCGTCAGGGTGTGTTGCACATGCGCTCGCTGGAACCGCTGGCGCCCTTGCCACCGCGTTTGCTCGATCGACTGGTGCACTGGGCTGAGGTGCGTGGCGAGCAGACCTTTCTGGCCGTGCGCGGCGAGAGTGGCGAGTGGCAGCACACCAGTTATGCACAGATGCTCGACGCGGTGCGCGCCATCGCCCAGTGTCTGCTCGGCTTCGGGCTGAGCGCCGAGCGCCCCCTGGCGATTCTTTCCGGTAATGGCCTGCAGCACCTGCAGATCGCCCTTGGCGCCATGTACGCGGGCATCCCGTACTGCCCGGTGTCGCCAGCCTATTCGCTGATGTCCCAGGATCACGCCAAGCTGCGCCATGTTTGCGACCTGCTGCGGCCGGGCCTGGTGTTCGTCGACAATGCTGCGCCATTCCAGCGCGCCATCGACGCCGTGCTGCCCGCTGATGTGCCAGTAGTCACCGTGAGGGGCGATGTGGCAGGGCGGCGTATCATCGATTTCGCCAGCCTCCTGGCCCAGCCAGGTGGCGCCGAGGCCGAAGCCGCCTTCGCCTCCACCGGTCCGGATACCATCGCCAAGTTCCTGTTCACCTCCGGCTCGACCAAGCTGCCCAAGGCGGTGGTCACCACTCAGCGCATGCTTTGCGCCAACCAGCAGATGCTGCTGCAGACCTTCCCGGTGTTCGGGGAAGAGCCGCCGGTGCTGGTCGACTGGCTGCCTTGGAACCACACCTTTGGCGGCAGCCACAACCTGGGCATCGTGCTTTACAACGGCGGCACCTTCTATCTCGATGACGGCAAGCCGACGCCCCAGGGCATGGCGCAAACCCTGCGCAACCTGGGCGAGATTTCCCCGACCGCCTACCTGACTGTGCCCAAGGGCTGGGAAGAGCTTGTCAACGCTCTGGAGCAGGACGCGGCGCTGCGTGAGCGATTTTTCGCACGCATCAAGCTGTTCTTCTTCGCCGCCGCCGGGCTGTCCCAGAGCATCTGGGATCGCCTCGACCGCATCGCCGAGCAGCATTGCGGCGAGCGCATTCGCATGATGGCCGGCCTGGGCATGACCGAGGCGTCGCCGTCGTGCACCTTCACCACCGGGCCGCTGTCGATGGCCGGTTATGTCGGCCTGCCGGCACCGGGTTGCGAGGTGCGCCTGGTGCCGGTCGACGGCAAGCTGGAAGGGCGCTTTCGCGGGCCGCACATCATGCCGGGCTACTGGCGTGCCGAGCAGCAGACCGCCGAGGTGTTCGACGAGGCGGGTTTCTACTGCTCCGGTGATGCGCTCAAGCTGGCCGATGCCAGCAATCCGCAACTGGGCCTGATGTTCGACGGGCGCATCGCCGAAGACTTCAAGCTGTCGTCCGGGGTGTTCGTCAGCGTCGGCCCGCTGCGTAACCGCGCCGTGCTGGAAGGCTCGCCCTACGTGCAGGACGTGGTGGTCGCTGCGCCGGACCGCGAATGCCTGGGCTTGCTGGTGTTCCCGCGCTTCTATGAATGCCGGCAACTGGCTGGCCTGGCGGCGGACGCCAGCGACGCCGAGGTGCTGGCCAGCGCCGCGGTTCGTGGCTGGTTCGCCGATTGGCTGCAGCGCCTCAACCGCGAGGCCACCGGCAATGCCACGCGGCTGGAATGGATCGCTCTGATGAGCCAGGCGCCGTCCATCGATCGCGGCGAGATCACCGACAAGGGCTCGATCAACCAGCGTGCCGTGCTGCAGTGGCGCGCCGAGCAGGTCGAAGCGCTGTACCGCGGTCGTGACGAGTCGATCCTGCGTGCCGAGTCGCGACCGTGAACAGCGGCCAGTTCAGTGCATTCGAGGATGTGGCCATCATCGAGGCGCTGCGCACGCCCTGGAGTGATCTGAACGGGCCGCTGGCCCAGGTGTCGCCCATCGACCTGGGCATCAAGGTCGGCCGCGCCGTGCTGGCCCGCGCCGCCCTTGACCCGGCGGCGGTGGACGGCGTGTTCGCCGGCTCCATGGCCCAGGCCAGTTTCGACGCCTACCTGCTGCCGCGGCATATCGGCCTATACAGCGGCGTGCCACAGCAGGTGCCGGCGCTGGCGGTGCAGCGCATCTGCGGCACAGGTCTGGAGTTGCTGCGCCAGGGCGCCATGCACTTGCAGTGTGGCGGGCAGCTGGCGCTATGCGTTGGCAGCGAGTCGATGTCGCGCAACCCGATTGCCAGCTATGAACACCGCGGCGGCTTTCGTCTCGGCGCGCCGGTCGGCTTCAGGGATTTTCTCTGGGAAGCCCTGCTCGACCCAGCACCGGGCGTGGACATGATCGCCACCGCCGAGCGCCTGGCCCGTGAATACGGGATCAGCCGCGAGCAGGTGGACGCCTACGCCCTGAGCAGTCATCAACGCGCACTGCTGGCCCGCGATAGCGGCTGGCTGGCCGAGGAGATCGTCGCTGTCGGCAATGAACGTTTCGAGCTGGACGGTTATCAGGCCCGCGGCATCGAGCTGCCCAGGCGAGTTGCCGAGGTGACGCAGGATACCCACCCGCGACCCACCGATGCCGAGGCGCTGGCGCGGTTGAGCGCCATTCACCCTGGCGGCGTGCAGACCGCCGGCAACAGCTGCGCGGTGGTCGATGGTGCGGCGGCGGCTTTGGTCGGTCGCGTCTCCGACTGCTCGAAACCACCTCTGGCGCTGTTGCGTGCCTCCAGCGTGGTTGGCGTGGCGCCGGAGATCATGGGCATCGGCCCGGCGCCAGCCATCGAGCTGCTGCTGCAGCGCAGCGGCCTGGGGCTGGACGACATCGGTCTGCTGGAAATCAACGAGGCCCAGGGCGCCCAGGTGCTGGCGGTCAGTCAAGCACTGGAGCTGGACTCTGCGCGCGTGAATCAGCGCGGCGGCTCCATCGCACTCGGCCATCCGCTGGCGGCTACCGGCCTGCGCCTGGTGATGACCCTGGCGCGACAGTTGCGTGAAGCCAATCTGCGTTACGGCATTGCTGCGGCCTGCATCGGTGGCGGGCAGGGCATGGCGCTGCTGATCGAGAACCCGGGCTACCAGGCCTGAGGCCGTTCTACAGGGAGGTTGACCATGTGGCAGTACCAGGCGCCGCTGCGCGACATGCGTTTCGTGCTCGAACACTGGCTGCAGGCGCCGGCTAGCTGGGCTGAGTCGCCGGCATTCACCGAGGTCGACCTGCCGCTGGCGTTGCAGGTGCTGGAGGAGGCCGCGCGCTTCAGTTCCGGCGTGCTGGCGCCGCTCAATGCCAGCGGGGATCGCCAGGGTTGTCGCTGGCAGGCCGGCGAGGTCCGCACGCCATACGGTTTCGCCGCCGCCTATCGCACCTATGTGGAGGGCGGCTGGCCGGCTCTGGCCTGTGCGCCCGAGCACGGCGGCCAGGGCTTACCACAGGTGCTGGACGCAGCGCTGCAGGAAATGCTCTATGCCAGTAACCATGCCTTCTCGATGTACACCGGCATCGCCCACGGCGCCTACCTTTGTTTGCAGGCACATGCGCCGCAGGCGCTCAGGGAGCGCTATCTGCCGGCCATCGTCAGCGGGGAAATCCTGCCGACCATGTGTCTCACCGAGCCTCAGGCCGGCAGTGACGTCGGTTTGCTGCGTTGTTGCACCGAGCATCAGGACGACGGCAGTTATCGTCTTGCCGGCAGCAAGCTGTTCATCTCCGGCGGCAAGCACGACCTGACCGACGACATTCTGCATCTGGTGCTGGCGCGCCTACCGGATGCGCCGGCAGGCACCCGCGGCATCTCCCTGTTTCTGGTGCCCAAGCGGCTGGACGACGGCAGTCGCAATGCCGTGCGCTGCGACGGCATCGAGCACAAGATGGGCATCAGGGGCAGCGCCACCTGCTCGCTGAGTTTCGAAGGCGCCCAAGGCTGGTTGATTGGCGAGGCGAATCACGGTCTGGCCGCGTTGTTCGTGATGATGAACTCGGCGCGCTTGCATGTTGGTTTGCAGGGGCTCGGGCATGCCGAGGCGGCCTGGCAGAATGCGGCGGATTACGCCCGCGAACGTCGGCAGATGCGTGCGCCAGCCCGACCGGAAGGCGTTGCCGCTGCCCCTGCCGACCCCATCCATTATCACCCGGCCATGCGCCTGGCGCTGCTGCGCTTGCGCGCGGTCAGCCAGGGACTGCGCGCCATCGGTTACTGGGGGGCGCACCTGCTCGATCAGGCCGAGCATGCCGCGCTTGAAAGCGAACGCCAGCGCGCCGCACGCCTGGCCGGGCTGCTGACGCCTGTGATCAAGGCATTCTTCACCGACCAGGGGTTCCATCTGGCCAGCGAGGCGCTGCAGGTGTTCGGCGGCTATGGCTACACCGCGGAACACGCCATCGAGCAGACCCTGCGCGACAGCCGTATCGCCATGATCTACGAAGGCAGCAACGAGATTCAGGCCAACGACCTGTTATTGCGCAAGGTGCTGGGCGATGGCGGCGCAGCTCTGGATGAGTTGCTGGCGGTGTTCGAGCAGGAAGTGGCGGCGGGTGGCGAATATGCCGATCCGTTGAAAAAGTTGTGCGCCAATGTGCAGGGTTTGGTGAAAGGAATCTTCGCGAATGCCGAGAGCGACAGCGAGTACCCGTACCGAATCGCCGGCGATTTTCTGCATCTGCTCGGTTGGGCATTGCTGGCGTTCGCCTGGGCGCGTTCGGCACGGCTGGCGACGCCGTTGCTCGCCGAAGATCCCTGGCATCAGGAAAAGCTCGACAGCGCGGCGTTCTTCTTCACCTACCTGTTGCCGGAGACCGATCTGCGCATCGCTAGGATCGAAGCGGCTCGTGCACCGCTGGCGTTTCTGGCTTGACGGCCGCTCTCGATCCGCCGGTGTGTGGCGTGTAGAGGAACGGTAGCAATAGTAGGGGCAGCCGTTCCCACAATGGATCAGTGATGCCCGATTCTGCCTTCAAACGGCTTATCCCAAGCCGCCTTAGCCGTTGACCTTATGCAGCAATCGCAGCAGCTGCGCACGCTCATCCTCGTCCAGGGCAGCGGTAGCGGCTTCATCGCTGGCTACAGCGATGGCCTTGAGTTTGCCGAGTAGGGCGATGCCGGCTTTGGTGAGAAATACGCCATAGGCGCGTTTGTCCTGCACGCCGCGCACGCGCTGGGCCAGGCCACGGCTTTCCAGCTTGTTAAGCAGCGGCACCAGTTGCGGCGGCTCGATGGCCAGTTGGCGCGCCAGATCCGCCTGCATCAGGCCTGGCTCGTTGTCGATGATCACCATGGCGGTGAACTGTGCCGGGCGCAGGTCATGCTCGGCCAGGTTGCCGACCAGGTGCTGGAAGACCTTCATCTGGGCGCGGCGCAGCGCGTAGCCGACCAGGGTATCCAGCCAGTTGTCAGGCAATGCATCGCCTCCACTCTGGGGCAGCGGCGAGATGTCCATTTGGCTGGAAGTGTTGCTCATGACGGGAGGCTTCTTCAGTTAAGCGAATTAAGCATTCTGCACGCTGGCGCAGCAACTAGCCAGTAGCGTGCGGGAAGGTCGCAAGGTGGATTTAGCCTGAGCGGGGCTTTTAGGCGGGGGGTCAGGCGCGTTTTTTGGTGTGCGGGGAGCGGTTGAGCTTCTCCGCACTGAGCCGGCGCTGGCCTTCGCCGTCGACCCAGCCGGCTTCCCAGGCGGCTGCGGGGATGCTGTCGGCAAAGGGCAGGCCGTCCGAGGCGTTGCCGGCCAGGCCGGCCATATAGCCCTGCTGGTAGGCCTTGGTCAGGCTTTCCAGGCTCCAGTGCTGCTTGTCGTCGTGTTGGCTCATGGGCGGTTCGCTAAGCGTGCTTGCAATCCATGCTAGCCAAATCCGCCGGGCCGAAGCCGCCCACCGGTCACGGATTTATGACCGCTGGTTTTTTTTGTGACGCAGTCGTCGCGGGCCAGGCCCTGCTTCACACCGCCAGGGCGAGAATGCTGGCCTGGTAGGCGGCGGCAAAACTGTCGAAGTCGCCTTCCTCGTGGGCTTCCAGTTCAGCCTGTTCATGCAGAGACTGGCGCGCGGCCTGCTCGAACTCGGCCTGTTGCTCGGCACTCAGCGGCTGGCCACGGAAATGCTCGGCATGACGCTTGCTCTGGCGCAGTGCAAAGGCGGCGAAGGTTTCGCCTTGCTGCAGTTCGGCCAGCACCTGGGCCGACGGCGTCAGGCTGGCATCGTCGATTTTCGCGCGCTGGGCCTGCAGAGCGGCGCCGTGGGCGTCCGTTCCCTGGCTGCGATCGAGCAGCTCGCTGATCGCTTCGATACCGTCGAGCAGCTCGTGGGCCCAGCTTTGCAGGACTACCGGCGCACCGTGGCGCTGCAGGTGCAGGCCGGGGCGACGCCCGTCCTTGACCACCTTGAGGAAGTTGTCCGAGCAGCTGCCGCATTCGCCATTGCTCAGCTGCGGGCTGTCCTGCAGGGCGCAGTAGAGCAGGAAGGCGTCGAGAAAGCGCGATTCGGCAAGATCGATGCCCATCGGCAGGAACGGGTTGATATCCAGGCAGCGCGCTTCGACGTACTGCACGCCACGGGCCATCAGTGCCTGGATCGGCCGCTCGCCGCTGTAAGTCACACGTTTCGGGCGGATGTTGGAGTAGTACTCGTTTTCGATCTGCAGCACGTTGGTATTGAGCTGCAGCCACTCGCCGTCCTTCTTGGTGCCGATATTCACGTATGGCGGGTACGGCGTGCCGACGGCCTGGCGCAGGCTGTCGGTGTAGCTCGCCAGGTCGTTGTAGCAGGGCGTAAGGCCGGCCTGGGCTTCGCTCTGGTAACCCAGATCGCTCATGCGCAGGCTGGTGGCATAGGGCAGATAAAGGGTGTCGGCGTCCAGCTCCTGGAGCTGGTGCGGGCGGCCGCGCATGAAGTTCTTGTCCAGCGCCGGCGAGGCGCCGAACAGGTACATGAGCAGCCAGCTGTAACGGCGGAAGTTGCGGATCAACGCAATGTAACGCGAGGACTGGTAGTCACGCGCGCTGCGCCCGTCACCCTCGGCTTGCTGCAATACGGCCCACAGCTGCTCGGGCAGGGAGAAGTTGTAGTGGATGCCGGCGATGCACTGCATGGTCTTGCCGTAACGCAGGGCCAGGCCCTTGCGATACACGTACTTAAGCTGGCCGATATGCGAGCTGCCGTACCGAGCGATTGGAATGGTCTGCTCATCCGGTAGCGGGCCGGGCATAGAGGGGCTCCACAGGTACTCACCGTCGAGCTTGCTATACACGAAGCGGTGGATGCGCTCGAGCTCGGCCAGAGTCTCGCCTGGGTCTGCCGCGGTACCGGTGATGAACTCGAGCAGCGACTCGGAATAATCCGTGGTGATCTGCCCATTGGTCAGCGCCGAGCCCAGCGCGGCGGGGTGACCGCTCAGCGCCAGCTGGCCGCTTTCATCGACGCGCAGGCATTCACGCTCGATGCCATGTAGGCACTGGGAGAGCAGGGACAGGTTGGCGTGCTCGCCGAGCAGAGCCAGACGGCGGGAGAACAGGTCGCTCAAGATTGCATTCCTTCACGCAGCGGTCGCCCCAATATGGGGGTGGACGCTGGACTCTACAAGGGGCGAATTGCTGACGTTGGTCGTCTGGCGAAAGGGATATACGTTTTAGCGACACACGCAGGCGGCTTTTGGGGCTCGGCTGCGTGTGACGTGGGCCTTAGCGTCCGTTCACGATCTCCATGGGCATGAAGCGGCAGCTACTAGGCAGAAGCGGACATCCAGCGATATCGTAGGAGGGGCTTCAGCCCCGAGCTTTTTATCAGGGCCGACAAAGAGCTCGCGGCTAAAGCCACTCCTACAAAAGCAGCAGCGATCTATGTTCGCTCCCGCCCCTTCGCTGCCAAAATTAAAGATCACGAACAGGTTCTCAGAGGCAGGCGAAGGTGGCCTGGGCCTTGGCCACCAGCTTGTCATGCTGGTGCACTTCGGCTTCGATCACCTGGGTGCGGCGGCCGGCGTGGATGACCCAGGCGCGGCAGCTCAGGTCGCCTTCGGTAACGCCGCGGATGTAGTTGACCTTGCACTCCAGGGTCACGCTGCTCGGTTCGCCATCGGTCAGGCTGTGGCTGGCCTGGCCCATGGCGGTGTCGATCAGCGAGAACAGCGCGCCGCCGTGCAGCTTGCCGTGCAGGTTGCGCAGGCCGTCATGCATGCTCAGGGCGATGATCGCCTCACCGGCTTCGGCCTTGACGATTTGCAGGCCCAGCAGGCGCCCGAAGGCGCTGCTCTTGCCGATTTCATCCGCGGATTCACTCATCGCTTACTTCCTCAGCTGCTTGGCGTTGGCGAACAGCGCGGCCATGGCGGCATTGGCCGGAGCCGGTTTTTCCTGGCTGGAGTGGCGCTCGCTGCGCGGCGCCTGGCCACCTTTGCCACCACCCTGACGACCGCCGCCACGGGGACCATCGACTTTCTCGCCGGGGGTGTCGCTCATGCGCATCGACAGGGCGATGCGGTTGCGCGGGATGTCCACTTCCATGACCTTGACCTTGACCACGTCGCCGGCCTTGACCGCCTCGTGCGGGTCCTTGATGAATTTCTCGGACAGCGCCGAGATGTGCACCAGGCCGTCCTGGTGTACACCGATGTCGACGAAGGCGCCGAAGTTGGTCACGTTGGTGACCACGCCTTCGAGGATCATCCCCAGTTCGAGGTCTTTCAGCGTTTCTACACCTTCCTGGAACTCGGCGGTCTTGAACTCGGGACGCGGGTCGCGACCGGGTTTTTCCAGCTCGCTGAGAATGTCGCTGACGGTCACCTGGCCGAAGGTCTCGTCGGTGAACTTCTTCGGATCCAGTCGCTTGAGGAAGCCCGCATCGCCGATCAACGAACGGATGTCGCGACCAGTGTCGGCGGCGATGCGCTGTACCAACGGGTAGGTTTCCGGGTGCACAGCGGAGGCGTCCAGCGGGTTGTCGCCATTCATCACGCGCAGGAAACCGGCGGCCTGTTCGAAGGTCTTGTCGCCCAGGCGCGGTACTTTCTTTAGGGCGTCGCGGGTCTTGAAGGCGCCGTGAGCATCGCGGTGGGCGACGATGTTCTGCGCCAGGGTTGCGTTGAGGCCGGAAATACGCGCCAGCAGGGCGCTGGAGGCGGTGTTGACGTCCACGCCCACGGCGTTCACGCAGTCTTCCACCACGGCGTCCAGGCTGCGCGCCAGCTTCAGCTGGGACACATCGTGCTGGTACTGGCCGACACCGATGGATTTCGGGTCGATCTTCACCAGCTCGGCCAGCGGGTCCTGCAGGCGACGGGCGATGGATACGGCGCCACGCAGCGATACGTCCAGATCCGGAAACTCCTTAGCCGCCAGCTCCGAGGCCGAGTACACCGAAGCGCCGGCTTCGCTGACCATGATCTTGGTCATCTTCAGGCCCGGGTATTTCTTGATCAGCTCGATGGCCAGCTTGTCAGTCTCGCGGCTGGCGGTGCCGTTGCCGATGGCGATCAGGTCGACGCCATGCTTGGCGCACAGCTTGGCCAGCACGTTGAGGGTGCCGTCCCAGTCATTGCGCGGTGCGTGCGGGTAGACGGTGGCGGTGTCGAGCAGCTTGCCGGTGGCATCGACCACCGCCACCTTGCACCCGGTGCGCAGGCCCGGGTCGAGGCCCAGGGTTGCGCGCGGGCCTGCGGGGGCGGCCAGCAGCAGGTCGTGCAAGTTGCGGGCGAAGACGCTGATCGCCTCGTCCTCGGCGCCTTCACGCAGCTCGCCGAGCAAGTCGGTTTCCAGGTGGGTGTAGAGCTTGACCTTCCAGGTCCAGCGCACCACTTCGCCCAGCCACTTGTCGGCGGCGCGGCCCTTATTGGAAATACCGAAACGCTCGGCGATCATGCCTTCGCACGGGTGCAGGGTGCCTGGCAGCTCTTCGCCGACCTTGAGGCTGGCGTTGAGGATGCCCTCGTTGCGACCGCGGAAGATCGCCAGGGCACGGTGCGACGGAGCGCCCTTGAGCTTCTCGTCATGTTCGAAGTAGTCGCGGAACTTGGCACCTTCCTCTTCCTTGCCGGCTATAACGCGGGCGCTCAAGGTGGCGTTGTCCTTGAGGAAACCGCGCAGGCTACTGAGCAGGCTGGCGTCCTCGGCGAAGCGCTCCATGAGGATGTACTTGGCGCCTTCGAGCACCGCCTTGGTGTCGGCGAAGCCTTTCTCGGCATCGATGAAGCGTGCCGCTTCGGTTTCCGGCGTCAGGCTCGGATCATTGAACAGCGCGTCGGCCAGTTCGCCGAGGCCGGCTTCCAGTGCGATCTGGCCCTTGGTGCGACGCTTCTGCTTGTAGGGCAGGTAGAGGTCTTCGAGGCGCGTCTTGGTGTCGGCGAGGTTGATTTCGCGGGTCAGCTCAGGAGTCAACTTACCCTGTTCCTCGATGCTGGCCAGGATGCTGGCGCGGCGATCGTCGAGCTCGCGCAGGTATCGCAGGCGCTCTTCCAGGTTGCGCAGCTGGGTATCGTCGAGGCTGCCGGTGACTTCCTTGCGGTAGCGGGCGATGAACGGCACGGTGGAGCCTTCATCCAGCAGCTGTACGGCGGCGGCGACCTGTTGCGGGCGCACGCCCAGTTCTTCGGCGATACGGTTGTTGATGCTGAGCATAGAAGACATGAACCTGACTCGGAAACGATGAAGAACCGGCCTCGCTCAGGATGGCCGGACGATAAAGCGGCGCATTATAGCCACGCAACGCTGCGCTCAGGCCACCTGCCGCTGGCGCCCGTCAGACCGCGAATCCGGGCGAAGTGCGCCAACGCCAGCGAAAAATCTGCTAACAATGGACAATACGTGGTCTATACGGCCTCTGAGCCATAATGCCGCCGTTCAGCCGGGCGCATCGCGCCGCGGACTCTCGGTCAAGGAGCCTCTATGAGCAGCACTGCAGTACAACCGGTCGAAGGCGAGAAGATTCTGATTGTCGATGACGACGCCCGCCTGCGTCGTTTGCTCGAGCGCTTTTTCGATGAACAGGGCTATCGCGTTCGCGCCGTTGAAAACGTCGAGCAGATGGACCGCCTGCTGTCGCGCGAGCTGTTCAACTTGGTGGTGCTCGACCTGATGCTGCCTGGTGAAGACGGCATGAGTGCCTGCCGCCGTCTGCGCGCCTCGAACAATCAGGTGCCGATCATCATGCTCACCGCCAAAGGTGACGAGGGCAGTCGCATCCAGGGTCTGGAAATCGGTGCCGACGATTACCTGGCCAAACCCTTCAACCCGCGCGAACTGCTGGCGCGCATCAAGGCCGTGCTGCGCCGCCAGGCGCCGGTGGTACCGGGCGCGCCGGGCAGCGAGGACGAGACTGTCACCTTCGGTGATTACGAGTTGTCCCTGGCCACTCGCGAGCTGAAGAAGGGCGATGAGGTGCATATGCTCACCACCGGCGAATTCGCCGTGCTCAAGGCGCTGGTGCAGCACGCCCGCGAGCCGCTGACCCGCGACAAGCTTATGAACCTGGCTCGTGGCCGTGAGTGGGATGCCCTGGAGCGTTCCATCGACGTACAGATTTCCCGCCTGCGTCGGCTGATCGAGCCGGACCCGTCCAAGCCACGCTATATCCAGACAGTCTGGGGCGTTGGCTATGTGTTCGTGCCGGATGGCAACAAATAAAACCGTTATGAAGCGCATGAGGGCTGGCAACCGATGTCAGCCCTCGTTCGTTTAGCTTCCCGCCTCTCGCGTTCTGCCCGGCTCCTGTTTCTATGAAAGCTCCACTCTGGTTTCCGCAAAGCTTCTTCTCGCGCACCCTCTGGTTGGTGCTGATCGTCGTGCTGTTCTCCAAGGCG
Source organism: Pseudomonas sp. CNPSo 3701 (assembly GCF_028674975.1). Classification (NCBI taxonomy): domain Bacteria; kingdom Pseudomonadati; phylum Pseudomonadota; class Gammaproteobacteria; order Pseudomonadales; family Pseudomonadaceae; genus Pseudomonas; species Pseudomonas sp. CNPSo 3701. The sequence continues at coordinate 66,476 of NZ_JAQZSI010000008.1, read as the reverse complement.
CTGACCCTCGTCTACCTGATGATGAACGAGGACGTGCTGGTCGACCGTCAGTACAGCCACGGCGCGGCGCTGACCCTGCGCGCCTACTGGGCAGCGGATCCCGAGGATCGCGCCAATATCGCCGAAGCGGCGGGGCTGAAGCGGGTGACGCGCGCCGAAGTGCCGGCCAGCGAGGAGCACTGGCCGTACAGCGAGATATTCCAGCGGCAGATGCAGTCCGAGCTTGGTCCGGATACCGAAACCCGGGTGCGGGCCAAGAGCCCGCCGGCGCTCTGGGTGCATGCGCCGACGCTCGGTGAGGATTGGGTGCGTGTGCCGCTGTATCCACACCCGCTGCGTGGTCAGCGCATCTGGAGCGTGCTGGGCTGGTTCCTGGGTATCGGCCTGTTGTCCACAGCTGCCGCGTGGATCTTCGTGCGCCAGCTCAGCGCGCCGCTCAAGCGCCTGGTGATCGCTGCCCGCCAGTTCGGCCAAGGCCGCAGCGTGCGCCTGCCGGTGGGTGATACGCCGAGCGAAATGGCCGAGGTGTACCGCGCCTTCAACCAGATGGCCGAGGATGTCGAGCAGGCCGGGCGCGAGCACGAGCTGATGCTCGCCGGGGTATCACACGACTTGCGCACGCCGCTCACCCGCTTGCGGCTGTCCCTGGAGTTTCTCGATCACGATTCGGAACTGACCGACGACATGGTGCGCGACATCGAGGACATGGATGCGATCCTCGATCAGTTCCTGGCCTTTATCCGTGACGGTCGTGATGAGCCGGTTGAGGAGCTGGAGCTGACCGAGCTGATCCGCGAGGTAGTGGCGCCCTACAACCAGAAACAGGAACAGGTGCGTCTGTTCCTCGAGCCGGTGCCGGCCTTTCCACTGCGCCGGGTGTCGATCAAGCGATTGATCGTCAACCTGATCGAGAATGCCCTGCGCTATGGCGGCGGCGCCGTGGAGATCGTGCTGTCGATCGCCGATGATCACAGTGCGCCCTACGTCGTGCTCAGCGTGCTGGATCGTGGCGCTGGTATCGACCCGAGCGAGCTGGGTAGTATCGTCAATCCGTTCATTCGCGGCGACAGCGCCCGCGGTGGCAAGGGAGCCGGGCTGGGCCTGGCCATCGTCAAGCGCATCGCCTCGCTGCACGGCGGTAGTGTTGAACTGCGCAACCGTTCCGGCGGAGGGCTGGAGGCCCGTATCTGCTTGCCTCTGGGTTTGTTGTTACCACGCGACGCCGCCTGATTCTCGACTAGGCTGTGTACTCGATGCAGGCACCTGTACAGCCCTGACGGGCTGCTTCATGCTGTGCTGGCATAGCGATATGAGGTTCGTATGCCCCGCACCGCCGAACGCTTGCCGTTCTGGACTTGGTGGTTGCCGTTGCCGGCGTTCCACCTTGCTACACAGCTGTCTCTGACTACTCAGTTCGAAGACGGGCTGGGCATTCTCTATCTGCCGTTCGCCCTCGGACTGGTGCTTGTGCTCTGGTGGGGACCGCGCGTGCTATGGGCGCTCTACGCCAATGCCGTGCTCTCCACGCCACTGTGGGGATTGGACTGGCACCAGGCGCCCCTGAATGCGTTGCCGGAAACCCTGGGCGTGGCCAGCTGTTACCTGCTGCTGCGCTGGCGGCCGTTCGATGCGGCCTTGCCGGACATCAGCCATGTGCTGCGCTTCATCCTGCTGGGCGTCTTGTTGCCGGCGGCGCTGGCCTGCGGGCTGCTGGTCGGCTGCCGCCTGCTGCTCGGTGGGCTGACAGTGGCACAGGTGCCGCAGCTGGTTCTGACGCTTTGGATGGTCGACAGCCTGACTTCGTTGGTGATTTCCATCCCACTGCTGACTTACTTCAGCCCCTGGTTGCGTAGGCGCGGCTGGCTGGTGCCGGCCGACGGCATCGTCACCCCCCCGCAGCAGGTGCCCGTGGCCTTGCGCACGCTACCCTTGCTGTACGTACTACTGCCGGTGCTGGTTTGCTTGCCGGTGTTGCTGGAGCTGTTGCCGTCCACGTTGAAGATGCCGGCCGTGGGCCTGGTCATGCTGGGGCTCGCGTTGGTCTGGGGATTTTCTGGGGCTGTGTGCGGTGCGGCAATCAGCGCGGTGGCAATCTTGGTGTTGCCCTGGTTTCATACGATCACAGCGGGTGACAGCTGGATTGATCCACAGCGCTTGGAACTGCACTTCGGCATCCTGCTATTCATTCTGGCGGCGCTGTTGATCGGCCGCAGCCTAACCGATCTGCGTCTGGCGCTTGCCCATAGTGCGCTGGTGCGGCGCCAGCTGAACCTGGCGCATTCGGCGCTGGATGCCAGCCCGCTCGGTGTGCTGATCGCCGACGCGCGGCAGGCCGAATTGCCGCTGATCTACTGCAACCCGGCCTTCGAGCAGATCACCGGGCGCGAGGCCGACGCGACCCTCGGCCTGAGCCTGCTCGACCTGCTGCGTGGCGAGAAGCGCCACGAGGGCCTGCACGTGCTGGAAACCGCCATTCGCCGCGAGGTGCCCGGCAATGCCGTGCTGCGCTTGCAGCGCCAGGGCGGCGAGGCGTTCTGGGGCGAGGTGATTCTGGCGCCGATGCGCGACGAACTGGGCGTCAGCCACTTCATCGTCATGCAGCAGGACGTCAGCGCCCGCGAGCAGCTGGCCCAGGACATGGTGCGCCAGAGCGAGACCCTGCAGCAGCAGAGCCACCTGTTCACCCAGACGGAAAACATCGCCGACCTGGGCGGCTGGTCGCTGAACATGCGCGACATGAGCATGTACTGGAGTGCCGGCTGTTTCGCCATCTACGAGCTGGACCCGAAAAGCGGAGCGCCGTCGTTCGAGGAATCGCTGAGCCAGTTCGATGCAACGGGCCGCGATTTGATCGTGCGCACCCTGCAGCAGATGCACGCTGGGGACGACCAGTTCGATATCGAGGTGCGCGCCAACACTGCCAAGGGTCGCACACGCTGGGTGCGCTTGCTGGGTGTTGCCGAACGCGACGGCGACCAGCTGGTGCGCGTCTACGGCGCGGCTCAGGACGTCACCGCACGGCGCCGCACCGAGCAGCAGCTGCGCGAGCGCGATGAGCGCCTGCGCCTGTTCTTCGAGACCCCGCTGATCGGCATGGCCCTGATCACCCCGACCCACAGCTGGTCCGAGGTCAACCTCAAACTGTGCAACATTCTTGGCATGAGCCGCGAGCAACTGCTGGAGTCCAGCTGGACGCAAATCAGTTGCGAGGAGGATCTCGATGCCGAACAACCGCTGCTCAATGATGTGATGGCGGGGCGCCGTGAAGGGTTCGAGCGCGACCGTAGCTTCCGGCGTGCCGATGGCAGCCTGGTGCCGACCCGGCTCAACCTGCGTGCTGTGCGCCGCAGCGACGGCGGGGTCGGCATGTTTGTGCTGCTGGTTGAAGACATCAGCGCCCGTTACGAGGCTGAGGCTCGTTACCGTACCGTCGTCGAACACGCGCCCGAGGCGATCATGCTGTACAGCGAGGAGGGCGGTCTGGTCGATTTCAACGGCAATGCCCTGCGCCTGTTTGGCTATCCCCGGGAGGAGCTGCTCAATCGCCGGCCCTTCGAGTTGAGTCCGGAGCGACAGGCGGATGGCCGCCCTTCGTTCGACGCCGCCAAGCACTACCTCGAAGCGGCGCTGGCTGGCGAGGTGCCAGTGTTCGAGTGGCTGCACCTCGATAGTCGCGGGCGGCAGTTCCCCTGCGAGGTGCGCCTGGTGCGGCTGCCGGGTGAGCCTGCACTGATTCGCTGCAGCGTGACGGATATCTCCGAGCGTCAGCGCTACCAGCGTGAAATCGAGCGCCTGGCCTATAGCGACGAGTTGACCGGTCTGCCCAATCGCCGCCTGATGCTCGACCGCCTGCAGCACGCCATGGACCGCGAGATCCGTCAGGGCAGCCTGGGTGCTCTGCTGTTCATCGATCTGGATCACTTCAAAACCGTCAACGACAGCCTCGGTCATCTGGTTGGCGACAACCTGTTGCGCGAAGTGACCGAGCGCCTCGAAGGTCAACTGCGCACCGAGGACACCCTGGCGCGCATGGGCGGCGATGAGTTCGTGGTGCTACTCGAAGGCCTGGACGCCAATGCCCAGATCGCTGGCGAACAGGCCGCCATGGTCGGTGAGCGTTTGCTCAAGAGTTTGGAACCCTCTTGCGTGATCGACGGCCACGAGCTGTCGATGAGTGCCAGCATCGGTATCGCCCTGCACCCCTTTGGTGAACAGAACGCCGCCGACGTGCTCAAGCAGGCCGATACCGCCATGTACCGTGCCAAGCAGGCCGGGCGCAACGCGCTGCACTTCTTTGCCCCGGAGATGCAGGCGGCAATCGACCAGCGCCTGCAGCTGCAGGGCGAGTTGCGTCAGGCGATTGCCCGCGATCAGCTGTACCTGGTGTTCCAGCCGCAGCTGCAACTGGACGATGGCCAGTTGATCGGCGCCGAGGTGCTGGTGCGCTGGGCGCATCCGGAGAAGGGCGAAATCCTGCCCGGCCAGTTCATTCCGCTGGCCGAGGAAACCGGGTTGATTCAGGACATCGGCCACTGGGTGCTCGAGCGCGCCTGCGCCACGCTGCAAGGCTGGCGCCTAGAACATCCGGACCTGGTGCTGGCGGTCAACCTCAGCCCACGCGAACTGCGCAGCCAGGATTGCGCCGAACGCGTACGCGGCTGCCTGGAACGTTATGGCGTGCCGGCGGCAGCGCTGGAGCTGGAGCTGACCGAGGGCGTACTGCTCGAAGACGTCGAGCAGTGCATTGCGAACATGCACGCGCTCAAGGCGCTCGGCGTACGCTTCTCGATCGACGATTTCGGCACCGGCTATTCCTCGCTGACCTACCTCAAGCGCCTGCCCCTGGATCGCCTGAAGATCGACCGCAGCTTCACCCAGGACCTGGGCATCGGCGGCAACGGCAGCAACGTGCTACTGGTGGAAACCATCTTGATGATTGCCCGCAACCTGGACCTGGAGTGCGTGGCCGAAGGCGTCGAAACGGCCGAGCAGCTCGAACACCTGAAAACCCTTGGTTGCGAGTTTGGCCAGGGTTATCTGCTGGGCCGGCCGATGGTCGAGGCGGATTTCATGGCACGGGTGGCCTCGCGAGGCTAGGGTCTGTACGAAAAGCCTCCGAGCGAAGGTACTTTTCGTACAGAGGCTAGGCGTCACCAGCTCACCGTATCGCCCTTTAAGTGCGCTTGGCGGCCATACGGCCAGGCGAAGTTGGCGTCGCCGTGGCCGCTGGGCAGCTCGCCATACAGCGGGATGTCGAAGGGCGACAGGTATTCGCCGATGATTTCTTCGATGCTGTGCTGCACGCCGCGCCGTGGGCAGTCGGTGAAGCTGCCCAGGCATACCGCGGCCGGGCGGCGCTCGCCAAAGCTCTCGAACAGTTGCCAGAAGCTGCGCTCCAGGCGGTAATACGGCTCGCCGACGTCTTCGAGAATCAGGATGGCATCAGCAGGCAGCTGCATACCAGCCACGGTCCCACAGCCGCTGGCCAGGGCGGTAAGGTTGCCGCCGACCAGTGGGCCATTCACGGCCGTTTGCGGGCCGCTGAGGTGGCGCACCGGCAACGAATGGCTGCGGCTCTGTAGCAGATCCCATAGCGAACGCATGGAGGCCAGCCGCTCGCGCTGACCGGTTGGCGCAGCCATGGCCTGCAGGCCAAGGGCGGTGGCGACCGGGCCGTGGATACCAGGCAAGTCATGGCGGGCGAAGGCGTCGAGCAGCACCGACAGGTCCGAGTAGCCGATCAATGGACGCGGTGTGGCGTTCTGCAGCAGACCCCAGTCGATGCCCGGCAGTAGTTGCGCGCTGCCGTAGCCGCCGCGCAGGCACCAGACGGCGTCGACATCCGGCAGGCTGAATGCTTCGTGCAGATCCTCCAGGCGCTGCGCCGGCGTGCCGGCCAGATAACGATGGCGAGCGCGTACGTGGCGGCCCAGGTGGTAATCGATACCCTGTACGTCGAGCTGTGCCAGGGTCGCGTCGAAAACCTCGTCGGCAATTGCCGAGGCGGGGGCGATCAGGGCCACGCGGCCAGTGTAGGGCGTGCTCATCCTTTACCTTTGGTGCGTGTCAGGTTGGGGCCGCCGTTCTTTTCCAGGTAACCGATGATCATCCCGGCAACGTCCTTGCCGGTGGTCACTTCGATACCTTCCAGGCCCGGCGAGGAATTCACTTCCATCACCAGCGGACCGTGATTGGAGCGCAGGATGTCGACCCCGGCCACCGACAGGCCCATGACCTTGGCGGCGCGGATGGCGGTCATGCGTTCTTCCGGTGTGATCTTGATCAGACTGGCGGTGCCGCCGCGGTGCAGGTTGGAGCGGAATTCGCCAGGTTTGGCCTGGCGCTTCATCGCTGCGATGACCTTGTCGCCGACCACGAAGCAGCGGATGTCGGCGCCGCCGGCTTCCTTGATGTATTCCTGCACCATGATGTTCTGCTTGAGGCCCATGAAAGCCTCGATCACCGATTCGGCGGCCTTTTCGGTTTCGCACAGCACCACGCCGATGCCCTGGGTGCCTTCGAGCACCTTGATCACCAGCGGCGCGCCGTTGACCATGTCGATCAGGTCGGGGATGTCGTCCGGCGAGTGGGCAAAGCCGGTCACCGGCAGGCCGATGCCACGCCGCGACAGCAACTGCAGGGAGCGCAGCTTGTCCCGCGAGCGGGCGATGGCCACCGATTCGTTGAGCGGCACCACGCCCATCATCTCGAACTGGCGCAGCACCGCGCAGCCGTAGAAAGTCACCGAGGCGCCGATACGCGGGATCACCGCGTCGAAGCCTTCCAGCGGCTTGCCGCGGTAATGGATCTGCGGCTTGTGGCTAGCGATGTTCATATAGGCGCGCAGGGTGTCGATCACCACCATTTCATGGCCGCGCTGCTGCCCGGCTTCGACCAGGCGACGCGTGGAATACAGGCGCGGATTGCGCGACAGCACAGCGATTTTCATTGGGCACCGGTCGGGTCGGGAAGCACGGGTTTGTCTTGTACGTAGCTCAGCGCCGGGTTGACCACCAGATGGCCATCCACCAGCGCCTTGGAGCCGAGTAGCATGCGGTAGCGCATGGTCTTGCGGCTGGCCAGGGTGAACTCCACCGGCCACAGCAGATCGCCCAGCATCAGGCTGGTGCGGATCACGTAGCGGGTCTGGGCCTGGCCATTGGAACTCTTGATGGTCTTGAGCGCGACCAGGCGCGCTTCGCAGCGGTGGCGGCGCTGCACCTGGGTGCCGATGTAGGCGGTGAAGCGCACCCAGCGTTCGCCGTCGCGCTCGAAGGGCTGGATGTCACTGGCGTGCAGGCTCGACGTGCTGGCGCCGGTGTCGATCTTGGCGCGCAGGCCGACGATACCCAGCTCCGGCAGGTTTACCCACTCGCGCAGGCCGATCACGTTGAGGTGGTCGAAGGTTTTCAAGAACGCATTCCGTCCTTAACTAAGGCGAATATGGCGCGCATGGTACTGAAAATCCACTGCGCTGCACGCGGTTCAGTGGGCTGTTTTCGCCGGCGCCCAGGCGGCTTCGGCGATGGCTGGCAAACCCCTGAACTGCGGCTTGGCGAACAGGTAGCCCTGCATCAGGTCGATGCCGCTGGCGGCCAGAAAATCTCGCTCGCCCGGCGTTTCGATGCCTTCGGCGATCACCTTTACACCCAGATCATTACAAATGCTCAGGATGCCGCGCACGATGGCCTGGCGCGCCTTGTCCTGATCGACGTTGCGGATCAGCGCCATATCCAGCTTGATCAGATCGGGCTGGAAATCGGCCAGCAGGGTAAGACCCGAATGGCCGGCGCCGAAGTCGTCGATGGCGGTCTTGAAACCGAACTCCTGATACTGGCGCAGGATATTGGTCAGGTGCCTGCTGTCAGCCATGTGGTCGCTTTCCAGGGTCTCGAAGATCAGCCGGTCGAGGGGGAAGTCATGTTCGCGCGCCGCCTCCAGGGTGCTGCGGATGCACAGCTCGGGGCGGTATACGGCGTTGGGCAGGAAGTTGATCGACAGGTAGCTGGCCATGCCCAGTTGCTTGGCTTCGGCGATGGCCTGGGTGCGGCAGCGCTGGTCGAAGCGGTAGCGGTTGGCGTCGTTGACACGATCGAGCACTGACAGCGCGCCTTCGCCGGCCGGGCCGCGCACCAGCGCCTCGTGGGCGAATACCTGGCGGGTGCGCACGTCGATGATCGGCTGGAAGGCGAAATGAAAGGCGAAGTCCAGCTCGGTGCTGCCCTGGCAGCCACGGCATTTTTCGGGGTGGACGAGATCGCTGGGAAAGTGTGTCACCGCTGCTCCAGAATGAGGATCCCTCGGGCTTGCATGCATCGGACAATGCGCACAGGCTGGAGTGTGGAAAGAATTGCAATGATAGTCAGCAATGAGTGAGGTAAGGGTGGCAAAGCAGGATGCCGATGACAAGGTTCGCTTGGATAAATGGCTGTGGGCCGCACGCTTCTACAAAACCCGGGCGCTGGCCAAGGCGGCCATCGAAGGTGGCAAGGTGCATTGCCGGGGCGAGCGCTGCAAGCCGGGCAAGGAGCCCAAGGTGGGTGAGGAATATGTGATCCGCACCGGTTTTGACGAGCGGACCGTAGTGGTGCAGGCGCTGTCGGTGGTGCGCCGCGGGGCGCCTGAGGCGCAGACGCTGTATGCCGAGACCGGCGAGAGCATCGTGCGCCGCGAGAAGGCTGCCGAGCAACGCAAGGTAGGTGCCCTGGGTGTGCAGACCGATGGCCGACCGAGCAAGAAGCAGCGCCGCCAGCTGTTTTATTTGCGCGGCGGTTCCGGGGAATGGGTGGAGTAGGGCAGCCTGATCGAGCCGGCTGCCCGGTCGGGCTCAGCGCCCGCTGACGACTGCGAAGACGCGCAGCACCGGCACGCGGGCCAGAATCCGCATCAGCGGAACAGTGGCTCGCTCGATGGCGGCGCTGGCGCGGTAGGCCAGCGGTGTGTAGCAGCTCCAGGCGATGCCCAGCACGCTTAGCAATACGCCGCCGACAAAGGCGTCCGCGCCCCAATGGGCGCCGGCGACCAGGCGCGGCAGCATGCCGATCACCGCCACTGTCCAGACCAGCAGGCGGCGCCAGCCGCTGACGAAGAAGCTGCAGAACATCGCCCAGATCATCAGCACCGAGGCGTGATCGCCCGGGAAGCTGCGCGTGGCGCTGTCCTTGAGGTTCCAGCGCTCTTCCCAGGCCGGGAACATCTCGGTCAGCCGCGCGCTGCCTTCAACCTGTAACGAAGGGCTCGCATGCTGCCAGCCCATGTACTCGACCAGATCGGAAAAGCCCACGCGCATCAGCAGCATGACGATCAGCGCGACCAGAAAGGCGTACAGCCCGACGCGCACCTGATTGGCCGGAAATACCAGGCCGGCGCGCAGCATGATCGCCAGCATCACCACGCCGACGCCCGCATCCACCGGGCGCATGCTGCCGATGGCCCAGATATGCGCCCAAAGGCCGCCGGCATGTACCGGGTCGTTGAGCAGGTGGAACAACCACACGTCGAACTGATTCCAGTACGGACGGGTGACCGGCCATAGCCAGCTGGCGAACAGCACGGCGATGAGCAAATGGCTGATGAGCAGGGCGCGCGGGCGCCATTGGGCGTTGAGAGCGAGTTGCATGATGGCGGCTCGAGGAAAACCGCTGAGTGTAGGCAGCCGGCGCACGCGGCAGCGCGATATCTGGCTTTCGTTCAGGTGGCGTTCAGTTATCGAGGGTTTTCCACTCTATCGCCTGCGGCTTGGTCGGCGCCGCGTTTGCGCCTAAAATTGCCGGCCCCCAGTCCAGCGGGTGCACCCCCTGGTCTGTCTTGCATCCATCAGCAGGCGATCCGATATGTCCGACTTCACCCAACGCTTTATTTTCGACGACACCGATGTGCGCGGTGAACTGGTCGGGCTGTCCGGCAGCTATCAGCAGGTGCTGGCCAAGCACGATTACCCGCGCCCGGTGGCGCAGCTGCTCGGTGAACTGCTTGCCGCGGCATCGCTGCTGGTCGGCACCCTGAAGTTCGACGGCCTGCTGATTTTGCAGGTGCGCTCCGAAGGGCCGGTGCCGCTACTGATGGTGGAATGCTCCAGCGAAGGCGACGTGCGCGGTATCGCTCGCTACGAAGCCGAGCGCATCGCCGACGGCGACGGCCTGGCTCAGCTGATGCCCGAGGGCGTGCTGGCGATGACCGTCGACCCCACTCAGGGCCAGCGTTACCAGGGCATCGTGCCGCTGGAAGGCGCCACCCTGGCCGAGTGCCTGACCTCCTATTTCGCCACGTCCGAGCAACTGGCCACGCGCTTCTGGCTGTGCGCCGACGGTCTGCGCGCCCGTGGCTTGCTGCTACAGCAGCTGCCGCCCGATCGTCTGACCGACGATGAAGAGCGCGCTGCCAGCTGGGAGCACCTGGTGACCCTGGCCGACACCCTGCAGAACGAGGAATTGCTGGGCCTGGACAACGAGACGGTGCTGCACCGCCTGTATCACCAGGAGACGGTTCGCCTGTTCGAGCCGCGCGGCATTCGCTTCCGTTGCAGTTGCTCGCGTGAACGCTCGGCCAAAGCGCTGGTCAGTTTAGGGCGGGCCGATGCCGAGCTGCTGCTCAGCGAGCATAACGGCCGCGTGGAAATCGACTGTCAGTTCTGCAACGAACGCTACGGCTTCGACGCCGCCGACATCGCTCAGCTGTTCGCGGGTGGGGGCAGTCAACAGCCCTCCGACACCCGTCACTGAGGGCTGCCGGCAACGCGCAGGCTGTTCTGAATGGGGGCTGCACCCGTGGCCCGCTTTTCTGGCATAATCCGCGCACTTTTTTAGCTGTAGTCCTGCCTCGCGCATGGCTACAAACGTTTGGAAGACTCGGCCAATCGGCCGACGGGGACTCAAATGACGCAAGCCAACAACGCTGTGTACACCGACATCAGCACTGCCCAACTGGTCGAAGAAGCCCTTCGTCGCGGTGAAGGCGAACTGGCGTCCACCGGTGCTCTGGTTGTACGCACCGGCCACCGTACCGGGCGTTCTCCGGTCGACCGCTTCATCGTCGACGAGCCGAGCACTTCGGCCGACATCGGCTGGGGCCCGATCAACCGCAAGTTTCCAGCCGACAAGTTCGATGCCCTGTGGGATCGCGTCCAGGCGTTCTCCGATGCCCAGGACAGCTTCGTTTCCCACGTCCATGTAGGTTCCGCCGAAGCTCACTACCTGCCCGTCAAGATGACCACTGCCACCGCCTGGCAGAACCTCTTCGGCCGTCAGCTGTTCATCGAGCCGGCCCAGTACAACCCGTCCGGCAAGCAGGAGTGGCAAGTTCTCAACGTTGCCAACTTCGAATGCGTGCCCGAGCGTGACGGCACCAATTCCGACGGCTGCGTGATCATCAACTTCGCCCAGAAGAAGGTGCTGATCGCCGGCATGCGTTACGCCGGTGAAATGAAAAAAGCCATGTTCAGCGTGCAGAACTTCCTGCTGCCGGCTGCCGACGTGCTGCCGATGCACTGCGCTGCCAACATCGGCGAAGAAGGCGACGTGACCCTGTTCTTCGGTCTGTCCGGCACCGGCAAGACCACCCTGTCCGCCGACGAGTCGCGTTACCTGATCGGTGACGACGAACACGGCTGGGGCGAGGGCGTGGTGTTCAACATCGAAGGCGGTTGCTATGCCAAGTGCATCGACCTGTCCGAGAAGAACGAGCCGGTGATCTGGAAAGCCATCAAGTTCGGTACCGTGCTGGAAAACGTGGTGCTCGACGAGCAGCGCAAGCCGGATTACACCGACGACAGCCTGACCCAGAACAGCCGCGCCGCCTACCCGCTGGAATTCGTCGAGAAGCGCAGCGAGAAGAACCTCGGCGGTGAGCCGAACGCGGTGATCTTCCTGACCTGCGACCTGACCGGCGTACTGCCTCCGGTGTCGATCCTCAACAACGAGCAGGCGGCCTACCACTTCCTGTCCGGTTACACCGCGCTGGTCGGTTCCACCGAAATGGGTTCGGGTAGCGGCATCAAGTCGACCTTCTCCACCTGCTTCGGCGCGCCGTTCTTCCCGCGTCCGGCTGGCGTCTACGCCGAACTGCTGATCAAGCGCATCCAGGCCTTCGGCTCCAAGGTGTACTTGGTCAACACCGGCTGGACCGGCGGCGGCTACGGCGTCGGCAAACGCTTCAACATCCCGACCACCCGTGGCGTGATCGCGGCGATCCAGAGCGGCGCGCTGATCGGTACCGAAACCGAGCACCTGCCGATCATCAACCTGGATGTGCCGAAGTCGGTTCCGGGCGTCGAGACCAACCTGCTCAACCCGCGCAACACCTGGGCTGACAAGAACGCCTACGACGAGGCCGCCAAGGGCCTGGCCAAGCTGTTCATCGACAACTTCACCAAGTTCGATGTCAGCGACGCCATCAAGAAAGCCGGCCCGCAGCTGTAAGCTGACCCGCGCTTGCTGACAAAGCCGCCTTCGGGCGGCTTTGTCATTTATGGTGCAACACTTCTCATGGCCCCCGGGCGGCTGTGCGCTGTGAAACGCCTGCCACACAGGGTTACGGTTATTGGCCATTCAGCGGTCAATGGAGTGACAGCTTATGTCCACGCTCAAACGCGTCTTCGGTTTCGATCAACTGCGTCCCGGCCAGGAGAAGGTAATCAGTGCCGTGCTCGCTGGCCGTTCGGCGGCGGCGATCTTTCCCACCGGCTCGGGCAAGTCCCTGTGCTATCAGCTGCCGGCCCTGCATCTGCCGCACCTGACTCTGGTGGTATCGCCACTGCTGGCGCTGATGCAGGATCAGCTCGCCTTCCTGCACCGTCACGGCATCAGCGCCGGCAGTATCGATTCGGCGCAAAGCCGCGAGCAGGTCAGCGAAACCATGGCCAAAGCCAAGGCCGGCGAGCTGAAGATCCTGATGATCTCGGTCGAGCGCCTGAAGAACGAGCGCTTTCGCAACTTCATCAGCGAGGTGCCGATTTCCCTGCTGGTGGTCGACGAGGCCCACTGCATTTCCGAGTGGGGCCACAACTTCCGCCCGGATTACCTGAAGCTGCCGGACTACCAACGCCAGTTCGCCATTGCCCAGGTGCTGCTGCTCACCGCCACGGCAACGCCGCCGGTGATCGCCGACATGCAGAAGAAATTCGCCATCGCCGCCGAGGACGTGGTCACCACCGGTTTCTACCGTCCCAACCTGAACCTGCTGGTCGAGCCGGTGGCCGGTCGCGACAAGCAGCGGCGCCTCGAACAATGGCTTGGCGCCAAGGCCGGCGAGCCGAGCATCGTCTACGTCACGCAGCAAAAGACCGCCGAGCAGGTCGCTGAACAGTTGAGTCAGCAGGGCTTGTCCGTCAGCGCCTATCACGCCGGTATGGGCCACGAGGTTCGCGAGGCTATCCAGCGCCGCTTCATGGCCGGTGAACTAGGCTGCATCGTCGCCACCATCGCCTTCGGCATGGGCATCGATAAGCGTGACATCCGTAACGTGGTGCATTTCGATCTGCCCAAGTCGGTGGAGAACTACAGCCAGGAGATCGGCCGCGCCGGTCGCGATGGCGAGGCCTCCGACTGCCTGGTGCTGGCCAACCGCGACAGCCTCAACGTGCTGGAGAACTTCGTTTACGGCGACACGCCGGAGCTGAGCGGCATCGTGCGGGTGCTCGAGGAAATTCGCGGCAACAGCCACGGCGGGCAGTGGGAGATGACCATCAATGCCCTGAGCGACCACAGCAACATCCGCCAGTTGCCGCTCAAGACCCTGCTGGTGCAGTCGGAGCTGCGCGGCATCATCGCGCCGCGCTACGCCTATTTCGCCGAGTACCGCTTCAAGTACCTGATCGAGTCGGACGCGTTGCTGGCGCGCTTCGAGGGTGAGCGGCGGCAGTTTCTAGAGGCCATCTTCAATGCCTCGGCGCGGGCGCGCACCTGGTGCACCGTGGATTTCGACGCGCTGTACAGCCAGCATCAGGCGCCGCGGGCGAGGGTGGTCAAGGCGCTGGATTACCTGCAGGAGCGCGGCTGGATCGAGCTGGAAAGCAAGCAGATGACCGATGTCTACGCGGTGCTGCAGGCGGACTTCGACGTGCAGGCGCTGGCGGCAGAGCTGCACGCCTATTTCGTCGCTCAAGAAGCCAGCGAGATCCGCCGCATCCAGGCCATGCTGGCGCTGTTCGCCAGCGAGCAGTGCCTGAGCCAGCGCCTGGCCCGCTATTTCGGTGATGAGCAGGCGCCGGCGCATTGCGGCCATTGCTCGGTGTGTCGTGGCCAGGTTGCCCAGCTGCCGGAACCACCGCCGCTGCCGCCTCTGGCCGGGCGTGACCAAGATGACCTTTGCGCAGCGTTCATCGCCGCTCACCAAGCCGCGCGCGGTGGTGAATTGCCTGGTAACGAATGCCTGGCGCGCTTTCTCTGCGGCCTCAGCGCGCCACTGTTCACCCGCTTGAAAGCCCGGCAGATCAAGGGTTTCGCCGCGCTGGAGGATTATCCCTACGGCGAGGTGCGCGCCTGGCTGGCGAGCGGCTGACGGCGCGCGGCGCAGGTCGGCCTGGTGTCGTAGGCCATACTGCAAGGCTTCGATCTGCGGAAGCCTTTCCATGACCCTTTCCCTACCCCAGCGCCTGGGCCGCGCCATCAACGCGCAGCCCAGCGAGCTGGCCGCGGCGCTGGCCGGTTTTGCGCTGTTCTTCTGCCTGTTCTGTGGCTACTTCATGCTGCGGCCGATCCGTGAGTCGATGGGCATCCAGGCCGGGGTGGAAAACCTGCAGTGGCTGTTCACCGCCACCTTCGTGGTCATGCTGCTGGCGGTGCCGCTGTTCGCCTGGCTCAACTCGCGGGTGCCGCGCATCCATTTCATCGACTGGGTATACGGCTTCTTCTGCATCAACCTGCTGGGCTTCGCCGCGGCCTTCAGCCTGATGACCGAAAGCCTGTGGCTGGCGCGCACGTTCTATGTGTGGATCTCGGTCTACAACCTGTTCGTGGTGTCGGTGGCCTGGAGCCTGATGGCCGATGTGTTCGACTCGCCCCAGGCCAAGCGCCTTTTCGCCTTCATCGCCGCCGGTGCCAGCGTTGGCGGTCTGGCTGGGCCGGCGCTGAGCACATTATTGGTCGGCAGTATCGGGGCCAGCGGCCTGGCGCTCCTTGCGGCGCTGTTGCTGGCCGCAGCTTTGGCGCTCAAGCATTACCTGATGGCCTGGCGCGAGCGTTCAGGCGCCGGGCGACCGGGCGCCAGCCAGGCGGAAAGCCCGCGGCGCCCGGTGGCAGGCAATCCGTTCAGCGGCATGATGCGGGTGTTTACCTCGTCCTACCTGCTGGGTATCTGCGCCTTCGTCATCCTGCTCGCCACGGTCACCACCTTTCTGTACTTCGAGCAGGCGCGGCTGGTCGCCGAGCTCTTTCCAGACCGTGACGAGCAGGTGCGGGTGTTCGGGCTGATCGATTTCGTGGTGCAGGCCGGCGCGCTGCTGGCCCAGGTGTTCATCGCCAGTCGTGTGGCCCAGCGCATGGGCGTGCGTACCTTGCTGGCCGCGGTGCCGATGCTGATGTGCGTGGGCTTTCTCGCCCTGGCCCTGGCGCCGACCTTCGCGGTGCTGGCCGGGCTGATGATCGTGCGGCGTATCGGTGAATACGCCTTCGTGCGCCCGGGGCGCGAGATGCTCTTCGCGCCGCTGGATGCCGAGAGCAAGTACAAGGCGAAAAACTTCATCGACTCCGTGGTCTATCGCGGCGGTGACGCGCTCAGCGGCTGGGCCAAGAGCTTGATCGACACGCTTGGCTACGGCGTGGCACTGATCGCGGTGATCGGCGCAGTCTGTGCGGCGATCTGGGGCGTGCTGGGCTGGTATCTCGGAGGTCGAGCCGATCGTGGTGCAGTCGACCTACCGGTGGCCGAGAGCGAGGCGGCGGTCAAGCGCTGATCAGCGTGCGTGCTTCGCTGAAGCAGGCCTCGGCCAGCGGCGAGCGGGGCGCGCCGCGACGCATGATCAGGCCCAGGGGCGCCAGGGTATGGGCGTCTTCGATGGGCGTCAGTACCAGCTCGTCAGTGAATTCGGCCAGGCCGTTGCGCAGCGGCATGATCGAGCAGCACAGACCGGCGCTGACGGCCTGCAGCAACTGGTGAACAGCGTCGGTTTCCAGCTTGGGCAACGGCGTCAGACCGCGGGAGCGGAAGCAGTGGTCGATGGATTGGCGAAAGTGCATGCCTGCCGACAGTAATCCCAACGGCAGGTCGATCAGGTTTTCCCAGCGCAGGGTGGTTTCGCTGAACTGGAAATGCCGGCGGTCGTACAGCAGGCCCATGCGCGTGGCCGCCAGCTCCAGGCTGTCGAAATGCTCGCGGTCTAGCCGGTCCAGATAGGAAAGGCCCAGATCCAGCTGATTGCTGCCCAGACGCTCGAGAATCTGGTCGCTGCTCAGCGCGAAGAGCTGAAAGCGAAGGCCCGGATGCTGCTCGGCGAACAGGCGCACCAGCTCCATGGGGTCGAAGCCGGACAGCGGCACCACGCCCAGGCGCAGGGTACCGACCAGTTGGCCGCGGCAGGCAGCGGCCTCGGCGTAGAGACCATCATGGGCGGCCATCAGGCTGCGCGCCCAGGCCAGCACCCGCTCGCCCTCAGCGGTAAAACCTTCGAAGCGCTGGCCGCGGCGCACCAGTTCCAGACCCAGTTCGTTTTCCAGGTTGCGCAGGCGCATCGACAGGGTCGGCTGGGTGACGTGGCAGCGCGCCGCGGCCTGGCCAAAATGGCGCGTTTCGTCGAGAGCGATCAGAAACTTGAGCTGCTTGATATCCATGGGCGCTCTATCTGGAAAGTAGGCGATGCCTGGGCGGCGCGGGCTGCGGGAAAATTCTAGCAGCCGCTTCAGGAGGTGACGGTGTCGTCCTCGGCCTGTGGATGGCGCTCGGCGACCCAGTATTCGATCAGGTCGCGCAGCTGCGAGAGCTCCACGGGCTTGGCCATGTGGCCGTCCATGCCGGCCTGGCGGGCGCGCTCCTTGTGTTCGCTGAGAATGTGCGCGGTTAGCGCGACCACCGGCGTGCGCGGACGACGCTCGGCGATTTCCCAGGCGCGCAGCTGTTCGGTGGCGGAAAAGCCGTCCATCACCGGCATTTCGCAGTCCATCAGCACCAGGTCGTAGCGCTGGGCCTTCATGGCGTTCAGGGCTTCCTCGCCGTTGCTCGCGGTGTCGGGCTGCAGGTTGAGCTTGCCGAGCATGCCGCGGATCACCTTGGTGGAGATGCTGTTGTCCTCGGCGACCAGAATGCGGAAATCACGCGGTACCTCCAGGGTCGCCGGGTTGGTGATGACCGGTGCGTCGGCGCCGTGCTGGCGCTGGGCGAGTTCGTCGGCCAGGGTGGCCTTGAGGGTATAGCCGGCCACCGGCTTGGCGAGGATGCGCTTGATGCCGGCGTTACGGGCGATGATCTTGCTCGGCGCGTGGCTGATGCCGGTGAGCATGATGATCAGGATGTCGTTGTTGAGGCTCGGGTCTTCCTTGATCTTGGCCGCCAGCTGCATGCCGCTCATGCCTGGCATGTCCTGGTCGAGCAGCACCACGTCGAAATACTCGCGCATGTGCGCCCGGGTGCGCAGCAGCGCCAGCGCCTCCTTGCCGGACGGCACGCTGCTGACGTTCATGCCCCAGGCGTTGCACTGCTGCAGCAACACCTTGCGGCAGGTGTCGTTGTCGTCCACCACCAAGAGACGAGTGCCCTGCAGGGCACCGTCTATATCGGTGTTTGGCTGCTGCAGGCGGGCATCGTCCAGCGGCAGGGTCAGCCATAGGGTGGAGCCCTGGTTGCCGCCACTCTGGATGCCGAACTCGCCGCCCATCAGCAGGATCAGCTGGCGGGCGATGATCAGCCCCAGGCGGCTGCCCAAACGGGTGGCTGACAGGAAGTCACGGCTCTGCAGTTCGGTGTTGAGCAGTGCGTCGCGCTCGGCGGCATCCAGCGGGTGGCCGCTGTCCTGCACGGCAAAGCGCAGGCGTGGCTGTTCGCCGCTGGTATCCAGGGCCACCACCAGCAGGATCTCGCCCTCGCTGGTCTGCTTGAAGGCGTTGTCGAGCAGGCTGAGCAGGATCTGCCGCAGGCGCGTCGGGTCGCCGCTGACGATGCGCGGCACCTGGGGTTGGATGAAGCTAATGAGCTCGATCTTCTGCAGCTCGGCCTTGGCGCGGAAAATGTCCAGGCAGTCCTCGGTCAGGGCGTTGAGATCGAACTGCACATCATCCAGTTCGATCTGCCCGGATTCCAGTTTGGATATGTCGAGAATCTCGTTGATCAGGTTGAGCAGTTCATTGCCGGAACTGTGGATAGTCTGCACGTAGTCGCGCTGCTTGGCCGACAGCGGCGTGCCGAGCAGCAGCTCGGTCATGCCCAGCACGCCGTTCATGGGCGTGCGGATCTCGTGGCTGATCTTGGCCAGGAACTCGGCCTTGGCCCGTAGCTCGGCGTCGTTGGCGGCCAGGGCGGTGCGCGCACGCGAGGCCGCGCGCTGGATGTGGCGCTGATGCTCGGCCAGGGCGGCGCTGAGCACCACGCCGCTGAGGGTGGCGATGGTGAATACGCCGATCACCAGCCAGCCCGGGTCGAGCTGGTCGAAGCCGAACAGGATGGGGATGAACAGCCCGAAGCCGACGTTGAACACTACCATGGCCACCACCAGCAGCCGCGCCGACTGGTAGCCGTTGTGCCAGTGCACGCCACTGACCACCAGCACCGCGAGGGTGCCGAGAAACACCATCAGGTAGACCACCGCGCTGTACCAGAGCAGCCCTGTGGTGACGATGGTCAGGCCCAGCAGCAGGGCCAGCAGGGCGTGGCCCTGCAGCACGCGGTTCAGCTTGCTGTCGCGCATCGGCGTCTGGCGGAAGAAACCGAGCACGAAGGCCGACAGGCTGAACGCGGCGAGCAGGGCGCTGCTGTCGGCGATCAGCGACTGGTTGTAGCCCAGCTGCGGCACCCAGGCCGCCAGCAGGCCCAGGTTGGCGGCGGCGCACACCGCCAGCCCGATATGCAGGGCAGCGAGCCACAGGCTGCACACCGAGCGCATGTAGGCGAAGCGGATCAGGTTGTAGATCACCACCAGCAGCAGGGCGCCGAGCAGCGCGCCGAACAGGTAGGCCGGGCGCTCGAGACTGACCAGCTCGGCCTCGTCGATGACCTTGAACCAGGCCATCAGCGGGTGGTTGGAGGTCATGCGTACATAGACTTCCCGGGCCTGACCGTCGTTGGGCAGCGACATCAGGTAGGCGCGCGAGGGCAGCGGGCGCGAGCTCATTGGCATCGACTCGCCGCTGTGCACGGTCTGCTCGATCAGCTCGCCGCGCAGCAGGTAGTAGTCGAGGTACTGCACCCGTGGCGCGAACAGCCACAACCAGTAGGGCGCCTGGTGTTCGGGCACGTCGAAGCGCAGCCACACCGCTCGGTCGCTGGGCGGGAAGGTGAAGGCAAGGTCGTCGAGGGGCAGGAACTGGTTGCGGCGGCTGCGTACGTCATCCAGGTTCAGCTGGGCGCTGTCATCGATGAACGCCGACCAGCCGGTGGCGTACGGCGTGGCTACTCGCTGCGCGGCTACGCTCGACAGGCAGAAACCGGCCAAGAGCAGGCTGACGAGTAAACCGATGGCAATCCTGAGCCGACGCACGTGGCAATCCCTTTGAGGTTATACGACCGGATTATAGTCAGCCGGTGTGGTGCCGACTATGCGAGCTGAAAGCCTATCCTGCCAGCCGGGCCGCGTGGTTGAACGGCCGGCTGTGGTATTGCCGATGGGCGGCATCGCTTGATGCCACCATCGTGTTACATCAGTTGTCGCCACGCTCGCGGGCAATGGCCCGGTAGCCGATGTCGTTACGGTGGAACATGCCGTTCCAGCGAATCTTCGCGGCCAGGCGATAGGCCTGCTGCTGGGCATCCGCCACGCTGGCGCCGATGGCGGTGGCGCACAGGACGCGGCCGCCGGCGGTGACCACCTGGCCATCCTTGAGCGCGGTACCGGCGTGGAACACCTTGCCTTCGAGCTGCGCAGCATCGTCCAGCCCTTCGATCACGTCACCCTTGGCGTAGTCGCCCGGGTAGCCGCCAGCGGCCAGTACCACGCCCACGGTCGGGCGCGGGTCCCAGGTCGCTTCGACCTTGTCCAGCGCCTTGGCCAGGGCGGCTTCGACCAACAGCACCAGGGAGCTTTCCAGGCGCACCATGATCGGCTGGGTTTCCGGGTCACCGAAGCGGCAGTTGAATTCGATGACTTTCGGCGCGCCGCTCTTGTCGATCATCAGGCCGGCATACAGGAAGCCGGTGTAGACGTTGCCTTCGGCTGCCATGCCGCGCACGGTCGGATAGATGACTTCGTCCATCACCCGCTTGTGCACCTCGGCGGTGACCACGGGGGCCGGCGAGTAGGCGCCCATGCCGCCAGTGTTCGGGCCGCTGTCAGCATCGCCAACGCGCTTGTGGTCCTGGCTGGTAGCCATCGGCAGCACGTTCTGGCCGTCGACCATGACGATGAAGCTGGCTTCCTCGCCGTCGAGGAATTCCTCGATCACCACGCGAGCGCCGGCGTCACCGAAGGCGTTGCCGGAGAGCATGTCGCGTACCGCCTCTTCGGCTTCACTCAGGGTCATGGCGACGATCACGCCCTTGCCGGCGGCCAGGCCGTCGGCCTTGATGACGATCGGCGCGCCTTTCTCACGCAGGTAGGCCAGGGCCGGCTCGACCTCGGTGAAGTTCTGATAATCGGCGGTCGGGATGTTCTGGCGGGCCAGGAAATCCTTGGTGAAGGCCTTGGAGCCTTCCAGCTGGGCAGCGGCGGCGGTGGGGCCGAAGATGTCCAGGTCACGGGAGCGGAAGAGGTCGACCACGCCCTTCACCAGCGGCGCTTCCGGGCCGACGATGGTCAGTTGCACGTTCTTCTCGGCGAAGTCGGCCAGCGCCTGGATATCCAGCACGTCGATGGCCACGTTCTCGCACTTGGCTTCAGTGGCGGTGCCGGCGTTGCCGGGGGCGACGAAAACCTTGGCGACGCGCTTGTCCTGCGCCACTTTCCAGGCCAGGGCGTGTTCACGACCGCCGCTGCCGATGATCAATACGTTCATGTCTCTCTCCCAATGGAGGCGGGCTGGTAGCCCGTTTGGTGGATAAGCGAAGCGTTATCCACCCTACAAATTCCGAGGTCGTGATCGGGCTGGTAGATGCAAGGCGCAGCTGGTTTCGATAAGCGGAGTTGCCTGGTGGCAATGAGCATTATCGGAGCCAGCTGCAACGCCGCAGATGCCTGTCCGAGTGCGGCCGATTTTAGTGCCGGAAATGGCGCATGCCGGTGAACACCATGGCAATCCCTGCCTCGTCGGCAGCGGCGATCACTTCGTTGTCGCGCATCGAACCGCCGGGCTGGATCACCGCGGTGATACCGGCCTTGGCGGCATTGTCGATGCCGTCACGGAACGGAAAGAACGCATCGGAGGCCATGACCGCGCCCGGTACCGGCAGGCCGGCGTGCTCGGCCTTGATGCCAGCGATGCGCGCCGAGTTGACACGGCTCATCTGGCCGGCGCCGACGCCGACAGTCTGGCGGTTCTTGGCGTACACGATGGCGTTGGATTTGACGAACTTAGCCACTTTCCAGGCGAAGATCAGGTCATGGATCTCCTGCTCGCTCGGCGCGCGCTGGGTGACGATCTTCAGGTCTTCAGCCTTGATCATGCCGATATCGCGGCTCTGTACCAGCAGGCCGCCGTTGACGCGCTTGAAGTCCCAACCTGCAGCGCGCTCGGTCGGCCATTCGCCGCACTCGAGCAGGCGGACGTTGGCCTTGGCGGCCACCACTTCACGGGCGGCAGCGCTGATTTTCGGGGCGATGATCACTTCGACGAACTGGCGCTCGACGATGGCCTTGGCGGTTTCGCCGTCCAGCTCGCGGTTGAAGGCGATGATGCCGCCGAACGCCGACTCGGTGTCGGTGGCGTAGGCCAGGTCATAGGCTTTACGGATGCCGCCTTCGTCTTCAGGCACCACGGCAACGCCACATGGGTTGGCGTGCTTGACGATCACGCAGGCCGGCTTGACGAAGCTCTTCACGCATTCCAGCGCGGCGTCGGTGTCGGCCACGTTGTTGAACGACAGTTCCTTGCCCTGCAGCTGCACGGCGGTGGCTACGCAGGCCTCGTCGGCATGCTCGACGTAGAAGGCCGCCTGCTGGTGTGGGTTTTCGCCGTAGCGCATGTCCTGCGCCTTGACGAACTGGGTGGTGAAGGTGCGCGGGAACAGGCTGCGGTCTTCGGTGGACAGGGTGTCGCGGCCCTGGTCGATGGTGCCCAGGTAGTTGGCGATCATGCCGTCGTAGGCAGCGGTGTGCTCGAAGGCCTTGAGGGCCAGGTCGAAGCGCTGGGCATAGCACAGGCCACCGATTTTCAGGGAGTCGATGACGGCTTTGTAGTCGCCGGCATTGACTACGATGGCCACGTCTTTATGGTTCTTCGCGGCCGAACGCACCATGGTCGGCCCGCCGATATCGATGTTCTCGATGGCGTCGGCCAGGTCGCAGCCCGGCTTGGCGACGGTGGCGGCGAAGGGGTACAGGTTGACGGCCACCAGGTCGATCGGCTTGATGCCGTGCTCGTCCATCACCGCGCCGTCGAGGGCGCGACGGCCGAGGATGCCACCGTGGATTTTCGGGTGCAGGGTCTTCACCCGGCCGTCCATCATTTCCGGGAAGCCGGTGTAGTCGGCCACTTCCACTGCTGCCACGCCGTTGTCCTTGAGCAGCTTGTAGGTGCCGCCGGTGGAGAGGATTTCCACGTTGAGGGCGACGAGCTCGCGGGCGAATTCGAGGATGCCGGTCTTGTCGGACACGCTGATCAGCGCACGGCGGACGGGGAGGCGGGTGGTCTGGTCGGTCATTACAGGATCCATCAGCAGGGGAATCAGTAAAAAGGGCGGCTGATCAGAGCCGCCCTTCTTCAGGATTTCGGTGAGTTACAGCAGATCGTACTGCTTGAGCTTCTTGCGCAGGGTGCCGCGGTTCAGGCCCAGCAGCTCCGAGGCCTTGGTCTGGTTGCCCTTCACGTAGTTCATGACGGTCTCCAGCAGAGGGGCTTCCACTTCGGTGAGCACCAGGTTGTAGACGTCGGTGACGTCTGCGCCCTCAAGGTGAGCGAAGTAGTTGTGCAGGGCTTTCTCGACGCTGCCGCGCAGGGTCTGGCCTTCTTCGCTCGGTGTGTTGAGGTGCTGTTTCAAACTGGTGTTGTCGCTCACGGGTGCAATCCCACTTCCTAAAGTCTCGGTCAACAGTGTCATGCGGCAGCCTCTTTTTCGTCGTTATAGCGCTCACCGAAAAACTGGCGAACGCTTGCACATTGCGCCTCCTGGCTGTCGAGACGGTTGAACTGGGCACGGAATTCGCGGGCGCCGGGCAGCGTCGCGAGGTACCAGCCCACATGCTTGCGAGCGATGCGCACGCCCATCACATCGCCATAGAAGGCGTGCAGGGCGGCCAGGTGCTCGAGCAGAATGCGTTCGATCTCGGCCAGC
Source organism: Pseudomonas sp. CNPSo 3701 (assembly GCF_028674975.1). NCBI lineage: Bacteria > Pseudomonadati > Pseudomonadota > Gammaproteobacteria > Pseudomonadales > Pseudomonadaceae > Pseudomonas > Pseudomonas sp. CNPSo 3701. Next base: position 42,974 of record NZ_JAQZSI010000008.1, on the reverse strand, counting down.
GCAGGGGCCGGGCAATGGGCTCCGGTGCGCAGGTAATGCTCAATTTCTCTGAAAATCCACGGGCGGCCCTGGGCTGCCCGGCCGATCAGCAGGCCATCGGCACCGGTGGTGGCCAGCACATGGGCGGCCTTTTCCGGTGAATCGATGTCGCCATTGGCCAGTACCGGAATCGATACGGCCTGCTTGATCGCGGCGATGGTGTCGTACTCGGCTTCGCCGGTGTACAGGTCGGCGCGAGTGCGGCCATGCACGGCCAGGGCGACGATGCCGCACTGCTCGGCGATGCGCGCGACCTCGACGCCGTTCTTGTTCTGACGGTCCCAGCCGGTGCGAATCTTCAAGGTCACCGGGACGTCGACGGCGGCGACCACCGCTTCGAGGATCGCCTGTACCAGCGGCTGATCCTTGAGCAGGGCGGAGCCGGCCGCCTTGTTGCACACCTTTTTGGCCGGACAGCCCATGTTGATGTCGATGATCTGGGCGCCCAGCTGCACGTTGGCGCGGGCTGCCTCGGCGAGCATCTGCGGATCGCCACCGGCGATCTGCACGGAACGTGGTTCCGGATCGCCGCTGTGGATCATGCGCAGGCTCGACTTGCGCGTATTCCACAGGCGTACATCGCTGGTAACCATTTCCGAGACCACCATGCCGGCGCCGAGGCGCCGGCACAGCTGCCGGAATGGCTGATCGGTGACGCCGGCCATGGGGGCCAGGATCAGTCGATTGGGCAATGTATAGGGGCCGATGCTTAGCGCCGACATAGGGCTTCCCTGCTCAAGAGACGTGCTGTTGAGACCGTAGGAGGGTGCGAAAGGGGGGTGATCATACCCGCTCTCAATGACCGGATAAAGGTGGTTTTGAACAAAATCTGAACAGCTGGGGTGCGGTGCCCGGTCGCGCTGGCGGGCGGCCGCGATGCAGACGGCCTGCGTTGTGCGGCCGTCTATCGGTTGCCCGGTATCACTCCGGCGAGTGGAAGTTGAGGCTGTAGTTCACCGCGCGTGGGCCCGGATCGAGAATGTCCAGGGCGATATGAATCGGCGTCTGCGGCGGCATTTCCGCCTGGCCGGCCAGTTCACCGGCCAGGTATTCGCTGGGCTTGAAGCGGCGGCTGGCGATCAGCTGGCCATTCATATCGGCGAAGCGCATCTCCAGCAGCGGAAATGGCTGGGAGAACGACGCACGGTTGTAGAGGATCGCATCCACGACCAGGGCGCCGCTAAACTCTGGATGGCTGCGCACCACCAGGTTGCTGCTCTTGATCTGCTCGATATCGACCTTGGAGGGCAGGGTGCAGCCGATGGTCGGGCAGATCTGCTCGAACCAGGGGCGGTACTGATCCTGGCGGGCAAGCTCGGCGTAGTGATAGATCACGTATTGCCCGGCCAGCGCGGCGGCCGCCAGCAGATTGAGCAGGCTCCAGGCGATCCAGCGGCCCCAGGGCTTACGCGGCGGGCGCCAATCGAGCTGCAGCGGTTCCTCTTCCAGCTCGAACAAAGCTTCGCCGCGCAGGTTCGGCTCGCTGCGCGGCCGTGCTTTCGCGCCCTTGGGCGCAGGTGCTGGTGCCTCGGGCCCATCGTGGTCGTGGTCGAGGTCGTGGAGTGGTGTCGGCTCTGGCTCGTCGTCGCGTTCGGCGCTGAGGCTGAAGGTCGGCCCCAGCTCTGGCTCCGGCTCCTCGCGGGTCGGTGCAGCGGGCTTTGGCGTGGCGAGCACATCGCGCAGGCGCGGCGTCCTGGGGATCGGCGGCACGCTTTCCGGTGTCTTGGCGGGCGGCGGCTGGCCGAAATCGATGCTCGGCACTTTAGGCTCGTCGATAGGCTCGAGCTCCAGCTTGCTCACGGGCGGGTCGTCGCGCAGCAGCGCTTCGGCCCAGCGCTCGTCTTCGCCGGGCTCGTCATCGTCCTGATCGTCGAAGCGCGGCGTCTGCCGGGTCGGCAGGTCGAGCTCGAGGAACTGGCGCGACAGTTGCTGTTCCTGGGCTTCGAGCTTGGCCAGCTCTTCGTCGAGATCCAGGCTATCGAGATCCAGGTCGTCGTGGATCCACAGGGTGCCGTCGTCGGCCTTGCCGCGCGGCTTGGCAGCGGGCGGTGGTACGGCTGCCATGCTCGGTGCAGGTGCAGGTGCAGGTGCAGGTGCAGGTGCAGGTGCAGGTGCAGGTGCAGGTGCAGGTGCAGGGGGCTTGGGCGTTGCGGCTGGCGCGGGTGCAGCTGGCGCTGCGGCGCGCATGTCCGGAATGTGATGACCCTGCTCGCGCAACTGGCGGGCGGCGTTGAACACCTGCAGGCAGGCACCACAGCGTACCGAGCCCTGGGCAACGGCAAGCTGAGCCAGGTTCACGCGGAAACTGGTGCTGCAGTTGGGGCATTGGGTCACGAAGCTTTCGGTCATGCTGAATCCGACGGCCGCAGGGCGGCAAAAACGGGGCGATAGTCTAACCCAACAGATTGCAAAAGCAGCATTAAGTGCCGTGCCCCGTCAGCGCGGGCACGGCACGGGTGCCTGCTTAACGGCGAACGCCGCTGATGCGCACCCAGCCGTCCTGGACAGCGGTCGGGTCGAGGTCGAAATCGACTGCGTAGGCGGCGCGCACCTCGTCGGCCTGTTCGGCGAGAATGCCCGACATCGCCAGGCGGCCGCCTGGCTTGACCAGGCTGGTGATCTGCGGCGCCAGGCTGACCAGCGGGCCGGCAAGGATGTTGGCGACCACCACGTCCGCCGGCTCCTGGGGCAGGTCGGCTGGCAGGTAGACCGGAAAGCGCTCGTCGGCGATGCCGTTGCGCTGCGCATTGTCGCGTGAGGCTTCCAGGGCTTGCGGGTCGATATCCGTGCCCACCGCCCGCGGCGCGCCGAGCAGCAGGGCGGCGATGGCCAGGATGCCCGAGCCGCAACCGAAGTCCAGCACGCTGCAGCCTTCCAGTGGTTGGGCGTCGAGCCATTGCAGGCACAGCGAGGTGGTCGGGTGGGTGCCAGTGCCGAACGCCAGGCCCGGATCGAGCAGAAGGTTCACCGCGTTCGGCTGCGGCGCCTCGTGCCAGCTGGGCACGATCCACAGACGCTGGCCGAAGCGCATCGGCGCGAAGCCGTCCATCCAGCTGCGTTCCCAGTCCTGGTCTTCGATATGCTCGATCTGGTGCTCGGGAAGCGCGCCGTCGGTGAGCAGCTGCAGGTGCGCGACCAGCGCGTCGGCGTCGGTATCGGCCTCGAACAGAGCGAGCAGATGGGTGTGGCTCCACAGCGGCGTGGTGCCCAAGTCGGGCTCGAAGATCGGTTGGTCTTCGGCATCCATGAAGGTGACGGACACCGCGCCGACTTCCAGCAGGGCATCTTCATAAGTGGGCGCCTGCTCGGGGGTGATGGCGAGGCGCAGTTGTAGCCAGGGCATGGGAAGCTCCGGTGGGGCAGCCGCAAGCGTAGGGCTGGCGGCAGCAAATGATAGTCGCGGGCGGGCTCAGGTGCTGACGTCCGGGTTGTCCCAGTCGTCCTGGCCGTCGTTGTCGATAAGCCAGTTTAAGGCCGCGTGGCGCTCCATGACTACGCTGGGGTTGAGGCCGGCGGGCATCGGCGCCTGCTTCAGGCGGGCGTCCACGCAGGCCCAGTGGTAGCGGTAGATCAGGTCGGCTTCGTCGAGGATGCTGGCGATGTCGCGCAGTTTCGTCTGCGCCATGAAGGCAGCGAAGTCCTGGTGTTGCGCCACGGCCTGGATGGCGAAGTCGCAGTCGATGGCGTGGTCGGGGAAGTCCAGCTCCTCCACCACGCCCAGCGCCCACAGCAGCACCCAGTAGGCTTCGTACTTCCAGACCATGTTGACGACATCCTGCTCGCCACCCCCGTTGCTGAGGATGCGCACTTCATTGGGCGTCAGCCCGTTGATGCCGTACTGCTCCAGCAAGTCCTGGCACCAGCGAGCGGTGTCCGGGGTGTACTGGCCGGCCTGGCGGTCGCAGGCTGCCTGGATGGCGATCAGGCAGGCGATGGCGCGGCGGGCAATTTCCTCGGCGCTGCGCACGCGCACTTCGCTGGCGCTCTCGATGCAGGGCAGGTGCTCGATATAGGGGATGCCGGCCGCCTTGAGGCGGGCGATGGAGGCCTGTTTGCGCGCCTCGGGCGTTTGGCTGGCCTGGGATGATCCGTTCATTTCGCCTCCTTTAAAGGGCTTTAAATGCAAAAGGGGAGCGGCCTTGGCCGCTCCCCTTTTGTGGTGCCGGACGCGCTTAGTGCTTGTCCATGCCCAGTTTCTTTTCCAGGTAGTGGATGTTGATCCCACCCTGACAGAAACCCTTGTCGCGAACCAGGTCGCGGTGCAGCGGCACGTTGGTCTTGATACCGTCGACGACGATCTCGTCCAGGGCGTTGCGCATGCGGGCCATGGCCTCGTCGCGGGTCACGCCGTAGGTGATCAGCTTGCCGATCAGCGAGTCGTAGTTCGGCGGCACCGAGTAGCCGCTGTAGAGGTGCGAGTCGACGCGCACACCGAAACCGCCCGGCGCGTGGAAGTGCTTCACCTTGCCGGGGCAAGGCATGAAGTTGTCCGGGTCTTCGGCGTTGATGCGGCACTCCAGGGCGTGGCCTAGGAGCTTGATGTCTTCCTGCTTGTACGACAGCTTGTTGCCCGCGGCGATGCTGAGCATCTCCTTGACGATGTCGATGCCGGTGACCATTTCGGTAACCGGGTGCTCGACCTGGACGCGGGTGTTCATCTCGATGAAGTAGAAACGACCGTCTTCATAGAGGAACTCGAAGGTACCGGCACCGCGGTAGCCGATCTCGATGCAGGCATCGACGCAGCGCTTGAGCACTTCGGCGCGGGCCTTCTCGTCGATCAGCGGGGCCGGGGCTTCTTCCAGCACCTTCTGGTGACGGCGCTGCAGCGAGCAGTCGCGATCGTACAGGTGGATGGCGTTGCCCTGGCCGTCGGACAGTACCTGTACTTCCACGTGGCGCGGGTTGCCGAGGAATTTCTCCAGGTAGACCATCGGGTTGCCGAACGCGGCACCGGCTTCGGTGCGGGTCAGCTTGGCCGACTTGATCAGGTCCTCTTCCTTCCACACCACGCGCATGCCGCGACCACCACCGCCACCGGCGGCCTTGATGATCACCGGGTAGCCGACTTCACGGGCGATGCGCAGGGCTTCTGCCTCATCTTCCGGCAGCGGGCCGTCGGAGCCTGGAACCACCGGTACACCGGCCTTGATCATGGCGTCCTTGGCGGACACCTTGTCACCCATCAGGCGGATGGTGTCGGCTTTCGGGCCGATGAAGGCGAACCCGGAGTTTTCCACCTGCTCGGCGAAGTCGGCGTTTTCCGCGAGGAAGCCGTAGCCGGGGTGGATGGCGGTAGCACCGGTGACTTCCGCGGCGCTGATGATGGCCGGGATGTTCAGGTACGACAGGTTGCCCGGCGCCGGGCCGATGCACACGGACTCGTCAGCCAGGGCCAGGTGCATCAGCTCGCGGTCGGCAGTGGAGTGCACGGCGACGGTCTTGATGCCCAGCTCCTTGCAGGCACGCAGGATGCGCAGGGCGATCTCGCCGCGGTTGGCGATCAGAACTTTTTCCAGCTTCTGCATTACGGGTTCCCCGTGCATCAGACGATGGTGAACAGCGGTTGATCGTATTCCACCGGCTGGCCGTTCTCGCCCAGGATGGATTCGATCGTGCCGCTGGTTTCGGCCTCGATGTGGTTCATCATCTTCATCGCTTCGACGATGCAGAGGATGTCGCCTTTCTTCACGGTCGAACCGACTTCAACGAAGTTGGCCGAAGTTGGCGAAGCGGCGCGGTAGAAGGTACCGACCATTGGCGAGCGCACCACGGTGCCGTTCAGCTTGGCAGCGGCCGGAGCAGCTTCAGCGGCAGCGGCTACCGGAGCGGCGGCAGCGACCGGAGCAGGCGCCGGTGCGTAGGTCGGTTGGGCGTAAGCCGGTTGCTTGCCATGACGGCTGATGCGCACGGACTCTTCGCCCTCTTTGATTTCCAGCTCGTCGATGCCGGACTCTTCCAGCAGCTCGATCAGTTTTTTGACTTTGCGAATATCCATAGGTGTTCAACTCCCAGTCTGGTCAGGGTCGTTCAAGTTTGCGAATGAACCGCCGCTGCGTGGCGTCGGTTTCAGGTGTTTTTGCTCGCCAGGTTTTCCAGGGCCGCGTCGAGGGCCAGCCGATAACCGCTGGCGCCGAGACCGCAGATCACACCTACCGCCACGTCGGAGAAGTAGGAGTGGTGCCGGAAAGGCTCACGCTTGTGCACGTTGGACAGGTGCACTTCGATGAATGGGATGCTCACCGCCAGCAATGCGTCACGTAATGCGACGCTGGTGTGGGTGAAGGCCGCCGGGTTGATGATGATGAAGTCGACGCCTTCACCGTGGGCGGCGTGGATGCGCTCGATCAGTTCGTACTCGGCGTTGCTCTGCAGGTGCAGCAGATGATGGCCGGCTTCGCGGGCACGCTGTTCCAGGTCGAGGTTGATCTGTTCGAGCGTGGTGGCGCCATAGGTGCCGGGCTCTCGGGTGCCGAGCAGGTTCAAATTGGGGCCGTGCAAAACCAGCAGCGTCGACATGATCCGGGCTTCCTTCTTTTTAGCTGCGCGGACTCTGCCAGAAGTGCCGTAGGGCTGTCCAGTTTTTGGGAGTAGTCAGCACGATCCATGCAGGGTTGGCTGAATATGTGACCGAGTTGCCTAGAATCGTTCTCGCGCGCCGTTCAGACGCTCGGCAAAGCCTGCCGCATCGATTTCGCCGATGACTCGCAAGTCATGCATTTCCTGCCCGTCGGCGGCGAACAACTGGATCGCCGGTGGGCCGAACAGCCCGTAGCGATCCAGCAGCGCGCGCTGGGCAGCGGTGCTGTCGGTCATGTCGAACCGCAGCAGGTGATAGTCAGCCAGTTGCGGGCCGATCTGCGGTGAATTGAATACTTCGCGCTCGATCTTCTTGCAGCTGATGCACCAGTCGGCGTACCAGTCGAGCAGCAGCGGCTGGCCGTCGTTCTTGGCCTGGGCCAGCGCGGCGTCCAGTTCGGCGGGTGTGCTGACCGTCTGCCAGCTACCGGCTGTTTCCGACGAGGTGCTGGCGATACCGCCGGCGAGGGGCTGCAACGGATCGTCGTTGCCCTTGAGAGCGCCGGTCCAGGCCGCCAGTGCGTAGACCAGCAGCGCCAGGCCGAGCAGTTGGGCGAGCTTGCCGCGAGCATCTTTAGCGTTGAATTCCAGGGCGCCGAGAAACAGCGCAACGCCTGCAGCCAGCAGGCCCCAAAGCGCCAGGGAAATCTGCCCCGGCAATACGCGCTCCAGCAGCCAGACCGAAACGCCCAGCAGCATCACGCCAAAGGCGTTGCGCACGGCGACCATCCAGGTGCCGGACTTAGGCAGCAGGGCACCGCCGCCGGCGGCGAAGATCACCAACGGCGTACCCATGCCCAGGCCCAGGGCGAACAGCTGCAGGGCGCCGCCGGCGGCGTCGCCGGTGCTGCTGATATAGAGAAGCAGCGCGGTGAAGGGCGCGGTAATGCACGGCGAGACGATCAGGCTGGACAGCACGCCCAGGGTCGCGGCGCCGGCGATGGTGCCGCCCTGGGTCTGCGCGGCCTTGCGATCCAGACGTTCACGAATGAATGCCGGCAGGCGCAGTTCGAAGACGCCGAACATAGCCACCGCGAACAGCGCGAAGAACAGCGCGAAGGGCACCAGAATCCAAGGCGACTGCAGCATGGCCTGCAGGTTGAGCTTGGCGCCGAACAGCCCCATCAGCGCGCCGAGCGCCGCGTAGCAGGCGGCCATCGGCAGCACGTAGGCCAGCGACAGCACCAGGCCGCGGCCCTTGCTCGGCCGGCCGCGCAGCACCACACCGGAGAGGATCGGCAGCATGGGCAGCACGCAGGGCGTGAAGGTCAGGGTCAGACCGGCGGCGAACATCAGTGCCAGGTCGGTCCAGCTCCAGGTGGTTTTGCCGGTAGCGGGAGCGCTGGTGCTGTCGGCCTGGGCTGCAACGCCGCCATTGATGGCCAGCGTCTCGGTTTCCGGCGGATAGCACAGACCCTTGTCGGCGCAGCCCTGGTAGGTGACGGCGAGGTTGAGCGGCTTGTCGTCCGGGTTGTTCAGCGGGATGTCGATATCCAGCACTTCGTAGAACACCTGCACGTCGCCGAAGTACTGATCGTTCTTGTGCAGGCCTTCCGGCACCTCGACGGGCTTGCCTGCCAGCTCAGCCGGTTCGACCTTGAACTTGAACTGGTGGCGATACAGGTAATAGCCCTCGGCCGCAACGAAGCGCACCTTCGCCGATGTCGGCGAGCTCTCGACCAGGCTGAGCTTGAAGGCCTCGCGTACCGGCAGGAAGTCGTCGCTGTTGTTCAGCGCCTGGCCCAGCGGGGCGGCATTCGGGCGGCTGTCGAACACCCCGGCGCTGGCAGGCAGGACGACGAGCAACAGCAGCAGGCAGATAAGACGTGGCATGGGCATCTCGTGGGGCATTGATCGCGCCATGATAACGGAGCCGGCGATCCCTGCCATGGGGCGTGCTGCAACTGACGGTTGCGCCTGGGTCGAGGACGCCTGCCCTTGGCGGGCGTGGTGCGGCATAAGGCCGCGCAGATGGCGGGTTCATGGCGGTAACGGTCATTGGCGCAGTTTCTGTGGGAACGGGTGGGGACGCCTAGTCTATGCCCGCGATTTTTCGCGCGCATGGCGCGTTCCCACAGTGGATCGGCGAACGGCTACTTTGGCCTTTTTCTTCGCTTACACCCGAAACGCCTGCACCGCCTGATCCAGCTGGCCGCTCAGCGCCTGCAACTCGACGCTCTGCGCGCGGCCCTGGCCGATGCGTTGCAGGTTGTCGCCACCCAGTCGATAGATGCGCTCGCTGTGGTCACGAATCTCGCTGACGGCGCTGCCCTGGTAGGCCGTTGCTTCGGCGATGCGCGCAGCCATGCTGGCGATGGTGCCGATGGCGCCGACGATCTCATCCAGCGCACCGTCGGCAGTGCGGGCCTGATCGGCGGTCGCTTCGGCATGTTCGACCTGGCTGCGCATGGCTTGCACCGAGTTGTTGGCGGCTTGCTGCAGGCGGCTGATCACCTCCTGAATCTGCGCGGTGGCCGCGCTGGTGCGTAGCGACAGCGAGCGCACCTCGTCCGCTACCACAGCAAAACCGCGGCCCGCTTCACCGGCCCGCGCCGCCTCGATGGCGGCGTTGAGGGCCAGCAGGTTGGTTTGCTCGGCGATGCTGCGGATTACCGTCAGTACGCTGCCGATCGTGGCGGTTTCCGTGGCCAGATGCTCGATGGCCTGGGCATTGCCCTGTACTTCCTCAACCAGTGCATGCAAGCCAGCAAGGCTATTGCCGATCACCTGCTGGCCCTGGGCGAGGGCGCGGTCGGCGTCGCGGCCGGCGGTGGCGGTCTGGCTGGCATCGCCAGCCACCTGCAGGATGGTCGCCTCCAGCTCGCCCAAGGCATCACGAATCTGTGCGGTATCGCTGGCCTGGCGCTCGGCGCCGTCGTGCAGGCCGCTGCTCAGGTCGGCCAGGGTATGGCTGGACGCCGAGACCTGGGCCGCGTGCTGGTGAATGGTGCCCACCAGTTCGACCAGATAGCGACGCAGGCGATTGAGCGACTCTTCGATGTCACGCAGTTCACGGGTGTTGGTGGCCAGGTGGATCTCGCCCGCAAAGTTGCCGGCGGCCCACGCCGACAGGGCCGGCACCAGGCGCTCGAGCAGACGGCTTAGGCGGCGCTGCAGGGTGTCGATGATCAGCGCGATGAGCAGGATAAGCGCCACCATGATGCCGAGGATTAGCCTCACCTCGCCCTGGATACGCCCGTGCTCGGCGCGGACCTGGGGCTCCAGGGCGGTGAAGGATTGCTGCACGGCATCCAGCCGGGCGCGGGTGGTGGCTGATAGCTGTGCGCGTTGTTCGATCAGCGTCCGGGTGCGCGCCAGTTCGCCGGGATAGCGCCCCAGCAGGCTGTCGAGCTCGCGCTTGAGAGCGACGCCACGGTCTTCGGCTTCGCTCGCCTGACTGTCACTGTCCAGACCCATCAGGGAGGCGAAGGCATCACTGCCCGAAGCCGCCTGTGCGGTGATGCCAAGCAGGGGCAGATCGCTGATCACCTTGGCTTTGCCTTGCAGCGCCTGCACTTCACGCTCCACGTCGGCGGCCAGTTCGGCGCGCCCGCTGCTGACCAGCTTGCTGCGCGCCAGGGCGAGCCGGGCCAGATGTTGCGAGGCCTCGAACAGCGGCGCGCGGTAGGCGCTCGCGCTTTCGCTCTGGCCTTCGTCGGCGTAGCGGGCGAGCCCTGCCAGTGCATCAGCCATCTCCCGTTCGGCCTGGATCAGCAGCCCCTGCGGGTCGCCGGACAGCTTGCCGGCGGCGAGCAGTTGCTCGGCGGCAAATGCCTTCAGCTCGCCCAGGCTTTCGCCCAGATCACCGGCGAGATCACCCGGCAGCTCATCGACCTTTGCCTGCAGTGTGTCGAGGTTCTGAATCGCGGCGCTATGGCGCAACGCATCGCCGTTTTCCAGGTAGCCAAGAATGTTGCCCGCGGCCTCGCGCTGGAATTGTTGCGAGAGCTCCAGGTACTGCTCCATCAGCACATAGGGGCGTTCCAGTGCCCGCTGCGACCACCACAGGGTGCAGGCCAGGGCAATGCCGATGCCGACCAGCAGGAGGGTGTTGAGGTTGGTGAGGGATTTGAGGCGCATGGGGCTGATTTGACGTCCGATCGATGCTGGCACTGCGCCATGCAGTGCGTAGTAATCGGTACGTTATTGCGCTCATGTGACAGCTAGGTGACGTGGCGCGAAACTGACGCCAGCGAACCGATAGGTGGTTGCCGGCGTCGGGCGCCTCTCAGCTGTAGACCTCGACGCGGTTGCGGCCGCCGTTCTTGGCGCGGTACAGCGCCTCATCGGCGCGTTGCGACAGGTGTTTGCTGTCCAGGTTGTCGAACAGCTCGGCGATGCCGCAACTGAAGGTGCAGCTAAGGTCATGCGGGTGGGCGGGGTAGTGGATCTCGGCGAAGCGCGCGCGCACGTCGTCCAGCACCTTGGCGGCGGTCTTGGCGTCGGTGTTGGGCATCACCACGGCGAATTCCTCGCCGCCGTAACGGCCGATGCAGTCGCTCTTGCGCAGGCGCTGCTTGAGAAACAGCGCCAGACTCTTGATCACCCGGTCGCCCATGGGGTGGCCATAGTTGTCGTTGACCTTCTTGAAGTAATCGATATCGATCATCGCGAAGCTCAGCGGCTGCTCGTCGCGCTGGGCACGGAAACGCGCGTCTTCGAGCAGCTGCAGGGTGTGGGTGTGGTTGAACAGACCGGTGAGGCTGTCGCGCACCATGCGCGCCTTGAGGCTGCGCGCGCGGTCGGCGCGGTTGCGTACCGTGGCGATCAGGTGGCGCGGCTTGATCGGTTTGGTGAGGAAATCGTCGCCGCCTTCGCTCATGGCGTCGAGCTGCTTGTCCAGATCGTCCTCGGCGGACAGATAGATGATCGGCACGCTGACATAGCGGTCGTTGTGGCGGATCACCTGGGCCAGCTCGGTGCCGTTGCAGGCTGGCATGTACATGTCGAGGATGATCAGGTCCGGCTGGAACTCGGCAAGCTCGTCCATCGCCTGGATCGGCTCGGTGATGGTGCGGGTGACGATGCCGGCGCTGTTCAGCACCCGCTCGGTGTGGGTGGCCTGGGCGCGGGAATCGTCGACGATCAGCACGCGGTAGGGCTCGTACTGGGCGACGTGGGTGAGCACTTCGATGCGCTCCAGCAGGCTCGAGGCATCCATGGAACCTGTGAAGAATTCCCGCCCACCGGCGCGTACGGCTGCCAGGCGGGTCGGGGTGTCGGTGTCTTCGTGGCTGTAGAACAGCACCGGAATCTTTTCCTGCAGGCCTTCCTGCACGGCCTGGGCCAGTTGCAGGCCGTTGCCCGGCCCGGCGAAGTCGATCTCCATGACCAGGGCCGCCGGGTGGCGTTCGAGCATGGCGGCGCGAAAGGCGTTGGCGGTATCCAGCGGCTTGGCATTCATGCCGAAGAATTCCAGCTGCTGCGCCAGGCGCTCGGCGCGCTCCAGGTGCTGCAGGGCGATGTACACCGGCTTGCGCAGCGGCGGCAGGGTGGTGTGCTCGAAGCGGTCGCCGTGGCGCAGGCCGGTGCGCGACAGGCGCTGCATCAACTGGTTGAGTTCGCTGATCACTTCGCTGTTGAGGCGGCCGCGGTTGGCGTCCACCACGCTCAGACAGGCGACGATGCGCTTGCCCAGCTCGCGGTGCTCGACCTGTTCGAAGCGCTCGGCGTAACGCTGCAGCAGCTGTGCTGCTTCCTGCAGCTCATGCATGCCGGCCTCGTTCCACTCCGCGCGTTGCAGGCGCTGCCAGACTTCCAGAACCTGGCGCGCCTGGTTGATCACCCTTTGGGCGAAGTGCTGTTTGAGCCGGTCGCGGCTGGGATCTTCTTGCTCGGTCATGGCCGGTAGTCCGTAGAGTGTCGCAAGCCTGCCGATGGTGGCCTGGTGCTATCAATTAAAAACTATTTTGCCATTCCTATGGCGCCAGTGTTGTGACTCGCCCCGCACCCTGGGTCATGGCCGATGCAAACCTCTGGCGGTATCCCGTTACGTCGTGAACAGCTTGCCGCGCTGCGCGCTGAGGCAGCCTTCCCTTATAGTGGCAGCGTAGTCTCGCTGCAGGCCATGGGTGCTCCAAGTATTGGCGCAACCCTCCCAGAGGCCTGTGGTCGAAGCCCTGTACGTCGCTGATCAAAGGATAATCGCCATGCTTGATTGGAAGAACCGCACCACCGGCACTGCCTCTGCCGATGACGGTGCCAGCACCGGCTCTCGTCGTCGCCTCGGCGGCGGTATTGGCCGCGTTATCGCCAGCCTGCTGGGCGTCTATCTGCTGGTGACACTGGTCGTCGGCTGGTACTGGAGCCAGGAGCCGGATCTGTTTCCCGTGCAACAGCGTGTACAGGCCGCGGCCGAGAAAGCCAACCGTCAGGTGGTGACCGGCTATACCAGTGTGGAAACCCTCAAGCAGGTCGCCGAGACCCTGCTCGACAAGCCGGGCGGCTATCTGGCCAATGACCTGGCGCCGCCGGGCCTGTGGCTCGACAACATGCCGAGCTGGGAATACGGCGTGGTGGTGCAGGTGCGTGATTTCTCCCGTGCGCTGCGCAAGGACTTCGCCCGTTCGCAGTCGCAATCCACCGAGGATGGCGACCTGGCCCGCGCCGAGCCGAACTTCAACTTCGACAATCGTAGCTGGGCGCTGCCGTCGACCGAGTCCAAGTACCGCGAGGGCATCGACTCGCTGGATCGCTACCTCGCTCGCCTGTCCGAGCCGGGCCAGAGCGGTGCGCGCTTCTATACCCGCGCCGACAACCTGAACAACTGGTTCGGCGACGTCGCCACTCGCCTGGGTTCGCTGTCCCAGCGGCTGTCCGCCAGTGTCGGCCAAGTGCGCCTCAATACTGACGTGAACGAGAACACCGAGCTGGCCCAGGGCCAGGTGCCGGAAGTCACCGAGCGCACCTACGAAACCCCGTGGCTGCAGATCGACAACGTGTTCTACGAAGCCCGCGGCCAGGCATGGGCGCTGTCGCACCTGCTGCGCGCCATCGAAGTCGATTTCGCCGACGTGCTGGCCAAGAAGAACGCCACCGTCAGCGTTCGGCAGATCATCCGCGAGCTGGAGGCCGCCCAGGCCACGCTGTGGAGCCCGATGGTGCTCAATGGCAGCGGCTACGGCATCCTCGCCAACCACTCGCTGGTGATGGCCAACTACATCTCGCGAGCCAATGCCGCAGTGATTGATCTGCGTCAGTTGCTGTCCCAGGGCTGATCCGTGGCAATTGCTGAAACCGAGGTGGCGCACCGCGCCGCCTCGGATGCCGAGCTGATCGCCTGGGTCGATGAGCAGGATCAAGTGCTTGGCGCCTTACCCCGCGCCGAACTGCGTAGCCGCAGCCTGATCGGTCGCGGCACTTTCATCCTTCTATTCAACTCCGCCGGCGAGCTGTGCGTGCATCGCCGTACCCTGAGCAAGGCGGTGTATCCGGGCTACTGGGATATCGCTGCTGGCGGCATGGTGGCGGCCGGTGAAAGCTACGCGCTGTCGGCCGAGCGCGAGCTGGCCGAAGAGTTGGGCATCCGCAATGCCGTGCTGCGTGACCATGGCCGCTTTTTCTTTGATCAGCCGGAGAACCGTATCTGGTGCGGCGTGTTCTCGGCGGTGTCCGACGCGCCGCTGGTGCTGCAGCCCGAAGAGGTTCTGGAGGCGCGCTTCATGAGTCTCGAAGCGGCGCAGCGCGATACCCAACTCAAGCCCTACTGCCCCGACTCGCTCGTGGCGTTGCAACACTATCTCGCCAATCGCTAGTGACACGGGGTCGCCAATCCATCAGGGGTTGGCGCATTTCGCTTCTTAGCATTGCCGGCCTTTGTCGTTACACTGCGCCGCTCCCATCCACCTGAGGAAAAACGCGGTGGCCAAGAAAACCTCTTCATTCGCCGGCCTCGGTGGCCTGGTGTTCTCCACGGACGCAGGCCGGCATTGCCCGGATTGCTCGCAGCCGGTGGACGCCTGCACCTGTTCGCGCACGACGATTCCCGAGGGCGATGGCATTGCTCGGGTGCGCCGCGAGACCAAAGGTCGCGGCGGCAAGACGGTGACTACCATCAGTGGCGTGCCGCTGGCCGAAGAGCCGCTCAAGGAGCTGGCCTCGGCGCTGAAGAAGCGCTGCGGCTGCGGTGGCTCGCTCAAGGATGGCGTTATCGAGATCCAGGGCGACCATGTCGAACTGCTGCTCGCCGAGCTGATCAAGCGCGGTTTCAAAGCCAAGAAATCCGGCGGCTGAACGTCGCCGCCCGTGACTATCTAAACTTACTCACTGCTCGGCCAGTCCACTGCCGAGCAATCGTCATTTCCAGGCTCTATGCTCGCCCGACCGTATCGACAGCATCAGCCTATCTGTAACAGGGGAACCCTCGATGGCCGCACGACGCACACGCAAGGACGATGGAAGCCAATGGACGGTGGCCGACAGCCGCAGTGTCTACGGCATCCGCCACTGGGGCGCCGGCTACTTCTCGATCAATGACGCCGGCCGCGTCGAAGTGCGCCCCAACGGGCCGGGCAGCACGCCCATCGACCTTTATGAGCAGGTCGAGGAGCTGCGCCAGAGCGGCCTGTCGCTGCCGCTGCTGGTGCGTTTCCCGGACATCCTTCAGGACCGCGTGCGCAAGCTGACTGGCGCCTTCGACGCCAGCATCGCGCGCCTGGAATACAACAACCGCTATACCGCCTTGTACCCGATCAAGGTCAACCAGCAGGAAGCGGTGGTGGAGAACATCATCGCCACCGAGAACGTTTCCATCGGCCTGGAAGCCGGCTCCAAGCCCGAGCTGCTGGCCGTCCTGGCGCTGGCGCCGAAGGGCGGCACCATCGTGTGCAACGGCTACAAGGACCGCGAATTCATCCGCCTGGCGCTGATGGGCCAGAAGCTCGGCCACAACGTGTTCATCGTCATCGAGAAGGAGTCGGAAGTCGCTCTGGTGATCGAAGAGGCCGCCGAACTCAAGGTGGCGCCGCAGATCGGTCTGCGCGTACGCCTGTCGTCCCTGGCGTCGAGCAAGTGGGCGGACACCGGCGGCGAGAAGTCCAAGTTCGGCCTGTCCGCCGCCCAGCTGCTGTCGGTGGTCGAGCGTTTCCGCAAGGCCGGCCTGGATCAGGGCATCCGCCTGCTGCACTTCCATATGGGCTCGCAGATCGCCAACATCGCCGACTACCGCAAGGGCTTTCGCGAGGCGATCCGCTATTACGGCGAGCTGCGTGCTCTTGGGCTGCCGGTCGACCACATCGACGTCGGCGGCGGCCTGGGCGTCGACTACGACGGCACCCACTCGCGCAACGCCAGCTCGATCAACTACGACATGGAAGACTACGCCGACGCGGTGGTCGACATGCTCAAGGAATTCTGCGACCGCCAGGAGATTCCGCACCCGCACATCTTCTCCGAGAGCGGCCGGGCGATGACGGCTCACCACGCACTGCTGCTGGTGCAGGTGACCGACGTCGAGCGTCACAACGACGAGGTGCCGGAGATCGACCGCAGCATCGAGCAGCCCGAAGTGCTGCAGGTGCTGATCGACCTGCTCGAGGATAGCGACCCGGAGATGGTCGCCGAAACCTACTGGCGCGCCACTCACTACGTCAGCGAGGCGGCCGGGCAGTATTCGGCCGGCAAGCTCGACCTGCCGCAGAAGGCCCTGGCAGAGCAGTGCTACTTCGCCATCTGCCGCCGCCTGTATAACCAGCTCAAAGCCCGCCAACGTTCCCACCGCCAGGTGCTCGACGAGCTCAACGACAAGCTGGCCGACAAGTACATCTGCAACTTCTCGGTGTTCCAGAGCCTGCCGGACACCTGGGCCATCGGCCAGATCCTGCCGATCCTGCCGCTCAACCGCCTGGACGAGGAACCGCTGCGTCGCGCGGTGCTGCAGGATCTGACCTGCGACTCCGACGGCAAGATCAACCAGTACGTCGATGAGCAGTCCATCGAAACCAGCCTGCCGGTGCACGAACTGCGCGAGGGCGAGGACTACGTGCTGGGCATCTTCCTGGTCGGCGCCTACCAGGAAATTCTCGGCGACATGCACAACCTGTTCGGTGACACCGACTCGGTGAACATCTACCAGAACGCCGACGGCAGCATCTACCACGCTGGTATCGAGACCCACGACACCATAGAGGACATGCTGCGCTACGTGCACCTGTCGCCCGAGGAGCTGATGACCCACTACCGCGACAAGGTAGCCAGCGCGCGCATCAGCGCCCGCGAGCGTACCCAGTTCCTCGACGCGCTGCGTCTGGGGCTGACGCGCTCTTCGTACCTGTCGTACTGAGGACGGCGGGAGCGAGCCCGCCAGGAGAGAGGCCATGAAGCGTTTCGCGACCCTGCTGCTCCTGGCGCTGCCGCTGCTGGCCCACGCCAGCGAGAATCCGCTCGAGGCCGAGCGCTGGAAGACCCGGCCGCTGATCGTGCTGGCGGCCAGCGCCGATGATCCGCTGCTGGCGCGGGTGCAGGCCGCGCTGCGCGAGCCGGCCAACCGCGAGGCGTTCATCGAGCGTGACATGGTGCTCTACACCGTGATCGGCCAGCAGGGGCAGCGCAACGAGCAGCATCTGGAGGGCATCACCACTAAGCGCCTGCTGCTGGCGCTGGACGCCGGCAACGCCCGGCCCCAGGTGATTCTGGTCGGCAAGGATGGCGGCAAGAAGATCCAGCAGGGCGCCGATGCGGACTTGCAGGCGATCTTCCGGACCATCGACCGCATGCCTATGCGGCAAGGCGAATGACTCGCTGAAAGATGGACCAATGACTTTCCATCATCTTGGTTCTATTGAACGGGCCAGGTGCTGAGTAATCTGGCGTCCGTCCAATAGCGAGTACGCCACCATGTCTAACTCCATCACCTTGCGCCTGCCTTATAGCCAACTCTCGCCCGACGCCTACAAAGGGCTGATCGCCACCAAGAAAGCCCTGGCTGCCAGCAGCCTTGGCCTGCCGCTGATCGAATTGGTGTACCTGCGCATTTCGCAGATCAACGGCTGCGCCTTCTGTCTGGAGATGCACGCCAAGGCGCTGCGCGACGGCGGCATGCCCCAAGCGAAGCTCGACAGCCTGGCGGGCTGGCGCATCAGTGCGCACTTCAGCGAGGCCGAGCGCGCCGCCCTGGCCTGGGCCGAATCGCTCACCGATATCGCCCGCACCCAGGCGCCGGATGACGTGTTCGAGCCGCTCAAGGCACATTTCAATGACGCACAGATCAGCGACCTGACCTATGCCATTTCGCTGATGAATGCCTTCAATCGTTTGGCCATCGGCATGCGGCAGTAGAGAAGATAGGTAGCCCTAGTCGAGCGAAGCGACACCCGGGAAAGCCAACCCGGGTATCGCGTCGCTCAACCCAGGCTACGGGATTGGTCGCCGCCTAATTGTGGGAGCGGGCCATGCCCGCGAAAATCTCGGGCATAAGCGAGGAGTCCTACCTGGCCAAAGATCAATTCATGTGCCGGTTGGATCCTTCAGACTGTGGGCGATGTCAGCTACCAGCCCGATCCGCCAACAGGCTACGGTCGAACACGAACACGCCCTCGGCCTGATCGGTCAGCTCCCACAATTGCTGAGGGCGGCCCATTTTCGGGAAGTTCTTCTCGCCGGTGTCGCGGATCCAGCCGGCGTCCTTCATCTTTTCCAGGCGCTTGCGCAGCGAGGTGTTATTGATCGTCGTCCCCAGGCAGGCCTGGGCGGCGTTCAGGGCATCGAGCACGGTAAAGCGTGGCGGCGCCAGGTAAAGCGGCAAGCTGGTGTAGACGGATTTTCCGGCCAGGCGCTCGACGCTCAGGCGTACCAGCTGCCTGTGGTCAAAGGGCAGGGCGAGGCGTCCATCGAGCACCTCGTCGAGTGGCACGAAGCGCAGGCCGTCATCGGCGGTCTCGGTGTCCGGCGCCAGCAGGACCAGGTAATAGGTGCTCATCGACCAGCCGCGCGGGTCACGCTCGGCGCTGCCTTCGGTGCCGACCTGCTCCAGATGCCTTGGCAACACCTGGGCCTTGTCGCGCAGCACACGATGGGCGGCGGCTTCCAGGTTGGCGTCGCGGGTGCTGCCATTGACGATCACTCCCGGCAACGCCCACTGGCCCAGAAACGGCTCGCGCTCGCGGCGGTGCAGCAGCACCTGCAACTGGCGGCTCTCGATATCCATACGCAGGGCGATCAGATCGACACTGGCCAATACTTCAGCAGAACTCACATCGCACTCCTGTAGATCGTCATATCGGCCTGAATCTCCGGCAACTGCCAGGCCTCGGGGATCGCCTGCCCGGCGGCGATCATCGCGCGGATTGCGCTGCTGTGCACGGTCATCTCCTCATCGGCGACCACCAGCCCAAAGCGCTGGCGCAGCTCAGCGGCGCGGTGGAATGTCTTGAGCGGGGTGAGATTGTCTTCGCCTATCACCAGCGCCAGGCGCTCGCCAGGCAGGCCATAGCGTTCGGCCAGGCAGCTGAGCAGGTCAACGCTGTAGATCACCCGGCCATCGGCACCCAACTCGCGCTCCAGGCTGCAGCAGCGTACCCGATCACCGAAGCGTGCGGCCAGGCGCTCGACCCAGGCGCAGCGCAGGTCGAAGTCGGCCATGCGCTTGGCGTCGGCATGTCGATAGCTGGGCACCACCAGCACCTGCTCGCTGGTTTCCAGTGCTCGGCGGATCACACTGGCGTGGCCGGCATGGGGCGGATCGAAGGCGCCGCCGTAAACGGCCAGCGCGAAGCGCTGTGGCGCTGGTTCATCTTGGCCTGCCGCGAAGCACTGCAGGGGCGATGGCTGCATGACGATTCTCCTTGCAGGTGGGTGTTGACATACATAATACACCTGGTGGAATATGTGTCCACCCCGCAGCGATGCGGCTCCATGAGTAGGAGGTGTCAGATGAAGATCGCCACGTTCGATGTCGATGCGCAGAAGGGCTTTACCAGCCTGTGCCCCGATGAGTTGCCGGTGCCCGGCGGCCATGAAATCGCCGCGTCGCTCAACGACATGGCGCGTCGTGGCACCCTGCGCCTGGGCAGCAAGGACGCCCACACGCCCAACGCCCTGTGGGTGGTCGAGGGCCACGACCAGATGCTCAAGCCCCTGAGCCATGCCAACGCCGACCTGACCTGGGTCAGCCACTGCGTGCCGGGTACGCCTGGCTTCGAGCTGCTCGATACGCTGCCTGCGCCAATCGACTATGACTTCTTCGTGTGGAAGGGTGTCGAACCTGATCTGCACCCCTACGGCGCCTGCTTCCACGACCTGGCCGGCAAGCGCAGCACGGGTGTGATCGAATACCTGGAAGTAGCGGGCGTTAAGGCCGTGGTGGTTGGTGGCCTGGCCCTGGATTTCTGCGTGAAGAACACCGCGCTGCAACTGCGTAGCGCCGGCCTCGAGGTGTTGCTGTATCTTCCGGCGTGCCGGGCCATTTCCGAAGCCGGCGCGACGCAAGCCATCGAACAGATGCGCGCGCAGGGCATCATCATCTGCGCCGATAGCGGAGCGCTCGACAGCGAGCTGGCCCGCCTCGAGGAGAGTGACCATGAGTGAGAGCGTATTCGCACCCAGCATCATCCAGAACCTGCTGGACACCGATTTCTACAAGCTGACCATGATGCAGGCGGTGCTGCACAACTACCCCAACGCCGAAGTGGAGTGGGAGTTTCGCTGCCGCAGCAAAGAGGACCTGACGCCCTACCTGGCCGAGATCCGCTACCAGATCGAACAGCTGGTCAACACCACCATTACCGTGGACCAGCTGGCGTACCTGGAGAAGATTCCCTTCATCAAGCCGGACTTCATCCGCTTCCTCAGCCTGTTCCGCTTCAACATGCGCTATGTGCACGTCGGCACCGACGACGCCGGCCAGCTGGCGATTCGCGTACGCGGGCCGTGGCTGCACGTGATCCTCTACGAGATTCCGCTGCTGGCGATCATCTCCGAGGTGCGCAACCGCTATCGCTACCGCGAAGTGGTGATCGAGCAGGTGCGTGAACAGCTTTACCGCAAGCTCGACTGGCTCAAGGGCGAAGCCAGCGCCGATGAACTGGCGGGTTTCCAGATGGCCGACTTCGGCACCCGCCGGCGCTTTTCGTACCGAGTGCAGGAGGAGGTGGTGAACATCCTCAAGCACGACTTCCCAGGCCGCTTCGTCGGCACCAGTAACGTGCACCTGGCCCGCGAGCTGGAGTTGCGCCCGCTGGGCACCATGGCCCACGAATGGTTCATGGCTCACCAGCAGCTCGGTCCGCGGCTGATCGACAGCCAGAAGGCGGCGCTGGAATGCTGGGTCAAGGAATACCGCGGTCTGCTCGGGGTTGCCCTAACCGACACCATCGGCATGGACAGTTTCCTCGGCGACTTCGATCTGTACTTCGCCAAGCTGTTCGACGGCCTGCGCCACGACTCCGGCGACCCACTGGTCTGGGCTGAAAAGGCCATCGCCCACTACGAGAAGCTGGGTATCGATCCGATGAGCAAGACGCTGGTGTTCTCCGACGGTCTGACCTTGCCCAAGGCGCTTGAACTGTACCGCGCGCTGCATGATCGCATTCATGTCAGCTTCGGCATTGGCACCAACCTGACCTGCGATATTCCGGGTGTCGAGCCGATGAACATCGTCATCAAGATGATCGACTGTAATGGCCAGCCGGTGGCGAAGATCTCCGATACGCCGGGCAAGACCCAGTGCCGTGACCCGAATTTCGTGACCTATCTGAAACACGTGTTTCGTACCGATGCCAATCAGGGAGCCTCCTCATGAGCAATCGCCAAGCTGAAATCGCCAAAGCCCTGGGCGTGATCGCGCCCTTCACCTCGGACGCCGACGTGGACGCCGAGATCACCCGCCGTATCGCCTTTATCAAGGGCACCCTGACCGCCTCGCGCACCAAGGTGCTGGTGCTCGGCATCAGTGGCGGCGTGGATTCCTCGGCGGCCGGCCGTCTAGCCCAGCTGACCGTAGAGCAGCTGCGCAGCGAGACTGGCGATCAGGCCTACCGTTTTATCGCCATCCGCCTGCCGCACAGCGTGCAGCACGACGAATCCGACGCCCAGGCGGCGTTGGCCTTTATCGCTGCCGACGAGGTGCAGACCATCGACATCGCCCCGGCCGTTTCCGGCCTGGCCAAGCAGATCGGCGAGCTTGGCGAGCTGACTTCGGCGCGCCGCGATTTCGTGCTCGGCAACACCAAGGCGCGCATGCGCATGCTGGCCCAGTACACCGTGGCCAACGCCCGCAACGGCCTGGTGATCGGCACCGACCACGCCGCCGAAGCGGTGATGGGTTTCTTCACCAAGTTCGGTGACGGCGCCTGCGACCTCGCCCCGCTCAGCGGCCTGGTCAAGGGCCAGGTACGGCGCATCGCCGAACGACTTGGCGCACCCGCTGCGGTGTTCTCCAAGGTGCCGACCGCCGACCTGGAAGACGAGCGCCCAGGTATTCCGGACGAGCAGGTACACGGCGTCAGCTATGACGACATCGACGCCTTCCTGCAGGAAAAGCCGGTCAGCGATACCGCCTACCAGGCCATCGTGCAGACCTACGACAAGACCCAGCACAAGCGCGAGCTGCCGCTGGTGCCTTGATTGGCAGCCAACAAAAAGCCCGCGATTCAGCGGGCTTTTTCGTCTCTGAGTGGCGGCAAGCGCGGGTCAACTGCCAGGCGTCGCCAGCCACTGATCACACCGCGCCAGTTGCCAGGCCAGTGCGCCAAGGGTCAAGCCGCGCAAGGCCATGAACGCCAGAAAGGCGATCCACAAACCATGGTTGCCGAACCCCTGCAGCGCCAGGGCGATCGGCAGCCCGATGGCCAGGGCCACGAGCATGGCGTTGCGCATTTCGCGGGCGCGGGTGGCGCCGATGAACAGGCCGTCGAGCAGGTAGCTCCACACCGCGAACAGTGGCAGCAGGGCGAGGTAGGGCAGGTAGTGGCCGGCGGTCTCACGTACTGCGGCGATATCCGTCTGTAGATTGATGAACAGGTGGCCGCCCAAGGCGAACGCCAGGGCGAACACCAGGCTGGCCAGTAGCGACCAGATACCAGCGACGATCAGGCTGCGCTTGAGGGCCAGGCGATCCCGCGCGCCGATGGCATGGCCGCATAGCGCTTCGACTGCATGGGCCAGGCCATCCAATGCGTAGGCGGTGATCAACAGGCCGTTGAGCAGCAGGGCGTTGGCCGCCACCGTGGCGTCGCCCAGGCGCGCGCCCTGAATGGTGATCAGCAGGAACACCGCCTGCAGCGCCAGCGAGCGCAGGAAGATATCGCGGTTCACCGCCAGCAGCGCGCGCCAGCTCTGCCACTGGGCCATCGTCGCCCAGCGGGTGTTGCCCGGGTGGCGACGCAGGGCGCGCCGCGCAAGCGTCAGGCCGACCAGCAACCCGCCCCATTCGGCCAGTACCGCGGCGCGGGCGGCGCCGACCACTTCCCAGTGCAGGCCGAGTACGAACCACAGCGACAGCACGATGTTCAGCAGGTTGGTGACCAGCAGCATCACCAGCGGCGCGCGGGCGTTCTGGGCGCCGAGCAGCCAGCCGATCAGCGCGTAGTTGGCCAACGCTGCGGGCAAGCCGAGCAAGCGCGTGTGCAGAAAATCCCGGGTCAGGCCGTCGAGCTCGACCGACGGGTTCATCAGACCCAAAGCCAGGCCGCTGAAGGGAATCGCCAGCGCGCCAAGCAAGAGTGCCAGCAGGGCGGCGAGCAGCAGGCCCTGCACCAGCACCTGGCGCAGCGCCCCGCCATCGCCGCGACCGCAGGCCTGGGCAGCGAAGCCGGTGGTGCCCATGCGTAGAAAACCCAGCACCCCGACGATCAGGATGTACAGGCTGCTGCCCACCGCCACGGCGCCTAGCTGATGGGCGTGGGGCAGGTGGCCGACCACGGCGGTGTCGACCAGCGCCACCAGCGGCACGGACAGGTTGGAAAGGATCATCGGCGCCGCCAGCGCCCAGACCTTGCGGTGGGTTGGCGCGTGGCGCCAGGCATCACGAAACATGAGGGGGCTTCCTTGGTGTCGCGCATTATAGAGGCGCTGGCGATGGCTGCGTATGGCATGCGCGCCATCGTTCTGGGATAGTTGCGACACTCAGCTTCACCGCAAAGCGGCCCGTTCGTTCACAAGACGCCCGGGCTGCGCTGGCGCCCGCGGGCGCCGTCCCCGTGCCGACCCCGGCACCCTGGCGAACCATCCGCTCGCCGCTGGATCCGCTGCGCACCTTCAGGCGCAGGCGCTTACAACAACTAGAACCACGATCCATCCAAGGATGCCCCATGAAACTCACTCGCTTACTGGCGGCCGTGGCCGCAACCGCTGCACTGTCCGCCGGCTTCGCAGCCCAGGCGCGCGAATATTCCGTTTCCACCGTCCTGTCGGATGCCTTCCCCTGGGGGCAGGCTGCGCAGAAGTGGGCCGAGCTGGTCAACGAACGTTCCGAAGGGCGCATCACCCTGCGCGTCTACCCGAATGCGCAGCTGGTCGCCGGCGATCAGACCAAGGAATTCTCGGCCATGCGCTCGGGCCTGATCGACATGGCCGTGGGCTCGACCATCAACTGGTCGCCCCAGGTGCCGGAGCTGAACCTGTTCTCCCTGCCGTTCCTGATGAAGGACAACGCGGACCTCGACGCCATCACCCAGGGCGAGGCCGGCAAGCTGTCGTTCGCCGCCATCGAACAGCGCGGCATCGTGCCGCTGGCCTGGGGCGAGAACGGTTTCCGTGAAGTCTCCAACTCTCGCAAAGCGGTGCGTGCGCCGGCTGACCTGGCCGGCCTGAAGATCCGTGTGGTCGGCTCGCCACTGTTCCAGGACACCTTCAGCGCTCTGGGTGCCAACCCTACGCAGATGAGCTGGGCCGATGCCAAGCCGGCGCTGACCACTGGCGCGGTCGATGGCCAAGAGAACCCGCTGTCGGTTTTCGACGTGGCGCGTGTCGATCAGG
Organism: Pseudomonas sp. CNPSo 3701; assembly: GCF_028674975.1. Lineage (NCBI taxonomy): Bacteria > Pseudomonadati > Pseudomonadota > Gammaproteobacteria > Pseudomonadales > Pseudomonadaceae > Pseudomonas > Pseudomonas sp. CNPSo 3701. The sequence continues at coordinate 18,446 of NZ_JAQZSI010000008.1, read as the reverse complement.
TCGGCCAGAAGTACCTGACCCTGTGGCACTACATGGCCGACCCGCTGATCTTCGCGGTCAACCAGCGCGTATGGAAAACGCTGCCCGAGGACGACCGCGAGCTGCTGCGCCAGGCCGCTCTGGATGCCGGCAAGTGGGAAGTCGAACTGTCGCGCAGCCAGCAGGCCAAGCGCCTGGAAGACATCCGCAGCCGCGGCGTGGAAGTGGTCGAGCTCAATGATGCCGAGCGCCAGGCGTTCGTCGACGCCACCCGCAGCGTGCACGAGAAGTGGGCACCGAAGATCGGCGACAAGCTGCTCGACGCAGCCCGCAGCGCAATCGCCAAGCCCTGATCGAGTCAAGTGAGCCGGCAGCGGCTCCCGTTTCCTGCGAGAACACCCATGAGCAAGCAAGTCGACGCGCCACTCGAGCGCTGGCTCGCCACCCTGGCGCTGGTGATCATCAGCCTGATCAGCCTGGCCAACGTGGTGGTGCGCTATTTCACCGATGCCTCCTTCGCCTTTACCGAGGAGCTGTCGGTGTTCCTGTTGGTCATCCTGACCTTTGCCGGCGCCTCGGTGGCGCTGCGCCGCAACCGGCACATCCGCATCGGCTTTCTAGAGCGCCTGTGCCCGGTGCTGCGCACGCCATTGATCATCGGCCAGTGGCTGGCGGCCACTCTGGTGCTTGGGCTGGTGCTGTGGTTCGGCGGGCAGTTCGCCCTCGAGGAGTACCAGTGGCAATCGGAGTCGCCGGGCCTGGGGCTGCCGAACTGGTGGTACGTGGTGTGGCTGCCGCTGCTGGCCGTGCTGATGTTCGTGCGCCTGTGCCAAATGACCCTGGAGCGGCTGCGCGGGAGCGACCACGATGAGTCCTGATCTCTGGCTGATTGCCAGTTTCCTGGTGCTGCTGTTGCTCGGCGTGCCGGTGGCCTTCGCCCTCGGCCTGTCCGGCGCCATCGGCATCATCGCCGGGCTGTCGCCGGACATGCTCGCCACCCTGGGCACCAACACCTACAACGGCGTGGCCAAGTACCCGCTGATCGCCATTCCACTGTTCATCCTCACCGGCCTGGTGTTCGAGAAGGCCGGCGTGGCGCTGCGCCTGGTGCGCTTCGCTCAGGCGCTGATCGGCCCGCGCCACGGCGGATTGGCCATGGTTGCGGTGCTGGTCTGCCTGATCATGGGCGGCATGAGCGGCTCAGGCCCGGCGGACGCCGCGGCGGTGGCCATGGTGATGTTGCCGAGCATGACCAAGGCGGGCTACCCCAAGCCGTTTTCCGCGACGCTGATCGCTGCTTCCGCCTCCACCGCCATTCTGATCCCGCCGTCGATCGCGCTGATCCTCTATTCGATCGTGGTGCCGGGCGTCGATTTGCGGGCGCTGTTCGCCGCCGGCCTGTTCCCGGGGATCCTGGCGGGTATCGTGTTGCTGCTGCCAGCCTGGCTACTGTCGCGCCGCTACGGCTGGGAGTCGCCTGAAGGCACCGAACGACCGCCGCTGTGGCCGAGTTTCAAGCAGGCATTGCCCGCATTGTTCGCGCCCATCCTGATTCTCGGCGGCCTGCGCAGCGGGCTGTTCACACCGACCGAGGCTGCCGTGGTCGGCGTCGCCTATGGCGTGCTGGTCGGCCTGTTCGTCACCCGCGAACTGCAGTGGGGCAGCCTGTGGCGCCTGTGCGGCGAGGCGGCGGTGATCTCCGGCGTGGTGATGCTCATCATCGCCCTGGCCGGCATCTTCGCCTGGGCCGGCACCATGCTCGGCACCTTCCGCCATATGGCCGAATGGCTGATCTCGCTGTCCGATAACGGCGCGGTGTTGCTGATACTGGTGATGATCGCCGTGTTGTTGGCCGGCATGCTGCTCGACGCCATCTCCATCTACCTGATCCTGATGCCGATCCTGATTCCGGTGATGCAGCACTTCGGCTGGAACCCGGTGTGGTTCGGCATCCTGCTGGCCATGAACATCGCCATCGGCCAGTTCACCCCGCCGGTGGCGATCAACCTGATGGTCACCACTGAGGTAGCGAAAATCCGCCTGGAGCAGACCATCGGCTGGGCCCTGCTGTTCGTGCTGGTGATGGGCTGCGCCCTGATGCTGGTCGCCGTGTTCCCGGAAATCCCCCTGTGGCTGCCGCGGGTGCTCGGGTATGCGGTGGACTGAATGATGGGCAGCGGCGCGTCTTGTTTGGCGCGCCGCTTACACCGGTCAGTTGAAGCTGTAGGAGACTCCGACATACGCCCCGAAACCTTCGCCCGGCGTCGAGCGGGCGGCGTCGGTGCCGTTGTCGTCGTAGCCCGGCGTGACGGTGGCGGCGTAGCGTTTGTCGGTCAGGTTGCGCAGGTCCAGCCAGGTTTGCCAGTCGTCTTTCGGCGAGGCGTAGCCCAGAGTGGCGCCGAAGATCGCGTAGGCGTCGGCGTAGTAGGAATTGGCGTAATCCACGGCGACCCTGGAGGCGTATTGGGTGTTGAGGCCGGCGTAGAAGCCGTTTGGCAGGCTGTAGCGCAGTTCGGCCTGGTAATAGTGGCGGGGCAGGCCGGGCAGGCGGTTGTCGCCGAAGGTGGCGTCGTCGCGGTAATGGAAGTCGCTGAAGGTGTAGGCCTGGCGCAGTGCCAGGGCACCAGCCGCGCCACCGTTCCACAGCGGGCTGTCGAGGCCCAGCTCGATGCCCTGGTGGACGGTGGGGCTGGCGTTGGCTTCGGAGAACACGTTGGTTTCGACCGGCACGGTCAGCAGTTCGTGGCGTACCAGCGAGTAGTAATAGGCCGCATCCCACTGGCCCAGCGCGGAGTCACCCCGGCCGCCGATTTCGAAGGTGGTGGCGGTCTGATTATCCAGCGAGATCGGCGCGCGCTGGCGGGCGTTGTAAGGCAGACCTGGAGCGTCAAAACGCAGCGGCGAACTCCAGAGCATCGACCAGGCGTGGGGCGGCTCCACCGAGCGGCTGACATTGCCGTAGAGCTGCACGTCCGGGTTGAGCTGGTAGCGCAGACCGATGCGCGGCGCGTAATTCCAGGTGTGTTCGCTGAGCTTGTCGCCCGTTTCCGGCCAAGTCACCTCTACTTCCCGGCGGGTATAGATCAGCGCCAGACCGCTGGTCAGCCACAGGTCAGGCGCCAGCTCGGTTTCGTTGCCGATATGCAGCACGTTGTCCGAACCCAGGTGCTCGTAGGCGCGCATCAGGGTGCCGGTCGGATAGACGGTGCCATTCACGTTGATCGGCAGCGCCGCATTTTCCCTGGACTTGCTGCTCGGCAGGTTGGTGGTGCTGCGCAAACCGACGGTAGTGGTGCTGGCGAGGCCGAAAAGGGTATGGCGACGGGTGTAGTTCAGGGTGCCGCTGATATCGCTGTAGTCCACGCGGATCCGGTAGGCACCGCCACGGTAGGCGGTTTCGCTGATGTCCATCGGATAGTGGTGATAGGCCAGGCCCGCCACCAGGGTGGAATCATCGTCGATCTGCCAGGTGGTCTTGTTGGCCAGCCAGGTGCTGCCGGGCTGGTCGCGGTGTGCATCGATGCGCAGGTTGTTGGCCGCCGCCGCCCGTGGGTCGTGTTCGATCTGCGCCTTGGTCAGGCGCCCCGGCACCTGGTGCTCGGTCTCGCGATAACGCAGGTAGAAGCGCGTCTCCAGGTTCTCGTTGAAGCGATAGCCGAGGTTGGCGGCCACGCCCTGGCCCTTGCTTGATGAGTGATCCTGATAACCGTCGTAGCGGCTGTCGGTGACGTTGACGTAGTAATCGACATCGCCCAGCACCTGGCCGGAGCTGGTGCTGCGCTTCTGGTAACCGTGGCTGCCGGCTTCATAGCGCAGTTGCAACTTGTCGGCATCACGGCCGGTGCGGGTGATGTAGTCGATGGCGCCGCCCAGGGCCAATCCGCCCTTGTCGAAACCATTGGCGCCGCGCAGCACTTCGGCGCGGCTTATCCACAGCGGTTCCAGCAGCTCATAAGGCGTGCCGCCCGAGCCGGTCAGCGGCAGGCCGTCGAGCATGATGTGGTTGCCGGAGGCGTGGGAGCCGGTGCCGCGGTTGATGCCCGAGCCACGGATGGCGATCTTGATGCCCTCGTTACCCGGCGACTGCGCATACACGCCCGGCTGGTAGGCCAGCACATCGGCATTGCCGGCCACGCGGCCTCTTTCGACGCGCTGCATGTCCACCAAGTTGGTGCCGCCGGGTACCCGCTCGAGTTGCTCCTCGGCCGCCTGCTGCTCGGTCAGCGCCTGCTCGGTGATCTGTACGCCTTCGAGCTGCAGGCTGCCCGTCGCGGTCTCGGCATGGGCGACAGGCAGCGCTGCGCATCCCAGCAGGCTGGCAGCCAGCAGATGACGTGGGCGCAGGGCGTACGGGGGCAGGCAAAACATTCGGCAGATTCTCCGTGGAGCGGCATTTGGGATAGCGCGTGGTAGGACGGCGCCCGCGCGCGCCAGGCCACTTCTGCCCTTCGTCCGATCACGCGCACATCGAGGCACGCCCACGGAACTAAGTCAGAACGCCGCAGCGACAGCCTGTCGCGCGGCATCCAGCCACGCTGGTAAGTAGCGCGGCGAGGCGTAATCTGAAGGCGATCCATTGATCCAGATCAAGGCGCCTTTCGCCTTGGCTGTCTGCGGTACACGCATAACAAGAAGTCGATAACTAAACCTGATCGAGGGGCACGTCCATGTTCGGCCTAGAGGCTTTGGATCTTGCGCGCATCCAGTTCGCCTTCACCATTTCCTTTCACATCATCTTTCCCGCCATCACCATCGGCCTGGCCAGTTACCTGGCGGTGCTCGAAGGCCTGTGGCTGAAAACCGGGCAGACGGTGTACCGCGACCTCTACCACTTCTGGGTGAAGATCTTCGCGGTCAACTTCGGCATGGGCGTGGTCTCCGGCCTGGTGATGGCCTACCAGTTCGGCACCAACTGGAGCGCCTTCTCGGATTTCGCCGGTTCGGTCACCGGGCCGCTGCTGGCCTACGAAGTGCTCACCGCGTTCTTCCTCGAGGCGGGCTTTCTCGGCGTCATGCTGTTCGGCTGGAACCGCGTGGGGCCGGGCCTGCACTTCTTCTCGACGGTGATGGTGGCGGTCGGCACGCTGATCTCGACCTTCTGGATTCTCGCCTCCAACAGCTGGATGCAGACGCCCCAGGGCTTCGAGATCGTCGACGGCCGGGTGATCCCGGTGGACTGGTTCGCGGTGGTGTTCAACCCGTCGTTCCCGTATCGCCTGGCGCACATGGCCACCGCCGCATTCCTGGCCACCGCGTTCTTCGTCGGCGCCTCGGCGGCCTGGCACCTGCTGCGCGGGCGCGACACCCCGGCGATGCGCAAGATGTTCTCCATGGCGCTGTGGATGGCCCTGCTGGTCGCGCCGATCCAGGCGGTGATCGGCGACTTCCACGGCCTCAATACCCTCAAGCATCAGCCGGCGAAGATCGCCGCCATCGAAGGCCACTGGGACAACAGCTCCGGTGAGCCGACACCGCTGATCCTGTTCGGCTGGCCGGACATGGAACGCGAGGAGACCCGCTTCAAGGTCGAGGTGCCGTACCTGGGCAGCCTGATCCTCACCCACAGCCTGGACAAGCAGGTGCCGGCACTCAAGGAGTTCGCGAAAGAGGACCGGCCCAACTCGACCATCGTGTTCTGGTCGTTCCGGGTGATGGTCGCCATGGGCCTGCTGATGATCCTCGCCGGCGTGTGGAGCCTGTGGCTGCGCTGGCGCGGCAGCCTCTATCAGTCGCGCCCGTTCCTGTACTTCTGCCTGTGGATGGGCCCATCCGGGTTGATCGCCATCCTCGCCGGTTGGTTCACCACCGAGATCGGCCGCCAGCCGTGGGTGGTCTACGGGCTGATGCGCACTGCTGAGGGCGTGTCGATGCACAGCGCCGCGCAACTGGGCCTGACCCTGGTGCTGTTCGTGGTGGTGTACTTCGCGGTGTTCGGCGCCGGCTTCGGCTACGTGATGCGCCTGGTGCGCAAGGGGCCGGTCACCGGCGAGGCGATCATCAGGATGACGGTGGGCCGGGCACCCGGCATACGCCCGCGCGGCCGTTGTCCGCTGCCAAAGAGGGCACCGACGACAGTGACCACGGCGGTGAACACGCCGAAGGGAGGGCATGACCATGGGTATCGATCTGTCAGTCATCTGGGCGGTGATCATCGTCTTCGGCGTGATGATGTACGTGATCATGGACGGCTTCGATCTGGGCATCGGCATCCTCTTCCCGTTCGTGCCCGACAAGGGCGAGCGCGATGTGATGATGAATACCGTGGCGCCCGTGTGGGACGGCAACGAAACCTGGCTGGTGCTCGGTGGCGCCGGGCTGTTCGCGGCCTTTCCGCTGGCTTATTCGGTGGTGCTCAGCGCCCTGTATCTGCCGCTGATGTTCATGCTGCTGGGCCTGGTGTTTCGCGGCGTGGCCTTCGAATTTCGTTTCAAGGCCAAGGACCACAAGCGGCATATCTGGGACAAGGCGTTCATCGGCGGCTCGGTGGCAGCGACCTTCTTCCAGGGCGTGGCGCTGGGCGCGTTCATCGAAGGCATTCCCGTCGAGGGCCGTGCCTTCGCCGGTGGTTCGCTGGACTGGCTAGCGCCGTTTCCGCTGTTCAGCGGCCTGGGGCTGATCGCGGCTTATGCGCTGCTTGGTTGCACCTGGCTGATCATGAAGACCGAAGGTCGCCTGCAAAAGCAGATGCACGATATGGCCCGGCCACTGGCCCTCGCGCTGCTGGCGGTGATCGGCATCGTCAGCCTGTGGACGCCGCTGTCCCAGGCGAGCATTGCCGAGCGCTGGTTCACCTTTCCCAACCTGCTGTGGTTCGCCCCGGTGCCGCTGTTGGTGCTGGCGAGCTTCTTCTACCTGCTGCGCTCGGTGGCCAACCACGACAACAGCAAGCCGTTCGTGCTGACCCTGGTGCTGATCTTCCTCGGCTACAGCGGCCTTGGCATCAGCCTGTGGCCGAATATCGTGCCCGGCTCGCTGACCATCTGGCAGGCCGCCGCACCGCCGCAAAGTCAGGGCTTCGCGCTGGTCGGCGCGCTGCTGATCATCCCGATCATCCTCGTCTACACCGCCTGGAGCTACTACGTGTTCCGCGGCAAGGTCACGCCGGATCAGGGGTACCACTGATGAACAACACCAGCGAAAAGAAACCCCTTTGGCAACGCATCGCCTGGCTGGCCGGCATCTGGACGGTCAGCGTGCTGAGCCTGGGGCTGCTGTCATATTTGTTGAGACTGTTCATGAATGCGGCGGGGTTGAGTACGCCGTAGCAACCGTTGCCGACGGGTGAATCGGGGCGCGTAGCTGGCGCTTTATCCACCATGACGGTGCAAGTGGCGAAGGGTGGACACGCTTCGCGTTGTCCACCCTACAGCTGATCGCGCCTGCGCGCGCTGCGCAGGCGCGATCCAATCATTGCCCTGGTACTGCCAGCCAGTGGCCAAGTGTTTTCTGATAAGCGCCGGTGGCCTTGCTCAGGTGCAGCCACTGATCCACATAGCTTTTCCAGGCCATATCGTCGCGGGGCAGCAGGTAGGCCTTCTCGCCGTATTGCATGTAGGCGGTCGGGTTGACGGCGCACAGCCCGGGCATGCGTTTCTGCTGGTACAGGGCTTCGGACGAGTCGGTGATCATCACGTCGGCGCGCTTATCCAGCAGTTCCTGGAAGATGGTCTTGTTGTCATGGAAATTCAGCTGCGCCTTGGGCAGATAAGCCCGCGCAAAGGCCTCGTTGGTGCCACCGGCCGGCTCGATCAGGCGCACTTCTGGCCTGTTGATCTGCTCGACGGTCTGGTAACGCGACACGTCTTCACAGCGCACCAGCGGGATCTTGCCGTCGACATCCAGGGTGCTGCTGAAAAACGCCTTCTTTTGCCGCTCCAGCGTCACCGAAATACCGCCCATGCCGATATCGCACTTGCCTGCCACCATGTCCGGCATCAGGGTTTTCCAGGTGGTCGGCACCCACTGCACCTTCACCCCAAGGCTCTGCGCGAGCGACTGCGCCATCTCGATATCGATGCCTTCGTAGCCGCCGTCCTGGCGCAGAAAGGTATAGGGCTTGTAATCACCGGTGGTACACACCGCCAGCTGTCCCTTCTCCAGCACCTTGTCCAGATGCGACGGCGTTTCCTGAGCCTGGGCAAAGCCTGGCAGGCTGATAAGTAGGGTGGTGATGGTGCTTATTTTTAGATTTGTCATGGTGGGGAGACTCGCGGTTAAAGGCGGTAAACGAGGGGACAAGGTAAGGAGAAGGGCTTGGTGGGGCAAGGTCTGGAGGAGGGGAGAGCGCAGAAGCCTGATTGTCGTGTTCAGCGTCAGGCACTTTTTTAAAAAAAGGCGGACAAGCTTCGCGCTGTCCGCCCTCCTGTCTTGCAGCGTATATCAGGCCATCCTGTGGCTAGCCGCAACGATCAACTTAATGGCTCGCCTTCTTCAACCATGGTGGCCCACGCCACTACGCTGGGGCGCTGTTGCATCCGGGCGTACCACTCGCGAAGCGCTTCGCACTCCTCGGGGATCGACAGTTCCACAAGCGTCGAGAAAATCATGCCGCCAATCACGGCGATATCCGCCATGGAAAACGACGACCCAGCTACGAATGGCTGGCTCTTCAATACCTCATTGAAATAGCGCATGCCTCGTAACGCCTTGTCGCGCATGCGCAGGCCCCATTCCTCATTCTGATAGAGCTCGACGTGCGGGCCCAGCCCCGGGGTGGCATGGTGAAAGTACACGCTTACGGCATCGAGAAACTCGATTTCGGCGCGCTTGGTCATCATGTGAATCAGACCTTTCTCAACGGCGGTTTTGCCGGTAAGCGTGGGTGAGCCCTCCAGGTCGTCCAGATACTGGGTGATAGCCGTACATTCCGCGATGCGGGTGCCGTCCTCCAGCTCCAGAACCGGAAGCGTGCCCGAGTAGTTTATTTCGAGAAACTCAGGCGTCTTGTGCTCACCTTTCCAGAGGTTGATCGACACGAAATCAACCTCTGGCAGAAGGCCTTTTTCTGCGAGTGCTATGCGAACTCGTGCCGGGTAGGGGCCGTTGTACCAGTCGTAGATTTTCATCGGTGAATGGCGGGCGTCGGTGTGGCGATGTGAAGTGTTCATGTAAATACCTATCTATCAGTTGGTAGTTATATTTATAGGCTCATTTTTCTTGCTGTCAACACCTATCTGTCAGTTGGCAGGTTGGTGGCTTGCGGTTAGCATTCCGGTCATCTTCTAACCGGTGAGGTGATGGCGTGAGTGCAAACGCAAAAGAGGCCATCCTGGCGGCTGCCAAGCAGGCAGCGCAGTCCCATGGATACGGCGGACTGAATTTTCGCGACCTGGCAGCTGCAGTCGGCATCAAGAGCGCGAGCATCTACTACCACTTCCCCAGCAAGGCCGATCTCGGTTCTGCGGTAGCCAGGCGTTACTGGGAAGACACGGCAGCCGAACTGCAGGCGATGCTGGAGGGTGCTGACAGCCCGCTTGAATCCCTAAAGCGATATCCCTCGATTTTTCGACGCTCGCTCGAGAGCGGAAACAGGTTGTGCCTTTGCAGCTTCATGGCCGCTGAATACGAAGACCTTCCTGATGAAGTGAAGAGCGAGGTACAGGCGTTCGCCACCGTGAACGTGGCCTGGCTTTCCAAGGTTCTACTCGCGGCCGAGCTCGGCGACCCGGCCGCGTGCGAGGAGCGAGCGAACGCTATTTTTGCTGCTGTTGCAGGTGCTCAGCTTATGGCCCGTAGCCGTGCCGATATCGCGTTGTTCGATTCGCTTCTGAATGGCTACCGAAAGGCTGGGCTTCTGCCAGCCTGAATTGCTGGCGTTGCAGCTGGCACAGGACAGCTTCCGGCATGTGTAGCTTTTAGGGTTGTTAGACTGTCCCATTTCGCCGCCATTCAAAGGGGGGATCATGTTCGCCATCAGCGAAACCCTGCAACGCCGCTTCGCCGCCCTGCATTGCATCGCCGATTTCTGGTCGCTGCGCCATGTGCGGGAAACCACCGAGCGCTATTGGGTGCGTCGCAATGTGGCGCGGGCGCCGTCGTTCGCCGACGATGCGGGTGCCATGCTCAGCGTGCGGGTGGCTGGGGTAGAGGCCTATGCGGCGACCAGCGATCTCAGCCAGGCCGGCTTGCAGACGGCGCTCGACAAGGCCGAGGCGCTGGCGCGGCAATTGGCGGGGCGCAATCTGCTCGATCTGCATGAGCTGCCGGTGCCCCATGAGCAGGCCGATGACGTGATGCCCGGCTATCAGCGCGCTCTGGCCAGTCCGGCCCACTGGTACGAGCTGCTGGCGGCGGAGTCGGCGCGGGTACCGCGCGATGAGCGGCTGGTGGACTGGTACGCCGGGCTGACCTTTACCGCCACCGAGCAGATCTACTTCAACAGCGTCGGCGCCCGTTTGCGGCGCGCGCAGCATTACGTCTTCCCGCAGCTGAGCGTGACCGCCAGCGATGGCGCCGACAGCCAGAGCCGCAGCTTTGGCGGCACCCACTTGGCGCGCCAGGGCGGTGCCGAGGTGATCGATGAACTGGGCGTGGTCGGCACCGCCAGCCGTATCGCCGACGAGGCGCTGCAATTGCTGCTGGCGCCCAATACGCCGAGCGGCCATCGCGACCTGCTGCTGATGCCGGACCAGATGATCCTGCAGATCCACGAGTCCATCGGCCATCCGCTGGAGCTCGATCGCATCCTGGGTGACGAGCGCAATTTCGCCGGCACCAGCTTTATCCGCCAGGAGGATTTCGGCAGCTACCAGTACGGCTCGTCGCTGCTCAACGTGACCTTCAACCCGACGGTATCGGGCGAGCTGGCCAGCTATCGCCATGACGACGACGGCACCCCGGCGCAGCGCGAATATCTGATCCGCGAGGGCATTCTCCAGCGGCCGCTCGGTGGCGCGCTGTCGCAATGGCGCAGCGGGCTGGAGGGCGTGGCCAACAGCCGCGCCTGTAGCTGGAACCGCCCGACCCTGGACCGCATGGCCAACCTCAATGTCGAACCCGGCCACCAGCGCCTGGAGCAGCTGGTCGGCGGCATCGAGCGCGGCATTCTGATGAGCAACAACCGCTCCTGGTCCATCGATGACGCGCGCAACAAATTCCAGTTCGGCTGCGAGTGGGGCCGGCTGATCGACAACGGCGAGCTCAAGGGCGTGGTGAAGAACCCCAATTATCGCGGTATCTCCGCGCAGTTCTGGCGCAACCTCAAGGCGGTTGGCGACGCCAGTACCTTCGAGGTGCTGGGCACACCGTATTGCGGCAAGGGCGAGCCGAACCAGGTGATCCGCGTCGGGCACGCCACGCCGGCGTGTGTGTTCGCCGATGTCGACGTATTTGGAGGGGCGGCCTGATGAACGCACGTCAGCATTTCGAGGCGCTGCTCGCGCACCTGAACGCCGAGCGGCAGGCCGGCGAGGGCTTCACCCTGGAGTACCAGGCCGAGGCCTCTGACTTCATTCGCTTCAACCACGCCCGCGTGCGCCAGGCCGGCCAGGTGCAGCAGGTGTACGCCACCCTGGCGCTGTACCAGGGCGAGCGGCATGGCGACTTCGAACTGGCCCTGAGCGGGGTGATCGACGACGACCGCCCGCGCCTCGACCAGGCGCTGCAGCGCCTGCGTGCGCTATTGCCGACGCTCGCCGATGACCCCTACCTGCGCCTGAACCGCGAAGCCTGGCGCAGCGAAACCGCGGCGGGGGACGCGGCTCAGCACAGTGAGGCCGCCATCGCCCAGATCAATGAGGCAGCTGCCGGGCTGGACCTGGTCGGCTTCTACGCCGCCGGGCCGCAATACCAGGGCTTCGCCAGTTCCTGGGGCGCCTTCGGTTGGCACGCGGCGAGCAGCTTCAACTTCGAATTCAGCCTGTTTCACGAGAACGGTCAGGCAGTGAAAAGCAGTTACGCCGGCGAGCAGTGGGACGCTCAGGCCTTCGCTCGCAAACTGGCGTTTGCCCGTGAGCAACTGGAGCATCTGGGCAAACCCGCCCATGAGTTGAAGCCGGGGGCTTACCGCGCTTACCTGACGCCAGCGGCGCTGGAAGAGTTGTTCGGCCTTTTCGCCTGGGGCTTTTCCGCCGAAGCGCTGGCCACCGGTAGCAGCCCGCTGCAGCGGCTGTTCGCCGGCAGCGCCAGCTTGAGCGACAAGGTGACGCTCGACGAGCGCATCGAGGGCGGCCTGGCGCCGGCCTTCACCCGCGAAGGGCCACGCCAGCCGCTGCGCCTGGTCAGCCAGGGCAAGCCGGGCGAGCGCCTGGTCAGCTCACGCAGCGCTGCCGAACACGGGCTGATCGCCAACGGCGCGGGAAGCGGCGAATACCCGTTCTCGCTGCACCTGCACGGCGGCCAGCTGGAGGAGGGCGAGATCCTGCAGCGCCTCGGCACCGGGCTGTATATCGGCAACCTGTGGTACGCCAACTTCTCCGACCTGCCGGCTGGGCGCCTGACCGGCATGACCCGCTTCGCCACCTTCTGGGTCGAGAACGGTCGCATCCAGGCGCCGGTGGACACCATGCGCTTCGACGACTCGCTGTTCGACTTCCTCGGCGCGAACCTGGAAGCCCTGACCCGCCAACCGGAGCGGCTGCTGCCCAGCGGCACCTACGGCGCGCGGCAGACCGGCTCGATGGCGCTGCCGGGCGCGCTGCTGTCGCGGTTTACCCTGACGTTGTGATCTTTAATGCTCATGAGTCGGCAGCTACAAAGCAGAAACGGTCGCTTAGCGACAGCGTGGGAGCGGCTTTAGCCGCGAGTTCTTTATTAAGGCAAACAAAGAGCTCGGGGCTAAAGCCCCTCCTACAAAAGCCATGTATCCACCGCTCCCAGCAACTCGCTGCCAAAATCGACGAGCTGGGACTGAAAAATCACGAACATGTTTAAGGAAGACATTCCTGGGTATCGCTGCGCTCAACCGCAGGCTACGGGGGACTCTGGTAGCCCGGTGTTGAGCGCAGTGATACCCGGGGAAAGGCCAGCCGCGTGTGCTGATCAAGGCTCATCCAGGGCTTGCCGTGGCCCATTAGTTCACTCGAGCATATAGGCGCGTAGTACGCGCTCCTCTCGCATGATGTGGATGATAAAAACCGTTGTGTCCGAAACACGGTAGAAAATCCGGCAGGGCGGGATGACGACTTCGCGATAGAGCGCGTTTGGCAGCTCGGCAGGAATACGGCCCGACAGCGGAAATTCGGCCAGTCGTGCAACTGTCTCAATTACTTTGCTGACCAGAGTTCGAGCGGCGGCAGGTTTGTCGAGAGCTATGTACTGCGCGAGATCCTCAAGTTGTTCGAGGGCGTGATTTGTCCAGACTATTTCAGCCATTTGCTCAGCCTTTCCTTGGCCTGTTCATGGCTGACGGTATTGCCCTCTACCACGGCCCGCTCACCGCGCGCCAAGGCATCCAGAAGGGCAAGGCGCTTCTGCATGAACTGGTAGTCCTCGACATCAACCAGATAAGCCGAGGGCATTCCATGCTCGGTAATCAACACGGGCTCTTTGGACTCGTGAAGATCTGCAAGGATTTTGGTGGCTTGTCGCTTCAGGTTGGTGACCAGCTCGACTTTCATGGTGGGGCCCGGTGTGCAAAGGAAAGTATCACTTTAGTGATACTTTCCTTTCTTCGCAACGCGCACTCGTTCTCTCGACCCTAATAGCGCTACTTGGTCGCCTTCAGCACCACGAACTTCGGCGTGGCCGCCACCTGCTCGACGCCGCGGAACAGCCGCGCCAGCTTGGCGTGGTAGCCGAGGTGGCGGTTGCCGACGATCCACAGTTCGCCGCCGGTAACCAGCGCGCTGCGCGCCTGCTGGAACATGCGCCAGGCGAGAAAATCGCCGACCACCTGCTGCTGGTGGAAGGGCGGGTTGCACAGCACCAGGTCCAGTGAGTCGGCAGGCTGCTCGGCCAGGCCGTCGCCCGCGCGCACGGCCACCGGGCGCTCGCCCAGGGCTGCCTGCCAGTTCTCGGCGGCGGATTGCACGGCCATATAGGACTCATCCACCAAGGTCAGCTCGGCCTGCGGGCTGCCGAGGGCGTAGACGATGCCCAGCACGCCGTTGCCGCAGCCCAGGTCGGCTACCCGGCGGATGTCCAGGTGGCGCGGCAGGTGTGGCAGGAAGGCGCGGGTGCCGATGTCCAGGCCTTCGCGGCAGAACAGGTTGGCGTGGTTGCCGAGTTCCAGCGCCGGTTTGTCGAGGCGGTAGCGGGTCGGATAGGGCGACTGCGCTGCCGGCTTGGCTTCGGGCGTGGCGTGCAGCAGACGGGCCTTTTTCACCGCCAGCGAAGCCTGCACCGGGCCGATGTACTTCTCCAGTAGGTCGCCAGCGGCGCGGGGCAGGTGCTTGATCATCGCGCCGGCGATCACTTGGGCGCCTGGCGCGAGCTGGCCGTGCAGGCGGATCAGCTGTTCTTCCAGCAGCGCCAGGGTTTTCGGGATGCGGATCAGCACCAGGTCGAACGGCCCACTCGCTGCCTCGCTGGCCGGGATGAACGTCACCGCGTCTTCGGCGAGGCCATTGCGCGCCAGGTTGAGGTGCAGCGCCAGGTGGCCGAGGTGCGAGTCGCCGCTACTGATCACCCGGGCCCGGCCGGCGAGTGCGCAGGCCAGGGCGCCGAAGCTGTCGTTGAGCAGCAGCACGCGTGCGTTGGCCGGCAGGGCCTGCACCTGTTCGAGCAGATAGGCATCGGCGGCATCGAAGGCTTGCAGCGGCATGCCGGGTTGCTCGGGCTGGCGCTGCAGGTCGAGGGTGGCGAACGGGGTGACGAAGGACGACGACATGCTGATCTCGTGGTGGCGTGGCGGGGCGCATTCTGCCACGGGAAATCTTCAGGTTGTGCGGCAGTTGGCGTATTTGCGGCTTGTTCGGCAGGTGCCAATCGCGAAGAATCGCGGCCGCTGCCCTGCCGGTCATTTGCCAACCCGCCGGTCATATCCGCAGCCCCGCCAATAATAGTCGGCCCTTCCGCACCCGCTGCGGGTCCAGCCGACAACGCGTCGCCAGCGCCTCGCCGAGGCCAGTCCAGATGAGTCCCTTTTTTCAGGTGGGTGCCCCGTGCGCCTGCCGTGCTGCCATTGCCAAGGTATCTGCATGTTCAAGTCCGTTGTCACCACCGTCCTGTCAGCCGCGCTGCTGATCTGCGCGCCGGCCTTCGCCGCCGAGCCTATCGTCATCAAGTTCTCCCACGTGGTCGCTGAAGACACCCCGAAAGGCCGCGGCGCGCTGCTGTTCAAGCAGCTCGTCGAGCAGCGTCTGGGCGACAAGGTGAAGGTCGAGGTGTACCCCAACTCCACGCTGTTCGGTGACGAGGACGAGCTGCAGGCGCTGCGTGACGGCAAGGTGCAGTTACTGGCGCCGTCGCTGTCCAAGTTCGATGCCTACACCAAGCAGTTGCAGGTGTTCGACCTGCCGTTCCTGTTCGACGACCTGGAAGCGGTGAAACGCTTCCAGAAGCGTGAGAAGAGCCGCGAGCTGCTGCGCTCCATGGCCGGCCAGGACATCTACGGCCTGGCCTACTGGAACAACGGCATGAAGCAGCTTTCCGCCACCCGCGCGTTGAAGGCACCGGCCGATGCCAAGGGCCTGAATTTCCGCATTCAGCCGTCGCCGGTACTGGAAGCGCAGTTCGCCGAGATTGGCGCGACCACCAGCAAGCTGGCCTTCAGCGAAACCCTGGCGGCGCTGCAGAAGGGCACCGTGCAGGGCGCGGAAAACCCCTGGTCGAACCTGGCCAGCCAGAAGCTCGACAGCGTGCAGCCGTTCATCACCGAAACCAACCACGGTTCGCTCAACTACATGCTGATCAGCAACTCCAAGTTCTGGATCAGCATTCCCTATCAGGTGCGTACCCAGCTGGAAGCGATCATCGAGGAGGTCAGCTTCAAGGTGAATCAGGACGCCGAGGAGCTGAACCGCAAGAGCCGCGAGCAACTGGTCGCCGCCGGCCGCGCGCAGATCATCACCCTGACCCACGAGCAGCGCGAAGCCTGGCGCGAAGCGATGCGCCCGGTGTGGCAGCGTTTCGAGGCGGAGATCGGTGCTGATGTGCTGCGTGCAGCGCAGACGGTCAACCGCCGCTGATTGGTTAAGTCAGGCTGCTATGTGAGCGTGTGGCATGCTCGCGATTTTTCGCGGTCACGGACTGGGCGTCCCCGCCCGCTCCCACATTTAGATCTGCGCAAGGCCGTAGGATGGGTGCAACCCATCGGGATTGATGGGTTGCACCCATCCTACGGTCCGCCCCATCTACGAAGCTATGACTACGAAGCCCGCAACTCCTCCAACAGCAATCGCGCTGGCGATGACAACGGCGAGCCGCGCCGGCTGATCACGCCGTAGGGCTCGCTGCGCAGTACCTGGGCCAGTTCTAGGCAGGCCAGCTGGCCTGAGCGCGCCGCTGATTGGGCTGTTTCCCGCGGCATCAGCGCCACCAGGTTCGGGTCTTCCTGCAGCAGCATCAGGGTGGCGAAGGTCGACGCGGTTTCCAGCGGGTAGCGTGGAAACTCCAGCTCGGCGTCGCTGAACGCCCGCTCCAGCACCAGGCGCATCGGCATGTTCGCCGGGAACACCACCCAGCTGTAGGCGGCCAGTTGCGCCAGGCTCAGACCCGGTGTGTTCGCCAGCGGGTGAGCGGGGCTGGCCACCACTTTCAGCTGTTCATCATGCAGGCTCAGGCAGTCGTAATCGTCCGGCCGGCGGCTCACGCTGGTGCGGCAGATCGCCAGGTCGACGCGACCCTGGTCGATCAGGCTGAGCAGCCGCGCACTGGTGTCCTCGACGATCTCCACCGACAGCTCCGGCTGGCGCGCGCGCAAGCGTGACAGCGCGCGGGTCAGGTGCGGCACCGCACCCATGATCACGCCCACCACCAGGCGGCCGCCCTGGCCCTGGAGGATGCCGAGCATTTCTTCGCGCAGGTGCGCCAGGTCGCTGTGGATAAGCCGCGCGTAGCGAATCGCGCAGCGCCCCAGGTCGTTGGCTTCCAGGCCCTGGCTGGTGCGGGTGAACAGCCGCGTGCCGAATGCCGATTCGATTTCGTTGAGCGCCTTGGTCGCGCCTGGCTGGCTGATCGCCACGGCGTCGGCGGCCTTGTGCAGCGAGCCCTGTTCGTCGAGGGCGATCAGCAGGCGCAGTTGTTTCAGGCGCAGTCGGGAAACCAGGGCGGGCAGGGAAGCGAGCATGGTGATAACCATCGGTTATTGCTTGATCAGAGCCTGTCATTAGGCAGGCTGGCGCGCAGTTCGTAAAGTCTGCTCTGTACCCGTTCGGGCAAGACTGACAAGAGAGATAAGCCATGCGACTGATCCAGTTCGAAACCACCAGTGGCCAGCGCCAGGTCGGCGTTGTCGAAGGCGACGCCATCCGTACCGTGCGTGGCGTGGCCAGCACCCGCGAATTGGCGCTGGCGGCGATCCGCGCCGGGCGCAGCCTGCAGAGCGAAGTCGAGAGCCGCGGCAGCGACGCCGGCCCGGCCTATGCCGAACTGCAACAGGGTGGGCGCATCCTGCCGCCGCTGGATCACGAAGACTCCGCTCACTGCCTGATCAGCGGCACCGGCCTGACGCACCTGGGCAGCGCCTCGACCCGCGACAAGATGCACCAGCAGAAGGGCCAAGACGAAGCCACTCTGACCGACACCATGCGCATGTTCCGCTGGGGCCTGGAAGGCGGCAAACCGGGTGCCGGCAAGGTCGGTGCGCAGCCGGAGTGGTTCTACAAGGGCGATGGCAGCATCGTCGTGCGCCCTGGCGCCGAACTGCCTGTACCGGTGTTCGCTGAAGACGGTGGCGAGGAGCCCGAGCTGGTCGGCCTGTACGTGATCGGTGACGACGGCAAGCCCTACCGCCTCGGCTATGCCCTGGGCAATGAATTTTCCGACCACGTACTGGAGCGTCGCAGCTACCTGTACCTGGCGCATTCCAAGCTGCGCGCCTGCGCCTACGGGCCGGAGCTGCGCGTCGGCGAGCTGCCGGCGCACCTGGCCGGCACCAGCCGCATTCATCGTGGTGGCGAGGTGATCTGGGAGAAGGAATTTCTCAGCGGCGAGGAGAACATGTGCCACAGCCTGGAGAACCTGGAGTTCCACCACTTCAAGTACCAGCAGTTCCTGCGCCCGGGCGACGTGCACGTGCATTACTTCGGCACCGCGACCCTGTCCTATGCCGACGGCATCCAGGCGCAGCCTGGCGACACTTTCGAGATCGAGATGAAAGAGTTCGGCGCGCCTCTGCGCAATGGCCTGGCCAAGGCCGACGAGCCTCTTGAACCGGGCGGCGTGACCGCTCTGTAAACACTGTTCACCGGGGCCTTAGGGCCCCGCTTGGTTTTCCACAGGAGGAATATTTCATGTCCGTTAATGGCCATAACATCATCGGCGGCGCGTACAGCGCAGCCGGCTCCGTAGTCCACAAGAGTCACGACGCCACTACTGGCGAAGCCCTTTCCTACGATTTCATCCAGGCCACCCCTGAAGAAGTCGAT
>NZ_JAQZSI010000007.1:0-253305 GCF_028674975.1 Pseudomonas sp. CNPSo 3701 | reverse complement strand
TGCCGTTTCCGGCAACGACTCCCTGACGCTTAACGCAGATTGATGATGGTCTGCGTGATCGCACTTTCGGTTTCGATGGTCTTGGCGTTGGCCTGGTAGTTGCGCTGCGCCACGATCAGGTTGACCAGCTGATCGGACAGTTCGACGTTGGAGTCTTCCAGAGCGCCTGATTGCAGGCTGCCCAAAGTACCGCTTTTCGGCGTTCCTATTACCGGCTCGCCCGATTCAGAAGACTGTACCCAGGCCGTTTTACCTACCGGCGTCAAACCCTGCATGTTGGCAAAGTTAGCCAGAACCAGTTGCCCCTGAATCTTGGTTTGCCCATTGGTATAGCGCGCGAAGAGCTGACCGGTTTCATCTATCTGCAAGCCAGCCAGTTCGCCCGTGCTGTACCCATCCTGCACCACCTTGGCGACCGAGAAGGTACTGTTGAACTGGGTAGAGCCGCGGAAATCGAATTTGATCGCAGCACTGGCGGCAGACCCATTAGGCGCCCAGGTCGTACCTTCAGCGTTGGTCGGTGCAGCGGGCACCCAGCCATTCATATTGATAGAACCATCAGGAGCAACCGTAAGCCCAGCGCTCAAGTTAGCCGGATCAATGGTCTGCATTTTACCGGACGAATCGAACGTCACCCCAGCCGATAGCGCCTGAGTGCTGGTCGGATCCAACGGATTACGCCCGTCGACCAAGATCTTCACATCCCAGTTATTCGCCCCAGTCTTCACAAAATACTGAGTAAAGGAGTGCGCATTACCCTGAGCATCAAAGATATTGACCGAGGTAGAGCGGTTGTAGCTGGTCGGATCGGCCGGATTGAACGAAGCATTCGCCGCAGTTGTGCCTGCCGTTGCGCCTGCCGCATTCGCAGCTGCGAGCTCCGCAGGAGTAGCCGCCGCAGTAGCTGCCGCAATTTCAGCAGGAGTCGGATTAGGGTTACCGGGCAAAAGCACGCCATTGAAGGCAGTCTGATAGGCCGTATCGTAGGCGCTCTGACGTAATACCGGCACAGCTTCAGTGGAGTTCAGGTTGAAGGGCTGAGTGATGGTACTGGTCGAACGCGGCGCCTGACTGGCCGTTTCCACTTTCAGGTTGCTGATGATGCCATTCTGCAGGTTGCCATTGGCATCCACACTGTAACCCTGAAGGTTGTGCCCAAAGTTGTTGACGATAAAACCTTCACGGTCAGTGCCAAAATAGCCGGCACGGGTGTAACTGATATCGCCATTATTGCTGGTACGGAAAAAGCCGCTGCCGTTGATGGCCAGATCCAGCGAGTTCTGTGTGTAATTGATATTGCCCTGACTGAACAGCTGGGATACATCACTGAGCAGCACGCCACTACCAATCGGATTGGAGCCGCTGCTAAGCATCGACGAAGCGTACAAGTCAGCGAACTCGGCACGCGACTGCTTGAAGCCAGCCGTACCGGCGTTGGCGATGTTGTTACCTGTCACGTTGAGGTCACTGGTTGCAGCACGCAGGCCGCTAAGACCGATATTGAACGACATGAAAATTCTCCTTGCCGAAGCTCGGCAGCTAAAGCCTGTTAATTACTGACCAATGACCTGCACCTGCGACAACGGCACATTGCCGATACCCGCCAGGTTGAGCATCAACTCATTGCCGCCCAAGGTGACGCTGTCGACGTTGGCCGGCAGCAATGTGTAAAGCCCTTTGGTCTCATTGCCGTAAGTGGCCTGAGCCTCGAACTTGTAAGTTCCCGGTTTCATGACGTTGCCGCTTGAATCCTTACCATCCCAGATGAAGCTGACGTTGCCGGCCTGCTGTTCGCCCAGATTGATACGACTGACCACCGCACCGGCACTGTCGTAAACGTTGACGTATACGTTGCTGCTGCTGGTCGGTAGTACGGCACTGGCCTTGAAGCTTTCACTGGTATCGACCACCGCCTTATCGACCGGCACGATGACCTTGCGCCCAACCAATGAAGAAGCCTGCAGCGCCTGCGAGGACTGATAGCCCGAGAGGATGGTTTCCATGCTCGAGTTGAGCTTTTCAACCCCCTCCACGGTACTGAACTGCGCCAGCTGAGCGATGAACTCGCCATTGCCCTGAGGCTCCAGCGGGTTCTGATTGTTAAGCTGCGCCACCAGCAGGTTGAGAAACTGGTCCTTGCCCAGCTCCTTGTTCTGCGTGCTGTCCTGCTTGACCTGATACTTGTCCAGTACGGAACTGGAGCCGACGCCATCAACGGTGCTCATCGCTCACTCCTGGCTCACTGGCCCAAGGTCAATACGCGCTGCATCATCTGCTTGGCGGTATTCATCATTTCTACGTTGGTCTGGAAGGCACGACTGGCGGAAATCATGTCCGCCATTTCCTCGACCACGTTGACGTTGGGGTAATAAACGTAACCCTTCTCGTCCGCTGCCGGGTGATTGGGCTCATAACGCGGCATCAGACTGCTCTGATCCTCAACGATCCCCAGCACCTGAACGCCGGCGCCCGAGTTGTCCTGATCGGCAAACAGCGAGCCGTTATTGCCGCCCTGGGCATTCTGGAACACGGTGGCGAACACCGGGTGGCGCGCGCGATAGGTCTGATCGACGCTCGAGGAGACGGTCTCGGCGTTGGCAATGTTGCTGGAGATAGTATTGAGGCGAGTACTCTGGGCACTCATACCGGTTCCGGCGATATTGAAAACACTGGTGAGGGACATATCAGGCTCCTTTATTCACCACGCAGGGCGCTGACGAGCCCTTTGAATTTACTGTTGAGCAGCGTGAAGCTGGTTTGGAAGGCCACCGCATTCTCGGCGTAATTGGCCTGCTCGACCTGCGCATCCACAGTGTTCTGATCGATCGAAGGCGCGGTTGGCGTACGGTATGCTAGCGAAGCGTCGCCCATTGGCACGCCTTCTGCTGCGATATGGCGGCTATTGGTGGTTCTCAAGCCCGTGTTGCCGCTCCCGCTGCTCTTTGCAGCCTGCTGCGCTAACACCGACGCGAAATCCAGGTCACGCGCCTTGTAGTTGGGGGTGTCGGCGTTGGCCATGTTATTGGCCAGCACTTCGGCACGCTGCGCGCGAAAACCCAGCGCCTTCTCGTGAATACCAAGTGCACTATCGAAACTGATGCTCATCTCAGGGACCTTTGCCGTAACGGCTAGCCTGTTTGCCTGCAGAGCTAACAGCAAAGCACGTGCCAATTTATTTTTTTACTTATAAATCAGTTAGATCACTGAAAAGCAGGGCATTCGAGGTACACGAGCGGCAAAGCTTTTCCGCCGCTAGGCAAAGTAGGAACGGCAATCTGAACGCTGGATTGCCGCTTTTCTGACGCGGTGGTGACAGAAGGCTGTCAGCCATAAAACAAAACGGGAGGCCATGGCCTCCCGTTATTTCTAAAAAACCTTTGATCACTTGGCTTTGTAGATGATCCCAGGACTGCACTGAACCATTTGGTATTTCTCGGGCAACCCGTTAAGCGCCTCCGAGGCTCCAAGGAACAAGTATCCACCTGGCTTGAGCATGGCGTGGATGCGCGTGAGGATGTCCTTCTTCACTTCCGCCGAGAAGTAGATCAGCACGTTGCGGCAGAACACGATATCGAACTTGCCAAGACTGGCGTAACTGTCAAGCAGGTTCAGCGGGCGGAACTCCACACGGCTCTTAATGGCCGGTTTGACCACCCAGCGCCCAGGCCCTTTAGGATCGAAATAGCGTTGTAGCCGCTCCTGAGCAAGCCCGCGCCCCATGGCAAGGCTATCATACTCGCCCGACTTGCAGTTGTTCAGCATGGTGGGCGACAGATCGGTCGCGACGATCTGAATCCCGGCCTTGAGCTGGCCCACATTGCTGCGCTCGAACTCATCAATACTCATCGACAGCGAGTAAGGCTCCTGCCCCGAGGAGCAGGCGGCTGACCAGATGCGCAGGCGCTGCCCTGGATAAGCCTTGATCAACTCAGGCAATACGCGATTCTTCAGCACCTCGAAGGGATAGGTGTCACGAAACCACAGGGTTTCATTGGTCGTCATCGCATCGACCACCTGCTCGCGCAAGCCACTACGCGGCTGACTTTGCATGCGCTGCACCAGCTCACCCAATGTCTTGATTCCGTTGGTCTCCATCAGCTTATTCAACCGACTGGAAACCAGGTATTGCTTGTTGCTGCCAAGCACGATGCCACAGGCCTTTTCCAGAAAGATCCGGAATTGCTCAAAATCCAAATTACCTGAAGACACTCGTGAGGCCTCGCCCATCTATTCCATTGATTGCGCCGAGCGCTCCGAGAAGCGCTAGACGAGTTAGCTGGCAAAATCTGCCAGCTTTTTTAACGCTGCCACGATCAGCCGGCCTTGATGCGATCCACGACTCGTGAAGCCAGATCATCCGGACGGAATTTTGCCAGGAAGTCATTGGCCCCTACTTTCTTCACCATTGCCTGGTTGAATACGCCGGACAGCGAAGTATGCAGCAGAATGTGCAGCTTCTGCATGCGTGCATCAGCACGAATCGCTGCCGTCAGGGTATAACCATCCATTTCCGGCATCTCGATATCGGAAATGATCATCAGCAATTCCTGCTCGGGCGACTTGCCCTCAGCGACCATGGCCTGCAGGTAATCGAGCGCCTGACGGCCATCGTTCAGCGCCGTGACCTCCACACCGACCGTCTGCAGGCAGCGCATCACCTGCTTACGGGCCACCGAGGAATCATCGACGATCAGCACGTGCTGGCTGACAGCCTTGGTCTGCACTTCGACATCGATCACCCCAGCCGAAATAACCTCGGAGGTCGGCGCCACCTCGGCAAGAATCTTCTCGACATCAATGATCTCGACCAGTTTCTCATCCAGCCGGGTAACGGCTGTCAGATAATGATCACGCCCAGTACCCTTGGGTGGCGGATGGATCTCTTCCCAGTTCATATTGACGATGCGCTCCACCGAGCGGACCAGGAAGCCCTGAACCTTGGTGTTGTACTCAGTGATGATCACGAAGCTGCCATTAAGGTCAGCGAGCGGGCGCTTGCCAGTGGCGATAGACAGATCCAGGATCGGAATCGTGCCACCGCGAATGTTGGCCACGCCGCGAACCACGTGGCTCGACTTGGGCATAATGGTGAGTTTCGGACATTGCAACACCTCCTTCACCTTGAAGACGTTGATCCCGTACAGCTGAGGGCCGTCGAGACGAAACAACAGCAGTTCCAGGCGATTTTGCCCAACCAGCTGAGTTCGCTGGTTGACCGAATCCATCACACCGGCCATGTACGGGCTCCCAAGATTCCAGTAACACATCAGATTTGGTTAGCGTAGCAGGCGGCACGCGCCTTGCTACGAACCAGACATGAATGTACGAATGACAATTATCCGACGCGCGATGGCCAAAAGCCTTCGTTGCCTGGCAGTTTTACCTGCTTTGCTGGCGCTCGGCTATAGCACGCTGACAACTGCCTCCGTCACCCTGCCCGATCAGCTTATCGGCGAGACCCAGCGCTTTCTTGAGCAGGCAGTTGCAGACTATTTGCAGCGCAGCAATATTCAGGCGCGCTATGAGGTGCAGATCAATCGCCTCGACCCCCGCCTGCGCCTGCCTTTATGCGATCAGCCGCTGACGATCAACCTGGAAACGCCGGCCGAACCCATCGGCCGGGTGACTATGCGTGTACGCTGCGATGGCGCCTCCCCCTGGACCGTATTCGTTCCCGGCCAGGTGCGCCTCTACCGCGAAGTGGTCACCGTGACCCGACCTATCAAGCGCGAGGGTGTGCTCGGCGAGGGCGACCTGATGCTCGCCGAGCGCGATGTCGGCCTGCTCAACCAGGGCTACATGATCGACCTGGAGCAGGCGGTCGGTCGCAAGACGACTCGAGCTTTGCAGCCGGACCAGGTACTGTCGCCTACATTCATCCGCCAGGCGGAAGTCATCCGCCGCGGCGATCAGGTGGTGATCAGCGCACGCAGCGGTGGCATCAACGTACGCATGCCCGGCGAAGCGCTTTCCGATGGCGCCGTTGGCAAGCAGATCAGCGTGCGCAACCAGAGCTCGCAACGCGTGGTGCGCGCAAGGGTTACCGGCCCTGGGCAGGTGGAAGTATCGATGTGAGAACCGGCTCGGCCAATGGACTGGCTGACGGGCGAACGAGGCTGATTTAGACTGTGCAAGCGACGCAATTTTTTTGCCTAAAGTTTTTCCGGGCACAGCCGACACTCTAGGCAAGCGTCCACACACCGTTAGAGGTTTTGCACCATGGTCATCGACTTCAACCGACTCAACAGCTCCACGCCAGCCAGCACCAGCCGTGCCGGCGGTACTCAGGCCGGCAAGAACGAAGCCATCGACAACAAGGCTGCCGGCAATACCGCTACAACTCAGCAGAGCACCGCCAGCGGCAAGAGCGGCGAGTCCGTACAGCTGAGTAGCGAAGCACAACAGTTGCAGAAAACCGTCGACAAGCTGCGTGACCAGCCGGCCGTCGACAGTGACCGAGTAGCCAAGCTGAAACAGGCCGTTGCTGACGGCAGCTATCAGGTCGATAGTCAGCGCGTCGCCAGCAAGCTGCTCAATTTCGAATCCCAGCGCTAGCTTCCGGCTCGCACTGGGGTGTTGGACGCCCGGAAACCGACTTACGCCCGTCCGCTTCCATAGCAGATGCGCGCCTAGCGGTTCCCCCCAGAGAGCCAGAACCATGAACATCACGCCCCTGCTCGATCTGTTCAACGAGGATATCGGCCACGCAGCGCAACTGCTTGAGCTGATCGACGCCGAATATGAAGCCCTTGGCGAGCATGACCTGAGCAAGTTGCAGGACATTCTAGCGAGCAAACAGCCCCTGCTTGCTACCCTCGACCAACACGGCAAAGGCCGTACACAAGCCCTAATCAGTCTGCAACTGAGCCCTGATCGCGCAGGCTTGAAAGCGCTTGCCGAACGTTCGGACAAAGGTGACGAACTGATCCAGGCCAGCGAACAGTTGAGCGAGCTGCTCGAACGCTGTCAGGAAGCCAATTTACGTAACGGCCGAGTTATTCGTAGCAGCCAGAATTCCACTGCCAGCATGCTCGGTATTTTGCGCGGCAGCGAAACACCGTCACTCTATGACAGCAGCGGTGGTACCGCTAAAATCGGCAACAAGCGCCCGCTCAGCCAGGCCTGACATAACGACAAGATGCGTGGTGATGCAACATCGCATTACCCGACGCAGCAGTACCTTGCCCCGGAGATCACTGGACCGTGTCCAACCCCTTCGCTCAGGACTGTGGCCCGCAACCCCCCAAGGTGCTCAAGGCACCTGTGGAGATCGTTGCCAACCTACGTCTGCTGCAACAACACCATGACCCTCTGATCCTGACCTTTCAGGATCGCAACCAGCGTTTCCAGAGCTTTGTCATCGAAATCGACCGGGACCGCAACCTGCTGATTCTCGACGAGATGATCCCCAGTGACGGCGAACGCTACCTGCAAAATGGCGAAGCCTTCAGCGTCGAATCGCTGCATGACGGCGTACGCATCGCCTGGGACTGCCCAATGGGCATGCGCGTAAGCGAACGTGATGGAGAGCGCTGCTATCTCGGCACAATTCCTGCCGAGGTGCATTACCACCAGCGCCGCAATGCCTTCCGCGCCGCAGTCAAGCAATCGGAACAGGTCAAGGTGCAGCTCAGTGGTACGCGGCTGCGCGCGCCGCTCGAAGGCCTGATGCTGGACATCTCGGCATCAGGGTGCAAGATCCGCCTCGCCGGTGATGCCACCAAACAGCTGCAGGCTGGGCAGATCTACGAGGTTTTCTGTGCACAGCTGCCGGTCGGCAAACTGGAAACGGCCATCGAGCTGCGTCACGCCCGCTATGACGACAAGCTCGATATCACCTTTGCGGGCCTGCACTTCGAGAGTCTCAGCGGCCTGCAACAGCGCCTGATCGAACGTTTCGTCTACCAACTGCAGCGCGAAGCCCGTCGCTTCGAAAGCGACGGGTTTCTGTAAGACCGTCAAACATCATGCCTATGGCGCGGTAGCAGGAGGCTCGGAGCCTTCAGCCGGAGTGGCGGCATCATCCAATTCGGTCGCCACAGGCTCCTGCATCTGCTCCTGCACAACCTGCTCATCAACACGCGGATCGAGCGCCGCTACCAGCGGTGATGCGGTCATGTTCACCGGCATGGCCACGTGCTGCAGCGGAGCATCGTCGACCTGGTGCAGGTGTGTGACGATGTTCGAGCGCACGCGCCAGACCAAGAACAGGCCGCACAGGCAGAAGAACGCGTACAGCATGTTGGCCCCGAAGAAGCGCATCAGCACACCGACCAACAGTGGCCCGATACAGGC
The DNA here is from genome assembly GCF_028674975.1 of Pseudomonas sp. CNPSo 3701. Lineage (NCBI taxonomy): Bacteria > Pseudomonadati > Pseudomonadota > Gammaproteobacteria > Pseudomonadales > Pseudomonadaceae > Pseudomonas > Pseudomonas sp. CNPSo 3701. The sequence goes on along the minus strand of NZ_JAQZSI010000007.1, from coordinate 245,010 downwards.
GCCAACCCCAAAAGTGACCAGCAACATGGCAGTCAGCGATACGCGTCGATCAGTTTCGACGTGGTCGTTGGCGAACGCCACAGCCAGTGGATAGAGGCTGAATTGCAACATGCTGACGATGAAGCCTACCGAGATCAGCAGCAACAGAGGCGCTTCGGAGAGAACGGCCAGGGGTGAGGCCACCAGTAGCAGTGCAGCCGACATGCCGCGGATCAATTTGACCCGGTCGAAGCGATCCGAGAGCCAGCCCAAAGGTGCCTGCACCACCAGCCCGGCGAGAATGCAACAGCCCATGAAGATACCCACCTGCTCGGTGGCTAGCCCCATTTCTGCCGCATACAGCGGCGCCAAGCCGTAAAAGGAACCGATCATCAGGCCCGCAACGCCGATAGTGGTGAGTGACAACGGTACACGGCGAAAGAAGAAGCGCATTTCCAATGGCGCGGGTCGCAGGGGCGCTGGGTGCAGGCGACGAGTCAGCGCCACCGGCACCAGACACAGGGCGAACGACAGGGCCACCAGCATCAGCAGTTCCAGGCCCAGCGTCGGGTGCACCACCAGCACCAGCTGCCCGAGCACCAGGCCCAGGTAGGACGCAGCCATGTAGCCGGCGAAGACCAAGCCACGCTGCTTGGTTTCCGCCTGTTCGTTGAGCCAGCTCTCGATCACCATGTACTGACACATCATGCCCAGGCCGACCAGCACACGCAGTACGAGCCATGCTGGCAGCCAGTCGAGCAAACCATGGCCGAGCACAGCCGCCGTCACCACCCCCGCGCAGGCCACATAGGCGCGAATATGCCCTACCCGGGCGATCAGCCGGTGACCGATCTTGCCGCCCAATACCAGGCCGAAATAGTTAGCCGCCATCAGCGCACCAGCCCAGACACCCTCGCCGGACTCGGCCAGGCGCAGGGCCAGATAGGTACTCAGCAGGCCGGAGCCCAACAGCATCAGGACAGTGGCGATGTAGAGAGAACTGAAGGATTTCCAGATCAAGCGCATTGGACTGCAACAACTCCTTGTACCAGCTTCACCGAGCCGGCCTATGTTCGACGGGCGACCAGACGAGTCGCCCTGCACCCAAGGCAACCAAGCTGATGCTGTGCCATATGGATGGTGCGCATCAGGCACAGTTCACTCATTCCTGACCTCGCTTGGGCAATTGGCAATGCCTAGTCGACGGCCCTGCTCTCCAGAATCGCCAGCCGCTCTTCCAGTGCGCTGATCCTTGCTTCGAGCGCTTCCAGACGATCCGATGCCCCGTCACCAGGCGACTCCTGGCGCTGTGCGCGCTGCTGCAGCTGCGCCTGCAACTGTTCCGGATCACCCAGCAGTTGTGCATAACGATCTTCGCGCTGCCCAGCCTGGCGACCGACCTGGACCACGAGCTGTCGGCCGATCATTCGCTCGAGATGGTGCTGCACCTGCTGAGCGTCGTCGAACTCGTACTGGCGACAGCTTCGCGCCAGCAGTTCGCCGGTCGTCTGCGGCCCACGTAGCAGCAACAGGCCAAGCAAAGTCACCTGCGGGGCCACCAACTCGAGCGCCTTGTCGATTCGATGCTCCCAGCGATCGGCTCGGCTGCCCATCACCAGCTTCACGAAGCCTCGTTCTTCCAGATTCCGCAGCCCCTGCCCTACCGCCCCTTGAGTCAGGTTCATCAATGGATCACGGCTGGTTTTCTGATTGCAGGCGAGCACCAGCGCATTGAGCGTCAGCGGGTAGGCCTCGGGGGTCGTGGCCTGCTTTTCGATCAGGCAGCCCAGAATGCGCGCTTCAGCGGCGCTCAGCGGAGAAGTGTCGTGGGAATCTTCAGTCATGTCGCTCACCCGGCCTGGAGGTTGCACCTAGGGTAGCCCGAGTGCAGTGAAGATGACATGAGTGAAAGAGATTTTGTCGTCATGCAAGTCGCTGATTTTCAAGACGCAAAAAATCAATATTCGCACGACAAAGCAAATGAGAACTATTTTTATTGACTAGAAACCGAGAATGACTATTATCTACATCACCAGCCGAGAGGCTGGTTGGATAATCTGAATGCATCCTGGTCGGACGCTTCCAGTTTATCTCCTCATCAGGCTAATCACGGTTATTGACCCGGCTTTTGCCGGGTCTTTTTTTGCCTGCCATTCCCGACGACCCACCCTTACAGGTTGTCACATGCGGCCTCGGAATATCGGCTCTCGGCGATTTTTCTTTATCAGGCTAACGCAAACTGATGACACGATAGATGTCAGGATCGAAGCGTGCGGATCATGGCGTCCCCTGCTGGAATCGAACCAGCATCTAGCCCTTAGGAGGGGCTTATTCTATCCGTTGAACTAAGGAGACCCGTTTGATCCGGCACCCTTGAGGGCGCCGGCCGGCATGTTACCCAGCGCACGCGAATTTGTCATGTCAGCGCAGCAACTCAGGCGGCCGGCTCAAACAGCCTGACGACTACCGCTTGGCCGGCCTTCAGCCTTTCCTGCAACTGCCGCTCCTGGGCCCGCGCACGCTCAACTGCCTTTTCCTTGACGTGCCCGTAACCGCGGATTTGCTCAGGCAGTTCGGCAATGGCCAGCGCGGTGTCGTAGTTGCCGGCATCGAGTGCTTCGAGCAATTGGTCAATGCTGCGCTCGTAGTCGCCGATCAAGGCGTGCTCCAACTTGCGCTCCTCGCTATGCCCGAACGGATCCAGCCAGGTACCTCGCAGTACGCGCAACTTTGCCAGTACCCTGAAGGCACCAAGCACCCACGGCCCAAAGCTACGTTTGCGCGGCTCTCCGGTTACTGGATCAGGGCGACTCAGCCAGGACGGCGCCAGGTGGAAATGCAAGCGGAAATCACCCTGGAACTGCGCATGCAGCCCCTCGCTGAACGCCGCGTCGCTGTATAGCCGTGCCACCTCGTACTCGTCCTTGTAGGCCAGAAGCTTGAAGTAATAGCGCGCCACAGCCTCGGTCAGACGCTGCTGCGGATCACTGTCACGTGCTCGGACGCGGCCGACCAACTGACGATAGCGCTCGGCATAGCGGGCATTCTGATAGGCAGTCAGCCGTGCGACGCGGTCTTCGATGACTTCATCGAGCGTGCTGCAGAGCTTGCTGTCATCTCCCTGCGGGCGAACCAGACGCTCGATGGCGGCAGCATCGTATGCGGCACGCCGCCCCCACAGGAAAGCCTGCTGGTTAAACTCGACCGCCACGTTGTTCAACTCGATGGCCTTGTCGATGGCCTGCGCGCTGATCGGCACCAGGCCTTTCTGGTAGGCGTAGCCGAGCATAAACAGGTTGGTGGCGATACTGTCACCAAGCAGGCGGGTCGCCAGGCTCGTTGCATCGACGAACCAGGTTTTCTCGGCCCCTACCGCGTCGATAAGCGCCTGGCGCATCGCCGGCCCCGGCACCTGGGCGTCGGGATTACGGGTAAATTCCGCCGTGGCGGCTTCGTGATCGTTGATAACTGCGTGGGAGACCTTCTCGTTGAGCTTAGCCAGTGCGTCTTCGCCGGCCGCCACCACCAAGTCGCAGCCGATCAGCAGGTCGGCTTCACCCGCGGCAATCCGCACGGCGTAGATGTCATCCTGCCGGGCCGCGATGCGCACATGGGTGTTCACCGGCCCGAACTTCTGCGCCAGCCCCGCCTGGTCGAGCACTGTACAACCCTTGCTCTCCAGATGAGCTGCCATACCCAACAGAGCGCCCACGGTGGTCACGCCACTGCCGCCGACGCCGGGCAGGAGGATGTTCCAGGGTCTGTCCAGGGTAGGCTGCCGCGGCTCCGGCAAGGCAACGAACAGCGCGCCGACTCCGAGTGCCTGGGGCTGGCGCAGCTGACCGCCGTGCACGGTAACGAAACTGGGGCAGAAGCCATCCAGACAACTGAAATCCTTGTTGCAGGCGTTCTGGTCAATTTCCCGCTTGCGCCCCAGTTCGGTTTCCAGAGGCAGTACCGACAGGCAGTTGGATTTCACGCTGCAGTCGCCGCAGCCTTCGCATACCGCCGCATTGATAAAGGCGCGCTTGGCAGGATCGACCAGTTTGCCGCGCTTGCGCCGCCGGCGCTTTTCGGTCGCGCAGGTCTGGTCGTAGATGATCACCGACACGCCCCTGAACTCGCGCAGCTCGCGCTGCACTGCATCGAGCTCACGGCGATGATGGAAGCTGGTGATCGGCGCGAAGGTCGAGCGGCTCGGATACTTGTCCGGCTCGTCACTCACCACCGCGATGCGTTTTACCCCCTCGGCGAGTACCTGCTGGCTCAGCTGATCGACCCGTAATTCGCCGTCCACCGGCTGCCCACCGGTCATGGCCACCGCATCGTTATAGAGAATCTTGTAGGTGATATTCACCCCAGCTGCAACGGCCGCCCTTAGCGCCAGGTGTCCGGAGTGGAAATAGGTGCCGTCCCCCAGGTTCTGGAACACATGAGGCGTGTCGGTGAACGGCGCCTGACCGATCCAGGTCACCCCTTCACCGCCCATCTGGGTGAAGGTCTCGGTACTACGGTCCATCCACTGGGTCATGTAATGACAACCAATGCCGCCCATAGCTCGGCTACCTTCAGGCACCTTGGTCGAGCTGTTATGCGGACAGCCCGAGCAGAAATGCGGGGTTCGCACGGTGTTGTAGCTGCGTGCTGCCAGAGCCTTTTCCTTGGCATCGAGAAACTTCAGGCGCGCCTCGATCACTTCACTGGTGTAGATGGGCGCCAGACGCCGCGCAATGACCCGGGCAATCATTGCAGGGGTCAACTCACCCAGATTAGGCAGTAGCGACTCGCCCTGCTCATCGAACTCGCCAACCACCCGGGGGCGCTTTCCGACCGGCCAGTTGTAGAGTTGTCCAGTCAGCTGATCTTCGATGATGCTGCGCTTCTCCTCGACAACCAGAATCTCGTCCAGCCCCTCGGCAAATGCATGCACGGAAACCGGCTCTAGCGGCCAGCTCATGCCGATTTTCAGCACACGCAATCCGATCTGTGCGCAGAGTGATTCGTCCAGGCCCAAGTCATCAAGTGCCTGGCGTACGTCGAGATAGGATTTGCCGGTGGTGATGATCCCCAAGCGCGGATTGGGCGAATCGAGCATCACCTTGTTCAAGCCGTTGGCATGGGCGAAAGCGCGGGCCGCATAAATCTTGTAGACGTTGAGGCGCTTCTCTTGGGCCAGGGGTGGATCCGGCCAGCGAATGTGCACGCCGTCCTCGGGCAACTCAAAATCATCGGGGATCACGACCTTGATGCGCTGCGGATCGACATCCACCACCGCGGAGGAATCGACGTTTTCGGCAATGGTCTTCAGCGCTACCCAGCAGCCGCTGTACCGCGACAGCTCCCAGCCGATGATGCCGTAGTCGAGGATTTCCTGAACGTTGGCCGGGTTGAGCACTGGCATCGACGCAGCGATAAAGGCGTGTTCGCTCTGGTGAGCGATGGTAGAAGACTTGCAGCCGTGATCGTCACCGGCCAGCACCAGCACGCCGCCATGGGCCGACACACCGGCGGAGTTGCCGTGCTTGAACACGTCGCCGCTGCGATCGACACCAGGGCCCTTGCCGTACCACATGGCGAATACGCCGTCGTAGCGCGCGCCGGGAAACAGATTGGTCTGCTGGCTGCCCCAGACCGCCGTGGCGCCGAGTTCCTCGTTGACCCCGGGCTGGAAATGTATGGCGTTCTGCTGCAGAAACTCGCGGGCCTCCCAAAGACTCTTGTCCAGCCCACCCAGTGGCGAGCCGCGGTAGCCGGAAATGAAGCAGGCGGTATTGAGCCCGGCGGCGGTATCACGCTGCTTCTGCAGCATGGGCAGGCGGGTCAGCGCCTGGGTCCCGGTGAGGTACAAATGGCCCGTCGCGAGACGGTATTTGTCGTCCAGACGGATTTCGGCCAGAGACATAAGACGGCGCTCCTGTTGTTTTTATAGCGACCTACTCAGGTGACACGGTTAATCACCTGCCTACATCCGCCAGGATCACTGTGTGGATGTCTGCCTTAAGCATAGACCGGAGTGCGGCGATTTTTTCCTTCCCATTCATGCCGCCAACGCCAATACTGCGCATGAACGTTTCGAAAATAATCACAAAGGAGAAACGAACATGCACGAACCTCTGAGTGCCATCGACCGGCGGATTCTTCGCCTGATGCAACGCAACGCCGACCTCAGCGCGGCTGAAATTGCCAAGAAGGTGGAGCTGTCTCAGTCGCCCTGCTGGCGTCGCATCAATCGTCTGCAGGAGGAAGGCTTTATCGAGCGCAAGGTGGCGTTGCTCAGCCACAAGCGTCTCGGCTTCACCATCACGGTGTTCGTCAGCATCAAATTATCCGCCCATGGCCGCAGCAATCTGGACGAATTCGAACGGGCGATCGCCGGTTATCCCGAGGTCATCGAGTGCTACACCATGGCGGGCAGTTCGGACTATCTACTCAAGGTCGTAGCCCGCGATATCGCCAGTTACGAGCGTTTTCTACGCGACCAATTGCTGCAGCGTCCCCATGTGCAGGAGGCTCATTCGGGCATCGCCATGAGTGAAGTCAAGCGCACCACTGAACTGCCCCTGGACTAAAACAAATTCAAGGTCATGCATTTTGCAATACGCCAATGTGTGCACCTTGCAACATGCACGAGAAAGCACCGCCAAATCAATTTTAACTAATTGATTTTAAAGGATTTTTTTTGAATTAAATCCTGGCACGGGAACTGCTCTTTCCCTCGCATAGAATTCCGAATGCGAGAACCCCGCCCATGAACAGCCTCATCGCACTGGCTACCGCTATCGCCCTGACCCTGCTTGCAGGAGCCGCATTCGCCAACTTTCAGAACAACCAGCAACAGGCAACCGCCATGCAACTGGTTCAGCAGATGCGTGCCACCCCGGTGCAGTTCGAACATGCTGCGAAAGTCGAGCCTGGCCAATTCGTCGCCAAACCGCTGACCACCGCTGATTGGCAACCTCGCGCCCAACAGCGCTTTACCTTCTGAGTACTGGCCATGTGGAGCGTATTCTTCCCCGGTTTCGTACTACTACTGGCCATTGTTACCTGTGCCGCCATCTGGATGATCGACGGCCTCTCGGATCGAGTTCCGCCGCGCAGCTCCAATGACGAGCACAACGGCCCCCACGATCCTTTTTTCTGAAGGCAACCTTGCCGCGCGAGGAGAGCATGATGTCCAAACCAGCTGTGTTGTTTCTGCTGATCGCGGTTCTGTCCGTTGGCCTGTTGGTCTTGCCCGAACAGGCTCAATGGCTCACGTCGACCGCCAAGATTACCCTGGCGATGAGCAGCGTCGCGCTGGCCGTCGCCCTGCTGATCGGCAAGCGGGTCAAGTTCGACCCGATTCTGCGCTAAAACGCGAGTAACGTTCTGGCTTGCTGCTCAGCTAGTGGCTGTCGATAAGCTGGAGCAGCCTCTCCACCGTCTCGTCGAGACTGCCGGAGTTATCCAGGCGAATGATGCGCTGATCGGCCTCCATGAAAGCGCTGCCGCTCAGCTCAGCACTTCGTGCCAGCCGCGCTTCGATCTGATCCACATCCTCCCGCGCTCGAGCAAGAAGGCGTTTTCTCAGGATGGCTGGCTCGACCTGAAGCAGAACGGCAAGCAGATCGGGGTAATTGCTGCGAGCCTCATCCAGATAACCGCGCGAGCCGTTTACGATCACCTGGTAACCATCGGCCAGCCATTCTTCGATTTCCCTAGGAATCCCGTAAGCCAAGCCATTGGCACGCCAGACCATGGCGAAATCGCCAACACGTTCACGCTCGCCGAACTCCCGAGGCGACACGGAAATAGCCTCCTCGCCCATCGCCTCGGCTGAGCGAGTGATGACCCGTCGCGCTATGCGACAGCGACTCCCCTCAAGGCATTGCTTCAAGTGCTGCAGCACGCTGTCCTTACCGGCACCGGAAGGCCCCATCAGGTAGATCAGCCTGCCAGCATTCATTCACATACCTCGCCGAGATTGATGCGATGCGCAGCCGATCACAGCTGCAGAGGATCTCAATCATAAGCAATTGGTACCGTGCCGACGCTAAATCATGCGCAAGTGCATAGAAAACGCATTTTTTATCTCGATTACTAACGAAAATCGTTAAAGGCGGCCCACTGCCATCCACAATAAATGCGACGCTGCGCGCAATCGGAATCAATTCCGACAACTTGTGCTGGCATAAAGCCGGTACTCGGTACAGAATACGACACGTAATTGGCGTCAAATATCTGATGGCAAGAAGTACGATCACCAGACAAAATGCCGACGTTGTTGAACGGCAGACGCGAAAGATGGTCAGAACCTGACTTTCCGTAGCTTTATGCCATTACAGCTTCGTTTCCCTGAACTTATTTGGTTGATGTATGCGCCCTATGAAACAGGCTATCTACTCCAGCCGTACGGCTGACAAGTTCGTCGTTCGGTTGCCCGACGGTATGCGCGAGCGCATCGCTGACGTGGCCCGCCAACACCACCGCAGCATGAACTCCGAAATCATCGCTCGCCTGGAGCAAAGCATGCTTCAGGAAGGTGTATTGGACGACGCGCTCGGCGCGCGCCTCGACAGCCCCGAGCTGTCGCTGCACGAACGCGAACTGCTGCAGCGCTTCCGCCAGCTCTCGCGCCGCCAGCAGAACGCCCTCGTTGCACTGATCGCACACGATGCCGAAATGGCCGCCGGTAACGACGACTGATTCGGCACGGGCAAAAAATCGCAGCAAGCGATACCGAGCGTCTTTCGACGCCCGTAAGTGATCATCAGGCAATAAAAAACCGGCTCAATGCCGGTTTTTTATTGCCTGCAAGCTGGGCGACTAGAGTAGGAACAGTGATGCTAGCCCAAGGAAAATGAAGAAACCGCCACTGTCGGTGACTGCGGTGATCATCACGCTGGAACCCATCGCCGGGTCACGCCCGACACGCACCAGGGTCATGGGAATCAACACGCCCATCAGCGCAGCCAGCAACAGATTAAGCGTCATCGCTGCGGTCATCACCACACCCAACGACCAGCTGTCATACAACCCGTAGGCGACGGCACCAATTACCCCGCCCCATACCAGACCATTGATAAGCGCTACGCCCAGCTCCTTGCGAATCAACCGCGAGGTATTGCCTGTACTGACCTGGTCGAGCGCCATGGCACGCACGATCATGGTAATGGTCTGGTTGCCCGAGTTGCCGCCGATACCGGCAACGATGGGCATCAGCGCCGCCAAGGCAACCAGCTTCTCGATGGAACCCTCGAACAAGCCGATGACGCGCGAGGCCATGAACGCCGTGATCAGGTTGATGGCCAGCCAGGACCAGCGGTTGCGAACCGACTTCCAGACTGAGGCGAAGATGTCTTCCTCCTCGCGCAGACCGGCCATGTTGAGGACTTCGCTTTCGCTCTCCTCTCGAATCAGGTCAACCATCTCATCGATGGTAAGACGGCCGATCAGCTTGCCGTTCTTATCGACCACGGGCGCCGAAATGAGGTTGTAACGCTCGAAGGCCTGGGCCGCATCGTAGGCATCCTCATCAGGGTGAAAGCTGACCGGGTCGTTGGCCATGACCTCGGCAACCTGCTTGTCCGGATCATTGACCAGCAAGCGCTTGATCGACAGCACCCCCTTGAGGACGCCGTCATAATCGACGACGAACAGCTTGTCGGTATGCCCCGGCAACTCCTTGAGACGACGCAGGTAGCGCAGCACCACTTCGAGACTGACATCCTCGCGGATGGTCACCATTTCGAAGTCCATCAGCGCACCGACCTGTTCCTCTTCATAGGAAAGCGCAGAACGCACTCGCTCGCGCTGCTGGGCATCAAGGGTTTCCATGAGTTCGTGCACGACATCGCGCGGCAGCTCCGAGGCCAGGTCGGCGAGCTCATCGGCGTCCATCTCCTTGGCGGCCGCGAGGATCTCGTGATCCTCCATGTCGGCCAGCAGGGTTTCCCGGACGGCGTCGGAAACTTCGAGCAGGATGTCACCATCGCGGTCGGCCTTGACCAACTGCCAGACGGCGAGACGATCTTCCAGCGGCAGGGCTTCGAGGATGTAGGCGACGTCGGCCGGGTGCAGGTCGTCGAGCTTACGCTGCAGTTCGGTGAGGTTCTGTCGATGCACCAGACCTTCGACGCGGTCGTGGTGCGGGCCTTCCTGGCGATGGGTCAGGTCTTCGACCAGCCTGTGCCGCTGCAACAGCTCGACGACCTGAGCGAGTCGATCCTGCAGGCTTTCTTGCGGCTTCTTGGCTTCTACTTCGGTCATGGCACACTCCGCCCCCAGCGGCGGCGCGCGCCAGCGAGGGTCAATCAGTCAATACGTGATTGCACACTTGGAATTCTGAGTTACTACTGGGTAAGTCCATGGAAGGTATCCACAAGCCCCGGCGGGGCTGACGGAGCGAATAATAACATGCCAATCGCTTGAGTACGTGACAAAGCCATGGCAAGACAAGCGCTTGCAGCATTTTCTTGAGCGCATTCGCACGAGTCCGAAGATGCGACGCCACCAATCCAGCGCAGGACACCTGGCAGCCAGGAGTCACTGAACTAAGCTTTCCTAGCACACGTCAGGGAGGACGCCACCATGCACTGGACCCACTGCGCAACCGTCTGCGCCATCTTGCTCTACCCTATTCCAACATTGGCCTCGAGCGTGTTTCGCTGCGAAGACGCCAATGGCCATATCACCTTCACCAAACACGGCTGCACTGAAAACCAGCAACAGCAGGAGCAGCGCGCCCACAATCCAAGACCGGGAAGCGGCGCAGCCGTTCCATTGGCGTCGCCCAGAGCAAGTAACACCACCGCCAGCTCACGCAGCAACGAGAGCACCCTGACTATCGTCGGCGACCAGCAGGACGGCTGCGATAACGCCGTTATCGGCAACGCCCGGCGCGAAGCGATAATTAGAAAACAAGTGCGCGCCGGGATGACGCGCAGCGATGTAGAAAGCGCCCTGGGTAAGCCCGAACGCGTCACCAAGCGCAACGGCCAGACCACCTACCACTACGCCAGCAAACACAACAGCGAGCGACGCACGGTGACGTTCGATCAGAACGACTGCGTGGCGGGCAAACGCTGAGGTAAAAATGTCAGGCAAAGAAAAAGGGCCTGCATCGCTGCAGGCCCTTTTGGTGTGGCGGACTCAGGAGGATTCGAACCTCCGACCGCTCGGTTCGTAGCCGAGTACTCTATCCAGCTGAGCTATGAGTCCGTGTGGCGCTTTTAGACCAGATCACCGCTGGTTGAAACAAAATGGCCTGCATTGCTGCAAGCCACCAATATGGCGGACTCAGGAGGATTCGAACCTCCGACCGCTCGGTTCGTAGCCGAGTACTCTATCCAGCTGAGCTATGAGTCCGTTGGTGTTTTTATACCAGATCACCTCTGGTTGTTTGCCAGCCCGATAAAACCCGGCTTGCCAAATAATGGCGGAGAAGGGGGGATTCGAACCCCCGACACCCTTTTGAGGTGTACTCCCTTAGCAGGGGAGCGCCTTCGGCCACTCGGCCACCTCTCCGCAACACGGGGCGCATGATAAACATGTTTTCCCCGTTTGCAAACCAAAATTTTGAGAAAAATTAATGGTTTGGTTCTTCGCCCTTCTCTTTCTGGATGCGCTGGTAAATCTCTTCGCGGTGAACGGCGACTTCCTTCGGCGCGTTGACGCCAATCCGCACCTGATTACCTTTAACACCCAATACGGTGACGGTGACTTCGTCACCCACCATCAGGGTCTCTCCGACCCGGCGAGTCAGAATCAGCATTCCTTTCTCCTTACGGATTCAATTTCGGACAACAAGTCTGCAAACGTAAAAAGCGCCGGCCGGACGCGAAAGCAACAGGCCAGCACTCAAGTATTGACCAGTACGGACGGAAGGAAAGTTCCACCAACACCAACCAAAACAACAAAAGGCGCGGGTAGCCGCGCCTTTTGCAGAATGCCTCAGTCGCCCTGACGGGCCGGGGCATCGAGTTCGAACGCAGTGTGCAGGGCGCGCACCGCCAATTCCAGATATTTCTCTTCGATGACCACCGAGACCTTGATCTCGGACGTGGAGATCATCTGGATGTTGATGTTCTCCTTGGCCAGCGCTTCGAACATACGGCTGGCCACACCAGCATGGGAACGCATACCCACGCCGACGATGGACACCTTGGCGATGTTAACGTCTCCGACCACTTCGCGAGCACCGAGTTCGCGTGCAGTGGCTTCGAGCACCTGCTGAGCGTTCTGGTAATCGTTGCGGTGGACGGTGAAAGTGAAATCGGTGGTGTTATCGTGCGCGACATTCTGCACGATCATGTCCACTTCGATGTTGGCGGAGCTGATCGGGCCGAGAATCTTGAACGCAACGCCCGGCAGGTCAGGCACGCCACGGATGGTCAGCTTGGCTTCGTCGCGATTGAAGGCGATGCCGGAGATGATCGGCTGTTCCATGGATTCCTCTTCATCAAGGGTAATGAGGGTGCCCGGACCCTCCTGGAAGCTGTGCAGAACGCGCAGCGGGACGTTGTACTTGCCGGCGAATTCCACCGAGCGGATTTGCAGCACTTTCGAACCGAGGCTGGCCATTTCCAGCATCTCTTCGAAGGTGATCTTCTCCAGGCGCTGAGCCTTGGGCACCACGCGCGGGTCGGTGGTGTAAACGCCATCGACGTCGGTGTAGATCTGGCACTCATCGGCTTTCAGGGCAGCGGCAAGGGCCACGCCGGTGGTGTCGGAGCCGCCGCGGCCGAGGGTGGTGATGTTGCCCTGCTCGTCCACGCCCTGGAAGCCGGCAACCACCACCACGCGACCGGCCTTGAGGTCGGCGCGAATATTGGTGTCGTCGATGCTCAGAATACGTGCCTTGGTGTGCGCGCTGTCGGTCAGGATGCGCACCTGGCTGCCGGTGTAGGACACCGCCGGCACGCCACGTTTGATCAGCGCCATGGCCAGCAGCGCGATGGTCACCTGCTCACCGGTGGAGACCATGACGTCGAGTTCGCGCGCGATCGGCTGGTCGTCGCTGATCTGCTTGGCCAGGTCGATAAGACGATTGGTCTCGCCGCTCATAGCGGACACGACGACGACGATGTCATCGCCCTTCTCGCGGAATTTCTTCACCTTTTCGGCGACCTGTGCGATTCGCTCGACGGTGCCGACGGAGGTACCGCCGAATTTCTGTACGATCAAAGCCATTTCAAAGCTGCCTCAGCCCGTGAAGGGCGCCCATTAAACAGACAACACCACCGCACACCACCGCGCCGTTCGCCGGGCATGGCGGGCGACGCGGTCACGCTTGAGTTACGGGCCTCAGAGGCCCTGCTCGACGAACGGGCCGACCAGCGCCAGGGCACCATCGAGCGCGGCCACATCGACCCCGCCGCCCTGCGCCATGTCCGGACGACCACCGCCCTTGCCGCCTACGGCTGCAGCGGCCTGTTTCATCAGGTCGCCGGCCTTCAGCTTGGCGGTCAGATCCTGGGTCACGCCAGCCACCAGCACGACCTTGTCGTCCTGCACGCCGCCGAGCAGGATCACCGCACTGCCGAGCTTGTTCTTCAGTTGATCGACCAACGCCAGCAGGCCTTTGCCGTCCAAACCATCGATGCGCGCGCTGAGCGTTTTCACGCCCTTGACGTCCACGGCCGAGCCGGCCAGGTCGCTGCCCGCCGCACTGGCGGCCTTGGCCTTGAGCTGCTCGAGCTCCTTTTCCAGCTGACGATTGCGATCGATCACCGCCGCGAGCTTGTCGAGCAGGTTGTCGCGGCTACCCTTGACCAGGCTCGCGGCCTCTTTCAACTGTTCTTCGGCACCGTTCAGGTAGGCGAATGCCGCTGCGCCGGTGACCGCTTCGATACGGCGCACGCCGGCCGCCACACCGCCTTCGCTGACGATCTTGAACACGCCGATATCGCCGGTACGGTTGGCGTGGATGCCGCCGCATAGCTCGACCGAAAAGCCGTCGCCCATGGTCAGCACGCGCACGCTGTCGCCGTACTTCTCGCCGAACAGCGCCATGGCGCCCTTGGCCTTGGCGCTCTCGATGTCCATCTCCTCGGTCTGCACCGGGGTGTTGCGACGCACTTCGCGGTTAACGATCTTTTCCAGCTCCTTGAGCTGCTCGGGCTTGATCGCTTCGAAGTGGCTGAAGTCGAAACGCAGGCGCTGGCTGTCGACCAGCGAGCCTTTCTGCTGCACGTGCTCGCCGAGCACCTGGCGCAGCGCGGCGTGCAGCAGGTGCGTAGCGGAGTGATTGAGGCCGGTGGCGGTACGCACCGAGGCATCCACCTCGGCGTTGATGGTGGCGCCGACGCTCAGGCTGCCCTTGCTGACCACGCCATGGTGCAGCCACGCGCCGCCCACCTTGGTGGTGTCGCGCACGTCGAAGCGCACGCCCGGGCCTTCGAGGAAGCCGCAGTCACCGATCTGGCCACCGGACTCGGCGTAGAACGGCGTCTGGTCGAGCACCACCACGCCCTCCTCGCCTTCGTTCAGGGTATCGACGGGCTGGCCATCGCGCAGCAGAACCAGCAGTTCGCCACTGGCGACGGTGGCGCTGTAGCCGAGGAAGCGGGTGTCCTTGTCGACCTTGACCACGCTGTTGTAGTCCATGCCGAACGAGCTGGCGGAGCGGGCGCGCACGCGCTGGGCTTCCATCTCACGCTCGAAGCCGGCCTCGTCGAGGGTCAGCTCGCGCTCACGGGCGATGTCGCCGGTCAGGTCCATCGGGAAGCCGTAGGTGTCATACAGTTTGAAGATCACTTCGCCGGGGATGACCGAGCCTTGCAGCTCGGCCAGATCCTGCTCGAGGATCTTCAGGCCCTGCTCCAGGGTCTTGGCGAACTGCTCTTCTTCGGTTTTCAGCACGCGCTCGATGTGCGCCTGCTGCTGTTTCAGTTCGGGGAAGGCTTCGCCCATCTCGCTGGCCAGGGCCGCGACGATCTTGTGGAAGAAGCTGCCCTTGGCACCCAGCTTGTTGCCATGGCGGCAGGCACGACGAATGATGCGGCGCAGCACGTAGCCGCGGCCTTCGTTGGATGGCGTAACGCCGTCGGCGATCAGGAAGCTGCAGGAGCGAATGTGGTCCGCCACCACTTTCAGCGAGGCATCACCGTTGTTGGCGCAGCCAATGGCCTGGGCGCTGGCAGCCAGCAGGCTCTGGAACAGGTCGATCTCGTAGTTGGAGTTGACGTGCTGCAGCACGGCGCTGATGCGCTCCAGGCCCATGCCGGTGTCCACGCTCGGCGCCGGCAGCGGGTGCAGCACGCCGTCTGCGGTGCGGTTGAACTGCATGAACACGTTGTTCCAGATCTCGATGTAACGGTCGCCGTCTTCTTCAGGCGAGCCGGGTGGGCCGCCCCAGATATGCTCGCCGTGGTCGAAGAAGATTTCGGTGCACGGGCCGCATGGGCCGGTATCGCCCATGGTCCAGAAGTTGTCGGACGCGTACGGCGCGCCCTTGTTGTCGCCGATGCGGATCATCCGCTCGGCCGGTACCCCGACTTCCTTGTTCCAGATGTCGTAGGCCTCGTCATCGGTGGCGTACACCGTGACCCAGAGCTTGTCCTTGGGCAGTTTCAGCCACTTGTCGCCGGTCAAAAATTCCCAGGCGAAGTGGATGGCATCACGCTTGAAATAGTCGCCAAAGCTGAAGTTGCCGAGCATTTCGAAGAAGGTGTGGTGACGCGCGGTATAACCGACGTTTTCCAGGTCGTTGTGCTTGCCACCGGCGCGTACGCACTTCTGGCTGGTGGCGGCGCGGGTATAGGCGCGCTTTTCCAGGCCCAGGAAGCAGTCCTTGAACTGGTTCATGCCGGCGTTGGTGAACAGCAACGTGGGGTCGTTGTTCGGAATCAGGGAGCTGGAAGCGACACGGGTGTGCCCCTTCTCTTCGAAGAAGCTCAGGAAAGCTTCACGGATTTCTGCGCTTTTCATTGGCAATTTCCAGGAAAACAGGCGGCCACGGCAGAGCCGGCAAAAGCCCGCATTATATCGGGCTTGTCCGCGGCGGCTAGGGCATGGGCTGAATTATTTGCAGGCGGCGCGATAGTCGGAAAACACTGGGCCGCAGCGGCCAGGCCACTGCCTGGCGCTGCACGTCGGCCATCTCAGGCGCGGAAGGCGGCGAAGGCTTCGATCACCTGAGCCATGGCGCCGGCATCGACATCCAGGTGGGTGACCATGCGCAGGCGTGGCGCGGCGCTCAGGCGAATGCCGCGCTCGGCACAGAAGGCCTTCAGGGCCGCGGCACGCTCGCCGACCTGCACGTAGACCATGTTGGTCTGCACCGGCTCGACCGAATAGCCCAGCTCGCGCAGGCCGGCCGCCAGGGAATCGGCATTGGCGTGATCCTCGACCAGACGCGCGACCTGATGATCCAGCGCGTACAGCCCGGCCGCCGCCAGCATGCCGGCCTGGCGCATACCGCCACCGACCATCTTGCGCAGGCGGCGCGCCTTGGCGATCAGCGCCTCGCTGCCGCACAGCACCGAGCCGACCGGAGCGCCCAGCCCTTTGGACAGGCACACCGACACCGAATCGAAATGCTGAGTGATTTCCCGCGCTTCGACGCCCTGGCAGACCGCCGCATTGAACAGCCGTGCGCCGTCCAGATGCAGTGCCAGGTCCTTATTGCGCGTGAAGGCGCGAGCCTCGGCCAGATACTCCAGCGGCAGCACCTTGCCCTGCATGGTGTTTTCCAGGGCCAGCAGGCGGGTGCGGGCGAAGTGGAAGTCGTCCTGCTTGATCGCCGCCTCGACCCGGTCAAGATCCAGGGAGCCATCGAACTCCATGTCCAGCGGCTGGGGCTGGATGGAGCCCAGCACCGCCGCGCCACCACCTTCGTATTTGTAGGTGTGCGCCTGCTGACCGACGATATATTCGTCACCACGTTCGCAGTGGGCCATCAGGCCGAGCAGGTTGCTCATGGTGCCGGTGGGCACGAACAACGCCGCGGCAAAGCCAAGATCCCGCGCCAGGCGCTGCTCCAGCCGGTTGACGGTGGGGTCTTCGCCGTACACGTCATCGCCTAGTTCGGCGGCCAGCATCGCTTCGCGCATGCCGGCGGTGGGTTGGGTCACGGTGTCGCTACGCAGATCGATGATGGGCATGGGCACTCCTGTGCATGCAGGGCAATGGCTAGTCCAGCAGTGACGCATCGGCCGGCACGATCAGAATGCCGGCGCGCTGGCCGTTGTGGACCTTGGGATTGGGAAAGATGATGCGTGCGCCCTGCTCTTCCACCACCCAGCGGCTGTTGGCCAGGTCTTCGGCGAGCAGATAGCCAGGCTCCAGTTCGGTGAAATTTTCCACGTCGGCAGGCAAGTGCAGAACGAAGGCATCGCTGTGCTTGATCAGCTCGCGGGAGAAGGCGAACAGCTTGAGGCGCTCGACGGCGCGCTCTTCGATCAGCGGCTCATGGCCTTCGATCAGCGCCTGCAGACGCAACTCGAGGCGATCCAGATTGACCAGCTCGTTGTGGCCGAACGGCCTGGCCTTGCCCAGCTCGAGGGTGAAGGCTTCGGCGCCCAGCTCGACATAAGTGTAGGCGCTGAAGGTGGTCGAGGGTTTGCTTTGCAGCAGCACCGCATCGATACCGGCGGCCTGTAGCCGCGCGCACTCGCGGCGCGACTGGCGACGCCCCTCGGCCCAGGGGTAAAGAGCGAACTGCTCGATGCGCGAGGCGCGGATCGCCGTGTGCAGGTCGTAATGCAGGCGTTCGCGGCCAGAGTCGACGAAGAACGACGACGACAGGTGTTCCAGTTCACAGGCGCGCATCGCCTCGCCGCCACTGCTCAGCTCATGGCGGCCGCTGAACAGGCGGTTGATGTCCTGCTCGACGAAACGCTCGCCACGGCGCATCGCTGCGGGGTTGCCGAACAGCAGCAGCACGCGGGCGCGCGGCTGCAACTCGCTGCGCGCGATGCGCCGCAACAGGCGGTCGAGCAATTCGATCGGCGCAGTCTCGTTGCCGTGGATGCCCGCGGACAGCAACAGGTCCATGCCGTTGTCGCGCCCGCAGGCCGGGGTAATTTCGAGGGCGCCCTCGGCCAGCCAGCGCAAGCGCGTACCCTGCGGCGTCAACTGGATCTTCGAGGCCGGCTCATGGCCGGTCAGGGTCAGTTCGAGCAGTTTGCCGAGGGCGAGCATGGGCGTTCCTCAGTGATTGCAGTCCGGGCCATGGACATGGTCGTCGTCGGCGCCGTCATCGGCCGGCTCCATTTCCAGTTCCAGGCTGACCAGGTTGGTGGCCAGCGGACGCAGCAGCAGGTTGGCGTATTCGCTATCACCTTCGGCGACATCTACGCCGATCATCAGTTGGCCGTTGCCGACCTGCTGAATCCACACTTCCTTGCCCTGCCACATTACGGCAAAACGGGTGCACGAGGTTTCCAGCTGGGTGCCGTCGGCGTCTTCGAGAATCAGTTGCAGGGCGTCGCTCATGGTTACTCCATCATGGTTGGCGGCTCGCCATCGAGCCGCTCAAATGAGTTGAAAGGGGTACACGGCGCCAAGATCGAGGATTTGCGTCAACTCATCCAGCGCCGTGCGACATTCGTTCAGTAGCTGCGGGTCGGCCAGGTCATGCTCGCTCAGGCGATCACGGTAGTGGCGGTCGACCCATTGCAGCAGCCGCTCGTACAGTTCCGGCGTCAGCATCACGCCCGGGTTCATCGCTGCCAGCTCTTCTGCCTGCAAGGCTACACGCAGACGCAGGCAGGCGGGGCCGCCACCGTTCTGCATGCTCTGTTTGAGGTCGAAGGCGCGAACCTCGGCAATCGGCCCGTCGCTGCCCAGCAGCGTCTGCAGATACGCCCAGACCCGCGGGTTGCCGCGGCATTCCTCCGGCACCACCAACAGCATACGCCCGTCGGCACGGCTCAACAGCTGACTGTTGAACAGATAGGATCGCACCGCATCCTCGACACCCAGCACGTGGCGCGGCACGCACACCGATTGCAACTGCCCACCGAGGCGCGCCAGCTTGTCGCCAAGCTCGCCCACCACCCGCTCGCTGTCGAGAAAGGCGTCCTCGTGATGGAACAGCACCTGGCCGTTGCCCACGGCGATCACGTCATTATGGAACACGCCCTGATCGACCACCGCCGGGTTCTGCTGAGCAAATACCACGGCGTCATCGGCGAGGCCGTGCAGCCGGGCCACGGCCTGAGAAGCCTCCAGGGTCTGGCGCGCCGGGTAGCGCTGCGGCGCCGGCAAGCGCAGGTCGAAGGCACTGCGGCCGAACACGAAGAACTCCACGCCCCGCTTGCCGTAGTCGCGGCAAAAGCGGGTATGGTTGGCCGCGCCCTCGTCGCCGAACTGGCTGACGGCGGGCAAGGCAGCGTGGTGAGCAAAATGGCGATCGTCGGCGAACATCGCTGCCAGTATCCGGCTGGTGGTGGGATGCTCGATGGAGCGATGAAACTTGCAGTTGAGATTGGCCGCGGTGAAATGCACGCGGCCGTCGGCGGTATCAGCGCTGGGGCTGACGGTCGCCGCATTGGCCGTCCACATGCTCGAGGCTGAGCAACTGGCGACCAGCAGCGGCATGGCCTCGCGCGCCGCCTTCTCGATCACCTGGGCATCGCTGCCGGTGAAGCCACAGGCACGCAGCGCGCGCACATCGGGGCGTTCCTGAGGGGCGAGCACTGCCTGGGCAAAGCCCATGTCCATCAGCGCCTTCATCTTCGCCAAGCCCTGACGCGCCGCCTCCCGCGGATTGGACGCCACCTGGCAGTTGTTCTGCGAGGCCACGTTGCCGTACGACAGCCCGCCGTAGTTGTGGGTCGGCCCGACCAGGCCGTCGATGTTCAGCTCGCAGGAGGTGAGTCGACTCATAGGCTGACTCCTGGCGCGAGACTGTCGGGCAACGCCAGCTGCTCGCTTTCCAGCGAAGCGACCGGGTA
The DNA here is from genome assembly GCF_028674975.1 of Pseudomonas sp. CNPSo 3701. Taxonomy (NCBI): domain Bacteria; kingdom Pseudomonadati; phylum Pseudomonadota; class Gammaproteobacteria; order Pseudomonadales; family Pseudomonadaceae; genus Pseudomonas; species Pseudomonas sp. CNPSo 3701. The sequence continues at coordinate 225,151 of NZ_JAQZSI010000007.1, read as the reverse complement.
GGCGCAGTAATCCGCCGCATAATAGGCGCTGGGGCGGTGGTTGCCCGAAGCACCGATGCCACCGAACGGCGCGCTGCTGGCGGCGCCGGTCAGTGGCTTGTTCCAGTTGACGATGCCGGCGCGACTGCGCAGCCAGAACTGCTGATAACGCTCACGGGAATCGGACAGCAGCCCGGCGGCGAGCCCGAAACGGGTTGCATTGGCTTCAATGATGGCATCGTCGAAATCGGCATAGCGAATCACTTGTAGCAAGGGCCCGAACACTTCTTCGTCAGCGCGCGGCTGCACGGCCGTGACATCGATGATACCTGGCGTCAGCAGCGCCGCGCCGTCGAGCGGCTGGCTCATGTCCAGCAAGGGCCGCGCGCCCTTGTCGATCAGCCGCTCCTGCACCTTGAGCAGGTGCTGGGCGGCGTCCAGGGAAATCACCGCGCCCATGAACGGCGCCGGCTCGGCATTGAAGGCGCCGACCTTGAGGCTGGCGGCCACGCTGATCAGCCGCGCCAGCAGCGCGTCGCCCCAATCGCCTTCGGGCACCAGCAAACGGCGGGCGCAGGTGCAACGCTGGCCGGCGGAAATGAACGCGGACTGAATGATGCAATACACCGCCGCATCCATATCGGCAGGCTGGTCGACGATCAGCGCATTGTTGCCGCCCATCTCTAGGGCCAGGATGGTTTCCGGGTGGCCGCCGAACTGTGCGTGCAACAGATTGCCGGTGCGGCTGGAGCCGGTGAAGAACAGGCCGTCGATGCCCGGGTGAGCCGCCAGTGCCGCGCCGGTTTGCCGTGCGCCCTGCACCAGGTTCAGAACGCCTGCCGGCAGGCCGGCCTCGATCCAGCACTTGAGGGTCAGCTCGGCGACCTTCGGGGTCTGCTCGCTGGGTTTGAACACCACGGTATTGCCGGCCAACAGGGCAGGCACGATATGCCCGTTGGGCAAATGACCGGGAAAGTTGTACGGGCCGAACACGGCGACCACGCCATGGGGCTTGTGGCGCAGCACGCTGCCCTGAGCGCCGCTGCGCTGGCCGGTGCGCTCGGCATGGCTCTGGATGGAGATGGCCACCTTGCCGATCATGCTGGCGACTTCGGTGGTCGCTTCCCACAGCGGCTTGCCGGTTTCTTCACCGATGGTGCGGGCCAGTTCGTCCTGCCGGGTTTTCAATACGGCGGCGAAGCGCTCGAGCAGCGCGATGCGTTCGCTCAATGGCGCCGCCGCCCATTCAGCGAAGGCTTCACGGGCCGCCTGCACAGCGGCCTCGACCTGGGTCGCGTCAGCTTCACGGCCCACCCAGAGCACCTGCTGGCTGACTGGGTTGAGGGACTCCAGGGTGTTGCCCTGTCCTATCTGCCAGAGACCTGCAATGTAATGCTAACCGGTCGGGGCGGCGCCCCGCCCCGGTCACATCAGAAACGGTGGTTCAGGCCTTGACCGCCAGGGGCACTGCGCGCACCTGATCGCCGACATTCAGGCGCAGGCGCCGGGCGGTCAGCGGGTCGACCACCAGCGTCCCGGCGGCCATCCGCGCCCGGGCTGCGGTGATGCGGCAATCGGCGTGCTTGCGGTTGTGCACCAAGTAAACCGGGGCATCGTCACCCGGCGTGCCGATGGCCAGCACCAGCAGCTGGCTGTCGCGAATCGCACGAATCTTCGTGGTCTCAGCCTCGATGGCCGGACCGGCGTCGAAGATGTCGACATAGCCCTGGTAGCTGAAACCCTCGGACTTGAGCATCGCCAGCGCCGGTTCGGTGTCCGGGTGCACTCGGCCGATCACCTCGCGGGCGGCTTCGGACAGGAAGCAGGTGTAAAGCGGAAACCGCGGCATCAGCTCGGCAATGAACGCCTTGTTACCGACGCCGGTGAGGTAGTCCGCCTGGGAGAACTCCATGCGGAAGAAGTGCCGGCCCAGGCACTCCCAGAACGGCGAACGGCCCTGCTCGTCGGACACGCCGCGCATCTCGGCGATGATCTTCTCGCCGAAACGCTCGCGGAACTCGGCAATGAATAGCAGCCGCGCCTTGGAAAGCAGGCGCCCGTTCAGGCCGGTGCGGTGGTCGGCATGCAGGAACAGCGAGCACAACTCGGAATGGCCGGTCAGGTCGTTGGCCAGGAACAGCGTCGGCACCTGACGGTGGATGCCCAGTTCCTGGGATGCACAGACGGTCAGACCGACCCGGTAGTTGTACCAGGACTCGCGCAAGCCGACGCCGCCGGCAATAGCGGAAATACCCAGCACGCGGCCGTCATCGTCCTCGAGCACGAACATGTAGTCGCAATCGCCGCGCTCGGCTTCGCCGCTGAAGGTCTTCTCGGCACGCCCGACCCGGTAGGCCAGGCGCGCTTCGTTGGCCGGCAGGGTGGTCAGGCCGGTGCCGGTGCTGCGCGCCAGGTCGATCAATGCCGGCAGGTCACCGGCCCGTACGGAGCGAACGATCATGCTGCCTCCGGAAAATCGCGAGCCAGACGGGTGGCGCTCATGGTTGGAAAACTCATACCGCCACCAGCCTTACCTGGCTGCCTTCGGCGACGCCGAGGATCTGCGCGGTCTGCGGATCGAGCACCGCGGGCTGGCCGGATGCCCACTCCAGCTGCGCGACGACCGCACGAAACCCCTGCAATTGATCGTTGCTGACCAGGTAGGCCTGGCCGCCCTCACCCGTCTCGCCGAACACCACCGGCACCAGCGCGCTCTGGGCAATGGAGCGAATGCCGGAGGTGCGTGCATGCAGGGTCGGGCCGCCGTCGAAGATGTCGATGTAGTGGTCGGTTTCGAAGCCGTCGCGCATCAAGATGTCGAACGATACCTGGGCACGCGGGTGCACCAGGCCCATGGACTCCTGAGCGGCATCGGGCAGCAGCGGCACGTAGATCGGGTAATGGGGCATCAGCTCGGCCAGGTAGGCGCGGCTGCGCAGCCCGCACAGGCGCTCGGCCTCGCCGTAGCTCATGCCGAAGAAATGCCGCCCGACCGCGTCCTAGAACGGCGATTCACCGGCGTCGTCGCTCTCGCCGACGATCTCCACCACCATGGCGTCGGCGAAGCGCTCCGGATGGCAAGCGGCGAACAGCAGACGTGCACGGGAATTGAGCTCGGCCCAGACGCTGTCGACCAGCCCGCGCTCCACGTAGAAGCTGGTGAGCAGGCTGTTGCCGGTCAGGTCGTGACACAGCGACAGCACGTGGATCTTGTTGTGGATCTTCAGCTCGCGGGAGTTGTGAACGAAGGTCTCGTTGCGAAAGCTGTAGAACGGCTCGGAGTAGCCCGCCGAGGCGACGATGCCCGAGCAGCCGGAGAGGCGACCGGTTTCGCTATCTTCGAGCACGAAGAAATAGCGCTCCTCGCCGTTGAAGCTGACTTCGGCGGCGAACGACGCTTCCGACGCGGCGATCTTGTCGCGCAGGCGCTCGGCGTTGTCGGGCAGCGAGGTGACGCCCACCGGGCTGTCCGCGGCCAGGCGCTGCACTTCGGCGAGGTCGGTCATTCGCGCGGGGCGCATAACCAGCATGGTTCACTCCTTCAGCAAGGCTGGGGCGTTGCAGCCCTGGCAGCGAGAATCATCGTCCGTGAGGCTGGCCGGCACGGGCCGACACAGCGAATTGAGCGGGCGGCGCCCAGCCGCCCGTAAGGGTCAGGCGCCGGCCAGCTTGGCCACGGCACGCTCAAAGCGATCCAGACCCTCGTCGATGTCGGCATCCTCGATCACCAGGCTGGGCGCAAAACGCACCACGTCCGGCCCGGCCTGGAGGATCATCAGATTTTCATTGGCCGCCGCATCGAAGAATTCACGTGCTTTACCCTTCCAGGCATCGGATAACACTGCGCCGATCAGCAGGCCCATGCCGCGCACCCCGGAAAACACGCCGTATTTCTCGCCGATCTGCAGCAGGCGGGTCTTGAAGCGCTCATGCTTGGCCTTGACGCCTGCCAGTACCTCAGGGGTGTTGACCACATCAAGCAGCGCCTCGGCGACCGCGCAACCCAACGGGTTGCCGCCATAGGTGGTGCCATGGGTGCCGACCGCCAGGTGGCTGGCCAGCGCCTCGGTGGTCAGCATCGCGGCAATGGGGAAGCCGCCGCCCAGGCTCTTGGCGCTGGACAGCACGTCCGGCGTCACGCCGTAGTGCTGGTAGGCATACAGATGACCGGAACGGCCGACCCCGCTCTGCACTTCGTCGAACACCAGCAGCGCATTGTGCTCGTCGCACAGCGCGCGAGCGCCTTGCAGGTAGGCCAGATCCGCCGGCAGCACGCCGCCCTCACCCTGGATCGGCTCGATGACCACGGCGCAGGTCTTGTCGCTGATCGCCGCCTTGAGCGCTTCGAGGTCGTTGAACGGCACATGGGTGATGCCCTGGATCTTCGGCCCGAAGCCATCGGAATATTTTGGCTGGCCACCGACGCTGACGGTGAACAGGGTACGGCCGTGAAAGCTGTTGGTCGCCGCGATGATATCGTACTTGTCCGCCCCGAAGCGGTCGTGGGCCACACGGCGTGCCAGTTTGAACGCCGCTTCGTTGGCTTCGGCGCCCGAGTTGCAGAGGAACACCCGGTCGGCAAAGGTGGCCTCCACCAGCTTCTTGGCCAGGCGCAGCGCCGGCTCGTTGGTGAACACGTTGGAAACGTGCCACAGCTTGCCGGCCTGCTCGGTCAGCGCCTTGACCAGCGCCGGGTGGGCATGGCCCAGGGCGTTGACGGCGATGCCGCCGGAGAAGTCGATCAGCTCACGACCGCTCTGATCCCAGACGCGCGAGCCAGCGCCGCGAACCGGCACGAACGTAGCCGGCGCATAGCTGGGCACCATCACCTGGTCGAAATCGGCGCGTTGCACCGGGTCGTGCTGAACGGACATCGGGACTCTCCTGACGAGACACGCAGACCTGGACAGGCTGCGATGCGAAAGATTGTAGGGGGTGCTCATGGGCCGGCATTGCCGGCATGCGACAACTTCTTACAGCGCCATTGCTAGCTTCGGGCCTGGCAAAAGCCCGTCCGTCGGCCGGCGAGGCGCAGTTTAAACGTTGCGGCTGCTCCGGCGCACGGGTCGACTAACATTTATCCGGAGTGCACCGTTTCGGTGGGGCGAGTCGCCAGGGATTCTCTGACCGAGCGAGAACCGCAAATGGCGTGAAAAATATTTTCATTCCGCCCTATGCGGCATATTGCCAGCCCCTGGAGTGACGGTGATATCATTTTGCTCGCCGCGTGCCTCCCCATTGTGAAAGGCGTCGCACCGGCAGCCATCAAGGATCCGATGGTTCAACGCAGTTCCCTTCAACGCTGTGCATCGACTCGTCCAGTCAAGGAAGCACGTGATGACCGCCAAAGAACAACAACTGACCGATCTGCTTACCCTCACCTCTCGTAGCATCACCCACATGACCGCCGCCATGACGGCCCTGTCCTTCGATCTGCTGCGCAGCGATGACAGCGGTGTGCGCTCTGCCGCCTCGAAGATGATCACCCGCCTCGGCGCGGTGAGCCGCGAGCTGGATCAGCAATGGGTGCTGATCAGCGAACTGACCGGTGTCGAAGCGCCCGCGCGCGTCGACGCCATCGAAGAAGTGCAACTGCACTCGGCCTGAGTCGCATCGCTTGCCGTCAGGGCCGACGCCGCCGTCGGCCCACATAAAAGCTCTCCCCGCCTCAGCCGCGCGCCGCCAGGTACTCGCGCTGCAGCACCGCCACCAATTCAGCCGCCGGCATCGTCCGCGCCAACGCCGCCCCCTGCCCTGCCCAATGGGCAGCGAATTCGGTATTGCCAGCCTTGGCGGCAGCAGCGATCAGCTGCTTGCCGGCATCGTAGGCAATGCCGAACCCTGGCACCGCAGGGTGGCCGGGCGCGCCGACTTCGGCCATGAAACGATTGACGATGCCACGCGCCGGGCGCCCGGAAATCACAGTGGTGACCTGAGTCACCTGCGCCCGCTGGCTGCCTAGCATGTGCCGATAGGCCTCGTTGGCAGCCGATTCCGGGCAGAGAATGAACGCAGTACCCAGTTGCGCCGCGCAGGCACCCAGGTTCATGACCGCGGCGATCCCGGCGCCATCCATGATTCCGCCGGCGGCGATCACCGGGCGCGACAGGTGCTTGACCAGCATCCGCACCAGAGCCAGGGTGCCGATGCCCTGGTCATGGGCCGGGTCGAACACGCCACGGTGGCCGCCCGCTTCGATGCCCTGGGCAACGATGATGTCGATGCCCGCGTCCTGGGCCAGCAACCCTTCCTCCAGCGTGGTGGCCGAGGCCAGCAAGATTATTCCGGCCTGTTTCAGGGCATCGATGCGTTCTTGAGGCGGCAATCCCAGATGGAAGCTGACGATGGGCGGTCGCTCCTCCAGCAGCACCTGCAGTTGCCCTTCGTCCTCCTGAAAGCTGCAGTAGATATCCCGGATGGCCTCCGGCGCGGCGGCGCCGAACTCGGCGAAATAGGGCTGCAGATGGGCAAGCCAGGCTTGCTCCCTCGCAGCATCAGCGATGCTCAGGCGGTGGCAGAACAAATTGATATTGAAGGGCTTGCGAGTGGCGGCGCGGGTTTCCCTGATCATCTGCCGGCCGGCCTCGGCCTGCACCGCAGCAATGGAAATCGAGCCCAGCCCGCCAGCGTTGCTGACTGCCGCCGCCAGAGCCGGTGTGGCGGTGCCCGCCATGGGTGCCTGAATGATCGGAAGGTCGATACCCAAAACGGCGCAGCTCATACGGCGATCCTCAACGAAAGGTGATCAGGGAGTCCGGAAGATAGCGCAACTGGATTCACCTGGGCCATGAGGCGAATAGCCTGACACTGCGCGATGCAGCCCGTCAGCCGAGCGACGGCATGTTCGGCATCGCCGGCAAGGGAATCAGCGCGCCCGGGTGCTGGATCACGCTGCCCGCCAGGCGGTGCCCCCAGTGTGCCGCCGCCTCGGGCCGGCCGCCACGCAGGCGAGCGGCCAGGTAGGCTGCGCTGAAGGAATCACCAGCGGCCGTGGTGTCGACCACCTGTTCGACCGGCTCGGGGGCCACCTCGACGCGGCCATCAGCACTTTGTAGCAGGCAACTGCCCGCGCCACGCTTGATCACCACCTCGCCCACGCCAAGGCCTGCGTAATGACTGAAGAGCTGCTGCGGCGTCGCGAAACCGAATACGGCGACGTCGTCCTCCCAGGTGACCAGCGCGATATCCACCAAACCCAGCATGGCTTCGTAATGCTTTCGCGCCTCGGCCGCGCTCGGCCAAAGTCGTGCCCGGTAATTGTTGTCGAAGACGATGCGCGTACCGCGGCTGCGCGCCTGGCGCAGGGCTTCCAGCAGGCGCTGACGCCCTTCAGCGGTGAGGATGGCCAGGCTGATACCGCTGAGATACAGCGTGTGATAGTCGCCAAGAGCGGCCAACAACTGATCGGCGCCCGGACCGTCGAAGCAGTAACGGGCTGCCGCTTCACTGCGCCAATACAGAAAACTCCGCTCGCCTTCGCCGTCGGTCTGGATCATGTAGAGGCCCGGCAGTCGATCCGCCAGCACGCGCACGTGGCGATCACCGACGCCATCTTCACGCCAGCGCGCACGCATCGCCTGGCTCATGGGGTCGTCACCGAGGGCGGTGAGGTAGTCGACCGCCACACCTTCACCGCGGCACAGGCGGCTGAGGTAGACCGCGGTATTCAGCGTATCGCCACCAAAGCTCTGGCGCATGCTGCCGTCAGCTTGCAGCTGCAGCTCCACCATGCATTCGCCGATCAGGCCGACCTTTATCGGCGCCGTCTGGTTGGAGGAAATCGTCATGGCGGCTCCTTTGTCTGTATGTATCGGCGTTGACCGGGCGCTCAGAAGCGCGTCGGCATCACTTCGGCCACATTCAGCGCCTCATCGACCAGCAGCACCTGTCGCCACTTGTCGAAGGTAAGACAGGGGTGCGAGGTGCCGAATGAGATAATGTCGCCGACCGCCAGGGCCTCGCCGGCGGGCACGGTCAGAAACAGGTGCTGATCCATGATCATCCGTACACCCCAGCCGCGCACGTCCCGAGGCGCCTGGCCTTCGCGGTACAAGCGCTGGGGCATCGGCAAGTCGGGGTCGCAACCAATATCCCGTTTGCCGAGCGCGACGATAGCGAGGCCCGGCTCGGGCAGTGATTGCACATGGGCGAATACCTCCAGGGCCGGCAGCAGCTCGCCCTCGAGGTCGGCATGCCGTGCCTTGACCTCCTCCATCGCCCCGGCATACAGCTTGTGGTCGTGCACCACGTAGCAGCCGGGGCGCAGCAGCGGGATGTACTGATCACGCAGCTCGGCGCGGTCGAAGGCTTCGGCGATCAGGTCGAACCATTTCGAGCCGGACGCAGTAACCACCGGTTTGTCGGCGGTAAAGGCAGCGCTGCGTTTCAGGCGCATCAGGGTGTCCACCAGGCGCGCGCCATAGGCCCGCACATCGGCAATCGGCGTTTGCCCACCGATGATGCCCTCGTAGCCCTCGATACCGGTCAGCAACAGGGCGGATGATTTCTCCAGCGCCACCAGCAGCGCTTCGAGCTCGTCGTCGTTGCGCACGCCGCAGCGGCCGCCTTCCACGCCAAGCTCGATCATCACCTGCAATCGCAGACCGCGGGCCGCGAAGAATTCATCCAGCGCGCGGACGTTTGCCACGCTATCGACCACGCAATGAAATTCCGCGCCCTTGGCGATCAGCCCGGCCACCAGCGCCATGTTCGCGGCGCCGACCAGCTGGTTGGCCATCAGCAGGCGCGTCACGCCGTGCTCGAACGCCGCCACGCACTGGGTAGCGGTGGCCAGGGTGATGCCCCAGGCCCCGGCTTCGAGCTGGCGATGGAACAGCGCTGGCGTCATGGTGGTTTTGCCATGGGGTGCCAGGCGTGCGCCGTGGCGCTCGGCGAAGGCCTGCATCCAGGCGATGTTGCGCGCCAGCGGCTGCTGATACACCACCGCGGCTGGCAGGCTGACGTCGTGCAGCAAGGCGCGTCCGCTACCAATGATCGCGGCTTTCTCCACGCCGCTCGGCGGCACGTCGTTCAGGTCAGCAGGTTTCATGTCTGGATCCTTGTCGATTTTCCGGGCGCGAAAGCCGTGCAGCCGCACCTCGCAGGGTCATCTGGATTGAATCACGGAAAATAACTATCACAAATAAAATTTTTAAGTTAGAAATTAACAAATGCCAGGCACAGCTTTTAAGCCCTGCCCTGAGCCAGCCTTGGAGCCCTGAAGTGAATCTGGAAATCGACATCCTGTCGCGCATCACCGAACGCTACCCGACCCTGCGTGAAGCCGAGCGCAAAGTCGCGGCCATGATCATCGAAGATATCGACTTCGTGACCAGCGCCAACATCTCCAGCATCGCCGCCCGCGCCGGCGTCAGCGATGCCAGCGTCACCCGCTTCGCCAAATCCATCGGCTGCCAGGACGTGCGCGAACTCAAGCTGCGCCTGGCGCAATCGCTCGCCGTGGGTCGGCGCTTCATTCAGGAAGCCAGCGAAGAGGACGGCATCGGTGCGGTCTACGAGATCGCCAAGCAAACCCTGGATCTCAACCGTGAGCTGATCGCCAACGCCGATATCGAGCGCGCCCTCGACCTGCTCGACGACGCCCGACAGATCGTCATCTTCGGCGCCGGTGGCGGCTCGGTGGTGCTCGCCCAGGAAATGCAGTTCCGCCTGGTGCGCCTGGGTTACGCCGTCAGCGCCTATTCCCAGGCTTTGATGCCACGCATGGTCGCCGCCACGCTGGATCCCAGCGATGTGGTGGTGGCACTGTCGGTGACCGGTTTCACACCGGAAATCGTCGACGCGGCGCGTATCGCTCGCAGTTACGACGCCCAGGTGCTGGCACTGACCGCCTCGGACTCGCCCCTGGCGCAGCAGGCCAACGTGATCCTGCCGATTGCCGCCCGGGAGACCGATTTCATCTACCACCCTTCTTCATCGCGCTACGCCATGCTGGCGGCCATCGACGTACTCGCCATGAGCCTGGCGTTGCGCCACCGGCAGCGCTCGCGCGACAAACTGCGGCGCCTGAAACTGACCCTCGACAGCCACCGTGGCGGCGACAACCGCCAGCCGCTGGGAGACTGAAGCATGTCGCAGCACGCCAACCTGCTGATTCGCGATGTCCAGCTAATCGATGGCACCGGCGCCGCGCCTTATCGGGGTGACCTGGCGGTGCGTGGCGAGCGCATCGTCGCGCTTGGCGACCTGCGCGACTGGTCAGCCGACACCTGCATCGAGGGCCACGGCCGCTGCCTAGCGCCCGGCTTCATCGACGTGCACACCCATGACGACAGCAACGTCATCCGCATGCCGGAGATGCTGCCCAAGCTCACCCAGGGCGTGACCACCGTCATCGTCGGCAACTGCGGGATCAGCGCGTCGCCGGTGCGCCTGCCCGGCCCCAGCGTTCCCGACCCCATGAACCTGCTGGGCCGCCTCGAGGATTTTCGCTACCCAACCTTCGCTGCCTATGCCGAAGCGGTCAGCGCGGCGCAACCGAGCGTCAACGTCGCGGCGCTGGTCGGGCACACGGCACTACGCGCCAACTTCATGGAGCGTTTCGACCGCCCCGCCAGCGCCGAGGAAATCCAACAGATGCGCAGCGCCCTGCGTCAGGCCCTGGCGGACGGCGCCATCGGCATGAGTTCGGGCTTGGCCTACATGAACGCCCGCCACGCCCCCGAAGCGGAGATGCGCGCCCTGGTCGAAGAAGTCGGCGCAGCCGGCGGTCTCTATACCACGCACCTGCGCGACGAGTTCGCCGGGCTGCTGGGCGCCATGGACGAAGCCGTGGCCACCGCCCGCCATGGCCAGGCGCCGCTGGTGATTTCCCACCTCAAGTGCGCCGGCGTCGGCAACTGGGGCACCGCGCCCCTGGCCCTGGAAAAACTCGAATTGGCGGCGCAGCAGCACAACTGCCATTGCGACTGCTACCCCTACACCGCCGGCTCCTCGACCCTGGATCTTGGCCAGGTCACCGAAGACTTCGAAATCTTCATCACCTGGTCCGACCCGCACCCCCAGATGGCCCGCCAGACCCTGCAAGCCATCGCAGCCAGCTGGGGCGTCTCGCTGCTCGATGCCGCGCGGCGCCTGCAGCCGGCTGGCGCGGTTTACCACAACATGGCCGAGGACGACATGCGGCGCATCCTGCGCCATCCGCTGAGCATGGTCGGCTCCGACGGCCTGCCCAATGATCCGCACCCGCACCCCAGGCTATGGGGCGCGTTCCCGCGAGTGCTCGGGCATTTCTGCCGGGATCAGGGCCTGTTCACCCTGCCCGAAGCCATCCACAAGATGACCGGCCTGTCCGCGCGCAACTTCGGCCTGTTTGACCGCGGCGAGCTGCGCGTCGGCGCCTTCGCCGACCTGACGCTGTTCGACTTCGCCGAGGTGCGCGACCGCGCCACCTTCGCCAACCCCATCGCCGCGGCGCAGGGCATCGAGCTGGTGGTGGTCAATGGCGCCATGGCCTACCGCCACGGTCAGCTCGAAGCGCGTGCCGGCCGCCTGCTCAAACGCACCACTGAACTCCCCCACTCTCGATCATGATCCAAGGAGAAACCCCATGAGCATCAAACGTTATGGCGCCGAAGGCGGAACCGGAACCGGCGGCCAGAAGCTGCCCTTCTCGCGCGCGGTGGAAGCCGGCGGCTGGCTCTACGTATCCGGCCAGACGCCCATGAAGGACGGCGAAGTGGTCGAGGGCGGCATCATCGAACAGTCGCGCCTGGCCTTTCAGAACTGCCTCGACATCATGGCCGAGGCCGGTTACGGCGTCGAAGACGTGGTGCACGTCACCACCGTGCTCACCGACGCGCGCTACTTCAGCTCGTTCAACAAGGTCTTCAAGGAAATCTTCGGCGACCATCCGCCGGCGCGCATCTGCAGCGTTCAGGACCTGGTAGTCGACTGCAAGGTCGAGGTCGACGTGAAGTGCTTCAAGGCATCGCGCGCCTGACCCCAGCGCCCGCCCCGCAGGAGACCCCTTTCATCACCGCAGCCCCAAGCCGGCGCCACGCTGCCGGCTCGCTGACAGCTACCTCGATCAACAATCATTCCAATCTGAGGTCAGGTATGAACAGCAACATCTTTCTCGGCAGTTTCTTCATCTACCTCCTGGCCATGATCGCCCTAGGCTGGTGGGTTTCACGCCATCACCGCTCCACAGGTGATGACTTTCTCCTCGGCGGGCGCAGCATTCCGCTGTTTCTGACCATCGGCACCACCGTCGCGACCATGGTCGGCACTGGCTCGAGCATGGGCGCGGTGGGCTTCGGCTACAACAACGGCTGGGCCGGCGCGCTGTACGGCATCGGCGGGGCCATCGGCATTCTGCTGCTGGCCGCGCTGTTCGCCTCGGTGCGCAAACTGCGTTTCATGACCATGAGCGAGGAGCTGGCCTATTACGTGGGCGGCAGTCGGGTGGTGCGCAACGTGGTGGCGCTGCTGATCTACATCGCCAGCATCGGCTGGCTGGGCGCGCACATCCTCGGCGGTGGCATGTACCTGGCGTGGATCACCGACATCGACCTGAACACCGCGAAATTCGTGGTCGCCATCGGCTTCGGCCTGTACTGCATCATCGGCGGCTACTTGGCCGTGGTGTGGACCGACACCATCCAGGCCATCCTGCTGTTCATCGGTTTCATCGCCATGGCGGTGTTCGCTCTGGTCGAGATCGGCGGCTTCGCCCACCTCGCCGATAACATGGACGCCGCCACCACCGGCTTTCTGGGGATAAGCAGCCTCGGGGTAATTCCCGCCGTATCGCTCGCTGCCGTGGTCGCCATCGGCGTGCTGGCCACGCCCTCTTTCCGCCAGCGCATCTACTCGGCGGACTCGGTCGGCAGCGTGCGCCGCTCCTTCGTGTTCACCGGCATCCTGTACCTGGGCTTCTCCATCATTCCGGCGATCATCGGCATGGCCGCCCACACGCTGGCGCCGGATCTGGAGAACAGCAACTACGCCTTCCCGTTCCTGGCCACCCAGGTGCTGCCCCTCGGCCTAGGCCTGCTGGTGATGATCGCCGGCCTCTCGGCGACCATGTCCAGCGCCAGCTCCGACGCCCTGGCTGGCGTGTCGATCATGATGCGCGACCTGTACATCCTGGTCACCGGTCACACGCCGCCGGCCGAGCGCGTGGTGCGCTATTCGCGCTTCGCGTTGCTGTTCACCATCGGCATGGCGCTGGCCTTCGCCCTCACCTCGGACAACATCATCAGCTACATCACCAAAATGATCGCCACGGTCATGGCCGGCATGTTCGTCTGCGCCATTCTCGGCAAGTTCTGGGGCCGCTATAACTGGCAAGGCGCCCTCGCTACGCTGATCGCGGCATCCACCACATCGCTGGCCATCATCAGCCACGCCGGCTGGAGCGCCTACTGGGGTAACCCCAGCATTCCGGCGGTTATCGCAGCAGTGGTGGCAGGTGTGGTCGTCTCCCTGCTCACTCCGCGCTGCCAGATCACCCCGGAACAGGCACTGGCCCGGGTGACAGAAGAGCGTCAGGCGATGGAGACGCCGGTGAAGATCGTATCCTGAGAGCAGGCCAAAACCGCTTTCAAACGCGCGCGGTAACCGGCACCTTAGAGGCCTGCCGGCCCGCGCGCTTTAGTGTGTGGAGCAAACCTTCCTGCACTGCCCGACATTTCCCAGGCGTTCCACCCGATGAGTTCTCGCACCGCCCATCTGCAACTCCACGCTGCCGCCCTGCTGGTCGGCGTTTCAGCGCTGTTCGGCGAGTCGTTGAAGGTCAGCGCCAGCATGATCGTGCTGGGCCGCTCGGCCTTCGCGCTGTTGGCCCTGAGCCTTTTCTGCCTGTGCCTGGGCAAGTGCCCCTGGCGCGGCGTCACCTCGGCCACCGCGGCCAAGCTACTGACCACGGGCCTGGTGCTGGGGGCGCACTGGCTGCTGTTCTTTATGGCGGTGCAAACCGGCGGCGTGGCTGTGGCGACCTTGGGTTTCGCCTCGTTTCCGGCCTTTACCGCGCTGATAGAGCGGCTGGTGTTCGGCCAGCGCCTGGGGCGTAGCGATCGCTGGATTCTGGTGCTGGTGTCGATCGGGCTGATCCTGATAACCCCGTCGCTCGATCTGCGCGATGGCGCCACCGTCGGCCTGCTCTACGGCGTGCTGTCCGGTGCGGTGTATGCGGCGATTGCCGTGGCCAACAAGCACGCTTCCAGCAGTATCGATGGCCTGGCTTCGTGCTGGTGGCAGTGCCTGGCAATCAGCTTCACGCTGCTGTTCTGGTGCATGCCGCAGGTGCCGACCATCAGCACTCACGACTGGTGGCAACTGGCGGCGCTGGGCGTGCTGTGCACGGCCCTGGCCTACAGCCTGTTCATCGCCTCGCTACGCCATGTGCGCACCCATACCGCTGCGGTGGTGATCACCATGGAGCCGATCTACGCCATCGCCGGCGCCTGGCTGCTGTTCGGCGCCGTACCGACCGCCGGCATGCTGCTCGGCGGCGCGCTGATTCTCGGCGCCGTGGCCTGGGCCGGTTTGCAGGGCGGTCACTGACCGCTCTGGCTCAGGGTTGCCAGGTGGTGCGCTCGCCGCTGAGCCGGTGGTCGAGAAAGCTCGCCGCGCTGATCAACGCCAGGTGGCTCAGCGCCTGGGGCGTGTTGCCCAGATGGTGGCCGCGCTTGTCGAGCTCCTCGGCGTACAGCCCCAGCGGGTTGGCATAGCGCAGCAGTTGCTCGAACTCCAGATGGGCCTTTTCGATCCTGCCGGCACGCGCCAGGCACTCAACGTACCAGAACGAGCACGCCATGAACGAGCCCTCCTCACCTTCCAGCCCGTCGTCGGTGCGATAGCGATACACCATGCCGTCACGCACCAGCTGCTGCTCGATGGCCTCCAGGGTCGCCAGCCAGCGTGGATCGGTGGCGGCGACGAAGCGCATCAACGGCATCAGCAGCATGGAGCCGTCGACGTCCTGGCAGCCGATGCGCTGCACGAAATGCCCGCAGCTCTCGTCCCAGAAATTGTTCCAGATGTCGTCATGAATGGCCTGGCGCTCGTCGTTCCAGCGCGCGAACGGCGCCGGCAGCGAACGCTTCTGGGCCAGGCGGATGGCACGATCCAGCGCGACCCAGCACATCAGCCGCGAATGCAGGAAGTGTTGCTCCTCGCCGCGAATCTCCCAGATGCCGACATCCTTCTGCTGCCAGCTGTCGCACACCTGATCGACGATGCCCACCACGTGCTTCCAACCTTCGTGGGAAATCGCCTCGCCGTACTTGTTGGCCAGGTAAACGGCGTCCAGTAGTTCGCCGAAGATATCCAGCTGGGTCTGCTCATGGGCTTCGTTGCCGATGCGCACCGGCTTCGCGCCGCCATGGCCAGCCAGGTGATCGAGCGAGCTTTCCGGCAAGTGATGCTGCCCGCGCAGGCTATAGAGAATGCGCAGGTGCGCCGGCGTTTCCGAGCAGTCTTCGACGCGGTCGCGCACCCAACGCATGAAGGCGTTGGCTTCTTCGGAGAACCCCAGACGCATGAAGGCGTACACCGTGAACGAGGCGTCGCGAATCCAGGTGTAGCGATAATCCCAGTTGCGTTCACCGCCTGGCGCTTCCGGCAGGCCGTAGGTGGCGGCGGCGATGATGCCGCCGTGCTTGCGTGAGGTCAGCAGCTTGAGCGCCAGCGCCGAACGATGGACCATCTCGCGCCAGCGTCCGCGGTAGTTGGACTGCTTCATCCAACGCCGCCAGTACTTCACGGTCTCGTCGCGGCAATGCTCGCAGGCACCTGCGGACACCAGCGGATCATCCGGCGCACCGAGCACGAATTCCGCGTGCTCACCTTCGCGCAACTCGAATTCAGCGACCGCGCACTGATCGTCGATTGCCAGCGCCTCGCTCGCCGACAGCCGCAGGCTGGGCTGGCCCGGCGCAGTGAACAGCACATCACCGCCTTCCAGCCCGGCAACCGTGTCAGCACGACTGTAGTCGTGGCGCACCCGGCAGCGCAGGCTGATGGTGGCGTGGCCGGAGACCACGCGAATGGTGCGAATCAGTCTTGGCGCAGCATCGACATCCGCATTGATCGGCATCAGGTCGGTGCATTCCACTATCGCCTGCTCGTCCAGCCAGCGCGTTTGCAGCACGTTGGTATCGGGCAGGTACAGTTGCTGACGGCGCGCCTCGGGCAGATCCGGCGCCAGCTGGAAAACCCCGGCTTCGGGCGTGTCGAGCAAGGCGCTGAAGATCGACGGGCTGTCGAAGTCTGGCCAGCAGAAGAAGTCCACGCAACCACTGTCGGCGACCAGCGCGGCACTGCGCATGTCGCCAATGATGCCGTGGGCCTCGATGGGCATCTGACGATCCTGGATATCAGCCATTGTCACGAAACTCCGGGTAAAGGCTCATGCCGCCGTCGATGAACAGCGTGGTGCCGTGAACGTAATCGGCGGCATCGGAGGCCAGCCAGACCACCGCATTGGCGATGTCCTCGGCGTCACCAATACGGCCGTAGGGAATCAGCTCGAGCAATTTGTCGGCAGCCGCGCCTTCGGTGGCTTCACGGTTGATCGCGGTGCGGATGGCCCCCGGGGCGATAGCGTTGACGCGAATGCGCTGCTCGCCCACCTCCTGCGCCACGCTGCGCATCAACAGATCGAGCCCGCCCTTGGAGGCCGCGTAGTTGGCGCGCCCGGCCCAGGGAATCAGCTGGTGGACCGAACTCATCTGAATGATCTTGCCGGCAGCGCGGGAAATCTCCTCGCGAATGCCCTGTTTGGCGAACTGCCGCAGCGCGGCACGCACGCAGAGGAACTGGCCGGTGAGATTGACCTGCAGCACCTGGTTCCATTCCTCCAGGCTCATGTCGACGGTCGGCGCGTCGCGCTGCATGCCGGAATTGGCCAGCAGAATATCCAACCGCCCGAACGCGGAAAGGGTTTCAGCGAACAGCGCCTCGACGTCCTGCTCGTTGGATACATCGGCCCGCACGGCGATGGCCTGGCCGCCATCATCACGGATTTGCGCGGCGAGCTTCTCGGCAGCCTCACGCCCGGATCGATAGTTGAGCACCACCGCGGCGCCCGCCTCCGCCAGCGCCTTGGCCGAAGCCGCGCCGATACCCGAACTGGCGCCGGTGACCAGCGCGACCTGTGACTGCAGTGAGATGAGCATGGCCGTTCCCCTTTCCTCGACTTGCTACACCTGACTGAAAGCCAAGCGGCAGAGTTCAGGGAAAAGCCCGCTGCCGCCGATCAGGCAGCCAGCACCTCCAGAGCGGCGCGCCAATCCAAGAAACACCGGCCACGGGAGGAGAACTGCCATGCAAGACATCGAAGCGCTGCTCGATTATCTGAAGCGTCACAAGTTGTATCTGACCACCGCCGAGTCCTGCACCGCCGGCATGGTCGTGGCGCTGCTCGCCAAGCATCCTGGCAGCGGCGAATGCCTGGACAGCGGTCACGTGGTGTATTCGCCAGCGGCCAAGAAACGCTTGCTGGGCGTGAGCCAGCACACCCTCGATAACTTCAACCTGACCAGCGAAGAAGTGGCGCGGGCCATGGCCAAGGGCGCACTAGACGGCAGCCCGGCCAATGTCGCCGTCGCCACCACGGGCGTCGCGGGCCCCGAACCCCAGGGCGAGATTGCTGCCGGCACCCTGTGCTTCGCCTGGGCCTTTCGCCTCGCTGACGGCAGCGTCCAGCTGTATTCGAGCACCGAACATTTCGCCGGCGACCGTTCGCGCATCCTCGATGAAGCTGCCCGCTTCGCCCTGCTGCGCCTGCCTGAGCGGCACGCGCAGCTGCTTGGCGAGGCTTAGCGCCGGCCTTTGCCGGGCAGGATCGAACCCAATACCTGCTTGGTGGCCTGGCGCAGGATGCCGCCCTGGTT
The DNA here is from genome assembly GCF_028674975.1 of Pseudomonas sp. CNPSo 3701. NCBI lineage: Bacteria > Pseudomonadati > Pseudomonadota > Gammaproteobacteria > Pseudomonadales > Pseudomonadaceae > Pseudomonas > Pseudomonas sp. CNPSo 3701. The sequence goes on along the minus strand of NZ_JAQZSI010000007.1, from coordinate 207,311 downwards.
CGGGTCGCCCTGCCACAGGGTGGATGCAAAGGCCTTGGCCTGGGCCAGGGTGATATGCGGCGGCAGCGGCGGCACGTCAGGGTCGGTCTTGAATTCGATGACCACCGGGCGGTCAGCGGCCAGCGCCTGCTCCCAAGCCGCAGCGACGTCCTCCTCGCGGTCGACGTAGATGCCCATCAGCCCGATGGACTCGGCGAACTGGTGATAGGCGACGCTGGGAATGTCCTGGGAGGCCGAGAACTTCGGATCGCCCTCCATCACCCGCTGCTCCCAGGTCACCTGATTGAGGTCCTCGTTGTTGAACACCGCGCAGATCCAGCGCTTGTCCTGCCACTCGTGCCAGTATTTGGCGACCGTGATCAGTTCGGCCATGTTGTTCATCTGCATGGCGCCATCGCCAACCAGCGCCACCACCGGGCGATCCGGGTGGGCGAACTTGGCGGCAATCGCATAAGGCACCGCCGCGCCCATGGACGCCAGGCCGCCGGACAGCGAGCAGAGCATGTCCTCGCGCATCTTTACGTCACGGGCGAACCAGTTGGCACAGGAGCCGGAATCGCTGGTCACCACGGCGCGATCCGGCAAGCGCGGCGATAGTTCAAACGCGACCCGCTGCGGGTTGATCGGCGCAGCCGAAGCCATGGCGCGGCGCTTCAGGGTGGTCTGCCACTGCGCCGTCCATCGTTCGATGCGCTTGCGCCAGGTGCGCAGCGTCTTGCGTTCGAGCAGTGGCAGCAGCGCCTGCAAGGTATCGGCAGCGTCGCCTTGCAGGTTGACTTCCATGGGGTAGCGCAAGCCGAGCATGTCGGCCTGGATGTCGATCTGCACGGCGCGCGCCTGACCTTCCTTGGGCAGGAATTCGGCATAGGGAAAGCCCGAACCGATCATCAGCAAGGTGTCGCATTCGTTCATCATCTGATAGCTGGGCTTGGTGCCCAGCAGGCCGATGGAACCGGTCACCCAGGGCAGATCATCCGGCAACGCCGCCTTGCCCAGTAGCGCCTTGGCCACGCCGGCGCCGAGCACATCCGCCACTTCGGTGACTTCTTTCGCAGCGCCCAACGCGCCGGCACCGATCAGAATCGCTACCTTCTTGCCGGCATTGAGCACGTCGGCGGCGCGCTGCAGATCTTCTTCATAAGGCACAACCCGAGGTCGGCTGTAACCCACGCCAGAATGCAGGGTGCCGTGCTCGCGGGGCGGCTCCTCGTAGGGCAGCGTCTGCAAGTCATTGGGCAGAATGATCGCCGTTACCCGGCGATCGCCCAGCGCCGTGCGAATGCTGCGGTCGACCAGGTGACGCACCTGGGAGGGCGCGCTGGCCTGCTGGACGAAGGCGCCGGCGACGTCCTTGAACATCGACAGCAGATCCACCTCCTGCTGGTAATGTCCGCCCAGGGCGTTGCGCGCCTGCTGGCCGACGATCGCCAGCACCGGCATATGGTCCATGCGCGCGTCGTACAAACCGGTGAGCAGATGGGCCGCACCGGGGCCGGAGGTGGCGATGCATACGCCCAGGTCGCCAGAGAACTTGGCGTCGGCCGCCGCCATGAACGCGGCCATTTCCTCATGACGCGCCTGGATGAAGCGGATCTTGCCCTCGGCCTTGGCCAGGGCGCCGAATACGCCGTTGATGCCATCCCCCGGATAGCCATAGATGCGCCGTACGCCCCATTGGTAAAGGCGTTCGACGATGAAATCTGCGACGGTCATGCTCATGGAAAACTCGCTCGAAGTTCAGGCCCGCTGGGCCGACATGGATGGAGTTGCCACGCGAGGTCTGTGTGCGCGACGGCTCGGCCAGGCAGTTCGCTGCCGGACAGGAAATCTTGACCGGGGCCCGCTCGCAGAGGTTTAAGGTTTCTGCCAGGCCGCTGCGCGTGGCTTGCAGGCAGGTCACCGCGGGGCAAAAAGATCGAACATGCAGCGCCCGTCACCCTCAAACCCTCTAGAGCAACGCACCGAGGGACGAGGCATGACCCAGCGAGTACCCGATCCGACCCAGGCACCCGACTTGCCGGGCGAGCCCCCTCCTCTCGGCCAGCCCCACGAACCCGACAACGATGCGCTACCGGACAAGCCACAGCCCGACCCCGTTTGAGCTGGCTTGAACCGGTGGCCCGTCACATCAGGCAGGAGTGAACAAATGGTCGCCTTCGAACCGCAATCGCAACCCGAACGACAGGGCCCGGCACCTCAGAACGTCAGAGGCTGGGAGCGCCTGCTGTCCATCGGCGGAGGATTGCTGCTGGCCACGCTCGGTGCGAGCAAACACGGCGAGCGTGGCCGGCGTCAGTTGAGCGTGGGTGGCCTGTTGCTGTTGCGCGGGCTGAGCGGGCATTGCAGCGTGAAAAGCGCGGTGGACGACCCGCTGGCTGAAATCCGCTACCTGCGCGCCCGTGTACAGCGCCTTCAGGAGCTGGTGCTGATGGCCGAGGAAGTCGCCGATCGCACCCGCGCCACGCCAGTCCCGCCCGTGCCGCCAGTACCGGTCACGCCGGCGCCGGCAGACCTGGGCACACCGATTGCCGACGAATTCGCCAGCCGCGAGCAGAGCCGTTAACGCGCATTGCCATACCGCATTTTTACGCATCAACAGGTGTAGTCATATGGATAACGACAGCAAAGAACGCCCGCACAAGCGCCCTGCCAAGGTCATTTCCGGGCATTGGCAGCAAGATGCCCAGGAACAGCTGCGCGCGCGCATCCAGGCCGAGCAGTCCCATACCGATGAGCTGGAAGCCCTGGCCAACATCGCCCGCTCCACCATCGCCGACCTGGAAAATCCCGATGCCGTTGCCTCGCCGGATCGCTTGCGCGAAGCCGCGCGCCAGCTCGCCGCTCTTCGCGATGCCTTGAACAACTACAGTGGTCACGCCGTGCACAGCGTCGACCGCTTCGCCCGCAAGCACCCGCTATGGTTAGCGGCCGGCGGCCTGGCGGTGGGCATTCTGGTGAGTCGCCTGTTGCGCAAGCGCCGCAGCCGCGCTGATGACTACTACCATGGAGGGACGCTGCGATGAACGACGATCTTCGGCAACCGCCACTGGAGCCCTCGCTGCTCGGCCTGCTACGCCAGCTGACGCGAGAGGTGCAGACGCTGTTCACCAAGGAACTGGCGCTGGCCAAGGTCGAGCTCAATGCTTCGCTGCAGGCCACCAAGACCGGCATCGCCGCCGTCGCGGGCGGTGCCATCGTGCTGCTGTGCGGCGTACTGATGCTGCTGCTGGCCGCCGTCTACGGCCTCAGCGAAGTGATGCCGCCCTGGGCAGCCGCGCTGATCGTCGGAATCGTGGTGATCGTGATCGGCCTGATCATGCTCAAGGTCGGGCAGCAGAAATTCGCCCCTTCCCAACTCACTCCCGAACGCACCCTGGATTCCTTGCAGAAAGACAAGGAAGCGGTGCAGAGGCAAATGTCATGAGTACCCACAGCAGCATCGCCGCCGAATCGCTCAAGTCCCCGGACGTGCTCGAACAGGAAATCGACCAGCAGCGCAGCCGTATCGATGCACTTATCGATGATGTGGAGGCACGCCTGACACCGCAACGGCTGATCGACCAGGCCCTGGCCTATGGCCGTGACAGTGGCGGCCTGGAAATGGCCGAACGTCTGGGGCAGACCCTCAAGGCCAATCCGGTACCCGTTGCCATGACCGCCATCGGCCTGGCCTGGCTGGCCGTCGAGCAGACGCGCCGACACACGCCGAAGGCGCCCGAGCCGGACTTGCCGCAGGATCACGAATCCCTGGCCGATGCCCTGCACAGTGCCAAACAGTCGCTGGAACAAAGCACTCAGGCCGCGCGCCGCAAACTGCACGACCTCGCCGATGGCGCCAGCGCTGCGACCGAGCAGGTCAAGCAGAGCGCCAACGCCGTGGGCCAGGCCGTGCATCGCCACCCGTGGGCCTTTGCGGCTGCCGGTTTGGCGGCAGGCGCCTTGGTGGGGCTGCTGGGCACGGGTCGCCGGCACTCGCCAGAAGAAGAGCTGCCGCGGGAAAGCTACGTGGTGCCGGATATCGAAGCCGGCTTCGATGAACTGGCCGATGTGCCGGATGACGAGCCGCCTTTTCGCCCCGGTGCGATCTGACGCCGGGTAAAAGGCGAAACGCAGAGACGAAAAAAGCGCCCTAGGGCGCTTTCTTGCGTTGCTTCCGGGTGTTCAGTGGGCCCTGGAAGCGATATATGGCGCAGCGGACGGGACTCGAACCCGCGACCCCCGGCGTGACAGGCCGGTATTCTAACCGACTGAACTACCGCTGCGCATACCTCGATTGGTGGGTGATGACGGGATCGAACCGCCGACCCTCTGCTTGTAAGGCAGATGCTCTCCCGGCTGAGCTAATCACCCTTCACTCTCGAAGTGGGGCGCATTCTAGAGAGCACCCTGCCCCTTGGCAACCCCCTTTGCGAAAAAAATTTATTGGCGATCCAAAGGCTTAGCAATCGCCACCATTTGGCGGGGCAAATCGCATGACGACTCGATACGGGGTTGGCCTAATCCACCAGCGGAAGGAATAATGCGCCCTCGCGCGGGTCTGATCGTCGCGCGGCGTGATTCCCTGTCCGCCGCCAGACTGCCCATGCGCTGCCCGAGGCAGCGGCCATGCGCCCGAATTGAAGATTTCCTGCGCGCCGCGGCGCGCACCCGTTAACTGGAGACAACCCGCTCATGTGGTTTCGCAACCTGCTGGTCTACCGCCTCACCCAGGACGTCGACTTCGATACCGAAAAACTGGAAACCGCACTGGCCGCCAAGCCGGCCCGCCCCTGCGCCAGCCAGGAACTGGCGACCTATGGCTTCGTCGCCCCGTTCGGCAAGGGCGAGGACGCACCACTGGTGCATGAAAGCCAGGGCTTTCTGCTGATCTCCGCTCGCAAGGAAGAGCGCATTCTGCCCGGCAGCGTGGTCAAGGACGCCGTGAAGGAGAAGGTCGACGAGATCGAAAGCGAGCAGATGCGCAAGGTCTACAAGAAGGAGCGCGAGCAGATCAAGGACGAGATCGTCCAGGCCTTCCTGCCCCGCGCCTTCATTCGCAAGTCCGCGACCTTCGCCGCCATCGCTCCGGCCCAGGGCCTGATCATCGTCAACGCCTCGAGCCCCAAGCGCGCCGAAGACCTGCTGTCGACCCTGCGCGAAGCCATCGGCTCGCTGCCGGTGCGCCCGCTGACCGTGAAGATCGCCCCGAGCGCGACCATGACCGACTGGGTCAAGGCCCAGCAGGCCGCTGCCGACTTCCATGTGCTGGACGAGTGCGAGCTGCGCGACACCCACGAAGATGGCGGCATCGTGCGTTGCAAGCGCCAGGACCTGACCGGCGAAGAAGTGCAGCTGCACATGAGCTCCGGCAAGCAGGTGACCCAACTGTCCCTGGCCTGGCAGGACAAGCTGTCCTTCGTGCTCGATGACAAGTTGGTGGTCAAGCGCCTGAAATTCGAGGACCTGCTGCAGGAGCAGGCCGAGCAGGATGGCGGCGACGACGACCTGAGCCAGCAGGACGCCAGCTTCACGCTGATGATGCTGACCCTGATCGAGTTCCTGCCGGCACTGTTTGAAGCCCTGGGTGGCGAAGACACTCCGCAAGGTCTCTGAGTTGGCCCTGCAAGGTGGGTCGGAGGGCGTATCCGGCGTTTTCTCCATCCACCTTGCTATTCTTGCCCGCCTGCAGCGCCCTCTCCCGCGCCTGCACACCCAACAATAACTGACCGCCAGCTAGCGCTCCGCCCCGGAGCCTGCCACCGCTCTTTAGGGAAACCCTGCCATGTCTGCCTTGATCGCCCTCAGCCGCTTCGTCGGCAACACCTTCGCCATCTGGGTTCTGCTGTTCGCCGTGCTGGCGTTCCTGATCCCAGGCGCTTTCGTGCCGCTGACGGCGTTTATCGTGCCGCTGCTCGGGCTGATCATGTTCGGCATGGGGTTGACCCTGAAAGCCGAGGATTTCCGCGAAGTGGTGCGCCATCCGCTGCGCGTGGCAATCGGTGTACTGGCCCAGTTCATCATCATGCCGTGCCTGGCCTGGCTGCTCTGCAAGCTGTTCGCCCTGCCGCCGGAAGTGGCCGTCGGGGTGATCCTGGTGGGCTGCTGCCCGGGCGGTACCGCCTCGAACGTCATCACCTGGTTCGCCAAAGGCGATGTGGCGCTGTCGGTCGGCATCACCGCGGTCACCACGCTGCTGGCGCCGCTGGTTACCCCGGCGCTGATCTGGCTGCTGGCCTCCGAATGGCTGCCGGTGTCGTTCTGGGCGATGTTCACTTCGATCCTGCAGATGGTGCTGCTACCGATCATCCTCGGCCTGGTCGCCCAGCGCCTGTTGGGTGAGCGGGTCAAGCTGGCGGTGGACGTGCTGCCGCTGATCTCGGTGGTGTCCATCGTCGCCATCGTCGCCGCAGTGGTGGCGGCCAGCCAGGCCAAGATCGCCGAATCGGGCCTGCTGATCATGGCGGTGGTGATGCTGCACAACGGTCTCGGCCTGGCCATGGGTTACGCCGCCGGACGTTTCTTCGGCATGCCGCTGGCGCAGCGCAAGACGCTGTCCATCGAGGTCGGCATGCAGAACTCCGGCCTCGGTGCGGCACTGGCCAACGCCCACTTCTCGCCATTGGCAGCGGTACCCAGCGCGCTGTTCAGCGTCTGGCACAACCTTTCGGGGCCGCTGCTGGCAACCTTCCTGCGCCGCATGAAAGATGATCGCGATCAGTGAGCGGGCTTAGCCGTAACCGCCATTTGGTGGGCTAAAGCCCACCCTACAGCGCTGGAGTTGATGCCACCCATCTCGATAGGTCAACGAAGCCTGTGGGAACGGGCCATGCCCGTGACTTCTCACCCATGCGCCAGGCGTCCCACCCGATGATGGCCTATCGAAAGTCACTACCAAGCTGACTTGCCCAGACGATCGCATCATGCACAATAGCGGTGCACGCCGGGGACGACCCTGGATTTCAGTGCCTGACTGCCGGGGACGACCCCACCGCCATCCGTGAGGGTCATATGTCTTGGATCATTCTTTTTTTAGCCGGCCTGTTCGAGGTCGGCTGGGCCGTCGGCCTGAAGTACACCGACGGTTTCACCCGCCCTCTGCCTACCGTGCTGACCATCGCCGCGATGCTGGTCAGCCTCGGCCTGCTCGGCCTGGCCATGAAGGAATTGCCGTTGGGTACCGCTTACGCCATCTGGACGGGCGTGGGCGCCGTCGGCACGGTGATCGCCGGGATCATCTTGTTCGGTGAGTCCATGGCGCTGATCCGCCTGGCCAGCGTGGCGTTGATCATCTGCGGGCTGATCGGTCTGAAGATGAGCCACGGCTGATATGACAGAGCCCGCCGATTGGCGGGCTCTTTGTTCAGGTAGCTGGAATCAACCCTGGGTATCGCTTCGCTCAACCCAGGCTACCCATCCCGTAGCCCGGGTCGAGCGCAGCGACACCCGGGTGTTGATCTTAAGCTCTAGCGATTATTCCCACGCAACGCCTTCACCTCGGCCTGCAGCACCTGCCGCGTCGCTGCCGCGGCGTCGATGGGCGAACCGGCGGTTAGCTCGATCCGCGACCAGAAGCGGCGGAACAGGCCCTTGCGCGGGTCACGGCTGAAGAAGCTGCCCCACAGCCCGCCCAGCGCCATGGGAATCACCGGCACCGGGTTGTCCTGCAGGATGCGCTCCACGCCCGCCTTGAACTCGTCGATCTCGCCGTCGGCGGTCAGCTTGCCCTCGGGAAAGATGCACACCAGCTCGCCGTCGCGCAGGTATTCGCCGATGCGCTTGAACGCCGCATCGAACACCAGCAGGTCTTCGCTGCGCCCGGCGATCGGCACCGTACCGGCGGTGCGGAAGATGAAGTTGAGCACCGGCAGGTTGTAGATCTTGTAGTACATGACGAAGCGCACCGGGCGACGCACCGCACCACCGATCAGCAGCGCATCGACGAACGACACGTGGTTGCACACCAGCACCGCCGGCCCCTCGTCCGGAATCGAGTCAAGGCCCTTGTGCGACACCCGGTACATGGAGTGGCCGAGCATCCAGATCAGGAAGCGCATGGTGAATTCGGGGACGATCTTGAAGATGTAACTGTTGACCGCCACATTCATCAGCGAAATGACCAGGAACAGCTGGGGGATCGACAGCCCGGCGACGCTCAGGAACAGGATCGACACCACTGCCGAGACGACCATGAACGCCGCATTGAGAATGTTGTTGGCGGCGATCACCCGGGCCCGCTCGTTCTCGGCGGTACGTGACTGGATCAACGCATACAGCGGCACGATGTAGAAGCCGCCGAACACGCCAATGCCGAGGATCGAGGCCATTACCAACCAGGCGTGGCCGAAGCCCAGCAGCGCCAGCCAGTCGTAGGGCTGCGCCGCCTCGGGAATGCCACCCGAGGCGGCCCAGAGCAGGATGCCGAACACCGTCAGGCCGATGGAGCCGAACGGCACCAGGCCGATTTCCACCTTGCGCCCGCTCATGCGCTCGCAAAGCATGGAGCCCAGCGCGATGCCCACCGAAAACACGGTGAGAATCAGGGTGACCACGCTCTCGTCACCGTGCAGCCACTCCTTGGAGTAGGCCGGGATCTGGGTCAGGTACACCGCGCCGAGAAACCAGAACCACGAGTTGCCGACCAGCGAGCGCGACACCGCCTTGGGTTGCGTCAGCCCCATGCGCAGGGTCAGCCAGGTTTGCCGGAAGATGTTCCAGTCCAACGCCAGATCCGGCAGCGCAGCAGCCGCAGCGGGAATGCCGCGGGCCGATAGATAGCCGAGCAGCGCCACCAGCACCACCGAGACGGCGACGATCACGCTGTAGTGAACACTGGTAAGCATGATGCCGGCGCCGATGGTGCCGGCCAGAATGGCCAGAAAGGTGCCCATCTCCACCAGTGCGTTACCGCCCACCAACTCCTCGGGTTTGAGCGCCTGGGGCAGGATCGAGTACTTCACCGGGCCGAACAGCGCCGATTGCAGGCCCATGGTGAACAGCACGCCGAGCATCAACGGCAGGCTGCCGAGCAGCACGCCGGCAGCACCGGCCAGCATGATGAATATCTCGAAGAACTTCAGCCGGCGGATCAGCAGGTCTTTGGCGAATTTCTCGCCGAACTGGCCACCAAGCGCGGAAAACAGGAAGAACGGCAGGATGAACAGCATGGCCGCGACATTGACCAGCAGATCGCGGTCGGTATCCAGGGCCAGCTTGAAGAGGATCGCCAGGATCAACGACTGCTTGAAGATGTTGTCGTTGAAGGCGCTGAGCAGCTGCGTGATGAAGAACGGCAGGAAGCGCCGGCTTTTCAGCAGCGCGAATTGCGATGGCTGACTCATCGATACCTTTCCCTTTACGGATTCGATGAGCATTGGACTGCAACGGCTCGAGCAAAGCCACAGCCGCGCGCATTTTTATCGACGCGTGCGCCTTTTCAGTTGAACAGCGGGTTGCCACGCAGGCGCGCCACGGCCAGGTCGACGAAGGCACGCACCTTGGCCGGCGCCTGACGGCCCTCGGGGTACAGCACGTGGATCGGCAGCGGTGGCTCCTCGAAGCCTTCGAGCACGACCTGCAGCGCGCCCTCCTGCAGCGCCTGACCGACCTGATAGTGCAGCACCCGGGTCAGCCCCCAGCCGGCCCTGGCCGTGGCGATCGCCGACTCGTTGGTGTTGCATTGCAGCACCGGGTCGACCAGCACTCGCTGGCCCTCGGCGAAGCGCCATTCCGGCGAAGCCCAGGCGCTCTGCGACACGGCGATGCGATGGTGTTTCAAATCGGCGGGCGTGGTCGGTACGCCGTATTTCTCCAGGTAACACGGCGCCGCGCAGATCACCCGGCGTACCGCGCCGACCTGGATGGCGGTAAAGCCCGAATCCGCCAGGTGTCCGATACGAACCGCCACGTCGATGCCCTCGTCGAGGATATTCACCGGCCGGTCGACGAAAAAGGTGCGCGCGTGCATGCCCGGGTAGGCATCCAGGTAATCGAGCACCAGGGGCAGCACGTGCAGGTGGCCGAACATCGACGCAGCGGTCACCGCCAGGGTGCCGGACGGTTCGGCGTAATGCCCGGCTGCGGCCAGTTCCGCCTCGGCGATATCGGCGAGAATGCGCCGACAATCCTGCAGGTAGCGGCTGCCGGCATCGGTGGTCTTCACCGAACGCGTGGTGCGCACCAGCAGCCGCGCGCCGATCAGGTCCTCGAGGCCGGCGACGATGCGCGTCACCGCCGGCGCGCTCATGTGCATCTGCCGCGCGGTACTGGCGAAGCTGCCCGTCTCCGCGACCTTCACGAATACCCGCATCGCCTGCCAACGATCCATCCACCCGCTCCTCTGCTTTAAGCGTTGGCTGCGCTGGTGGCGCAGCCCAGCGAGTATGCCGTATCCGCGCACCCTGAGCGGCAATGCGACTCAGGCTGCATGGTCGAGCGCCCACATAGGAACGCGGGCGCCATCACCCTACCGGCCATCCGCAATCATGCAGGAGAGGCTTCAGCTTCGAGCTCTTGTGCGCCCAGGCCGGCCAAATTCGAGCCTGAAGGCCCTCCCACAAAAGCTGCGCGGGACTGCCACAGATTCGCTCGCTGCGCCGCTCAGAGCGCCAGTTCGAGGCGCTCGTCACTGGCGCCTTGCGGCTGCGCCGGTACAGCACAGCAGATCAGCACTTCATCGTCGCCGTGGGGCGCGCTGGGTTCTTTCAGGTAGCTCACCGCGCCCTTCACCAGGCGCGTCTTGCAGGTGCCGCAAGAGCCTTCGCGGCAACTGAACTCCGGCTCCAGGCCTCTAGCCTCGGCCAGTTCCAGCAAGGTGCCGGAGCCCGGTGTCCAGCGCCCCTCCTTCAGCGACTCGGTAAATAGTACCGGCACCGCCTCGGTGGCCGGCGGAGCCGTCACGGCGGCCGCCGCCGGCTGATCGGGGCGACGCACCAGGGACGCCGGCCCGAAGCCTTCGGCATGGATGCGCCCATCGGCGATGTTGTAGCCGCGCAGGCCGTCGTACAGCCCCTGGGTGAAGGCCGGCGGCCCGCACAGGTAGAAGGCGTAATCGTCGAAGGCCAGATAACGGGTCAGCAGCGCCATGTCGATGCGCCCGGCGGTGTCGTAATCGACACCCGGCTCGGCGCCGCTGGTGTCGCTCAGCACCCGCACCAGCCTGACCGCGCCCTGGGCGGCGGCCACCAGATCGCCGAGTTCGCTGTCGAAGGCGCGCTCGGCCTTCGACCGCGCAGCGTAGAACAGCGTAACCGGGCGGATCTGCCGCCGGCGCCAGCCTTCGTAGACCACATGGCGCAGCATCGCCAGCATCGGCGTGATGCCGATGCCACCGGCCAGCAGCACCAGCGGGCGCTCCTCCTGCGCATCGAGGGTGAATGCCCCGGCCGGCGCGCGGGCGTCGATCAGGTCGCCCTCGCGCAACCCGTCATGGATGAATTGCGACACCCGCCCCTCGCGCTTGACGCTGATCCGGTAGATGCCGTCGGACGGCGCCACCGACAGGGTGTAGGTACGAATCTGCGGCTTCTCGCCCGCGGCCACTTGCAGCCGAATCGGCAGATGCTGGCCGGCCAGGTGCGGCAACACCCCGGCACCGTCGACCGGCTCCAGGTGCAGGGAACGGATCGACCGGCTTTCCTCAACGATGCGCGCAATCCTCATTGGCCGCCACTGCGTGGCGTACTGGGCGACGCGCAGCTGATCGGCGGCCTGTTGCCAGTTGCCGGTGAGCAGCGAGCTGTCCGCCCAGCCGTCCTCGCGCAGCGCCCAGCGCAGGGCCATGGCAGCCGGGCGCCGCACGATACGCCGGGGACGGAAGGTCCACAGCCGCTCGGCGCCCTGAAAGGCGCCGATTTCCGGGGATTCGAAGATGACCTCGGCGTCGCCGCTCAGTTGCAGTACGTCGCCCGTGGCGAAATCCACGAACAGCAGACCGGCCTTGCCGTTGAGCACCATGTTGCCGAGGGTGGAAAAGAACAGGTTGCCGTTGAAGTCCGGGATGGTCAGGGTGCCGTCGGCATCGATGCGCACGAAGCCGGTGTTGCCGCCACGGTGCGAGACGTCCACCTGGCGCTGCCCGTCGACATCGGCATAGGTCGCCACGAAAAAGGTATCGGCGCCTTCGATCACTGCCCGCGCCGCGGCATCCAGCGCCGGCAACTGCTCGACGGTAGCGGCGAACGGCGCCGCCGGATCACGGGCGAAGGTGAAATCGCGCTGCTGGATATAGCGTGGGCAGTTGCCGAAGCTCTGCTCGACCGCCACCCGCAGGCCCTTGCCACCCGCCGCCACCACGCCGTTCATGCGGTTACGCCTTCGGCTGTGCAGTTCGATGCCCAGGAGGCCCAGCGCAGCGCCCTCGCCCATGCCTTGGGCGATAGGGTCGTAGGCCTGGGACCGAGCGGCAATGTCAAGCGTGCTGGGCGTCGGCGAGGCCATGAAACCGGCCTGGCCCTCGAGCACGCCGGCCCAGGCATCGCCCTGCCCATCCACGCTGCCCAGCACGATGAACGGCAGCTGGGCGTAGAAATCCCGGTGCTGGTCGGGCATGAAGTCGCGCACCACGCGTTTGCCGACCGCATCCATTCGTTCGGCGACGCCGAGCTTTTCCTGAATGAATGTTTCACCCGAATGCCAGGGTGTGAGCGTTTTGGCGAGATCGGTCATGGCGGTTCTCCCGGAGGCGGTGGCGCACAGGCTCAATCGTTGGCGGTCAGCCCGGCAGGCGCCTGGGGTATGGCCACGAAGCCGGGCAGCGCCTCAATGCGCGCCAGGAAGGCCCGGACCTGCTCGTAGGCCGACAGGTCGACGTTGCCCTCCGGCGCCCGCGCCAGGTAGCTATACAGCGCCACGTCGGCGATGGTCGGGTGGTCGGCGGCCAGCCACTGGCGACCGCTCAGGTGGCGCTCCAGGCGGGCGAGCAGCACGTGGGCGCGGGCGATCACTTCCTTGGCATTGAAGTCGGCACCGAACACCGTGATCAGGCGCGCGGCGCACGGGCCGTAAGCCAGTTCGCCGGCGGCCACGGACAACCAACGCTGCACCGCCGCCGCACCAGCGGGATCTTCCGGCAGCCAGTCGGTGCGCCCGGTCTTCTTGGCCAGGTAAACGAGAATGGCATTGGAGTCGGCGACCACCACGCCGTCATCTTCCAGCACCGGCACCTGGCCGAAGGGGTTGAGCGCGAGAAATTCAGGCTGCTTGTTGGCTCCGCCGGCCAGGTCGACCTCGACCAATTCGGGCTTCAGGCCCAGCAGCGAAGCGAACAGAACGGCGCGGTGGGCATGGCCGGACAGGGGGACGTGATGGATTTTCATGGGTCGGCTCCTGGTTGACGGTGGGCCGGGAGAAGTCCCGAGCCGTGCAACCAGCTTGCGACCGCAGCGCGTTTTGAGGAATACGCGTTGTCGGCATTACTTTATTGCGATAAGTGGAACAATCCGATTCCGCGTCAGATCGGCAGTTGCCCCAGCGCCCAGCGCAGCGCGAAGAAGATCAGCAATCCGCCGCCGATGGTCGCCAGCAGATGGCGCGTCACCACGGCGATGACGATGGTCGCCAGGCCCGCCAGCAGATAGGCGTTGTCCCAGCTTACGGCCCAATTGCGCCCGTCCGGCAGGAGCATGGCCGGCACCACGATGGCGGTGAGCACCGCGGTCGGCACGTAATGCAGGGCTTGGCGCACCGCCTGGGGAAAGCGCAGGTCGGGAAAGGCGAACAGGCTGTAACGCGTGGCGAAGGTGATCGCCAGCATGCCGAGGATCAGAATCCAGTTTTCCATCAGCAAAGCTCCTCCTGCAGCGGCTGTTGGCAACGCTCCAGCGCCACGCCGATCACGATGCCGGCAAAAGCAGCGGCCATCAGCCCGAGTTTGTACGGCAGGTCGTGAAAGATCAGCGCCGTCACGGCTGCCACCAGCGCCGCAGCGATCTGCGGGCGATTGCGCAGGATCGGCACGACGATGCCGACGAAGGTGGCGATCATCGCGAAATCCAGCCCCCAGGCGGCGAGGTTCGGCACCGCCTGGCCGAACAGCAGGCCAATCAGCGTGCAGCCGATCCAGTTGCCGTACATGGCCAGACCGGCGCCAAGAAAGTACCAATGCTTGTTTGGCGAGTCGTCGCGCTGGGCGTAGCGCTGCTGCACCACGGCAAACGCCTCGTCGGTCAGCCAGAACGCCAGCGGGATGCGCCAGCGCTTGGGCAGGTGGCGCACGAAGGGCTGCAGGGTGGCGCTGTACAGCGCATGGCGCAGGTTGACCACCAGGGTGGTCAGCCACAGCACCGCCAGGGTGGCGCCGCCGGTCAGCAGGCTGACGGCGATGAACTGCGCCGAGCCGGCGAACACCAGCACCGACATGCCGATGGTCTGCCAGGCATCGAGTCCGGCGGCGCCGGCCAGGCTGCCATAGATGATGCCGAACGGCATGGCGCCGAGCAGCATCGGCAGCATGTCGCGCAGGCCCTGGAAGAATTCTTGGTATCGGGACATCGGCTTATCGCTTGGCTGAAAAGATCGCCTGCGGGCGATCAGGAGCGCATCAGGCTAGCCCAGCCTGCTCTGGCTGTCTTGAACGATCTTGCGCAGTCGTACAGCAGGTAGCCTGGGTTGAGCGCAGCGATACCCAGGATGTGGCAACCAGCAACCTGCTCTCTCCCAATCAGTGTCGATAGGCAAAAACAGCTTCAGCGTAGTACCTGTGGGAGCGCGCCATGCGCGCGAAAAATCGCGGGCATGGACTAGGCGTCCCCGCCCGATCCCACAGGTGTAATTCGCAGGGAAAGCTGCGGCTGCGCTCAACCGCAGGCTAGGGGCTGCGATGGCAAGCCTTGCGGTATTCACCGGGCCCCACGCCATACACCTGCTTGAACTGTCGCGTCAGGTGGCTTTGGTCGGCGAAGCCCAGTTGCAGCGCCACGCTCAGCGGTGCACAGCCGTCACGCAGCAGCGCCCGCGCCTGCTCCAACCGGCGTTGCTGCAGCCAGGCATGGGGCGGCAGGCCGGTGGCGCGGCGAAACACCCGGGCGAAATGGAACGGCGAGAGGTTCACCGCGGCCGCCAGTTCCTCCAGCGATGGCGGCTCGCCCAGGCGCGCGGCCAGCAGCTCCTTGGCCAGGCTCACCGCCCGCGGTTCCAGACCGGCGACGGCTGCCTGCCTGACCCCGGCATGACGCTGGAACAGCATCAGCAGCGTCTCGCGCCATGCCGTCTGCTGGTGCAGCACATTGGCATCGCTGTCGAGCAGGCGGTGCAACTGACCGAAGGCCCGATGCAGTTCGACGTCCTGCAGCACGCTGGCGGCGAACGACGGCAGGCCGCGGTGCGCCAGGCCCAGCTCGTCGAGCACGCCATTGACCTGGGCCGGCGCCGGGTAGAAGGCGCGGTACAACCAACCCTGCTCATGGGCCGACGAGCCGGTGTGCACTTCATCCGGGTTGATCAGCACCATGCTGCCGACCGGCGCCAGGTGATCGGCACCGCGGTGGCGAAAGCGCTGGGCACCGTGCTCGATCACGGTGAACACGAAACCTTCGTGTACGTGCGGGGTGAAGCGCTGCCTGATGTAGCGCGCCTGCAGCAGCTCCACACCGGCCAGCGCGGGGCTTTCCCAGAAGCGGATGCGCTCGCCGGTGGGCATGGCTCACACGCCGAAGCGTGCCTCCAGCCCGGCCTTGACCACCGGCCATTCCTGGTCGGTGATGCTGTACAGCACGGTGTCATCGAGGCGCCCGTCGGCCAGGCGGCGATGATTGCGCAGCAGGCCCTCGCGAACTGCGCCGAGCTTTTCGATGGCGCGCTGGGAGCGCAGGTTGCTGGCCGCGGTTTTCAGCTGCACGCGCACCATCTGCCAGCTCTCGAAGGCGTGGCGCAGCATCAGGTACTTGACCATGTTATTGAGGCCCGTGCCGTGCTGGGCGGCGTCCAGCCAGGTCCAGCCGATTTCCACGGCCGGCAGGGTGGGCATGAAGTCAGCGAACCGCGTAGTGCCGACCACCTGATCGGCGAGGCGAATCACGAAGGGCAAGGCGCGCTCCTCGCGCTGCTCCTGCAAAGCCAGGCGGTACCAGTCCAGGCGCTGGGTGCCGCTCATGTAGAGCAGTTCCTCGCGATTGGCTTCAGCCAGGCTGACCAGCGCCGGAATATCGCCATCGAGCAACGGTTCGATGCGCAGGGCACCGCGCTGCAGGGTGATCAATTGCGGCTTGAACATCTATTTTCTCCAGGTACGACGCTGCCAGGCCGCTCATTTTCTCACCGAAAAAACCGCCTGTCTGCCTAAAAACCACCAACCACAGGGTGCCGCAAACGCCGAGCCACGCCTCTGCGACCTTGGTCGCGCCTGACGTTGCGCCGCTTTGCTGCGACACTACGCAGGCGTGCCAGGGTACGCTCGCACCATTGCCCTTCTGTTTCGTGGAGTCTGCATGTCGCTGTCCAGTTGGCTTATCGCTGCAGTCGCCCTGCTCTACATGGCCGTGCTGTTCGCCATCGCCTTCTACGGTGACCGCCGTCGCAAGCCACTGCCGCCGAAAGTCCGCGCCTGGGTCTACTCGCTGTCCCTGGCTGTCTATTGCACCAGCTGGACCTTCTTCGGCGCCGTCGGTCAGGCCGCCGAACAACTGTGGTCGTTCCTGCCCATCTACCTTGGGCCGATGCTGCTGTTGCTGTTCGCCCCCTGGGTGATCGAAAAGATGGTGCTGATCAGCAAGCAGGAAAACATCACCTCGATCGCCGACTTCATCGCCGCGCGCTACGGCAAGTCACAGTCCCTGGCCATCGTCGTCGCGCTGATCTGCCTGGTCGGCGTGCTGCCCTACATCGCCCTGCAGCTCAAGGGCATCGTGCTCGGCGTGAACCTCTTGATCGGCTCGGAAACCGACCCTGACGGCACCCGCGCCCAGGACACTGCGCTGATCGTCTCGGTGATCCTGGCGCTGTTCACCATCCTGTTCGGCACTCGCAACCTGGACGTCACCGAGCATCACCGCGGCATGGTGCTGGCCATCGCCTTCGAATCGCTGGTCAAGCTGCTGGCATTCATCGCTGTCGGCGCCTTCGTCACCTACGGGCTGTTCAATGGCTTTGGCGACCTGTTCAGCCAGGCGCAGCGCAGCGTCGAGCTGGAGGCATACTGGGCCGAGGCGGTGAACTGGCCGGCGATGCTGGTGCAGACCGGCATGGCGATGATCGCCATCGTCTGCTTGCCGCGGCAGTTCCACGTCACCGTGGTGGAAAACACCGACCCGCGCGACCTGGGCCTGGCGCGCTGGGTGTTCCCGTTATACCTGCTGCTGGCCGCGCTGTTCGTGATTCCCATCGCCCTGGCCGGGCAGATGCTGCTGCCGGGCGGGGTGAGCCCGGACTCCTTCGTGATCAGTCTGCCGCTCGCCGAAGCCCACCCTACCCTGGCCCTGCTGGCCTTTATCGGCGGCGCCTCAGCGGCCACCGGCATGGTGATCGTCGCCTCGGTGGCGCTGTCGACGATGATCTCCAATGACATGCTGCTGCCCTGGCTGCTGCACCGCAAAAGCACCGAGCGGCCGTTCGAGGCGTTCCGCCACTGGATGCTCACGGCACGAAGGGTCAGCATCGTGCTGATTCTGCTGCTCGCCTACGTGTGCTACCGCCTGCTCGGCACCAACGCCAGCCTGGCGACCATCGGGCAGATTTCCTTCGCCGCCATCGGTCAACTGGCGCCGGCCATGTTCGGCGCCCTGGTTTGGAAGCAGGCCAACCGCCGCGGCGTGTTCGCTGGGCTGATCACCGGCGCCGCGCTGTGGGTCTACACCCTGGTGCTGCCGGTTCTGGCGCGCAGCCTGGGCTGGCCGCTGGATATCTTCCCGGGCCTGCGCACCCTGCTCTACGCGCCGATCGGCATCGAGGTGGACGCCCTGACCCGCGGTGTGGTGCTGTCGCTGGCCGGCAACCTGACGCTGTTCGCCTGGGTGTCGTTCTTCTCGCGCACCCGGGTGTCGGAGCACTGGCAGGCCGGGCGTTTCGTCAACCACGAGTTTGGCCACAAGCAGGGCGGACGTAGCGCTTTGGCCGTACAGGTCAACGACCTGCTGATGCTCGCCGGCCGCTTCGTCGGCGAGGAGCGCGCGCTGGAGAGCTTCAGCCAGTTTGCCCGTCGCCAGGGCAAGGCCTTCAACTCGGCGCAACCGGCCAACAGCGAATGGATCGCCCACACCGAACGCTTGCTCGCCGGCGTGCTCGGCGCCTCGTCGACCCGCGCGGTGGTCAAGGCGGCCATCGAAGGCCGCGACATGCAGGTCGAAGACGTGGTGCGCATCGTCGACGAAGCCAGCGAGGTGCTGCAGTTCAACCGCGCCCTGCTGCAGGGCGCCATCGAGAACATCAGCCAGGGCATCAGCGTGGTCGACCAGTCCCTGCGTCTGGTGGCCTGGAACCAGCGCTACCTGGAAATCTTCGAGTACCCGGACGGGCTGATCTGCGTTGGCCGGCCGATCGCCGAGATCATCCGCTTCAACGCCGAGCGCGGCATGCTCGGCAGCGCCGATGTCGAGGAGAGCGTCGCCAAGCGCCTGTACTGGATGCGCCAGGGCACCGCCCACAGCTACGAGCGGGTGTTTCCCAATGGGCGGGTGATCGAGCTGATCGGCAACCCCATGCCCGGCGGCGGTTTCGTCATGAGCTTCACCGACATCACCGAATTCCGCGAAGCCGAGCGCGCCCTCAAGGCCGCCAACGAAGGCCTCGAACAGCGCGTCGCCGAGCGCACCCATGAACTGTCGCAACTGAACAAGGCGCTGACCGCCGCCACTGGCGTGGCCGAAGCGGCCAATGCCTCGAAGACCCGCTTTCTCGCCGCGGTCAGCCATGATTTGATGCAACCGCTGAACGCCGCCCGGCTGTTCTCCGCCGCCCTCTCCCACCAGGAAGAAGCGCTGCCCCACGAGGCTCAGGAGCTGGTGCGCCACTTGGACAGCTCGCTGCGCTCGGCCGAGGACCTGATTAGCGACCTGCTGGACATCTCGCGCCTGGAGAACGGCCGCATCACCCCGGACCGCAATGCCTTCGCCCTCAACAGCTTGTTTGACACCCTGGGCGCCGAATTCCGCGTGCTGGCCGCCGAGCATGGCGTGGATTTCCACATGCAGGGCAGCAAACTGCGGGTAGACAGCGACAGCAAGCTGCTGCGCCGCGTGCTGCAGAACTTCCTCACCAACGCCTTCCGCTACGCCAAGGGCCGCGTGCTGCTCGGCGTGCGCCGCCAGGGTGCGAATTTGCGGCTAGAGGTCTGGGATCGCGGGCCGGGCATTCCCGAAGACAAACGGCAGACCATCTTCGAGGAATTCAAACGCCTGGACAGCCATCAGACCCGCGCCGAAAAAGGCCTGGGCCTGGGCCTGGCGATCGCCGACGGGCTGTGCCGGGTGCTCGGCCACAGCCTGGAAGTGCGCTCCTGGCCCGGCAAAGGCAGCGTGTTCAGCGTCACCGTGCCGATCGCTCGCAGCCAGACCGCGACGCCGCAGCGGGCGCGCACCGAAGGCACCGGCCAGCTGCTGACCGGCACCCAGGTGCTGTGCATCGACAACGAGGAAAGCATTCTGACCGGCATGCACAGCCTGCTGTCGCGCTGGGGCTGCCAGGTCTGGTCGGCGCGCACCCGCGCCGAATGCGAGCAGCTGCTCGACGAGGACGTACGCCCGCACCTGGCCCTGGTCGACTATCACCTGGACGAAGGAGACACCGGCACCGAGCTGATGGCCTGGCTACGCACCCGCCTGGGCGAACCGGTGCCCGGCGTGGTGATCAGCGCCGACGGCCGCCCCGAACTGATCGCCCAGGTGCACGCCGCCGGCCTGGATTTTCTGCCCAAGCCGGTGAAGCCAGCGGCGCTGCGGGCGTTGATCAGCCGGCATTTGCCGCTGCAGTAGAACGGCCGGACAGCGATGCACTAACGGTGGGAACAGACGGGGCGCCCGCGTCCACCGAGCTCGTAGCCGGATCTTGCAAAGCCGCGCATTTCCTGCGAAAAACGCGGCCTTCTGCACTCTCGGAACCCCAGCAATGAGCGACGAACTCCATATCGAAGATATCCACCCGGGCGATGGCAAGGCGGTGGTCAAGGGCGCGCTGATCACCACCCAGTACCGCGGCTGGTTGGAGGACGGCACCGAGTTCGACTCGTCCTATTCGCGCGGCAAGCCGTTCCAGTGCGTGATCGGCACTGGGCGCGTGATCAAGGGTTGGGATCAGGGTCTGATAGGAATGCAGGTCGGCGGCAAGCGCCGGTTGTTCGTGCCTGCGCATCTGGCCTATGGCGAACGCTCGATGGGCACGATCACGCCGAATTCCAACCTGAGTTTCGAAATCGAGCTGCTGGAAGTGCTGACGCGGGACGACTGAACCTGCACATCAGCGCTCGGCTCAATCCGGCTCCAACTCATCCAGAGGTAGGCCGGCCGCACGTTCGAGCAGCTCGGGGGGCAGGCTCTTGCTGGCCCGCGCGCCGAGCAGCTTGATGTTTTCAGCGCGACTGATGAGGTTGCCGCGGCCGTCCACCAGCTTGTTGCGCGCGCCGGAGTAGGCCTTGTCGAGCTGCTGCAGGCGCATGCCCACTTCGTCCAGATCCTGGATGAAGGCCACGAACTTGTCGTACAGCGCCCCTGCCCGCTCGGCGATTTCCCGAGCGTTCTGGCTCTGCCGTTCCTGGCGCCACAGGCTGTCGATCACCCGCAGGGTCGCCAGCAGCGTCGTCGGGCTGACGATCACGATGTGCTGGTCGAAGGCTTCCTGGAACAGCCCCGGGTCAGCCTGCAAAGCCGCTGCGAATGCGGCCTCGATCGGCACGAAAAGCAGCACGAAATCCAGGCTGTGCAGCCCGTCGAGGTGCTGGTAGTCCTTGAGCGACAGGCCCTTGAGGTGGCTGCGCAGCGAAAGTACATGCTGTTTCAGCGCCGCCTGCCGCGCCGCTTCCTCGCTGGCCGACACGTACTGCTGATAAGCGGTGAGGCTGACCTTGGCATCGACCACTACCTGCTTGTCGCCCGGCAGCTGGATCAGCACGTCCGGCTGAAAACGCTCGCCCTCGGCACTCTTCAGGCTGACCTGGGTGTGGTACTCGCGGCCCTTCTGCAGGCCGGCATGTTCGAGCACCCGCTCGAGCACCAGCTCGCCCCAGTTGCCCTGGGTCTTCTGGCCCTTGAGCGCCTGGGTGAGGTTCATCGCCTCCTCGCTCAGGCGCTGGTTGAGGCCCTGCAAGCGCTCCAGCTCCTTGCCCAGAGAAAAGCGTTCGCGGGCCTCCTGCTGGTAGCTCTCCTCGACGCGCTTCTCGAAGGCCTGGATGCGCTCCTTGAGCGGGTCGAGCAGTTGCCCCAGGCGCTGCTGGCTGGTCTCCGAGAAACGTTGCTCGCGCTCGTCGAAGATCTTGCCGGCCAGCTCGGCGAACTGCGCGCGCAGGGCATCGCGGGCGCCCTGCAGATCCTCGAGGCGCTGCTGATGGTTTTCCTGCTGCTCGTGCAGTTCGGCGGCCAACCCGGCCCGCTCGCTGTCCAGGCGGCGCAGCTCGGCTTCCTGACGTTCGCGCAGGGCCTGCGCGCCCTCGAGCTGCTCGCGGGCCAGCTGCAGGTCGTTCTGCAGCAAGTGGGTTTCGCGGCGCAGGGCGGCCAGTTCGGCCTGCTGATCAGCCTTGATTTCGAGGATCTCGGCAAGCTCGTCGCGGCAGTTGTCCAGCTGCGCGCTGAGGCCGGCCTGGGCGAGCTGCGCTGCATTCATGCGCTCCTGAGCGAGTCCCGCCTGCAGGCGCATCTCCTCGGCCTGACGCAAGGCGGCGGCCATGCGCAGCCATAATGGAACAGCGGCCAGCAGCGCGCCGACCAGAACGGCTGGCAACAGGGTCAGGAGATCGAAAGGCATAAAGGCATCCAGGCGAGACTGCCGAGCAGTATAACCGCGCGGGCGACTTGACAGCGGTTACAAGCGCTGCAGCAAATCCCGCGCCTCGTCATGCCCCTGCAGCGCTGCCAGCTCCAGCCAATGCCGGGCCTGCTCGGGCTCAAGAGTCCGCGGTTGGCAATACAGGCGGCCCAGCTCCAACTGCGCGCGCCCATCACCGGCACGCGCTGCCTGGCGCAGCAGCTCGATACCGATGCGCCGGTCGCGGGTATTGCCGCACTCGCGGCAGAGCATCTGGCCCAGTCGACTTTGCGCCTGAACCACACCCTGACGCGCAGGTTGCTTGAGCAGACGGCCGGCGATGCGTTTCACGCTGGGGGCTTCAGCCAGCCTCGGACTGTCGAGCAGCCAGGTGGCGACACGAACGGGAACCTGGGTACGCACTGGAAGGGTGTGGAATTGGCTGCGGGGTAAAACGCGGGGCATAAGACTAAAGCAGGGGTTCGGAACAGGCGCGCCACTCTACTCTTTTTTATTCACAGGTAAAGCCCTGGCCCGTGGCAGAGCGGCTGCGCGCGACAATCCACAGAAGCTGTGGATAACTTTGTGAATATGGTGGGCGAAATACCTCCTAACACCCATGAAATGGGCCTTGCGCTCAAACTGCTCATTTTTTCACCACATCAAAAAAGTCTATATTTTTCATAAACTTATGTTTATGCCTACGCTATTACTGAGGTTTTGACAAGAGGCAAGATGAACCTTGACAAGCTGCTTCGCGATTGTGCACAAGTCCCGCGGCGAGGCCTGAAAAATGCCCTGTTGCGGGGCGAAATCCCCCTTGACAAGGCGGCACGCCACGACGGGCGGGGCATGCAGACCGTGCACCAAATCCGCCCCTGTCATCGGCATGCCACAAAAGTGTGAAGCACCAATCAGGCGCGTCCGGTTTGGCAGCCTCGATCACTTCGGGTTACCGTCGCAGATTGATCCGTTCAGGGACCCACGCCCATGCTCAGCCGCCGCATCTGGCTGCGACTGTCCGTCACACTCGCCGTGCTGCTGATGCTGGTCGTCGGCCTTTATCTGGGCAGCCGTTATCTGCTGCAGCGCAGCGGCATCGAAACCTTCGACTGGCATGGCGCTTCGCTGTCGAGCGAAGGTTTGCGGATCGATGGTCTGGCGCTGCACCAACGCAGCACTGCCGGCATCCTGGAACTGCAGGGCAACAGTATCGACCTGGCCTGGCGCGACTTCGGCTTCAGCCTGCCGTTTTGGCAGCACGTCGCTATCGACCGTTTGTCGCTGGAGTGGCGAACGACAGAAGAAGAGCAGCCCGAGCCCGCATCGACCGACCTCGATGTGCAGCGACTGGCCGCGCCGCTTGCCCTGCTGCCGCGCAGCCTGACCATCACCAACCTCACTGCCACCCTGCCCTGCGCCCGCGGCCAGTGCGTCGCCACCGGCAATCTGGCTATGCAGCGCAGCGAGGCTGAGCGCATCGCCCTGCGTTTGAATCTCGACCAGGAGACGCAGGTCGTGGGCGCCGCGCTCGAACTCAAGCCAGGCACCGATACGCTCGACCTGAAGTTGACGCTGGCGGTGGACCATCAACCGCAAGCCACCTTGATCAGTCACCTGGAGCAACGTGGTGAAGGCCTGGCCTGGAACGGCGAGCTTAAGGCTACCGACCTCACCCAGGCCGCCACGCTGCAGCGCCTGTTGAGCGCCTGGGCACTGCCCGAGGGCAAGAAGTGGCCGGCAGCACCGGGTGCAGCCAGCCTGGCGGGCACCTGGCAACTTGACCTGCCGCGCCGCGAAGTGAAAGTAAACAACCTGCTGGCCGCCACTGGCCAGTTCGATCTGCAAAGCAACCTGCCGCAGCTCTGGCCGGTGCCCGGCGTCGGCTTGCTGCAGGGACAACTGGCCGTTGCGGCTCATAACGAAGGCCCCCAGTGGATCGCCAGCCGCGCCGAAGCGGATCTGCAACTCAACGAACCGGACCCCGAGTGGCTGGCGATATTGCCGCCGGAGCTGCGCAGCGAATCCCTGCAGCTGCAGGTCCAGGCGGATACGCCACTGGCCGACTTACGACCGGAACTGGCCGAGCGCAGCCTGCCCTTGAAGGTGACCGCGGCACTGCACGGCGCCACGCGCCTGGACCTGCAGGGCCGCGTCGCCGTCGCCAGTTCGGCGCCCTGGGCGGTGCAGTTCGCCGATGCTCATCTGGTCGCGCGAACTGCCAAGGTCGATCAGGCCGGCTGGCAAGCCGCCGAGCTGAGCAGCGCGCTGAACCTGGCGGGCTACGCCGACGACGGCGCAATCGAACTGAACCTTGGCCAAGGTTCGCAACTGCAGGCTGCCAGCCTGAAAGGCGCCGTGCTGAGCGCGCAGAAACTGCAGGCCGGGGTGGGCGGCAGCACGTTGAAGCTGGCGCTGCAGGACGGCGCCCTGCAAGGCTGGCAATTCAACGGCCCGTTGAACCTGAGCACCACGCGCCTGCAGCAGGCCAACCTCAAGCCCCAGGGCTGGCGATTGCAAGGGCAGTTGGCCGTCGCCGACGGGGCCGGCACCCTGCAGGGCAAACTGAGCAACGACAGCGAGCTGCAACTCGACCTCACTGCCAGCCTCGACGCGAAACACAACCTGCAACTCGAGGCCACCCTGGGCGAGTTGTTCCTGCGCTCCGGCAACCCCCTGGCCAAAACGTTGATGCAATGGCCCGAACTGCTCGACCTCACCAGTGGCCGCCTGATTGCCGATGCCAACCTAACGCTGGCCGCCGGCAGCAGCGCGCCGAGCCTGGACCTGAACCTGACCGGCAAGGGCCTCGGCGGCATCTATGACCGCTCCGAACTAAGCGGCCTGGACGCGCGCGCGCAGTTCAAGCTGGCGCACCAGCGTTTCGAGCTGTACATCCCCGAACTGAAGCTGCAGCAGGCCAACCCCGGCCTGCCCATTGGCCCAGTCGAAGCCCGCGCCCGCTATAGCGCGCCGCTGGCAGATACCGGCAGGGGCCAGTTGGAAGTTAACCTGGCGCGCACCGCGCTGATGGGCGGTGAGGTCACCCTGACGCCAGGCACCTGGAACCTGGGCGCGGCCAATCCAGCGTTTCCCATCCAGATTCGCGGCCTGGAACTCCAGCAGCTGTTCGCCCTCTACCCCGCTGAAGGCCTGGCTGGCAGTGGCACTCTGGACGGCGATCTACCATTACGCCTGGGCGAGAACGGCATCGAGATCGAGCAAGGCCACGTCGCCGCCCGCCAGCCCGGCGGCTACCTGAAGTTCAGCTCCGAGAAGATCAAGGCCCTGGGCCGCAGCAACCCGGCGATGCAGTTGGTGACGCAGTCCCTGGAGGACTTCCGGTTCACCACCCTGAACAGCTCGGTCGACTATGATCAGCACGGCATACTGACCCTGGGCATGCGTCTGGAAGGCCAGAACCCGGCCATCGAGAACGGCCGCCCGATTCACTTCAACATCAACCTGGAGGAAGACATCCCTACCCTGCTCGCCAGCCTGCAGCTGACCGACCGGGTCAACGACATCATCACACGGCGCGTGCAGCAGCGAATGCTGCAGCGCAATACCGCCCCCAAGGAGCCTTGACGAGGAGAAGCGCCATGCGCTTGCGTAGTTGCATCACCGCCCTGCTGCTGGGGCTGCTGACCACAGCCTGTACCCCGACGGTACAACTGGCGATGCCCAACGAGCCGATCAACATCAACCTGAATGTGAAGATCGAGCACGAGATCTATATCAAGGTGGATAAGGCGCTGGACAGCATGTTCAGTGAATCCAGCGGACTGTTCTGAGGAGCCACGCATGAATCTGATCAAACCTTTCGCCGGCCTGTTGCTGCTGCTGAGCCTGAGCCTGCCGGCCCACGCCATCAGCCTCAACGAGGCGATGTCCGCCCTGGGTGACGCCAAGGCCAGCGGCCAGCTCGGCGAAATGCCCAACGGCTACCTCGGCGTGGTCAAATCCGCCGGCCAGGCCGACGAGATCGCCAAGCTGATCAACGCTGCACGCCGTGCCGAATACCAGAAGCTCGCCCAGCAGAACGGCATCCAGCTCAGCGACGTGGAAACCATCGCTGGCCAGAAGGCCATCGACAAGACCCCGGCCGGCCAGTACATCCAGCAGCAAGGACAGTGGCGCCGCAAGTGACGCCGCAGAGCGCTCGCCGCACGGTGCGAGCGCTTTCTCAATTTCCCGCAAAAAATCCCGTAGCCCGCGTCAGCTCTGGCCTGGCGCGGAACTCGGTTAGCGGCGCCCAGTCTCACCTCCAGCTATCGCCACCGATCAGAGGACGACCGAGATGAGCCTTATCGACTGCCCCGAATGCCAACACCGCATCTCCGACAAGGCTTATGCCTGCCCGCAGTGCGGCAACCCGATGCAAGCGCAACCCGGTAATCGCTGGCTTACCGAGAAGAACGTCGGTCAGGTGGCCGGCGCGACCACCGCCTGGCTCACCGCCCCGTGGATCGCCCGCATGGTGTTTGGCGTGGTGGCGATGATCTGCATCACCGTGATCATCGTCGCCAGTTGAGCAGCGCTCAGGGGCGGCGAAGCAGCCGCGCCACGTCCCTGGCGGCCACATCGATGGCCGCTTCGTCGTACGCCGCGAAACCCATCACCAGCCCTGGCACCTGGGGCTGCATGCAATAGCGCTGCAGGGGCATCACGTCGATGCCCGCCTGGGCCAGGCGCGCCTGGGCATCACCCTCCTCCACGCCGTGAAGCCGGCACACCACATCCAGGCCGGCGCGAATCGGCGGTACCTCGATCAACCCCTGCCAATGCCGCTCGGCGGCCTCTGAAAATGCCTCGGCCCGCGTGGCGTAGAGCTTGCGCATGCGCCGCAGGTGGCGATCGAAGTGGCCCTGGTCGATGAAATCCGCCAGTACCGCCTGGGCCAGGCTGTTGGCATGCCGCGCGGTCAACGACACCAGGCGCGTGAAACCGTCGACCAACTGCGGCGGCAGCACCACATAGGCCATGCGCAGGGACGGAAACAGCAGCTTGCTGAAGGTACCGGCGAGAATCACCGACGCATCGGCCCCGGCCATGCTGCGCAGCGCTGGAATGGGCTTGGCGACGAAGCGGTACTCGCTGTCGTAATCGTCCTCGAAGATATAGCTGCCCTGCTCGTCGGCCCAGCGCAGCAACGCCAAACGCCGCGCTGGCGACAGTTCGCCGCCCAGCGGCGCCTGGTGCGAGGGCGTGACGTAGGCCAGCCGCGCATCCGGCGCCAGGCCCAGGGCCGTGTCGACCTGCAGGCCTTCGCGGTCGACCGGCACATCGACCACCGCCACGCCGCTCGCCTTCATCAGTTGCCGGGCGCCGGGGTAGCCGGGGTCTTCCATCCACACCCGTTCACCCGGCGCCACCAGCAAGCGCAAGGTGAGATCCAGCGCCTGCTGCACGCTGCCGAGGATCACGATGCGTTCGGCATCGACCTGCACGCCCCGGGCAATCGCCAGGTACTGGGCGATGGCACTGCGCAGCGCGGGCAGGCCGGCGGGGTCGGCATCGAGCATGTCCAGCAGGCGTGAAGAACGCAGATGGGCGGTGTGCAGCTTGCGCCACAGGTCGATGGGAAACGCCAGCACATCACCCCGATGCGGGAAGAACGGCCGCAAGCCGCGCTGGGCAGCGCCACTCATGAACACCGGTTTTTCCGCCTGCAAGCGCTGCGACCATTCCGTGTCCGGCGCGGCCCGCGGCTGCTCGACGGGCGCCCGGACCGCCCGCCGGGCATTGCCGGCGTTGAGCGTGGCATCCGGCAGCACCGTGCACACCCGCGTGCCATAGCCGCTCCCGGTATCCAGATAACCTTCGGATTGCAGTTGCTGATAGGCCGCCTGCACGGTCCCCCTGGCCATACCGTAGCGCTCGGCCAGGGCGCGGGTGCTGGGCAACTGGCTACCCGATGGCAGGCGACTGCTGAGGATCGCCTCGCGCAGCGCACCATACAGCCAGCGCTGCAGGCTCTCACCGGGCTGCGGTACACCGAGCGGCAACGAAACCACCAGGGGGCCTATTTTTCCGCTCGCCATCATCGCCTCACTTGGATCAATCAGTTGGTACTTTATGGCTCATTACGCTGATCCACTTCAAGCAGCTAATGACTCCATCAGACCGTCAGCCCCAACGAACAGCCCAACAACAGCTGGACCGTAACGAGCCGCTCGGCTCCAGCTCAGAATCGACTGCCACCCCATTGCAGCAATCGACGCATCTTGTTCTAATTTGCGACTAATTCTTATCTGCATTGAGGCGCGCAAACGCCTTCGGGTACGTGCTCTCGATGATGCCTTCCGATACCTCCGCCCTGCACCAGCTGTACGCCAGCCATCGCGGCTGGCTGCAGCAGTTCCTGCGTCGTCGCCTGGGTGACAGCGCCGATGCCGCCGACCTGGTGCAGGACACCTTCGTGCGCCTGCTGCTGCGCCCGCGTCGCTTCGACAGCCACAGTGGCGAACGCTCGTACCTGGCGACCATCGCCCGCGGCCTGAGCATCGATCATTGGCGCCGCAAACAGCTGGAACACGCCTGGTTGAGTGCCCTGGCCAGCCGCCCGGAAGCGCTGCAGCCGTCGCCAGAGCAGGCCGCGCTGATCATCGAAACCCTGCACGAAGTGGACGCCATGCTGCTGCGCCTGCCCGCGCGGGTGCGCCAGGCGTTTCTGCTCGCCCAGCTCGACGGCCTGCCCTATCGCCAGATCGCCACGCAGCTCGGCGTGTCCGAGCGCATGGTCAAGAAATACCTGGCCCAGGCGCTGCTGCACTGCGCCCTGCTCGAAGCCGAACTCGACGGTCTGCTGGTCGAATGATCAACCCGCGCCCCCACACCCTAAGCCACGCCAGCCTGCAGCAGGCCGCCGACTGGTACGTGCGCCTGCACGACGAGCAGGCCGATGGCCAGCTGCGCCAGCAATGGCAGCGGTGGCTGGAGCAACACGGCGAACACCGCGACGCCTGGCACTATGTCGAGCGCGTCAGCCAGCGTTTCGGCCAGTTGCAGCAACAGGACGACGGACAGACGCTGCGCCGTGCTCTGGCCCAGCCTGGCCGCTCCGGCCTGACCCGGCGCGAGGGTTTGAAGAGCCTGTTGATCGTCGGCGCTGGTAGCCTGGTGGCGTGGAGCGCCTGGCGCCACACGGCACTGCCGCGCCTGGTCGCCGGCTGGACCGCCGACTTCGCCACCGACATCGGCGAGGTGCGCGAAACCCGCCTGGCCGACGGCACTCGCCTGTGGCTCAACGCGGGCAGCGCGGTGGACGCCGACTTCGACGACGCCGTGCGCCTGCTGCACCTGCTCGCTGGCGAAGTGCTGGTCGACACTGCCCGCGATACTCGCCCGTTCTTCATCGCCAGCCGGCACGGGCGCATGCAGGCGTTGGGCACGCGCTTCAGCGTGCGCCAGAGCGATACGCAAACCTGGCTGACAGTATTCGACGGCACGGTGGAAATCCGTACCGCAGGCAACCAGCAAACCCTGCGCATCCCCGCCGGCCAGCAAGTCACCTTCGACACTGCGCAGATTGGCGCCGTACAAGCCGCAGCCGGCGCCCGCGAATCATGGACGCGTCATGTGCTGGCTGCCGAAGGCATGCCGCTGGGCCAGTTGCTCGACGAGTTAGGGCAATTTCGCCGCGGCCACCTGGGCTGCAACCCGGCGGTCGCCAACCTGCCGGTGATGGGCTATTTCCCGCTGGACGACAGCGAGCAAAGCCTGCGCCTGCTGCAGGCCGCCCTGCCCATTCGCGTGCAGCGGCTGACCGACTGGTGGGTAACCGTCGAGCCGAGCGGGGCCTGAACGAAATTAATTCATCGGCGCGGTTCCCTTTTGCAGATCTGGCTCGGTAATCCCTGAGAAGCCAACCGATCAGACCACCCCTGGGGCCATCATGCATTTGCCAGCCGCGCACGCTTTCCACTTCTCCCTGCGACCACTCGCCCTGGCGTTGCCCATGGCGCTGTCCCTCACCCCGACGCTGCTGATCGCCCTGCCGGCCACCGCGCAGGAAAGTCAGGCGGTGCGCACCTACAGCATCGCGCCAGGGCCGCTGAACAGCGTGCTCAACCAGTTTTCCGCCCAGGCCGGTATCTACCTCGCCGGCCATAACGACCTGGCCAGCGGCAAGACCAGCCCCGGCCTGAACGGCAACTACTCGGTCACCGCCGGGCTCGCCCTGGTGCTGCAAAACTCCGGGCTGGAGGCAGTCGATCAGGGCGGCGGAGGTTATGTACTGCGCCCGCTGCCGGCCAGCGGCGCGCTGGAGCTGGACAGCACCACGGTATCCGGCATCGCCGACGGCAATGCCGAGCTGCCGGGTGAACCGCTGGCCGGCTACGTGGCCCTGCGCAACAGCAGCGCTACCAAGACCGATACCGCCCTGGTCGATACGCCGCAATCGATCTCGGTGGTCACCCGCGACGAGCTGCGCAATCGCCAGTCAGAGACCCTTTCCCAGGCACTCAGCTACACACCGGGCGTCACCAGCCAGCCGACCAGTTTCAACCGCACGGCGGACCGTTTTCGGATCCGTGGTCTCGATGTAGAGTCCGCCACCGGCGGCTCGCTGCGCGATGGCCTGCGCCTGCAGAACAATTCCTATGACGGCATTCAGGAGCCCTATGGCCTGGAGCGTGTCGAGGTGATTCGCGGCGCGGCCTCGGTGCTCTACGGGCAGCTGTCGCCAGGCGGCATGATCAACGGGGTGAGCAAGCGGCCGACTCGCGAGCCGCTGCACGAACTCAACCTGCAGGTCGGCCAGAACGACCGCAAGCAGCTGTCCGCCGACTTCAGCGGCCCGCTCGGTGACAGCGATACCCTGAGCTACCGCCTGACCCTGCTCACTCGCGACAGCGGCACACCTCAGGATCACATCGACGACGACAGGCTCTATATCGCCCCGGCACTGACCTGGCGCCCGAACGAAGACACCTCCCTGACCCTGTTGTCGTTCTACCAGAAGACCGAAACGGGCTTCTCCGCGCCGCTGCCCTACCAACTGGTCAAGGGCGTGGGCGACGCGGCATACCAGATCGGTCGCCACGACTTCATCGGCGAGCCCGACTACAACGAGATGAACGGCGAGATGTCGACGCTCGGTTACGAGTTCGAGCACCACTTCAACGAGCAGCTGCGCATCAACCACAAGCTGCGTTACTACCAGACCGAAGTGGACTGGAAGTACCTGCAGGTGCGTACCGGCGGTAACGGTCTGACTGCCGCCGTGATCAATCAGGCGGCCACCACGGGCATCCTGCAGCGCCAGTACAGCGACCGCCACGAACGCGCCCGCGGCCTGGCCAGCGACACCAACATCGAGTCGAAATGGCAGCTTGGTGGTGCGGAGCACAGCGTGCTGCTGGGCTTCGATGCCTACGACATGAGCTACGACTCGCACAACTTTCGCGGCGTCGCGCCGTCGCTGGATCTGAGCCGCTACAACTACGGGCAGCCGGTGGTGGTGAACAAGGACCGCAGCCTGGAGCGCGGCTCACAGATCGACACCCTGCAAAAAGGCGTTTATCTGCAGGATCAGATCAACATCGACGATCGTTGGGTCGCCGTACTCGGCGTGCGCCACGACTGGGCCGACCAGGACCAGCAACAGCATCGCAACGGCGTGCGCACCAGCCAGGACAACGAGGCCACCACCTACCGCGCCGGCCTGGTGTACAAGTTCGATAACGGCCTGGCGCCGTACCTGAGCTACAGCGAATCGTTCTTCCCGGTGTCGGTGGCCGTTGCCGGCGGGCAGAGCTTCGTGCCTACCGAAGGCAAGCAATACGAAGCGGGGATTCGCTACCAGCCCGATGGCCGCAACCTGCTGCTCAGTGCCGCGGTTTTCGAGCTGACCCAGCAGAACGTGTTCAAGCAGGACCCTGCCACCAGCATCGCCACGCAGACGGGCGAAGTGCGTTCGCGCGGCTTCGAGGCGGAAGCCAAGGCGGACGTGACAGAGGACCTCAGCCTGATCGCCTCCTACGCCTATATCGATGCGCGCATCACCGAGAGCGACATCGCCGGCGAAGTCGGCCAACGCAGCGAGGACACGCCCTATCACCAGGCGGCGCTGTGGCTGGACTACAACTTCATGCGCCTCAACCTGCCGCAGCTCACCGTCGGCGCCGGCGCCCGCTACAAGGGCACCACCCAGGCCTCCGAAATGGACTCGGCGATGCCTGCCTACACCCTGTTCGATGCCATGGTCAGCTACCAGCTCGACGCGAACTGGGACATCAGCCTCAACGCCAACAACCTCACCAACAAGCGATACACCTACTGCGAATTCGCCACCTGCACCTATGGCGACGAGCGCCAACTGGTGACCGCGGTGAACTTCCGCTGGTAGCGAACGCTCAGGTCGGCCGTCCCATAGGCGGCTGGCCTGGTAACCGGCAGAGCAGGCGCTGGAGGTCGATACCATGGCGAAATCCGACCTGAGCGACATGGTCGGTCAAAGCGCTGCCTGACGATTTCCTTCAATACGGCCTAGGTACGGAGCGACAGACTGGCGGACCTTTCTTCCCAGATGAGCGATGCCCGCCATGCAGCAGTTCCTGATCATTGCCGCCGCCCACTTCCTGGCGCTGATTTCCCCCGGTCCGGACTTCTTTCTGGTCGCCCGCACGTCCCTGGCAGCGGGCTGGCGGGTCGCCAGTGGCGCCTGCCTGGGCATCGCCGTGGCCAACGGAGCGTTCATCGTCGCCGCCTTTACCGGCATGTCGGTGCTGCAGCCTGGCAGCGCGCCGTTCATCACCCTGCAGCTGGTCGGCTGCCTGTACCTGCTGTACCTGGGCGTACTGTTCATTCGCCATGCCGGCAGCATGCTGCAGGCACCGGGCGAGGCGGCGCCCGCCAGCCGCGCCTCCTGGCTGCAAGCGGCTGGCATGGGTTTTCTGTCCGGCATTCTCAACCCCAAGAACGCGCTGTTCTACGTCAGCCTGGCGAGCATGCTGGGCGCCCAGAGCAGTGCCGGCTGGAAGGCGTTCTATGGCGTGTGGATGTTCGCCGTGGTGCTCGGCTGGGATCTGCTGGTGGCCCTGGCCATCGGCAATGGCCGGCTGCTGCGCAACTTCCAGCGCGCCCTGCCGCTGCTCGAACGGCTTTCCGGCCTGGTACTGATCGCCCTGGCCGTGGGCATGCTGGTGATGCTGCTGAAGGGTTGAATGCCTGCAGCGCCAGGAAGCGCTGCAGGCTTTGCCGCCTGGTCAGACCCGAAAGCGCTGCACCTGGCTCTGCAGCGCGCCGCCGAGCTTGGCCAGTTCCTGGCTCGCCTCGCTGGTCTGCTCGCTGGCGGTGTAGGCCTGCTCGGTGATGCTGCGCACGTTCAACACGCTGCGGTTGATCTCCTCGGCCACCGCGCCCTGCTGCTCGGCCGCGGCGGCAATCTGCTGGGTCATGCTCTGCACGGCGGAAATGTTCGAGGTGATGCTCGACAGCGCCTGCCCGGCATTGCGGGCCAGTTCGACGCTGTCGGTGGTCAGGCTGAGGCTGGCGTCCATGCGCTGCACGGCGTTGCGGGTGCCCTGCTGCAACGCGCCGATCAGCCCTTCGATCTCCTGGGTGGACTGCTGGGTGCGCTGCGCCAGGCCACGCACCTCGTCGGCCACCACGGCGAACCCACGGCCAGCCTCGCCGGCCCGTGCTGCCTCAATGGCGGCGTTGAGCGCCAGCAGGTTGGTCTGCTCGGCGACCGACTTGATCACGTCCAGCATGCTGCCGATACGGTCACTCTCGGCGGCCAGGCTACCGATGGCATCGCTGGTCAGCTGCACCTCGCCGGTAAGGTTCTCGATCTGCTCGATGGCCTTGAGCACGATACGCGCCCCCTCGTTGGCATCACGTGCCGCATGATCCACCGCACTGGCGGTGTCCACCGCGTTACGGGCCACGTCGTGCACAGTAGTGGTCATTTCGTGCATGGCGGTGGCGACCTGCTCGGTTTCCAGCTTCTGTTCGCTGGCACCGGCACGGGTCTGCTGGGTGATGGCCGAGAGTTCTTCGGTGGCGCTGGCTATCTGCGTCGCGCCATCGCCGATGTGGCCGATCAGTTGCCGCAGGTTGCTGGCCATCTCATCCAGGCCCTGTTCGAGTTGACCGATTTCATCGCCGCGTCGGCTGGTGGCCTGGTAGGTCAGGTCGCCGGCCGCGATACGCCGCACATTCTGCAGGGCGGCGCGCAGCGGCGGTGCAATCTGCCGGGTAATCAGCACCGCGCCGATCACGCCCAGCGTAAGGGCGAGCAGCAGACACAGGCCCATGGTCCAGGCAGCCTTGTCGGTGTCTTCGGCGCGCAGCTGCATCTGGTTGGCGTACAGCTCTTGGCTGATGTGCAGCATGTTGTCGCCCTGCTTCTGCACCTCGGCACTGCTGGTGTTGATCTGCTGCAGCGCGCTCTGGTGGGTCTGCAGCGAGTCTCGGTAGCCCTGCACCACCTGGCCGAGCTCGGCAAGCGCAGCACCATCGGCGCTGCCCAGCGCCTGGCGCAGCACGCCGAGGCTGGCCAGCGTCTTGTCGACCGCCCCGGCAGCGGCGGCGAAACTCTTGGGGTTGTTGCTGTAGGTGTAAGCACGGGTTTCGAAGCGGGCGAACAGGAACTGCATCTGCACGTCCTTCACCGCGCGATAGACCTTGTATTGGGTTTCCACGTCGGCGCTTTCGGTGACGTACTTGTCCAGCCCGTCGAGCAGCTGCAGCGCCTTGTCGCCGGTGGTACGGCGTACCAGGCGCGAGGCGTCGATCTGCTGGTAAGCAGCCTTAAGGCCGTCGACGCCCATGCGGTAGGCCTGCAGGCTCTGGGTCATGTCGTCGAGGTGCTTGAGGTTGAATGGCGTAGTGAAGAACGCCTTGAGGCCTGCGAGGGTCTGGGCGGTGGTATCGATCTTGGCGTCCAGTACCTTGGCGTTGTCGACGTCGCCCTGGCTCTGCAGATAGTCGCCGCGGGCCAGGCGCATGTCGCCCATGTCATCCATCAGCTTGTTGACCGCGCCCATGCGGTCCATCCGGTAGGACAACCCGGAGATGGAGCTCCAGCCGGACCAGAAGATCAGCAGGCTCATCAATAACAACAAGCCGAAGCCGATCATCAGCTTTTTGGCGACACTCACGCTGGCGAGCCAGTGGTACATGGCAGAACTCCTTCCCCTAGTTTTTATAAGTCACCGCAACGAGGCGAACTGCATCCTATGGGTGGATGCTTGCGCCAGGCGCGTAGTCCCGCCCAGGCTTGCCTGCTCGCTCGACTCCACACGGCCGAGCGCTACACCTAAGGGCAGCCAGCAACGCTACATCGTGTCGAGGGCATAGCCGGATATCGGGCGTACGGCAAAAGCTGGAGAGCCAGCGGCCAGCATCAGCTCGATCAGCTGACCGGTGGAGGTAGCATCAACGCAGCAATAAGACGGGAACGTAGCGAGAGTGGCAGACGCCAATAATTCAATCCAATGCAAATATAGGATTTTTTATTCAACAAAATGCATTAATCAAGACGTGGTAGATCCTGCCTGCAGAAACGCTGGGTGCTAGTCATTTGCACTGCCAGCTCGCGGTATCCTTACCGATCCTGAGCGCCGAGTGCGCGCCTGACGGCCTGACGTTGCGGCTGGCGCATCAAATGACGGATTGCCCGATAACAAGCGAGACTGCCCAGGCCGGCGAAGCCGATCACCAGGCACATGGGCCGCGCCGTGCCGTCTGCCAATACGCTGACCAGCCAACTGAACAAAGCCCCGCAAGCGAACTGCAAGGAGATGCCCAAGCCCACCGCGGCGCCGGCATTACCGGGGAACAGCCCCATCAGGCTGGCGATGCAGTTGGCGCCGATCAGGCCACTGATGCCCATGAACAGCAGCACGCCGCCAGTGATCGAGAACGGCTGCCCCCAACCGGTCAGGCCGATGACGATCAGCAGCGCGCCCGCACAAGCCGCCACTACGCTGCCGACACCGAGCATCTGCAGCGGCCCCAGGCGCCGCACCAGCCGCGCGTTGATGATGGTGGCCACAATGATGCCAACGATGTTCAGCCCGAACAGCAGGCTGAACGCCCGTGGCGAGAAACCGAAGTGGTGGATGAACAGGAACGGCGACGCGGTGATGAAGGCGAACATGCCGCCCACCGATAGGCCCATGGCGAGGATGTAGCACAGCGCCAATGGATCACGCATTACGGTGACGTAGTGGCGAAAGGAGCCCAGCACCGACTGCGTGCGCGAGCTGACAGGCAAGCTCTCCTGCAGGGAAGTGGCTACCGCGAACAGACAACCGGCGCCGAGCAGAAACAGCATCACGAAGATGATCCGCCAACCGCCAAGCAGCACCAGGTATGTGCCCATGATGGGCGCCAGCAGCGTGGCGACCATGGCGATCACATGCATCAGCGACAGCACCCGCGCTGCCTCGCTCAAGGGGTAGAGGTCACGCACCACGGTGCGCGCCAGGACCAGAGCGCCGGCGCCGCCGACCGCCTGCAGAAAACGCAGCAGGATCAGTTGCTCGACGCTCGTCACCCAGATGCAGCCGGCCGAGGCGAGGATGTACAGCAGCAGGCTGCCGAGCATCAGGCGGCGGCGCCCGTAGCGGTCCGACAACGGCCCATAGAGCAACATGCCCGAGCAGAGTCCGGCCAGAAACACACCGATGGTCAGCTGCACCTGGGCATCGCGAGTGCCCAGCTCGCGCGCGATGTCCGGCAGGCTCGGCAGGTAAGTGTCGATGGACAGCGGCGAAAAAGCGGCGAGCGTGGCCAGCAGCCACACGAGCCAGCGTGGCTGGGTTTGCGATGTCATTCAGGCGCTCTCAGGTTGGCGAAGGGACGAATCAGCCGGTAGCGCGGCGGGTTTCAGACGGGTACTCGCCGAACAGGCCGCGGTAGTTCCGCGAGAAATGGCTCAGGTGATAGAAGCCCATCTGCGCCGCCGCTTCGCCCACACCGCAGGCCTCGGTCGAGGTGCTGGCCAGGCGCCGGCGTACTGCGTTGAGGCGCAGGTTACGCAGGTACTCCACCGGCGGAATGCCAGCCACCACATGGAAGCTGTTCTGCAAGGTGCGGCGGCTGACGCGCAGGCGCTCGCACAGATCCAGCACGCTCAGCGGCTCGTCGGCACAATCGCGGGCCAGCTCCTGGCTTTTCTTCACCAGGTACGAGCTGACCGCCAGGTTACCGTGACGGCCGCGGCTTTCGCTCTGGGCACTGCCGAACAGGTCCAGCAGGGCATCGATCAGGCCGTCCTCGAGCAGCCGCTCGGCCGCCTCACTGACCTCGTCCGCCTTGTGCAGCAGGTGTTGGAACACCGGATAGACATGCTGCTGAAAGCGTTTAAGCGCCGCATCCGGTACGGCGATCTGCGACGCACTCTTGAGCAAATCGAGCTGCTGCTGCGGCAACTCCAGCGCCGCCAGCTTGGCGAAACGTACGGTATCCACTGTCACCGCGAGCAAATGCGTGCCTTCCGGGGCGTGCAGCAGGAACTCCTCACCATCACGTAGTAGCACCACACTATGGGCGCCCACTTCGTGCTTCTGCACCACCGGTGCGCAGGCCGAGTTGAGCACCAGGGCCAGACACAGGCGCCCTTTTGGCGCGTGGCCGTGCTGCACCACACGTTTGTCGAGCACTTCCTGAAAGATCTGGAAGCGCTCGGAAGACACCTGCTGCAACTGCGTGCTCAGGCTGCCACGGCCGAGTTGGTCATACACCTGGCGCCAGCCGAGAATCGAGCCGGCGTGTTGTTGTGGGTCATTGAAGGAACGGACTTCTGCGAACATGATCACTGCACTCCACGGCTTGTGTGTAACGCTTAGCCACACATGGCTCTGGCGGCGAAAGGCGCTGTAGCGAAACGCGCATTTTCCCCTCCCGGCCACTTTTATTGTTTTGCGCATCCGCGCGTTAAACGGCGATATGCCACTACAGGCTCTCCGGCCTTTGTCCTGCTTTGAATTCCAGAGCCAATTCCATGCCAAGCATGCTCAGCCGGTAGGTGCCCGGCTCGATTCCGATAGGCGGTAATAGCGCCCCCGACAGGATGACCTGCCCGGCAGCCAGCCGATGCCCATCAGCCAACAGCCGGCGGATAAGCCAGCAGGCATTGGCGAGCGGCGACTCCTCGCCCAGGCTGCTGCCCCCTCCACCCAGCGCGTGGCCTTCATGGACAAGGCGGTATTCGACCTGAGCATGACGACGTACATCGAAAGGCTGCCGGGCGGACAGGCAATAGGCCGCAGCGGCCGAGTTGTCGGCCACGAAGGCGCCAGCTTCGAAACTCCATGCCTGCCAGCGGCAGTCGGCGATCTCGAAGGCGGCGGCCACTTCACCGATGGCAGCGAGCAATTCTTCATCGCTGTAAAAGCCAGGGTTCAGATCCTGGCCGAGCACCAGGGCCAGCTCGATTTCCAGCTTGGGCTGGATCAGCAGGGTAAGCTCCACCGCCTGGCCTTCGGCAATCGCCATGGCATCGGTCAGCGCCCCGTACACCGGCTCGCTGAGGCCAAAACGGCGCTGCGCCGCGGCGCCGGCAAACGCCACTTTCCAGCCGTTCAGGCGCTCATGCCGCGCCTCGCGCACCAGCACGCCCAGACGCTGCAGCTCGTAACCGGCGGCCAGGCTCAGACCGTCGCCCTGCTCACGAGGCAGAGCCACCCGCTCGCGAGTCGCCTGTAGCAGGCGCTGGGCCAGATTGGCCTGACTCATGACAGTTGCCCCTGCAGCTTGGCCAGCACGCTTTCCAGCCGCTCCGGCGTAGTGATGGCAGCGACGAAGCGATCCGGACGCACCACCACCACGCAGTCGCGCACCTTGGAAAACCAGTTGCCCAGCTTGTTGTCGACGTCTTCCACGCTGATTACCCCGTCGGCGCTCAGCGGCTGGTTGCGGCTGCCGCTGCGCGAGCGATTGACCTGGATGAACTGGGTGTTCCAGCGCGCCCAATAAGCCTTGGTCGTCTCGCTGAGTTCGGCGGTCGGGTTGACCCGATAACCGAGCACCGCATAGGAGTCGCCGAGCACCTCGTCGAGGCGGCGGCGATTGCGCTCACCGTCTTCGATGTAGGGCTGCACGAACAGCTGGCCGACCAGATCGCCTTCGCGCAGCTCTTCACGCTCGTGGTGCACCAGGCCCTTGATGATGGTGGCCTTCGGCTTGAACTTGAACTCCAGCAGGTGCGAGCGCAGGTTGTCGACGGTGTTCACCGCCTGGAACAGCCAGTCACGCACGCCGGCCATCAGCGGATTGGTCAGGCCCAGCACGGCGCCCATGTTGTCGGCCAGGCTGATCAGGTCGGTGGCGTGACCACGGCGCTCGACGTCGTAACTGGCGATGATCCTCGGCGAGGCGCGGCCCTTGAGCACGGCAACCAGCTTCCAGGCCAGGTTGGCGACGTCACGCAGGCCGGAGTTCAGGCCCTGACCGGCCCACGGCGGCGAGATATGTGCGGCGTCGCCGACCAGGGCCACACGGCCCTCGACGAAGCGCGCGGCGACCCGCGAATTGTGGGTGTAGGCACGGATGCGCACGATCTCCAGCTCGTCCACCGCATCGCCGATATGGCCGCGAATGAGCTGGCGAATGGTGGATTCCTCGCACATCTTCGCCTCGTCCTCACCCTCCTTGAGCATGAACTCCCAGCGGCGCTGGCGGTAAGGCAGGTAGATGCACACGAACGGCCGCTCGGGGTCGGCATGCAGTGCGGTGTACGGCGCATCCAGCGAATCGTTGGTGACGTCGACCACCACCCACTTGCGCGGATGGGTCATGCCCAGCAATTCAATGCCGAGCTTCTTGCGTACGCAGGAGCGGCCACCGTCGGCGCCAACCACGTATTGCGCATGCAGCTCATAGGATTCGCCGTCGGCGCCCTTGACCTGCAGGGTCACGCCCTCCTCGTTCTGGCTAAGGTCGAGCATCTCGTGGCCCAGGCGCAGCTCGACGCTCTCCCGGCCTGGCAACGCATCGCGCAGCGTGCCTTCGAGCAGCTGCTGCATGAAGATGTTGCGCATCGGCCAGCCGTACTCGGCGACCGTCGGTTTGACTTCGGCAAAGCACACGCCGCGGGCGTTGTAGTAGCGCAGCGGCACGTCACAAATCATGTCGCGAATGGCGGTGTCAGCGATGCCGATGCCCTGCAGCACGCGCAACGCCTCATCGTCCATGCCCACCGCACGCGGATAGGGCAGCACACCCTCTGCCAGCTCCAGCACCACGCATTCGATGCCGTGCAGGCCCATGTAGTGGGCCATGGCGATGCCATTCGGGCCTCCGCCGACGATGACTACCTGAGTCGTCTCGCGTTTCATGCTTTCACCTGCTTCTTGTAGGTTTTGGTGTAGTTCGGGCTAGCTTCGTTGTGCCCGGAGGAAGTCGCCGACGACCTCGTTGAACACGGCACTCTGGTCGTCGTGCACGTAGTGGCTGGCGTCGGCGATCACGGTTGTCTGGATGTTGCTATTGGCGCTTTCCAGCGCGCTCAGGGTTTGCAGCGGCAGGAAATCCGAGCGCCCACCACGGATGAACAGCGTCGGGCAGTCCAGTGCATGCACCGCAGGCCACAGGTCGGTCGGGGTGATGCTCAGGCGCGCCTCGGCGATGCCCTGTTGATCATGGCGCCAGGTGATGCCCTGCTCGGTTTCCTTCATCGAATGAGCCAGCCGCGATGCCAGCCCTTCGCTGGACAGACCAGGACGCGAGCGCTGCCAGAAGGCCCGTGCTTGCTCCCAGTCGGTGAAATACAGCGGGGTTTCGCGCATCTCGCGGCGGATCCGCTCGGCGCCGTCACCCGCGCTCGACGAGCCCGGGCCGATGTCTTCGATCACCAGGGCCGACAGCCGGCCCGGATGCTGGCGGGCGTATTCCAGGGCATTGGCGCCGCCCAGGGAATGGCCCACCAGCATGAAGCGATCCAGGTGCAGGTACTCGACCAGATCTTCGAGGTCGCGCACGTAGTGCTCGGTGCAATAGGTGTGGCTGTCGGCCCAGTCACTCAGTCCGCGCCCGCGCTGGTCGAGTGCGTAGCAGCAGAACGCGTCGCCCAGGGACTCGGCCAGCGACTGCCAGGTCTGCGCATAGGCGCGCAGGCCGTGCAGCAGGATCACCGGCGTGGCGTCCAGGTTGCCCCACTGCAGAAAGTGCAGCGGCAGCTTCGAGCGGTTGTGGAAGAAGTGACTGTTGGACATGGTGAATCTCCCAATCAGGTCAGCCCGTTGTCGCCCTTGATGGCGTCGGCGGTCAGACCGCCCAGACGTGCATGCAGGCGGCCGCGGGTGGCGAAGGCCCAGATGATGATCACTTCATCCGGCGCCGGGCCGTCACCAAAGGAGGCAGACACGGTGTCGTAGTGCGAACGCACGTAGAGGGCGTCCTTGTGGGCCAGCGGAATATCGATGGTCACGCCCGGCGCGCCGCGCTTGCCGGTAGAAGGCACCCAGGATTTGCCGCCACCCAGGGCAACGCGAATCGGATCGGCGGCCGGGTTGGTCAAAAAGGCGTTGCCGTGCTCGTACTCGCTGGCACTGCCGACCAGGCAGGCCTTGCCGTAGCTGATCACGCTGCGACCGGCGGCCAGCTCGTTGATACGACGGCCGAACTCCTTGCCGAGCAGCGGCGAATCGTTGATCAGCTCATCGAGGTTCTCGCTGAAGCGCCCGGCATAGGGATTGTGGATGGCGGCAGCGATCACGTACTTGAATACCGGCTCGCCGTCGGCCAACTGGCCGGTCTCATTGGCGTGGGTTTCCTCGGTGAAGCTGTACCACTTGCGGATGTGGTAGCTGGCGAAGTTCTTGGCTTTCATGAAGGTGTTCCTTGCTCAGAGGGGGTCGACGGTGAAGTTGCGGCTCGGCGCGCCGGCCGCCTTAAAACGCGCCTTGGCCAACGCGTCGTCGTGTTCGGTTTCGAAGAAGAATTCCAGGCGGTTGCCGTCCGGATCATGGAAGTACAGGCCGTTGCCGATCTCGTGATCGGTGATCTTGACGATCTCCACACCCTTGCTCAGCAACATGCCGTACAGCTCGCGCAGCGTGGTCATGTCGCCGGCCACTTCCAGGCCGTAGTGCTGCAGGCCCAGCCCGCCCTGGTGGGCGCCGGGCTCGGCCTTGATCAGCGCGATGTCGTGGTGCTTGCTGCCGAAGGCCATCATCACCCAGGCTTCGCCCCGGGCACTTTCGTGCATGCCCAGCACATCGGCGTACCACAGCGCCGAGGCGTCCGGGTCGGTGACGAACAGCGAGATATGGGTGCGGAGAATGTCGATTTTCATCGCGGGGCCCTCACTTCTTGATGACGGACGTGTGCCCGGCCTTGATCTGCGCGACCGCAGGCGTCCACAGCACGTCGGCGATTTCGCTGAATTCGCGCCACTGCTTCTGCCAGCCGTTACCGCCGTTCGCCGAGGTGAACAGGTGGCCGTACTTGGTACCGGCGACGATCTGCTGCGGGTTGGCCGGGTTGAAAGCGATGGCCCAGACGCAGGAGTTGGGTTGCTGCGACAGCGGCAGCACTTCCCAGGTCGCCGCGGCGTCGCGCGATACCAGCACCTTGCTGGTGGTGCCCGGGGTGCCGTCGGAGATGCTCAGGTACAAGGTGTCTTCGCTGCCCACCGGCGCATTGAGCACGCGCACGTAATACAGGCCGAAGGCTTCGGCGCCGATGATCCCGGTCCAGGTCGCGCCTTCGTCGAAGCTGCGGTACACGGCGTTGACGCACACCACCACGATGACCTTCTTGCCGTGGTTGGGCAGCACAACGATGTTGTGCACATCGGAGTTGTAGTCCCACAGCAGGCGGTCATCGACGCGGGTGAAGGTGTCGCCGCCATCGCGGCTGTGGAACAGGCCGCCCTCTTCCAGGCCGAACCACACCTGGTTACGGTCGGTCGGGTCATAGGCGAAAGCCAGCAGGCGCGGCTTGCTGACGCCCTCGCAGAACTCGGGAATCTCCACCGGCACGCGGTACCAGCTGGCGCCGCCGTCCAGAGTGCGCCACAGCACGGCGCGCGATGGCGCGCCGGTGCCGACGAAGATGCGCTTGGCGTCTTTCGGGTCGACCGCCACTTTCCACACGGTTTCGCCATTGAACGGCGAGTCGACGCGGGTCCACTTGCCGCCGGTGTCATGGCTTACGCACAGGCCGACATCGGTGCCGGCGTAGATCACTTCCGGCGCTTGCGGGCTGACGCTCAACGAGCGGGTGATGGCGTCGAACTCGATGGCCTGGCCGAGGCCCAGACGATGCCAGGTCTTGCCGTCGTCGGCGCTGCGGATCACCGCCTGGCCGACGGTGGCCACCAACAGGGTTCCGTTGCTCATGATTGCCTCCTCAGATGAAGATGCCGCGGGTCAGGCCGCCATCGATACCGATGGACTCGCCGGTAACGGCGGCCGCTTTTGGGGATGCCAGGAAGCCGATCAGCCAGCCCATTTCGATCGGCTGCAGGGTGCGGCGGATCGGCGTGGCATCGATGTAGGCCTGCTCGACCTGCTCAGGGGTTTTGCCCTGCTTGACGCCTTCACGCTCGTACAGCTCGTGGATGTGCGGGGTGTCGACCACGCCAGGGTGAATCAGGTTGACGGTGATCCCCGACGGGCCGAGCTGGTCGGACAGGGTCTTGGTCATGTGGGTGATGGCCAGGTTGCGCATGCCCGACAGCACCTTGCTGCCACGACCGGTGAGGCCACCGATATTGATGATGCGGCCGAAACCAGCGGCCTTCATGTGCGGAGTCACCGCCTTGGCACAGCGGAAGTAGCCGATCACCTTGGTGTTGAGGTCCGACAGCAGCTCGTCGTCGCCGGCGTGCTCGATGTCGTTGCGCACCACGCCGGACGGCGCAGCGGCGCCATTGACCAGGATGTCGATGCGGCCGAAGTGATCCTTGGCCTGTTGCACCATGGTCGACACGGCCTGCATGTCGTTGGTGTCGCAGAACAGCGGCAGCACTTCGTTGCCGGTTTGCGCGGTGATTTCCTCGGCCGCGGCGCGCAGATATTCCATGCGGCGTGCGCAGATCACTACCTTGCAGCCTTCCTCGGAGAGAAAGCGCGCGACTTCTTTGCCGATGCCCATGCCGCCGCCGGTGACGATGGCGACGCGGTCTTTGAGTTGCAGATCCATGATGATTCCTCTTGTTGTCGTGCGGTCAGGCGAGATCGACGTAGACGCTTTTGGTCTCGGTGTAGGCGTCGATCACGTTCTTGCTCATTTCCCGGCCCCAGCCGGATTGCTTGTAGCCACCGAAGGGCGAGGCCGGATCGACCACGTTCCAACAGTTGATCCATACCGAACCGGCCTTGAGCTGCGCGGCTAGGCGATGCGCCGAGCGCAGATCGCGGGTCCACAGGCCAGCGGCCAGGCCGTAGGGCGAGTCGTTGGCGCGCTGGGCCAGTTCGTCGACGTCGTTCCAGCTCATCACCGTGAGCACCGGGCCGAAGATTTCCTCGCGGGCCACACAGGCCTGCTCGGCGCGGTCGAAGAACACCGTGGGCTCGATGAAGTGGCCTTGTTCCAGATGCGCCGGGCGCTTGCCGCCGCAGATCAGCTCGGCACCGTCCTGCACGCCGCGCTGCAGGTAACCGCTCACGGTGTTCAACTGACGCTCGGACACCAGCGGCCCGAGGGTGCTGCGACTGTCCAGACCGGAGCCGATGACGTGGGCGGCGGCGTGCTTGCGCAGCTCCTCGAGCACCTGATCGAGCACCGATTCATGCACGTACAGGCGCGAGGCGGCGGTGCACACCTGGCCCTGGTTGTAGAAAATACCGTCGGCCGCGCCCTTGGCGGCGCGCACGATGTCGGCGTCCGGCAGGATGATGTTCGGCGACTTGCCGCCCAGCTCCAGGGATACCTTCTTCATGTTGC
Source organism: Pseudomonas sp. CNPSo 3701 (assembly GCF_028674975.1). NCBI lineage: Bacteria > Pseudomonadati > Pseudomonadota > Gammaproteobacteria > Pseudomonadales > Pseudomonadaceae > Pseudomonas > Pseudomonas sp. CNPSo 3701. The sequence continues at coordinate 162,602 of NZ_JAQZSI010000007.1, read as the reverse complement.
TGGTAGCAGCCTGAGCGATCAGGCGGCCAACGTGGGTCGAGCCGGTGAAGGCGATCTTGTCGACATCGGCGTGCTGGGACAGCGGCGCGCCGGTGCGGGCGCCGAAGCCGGTGAGCAGGTTGACCACGCCAGCGGGAAAGCCCGCCTCTTCGATCAGTTGCACCAGGCGCACGGCCACCAGCGGCGTTTGCTCGGCGGGCTTGAGTACCGCGGTGCAGCCGGTGGCCAGGGCCGGGCCGAGCTTCCACACGCACATGTTCAGCGGGAAGTTCCACGGCACGATCAGCGCACACACGCCCACCGGCTCGCGCAGGGTGTAGTTGAGCATCGGCGCGCCGCTGGCCGGCGACACCGGCAGCGTGCTGCCTTCGATCTTGGTCGGCCAGCCGGCGAAGTAGCGGACGATGTTGGCGGCGCTGGTGGCCTCACCGCGGGCGGCGGCAATGGTCTTGCCGTTCTCCAGGGTGATCAGTTGCGCCAGCTCTTCGCGATGCGCGTCGATCAACTCGGCCAGGCGAAACAGCAGGTAGCCGCGGCGCGCCGGGGTTTCCCAGCGCCACGGGCCTTCGAAGGCGGCACGGGCAGCGGCGACGGCGGCGTCGACATCGGCCTCCTCTCCCTCGGCGACTTCACATAGCTGAGTGGCAGTGGCTGGGTTCTCGACGGCGAAACGCTTGCCACTGGCTGCCTCCACCCACTGACCACCGATCAGCAGGCGCTTGGGTGTGGCAAGGAATTCACGGACAGCAGGTAGCAGTTGAATCTCGCTCATGGCTCACAGCTCCATTTCGATCAGGCAGGGCGCCGCGCTGGCGATGGCATTCGCCAGGGCCTGACGCAATTCAAGGTTGGTGCGCACGGTGCTGGCCGGTACGCCGTAGCCCTTGGCCAGGGCCTTCCAGTCCACCCGCGGGCGATCCAGTTCGGTCAGGGCCAATGCTTGCGGGCCGAAGTCGGTCACGCCGTAACGGCGCAGCTCGTTCTGCAGGATCGCGTAGCGGTGGTTGGCGGCGATCAGAATGATCACCGGCAGCTGCTCACGGGCGATGCTCCACAGGGTCTGGATGGTGTATTGGGCGCTGCCGTCCGACTGCAGGCAGAACACGGTGTTGCCACGCTCGGCCAGGGCCGCACCGAAGCCGGCCGGAATGCCCTGGCCGATGGCGCCGCCGGTGTTGGTCAGCACGCGGTGGCGGGCCGCGCCGGCCGAGGCGGTGAAAAACGGGTAACCGCAGGTGCCGCCCTCGATGGATACGATGCAGTCGTGAGTCAGGGCAGCGGAGAGCACCTTGCCGATCGACTGCGGCGACAGTGCGTCTTCGGCCGGCGGCATCTCGATGCCTTGAGGCACAGGCACATGGGCCGGTGCCTGCAGGGCGTCGGCCACCGCGCTGATCGCGCCGACCACGTCGTCGCCGACCTCGGCCAGGGACAGCAGGCGATCACGCTCGGCCAGCCGCGAGGCGATGCCTTCGTAGCCGAAGTAGCTGATCGGCTCCGGCACACCGGCGCATACCACCAGGTCGTACTGGTCGAGAATCTCGATGGCCACTTCCGGGAAGTACGGCAGGCGGTCGAGATCCGGCAGGCCACCACCACGGTGGCTGACGCGCGGGAAGGTCTCGGCGAACAACCGCACACCCGGCAGGTGAGCCAGGCGGCCAGCGGCCTGAAGCCCTTCAGCCGTGAGGCCGCTGTCGCCGACGATGAACACCAGGCGCTTGCCGGCCTTGAGGGCCGCTACCACCTGCTCGACCTTGTCGCCGGCCAGGCGGCGAACCGGTGCCTGCAGCGGCGCGAAGCGCGCGGCGCCAGCCGACACCTCGTTGGCCTGCAGGTCCATCGGCAGAATCAGGCTGGCGATCTGCCCGCGTGGCTGCCAGGCGGCCTGCACGGCGCTCTGGAAATCCTCACCGACCCGCTCGGCGCTACGTGAGGTACGCACCCAGCCGGACACCGCACCGGCCAGAGCTTCGATGTCGCTGGCCAGAGGTGGATCGTAGTTGACGTGCCAGGAGGCGTGATCACCAATCACGTTGACGATCGGCGTGTTGGCGCGGCGGGCGTTGTGCAGGTTGGCGATGCCGTTGGCGAAGCCTGGGCCGAGGTGGGTCAGGGTCATGGCTGGCTTGCCGGCAATGCGTCCGTAACCGTCAGCGGCGCCGGTGCACACACCCTCGAACAGCGACAGCACAGGCTTGAGCGTCAGCGCAGGATGTTTCGCGATCGCGGCCACCAGGGGAATCTCGGTGGTTCCCGGGTTGGCGAAACAGTATTCGACGCCGCTGGCGGCAGCAGCTTCGATCAGTAATTCGGCACCATTCATTCGTCTGCCCTCGCAGGCTTGCGTTGTTTTTTGAGATTTATTCCATCATTCAAAAAAACCGCCAAGCTATTTTTAATGATTTACTCAAAATACGAGACAAATGAGATTTTTAAGGGTAATTTGACAAGCATTTCTCAGCCTGCGAGATTCTCTGCCCTCACCTGCATCATCTGTGCATGCGGGCAGCGCTCGTCAGGGCCAGTAGTGGGTGCAAACGCAAAGCGGCAGGTAGCGGCCGCACAAGGAGTGACATGAGCAGCTTGAGCAAGACCCTGGGCGTGCTGGACCTGTTCGGCCCCGAGCAACTGCAGGTGGATCCGGAGACCATCGCCGCGCGCATGGGGCTTTCCCGGGCCACGGTGTACCGCTACGTGAAGGACCTCTGCGAGGCGGGCCTGCTGACCCGCGTCGGCGCCGGCAGCTACGGCCTGGGGCCGCGGATCATCGAGTTGGACTGGATGATGCGCCAGTACGACCCGATCCTCAGCGCCGGCCGTGAGCTGATGCACGAGCTGGCCGACAAGACCGGCCTGGCGGTGTTCGCCAGCGTTTTCTACGACGGCCACATCATCAACACCTACATCACCGAATCCCACGATGCCTCGCACTTCGCCTTCGGCCGCGGCCACCCGCTGCCACTCTTTCGCGGTGCGCAGTCCAAGGTGCTGGTGGCCTCGCAAAAGGGCAAACGCCTGCAAAAGCTGCACGAGGAAATTGCCTGCGACCCCGGCAATCCGTACAGCACCTGCAGCTGGTCGGAGTTCGCGCGCATGGCCAAGAAGATCCGCAAGGACGGTTACAGCATCACCCACGACGAACTGAACACCGGACACACCGGTATCGCGGCGCCCATCGTCAGCGTCGATGAGAAGGAAGTGATGGGCAGTATTTCCGCGGTGGGCACCACGGCCAATTTCCGGCTGCTGCGTCAGGAGACGGTGCTCGACATGCTGATCGACACCACCAGGCGCATCGCTCAGAACATCCACGCGCAGCGCTCGATACCGACTGCCTGAGAGGGATGAGGGAAAAGGAAAACCGACTGCCCGCAAGCGGGCAGTCGTGCGACCAAGTGCGTGGAGCAGGTCGCCAAGAGGGTTAGCTGAAACGTCAGAACGGCACAACGACCATCAGCTGACTGTAGACATTGGTTCCATTGCCGCCGACCTGGTTGCCGACCCCATCCTCGGCACTCTTGCCGGGTTTGTAGAGCCCCACCAGCGGCGTGATGATCAGGTGGTCGCTGACCGCCCATTCGGCATACAGATCGAGCTCACGGGCATCACGGTTGATGGTGTCGCGGTCGTGCAACGTGGTGTAGTCGAAGAACAGCGCGCCCAGGGTCAGCCCCTCCACCGGCGTAGCCTTGAGGCCCACGTGATGGATGCCGGTATTGGTGTTCAACGGCCCCGCATAATTGCCTGCCACCTCACCCTGGAACCAGGTGCCATAACCGGTGCTTAGCCCGGTGAACAGCGAATCCCACTCCCCCGAAAAGCGTGTGTAGCGGTAGGTCAGGCTCGGCGCCCAAGGCGCGTTGGCGAAGGTGTAACCGGCCTCGGTGTACCAAGCCTTCTCCACGCCGGTGTCGACGTCCTGCCAGGCGTATTCGAAGGCGAAGTTGGCATTCTCGATGCCGGCACTGCCCTCGCCGCGAATGCTGTAGAGGTTCATATTGTCGCGCTGCGCCTGAATCGGGCTGGCCCAGCGTTTGTTCACATCCAGACCATGAACCCAGGTGAGGCCCAGGGTACCGGTGTCGTTGGTGTAATCCAGGGTCCCGGCGGCCAGTTCGACTTCGGCCTGGGCACGGTTGTCGGATTTGAGCCATACCGCCGAGCCGTGCACGCCCTCCTCGCCGCCCAGACGCAACACCGCCGTGCGGTCGAAGGCATGGCGGGCGGCGATGTAGTAGGCACCGCCACGGTTCAGGGCACCGTCAGCCGGCCCCTTGCCCAGGTTGGTGCCATCGTCGTTGATCAGGAAACCACGCCCCAGCTTGACCACCTGACGGCCGGCGGAAAAGTCCACGCCATCCTTGCCGAGCGCCGGGAACAGATCCCCCGAGCGCCAGCCCAGGTAGGCTTCTTCGATCTTGGTGGTGCGCTCGCTACCGTCGGTCAGCCCGGCCGGGTCGCCATCGCCCCAGGTCGCCGAGCTCACCAGATTGAAGGCACCGTAGGCAGTGCCGGCGGCGCCGAGGCCCTGATCACCGCTCACACCGTACTTGATGAAGCCTTCACGCCAGGTCGAACCGCCGCTGGTGCCATCGTAGTTCTTGCGGCTGTTGATCATGCCGAATACAGCGAGCACATCGGCGTTGAGATGGCTGTCATCGTCGCTGTACAGCTCATAAGCGCCTGCTGGTGTAGTCAGACCGATGGCCAGGCTCAGGGCCAGGCCGCCACTGGAAAGGCGTGTTGCCGCTTTGCGATATTCCATGGTGATGCTCCTTTCACGTCCATTTATCGTTGTTGCCGCCACCGGCGAATCGCAATACAGCGATTGGGCCACCTTCGCCCGCCGGAGACTGTTGCGGATAGATTGGGTTGCTCGCTCATGACCCCGTCGGCAGCACTGCTGTAAGGCGGGGTTGGCGCAGAGAGAAGGAAAATGGCTTACAGCTTGTGGCTACCCAGCTTGGCGAAGCATTCCGGCGACTTGCGACGCAGGCGCATGGCCAACAGCACACCACCGATCAGGGCCGCGGGGATGACCGCGCAAAGCGCATAGGAGATCGCCTTGCTGGAGCCGGTCAGCACGTCGAAATGGATGACTGCGATGACCAGAACAATGCCCAAGGCCGCACAGGAGAACGCTGGCAGGATCAGACGGCGCAGCAGACCCAGCTTCAGTTGCGGATTGCGCTTGAAGTACATCAGCACCGCGGCCGAGGTCAGCGCCATGAGCAGCAGCAGGCACAGCGTGGCCAGGCTGGAGAACCAGGCGAACAGCTGCAGGATCGGATCGGCTTCCATCACCGCGAAAATCAGCACCACCACGGCAGCGATCAGGCTCTGCAGGGCCGACCCCATGTGCGGGCTCTGGTGAATGCGGTGCGTCAGGCCCAGCGACTTGGGCAGCAGGCCGTCACGGCCGATGGCGTAGAAGTAGCGCGCCGCCGAATTGTGAAACGCCAGCAGGCCGGCATAGATGCTCACCACGAACAGCACGCGGATCACCTGGGTCAGATGGGCACCGACGTAATGATCGGACAGTCCATAGATGAAGGTGGTCGGGTCGGTCAGCGCCTGCAGGGTCGGCACGATCTTGTCGGTGCCCACGCCAATGACCATGGACCAGATCGAGATGGCGTAGAAGCAACCAATCAGCAGCACCGACACATAGGTGGCGATAGGGATGGCGCGTTGCGGGTTCTTCGCCTCCTCACCATAAATGGTGGTTGCCTCAAAGCCGATGAACGCTGCGAAGCAGAACAGCAGACCGATCGACGGATTGCCGCTGAACACGTGCTCGGCCTTGAAGGAGTCGAAATTCACCCCGCTGTCGCCACCGCTGCGCAGGATGGCGATGTCCAGCACCAGGATGGCCAGGTACTCGGCAACCACGATCAGTGACAACACCCGCGCTGACAGATCGATGTTGCGGTAGCCGAGAATGGCCACGCTGACCATGGCCATCAGCGAGTACGACCACCAGGGCAGGTCAATGGCGAACACGCTGGACATGGTGCCAGCCATCACACCGCCAAACATGCCATACAGACCAACCTGCAGGATGTTGTAGGCGAACATCGCCAGCATCCCCGCCGCCCCGCCCGCCAGCCCACCCAAGCCGCGCGAGGAGAAGGCATAGAAGCCGCCGGCATTGGTGACGTGCCGCGCCATGGTGGTGTAACCCACCGCGAACGCGAGCAGCACCAGCAGGGCGATCACCAGCAGCGCCGGCGTACCGGCACCGCTACCCAGCATGATGCCGATCGGGAAGCCGCCGGCCAGTACGCTCAGGGGGCTGGCCGCCGACACCACGAAAAAGATGATGAAACCAACGCTCAGGGCACCGCGCCGCAGCTCGTTCGAGCCTGCAGGCACACTCGTGGATACGCTCATTCTCTTGACCTTATTTTATGAGGCAGTTTGCAAGGGTCGGAAGAAGGCGACGCGCCCTCCTGGCCGACCGGAACGCAATTGTTATTGGCTGTCGAAAGTGATCCTAGGCCCTTCCCCCAAGTGGCGTTATCCCATATTGGCAGCCAAAAAAACCCTGTTTCCAAGATGGTTCACACCTGTGCGCGGGTATCTGTCCCCCTTGCCAATTCGGGATAACGTCGGCCTGCTGGCCGCCCCTATCATCGCGACAAGACCGGATCGGCAGCAGCCTCATCTCGCCCTGCCCGTCACGACAAGAAGAATAAGAATGCAGCTAAGGGCTTCACCATGATCCGAGGCAGCAGATCAGCACCTTCGATGCCAATGAACGCGATCTGCACCGGATCGAGCCCCGCACCGATAACCTCGTTCTCGCCCCCGGCAACGATTGCGGTAGGTCTCGTTCCGGCATGCCCAATGCCCTCGTCAGCCTTTGCGGCTCCTTGCCCCAAACACCCCGCCTCATCCGAGTGCCCTTGAGCCAAGGAGCGACGCCATGAAAGCCCTGGTCTGCCTGATAACCCTACTCGCCTGCAACAGCGTGCACGCCCAACAAGTACTGCGTTTCCTGAGCTGGCAGGACTACTTCGACCCTGCAGTGATCGAGGACTTTCAACGCAGCACCGGCGTACGCGTGGAGTATCAAGGGTTCACTACCAGCGAGGAGCTGATGCAGGCGATGCAGTCAGGCACGGCCTATGACCTCATCGTGCCGTCGCATTTCATGCTCAAGGAGCTGGTCGCTGGCGGCAAGCTGGCGCCGCTGGATACCAGTCGCCTGGTCCACTACAAACAGCTCGATCCCTGGCTGCTGTCGATGCTGGCCGGCCAGCCAGCGGCCAAGGAACATGCGGTGCCTTACCTGTGGGGTTCGGTTGGCATGGTGGTGAACGCCACTCTGGCCCAGGCCGCCTACGGGACGCCATTGCCGACGAGCTGGAGCCTGCTGTTCGAGCCCCCGCAGGTGTCGCGCCTGCTCAGCTGTGGCGTTGGCTTGATCGATGCCCCTCAGGAAGTGGCCTCGCTGATGCTCAACTACAAGGGTCGTAATCCGACGGTCAGCAGCCCGCGCCAAATCGCCAAGGCACTGCAACCCCTGGAACCCCTGATGCCCAAGTTCGCCGAACTGAACAACTGGGCGTACATCGATGCCTTGGCGCAAGGCAAACTGTGCCTGGCCATGAGCTGGAGCGGCCATGCCCTGCGGGCGATCGAAAGAAATTCGGCGCTGAGCTATGTGATTCCCGATGAGGGCGCCGCGATGTACATCGATACCCTGGCCATCCCTGCCAATGCGCCCAACCCGGAGTTGGCCTACCGCTTCATCGACTTTCTGATCACCCCGCAAAACGCCATTCGCAATGCCCAGGCCACGCATTTCTACCCGCCGCTGCCAAGTGACTCACCTGCCATGCTGCAGTTCGCAGCCGATTATCCACTGCAGGTGATGAACGCTAAGCAACGGCGCGCCAGCTACCTGCTGGAGTCCTTGAGCGCCGCCCAGAAATCAGCACTGGACAGCACCTGGCAGAAACTTCGGGCAAGCAGCCCTTAGAAACATGGCGGTCACCGCCGAGTCGACTAGTGTCTATATGACAGCTAGCGAAGCGCTCAACGGTGCAGCATTTTCAAGGGTACCCGCTCATGAAAAGAACCGCCGCGCCGATACCCCGAAAGACCCCACTCGTGCCTGCTCAGCAGCGCTGAGCAACCGCGTACTTCAGAGATAGCGCCATGTTCAACTCGATGTCGATTCGGCTGAAAATCGTTTTGCTCTCCGGGCTTTGCCTGCTTGGTGTGATCGCCCTGATCGTGGGGATGAACCTTTATCAAAGCAGCCAGAACAACCAACTGACCAGCACCTCCAGCCGCCAGATGTTGACTGACAGCGTCGAAAATCTGCTCGAAGCCCGGGCCGCCGAACAATCGGTCAGGCTGCAGCGCACCTTCAGCGAAACCCTGGTGGTGGCCACCAGTCTGGCCGATGAAGTACATGACCTGCGCACCCTGGCCACCAAGGTCGACATGCCGACCAGCGACCTGCGCGAAGCGATCAACCAGAGCATCAAGACCACTTTCGAGCGCAATACCAAGGTATTGGGCGTCTGGCTGGTATTCGAGCCCAATGCCCTGGATGGTCGCGACGGTGAGTTCGTCAACGACAGCGCTCGCGGCTCCAATGAAACCGGCCGCTTCTCCAGTGCCTGGACGCGTAGTACGCCGCAGCCGATGAACATCATGATCACCGAAGCCGACATCAACAAAACCGAGCTGAGCATCAGCGGCACACCCTACAACGCCTGGTACACCTGCCCCCGCGAGCGCAGGACCGCCTGCCTGCTGGAACCCTACGCCGACACCCTTGAAGGCAAGCGCCTGCTGATGACTTCACTGACCATCCCGGTGATGGACGGTGACAAGGTCGTTGCCACGCTGGGCGTCGATCTGGAGCTGGCCTCGCTGCAGGCGGCGGCCAGGGAAGCCCAGCACGGGCTGTTCGACGACGCCGGCCGGGTGCTGATCGTCTCCCCCAGCGGCACCCTGGCCGCCTACAGCACCGACGATAGCCAGATCGGCAAGAGTATCGAAGAAGCCCAGGGCGACGAAGGCAAGAAGATTCTCGCGGCGGTGGGCAACAGCGCGCCGAGCACCCTCGAGCAAGGCGATTTCATATACGCTGTCTACCCGGTCAGCCCCATCGCCAATGCCAAACCCTGGGGCGTGTCCATCGGTCTGCCCGAAAAGGTGTTGCTGGCCGACGCGGTGAAACTGCAGGGCCTGCTCGACCAAGCCCAGACCAGCGGCACCATCAAGGCACTGAGCGTGGCGCTGATTGCCGGCCTGGTGGGTCTGATCCTGATCTGGCTGACCGCCTCAGGCGTGACCCGGCCGATCAACGCCGTGGCCCATATGCTCGAGGACATCGCCAGCGGTGAAGGCGACCTGACCCAGCGCCTGCGCTACAACAAGCGCGATGAGCTGGGCGAGCTGGCCAGCTGGTTCAACCGCTTTCTCGACAAGCTGCAGCCGACCATCGCGCAGATCAAGCAGAGCATCACCGAGGCGCGTGCCACCGCCGATCAGTCCTCCCACATCGCCAGCCAGACCAGCGACGGCATGCAGATACAGTTCCGTGAGGTCGATCAGGTCGCCACTGCCTCCAACGAAATGAGCGCCACCGCTCAGGAAGTGGCCAGCAGCGCCTCCAACGCCGCCGAAGCGGCCCGCGGCGCCGATGAATCGGCCCAGCAGAGCCGCACCATCATCGAGCGCAGCAGCCAGGACATCCGTACCCTGGCCGATGAAATCAGCAAGGCGGTGACCGAAGTCGAAGCCCTGGCGGTCAACAGCGAACAGATCGGCTCGGTACTTGAAGTGATCCGCAGTATCGCCGAGCAGACCAACCTGCTGGCCCTCAACGCCGCCATCGAAGCAGCCCGAGCAGGCGACAGCGGCCGCGGCTTCGCGGTAGTCGCCGACGAAGTACGCAACCTGGCCCGCCGTACCCAGGATTCGGTCGAAGAAATCCGCCAGGTCATCGAGCGCATCCAGGGCGCGACCCGCGGCGTGGTGACCACCATGCACACCAGCCACCAGCATGCGCAGGCCAACGTCGAGCAGATCCAGAACGCCGCCCAGACCCTGGGCCGGATCAGCGATGCTGTGTCTGTGATCAGCGACATGAACCTGCAGATCGCCAGCGCAGCCGAAGAGCAGAGCGCCGTGGCCGAAGAAGTGAACCGCAACGTCGCCGCCATCCGCACCGTAACCGAAACCCTGACCGAACAAGCCACCGAGTCGGCGAAAGTCAGCAGCCAACTCAACAGCCTGGCCAACCAGCAGATGAAACTGATGGATCAGTTCAAGGTGTAAGCACTCTGGCGGCAACAGACTAAAACTAAAGCGCCTGGACACTAATGCCCAGGCGCTTTTTTATGCCTTAGACCCTCGCTGCTCAGCGCTGCCCCTGCCTGATGCTGGTGCCGCCAGCTGACTGAATATTGACCTTGGTGGCTTCACGGCTGCTGCCCACCTCGAGCTCCAGCCCTGAGGCACCGATCGGTCCATCGTCGTCCTCGCCGGCATCCTCTGCCGGTTTTTTCGCAGCACCTTTGGAGGCCCCCTCGCTAGCTGGCTTGGCCGGCTCCGAGCTGCTGCTACCGCTGACCGAGGTTTCCGCCCGAACGGCGAAGTTCGACGAGGTGCTGACGGCCTCCTGCAGGTTGACCTTGCCCCCGGCACTGATGTCGGTCTGCGCCCCTGACTCGATCTGCGTTCCCACCAGCGTGGTATTACCGCCACTGCTGATGCTCACGCCCTGCCCGCCGCTGATGCTGCCAACCCGCGCGGTAGAACTCGATGCCGTGCCGTAGCCGACACCGAGCCCCAGCTCACCTTCGTTTTCCTTGCCACCGGTGTCGGTCTTGCTCGACGACGCGCTGACGCCGACGGAAAGGTCGAGGGACGAGCTGTTGGCGGTGTCACGCGCCTCGTTGAACGTCACGTTGCCGCCGGAGTCGATGCTGGTCTTGCCACCAGCCGATAGTTCAGTGCCGGTGAACGTGGCATCGCCGCGGGTGCGGATGGTCAGGTTGCCTCCGCTCTGGATGCTGCCGGTGCGCGCGGTCGAAGCGCTCTCGGAACTCTTGGCCATGTCATAGCCTGCGTCGAGACTGGCGTCGTTTCCGGCGATGGCGACCTTGGCCTCGACATTGATGTCGTGACTGCTGCCCTTGGCGCTGGAGGTGTCCTTCGCCGCCTGGTAATCGAGCGAACCGGCGTCGATGGTGGTGTCGCCACCCGACTCGAACTGGGTACCGACCAGGGTCGTCTGCTCCTTCGACGTCGAGCTGATGTCGCCACCGGCCTTGAAGCGGCTGGTGACCGCCGTACTCTGCTGCTCGCTCTCGCTGGAAATGGAGCCCTGGTACGACGCCTTGACCCCAACCCCGGCGCTGGCATCGGCGCCCCCGCTGGCACTGGCGTTGGCTTCCGCGCCGGCATACACGCCAACGCGGGCGTCATGGCTCTGGGCATCGCTGCTCGACCAGCTGGAATCGGAGACCGCCTCGTCGCGGATCACCCGCGCCGACTGGGTGATGTTGCCCGCCGCCTCCACCTGGGTGCCCTGATCGACGATGGTGTCCTGTGCCTGGCGGGTGAAGTTGCCGCCGGACTTGAAGCTGTTGGTCACCTGGGTGATCGAGCCCTCGCTGTTCTTCTCCGATTCGTAGGCATAGCGCAGGCCGGCACTGGCCTCGGCCGAGGCACTGGCTGACGCATCGCCCTGCCCCTGGGAATTGCCATTGGCACTGGCCTGGGCCGATGCGCCGGTGCCCAGATAGACGCCGGCCGTATGGGTTTCGGCCGAGCTGCTGGAGCGGCTGACATCCTGGGCCGCGACATTCCTGATGTCCTTGGCCTGGAGGTTCATGTCGCCACCAGACTCCACATTGGCGCCCTGGAAGGTCGCGGTATCCTTGGCGGTCACGCTCATGTTGCCGCCGGATTTGAGGGTCGAGGACGAGTTAGTCAGGCTATAGCTGGACTCCTGCGAATGCTCGTGGCGCACCCCCGCCGTCGTGGTCGACCCGGCATCCGCACCGGCTTGCGCCTGGCCGCTGGCCACGCCGCCGCCACTCACACCTGCCGAGGCCGACGCACCCGCCTTGGCTTCGGCATCGTTGTAGATACCAACGGAGGTCGTGGTGGTTTCGCTCTCGCGCCATTCCTCGTTGCGCCCGGTCAGTACCTGAACGTCCTTGGCATCGATCGCCAGGTCACCACCGGCCTCCACGTTCGAGCCCTGCACGGTAACCGTGCCGTCGCTCTTCATGCCCAGGTTGCCGCCGACCTTCAGGTTCGAGGCGACACTGGTGTTCTTGCCCTCCTTGGTAGTGGTGACGCTGGTTTCCGCCAGCTTGAGGTTGGCCGACGCCTTGGCGCTGGCTTCGGCAGAAGCCTCCGACTGCAGGCCGACGGCACTGGCCTGGGCCTTGGCTTCGGCGCCGCTGGAGCTGTCTACCTTGAGGAAGGTGGTGGTCTCGACACGCGTACTGGTGCGCTTTTCGTCCAGGCCATCGAGAATGGCGATGCCCTCCTTGCCTTCGAGGTTGGCGTCACCGCCGATGTTGGCATCCGAGCCCTGCAGAACGATGGCCTTGTCCGACTTGACGTTGGCATTGCCGCCGACATTCAGGGTCGAGCCTTTGTTGGTGCCGGTGAAATCGTTCACCGTGGTTTTCTGGCTACCGTAGAGACCGCCGCCGACACCGACACCCGATGTGCTGGTTTGGGTTTCCACGGTCTCCTTGTCCTGCCGGGCCACGACCTTGAAGCTGCCGCCGGTCTGCGCGTCTAGGTTGCCGCCAATATCAGCGTTACTGCCGGCGATAGTGGTATCACCACCACTCTTGACCGTCAGGTTGCCGCCAGTGGACAGATTCGAACCGAGGTTCTTCTCGGTGCTGACCGACGTGCGTGTGCTGCTGCCGCCCAGGAAGCCGCCGCGTTCGGTGTAGCTAGTGGCCGTGTTCTTGTCGACGATGGTGTCGAAGGTCACGTCGCCGCCTGCAGCGATGGAGGCGTCGCCACCTGCCTTGACGTCGGCACCGAGCACGGTCACGTCCTTGGCCGCATCCAAACTCAGGTTGTTGTTCGACTCGATCGTACCGGTCTTGCCGATAGCCGTCGTATAGGTCGTGCCATCGCCCTGCCCGACCGCCAGGGTTTCATTGCGGATGCTGCCTTCGGTCGAGGTCAGGCTGACGTTGCCACCTTTGATGGTGCCACTGGTGTTGGTGATGTCACCGGTGGTCTTCACGCTCAGCGAATCACGCCCTTCGATGGTACCGCCAGTGTTCTTCAGACCGCCGCCGGCGATATCCAGATTGTCCGCGGCGATCACCGCACCGCTGGCGATGGCGGCAACGGTGGAGGCTGCCAGGTAGACCCGAGGCACGAGCACTTTCTGCCCCTGGACCTCGGTTTCTTCCATCCAGACGATATCCTGGGTCAGGTTCGCCGCCTGTTCGGCAGTCAATGGCTTGCCAAACTGCAGGCCTTGCTTCTGGCCTTCCCCATAGGCCTGATCCATCAGGCGCTGCATCTGATCGACCTCATTGGCGTAGCCGTTGATGACGTTACTGCCGGTCTTCTGGATCAATTGCTGACGAATCAGGTAGGCCTCGTAATTGGCGTCACCCAGGCGCTTTTGTACGTCGTCCGGGTTGAAGCCATAACGCTTGGCCAAGTAGTCCGAGCCAACGAAGTTTGAGCCGACCCCATAATTGGGGTTGGTCTCGACCAGGTATTTGCTATTCGGGTTCTTGCTGGTGACGAAGTCGCCATTGGGGTTGCTCGGTAAATTGATGGTCGATGCGCCACCGGCCGGACCGTTGGCCGAGCCAGTGACCAGCGTGGTCTGGGCCACCCGCGCCTGATCGTCTGGCCACGGTGAGCCATCGTTGACCAGGGTGCCTGTACCAATGATGCTCAGGTTGGTGGCAAAGATGCCGGCGCCGCTGCGCCCGATAACGCTGGCATCGCGGAAAACGCCGCCCTGTATAGCCATTTCCCTGGCCTCGTCACCCAATACCGAAGGAAAGCCGCCCCCCGAGAGGTGCCGGGTTTTGGTCCAGCCGGCGCCCGGGCTCCACTCGTCCCAGTTGTAGTCGTCGTCATCCGGGCTGTTGGGCAGGTCATCATCACGGCCCGAACAATTGGCAGGCGCACCGTTATAGCAGTAGACAGTGGAATCCGTGCGCGCCCAGGCGATGAAGTCATCATCACCGCTCGACTCGTCATCGATACGAATCCAGCGCAGGGTTTTCTCGTAGTGGTAAAGCGCCAACTCCTGGTTGGTAAAGGTGCCGGTACCGGTGATCTCGACATTGGATGCGGATATCACACCAACCCGGTTCAGGCCGCTGGAACCATAGTCGAGCGTCAGTTTGCTACCGGCACCGTAGGCAATGATCTGCGCTTTCTGCAGGTTCTGCAGCTCGCTCAGCGTCAGGCCCACCAACTGCTCGTCAAAACTATACTTCTCGTCGTAGAGCCAGGCGTTCATGCCTTTGTCGAACGAACCTTCGTTGGCGATCTTGTCCTCGCTGATCACACCGCCGTAAGCAACCGCACCGTCGCGCTTGGTCAAGGTGCCGCCACTCCACAGTGTCTCGTTGACGAATGACTGGGTGGTCTTGATGTAGGCATCACCGAAGCTGACGATGCCGCCGTTATTGACGAGACGGGCACTCCGGATATCGAGCTTGTTGGCTGCGCTCAGCGTACCGCTGGCGTAGTTGCTCAACTGACCACCAGCCTGCAGATTCAGATGCTCGGCGGCATAAAGAGCGCCGTGGTTGTCGATGTTGGTGTTGGCTTTCAGGCTCAACTCATTGAGCGAGGACATGCCCGCAGTGCTGCTGTTGCCGATCGAAGCAGCCTCGACCGCTAACGAGCCATTGGCATGCAACAGGTTGCTGTTGCTTAGCGTCGTGCCGGCGTTGACCTTGCCGCCGGCCGAGCCACTGACCTTGCCGGCGTTGTCGATCGAGCGAGCCGCCTTCAGCTCGTAGTCGCCCGTACTCTTGATGGTGGTAGCGCTGCCAACGGACAACGCAGCGGCCGAATCCAGTTTCAGCGCGCCCGTGCTCTGTACGTTGGAATCCGTCAGCTTGAGATCGCCACTGGTGGTGCGCAGCGTCAGGGCTTTGCTCGCTGCCTGGCCATCGGCGCCACTGTAGAGGTTGCCGGTGTTGGTCACCGTCAGGCTACCGGCCTGCACCGACAGGTCGTTGCCCGCCCCCCAGGTAGTTCCCGCCAGGGTGGTTGCCCCTTGAGTCTGAATCCTGGTGTCACGTCCGGCATAGCGCTTCTTGCCGGTGCTGCTGGTATCACTCAGGGCGGCGGCGGTCACGTTGAGGTCACGGTTCGCGGTCAGGGTCGCCTCATCGAGCCTGGTCGCGCCACTGCTGGCGCTCAGCGCCAGGTCACGCTTGGCACTCAACTGGGTATTCGCACCTTCGACGACGATGGCGTCACCGCTGGTCGAGCTGCTCAGAGCCAGATCACGTTCGGCACTGAGGCGGGTGTTGATCTCGATCTTGCCTGAAGCGCTAAGCGTGAAGTCATCTCCAGTCGCCGCCGCTTCGCCGCGCATGCGCACGCCAACGCCGCCCTCGGTCGCGAGAATCTTGATGCGGTTGGCGTACATGCCGCCCAGTGCCGTGGAGTCGATGGCATACAGCGGCGTGTCACCGCTGGGCGCGCGTGCCGTGGTCTCGCGGTTGGCGTAGCCATAGTCGTTGGCGCCGGCCACCAGCGCGACATCCTGGCCGTTGAGCTGGCCGTCGATCTTCACCGAACGCGCCACCAGATCGAGCACCTTCTGGTTCTTGGCGTCGATACCGTTGCCTTCCACCAGGATGTCACCCTGGTTGACGGTGAAGCCGGCTACCCGGCCGTCGGCACCGATGGTCGGTACGCCCGTGGTCAGCGTGGCCCGATCACTGTTGATGAAGCCGCACCCCGAACAGGTAATGCCATAGGGGTTGGCGACGATCACGTCGGCCTTGCCGCCCACCACCTCGGTGTAGCCGCGCAAAGAGGAGCGGTTGGGCGCCACCACTTCGTTGAGGATCACCCGGGCTTCGTTGGTCAGGTTGACGTTGGGCACGATCTGCCCGCCCAGCTGCGACTGCAACGCACCGGCGCGGGTGAATGCCGAGTTGTTATTGAGGATCTGCCCGCTGGGGTCGACGTTGTATTGGATGTAGCGGTTGTGGGAGACGCCGGCACCGTTGGCTGTGGCAATATCGATCACCTGCACGCCGTTGGGGGCGTTGAATACCGCGGTATTGCCGCTGGCCACTTCGACTCCCGCCGCCCAGGCCGTGTTGGCGGCCAGCGCAGCGCAGATCGACGTCAGCCAGAAGAGCCCTGGGCGGCTGCCGACCGCAAGCGCCCCGCGGCCACCTTGCCTGCCACGCGCGCTTACCTGCTCGGAAACGACGACGAAGGCATGGCGGGAAAAGCTCCAGATGATCCGGAATACATGGTTCATGGTGATTTCCCTCAGATGGCCAGGCTGATGTTGAAGAAGGTCGAATCGCCGCGGGCGTCGTCATCCATGAAGCCCGGCGAGCTCAGCGGATGCGAATGCAGCAGGTCTAGGCTGAGCGGGCCCAGGTAAACGCCGATGCCGACCGAGACACTGCTCAGCTCACCCTCGGGCACGTCCGCCACACGGTTCCAGACCCGGCCGTAATCGGCGCCCAGATATGGCCGCAGGGTCAGCGTCTGGCTGCCGAGCAGGGCCACGGGCTTTATCCAGCTCAGGTCGTTGCGCAGGTAATGGCCGTGGTCGCCGCTGAGTGGCGTTTCGGCGAAGCCGCGTACGGTGAAGGGGCTGCCGATGGACATCTGTTCGGAGCCGTAGAGGGTGTCCAACGCGTGCTGACCAGAGAAGGCGCTGTTCAACGACAGGTTCTCACCAGCGACCTGAAACGGCCGGTAGAAGCTCACGCCGTACTTCAACTTGGTGAACTGCGCGCGCGGCGCCCAGTCCGGCAGATTGTCGGCATCCTCGAGGGCATTGAACCAGGTCAGACCCCGTGCGACGCCGGCATCCAGGGTCAGGGCGCCGCCCAGCACCCGGGTGGTGAAGGACGAGTCTAGATCGAGCACGGTCAGGCTGCGGCTGCTGACTTCCAGCAGGACGCCTTCCAGATAGTTCTCGTTCTTTTTCTTGGTCAGGCTGCCGGACAGCGTCCACATCGAGTCCTGCCCACGCCAGGCGACGTGATCCAGACGGGCCGAGTAGTTCTTGGAATTGCCGTAGGTTTCCAGCTCGGCGCCGCTGGGCGCGTCGAGGATGCTGGCGTACTCGGAGGTCGACGCACCGAGGCTCAAGGTGCTGTAGCCGAACGGCACCACATACGACAGGTTGCTCAGGTAGGACGAATGACGCCCCGTGTCGTAGGGCTGCGAGCGCCGGTGGGTAAAGCTGACGAAATCGTTGAGGCCGAACGGGTTGTCCAGCGCCAGGTTGGCGCCCAGCTGGTTCTGCCCGGTGGCCTTCTGGCCGTAATTGTCGTAGGTGGCGCCCAGGTGCAGGCGACGCGATGGCGCATTGCGAAAGGTCACCACGCTGTCGCCGGGCGCCTGACCGGGCGCGATGTCCATGGTGGCGCTGTTCGAGCGCAGGCGGTTGATCTGGTCCAGCGCCTGTTCGAGATCACGCAGGTCCAGAGGGCGATCGAGCATCCCAGGGGTCAGGTTGGGCAACCACAGCGAGCCCTGCCCACCATCCTCGACCACGATGCTTTTCAGGCGGCCCTCTTCCACCTGGATCAGCAGCGTGCCCTGGCTCAGATCCTGCGCCGGCAGATAGGCCCGTGCCGCCACGTAGCCCTTGTCGATGTAGGCATTGGTCAAGGCGCCGAGAATCCGCTCGATTTCCGCAACGCCCAGGCACTGCCCCTGATAGGGCGCCAGCAAGTCGTCCAACTGACCCTGGCGCAGCAGCGTGACACCGGAAACGCTGATGTTTTCAATCTGCCGACAGTTCGTCGACACCCGTTCGGATAACGGGCGCGGGGCCACTTGCAGACGTGTCGGTGGCGCATCCGAGCGAATGTCCTCCTGGCGCTGGCGCTCGATCAACTCGCGCTGCTGGCTTTGCAATTGCTCGGCCTGGCGCGCCGCTGCCTCGATGTCACCGGGCGTCTGGGCATGGCTCAGGCCCGACGCGGCGCCCAACACGAGCATTACGACGGCATGGGAGAAGTGGCTGTGCGGGCGGCTCGCACGACGCTGCGCAGGGGCGGTTGAACGCATAGTTGATCGCTCGATGGAAATGAGGGCAGAGGCTGGTCCGAGCCACACAAGCGTGGCGGCTCACCGTCTTTTTCTGGCTATATCGGTGAGCGCGGCCCGGCGCCTTGGCAGGCACGCGGAGCCGCTACCGAATGATAGCCATATGACATCCCATCAAAACTGACAAAAGCTGACATCGGACGAAGCCGCCCCGCCCTGCGACGCGATGCGTTCAGGACAAGGCAGACGATGGCAGAAGGTTCAAGGCTCGCTGAAGGAGCGATGCATGCCATCGGTGAGGGGGCCGGCAACGTAGTCGAACAGCGAACGCTCACCGGTGAGGATCGCGACGCTCACCGGTACCCCGGGTAGCAGTGGATAGCGCGTGCCGGCATGCTCGAAGGCGTCCTGCGCAGGGCGGATACGCACGCGGAAGTACGGTACGCGCTGCTCGTCGAGCACCGAGTCCGGGCTGATGTCGATCACTTCGCCGTCGATCGGCTGGAAGCCGCGGGCAATCGACGATACCAGCTGGATACGGGCGGGCTGCCCTGGGGTGACCATGCCGATGTCACCGACCGGCAGGCGCGTCTCGATCATCAACGGCTCGTCCGCCGGAACCAGGGTCATCAACGTGCCACCGGGCTGGATGACACCGCCTTCGGTGACCACCTGCAGGGTCATCACCACGCCTTCGATGGGCGAACGCACCACCTGACGCTCGCGGCTGTCGGAAAACTTTGTCAGGCGCTCCTGCAGTTCGGTGATCTGCCGGCGCACCTCGGCGAGTTCCTTCTGCAACTCCTCGTTGCCACCCGAATCCAGGCTGGTGAGGGCGGCCTGCTCCTGCTTCAGACCGGCGTATACGCGGCCCAGGGAGGCCTCGGTTTCCTGCAGGGTGCCACGCAACTGCTGTTCGTCCTTGAGCAGTTCCAGGTGTTCGTAGCGATTGGCCAGGCCCTCGGTCATCAGCTTCTGGCTGATGGCGATCTGTTCGCGCAGCAACGTGAGCTTGGAGCTGACGTGACCGATGCGCGCCTTGAGCTCCTTTTCCTCGGCCCGGCGCTGCTGGATTTTCTGCTGCTGCTCCTCGGAACGGCTGTCCAGGCGGCTCTTCTGGGCGATGAACAAATCACGGTTGACCTTGACCTGTTCGGGAAAGTCACGGGCCAACTCCTCCGGCACCGTCATATCGGCGGCGCCAGCCAACTGCGCTTCCAGGCGCAAGGCGCGGATACGCAACGCGGCCAGCAGTGCCTCGGTCTCGCGACCTTCGGACAGCATGGCGACGCGCTCGATTTCCGCCAGCGGCTCGCCGGCGGCAACGCGCTGCCCTTCGCGCACCAGGATGCGCCGCACGATGCCGCCTTCCAGGTGCTGCACCAGCTTGGTCTGCCCCAGCGACGTCACTTCACCGGTCGAGTGGCTGGCGATGTCCAGCGGGAAGAACAGTGACCACAGCAGCATGGCGCCGAGCATCAGCGCCAACAGGCGAATGGTCAGGCGGCTGCCCAGCAGTTCGTCACCGGGCAGCGCCGGGTCGGTCTTGCCGGGCAGGAAGAAGCCGGCGAAACGGCTCAGCAGCGGGTGGTTCTCGAAGGTGCCGAGGACCCGGTCACCCAGGCGCCCCATACGACTCGGTGCGTCATTGATAGGCATATCGTGCTCAGCCATGGTCGGCACCTCCCTGAGCAGGCTCGCGCGACCCGTCACGCAACACGCGTGGTACCGGTTTGTGGTTGAGGTCGATCACCGTATCGGCAGCGCCGAGGATGAAGCCCTCGTTGCTCATCACCACCAGCGTACGGCCTTCGCGTACCAGGCGGCTGAGCAAGGCGGCGATGGCCTTGCAGCCCTCGGCATCGACACCCTCGGTAGGGTCGTCCAGCACCACCAGTTGGCCACCGCCGATGACGGCACGCGCCAGCGCCAGGCGTCGGCGGATCCCCAGTGGAATGCTGCCACCGCCGTTGCGCACGGTCAGCCCCAGGCCTTCGGCCCCGCCCTCGACGAAGGCGCCAACCGCCAATTCACGACACACCTCCAGGACCCGCGCATCGGTCGTTTCCGGCGCCAGCACGCAGAGGTTCTCGCGCAGGGTGCCGTCGAAGAACTGCGGCTCCTGCGGCAGGTAGGCGACCTGCCGGCGCCACCATTGCGGGTCGGCCTGGCGCAAGTCCATGCCATCGACCAGCAGGTGCCCACGGCTGGGCTCCAGCAGGCCGACGAGCAGGCGCGACAAGGTGGTCTTGCCACTGCCGTTGGCACCGGTGAAGGCCAGCACCTTGCCAGCCTCCAGCTGGTAATCGAAGTGTTCCAGTACCGGCACGGCCTGCTTGGGGTAACCAAAGGCCAGGTCTTCGAAACGCAGGCTGCCGCGGGTCTGCCCCAGGCGCACGCCTTCGCCGCGCTCGCGAGGAATGGCGCACAGCTGGCGGGCCAGCTCCAGCGCACGCTGACCACGGCCGATCTGCTCACCCAGACCAAGGGCACGGGTCAGGGCCGCCAGGGCCCGGCTGGCGAGGATGTTGCAGCCGATCAACGAACCGATGTCGAGGTTACCGGCCAGCACTTCGCGGGCGCCGAGGCCCATGATCACCATGCTGAGAATCAGCGTGCCGGCGTAGCTGGCGTTCTGCATGGTGTTCTGCAGGCGATTGAGCTGGGCACGCTGTTCGGCCTGCTCGTCGGCGCAGGCCCGCCACTTTTCCTTCAACACATCGGCGGCGGAAAACGCCCGCACCATTTCCCCACCGGCGGTGAGGTTGTGCTGGTAGCCGGCCATCTGCATGGCGATGCGGCTCTGCGCCTCCATCGGCTCACGCAGGCGGCGCTGGGCCAACAACGACACCAGCGTCACACCGGCCATCACCAGCAGGGCCATACAGGCCAGGAACGGGCTGAGCATGCCCAGCACCACGACGAACACGAAGGCGAACGGCGTGTCCAGCAAGGTCACCAGGTTGGGCGCGCCGAAGCACTGCTGCACGGTGCTCTGCCCGGAAAGGATTTCCCGCCGTGCGGTATGCGGCAGTTGCTCGACCAGGGCGTACTGGCCCCGCACGGCACCCTCGAACAGCGTCTCGCCCAGTTCGGTATCCGCCCGCGCGCACAGCCACTGGGCCAGGCGCAGGCGCGCGTTGCGCAGCAAGACCTCGAAGCCCACCGCCATGACGGCGCCGATGGTCAGGGTCACCAGGGTCGCATCCACACCCAGCGCCAGGTAGCGGTTGAGCACATGGATGCTGTACAGCGAGCTGGCCAGGCCAAGCAGGTTGATCAACAGCGAGGACAGCCACAGCTCCAGGCGTAGCCTGGGTTGCAGGGCGATGCGGCGGAGAAACTCGTTCATCGTGACACTCGGGAAAAAGCTCCCTGCGCGCGACCGCGCAGGGAAAGGGGTTACACCGTGTAGGGCTGGATGATGTCCTGCGGCAGGCTGTGCGCGTCGGGCTGGTTGGCCAGCTCGGCGAGTGCCACCAGGCCGCTGCCATCGCTACCGCTGGCGGTATCGGCATCGTAGTACAGCCGCGTGACATCACCATTGGAGATCAGGAAGAAGGCAGCACCGTTGTGTTGCCCATTACCGCTGATCGCCGCTTCGAGCTCGTCCAGGTGGCCATTGCTGCCGGTACCGAACTGGAACTGCCCGGGCGCGAAGCTGACGCGATAGACATCGGCGTTGCCCTGCCCGGCCAGCTGCGCCAGGGTGTCCATGATGTCGCCCGTGAAGGATTGCGACACCGAGGTCAGGCTGTTCAGGCCCCCGAATGCGGTAGGGTCGAAGGTCAGGTGATCGACCCCGGCCTGGAAGTCGAGGATCGCGTCCATGCCATCGGCTGGCGAGCTGTAGTGGAAGCGATCCGCCCCCGCCCCGCCGCTCAGCACGTCGGCCCCTGCGCCACCGACCAGCAGATCGTCGCCGTCGCCGCCATTGAGCACATCGCTGCCGGCACCGCCGAACAGTTGGTCGTTACCACCCAGGCCGGACAGGTTGTCGGCACCCGCCGTCCCGGTGAGCAGGTCGTCGCCCGCCCCGGCCTGGTCGTTGTTGCGCAGCACCACGTCCTTGCTGATCAGCACGTACGGGCTGTTGGCCGTGGCGCGCAGCACGATGGACATCAGCTCGTCGGCCTCCACGGCACGGTCGCCGCTGACCTGGAAGCTGAAGCTGGCCGTGGTACTGCCGGCGGCGAAGGTGACGCTACCGGCTGGCAGGGTGCCACCGAAGTCATCGGCGTCCACGCCCTGCCCCGCACCCGGGGTGACGCTCCAGTAGAAGGTTTCGGCGCTGCCCGTGGGGTTGCGCGTCAGCTGGTAAGTGACCGTCTGCAGGCCACTGTCGCCTTCCACCAGGCTGTCCGGGCCGGTGATGGCCAGGCCTAGGTCGTCGTCGCGGATGGTGCCGCCCAGCGTGGTAGCGCCGCCTGCGATGGCCGGGTGGCTGAAGGTCAGGTTGAACGACTCGTCGCCCTCGCGCAGCGAATCACCGCGGATCGGCAGGTTGAAAATCATCTCCGACACACCGGCTGCCAGGGTGATGGTGCCGGTCAGCGGGATGGTGAAATCGTTGGCGTCCACCGCCCCGACGATGCTGTAACCGATGGTCAGTGCCGCACCATCGGGCCCGGCGCGCAGAATGCGATAGGTCAGCGGCGTGGTGGTACCCGGAGCGCCTTCCAGACGACTGTTGTCCAGCGCCAGCACGGTCACGGCGACGTCGTCGCTCTGGATGGTCGCCCGCGCGCTGCCCTGCAGCGGGTTGACGCTGCTGCCGCCGCCACTGCTGGACAGCTGTACGGTGAACTGCTCGTCGGATTCGCCCAGGTCGTCGCCGTTGACGGCGATCTCCAACACCTTGCTGGTCTCGCCAGCGGCGAACTGCAGGGTGCCGGTGGGCAACACGCCACCGACGAAGTCGCTGCCGTCCGCCGGAGCGGCACCACTGCCGGCCACCGACCAGTCGATGCTGGCGCTCGAGGCGGTATCGCCACTGCGGGTCACGGTGAAGCGGAACACCGTGGTGGCACCACCGTTGCCTTCGGCCAACACGCTGTCCACCACACGGATGGCGAACTGATTGTCATCGTTGACGATGGTGCCAGTGGCACGGTCGTTGATCAGGTCGATGCCCTGCGGGTCGCTGAGCACCACCTCGAAGCCCTGATCCGGGCCGAGTACGTCGTCGCCACGCACGCGAATGACGATGTCCTTGTGCGTTTCGCCATCGGCGAATACCAGCGAGCCGGACGGCAGTACACCGCCGTCGAAACTGCCGGCGTTAGCCGGGTAGGTGCCGTTGCCGCGCAGCGACCAGTCGACGCTGACGCTGCCGGCGCTGTCACCGACGCGCTCCACGCGGTAGACGAATTCGGTGATGTCACCAGTATCGCCTTCGCGCTGACGGTCGCTACCCAGGGCGGCGATGCTCAGGCCACGATCATCGTTGAGGATGGTGACGCTCGCCTCGCCGGTGAGGATGGTGGCGCCTTCGGCGTCACTGAGCACCACGGAGAAGGTCTCGTCCTGCTCGCCGAGGGTGTCGGCATCCACCCACACGGTGATGGTCTTGCTGGTTTCACCCACCCCGAAGGCGACCACACCACTGACGTAGATACCGCCGAAGTCTTCGGCGTTGGCCGGGTTGGCGCCTGACGGCAGCACCTCCCAGAGCACGCTGGCCGGGCCGGACAGGTCGCCACCGCGGGTAACGGTGAAGGTCACCGGGGTCTGCAGCCCGTCGCTGCCCTCCACCACCGTGGCGGCGTCGGCGCTGATCCACAGCACGGGGTCGTCGTTGAGCACCACGGCGCTGACCGGGCCGGTGGTGATGGTGGAGCCGTAGCTGGGGTTTTCCAGCTGCACGGCGAAGCTCTCGTCTTCCTCGCCCAGTTCGTCGCCGCGCACGGCGACGGTGAAGGTCTTGCTGGTCTCGCCGTCGGCGAACTGCACTGTGCCGGTAAGCGCGGCGAACTCGGCGTCGCTCAGCGGATGCGCGCCGATGCCGGCCGCACGCCAGTCGACGCTGGCGGTGCCCACGGCACTGCCGGTACGGTCGATACGGAAGGTGAACAGGGTCAGGCCGCTGTCGCCTTCGACCAACTCGCGGGTCACCACGCTCAGGGCCAGGCTGTCGTCGTCGTTGACGAGGGTGCCGACCTGATCGTTGCCGACGATGTCGGTGTTGCCGGTCGGGTTGGACAGGTGCAGGGTGAACGACTCGTCGCCTTCGTCGAAACCGTCGCCGAGCACATCGATGTA
Source organism: Pseudomonas sp. CNPSo 3701 (assembly GCF_028674975.1). NCBI lineage: Bacteria > Pseudomonadati > Pseudomonadota > Gammaproteobacteria > Pseudomonadales > Pseudomonadaceae > Pseudomonas > Pseudomonas sp. CNPSo 3701. The sequence goes on along the minus strand of NZ_JAQZSI010000007.1, from coordinate 138,086 downwards.
GATGTCCTTGTGGGTTTCACCGGCGGCAAACACTACGGAGCCGGACGGCAGCACGCCACCCGAGAAATCGGCTGCGTTGGCCGAGCCGGCTTGCACCTGCCAATCGACCGAAGTCTGACCACTGGTATCACCGCTGCGGGTCACGGTGAAATGCAGGCGCCCCGGTGTGCCGTTATCGCCCTCGTGAACCTGCGCGACGACACTGGCCAGGGTCAGGTCGATGTCGTCGTTGCGAATCACCCCGGCGGCACTGCCGGCGCCGGCATCGACGGTGCTGCCAGCGCCCGGCTGGTACAACTCGACACTGAAATGCTCGTCGATTTCGACGTCTCGATCACTGCGCACCGGAATGCTCAGCACCATTTCGCTCTGCCCATCGGCGAAGGTCAGCGTGCCGCTGGTGGCAAAGAAGTCACTGACATCGGTGTCGCCATGGTTGATGCGCCAGTTGACCGTGGAAGTGCCCTCGGTGCTGCCGGTACGGGTCACGGTAAAGGTCAGCGTGGTGCCTTCGACGCTATCGGCGGCGCGCGGGGCGATGGCGAATACGTCGTCATCGTTGCGAATCAGCGCGCTCACCTGCTGGTTGGCGAAGGTATGGCTGAGGCTGTCGCTCGGCGCCTGCAGGCTGACGGTGAAGCCTTCGTCGGGCTCCAGCTGATTATCACCGGCGACCCAGACGGTAATGGTCTGGCTCATCTGGCCTTCGGCGAAGGTCAGGTCGCCGAACGGCAACTGGCCGCCGAAGAAATCGTCCGCCGAAGCCGGATTGACGCCGCTGCCGGCCACACTCCAGGCCAGGGTCGTGGCCAGGCCGCTGCCGGTGCGAGTGACCAGGAACTGGTAACCCGTGGCGCCATTGTCACCTTCGACCGGTGTGGCGGCCACGCCGATATTCCAGTGCACGTCATCGCTGACGATGGTGCCAGTGGCGCTGCCGACCTTGATGTCGGAGCCGGCCGAAGCGTTGCCGAGCACCACCTGGAAGCTTTCGTCCGGCTCGACCAGGCGATCACCGATGACGGTGATGCTGATGGTCTGGCTGCCGGCTTCGCCGGAGGCGAAGTTCAGCGTGCCGCTGGGCAGCACGCCACCAAGGAAGTCGGCAGCGTCGGCCAGCCCCTGCAGGCTCCAGTCCACGCTGGTGGCCAGGTCGAGGTTACCACTGCGGCTGACAGTGAAGGTGTAGACGGTCTGCAGGCCATCATGGTCCTCGACGTGACGCGCATCGGTGGCCACCAGGGTCAGCGACACGTCGTCGTTAACGATAGTGGCATCGGCCGTGGCCTGGGTGAACACCACGCCATCGGTGCTGTTCAGGCTCAGGCGGAAGTCCTCGTTGGCCTCGCCGCTGTAGTCGCCGCGCACCGGCACACGGATGGTCAGCTGCTCCTGGCCGGCGGTGAAGGTCACGCTGCCGCTGGTCTGCAGGAAGTCATCCGCCGAGGCCGGATTGGCGCCAATGCCGGCCACGCTCCAGTTGATGGTCTCGGTGCCCGACAGCTTGCCGCTGCGGGTGAGCACGAAGTCGAACCAGGTGGTCTGTCCGTCATTGCCTTCGGCCTGGGTGGCCGGTGCGGCGACGTCGATCACCACGTCGTCGGCGCGGATCAGGCCGTCGGCGCTGGCCTGGCTGATCACCAGGCCGCTGGACGGGTTGCTCAGCACCACGCTGAAACCTTCGTCGTACTCTGCCAGCACATCGCCGCGCACGTTGATGGTCAGGGTGACGCTGGCTTGCCCCGCCGGCAGCACCAGCGAGCCGGACGGCAGCACGCCCAGGGCGAAGTCGCTGCCGTCCGCCGGGTGCGCGCCACTGCCGATCACGGCCCAGTCGACGGTTTTCGGCTGGTCCAGCGAGCCACTGCGGGTGATGGTGAAGGTGAACGCGGTGGTGCCGCTGTTGCCCTCGGCCTTGCTGGCGTCGGTGGCGGTGATGCTGATGCTGGCATCGTCATTGACGATGGTGCTGCTGGCACTGCCAGTCTGGATCTGCGCACCGACCGGGTTGCCCAGCACGATCTGGAAGGCTTCGTCGCCCTCCACCAGGGTATCGCCGTTGACCAGCACGGTGATGGTCTTGCTCGACTCGCCATCGGCGAACGTCAGGCTGCCGCTCGGCAGGCCGCTGTTGTCGCCCAACTGATCGGCCGTGGCGAAATCGGCCACGCCAGCCAGAGCCGAACCCAGGCGCCAGTTGACGCTGGCACTGCCGCTGGTGTCGCCGCTGCGCTGCACGGTAAAGGTGAACGCCGTGGTGCCGCTATGCCCTTCGGCCAGCTCGGTCTGCCCAGCCACGATGTTGAAGGCCGCATCATCGTTGAGGATGGTGCCCTCGGCCGTGGCCTGGGTGATGGTATCGCCTGTGGTGCCCGAACCCAGAGTGATCTGCACGCTGTAGGTTTCGTCAGCCTCGGCCACGGCGTCCTGGTTGGACTGCACGCTGATGGTCTTGGTCAGTTCGCCCGGCGCAAAGGTCACCGAGCCCGACAGCGGCCCGCTGAGGTCGGCGTTGTTGGCCGTGCCGTTGAACAGCACCTGCCAGTTGATGGTCTGGTTCTGCTCGGTGCTGTGGCTGCGGGTGATGACGAAGGTCTGCGCCTGGCCTTCGCTACTGGCACCCTGCAACGGTGCGATGGAGAAGCTCGCGTCATCGTTGCGGATGGTGCCGTTGGCGGTGGTGCGGATCGGGTCGCTGATATCGCTGCTCAAGTTGCTCAGGGCAATGCGGAAGTTCTCCACCTGCTCCGGCGTGACATCGCCGACCACGGTCACGGTGATCTGCGCCGTGGTCTGGTTGGCGGCGAAGTTCACCACGCCGCTTGTGGCGCCGCTGAAGTCAGCGGCGCTGGTGGTGTCGTGTAGCAGCGACCAGTTCATGCTGGAGGTGCCGCTGATGACGCCCGAACGGGTGACGGTGAAGGTCAGGGTCTGGTTGGCATCGGTTTCGGTGATCGAGGCATCGGCGATGCTAATGCCGGTGTCATCGTTGACGATGGTCAGGTCTGGGCTGTTCTGGCCACTGACTGGTCGGTTGGCGATGCCGGCGCTGTTGAGCGTCTCCTCGTAGAACACCACGCGGAAGCCTTCGTTGTTCTCCACCTGGCCATCGCCGCGCACGACGATGTTGATGTTGCCGGTCATAACGCTGTCGGCGAAGGTCAAGGTACCGCTGGGCAAGCTGCCACCAAAGTCCGCGGCATCGGCCGGATTCGCGCCAACACCTTCCACACGCCATTTCACCGAACCATAGCCGGTGTAGCCGGTGCGGTTGACCGTCAGCGAGTAGGTGGTGCTCTGGCCACTATCAGCTTCGCTCTGGCTGGCCGTGCTTGGCGTGGCGGTGTAACGCGTATCGCTTTCCAGCAGCGTGCCGGTGACGTTCATGCTGGTGGCGTTGCTGGCGCTCCAACCATCGCTGCCAAAACGCACGGTGGAGCCGGTGGTGTCGGCCGGCGCATTGAGAGTAAGAGTGAACCCCTCGGTGTTCTCGATGATGCCATCGGCCTTGAGCAGGTCGAGCAGCGAGACGTTGTAGCTGGACGTCCCGGCAGGCAAGGCGAAGGTGCCGCTCAGGCTGACGAAATCGGCGTTGCTGGTCGTGCCGTTGGTCAGGGTGTAACCGATGGTCAGCGCGTTATCCATGCGCCCGCTGCGCACGATATTGAAGTTCAGCGGTTGCCCCTCGTAACCACTGGCGACGGGGTTGGTGTTGCCCCAGCCGCCCACCCACAGGCGAATGTCGTCGTTCTTGAGCGTGGCGCTGGTGCTGCTCTGCGCCGGGTCGAGGCCGGTCGGGCCGTACTCGTCACGATACTGCGAACTGATGAACGGATGGTTGTAAGCGTCGTTCGGCGAGATCAGCGAGAAGTTCAGCAACGTGTCCGGCTCGATCACGGTATCGCCCGGGAAGGTCACCGTGACCTGCTTACTGGTCTCGCCGGCGGCGAAGTTCACCACGCCATAGGTGGTGTTGGAGTATGGCGAAGTCACCGCGGCGGCATTGCCACCGTAGTTGCTGACCTGCGCCCCACCATTGCCGCCCGAGTTGATGTTGTTGCCGACGATCTGCCAGGCCACGCTGCTGGCGTAGTCCACACTGCCGCCCGGCTGAGCGGTACGGGAAATGGTGAAGGTGACGCTGGTCGTGCCGGTGTTGCCTTCGAACACCTCGCTGGCGCTGCGGGTCACGCCGAGCAGTGCAGCCGGCTCGTCGTTCAGCACCCAGCCACCCTGGTTGTAGCCGAGCGTCGGCGTCTCGATGTCGCCATCGAGATTCTGCGGGTTGCTCAACTCCATCTTCACTTCTTCACGCCAGGTCTCGGTCAGCGTGTCGTTGACGGTATAGAGGGTGACGGTCTTGGTCAGCTCGCCATCGAGGAAGGTAAAGCTGCCGCTGAGCGTGCGCGTGGCGGCATCCCACGACAGGCCGGGGTTATTGGCCAGGATCGCACTCATGTCCAGGTCGGCCGGATCGAGCTTGTACCAGTCGCTGCGGACGTTGTTGGATTCGTTGCCGCTTTCCGAACCGTCGAGGACGATCTTCCAGTCCACAGAATCACTGCCGCGCTGGTCGCCGGCACGGGTGATGGTAAAAACCAGGTCGGTGCCTTCGGCAACATGCTCGCTGCTGACGTCGAAGCGCGTGTCGTCGTTCTTCACCACCGTATAGTTGTTGGCGCCACCGGGTGGGCTTGCCGTGGAACCAGGCTGAATGCTGCTGCCCGGGCTGGCCTGGTTGAGGTACAGGCGGAAGGCCTCGTCGTACTCACCCACATCGTCCACACGGGTGCGGATGGTTACATAGCCAACCGATTGCCCATCGGCGAAGGACAGGCGACCGGACAGCGCTTCACCCGGCGCGAAATCATCGGTGTCCATCGCGGTATAACCGCTGACGCCCGTTTGCACCGCCCAGTCGACCCACGCCGGGCCGGCGGTGGAAATGGTGCGATAGACGGCGAAGGTGTGCTCGATATAGCCGTCGGCCGCACTGCCGCCATCGGCAACGGTATCGCCCTCGAAACGATTGCGCCCGGTGGTGGGCGTGTCCTGGATGTAGAACTCGGCTTCGTCGCGCTGGATTTCGCCGAACAGGTAGACGGTGGACGCGCTGGTACCATTCTGCAGCGTGGTATCGGAGGTGTAGATGTTCTGGCTGCCGGTCTGCGGGGCGCGCAGCTCATCGATACCGCCGGTATTGGTGAACTGCACCTTGAACCACTGGTCGTCCTCGACGATGTTGTCGCCACGCACGCTGATGGTGATGGTCTTGCTGGTCTCGCCATTGGCGAAGTTGACCGTACCCGAGGGCAAGGTGCCGCCGACGAAGTCGGCACCGTCGGCCGAATACTCCCAACGCCCGTTGCCGTAGTCATAGACATCCTGGCCACTGAGGTTCCAGCTCAAGCTAGAAGCCTTGGCCGTATCGCCACTGCGGGTCAGGGTGATGGTGTAGGTGGTGGTCTCGCCGTCAATCTTCTCGGCCTGACGGGCCTGCGCCCACTCGATGGTGACCAGAGTATCGTCGTTGATGATAGTGCTCTGGTAGCTGCCATTGCTGCCGACCGAGGTGCCGCTGCTGGCGCCGCTCAACACGAGGTTGAAGCGCTCGTCACCCTCGACGCTGCCCACACCGCTGTCGCCATAGGCGCGCACGGTAACCGTCTTGCTGCTCTCGCCCGGGTTGAAGGTAAGCGTGCCGTTTGGCGTGATGAAGGAGCTGAAGTCCAGGCTGTTGGTATCGACATGCTGCACGGCCCAGTTGACGGTACTGGTCTGGTCCAGATTGCCGGTGCGAGTCACGGTGTAGGTGAATGATGGGCCGCTGTTGCCTGCATCCCCTTCACTGCTGCTGGTAGTACCAGCGGTGATGTTCAGCTCGGCATCGTCGTTGCGCACCACGCCATCGGCACTGGCCGTGGCGATCTCGTTGCCCGGCGAGGCGTTTTCCAGCAGCACCCGCAGCGTTTCGTTGCCTTCGAGCTGGCTGTCGCCCGCCACGCGCAGGGTGATGGTCTTGCTGGTTTCGCCGGCGGCGAAGGTCACGCTGCCGTACGGGATGCCGTCGACATCGCGCAACACACCAGCGGCCTGGCTGCCAAAGAAGTCGGCAGCGTTCACCGAGTTGGCGACGCTGGGGTCGACACGCCAGTCGACCGTGCTGACCTGGCTGGTATAGCCGGCGCGGGTCACGGTAAAGGTGAATTCGACGTAGCCGCTGTTGCCCTCACCCTTGTCTGCCGAAAACGCGCTGATGCTCAGCGACGCATCGTCGTTGGTCAGCGTCGTGGTGGCACTGGCGGTACCAATGCTGGCATTCGCCGACGGGTTGGAAAGCGTCACGGTAACGGCCTCGTCGCCCTCCACGTTGGAGTCGCCACGCACGCGAATCACCACGGTGGCGGTACTCTGGCCATCGGCGAAGCTGAGCGTCCCGCTGGACGTCTGGCCCGCACCGAGATCGCTGGCGTTCAAGCCACCGCTCAGCGTCCAGGTCATGTCCCGGGCGCCGCTGAGCGAACCGCTGCGGGTGACGGTAAAGGACACGTCGCGCTCGCCGGTGTTGCCCTCAGCCTGAGTCGTGGCGTTGGCGGCGATGCTGAAACTGGCGTCGTCATTGAGTACCTGGGTGCTGGCCGTGCCCTCGCCCGCCTCGATGGTGCCGCCAACCGGAGTGAACAGTGACACCTGCAGGGACTCGCTGCTCTCCACGGTGTTGTCACCGCGCACGCGAATGGTGATGGTCTGGCTGGTCTGCCCGGCAGCGAAGTTGACGGTGCCACTGGGCAGCCCGGCGTTGCTGCCAAGGGCGTCCTGGCTACCCTGGAAGTCGCTGGCATTGATGCCGGTGGCCGGATCCAGGCGCCACTGCACAGAGCCTGTACCGGTGGTCACGCCGCTGCGCGTAACGGTGAAGGTGAATTCGCTGACATCGCCCGAGGCGCCTTCGTTCTGCGCCGCCGGGGCGCTGATGCTGAAGTTGGTGTCATCGTTGGTGACCAGCGTGCTGTCACTGGCCTTGACCAGCATCCCGGCGCTGGGGTTGCTGAGGGTCAGGGTGAAGGCTTCGTCGGCCTCCACGCGGGTGTCGCCACGCAAGGTGAAGCTGACGGTCAGCTCGGACTGGCCAGGAGCGAACGTCAGGCTGCCGGTCGGCAGACCACCGAGAGTGTCGGCCGCGTCGCCACCGTTGCTGCCGGTAACCTGATAGTCGACCGTGGCGCTGCCGGTGAGGTCGCCACTGCGTACGATGCTATAGATCACCGTCTTGCTGCCGCTGTTGCCCTCACTGATGCTGGCCTGCTGGGCATTAACCGAGAAGCCCTGATCATCGTTGCGGATCACTCCAGCGGCCGTCCCATCGACCACCGCCTGCGGCGTACCGTCTTCCAGGCGGGCATTGTTCAGGGTCACGGTGAAGGCTTCGTCGGCTTCGACCTGCAGGTCGCCGTTGACCTGAATGGTCAGGGTCTTGCTCGCCTCTCCGGCGGCGAAGCTCAGGGTACCGCTGCTGGCAGCGAAGTCCGCGGCATTGGCGATGCCGGACAAAGACCAGTCCACCAGGGCTGCCGAGCCGAGATCACCGGCGCGGGTCACGGTAAAGGTGAATGCGGTGGTGCCGCTGTGGCCTTCGGCCTTGTCGGCGGCCAGTGGGGTGATGGAGAAGCCCATGTCGTCATTGTCGATACGGGTCTCGGCACTGGCCACCGTCAGTTCGGTGTTGCCATCGCGGGCCTGTAGTTCGACGGCAAAGGTTTCGTCCAGCTCGATATGGCCATCACCCGCCACGCGCACGGTGATCTGCACGCTGGCCTGGCCTTCGGCAAAGGTCACGGTGCCGGACGGCAGACCGGCGTTGCCGCCGAGTGCATCCTGACCGGTAACGAAGTCGGCCAGGCTGGCGGCATCGACGCCCTGCCCGACCGCGACTTTCCAGTCGACGCTGGTGGCACGCAGATCGCCGCTGCGGGTCACGGTAAAGGTGAAGCTGCGCTCCTGACCGGCATCGCCCTCAGTGGCGCTGGCCTGGTCGGCACCGATGGAAAGCGCTTGGTCGTCGTTGCGCACCAGGGTGCTGGCGGTGTCGGTGAGCAGTTGGGTCTGGCCATGGGCCGGGTTGGAAAGCGGATTGCCCAGCGTCAGCGTCAGGGTTTCGTCGCTTTCCAGCACGGCATCACCGGCCAGTGTCAGCTCGATCACCTTGCTGGTTTCGCCGGCGGCGAATTCCACCAGGCCGTTGAGTGCAGTGCCGAGAACGAAGTCATCGGCCTGCAGGCCGCTGGCGGCCCAGGTCACGCTGACCGGGCCGGACAGGTCGCCGCTACGGGTCACGGTGAAGCGCAGCACCTGGGTTTCGCCAGCAGCGCCCTCATCCACCGCGGCTTGCTCGGCCTGGATACTGATGCCAACGTCATCGGAAACGATACTGCCATGGGCTTCACCGACCACGATGTCGGCATGACCGCTGGCGTTACCGAGGGTCACGGTGAAGGACTCGTCGCCCTCCACGTCGCGGTCGCCGCGCACGGCGATCTGGATGACCTTGCTGGTCTCGCCTGGGCCGAAAGTGACGGTACCGGACGGCAGCACGCTGCCAACGAAGTCCGCCGCATCGACCTGGCCGGACAGGCTCCAGCCAACGCTAGTGGTGCCCGTGGTGACGCCAGAGCGGGTCACGGTGAATTCATGGATGACGCTGCCACCATCGCCCTCGAGCAGGCCGCTGCGGGTGGTAGCGATGGCCAAGCCGGTGTCATCGTTGGTAATGGTCGCGGTGGCCGAGGTATTGCCCAGGCTGGCGCCCGTGGACGGGTCATAGAGTTCGACCCGCAGGCCTTCGCTGGCCTCCAGGCGATAGTCGCCCGCCACCTGCAGGCTGATGGTCTGGCTGGTCTGGCCGCTGGTGAAGTTGAGTACGCCGGTCGGCAGCACGCCACCGACGAAATCGGCGCCGTCCACCGGGTTGCCGCCCTCGCCGACCACGCGCCAGGCCACGCTGCCGCTGCCGTTCAGGTAGCCGGTGCGGTTGACCAGGAAATTCAGTTGTGCAATCTGGCCGTCGCCGCCCTCGGCAACGCTGGCGGTCTGCGCCTGGATGGCGAACTGCTGGTCGTCATTGAGCAGCATGCCGTTGACGCTGCCATTGCCTACCGTAGCACCCGGGCCCGGGGTACCGAGGCTGATCACGAAGCTCTCGTCGGGCTCGAGCTGCGAGTCGGTGGCGATGGGCAGGACGATCTCCATGCGATCGACACCGGCGGCAAATACCAGGGTGCCGCTCGGCAGGATGCCACCGACGAAGTCGCTACCGCTTACGCCGTTGGTGGCGCCGGGCGCCAGGCTCCAGGTGATGGTGTCGCTGCCGCTCAGGTCGCCGCTGCGCTCGACCACATAACGCAGTTCGTGGCCGCCGCCGCTGCCTTCCAGGCTATTGGCCTGGGACAACAGGTTGAACACCACGTCGTCGTTGCGAATCAGGCCATTGGCCGATCCGACGGAAATTTCCGCGCCGGGGCTCGGATTGCTGAGCACCACTTGGAAGCTTTCATCCAGCTCTACCAGGTTGTCCGGCGACAGGGGCAGAGTCACGACCAGGCTCTGCACACCACGACCGAATTCAAGGGTGCCGTTGAAGGCCGTGCCGTTGAGAAAATCGGCCGCATTGGCGGAATTGGCGCCGTTGCCGAACACCAGGCGCCAGTCGACGCTGACACTCTGGGTCAGGTCGCCCTGGCGCTGGACGGTGAAATTGAGCGAGCGCGGCATGTCGCTGTTGCCTTCGGCCGCTACCAGCCCGCTGCCATCGAGACTCAGGCGCGCATCGTCATTGATCAGGCTGCCGTTGACGCGATCCTGGATCACTGTCATGCCGGGGGTGGTGCTGCTGATCACCACCTGCAGCCCTTCGGTGGGCTCGAACTGGCTGTCCGGAGTGGCGCTGAAACGAATCACCGCACTGCTCTGGCCTGGGGCGAATTGCACCGTGCCGGACGGCCAGGTGCCGCCGAAATCGGCTGCATCCACCGGGTTGTTGCCAAAGCCCTGCACACGCCACTGCACCGTACCGGAGAGCGACAGTTCACCGCTGCGGGTAACCACGAATTCCAGCGGCGTGGTGCCGGTAGTGCCCTCACGCACATTGGCATTGCGCGCGACGATGGAAACGGCCTGGTCGTCCGAATCGATCGTGGCCAAAGCCGCACCTACGTCGATCTGGCTGTTGGCATCCTGAGCCTGCAGCGACACGGTGTAGCTCTCGGCGCCCTCGATCTGGGTGTCACCGTTCAGGCGCACGTAGATGACCTTGCTGCTCTCGCCCGCGGCGAACTGCACGGTGCCATTCATGGCCTGGCCGGCAGCGAAGTCGTTGATGTCAGCCGGCAACTCGCCGTAGCCGGCGATCTGGTAGCCGATCTGCCCGGCATTGCTGATGTTGCCGGTACGGCTGACGACGAAAGCCTGCACGCCGCCCGTGCCGTTGCCTTCGACGGTCGACGGCGTAAGGGCTTCGATGCTGTATACCGACTCGTCGGTGCGGATGGTGCCGTAGGCTTCGCCGTTGATGATCTGTACACCAGCCGGCGGGTTGCTGAGTACGATGCCGAAGGTCTCGTCCATCTCCGCCAGATTGTCACCCTTGACCCACACGGTGACCAGCTTCTGCGTTTCGTTGGCCGCAAAGGTGACATTGCCGCTGGGCATGCCATCGGCCAGGTTGAGCAGGTTCTGACCGGCGATGAAGTCATTGGCATCGGCAGCATGGGTGCCGACGCGCACGAAGCGCCAGTCGATGGTCAGGCTCTGATCCAGTAGCTCGGAACGGGTCACCATAAAGGTGATCGCGGTCTGCTGGCCTTGGCCGCCTTCCATCACGTCCATGGTCACGCCGCGCAGGCTCACGCCGGTGTCGTCGTTGACGATCACCGTGCTGGCACTGCCGCCGGAAACGCGCAGGTTGCTCTGCTCGCTCTGCAGGTTGACGGTCAGGGTCTTGTCGTCTTCGACCTCGCGATCGCCGCGCACGGTAAGGACGATGTCGCGGCTGGTCTCGCCGGCCGCGAAGTGCAGCAAGCCACCGTCGATGCCCTCGACGAGATCCTCGGCATCGACGCCGCTGACCGACCAGCGCACCGAACCGCTGCTCAGCGAATCGGTACGGGTAACGGTGAAGCTGATGGTCGTGGTGGTGCCGGTGTCGCCTTCGACGACCTGCGACTGGTTGGCGCGAATCGATACCAGACCGTCATCGTTGAGCACCGTGGTGGTGGCGTCAGCGGTGACGATGGTCAGGTTGCTGCTGGGGTTGCTCAGGCTGACCTGCAGCACCTCGTTGGGCTCGACCACACGATCGCCAAGCAACGGGATGCTGATGGTCTTGCTGACCTCGCCAATGCCGAAGGTCAGGGTGCCGGAAGGCAGCGGGCCGCCGATGTCCGCTTCGTCCAGGCCGCTGGCGGCCCAGTCGAGGGTCGCCTCTGCGCGACCGTTGCTGCGCGTGACCACGAAGGTCAGTAGCTGCTGCTCGCCCTCATCACCCTCCAACACCTGCAAGCGGGTAGCCTGGATGCTGACGGTGGCGTCGTTGTCGAGAATCTGTACCGAAGCGCTGGACTGGCCAAGCTGGCTGCCGGCACTCGGGCTGCTCAAGGACACCACGGCCGTGCGGTCGCCCTGGGCCAGATAGTCGCCTGGCACCTCGATGCGAATCTGTTGCTGGGTCTGCCCTTGGGCAAACGCGATTGCGCCGCTGGGCAGCGCGCCACCGAACAGTGCCGCATCCAGGCCACTGAGCGCCCACTGCACCTGGGCAGCGCCAACGCCGCCGCTACGGGTCACGGTAAACACCAGGGTCATGGTGTCGCCAGTGTCGCCTTCGAGCACGGCAGCTGTGCCCTGTACGGCGATGACCGATGCAGATTGGCTGCTACCCGTTGGCGCGGTGTTCTGTACGGGCGTGCTGTCGAGCGGCTGGCTACGGTCGGTTCCGGCCGTCAGGCTGCTGCCCAGGCCGCTGTCGTCACGGAAGGTCGGGAAGATGCCCAGCCCACCACCGGCCACGCCGCCCGTGCCCTGGCCTGCAGTGCCATTGCCGATGCCAGGGGTAACGCCCCCCAACAAGCCGGGACCGAAGCCATCGAGATTGAGCATGGCCAGCTCCGGCGGAGCACCGGCCGGCAACATGCCGCTACCGGTCTGATCACCGGTCAGTTGGGTGCGCTCCGGCTGATAGGCGGCGGGAGTCTGGTCTCGTGCGATGTCCTGGCCGAACAACCCCGTGACTTCCGGGCGGTAGGTGCTGGCGAACGGCGCCGGCGCCGTGATTGGCGCGGCGCTGACGGGCGCGACCAGCGAAGGCAGCGGGTCAGTCATCACTTCGTTGCTGCGCGCATCGACGGGCTGGGTCTGGATGTCCAAATCCGCCATCCAGTTCTGTAGCCAGGAGGAGGCCTCGATCGCTTGCGGCTGGTCGGCCGCAACGCGCGCCTGCTCGGCAACCGACTGGCGCAGGCTCTCGGCCAGCTGCGGAGCGATACCGGCCGCACGCAGCATCTGGCTCATGCTGGCCAGCGCCTGCTCGAGCGAGTCGATGCCCTCGGGCGCACGCCCGTTGAGGAAATTCGTCACCACCTGTACGGCACGAACCAGGGTGTCGATCTGTGCGCTCGTCAATTCAGCCATTTCGGCTACTCCTGCTGTTTACAGCCAATCCTGTGGAAGCGCCAACGCACCCGATCCAGGTGCGCGCGTTGCAACGATTTACGGTGTGCGGTGACTCAAGGCTTGCCCGGGGCGCCGCTTTCGAGCGCGGCGACAGGCAGCGCACGATCAGCCGGCACGATGATTCCCGGCTGCCGGAAGATGCCCAGGTTCAACTGGCCAGAGGCGCGCAGCAGGCGATAGGCGGCGATGATTTCGTCGATGCCGGCAGCCGTGGCGTCGCTTTGCGCATTGATCAGGCCGACCTCGCCATTGAGGATGTCGAGCAGCGAGCGACGCCCCATTTCGCGCTCCTTGCGCGCCAGGCTCAGGAAGTTCTCGGCGATGTTCACCTGGTTGCGCAGATGCTCAGCCCGCTCCCGGGAGGTTTGCCACGAAGCCCAGGCGTTACGCGCTTCTTCCATGGCCTGGATGCGTACGTAGTCGGCCTTTTCCTGGGCACTGGCGATAGCCTGGTCGGCGGCGCGGGTCACGTAGTTGGCACGCATGCCCAGGTCGAACTGCCAATCGAAATTGACCATGGCCTTGGTGTCGTTGCGGTAGCCGGGGGTGTCGTCATAGTCCTGATAGTGCTCCTGGCTCAACCGGAACGACAGCCGAGGCATCAACTCGCGATTGCGAGCGGCATCGCGCTCGGCCAGGGTGACGTCGGCGCGCTTGATCGCCGCCAGCAGGTCGGGGTTCTGCTGGCGTACGCTCTCCACGATGGCCTCTTCCGAGCTCGGCAGACGGTCACGGGGGATGGCCAGCGCATCGAGGCGCTCAGGGGTGATCGGCGCTTCACCGAAGATCACCCGATAGCGGTTCAGCGATTCGCGCATGCGGTTGTCGGCCATTACCCGACGGGCCTCGGCGCCAGCCAGTTGTGACTTGGCCTGCAGCACGTCGGTGGCGTAGCCACGCCCGGCCTCCATGCGTGCATCCTCCAGGGAGGTCTGCTGCTTGATGTTCTGCTCTGACTGACGCGCGTACGACTGGGTACGCTCGGCCTGGATCACCTGCAGCTGGGCCTCGATGGCGGCCAGGATCAGGTTCTGGATCTGCAGCTCACGCTCGGCCTCTTCCTTGCTCAGTACCACCTTGGCGGCCTGAACACGCGACGAAGTGGCACCGAAGTCGGTGATCAGCTGGTTGATCCCCACGCTGGCATCGACCGGGTCATAACGACCGTCGGTGCCCTCTTCACGCTGGGTGTTGCGGCGCCCCGCACCTGCATTCACGGTCAGCTTGGGGTAGTAGGCAGCCTTCTCGACGTCGACCTGCTCGCGGGCAGTCTCGGTGTCCGCGTCTACCATGCGCACCAGTTGGTGCTCACGCAGAATGCGATCAAGGTTGGCGGCGAAGCCTTGGTCAGCCGAAGCGCTGGCCGAGCAGGCGACGAGACAGGCGGCGAGCAGCTCTCGGCGCGCCCGGAAGGCTGGTTTGATTCGTGGCAACATGGGGCACCCATCCTGGTAAACATAATGGCCGGGCGTTAAACCGACCTTTCTTCATACTAGCTTTGTGCCACTCTTCGAAACTGACAAAAGCTGACATTCCTACCAACGGGCCGCCTTTTTTTTGGCTTATCGGTTAGCTTTCGCTAGGCTTGTCAGGAAAATGTCACCCGAGGATCGGGCTGGCACGCCCCGTTTTTTGTAAATCCGTTCGAATCGATAGCCATGATCGACCTCATCCTGCTCGAAGACGAACCGGTGCTCGCCGAAGAGCTTGGAGAATTCCTCAGCGAATGCGGTTACCGCATTACCACCACCAACAGCCTTGCGGCCTTTGCCAGCGCCTACGACGAACGTCGTCACCAGCTCGCCGTTATCGATCTCGGCCTGCCGGACGGTGATGGCCTGGACCTCATCAGCCAACTGCGCGACGCCGGCAGCAAACTGGGAATCGTCGCTTTCACGGCTCGTGGCACCACCGAACATCGCGTCATCGGCCTGCGCCAGGGGGCCGACCACTACCTGCCCAAAGGCTGCGACCTGGTGGAACTCGCCGCGGTACTCGACGCCCTGCGTCGCCGCCTCGGCCTGCAACGCGAAGCCTTGCCCTGGCGCCTGGACATGGCCCCGCGGGAGCTGCGCGCGCCCAACCAGCAGGGTGTTCGCCTGTCCCATCAGGACGCCCTGGTGTTGCACTGTCTGATGCGCAACGCAGGCGGCACCGTATCGCGACGCGATATTGTCAAGGCTCTCGACGAGGACTACCTGACCTATGATCAGCGGCGCCTGGACACCCAGATTCGCCGCCTGCGCCGCAACGTCGAGCTGGCCACCGGTGTGGAGCTGCCGCTCAAGACCCTGCGCAACAGCGGGTACTGCTTCTACGAGCGGGTGCAGATCCAGTCCTGAGCCGCCGTGCGCGTTGGTCACCGGCATGCCAGCAGGTTCCCGGTGAACAGGTAGCCCTTGTTGCGTAATGCCCGGATGGGGGCCTCGCGCCCGGCGAAACCGGCGATCTTGCGCCGCAGGCGGCTGACGATGGCCTCCAGTCGCCGCTCGTCATACGTCATGTAGTTGGCCCCCAGGCACTCCGCCAGCAGCTGTCGGCTCGCGGTTTGCTGGGGCGCGCGCTCCAGGCATTGCAGTACCCGGCATTCATTCCGGCTCAGTGCCAGAACCCGACCATCAGGTAGATGCAGACGCTGCGCCTGTGCATCGACGACCCAGCAATCGCCCGCCGAGGTGTTCTGCATCGATAGGCGCCGCATCAGCGCCTCAATGACAACCAGCAGCTCTTCTTCGGCACACGGATGATCCAGACAGTGGTCAGCCCCTAAGGCATAACCGCGCAAACGCTGATCGAGGCGCGTTCGTTCGATCAGCAGAATCAACCCGATATCCGGCCACAGGCGCTGCATGCGTTCGGCCATGGCCAGCTCGCTGGCTCCCGGTTCGCCAACCTCCAGCAGCACGATGTGTGGCGCGAGCATGACGACGTCCAGATCCTGAAGGCTGTCGCAGGTCCCGACCTGCAACTCGCACAGGCGCGACTGCAAACGCAGGATGACGCCTTGTAGGCTGCCCTCCAGTGCCTCGACCGCCAGCAGTCTGGTCTGCGGCGCTGCAACCTGCGCACTCTCGCAACACTCCACGCGCCTGCACTCCTGGTCTGACCAGGGGCCCCGGCCAATTCGGCGCCACCATACGCGAAGCTTTCGAAAGTAAACCGAGCGAATCTGAGCGCCAGCGTCGACGCTGCCCGACAGCCGGTTAGAATCCCCTGCATTGCCTTGGAATTCGCAGACCTGACCGATGATTCGTCCACTTCGCTACCTGATGATGCTGTACTTCATCTGGCCCTGCCTGGCCTGGGCCGACACCGTGCAACTGGACGCCCGCGCTCAGGGCACCAATGGGTTTCTCGAACGGCTGGACGACCCCCATGGCAACCTGGATGCCCAGGCGGCGCTGGCCTCCAATGCCTGGCGGCCCATACCGGGGGCACTCAACGCCGGCTTCACCCACGACGTGATCTGGCTGCGGCTGCAAGTCAGGGCTGGGCAAGCGACACCGCCCACCTGGGTGCTCAAGCTCAGTAACGCACTGCTCGATGACGTGCAGCTTTACAGCCTCAAGCACGATGGTGAGCTCTATCGCCTGCGCAGCGGCGAAGAGCTTGAGCGCCCGTTATGGCCGATGAAATATCGCGCACCGGCTTTTCCGCTGGTGCTTGAAGCTGATCAGACACAGGTGCTGCTTTTGCGCCTGATATCCAAGAACGCCATGTCGGTCAGTGTCAACCTGATGCCCGAAACGATATTCAGCGAGCGATCGCGCGTCGAATATCTGGCCTACGGCCTTTATTTCGGCGTCTATCTGGCCCTGATCATCTTTCACCTACTGTTCTGGCGCATGACCGCGGCACCGGAAAGCGGCTGGTACCTGTTGTTCGTCAGTTGTTGCTTACTCATCGAAAGCCTCAGCAGTGGTCTAGTGCAACAGCTGACCGACATACCCGTGGCGATCAGCGATCGCCTGCTGGGCTGTGGCCTGGCGGCGAGCCTGCCGATCGGGCTGATATTCGCCCTCCGGCAGTTGCGGGTAACCGGCTTCGGCCACTTCCGAAAGGTGCTCAAAGGAATCAGCCTGCTGATCGCTACGCTTGGCGCGGGCGCGATCCTGGCGGGTCACTACCAATTTGGCGCACCACTGGTACAAACCAGCTCACTGCTGACCATCGTGATTCTTGTAGCCATGGCCATGGTGCTGCTGCTCAGAGGGCATCGCCCTGCGCGCTTCTTCCTGCTGGTGTTCGGCGTCTATTACGCCGGGGTCCTGATGGCCTTCCTGCGCAACCTCGGGCTGGTACCAGCCTCGTTCATTACCGACAACTCGTTGGCTATCGGCACCCTGTTGCACATGGTTTTGATGAGCATGCGCATCATCCATCACTACCGGCAGCTGGAAGATGAAAAGCGCCTGGCCCAGGCCGATTTCAAGGAGCTGCTGCAAAGTCACAATGTCCGCCTGGAGCAGCAGATCACCGAACGCACCCTGGAGCTGCGTGAGGAGATCAGCCAGCGGACCCTGCTCGAGGCCGAGCTGCGCGAGGCGCTGTTGCAGGAGCAGCGCATGCGGGAGGAGCAACGCGAGTTCGTGGCCATGGTATCCCACGAATTCCGTACGCCGCTGGCCATCATCGGTACCTCGGCGCAACAGATCGCCCGCAACCTATCGGCATCACCCGAGCGCAACGAGCAACGCTGCCAGAACATTCGCGACGCATCGACACGACTGCTCTCGCTGGTGGACGACTACCTGAATAACGACCGAGTGGAAGGCACTGCCGCTATCGCACGGCGTGCCGAGCACGCCCTGGAACCCTTGCTCGAACGTATCACCAGCGATCTGCCGAGTGAGCGCTTCAGCGTCAGCAACCTCAGCCGCGTACAAACGTTGCGCTGTGACGACGGCCTGCTGAAAATCGCCGTGCGCAACCTGCTGGCTAATGCCGACCGTCACGCGCCGGAAGGCTCCACCGTGCAGCTGATACTCGATGACAACGCGGGTTTTCTCGATATTCAGGTGGTCAACGAGGGGCCGGCGATTCCTGCCGACCAGGCCGAGCAGCTATTCCAGAAATACTTTCGTGGCAGCCAGGCACAGCAGCACCCAGGTGCTGGCCTGGGCTTGCACCTGGTCAAGCGCATCGCCGAATTACATGATGGCGAGATCTATCTGGACAGCCGCGGCGACAGCGCTCCCATCCGCTTCCGCCTTAGCCTGCCCGTGGCAGCCTAAGGCTTCGCGGCCCGCTTCTTGGCCCCGTGCTCGGCCTCCTCCATGGCTGCCGCCATCAACCCGGAACACACCAGTACGCCAGCACCTTTTGACAGGCACTCGTAGCGCTGCTGATCCTCGCCGGAACTGGTGACGCAGTCCTGCAGGCTGATCCTCTGCTCCACGCCGGCCAAGTTGTCTTGCGCCTGGGCGTATTCGGCTGCGGTGATACGCCCGGCGCTTTTGCGCTTCTCGGCGATCTCGTGCAGGTTCTTGAGGTCGACGGCAGTCCAGCGCATCGCGCTCTGGCACATTTCGCGCTTCGACGTCTTGGCAGGGACAGCCTCAGCTGATGCTGCCTGAGCGGGGACGGCAGGGCTGGCAGCTCGCGTTTCACCGGCGTATGCCGGCTTGATCGTCACCGCCTCGGCCTGTTGGGCAGCCGGTGGCTGGCTGCCGAAATGCTTCTGGCCGTTCTCGTCCACCCAGGTGTACACCTGGCTCAAGGCCTGGGCAGACAGGCTGCACAGCAGGAGCATCGCAAGTATCTGGCGAGTGAGCATGGCGAATAAATCCCTTTGCCAAGCGCGGGTTGCGCTGCCGGCAATCTAGAGCCGGGCGATGGCTTTGCCAAGAGTCACCCGCAATGTCTTTCGCCTATCTGCGAACCGCGCCATATTGGCCTCTGTAAAAGTTGCGCAACGGAACAGGCAAGACTGCATACAATGCGCATCCGCTTTCAGCTTCACACAAGGACTGCGCCACCATGGCCTCCCCCGACAAGCAGAAGAAACGCGCCCAGCGGGCCAAGACCAAGGCCAAGCAGAACCGTATGGGCAAGCCCAAGGCGCCGGTCATCCATCCGGTGCTGGCCAACCCGCTGATCGACGAGCCCTTCGATGACGTGGAGATCGACCTCAGCACCTTCGACTTCAAGGACATCGAGGAAAACGGCTTCGACCCGGCACACTTCGACGACCTGTTCCAGGCCATGCACAAGGCCGAGGCCATCAGCCTGCTCGCCCTGTGCCTGGTGTTTTTGCAGTACCCGGTGCTGGAGCTGGTGGTCGCCGAGGAAGATCCGGAAGCGGCGACCGACTTCATGATGGGCCTTTTGATCGTGTATCGCGGCCTGTTCCACAACGAGAGCGAAGACGCGGCGGTCCAATGGATCGGCAGCGAGACCTTCCAGGCAGCCTACAACGAGGCCTCGGAAATACTGCAGAAAAAGAATGTGCGCAGCACCCGCGCCTGACTGTCTCGATCAGCTCTGTCCGTAAAGCCCGACTTCGGCCTCGCGCATAAAGATCTCCACCGTCTTTGGGCCTATGCCTTCGAAGGCCAGCAGGCGCATTGCGAAATCATGCTGGTTAGAACTTTGCCGGCAGATGGCGATAACGCTGCCGTCATACTCGGCCAGTAGCTTACGGCTGAGTCTGAGCAAGCGGTCGGCAGTGGAGATGTCGTAGCGCACGTAACGCGCCTGACCGAGCAGCCGCACCAGCTCCTGCTGGCTGCAGCGGGCGAGCCTGGCAGGCGAATCCAGACCGTGCTGCTCCACGAGAACCCGATAGGCCCGTTCGGCCACCGATTGCTGGATAGGTTTGCCGAACAAAAAACTCGCCAGCAACCATTTGAACAGTGCTTTCTCGTCGGCCACAGCAAGGCCCATCGCCAAGCCCAATTGCTGTGCGCTGATGCGTCTTTCAGTCACCGTCGCTGCTCTCCCTCAACGGCGCGCGCTCGCTACGCCTTGTGCAGAGCAGACCACGGCCAGCGGGCAGCGCTCACCTGATCTGCCGAGCGCGCCGCGATGGCCGAAGCCGGTCAGATCTTGAAGCGCGACACCACCGTGCGCAGCTCACCGGCCAGACGCGACAGTTCGTCGGCAGTCTGAGCGTTCTCCTCGATGCCGTCGATCAGCACCACACTGCCGTTACGAATCTCGATGACGTTGCGGTTGATGTCCTCGGAGACGGCGTGTTGCTGCACCGCCGCGCTGGCGATCTGGGTATTCATGCCGACGATCTGCTCGACCTCGTCGTTGATCACCCCCAAGCTCTTGGCCGCCTGATCCGCCGACTGCACGCAGGCCTGAGCCTTGTCCTGGCCGGTCTTCATCTGCTCCACGGCAGCCGACATGGCGCTCTGCAGCTCCTGGATGATGCGGCGGATTTCCTCGGTCGAGCCCTGGGTACGTGATGCCAGGGTGCGCACCTCATCGGCCACCACGGCGAAGCCGCGGCCCTGCTCACCAGCGCGCGCCGCTTCGATAGCGGCGTTGAGCGCCAGCAGGTTGGTCTGGTCGGCAATATTGCGGATCACCTCGATGACCCCGCCGATCTCCTGGCTGTGCACTGCCAGGGCCGATACATTCTGCGCGCTTAGTTCCACCTCGCCAGCCAGCGCTTCGATGGTCATGCGCGTGTTCTGCATCACCGCCAGACCATTGGCTGAGGCCTGACTGGCCTGCCCGGCCGCCCGTGCAGCGCCTTCGGTGTTCTGCGCCACATCGGCGACGCTGGCAGTCATCTCGTTGATGGCGGTAGCCACCTGCTCGGTCTCGCCCTGCTGGCCATTCATCGACTGTTTGGCCCGCTCGATGGACGCCCCCAGGCGCACCGACGCCTCGGACACCGCGTGGGAGCTGTGCTCAACCTGGGTCAGAGAGGTGCGGAAGGCTTGCACCATGTGGTTGAAGCCATTACTCACGTCGGCCATTTCATCCTTGCCGCGCACCTGCACCTGAGCGGTGAGGTCGCCCTGGGCGATTAGCCGGGTAGCAGCGAGCACCTGGTCGATAGCGTTGCGCATCGAGCCATAGATACCGGCGAACACATAGGCCAACAGCAAGCCCATGCACACGAACATCACCAGGATCAGCGTCCGATCGGATACCCGTTCATCGGTGCGATTAGCCAGGACGTCGGCCAACTCTTGCTGCAGCACGTCCTGGGCCTTGTACAGATCGGCCACCACAGCATTACCCTTGGCCGCCAGGCTCTGCACACCGCTGATTGTGCTGTCGGTCTCAGCCAGTACCCGGTCGAGATCCGCGCGAAAGCTGTCCAGTGACTGCAATGCGCTGTTGATCGGCGCTTGCAGGCGGTCGGTCAGCGCAGGCGCGTTGCGGCGCAACAGCGTCAGGCTCTGCAGCAGCTCCTGGCGAATCTGCAACTCCTGCTTGAGCAAGACCCGCATGGACGAGCGCGTGCCGACGCTCAGCGGCTGGCCTTCACGCAGCCCGCTGGCCAGACCGCGCAACTGGCCGACGACGTTGATCTGCCGCGGCAGGCGCAGGGTGCTTTGGTCGATCATGAACAGCGAGTCGTAGTCCTCGTCCAGCACCATGCCGGAGGTGGCACTGATCAGATAAACGAAATTCAACACCTTACCGAGCTGCTCGTTCCATGCGTCGAACATGGCCGTCTGCTCAGCAGTCCCCTTGGCCTGGTCAATCAGCTGCTGGCTGTCTGCGCGCAAACGAGCAACGCGGTCGCCAGTTTCCAGGGCCGTTCCCAACTCACGATCAGTAGCCTCCAGCTTGGTGAACGCCTCCTGCAATTTCGACTGGTTTGTGGCGAAATCGCCTTGGGCGGTGGCATCGCCACTAAGCAGACGATTGGTCAGCGCGCGCTGCAGCATCGAAAGGCGCAATATGGGCGTGACATCCAGTAGGTAGCGCTGGCCGACCTGCTCATGGCGGATATTGTCGATGCTGGCGTTGATCTGATTGACAACGCGCAGCCCAAGCAGGGCAAGCGGAATTAGCACGATTATGGCGAGAATCGCGAACTTGACGGGAAAGCGAAGCCGACTGGTCAGGTGCATGGCAGGGGCAAGGATCATCATGGTTTTCTCACTGATCTCATAGGATCGGCTTGGTGTTTTATGGCGCTCACAGCGGCTCGTGTTTCAACCAGCCTTGTGCTCGTACTGTCTCGATGCGCCTTCGCAGAAAGGTCGCCACACCAGAAATGGCAATACGCCACTATTTGTGTATTGCTGTGACTATTGCCTCTGGAAATCGTTGCAACAAAATATTTCGCCAGCCGTAGCGACAGGAAAGCGTCTGGACAGCCGAGGCACTAGCCAGAAAACGCTGCACTCCCACGAGTGTCGGCGGCTTTAGGTATAACTTGACGATTCCTGTACAACTTTCTGTCCAACTCCTGGCTTTTCACGCTTCTAACGAGCGAAACGAAAGAGTCCCGCGCTGGACATCAACGTATCAACCTGGTCGATACCCACCATGCGCCGCGGGTACTCGAATAAGGGGCGTAATCGGGCTAGCCTCGCGTTCATATGCATTGCCCCATCACGCGCTAGCGAGGATTCGATGACCCAATCAACCTATGTCCCGCCAAAGGTATGGCAGCACCTGGAAGCTTCCGGCGGCCAGTTCTCCAAGACCAATCGCCCCACTGCCGGCGCGACCCACGCCAAGGAACTGCCGGTCGGCAAGCACCCCCTGCAGCTCTACTCCCTGGCAACGCCCAACGGTGTGAAGGTGACCATCCTGCTCGAAGAGCTGCTGGCCCTGGGGCACAGCGGCGCCGAGTACGACGCCTGGCTGATCCGCATTGGCGAAGGCGACCAGTTCTCCAGCGGCTTCGTGGGCGTCAACCCGAACTCGAAGATTCCGGCCCTGCTCGACCGCAGCGGCGATACACCGATCCGCGTGTTCGAGTCCGGCTCGATCCTCTTGTACCTGGCGGAAAAGTTCGGCGAGTTCCTGCCCAAGGACCCGGCTGGCCGCACCGAAACCCTCAACTGGCTGTTCTGGCAGATGGGCTCGGCGCCCTATCTGGGCGGCGGCTTCGGGCACTTCTACGTGTACGCGCCGGAGAAGTTCGAATACGCCATCAACCGCTTCACCATGGAAGCCAAGCGCCAACTGGACGTGCTCAACCAGCGCCTCGCCGACAATCGTTATCTGGCCGGCGACAGCTACACCATCGCCGATATCGCCGTGTGGCCCTGGTATGGCGAAGTGGTGCGCAACAATGTGTACGGCGCCGCCGAATTCCTCTCCGCCCACGAATACACCCACGTTCTACGCTGGGCTAACGAGATCGCCGAACGTGAAGCGGTCAAACGCGGCCGCCGGGTCAATCGCACCTGGGGCGACGAAGCCGAGCAGGTGCCCGAGCGGCACCAGGCTGCTGATCTGGCGTGAGGCGCTGAAAACCGGCTACCGCCAACCGCTCCGGTGACTACACCATCAAGCCCCGATGTCTCTCAGCATCGGGGCTTGGCTTTATCTGGCACCAGGATGTTCGTGCGGCGCATGATGGCGCTGCCGCTTATCGAGGGCTGTGGCTATCCCACTAGGCAATCTGCCATGGAATAATGCGTGCCCCAATTACCGCGCGCTTCGTACTGCGCAGGCTCCTCGCCCCGATGACAAAACCCGTCAGCCGCCATCAGAAATTTGCCGTATTACTGGCAGCGCTCCCCGCGATAACAGGAACCCTGTACTTCATCGTCTACCACGATTTCGCGCCAAATCCAGAGTTGTATTGGCCCTCGGTGATAGTAACGGCAGTGCTTACAGGCGTTGTTTTCGCGATTTTCTACAGCAAGTTCAAAAGCGGCTCTTGGGTGCTCGCCAAGCGACCAGAAAGCAGGAAGGAAAAATGGGTACTCTGGCTGCTTCCCCTGGTGTTTTACTTGTATGCCCTTCTCCACGTGTACATCGTGATCCCTAGAATCTACACGTCGCTATTCGGCACGGAGATGGTCATCAGCGAGGCGATCAAGGCCAGGGAAACGGAATATGGCAGGTATCGCACCTGCGATTACCAGATCAAGACCGAAAATCATCAGGCGTTTGGGCTGCACCTCTGCATAAGCCGAGAGCAGTACAACTCGATGCCTGACAGGGGCGGCATTGCCATATTGCGAATCATCAAGAGTCCAGCGGGCACACTCATCGAATCGGTGAGCCTGCCGAACCACCGCTGACCTGGTTGCCAGCAGTCGAACACCCAACCCCCTAAACAAAAATGAGTAAGCGGGGCAGGTGCCGTAGCGTCATCAGGCTGCAGATAGGGGTGGAAGCGCGGACAGAGCTGGCTATTGTGCCGCCCTGAAAGGCGAAGCACGATGCTGTTTGGCATCGGGCTTTTGTTTTATCCGGCAGGATCAGTGGCGTTTCGCCTGATGCCAACTAATAGCCGAAGCAGAATCTCACCAATCCGCAACAACCCCAAAACAATCCAACCGCGCAACCACCTGAACAAGACGCGCCCGGTGCCTACCGCGCCGATACTGATCCTAGCCCTTGCCCTGCAGTTCGACGCTTTGCGCCCGCGCCTTGGCGCCGCCGAGCATCGCCTGGATTTCGTGGGTCGCCTGGCGTGTGCTCTGCGCCAGCTTCTTCACCTCATCGGCGACCACCGAGAAGCCGCGACCTACTTCGCCGGCGCGGGCGGCTTCGATGGCCGCATTCAAGGCCAGCAGGTTGGTCTGCTCGGCGATGCCCTTGATGACGCTGACAACCTGGGCGATCTGCCCATACGTCTCTTCGTTGTGCTTGAGCATCTGCTCATGGGCGGCGCGGGCGCTGCGCTCATCGGAGATGTCGCGCACCGCACCGATCGCCCGATACAGCCGCCCCTGCTCGTCGCGCACCGCCCGACCACGTTCGCGAAACCAGATATAGCCACGCACCTTGTGGCGCATCAGGTACTCGATCACGTACTCGCCGCTGCCCGCCGGGTCGACGATCTCCCGCTCGAAGATGCTCGCCATCGCGTTCAGGTAGTCGGGATGAACAAGACTCGATTGGCTCTCCATGCCATCCGGCAGTTCGGCGTAGCTGTAGCCGACCAGCACCCGAAATTGGCTGGACAGGCGCAGCATGCTGGCCGGGTCATCGAGCCTGCCGTTGGCTATCGAGAAGTCCCAATACCCCTCGGTCAGCGTCGATTGGGCAACCTCCCAGACGCGCGCCTCGAGCTGGCACGCACTCAAGGCCTGCGCCTGCTGTTCGAGCTGCTGCTGCGCGCTCTGCACATCGAACTGCTGCTGATACAGCTCATCGAGCGCCTGCTGCTCACGCAACAACGCCTGATCCCGCTGCGCCGTCAGCGCCTGGATTTGCTGCTGCAGCACGGCGACCTCGTCGCGGCCACTGCGTAGCACCTTCGCCACCTGCTCGAGCGCAACGCCAAGCGGTGGGTAATCCTGCAGGGTGCTTTGCACGGAGGATGTTGGCTGCCCGGCACACAGGTCGGCCAGTTGCCGACTCAGCTCCTCAGCGAATTTACGTTCACGGCCACGGAAAAACATGACGACTACCCCGTTCGCTTTATGGGCGTTGCTGCTGTTGATATTGCTGCCTGATCGCTTGCCACTGCTGGTTGATCACCTGCGTCTGCTGCGCGCTGAGTGGTTCGAGAAAGTACAGGCGACGGCGCTCGCCAGGCGGCGGCACCAGCTCGGCGGACTGCTTGGCCAGCTCGGCCATTTCCGGCAGATCGCTGCGCAATGGGGCATAGAAATGCGTCGCCTCGCTGTTCAGGCGGGCGTTACGTGCATCGAGCATGTAGTCGATGAAGCGGTAGGCCAGCTCCGGTTGCTTGGCGCTTTTGGGAATGGCCCAACTGTCGACGGTCAACAGCCCGCCCTCTTGCGGCACCAGAAACTTCAAGGTCGAACGGCGAGCCGCCGCCTGCAGAGCGTGACCGCTCCAGGCCACCGACACACACAGCTGCCCCGAGGCCAACTGCTCGGTGTAGGTGTTGTTGTCGAGCGTGCGCACGGCGGCGGACTGCTGCAGCATCTGCGCGCCCACCTCGGCCAGCCGCCTTGGTGATGCGTCGAGCAGGCGCTTGCCCTGGAAATTCATCCATAACGAAAACATCTCTTGCGGCGCATCGACCCAGCCGATCCCGCAGCCCTTCAGCTGAGCGACGTACTGGCCATCGAACAACAGCTGCCAGCTGGCCGGTGCTGGCTTGCCTTGCTGTTGCTCGACGCGGGCCGCATCAATGACCAGCCCGACCGTCGACCACTGGTACGGCACCACATAACGGCCGGCCCCCGAAAGGCCGGCCAGGGACGCCATCAGCTTGGGATCCAGATTGCCGTACCGGCTCAACTTGCTCGGTTCCAGCGCCTGCAGCTGGTTCTGCTCGATCAGCCGCTGCAGTTGAAAGTGCGAGGGCACCACCAGGTCGAAATCGGCGCCGGCATCCAGCGCAGCGGACAACTCCTGGGCCAAGGTATAGGTCTGGTAGTCGACCGTGACACCCGTCTCGCGCTGGAAACCCTCCACCACCGCCGGGTCGATATAGCCCGCCCAGTTGTAGATTTTCAGCGTCTGCGCGTGAGCGTTTACGGCGCAACAAACGAGCACGGCAACTAGAAAGGTTTTCACTGTCCAGAATCCTGAAGTGGTCAGGCCCTAGCAATAACCCACCGAACCCGCCCCGTCTTGTTTCTGCATGCCGAACTCTTGTGCCGCCGTGACGCATTGCCGGCTCAAGCCAACAGGGTCACCAGAGCACTATGACGGCTTTGGCGTAGCAGCGGCAGGCGAAACCTGAACGACCAAGTTTGTACAATGCACGCCCGCCGGGCTCTGCTGAGAGGTCACCAGCACCCCGACCACCGAAACGAAAATGAGACCAACAAGATGCTGGCCATCGTCGTGGTGGCCTATGCCCTGAGCCCCATCGACCTGATCCCCGACTTCATTCCCGTTCTGGGTTATCTGGACGATGTGATTCTGCTGCCGCTAGGTATCTGGCTGGTCATGCGCCTGATGCCGGCGAGCGTGCTCCAAGAATGCCGCCAGCAGGCGGCCGAGCGCGAGCGCAATCGAACACCACGGCCAAAGAGCCTGGTTGCCGGCGCCCTGATCGTGGTGATCTGGTTGGTTGTCGCTGTTTGGTGTTGGCAAGCCGCCAGTCATTATTGGCGGCAGAACTAAAGCCCGGCAGCGTGGCTGGGCTTTAAGTCAGGAAGCTAATCAATCGACGTTTTTGTCGCCCTGCCCGCTTTCGCGCTGATCAGCATCGACAGCCCGCTCGGCCTCCGAGTTGACCGCCTCCTGCTCCTTCTTCGCGCCGTGCCCCTGGGTCGGGCTGTCTGCGGACGGGCCCTGGTACGGTTCGGCCGGGCCGTTTTTCTGTTCGACTGTCATGGCGGATCTCCCGTGTCTGCGCAGAACGCCTGCGCTTACATGTTGGTGAGACGCGGGATAGATGAAGTGCAGCCGGCTCGACGGACGGCAGCCGAGCTACAAGCCTTCACCCATCGGCCGCCACGAACCGCAAGCCAACTCCAGGCTCGGTGGCCAGCCAGCGCGGTGAGGCGGCGTTGTCGCCGAGACGCTGACGCAGTTTGCCCACAAGCACGCGCACGTAGTGCAGATCGTCGTCATGGGTCTTGCCCCAGATTTCCCGCAGGATCTGCGGCTGGGTCACCACGCGCCCGCTGTTCTTCACCAGCAACGCCAGCAGCGCGTACTCCTTGCGCGCCAGTTGCAGGCGCTCGCCACGCAGCAGCACCTCACGGCGGGCGAGATCGATATGCAGGTCGCCGTCGTCGTAGATAAAAGGTTCATTGCGCTCGCTGCCGTGCTGGCGCAGCAACACGCGGATGCGCGCCATCAGCTCCTGGGTGCCGAAGGGCTTGGTCACGTAATCGTTGGCGCCTGCGTCGAGGGCCGCGACCTTTTCCGTTTCGGCGCCACGCACAGTGAGCATGATCACCGGTACCCTGCTCCACTCGCGCAGCTGTTTGAGCACCCGGTGGCCATCCAGGTCCGGCAGGCCGATATCCAGCAGCACCAGGTCGGCGCCCTTCTGAGCCAGGCTGAGCAGGCCGCGAGTGCCATCCTCGGCCTGCTGCACCTCGTAGCCCTGGGCACGCAGGCTGATTTCGAGCAGGCGCCTGATCTGCGGCTCATCGTCGATGATCAGGATGCGCGCGCAGCTGGAAGCCGCTTCATTCACGCTCATCGGGTGCCTCCGGTGATTCGTCCGGTGCGAGCAGCGGGATGCTCAGGCGGATCAGCGTGCCCTGCCCGCCTTCACCGGCAAACGCGCTGACGCTGCCGCCATGGGCGCCGATCATGCCCTGGGCGATGGTCAGCCCCAGGCCGGTTCCCTGCTTGCCGCAGTCGCCGCGCTCGATGCTGTAGAACATATCGAAGATGCGCCCGCGCTCCTCCTCGGCGATGCCCGGGCCGCGGTCCTGCACGTCCAGTTGCAGGTAGCCCTCGACCTGCCGGGCGAACACCCGGATGCTTTGGCCGGCGGGCGAGAACTTGGCGGCGTTTTCCAATACGTTGAACAGGCTCTGTTCGATCAGTGCGGGATGCACCCACAACGCGGGCAGGTCCGCATCCAGCTGCAGGTCGACCAGGACCTGCGGGCGATAGCGGCGCAGCCGACCGGTCGCCGAGCCGACCAGCTCGTCGACGCCGATCCAGCTGCGGTGCAGGGTCAGACCCTCGTGGCCCAGGCGCGTCATGTCCAGCAGGTTCTGGATGTAGCGGTCGAGGCGCTCGCCCTCCTGCTGGATGGTCTGCAACAGGCTGAGGCGATCCTCCTCATTCATCGCCGCCGAATAGCTGATCAGGCTGCCGGCCGAACCCATCATCGCGGCCAGCGGCGAGCGCAGATCGTGGGACACCGACGACAGCAGCGCCGAGCGCAGGCGCTCGGTTTCATTGTTGACCCGCGCCGCTTCAAGCTCGGCGACCAGCGTGGTGCGCAGCGCGGCCTGGGCGATGTCCGTGCAGATCGCTTCAGCGAGGCGGCGGTTTTCGGTGCTCAGCTGCCGTTGCTCGGTGCTCTCCTGCAAACCGATGACGCCGATTGCCTGATCGTTACCCAACAGCGGCATGAACCACCAGGCGGCGCCGGCCAGGGTTTGCGTATGCCGGCCGGCCGATTGCCCGTGGCTCAAGGCCCAGTCGGCGGCGGCCTTGTCCAACTGAGCGAGCTGTACGCCGGGTGAGTGACTCTGGCGGGCGCCGACCTGCAGTGTGACGCTCGCCCCGAAAGCGCGTTCCAGGGTGTTACGCCCGGCCTGCAGCACCTGCTCCAGATCGGCGGCAGCGCTGAGCTGGCGGCCCAGGTGCTGCAGCACCGAGGCCTGGTTGTTGGCAGCGCGCAAGGTCAGCACCTGCATGCGCAGTTGCGAGGCGAGCCGCCCGGCCACCAACGCGGCGAGCAGGAACAGCACCACCGTGGTGATGCCCCAGGGCGCGGCGATGATCAGCGTGTAGCGCGGCTCGATGAAGAAGAAGTTGTAGGCCAGAAAACACAGAATGGCCGCCAGAATCGCCGCCGACATGCGCGTGCGCGCGGCCACCACGACCACCGCGACGATAAAGATCATCGACAGGTCCGTCAGGCCGACCCACTGCTCCGCCAGCCCCGCGAAGCCCGTCGCCACCGAGGCGCAAAGGCTGGCGTACAGCGCATCGTGACAGGACAACCAGCGTACCGGCGCGCCTGGCCGCCAGCGGGCCCGCGCCTGGGCGCGCGCATGCGGGGAACTGAGGATCACCAGCTCATAATGGGCGCCATGCTGCAGCAGGCGCTGGGTCAGAGTACGGTTGAACATGCGGGCGATAGGCCGCTCGCGGCTGCGCCCGACCACCAGGGTGGAAACCCCGTCATGGGCGGCATGGTCGAGCAGCGTGTCGGCGATAGCGTTGCCATGCAGCACCTGGGTATCGGCGCCCAGGTTACGCGCCAGGGCGAAGGCGCGGTCCAGTTCGGCCTGCCTGGCCGGATCGGGGTGCCCGGCGCGCTGCACGGTGACCACGCTCCAGGGCGCGTCGCGCAGCTCGGCAAGGCGCCGGCCGGCACGCACCAGGTATTCAGAATTGCCGCTGCCGTCGATGGCGATCAGCACCCGCCGGCGCAGCGCCAGAGCGCTGATGCCCTGGGCAGTCTGGGCTTCACGCAGGTGGTCTTCGATATGGTCGGCCGCCGTCTGCATGGCCAGTTCGCGCAGCGCCGCCAGGTTGGGCGCCGAGAAGAAACGCTGCAGCGCCTGTTCGGCCATCTCCGGCAGGTAGATCTTGCCCTGGTGCAGGCGCTCGATCAGCTCGCCCGGCGGCAGGTCGACCAGACGGATGTCGCGCAGCCGGTCGAGCACGGCATCGGGCACCGTCTCGCTGACCCGAATGCCGGTGATGCGGTGCACGATGTCGTTGAGGCTTTCCAGGTGCTGGATGTTCACCGTGCTGTACACGTCGATGCCCTTGTCCAGCAGCTCCAGCACATCCTGCCAGCGCCGTTCGTGGCGGCTGCCGGGCGCATTGCGATGGGCCAGTTCGTCGACCAGCACGATGCGCGGGAGGCGCTGCACGATGGCGTCCAGGTCCATCTCGTCGAGCCGGTGCCCCTGGTAGTCGACCTGCCGACGCGGGATCAGCTCGTGGCCGTCGATCAACGCGACCGTTTCACTGCGCCCATGGGTTTCCACCACGCCGATCACCAGGTCGACGCCTTGCTGGCGCAGCTCCCGGGCGCGGGACAGCATGGCGTAGGTCTTGCCCACGCCGGGCGCGGCGCCGAGAAACAGCGTCAGGTGGCCGCTGCCCTGGCGGCGCAATTCACCGGCCAGGGCATCGGCGCGTGCTTCACGGTTTTCTTGCATGGCCGCTACCTGCTGTGGGCTTCATCGAGTGCCAGGTTAAGCAACAGCACGTTGACCCTGGGCTCACCGAACAGCCCCCATTGCCGACCCTCGGTGTAGGCGCTAACCAGGGTCTGCACCTCGCCTGGCGACATGCCGCGCTCTCGCGCCACTCGGACGACCTGGATCTGCGCCGCTTCGGGGCTGATGTGCGGGTCGAGGCCGCCGCCGGACTGGGTGAGCAGATCGCCCGGTACGGCGCCCGGCTCGACCCCTTCCCGGGCAGCAATGGCGGGTCGCTGCTCGTCGATGCGTTGGCGCAGCGCCGGGTTGGTACGCGCCTGGTTGCTGCCGGACACGGCCATCGGATCATAGCTGGCGGCCGAGGGTCGCGCCTGGAAATAGCCGGGGCTGGTGAAGGGCTGCGCCACCCACTGCGAGCCGATCACGGTGCCATCGCGCTCGATGAGGTTGCCGTTCGCCTGCTCGGGAAACAGGCCGTTGCCGATGCCGGTGGCCACCAGCGAATAGCTCAGACCGAAGCCCAGCAGGCTGATCAGCGCCAGGACGCAAGCCGGACGCAGCAGATTGCCCTGGGGCATAGTCGTTTGGTTGGTCATCTCGTTCACCCTATGTAGTCGTCTATACGCCGATGGTTGCCGACAGCAGCATGTCGATCAGCTTGATGGCCGGAAACGGCAGCACCACCCCGCCGATGCCGTAGATCAGCATGTTGCGACGCAGCAGCGCCGTGGCATTGGCAGCGCGCACGCGCACGCCGCGCATGGCCAGCGGAATCAGCAGCGGGATGATCAGCGCGTTGAAGATCAGCGCCGACAGCACCGCATTGGTCGGGCTGGATAGCTGCATCAGGTTGAGCCCGGCCAGGGCCGGAATCGCCCCGGCGAACAGCGCCGGCAGGATGGCGAAGTACTTGGACACGTCGTTGGCCAGCGAGAAGGTGGTCAGCGCGCCGCGGGTGATCAGTTGCTGCTTGCCCACCTCCACCACGGCCAGCAGCTTGGCAGGATCGGAATCCAGGTCGACCATGTTGCCCGCCTCCTTGGCGGCCTGGGTGCCAGAGTTCATGGCCAGGCCGACGTCCGCCTGGGCCAGCGCCGGCGCGTCGTTGGTGCCATCGCCGACCATCGCCACCAGGTGACCGCGCTCCTGCTCCTGGCGAATGCGCGCCAGCTTGTCTTCCGGCCGCGCTTCGGCGACGTAGTCGTCGCCCCCCGCCTCGGCGGCGATGGCCGCGGCGGTCAGCGGGTTGTCTCCGGTGATCATCACGGTGCGGATGCCCATGGCGCGCAGCTTGGCGAACTTCTCCTGGATGCCGTGCTTGACCACATCGCTGAGCTCGATCACGCCCAGCACCAGGCGGCCATCGGATACCACCAGCGGCGTGGCGCCCTTGCGCGCGACCTGATCGACCAGTTCCTGCAGTTGCGGTGGTACCGAACCGGACATCGCCAGCACATGGCGGCGAATGGCATCGATGGCACCCTTGCGAATCACCTGACCGTCGCTCATATCGAGGCCGGACAGACGGCTCTGGGCGCTGAAGGGAATGAAGGTGGCGTCCTGCGGCGCTTCAGCGTTGACGCCGTTTTGCCGCGCCAGCTTGACGATGGATTTGCCTTCCGGGGTCGGGTCGGCCAGCGATGACAGTAGCGCGGCTTCCTGCAGGCGGCTGAGCTGCATGCCCGGCAGCGCATGGAACTGCGTGGCCTGGCGGTCGCCGTGGGTGATGGTGCCGGTCTTGTCGAGCAGCAGCACATCGACGTCGCCGGCGACCTCCACGGCCTTGCCGGACTTGGCCAGCAGGTTGGCGGACAGCGCACGGTTCATACCGGCGATGCCGATGGCCGGCAGCAGGCCGCCGATGGTGGTCGGGATCAGGCACACCAAGAGCGCGATCAGCAGCAGCGGATCGATCTCGATACCAACGAAAGCGGCGATGGCGGGCAGCGTGATCACCACGATCAGAAAGGTCAGGGTCATGGTGGTCAGCAGCAGGCCCAGGGCGATTTCGTTGGGCGTCTTCTGCCGGTTGGCACCTTCGACCAGAGCGATCATGCGGTCCAGGAAGCTGTCGCCCGGCTGGGCGGTGACCTCGACGATGATCTGGTCGGACAGCACCTTGGTGCCGCCGATCACCCCGGAGCGGTCGGTGCCAGACTCGCGCAGCACCGGCGCGGACTCACCGGTGACCGCCGACTCGTTGATGCTCGCCAGCCCCTCGATGATCTCGCCATCGGCGGGAATGATCTCGCCCTGCGCCACGATCACCAGATCGCCGGGGCGCAGTTCGCTGGCGGCGATGCGCTGCGGCTCGCCCCGCTCGCTCAGGCTTTTCAGGCGGCGGGCGACCAGGTCCTTACGTGCCTTGCGCAGCGAATCGGCCTGGCCGCGCCCGCGGGCCTCGGCCACCGCCTCGGCGAAGTTGGCGAACAGCACCGTGACCAGCAGCAGCAAGGTGACGCTCCAGCCGATGGCGGGCGTGCTCTTGCCCAGCAGAGTCAGCACGGCGCAGAGCAGCGTGCCGAGCCAGACCACGGCCATCACCGGGTTCCTGAAGGCGTTATTCGGCGCGAGCTTGGCGAAGGCGGCCAGTACAGCGCTCTTCACGCCGGCGCTGTCGAGCAGCGCCGGGCGTTTGGCCGCGGCGGAATGTTGGGTTATCTGAGTCATGGAAATCAGCCTCAACGGGTGATGAACTGCAGGTGGTCGGCCACGGGCCCCAGCACCAGCACGGGCATGAATTGCAGCAGGGTGAGGATGGCGATGATGGCCATCAGCGTCAGGGCAAAGGTCGGCGTCTCGATCTGCAGAGTGCCCGGCCCTTCCGGCGTTACCCGCTTGCGCGCCAGCATCGCGGCGATGACCAGCGGCAAGATCAGCGCCGGGTAGCGACCCAGGATCAGCGCCACCACGCAGGTCAGGTTCCACCAGTAGGTGGCATCGCCCAGCCCCTCGAACCCCGAACCGTTGTTGGCGAAGGCCGAGGTGTATTCGTAGAGCACCTGACTGATGGCATGGGCGCCGGGGTTGGAGTTGCCGGCCAGATCCGGCAACAGCAGCGTGAGCGCGGTGAAGCCCAGAACCACCAGCGGTTGCAGCAGGATCAGCACGGCCAGGCACTTCACTTCCGGCGCCTCGATCTTGCGGCCCAACAGCTCCGGGGTGCGGCCGGTCATCAAACCGGCTAGGAACACGCTCAGCAGCAGGTACACGAGAAACTGCTGCAGGCCACAGCCCACGCCGCCCCAGATCGCGTTCACCAGCATGTTGGCGATGGCCACCATGCCGGTCAGCGGCGCCAGGGAATCATGCATGGCATTGACCGAGCCGTTGCTGGTCTGGGTGGTCAGCGCTGCCCAGAGCGCTGAAGCGTCGACGCCAAAGCGCACCTCCTTGCCTTCCATCAAGGCGCTGTCGCTGCTGGTCGCCGAATGCCCCTCGGACCACAAGGCGATACCGGC
This sequence comes from Pseudomonas sp. CNPSo 3701, assembly GCF_028674975.1. Taxonomy (NCBI): domain Bacteria; kingdom Pseudomonadati; phylum Pseudomonadota; class Gammaproteobacteria; order Pseudomonadales; family Pseudomonadaceae; genus Pseudomonas; species Pseudomonas sp. CNPSo 3701. The sequence continues at coordinate 104,053 of NZ_JAQZSI010000007.1, read as the reverse complement.
GGACATCAGCGACATGCTCAGCATGCAGCCGAAGATCAGGGCGCTAAGCTTGGCCCGGCCGATCAGGCTGCCGACCATGAACACCACGCTCATCGGCAGCAGAATGAGTGCCAGGGTTTCCAGCAGATTGCTCAGTGGGGTCGGGTTTTCCAGCGGAACGGAGCTGTTGGGGCCATACCAGCCGCCACCATTGGTGCCCAACTGCTTGGCCGCGACCATGGCGGCGACTGGGCCGAGGGGTATCTTCTGCTCGCTCATCTGCGCGGCGCCGTCCAGCGGTTTAGCCAGCGGCCCGCCATCCAGAGTGGCAGGCACACCCTGCCAGGTCAGCAATGCCGAAAGCACCAGGCACAGCGGCAGGAACAGCCGCACCGTCGGGCGAATCAGATCCGCCCAGAAGTTGCCGACATCGGCAGCCTCCTCCCTGACCACCTGCCGGCGCCCACCAAACAGGCCACGCAGCGTCGCTACCACCAGCGCCAGGCCCATCATCGGCGTGGTCACCTGCAGGCCGACGATGGCAGTCATTTGCGCCAGGTAGGAAAGCTGCGCCTGCCCGGAATAGTGCTGCTGGTTGGTGTTGGTGAGAAATGAAACGGCGGTGTGCAGCGCCAGATCCCAGCGCATATTGGGCGCCGCGTTGGGATTGAGCGGCAGCCACTGCTGGGTCATCAGCATCAGCCAGACCAGCAGGCCGAGAATCAGGTTGCTCAGCAGAAAGGCGCCGGCGTAGGTCTTCCAGCCCATGCCCTGAGCAGGGTTTACGCCGAGCAGCCGATACAGCGGGCGCTCCACCAGCGCGAACAGGCGATCCCCACGCATCGGCGCGCCGCGCATGATGGCCGCCAGATAGCGCCCCAGCGGCCACGCCAACGCGATGGCCAAGCCAAAAACGAACAGAAATTCAGTCATGATCCGTGCCTGCGATGCCGAAATGGCGACGGAAGGATTGTTGGATCTATGGCTGTAAAGTCTCTATTGCGCTAAGGCCGAGATGCATAAATTAAACGTAAATAAAGTGGGTCGGGGGCTGCAATAAGGGTGATTGTTCTTCGCCAATTAATGCTGGCTGCCTGCGTTGCTTGCGCAACGTCGATCATGATGGGTTTTGCGAATACGGCTAACAGTTAATGAAGATGGCTGAGTCAACAGCCAAAATGGTCATTGTTTGCGACAGGCCTTGCTTCTTGCGGGGTCGTAGATAAGCAGGAATATCGTCGCTGCCAGCCCATCACTGCACCTTACGTTAAGGGCTGAATCCATCACCTTTACCGTTCACGCCACAAGTGCAAAGCCAACGCCAGCGAGATGGAAAACAGCGCGGCCAGATGGCCCACTATCACGATCGACGCAACCTTTTCCGGCTCCTGGGCATAGCGTTCGGCGAACATGAAGTTGAGCACCGCAGGCGGTAGCGCGCCAAAGATCAGCAGGATGTCCGTCTCGCGATCCGACAGGCCGAAGGCCAGACAGAACAGGTAGGCGATCAGCATGCCCGTCAGCGGCGTGGCCACCGCGCCGACCATGCCGATGCGCCACTGCGCGAAGGGCGCGGTGTTCAGGCGCACGCCGAGGGAGAACAGCATCAGGCCGGTGGACACGTCGGCGATGATCTTGATCGCAGAGAGAAAAGGCGGCCACATCGAGATACCCGACATGCTCACCAGCACGCCAGCGATACCGGCGATGACCACCGGCTCACGCAACAGGAGCCAGACCTTGGCATTGCGTCCGAGCCACCAGGTGGCGACGGCAAAGTGCAGGACGTTTTCCACCAGAAACAGCACCACCGCCGCCGGCAGCACCTGCTCGCCGAAGGCGAACAACAGCAGCGGCAAGCCCATGTTGCCGGCGTTCTTGAACATCATCGGCGGCAGCAGGGTTTTCGACGCATAGCCCAACCGGCGGGCGATGGGCCAGCCGAGCAGGCCGGAGCCGAGCACGATGACCAGGCCGCCGAGGGCGATCATCTGCACCTCGGCCAAGTCGACACTCTTGACCGCCAGCGCAGAAAAGATCAGCGCGGGCACGAAGATGCCCATGTTGACCTGGTTGGTGGCGATCATGTCCGGGCGATGCTTGCGACCATACAGGTAGCCCACCGCGATGACCGTGAACACGGGGAAAACGATGCTCACGATCTGCACGAACATGGAACAACCTTAGCCGCTGGCGATTAGAGGGGCTGGGCGACTCAGCCTTGCGTCGGTGTACCGTTGAGGGCGTAGTAGCTGCGGATCACCTGGCTGTCGTCAGCCCGCCCCTCGCCGCGCCCGGAGGTGGCCAGAAACAGCTGGTGCGCCACGGCGGCAATCGGCAACGCAGCCTGCGCGTCGCGCCCGGCTTCGAGGACGATGCCCAGGTCCTTGACGAAGATGTCCACCGCGCTGCTGACTTCGGGCTCGGCCTGCAACATGCGCGGGCCGCGATCCTTGAGCATCCAGCTCGATGCCGCTGAACCGCCCATGATTTCCAGCAGTACCGGCAGATCGACACCGACCTTGGCGGCGAGCGCAAAGGCTTCGGCGACCACCGCGATGTGCACGCCACACAGCAACTGGTTGACGGCCTTGACCGTGGCGCCCTGCCCGGCTCGCTCACCGACATGAAAGATGCGCTGGCCAATGCCCTCGAATACCGGCTGCACCGCATCGAAGGTGGCGCGCTCACAGGCTGCCATGATGGTCAGCGAACCGGCGATGGCGCCCGCAGTGCCGCCCGATACCGGCGCATCGACGAAGCGCCGTCCCGCTGCCCTCACCCGCTCGGCGATGCGTTCGACCGCAGCCGGTGAACAGGTCGCCATCAGGCAGACGATGCCATGCTCGGCCAATGCCTCCAGTGCGCCGTTGTCGAACAGCACCTGCTCGGCTTGGGCGGCATTGACCACCATCAGGATCAGCATATCGGCACCGCTGGCAGCAGAGGCGGCGTCAGCGGGCTGCCCGCCAGCCTCGGCAAGCGTGCCGAGCGCCACGGGGTTGAGGTCGATACCGCGCACAGCGTGGCCGGCGGCAAGCAGGTTCTTGGCCATGGGCAGGCCCATCGAGCCGAGCCCGGCGAATGCAATCGTCTTCATGAGAGTTCCTTGCAGAGCGCGCCCCCGGCATGAACCGGGGCGCATCGATCAATAGAGGGTGAAAGCCGGCACGAAGGAGACCAGGCCGAGCACGATGATCGCCACCAGGTAGAACGGCCACAGCTCGCGCACCACTGCCCCAACCTTCTCGCGGGAAATCGCCGAGGCGATGAACAGCGTGGTGCCCACCGGCGGGGTAAAAAGGCCGATGCTCAGGTTGACCACCATCATGATGCCGAGCTGGGTCAGGTCGAGACCGATGGCGTTGCCGATCGCGACGAACGTCGGCCCCAACAGCAGGATCGCCGCTGGCAGGTCGAGGAACATACCCACCACCACCATGATCAGGTTGAGCATGAGGATGACCATCCACGGCGAACTCAGGGTTTGCGCGGTCCACTCGGCCACGGCGGTCGGCACCGACTCGACGGTCAGCACATAGCCCACCAGGTTCGAGGCGGCGATCACCAGCATCACCACACCGGTGGTGATCGCGGTGTGTACCAGCGCGTCGTAGAGCCGGCGCAGGGTCAGGTCGCGATAGACCAGCATGCTCACCATCAAGCCATAAAATACCGCCAGCACACTGACCTCGGTCGGCGTGGCGATACCAGCACGCAGCAACACCACGATGAAGGCCGGCATCGCCAGCGCCGGTGCAGCAGCGATCGTCACGCGCAGTGCACCCTTGAAGGTGATCTCACTGGCCAGGCGCTTGAAGCCACGCAGACGGCCTGACAGGTAGCAGGTCAGCATGAAGCCGACGCACAGCAACAGCCCCGGTACCAGGCCGGCGAGAAACAGCGCAGCAATCGACTGGTTGGACACGGCGGCGTAGAGAATCAACGGAATCGACGGCGGAATCAGCCCGGCGATGGTCGCCGACGACGCGGTTGCGGCAGCGGCGAAGGCGCCCGGATAGCCCTCGCGCTTCTGCCAGGGAATCAGCATCGAGCCAAGCGCCGAGGCCTCCGCCACGGCCGAACCGGATACCCCGCCGAACACGGTCGAGCCGACCACCGTGACCTGGCCAAGCCCACCATGGAAGCGGCCAACCAGCATGGTGGCGAAGTCGATCAGGCGCTTGCCCAGCGTGCCGCCCATCATCAGGCTGCCGGATAGCATGAAAAACGGGATGGCCAGCAGCGGGAAGCTCTGCGTGGGCTGAAAGATCTTTACGATCGCCGCCACGCTGGGTATGCCGCCGACGGCGACAGCCGCGAGACCCGAGCTGATCAGCAGTGCATACCCGACCGGTACTGCCAATGCCAGCAACACGGCGAAGACCAGAAGCATCATGAGGGTCATAGGTCGTCCTCGATGTTGTGAGCACGGACGGCGAGCGGATCGCCGGCTTGCAGCAGATGAACCAGCGTGGTCAATGCGGTGAGGCCAAGGCCGACGAACCCGGTGATCATGGCCAGATAAGCCCATCTCGCCGAAATGCCGGTGACGGGGTAGATCTCGCCGCCGGTGATCTCGATCACGTCGAGACCGACCCAGGCCAGGTAGAAGAAGGTTGCGGTGATCAGCAATTGATGGCCGATCAGCAACAGTCGGTTGCCACCGCGCCCCAACCAGCCCTGGATGGCAGTGACGGCAATGTGCTGACCACGCTGGGCAGCCAGCACGATGCCGCCCATGACCAGCCAGGGAAACAGGATGTTGGGCATCTCGGTGGGCCAACCCATGCCCTGATTGGTCAGGTAGCGCACGACTACCTCGGCCATCAGCGCTACGAACATGGCCACCAGCGCCGCAATCACGACCGCCACGCTGACGACCACGATTGAGCTGTCCACCCACTTAACCACCTGCGTCAGAGCTCCGGCCTGCGCCGTTTCCTTGCTGGGGTTTTGAGCGGCCATCATTGCTTGCCCGCCTCCGTGACGATCAGCTCGACCAGTTCGGGGTACTGCTTCGACCACTTGTCGTAGACCGGCTTGGTCTTGGCGGCGAACTCGGCCTGGTCGATTTCGTTGATCTCGACGCCGGCTTCGGCGAGCTTGGTGCGCAACTCGATATCGGCAGCCAGGGACATCTCGCGGTTAAGCTTGCCGGCCTCTGCAGCGGCCTCCTTGATCGCCTGCTGGTCGGCCGTGGACAGCGAGGCCCAGATCATCTTGCTGGCCAGCAGCGGCGTGGTCTCGTATTTATGCCCGGTCAAGGAGATGTACTTCTGCACCTCGTAGAGTTTCGAGGAATAGACGTTCATCAGCGGGTTTTCCTGGCCGTCGAACACTCCCTGCTGCAAGGCGATGTACAACTCGGAAAACGCCAGTGGGCCAGGGTTAGCGCCAAGCGCCTTGAAGATATCCAGGGTCATGGCATCCGGCGGCGTACGCACCTTGATGCCCTGCAGGTCTTCAGGGTTCACGATCGGACGTTTATTGTTGCTGGTGTGGCGAATGCCGTTGTCCCACAGCGCCAGCACCACCAGCCCCTTCTTGTTGGCTGCCTCGTCGAGCTTGGCGCCGACCGGGCCATCGACCACCTTGTAGGCGTGTTCGAGATCACGGAACAGGAACGGCAGGCCGACCAGGTTGAATTCCGGTACCACGCCGGCGGTGCTGCCCTGGGAGTTGGTGCTGAACGCCAGCGTGCCCAGGCGCATATTAGTCAGCGATTCGACGTCGTCGCCGAACTGGGCGCTGCCACCCACCTCGACCTTCACTCGCCCTTCGGTCTTTTGCTCGACCAGTTCCGCAAACTTCAGGGACGCCACCGCCTTCGGGTTACCCGGCGCAGCGTTGTGGGAGAGGCGCAGTACCTGTTGCGCCCAACTGCTGGAGGCAGTAGCCAGTGCCAAGGTCGCGGTGAGTGCGATCAGTGTCTTTTTCATGAGCTTCACCTTGCTTTTTTTATTGATGTTGTCTGCATGTCTTGCTTGCTGCAGGTTGCAGGTGCGAGCGGCAGAGCCCTCACCTGCACCGGGTAGTACTCAGCCGTGGATGAGCATGCCTCCGTTGACGTCGATCACGGCACCGGTGATGTAGGCCGACAGGTTCGAGGCCAGGAACAGGTAGGCACCGGCCACTTCCTCGGCGTTGCCCAGGCGGTTGAGCGGGATGCTGGCGGCGATCTCGGCCTTCTGCTGATCACTGAGCTTGCCGGCGCTGATATCGGTCTGGATCAGGCCAGGGGTGACGCAGTTGACGCGAATGTTGCTCGGGCCGAACTCGCGCGCCATGGCCTTGGCCAGGCCCAGCACACCGGCTTTGGCCGCCGAGTAATGCGGACCGCCGAGAATACCGCCGCCACGCTGGGCCGATACCGAGGACATACAGGCAATCGCGCCACCGCCCTGCGCCTGCATGTGCGGGATGACCGCCTGGGACAGGTAGAGCACGCCGCGCAGGTTGACGTCGAGGATGCGATCCCAGCTCGCCGGGTCGATCTCCAGGGTCTTCACTGGCTGGGTGATGCCGGCGTTGTTGATCAGCACATCGATCTGGCCGAAGTCAGCGATGGCGCGCTCGGTGGCCTTGAGGCAGGCGTCCTTGTCCGCCACGTTGCAGGCATAGCCACGGTGCTCGGGGCCGATGGCGGCAGCGGCCTCGATGGCAGCCCCTTCATCCAGATCGAGAATCGCCACCTTGGCGCCGTGGCTGGCGAACAGGCGAGCGGTGGCCAGGCCAATACCGCGCGCCGAGGCCGCGCCCGAGATCATGGCGACCTTGCCAGCGAGAAGAAGAGCGTTATTCATGCAAAAGATCCTTGCAGTAGCGCCGGCAAGCGGCGCGTGGAAATGTGGGTCAGCGTGACGCCGCGTTCAGCCGAGCCAGCCCTTGATGGTGGCCGACATCGCCTCGGTGGAAATCCCGTAGCGGTCGTGCAGGGTGGGCAGCGCGCCGGCGTCGAGGAAAGCATCGGGTAGTGCGATCTGACGAAATTGCGGGGTCACACCAGCAGTCAACAGCGCGGTCGCGACGGCTTCACCAAGGCCGCCAATCGAGCTGTGGTTCTCGGCCACGACCACCAGACGGCCGGCGCGGCCGGCTTCAAGCAGGATGGTCGTGACATCCAACGGCTTGATGGTCGGCACGTGCAGCACACCGACGTCGACCTTGTCCGCCTCCAATGTCTTGGCCACTTCCAGTGCGCGCATGGTCAGAATCCCGGACGAGATCACCAGCACATCACGGCCGTCGCGCAGCATCTTGGCCTTGCCCAGTTCGAAGCTGTAGCCGTATTCGTCGAGCACCAGCGGCACGTTGCCACGCAGCAGACGCATGTAAACCGGGCCGTTGTGATCGGCGATCTGCGCCACGGCCTGTTCGGTGTCGAGCGCATCGCAGGGGTCGACGATGGTCATGCCGGGGATGCCACGCATCAGCGCGATGTCCTCGGTGGCCTGGTGGCTGGGGCCGTAGCCGGTGGTGAGGCCGGGCAGCGCGCAGCACAGTTTGACGTTGAGGTTTTCCTCGGCGATCACCTGATGTACGAAGTCATAGGCGCGGCGGGTGCCGAACACCGCGTAGGTGGTGGCGAACGGCACGAAGCCTTCCTTGGCCATGCCGCCGGCGGCGGCCATCAGCAGTTGCTCGGCCATGCCCATCTGGAAGAAGCGATCCGGGTAAGCCTGACCGAACAGGTGCAGGTCGGTGTACTTGGCCAGGTCGGCAGTCAGGCCAACGATCTCCGGGCGGTTGGCGGCCAACTCGACCAGGGCCTTGCCGAATGGGGCCGACTGTACACGCTGCCCTTCGGAGGCAATCGAGGCAATCATCGCCGAGGTGGTCAGGCGGGGTTTCTTGGCGGTGGTGCTCATCGGGCGACTCCCTGGGCTTGGTCGAGAATATCGAGGGCCTGCTGCCACTCGGCCTGGTCGACACGAATGAAGTGGTTCTTCTCGCGGGTTTCGAGGAATGGCACGCCCTTGCCCATCAGGGTGTCGCAGAGGATCACGCGCGGCTTGGCTTCGGTGAGGTTGCGCGCGGTGTCGAAGGCCTCGATGACCGCGGCGAGGTCGTTGCCGTCGACACGCTGTACGTGCCAGCCGAACGCCGCCCACTTGTCAGCGAGCGGCTCGAAGCCCAGCACCTTGGTCGAAGGGCCATCCGCTTGCTGGTTGTTGATGTCCACCAGGCAGATCAGATTACCCAGGCCATGGTGAGCCGCGCTCATCGCGGCTTCCCAGGTCGAGCCTTCGTCCAGTTCGCCGTCGGACATCGAGTTGTAGACGAACGCCGGGTAGCCCTTCAGGCGCAGGCCGAGCGCCATGCCCACGGCAATCGGCAGGCCCTGGCCGAGCGAGCCACCCGACATTTCCATGCCTGGCGTGTAGGTCGCCATGCCCGACATGGGCAGGCGGCTGTCATCGCTGCCGTAGGTTTCCAGTTCTTCTTCGGGGATGACCTTCGCCTCGATCAACGCCGCGTAGAAGGCGATGGCGTAATGGCCGTGGGACAACAGGAAGCGGTCGCGACCTTCCCAGGTGGGGTCTTCGGGGCGCAGGTTCAGCGCGTGGCAGTAAGCGGTCGCCAGCACGTCGGCGTAACCAAGCGCCTGACCGACGTAACCTTGGCCTTGGACCTCACCCATCTGCAGCGCGAAGCGGCGGATGCGATAGGCGCCCTCGGCAACCTTGGCGTGGACGAAAGAATTATTGTTCTGCACGCGGTTCTCCTTAATACGGCCCGGCGTTTGAAGCTACCGGTGCCTGATCGTCTCGGTCGGAGAAGCAAATCTCCTTAACTGCCGAACGTCCTAGAAGGCCGCTCAACCAGTGAGATCAAGGCTATTCGCTTGATTTTTTGCGCTCAAACGAATAATCAAGCCATATAGATGAACTGAACTCATGTGAAAGCGCGATGCAGAGCCGAACCTCTCTCAAGGCAATTCAGGCGTTCGAAGCGGCAGCGAGGCTGTCGTCCTTCGCACTCGCCGCAGAAGAACTGTTCGTTACACCCTCGGCGATCAGCCATCAGATAAAACTTTTGGAAGAGCAGTTTGGTGTGCGCCTGTTCCACCGCGTTCACCGCGCAGTGGTGCTGACCGATGCCGGCCGTGTGTATGCGGAAGAGGTTTCGGCGGCCTTTGCCAGGATCGACATCGCCACCCGCGAACTAGGGCGCACGGCCAAAAGCGACATCCTCACCGTGCACTCCACACCGAGTTTCGCGACTCAATGGTTGATGCCGCGCCTGGCCCGGTTCAGCGCCCTTGAACCGGATATCGACGTGCGGCTGAATGCTTCGTATCCAGCCCCTGCCGATCTCCTGACTCAGGGTGTGGATATCGATATCCGCTATGGCATGAAACGCCTGCAACCAGCCGGCACCATGGTGCTGCCCTTTCCGGCCGAGACCATCGTGCCGCTTTGCGCACCATCTCTGGCCAATGGTGAACAGCAGATTCGTGTACCAGAAGATCTGCGCCATCACATGCTGATACACAGCGAGGTCTGCCTAATGAGCTGGCGCGATTGGATGCGCCAGCATCGCAAGGTGACCCTCGACATATCCCGCGGGCCACGCTTTGATCGTTCATTCATGGCGATCAGCGCCGCAGTGGATGGCCAGGGTATATGTCTGGAGAGCTTGCTGCTCGTGCAACGCGAACTCGAGACAGGGCGCCTGGTAGCGCCCTTCGGGCTTGAAGGCCCCAGAGTCCAGGGTTATACCTTTAATGTCCTTAAGTCATACGCGGAGCTTCCAAAGATACGCAGCTTCCAGGACTGGCTATTCAACGAACTTGAAGATCACCACTCGCCAAACAAGCCAACGCGGGCAGTCAAAAGAAGCAGCTGACGCTGATCCCGCGTATTAGTGCTCCTTACCTCAAATGCCTAAATCTTTGATCAAGAGCTACAGTCCGTAGGACTGCCGTCCGAGCAACAGTAACCAGAGCCGAATCATTCGCCATATGTGCATAAACAGGCTTCTGAAAAATTGAAGCGGTCTACGCCTTGGCCTCGCTAGCCCAGCTGCGTAGAAGTTGGCAGAAATGCTCCGCCGCTCTGGAAACGGGGCGATCCGTCGGGGTCGTCAGGCCGACTGGAGCGCGTAATAGCGGGCTGGAGAACGGCAGCGCCCTGACGATCCCCAAGCGCAGATCCAGGTCGACCACGCCGCGTTGTACGAACCATACGGCGTTATGGTCCTGCACATACACGCGAGAAAAGGTTTCGCTAAGCGACTCGAAAATTTGCAAGCCTTCGCCGGCATTTTGCGAGAGCAGAAAGTTGTCAACGCTGGTGCGCACCAGTGTGCCCTGTGGTGAGGCGATCAACACGTAAGGCCGCAGGTCTTCGAGATGCAGGCGCTCCAATCCCGCGAGCGGGTGATCGTGGCGTACCACCATCAGTAGGTCTTCTTCATAAAGCGCTTCGAACATCACGCCAAGCATGTCGCGGCCAATCAGCCGGCCGACGATCAGGTCGATATCACGGGTGCGCAACTTGCCCACCAGATACTCGTACACGCCTGATAGCACCTGTACCCGTACCTGCGGGTAACGCTCGCGCATCTGAGCGATTGCTGGAGCCAACATGTACCCCGCCGCTGTCGGCAATGCCCCGATACGCACCAGCTCAGGAGCATGGTCGGCAACCTGCGCTTGATCCATGGCCTGGTTGAAACTGGCCAGGGTCTGTGCCGCGTGCTTGTGAAAGGTCTCTCCCGCCTGGGTCAGTTGCATGCCCTTGCGGCCACGAATCACCAACTGAACGCCCAGCTCGTGTTCCAGCTCCTTGAGGCTCTTGGAGACGGCTGAGAGGGTGATGTGAAGGAGCTTGGCCGCCGTGGCGAGGCTGCCGGAGCTGACTACGGCGAGAAATACCCGCATATGACGAAGGCTGATGGTGGATTGGCTCATGGAGGCGGCCCAAGTTAATCAACCCACAGGTTAATTTCAGGCTGATTTTTTATCAATTTAATCAACCTGAGGTTTCACTTAGCATTCCTGGTAAATCCAATAACACTAAATCAGGATTCCGATGAATCAGCCCACTCCACGACTCGGGGCCTCAAGCGCTTCGCTACCGAGCCTGTGCCCCGAGGCCTTGGTAGATGAACTCGCCCGCCTTGGTTACCAGGGCGTCGAATGGCGAGTCGCCGATATCGGCCACCTCGATCCAACGCACCCCTGGGACGCCCGCCAGAACAACCGTTGCACCATCGCCCCGATTGAATCGGCGATCAGCCGCATCCAGGCGCATTGCCAATCGGTCGGCCTAAAGATCTTCGGGCTCAGCCCATACCTGGCTGTCGGCGATCTCGACCACGCTGAGCGGTTGATCAATCTGGCAGCCCTTGCCGGTCAGGCGCGCCTGCGGCTTTGGGCGCCCAACTATGCGAGCGAGCGCTACACAGAGGCCTACGGCCGTATGCGCCGATTTCTCGATCAGATCTTGCCGTGTGCCGAAGCCCTGGGCGTGCAACTGGTGCTCGAAGTGCATCAGCGCACCATCTGCTCGAGCCCTTCGCTGGCCATGCGCGTGGTCGAGCACTACCCGGCCAGCAGCCTGGGCATCATCTATGACATCGGTAACCTCGCCATCGAAGGGCGTGAAGACGTACAGCTGTCCCTCGACCTGATGGGCCGACACCTCGCCCATGCGCAGGTCAAGAACGTGTCCTACAGCCCCATCGGCCCGGGCCTTGGCTGGCAATGGGATTGGTGCCCGCCGGACGAGGGCGTGCTGCCGCTCGCGTCGATGCTGAAAACCCTCGCCGATAGCGGTTTTGCCGACTGGATATCGATCGAGGACTTCTCCACGAAATACGGCGATCTGCACAAACTGTCGCGCAACCGCGACCTGATTCGCCATTACCTGGGGCTCGGCATCGAGCCCGATTCGCACACTCCCACGAGACATACCGCCCATGAACACACCAACTAACCGCCGGGTCGCGCTGGTCACCGGCGCCGCTGGCGAGCTTGGCCGGGCGATTTGCGCGCGCCTCTGCCGTGACGGCCTGCATATCGTTGCCGCCGACATCAATCTCGAGGCAGCTCAGCAACTGGTCGACTCACTTGAGTGCCAGCCCGAGCAACGCATCATCGCCGTCTATGCCGACATGGGCGACAAGGGCTCCATCGACGCCATGGTCGAGCAGGCTGGCGCCGAGTTCGGTCGTATCGACGTGGTCGTCAACAACGCGGCGGTCAATCATCGCGGCTCGATCCTCGATTTTGACCCGGCCAAGTGGGATCACATGATGGCCGTGAACCTGCGTGGCCCGGCCTTGCTGTGCCAGAAGGTAGCCCCGTACTGGCAGGCCCAGGGCAGCGGTCGGGTGATCAACATGGTGTCGCGCTGCTGGGTCGCAGGTGGCCCGCCCGCCTACGTCGCCTGCAAGGCCGGGCTGGTTGGCCTGACCCGCTCCATGGCCCGTGAACTGGCGCCTTACCAGGTCACCGTCAATGCCATCGCTCCGGGGCTTTTGCCTTCGGCTTTCACCCTGGACGGCCGTGACGCCGAGAGCTTCGAGCGGATGGCCGCAGGCTCGATCAACAGCACCCCACTCAAACGCCTGACGACGCCGGAAGACATCGCTAACACCACGGCGTTTCTGGCCTCCAGCGACGCTGCATTCATCACTGCCGAGGTGATTCACGTGTGCGGTGGCAGCCAGTTGGCGCCATTCGGCAGCGGCTAACCGCCCTACCCGCTCTCCAACCATCACAAAGACAATAAAGGTTGCCCCATGACTATCTCCGCTACAAAAGACCGGCGCATGGCGCGCAAGGCTGCCTTTGGCAGCTTCCTCGGCAGCGTCGTCGAGTACTACGATTTCTTCATCTATGGCTCGGCAGCAGCGCTGGTATTCAGCACGCTGTTCTTCCCGTCCACCGACCCGATGGCGGGTACGCTAGCAGCGCTGGCCACCTTCGGGGTCGGCTATATCGCCCGGCCTGTCGGCGCCTTGCTGTTCGGGCACCTGGGCGACCGCATCGGCCGCAAGAAGGTGTTGATGATGACCCTGCTGATGATGGGCCTGGCCACCACCATCATCGGCCTACTGCCGACCTACGCCACCATCGGTGCCTGGGCGCCGGGCTTGCTGGTCGCCTGCCGGCTGCTGCAGGGCCTGTCCGCTGGCGGTGAACAGGTCGGTGCCAGCCTGCTGACCATGGAGCATGCGCCTGGTACGAAGAAGGCGTTCTACACGAGCTGGCTGATCAATGGGGCGTCGATGGGCTCGATCCTGGCGACCTCGGTATTCATCCCGCTGTCGATGCTCAGCGAAGAACAGCTGCTGTCCTGGGGCTGGCGTATTCCGTTCCTGCTCAGCGCCCTGATGGTGATCGTGACCCTGATCATCCGCGCCGGTGTGGATGAAAGCCCGGAGTTCGCGGCCAAGAAGGCCGAAGTCGCCCAGGCGCCGGTCGTGGAAATGTTCAGCAAGGAGTGGCGCGCGTTTATCGTGGTGTTCTGTTGCGCGCTGATTTGCTCGGTTTCGTCACTGGTGATGATCTTCGGACTGTCGTGGGCAGCCAACAACCAGAACGTCGACCGTGCCTCGATGCTCTCGGCGATTGCCGCCAGCCAGGTAGCGGCGCTGATCTGTCAGCCGCTGTTCGGAATGCTCGCTGATCACATCGGCAAGAAGCGAATCTTCGTGCTCGGCTCTTTGGGTTGCTGCGCGGGTGTGTTCCTGTTCCTGTGGTCGATCACCACCGGCAATATCGCCCTGATCATCTTCGCCACCGTAGTGCTCAAGGGCATCATCTACAGCGCACCGAACGCACTATGGCCATCGTTCTACGCCGAGATGTTCACCATTCGCGTGCGCTACACCGGCGTGGGCCTGGCAACCCAGCTCAGCTTCATCATCGCCGGGTTCTCGCCGAGCCTGTGCTATGCGCTGCTGGGCGGTGGTTCCGACTGGTTACCGGTGGGCTACTTCATGGGTGGCATGGCGCTGATTGCCGCCATTGCCGCGATGGTGTCACGCCCTGCAACAGAAGCCGCCCCACAACCGGCACTCAAACCTCTGGCAGCCCACGGCTGACAGTCAAATCGTGGCGCTGCACCCTAGGCAGCGCCCCCATCATCGAAAGGAACAGACATGCCATTTGCATTGATCGCCCATGATTACCCCGATGCGCTCGAGCGCAGGCTTGCATGCCGTGAACACCACCTGGCTCGCCTGAAAGCACTGGCCGAGCGAGGCAAGGTGCTGGGCGGCGGCGTGCTGTTGAACGACGAAGGCAAGATGATTGGCTCCAACGTACACCTGGATTTCGAGCAACGCGGCGATTTGGACCAGTGGCTGGAAGATGAGCCGTATGTGCTGGAGCGAGTTTGGGAGCAGATCGAGATCCGCGAGATCAAGCTGCTCAGTCTGGGCTGAAACGGGAGTTACGGTACTGAAAAGCCAATTACTCCTGGATCAGTGGGGCCGCCTGAGCCCAGCAGTGATGCCCCAAACACTCACGGGCCGAAACGGCTTACCGCCGCTGACCTGCGATACCTTTCTGGACTGGCGGTTTTGCAGTGAGCATTCTGGGTAGGTGGTCTGCCCTGCAATGGAAGCTCGTCTAGAAAGCGTACCTCGTAGTGAACATCACATTGCGAGGCTCACCGTAGTAGCCGGTGAAAAAGGTCGGGTCCAGGGAGCTGAAGTATTTCTTGTCGAACACGTTGTTCAGATTGGCAGAGGCGCTCAGGTTCTTGGTGATGTCGTAACGCGCCATCAGGTTGAACACCGCATACTGCTCCTGTACAGCCTTGCCCTCGCTGGTGGTCAGGCTCACCCCGCTCTGCCAGTTCATCCCTCCGCCGATGGTCCACTGCTGTAGCTCACCGGGTAGCCGATAGGTGGTCCAGAGCTTGACCAGATTGGCCGGCGCTTCGGTTCTGATGCGCTCATGCTCGGCGTCCTTGGTGACGCTGTGGCTGTAGCTCGCACTGACGTTCCAGTCGGTCAGTACCTCGCCATGGATCTCCATGTCGATACCGCGGGTCTTGGCGCCAGCTACCGCGCGGTAAGCCGACTCACGCACCGTGCCCACAACGGTCTCGCCGGTGGCTACGCCGAGGTTGTCCTGCTGAATCTCGTAAAGCGCTACGGCGGTGTTGACCCGGCCATCCCTGAACTCGCTTTTCAGGCCAATTTCATAGTTGTCACCTTCGCGAGGCTCGAGGGTTTTCCCGCCTTGGTCCCGAATGGACTGTGGTCTGTAGATCTTGGTATAGCTGGCGTAGACCGAGTGAATCTCGTTGAGGTCATAGACGACCCCGGCATAAGGCGTGACGAAGCCACTTTCACGCGTCTCGACGGAGTTGGACGAGCGTGTGTACGGTGGGTTGTAGATGGCCTTCTTCTTGTAGCTGTAGTCGCCGACACGGGCACCGACAATCAGCGACAGGTCATCCGTGGGCTTGAAGCGCGCCACCAGATAGGCTGCGTTCTGACGGATAGTCGTATCGTCGTTCATCAGCTTGCCTACCGAGATGGGACGGTCGGTGTCATTGTTCCAGTCATGGATGTTGGCCGGCCGCATTTCCAGATCATCATCGTCCGGATCGCTGTAGTCGCGAAATTCCGACCCGCTCAAGCCGACTACCAACTCATGTTCGCGCCCCAAAAGCTGGAACGGCCCCTGAGCCATGGCATCGATACCAAGCTGACGCTGGGAGCCGTAGCCGTCGCCTCCATACAGATAGGCGCCTTCTCCTGTCTCGCGATCCGGCGTGCCGCCGCTGAGCGATGCCAGGGAATACTCCCGGGTGCTGTACATGTTGTTGACGGCCACCTTCAGTGACCAGTCGTTGGCCAGGCCCTGCTCGAGCGTCGCGAAGGTATTGAGCGTGTTCTGCTGGCGGTAGCTCCAGCGGGCGCCGGCGTTGGTCGAGCGCGAGAAGTCGGTTTGCCCTCCGTCGCTGTAGAACAGCGGGAAGCTGGCAAATGACACGCCACGCGGGTCGTTCTTCTGATAGTCGACCCCCACGGTGAGCAGCGTACTGTCAGTAAGGTCGGCCTCGATAATGCCGTAGTAGGTCTGTTTTTCCTGCTGATAGTGATCGATGAAGCTGTTGCCCTGTTGATAGGCCACGACCGTGCGCCCGCGCAGGCGCGCATCGTCGGTCAGCGGGCCTGACACATCCACCTGGGTGCGATATGTCTCCCACGAACCAGCACCGGCGCTGACCGAGCCCTGGAAATCCGAGGTGGGCCGTTTGCGGATCAGGTTGACGCTGCCAGAGGGATCGCCCGCGCCGGTCATGAGCCCGGTGGCGCCCCTGACGATTTCGACCCGGTCATAGATCGAGGTGTCGATCATGCTCTGCGGGCTCGCGCTGGTCTGCACGACCAGGGTGGTGGGAATGCCATCGAGCTGGTAACTGTCGATGGAGTAACCACGCGAATAGATGTTCACCCGCTCACTGTCGATGTTCTGCACCGAGAGGCCTGGGGCCTGCTTGAGCACGTCGCTCAAGGTATTGAGCTGCTGATCGTCGATACGCTGGCGAGTCATTACGCTGACGGTTTGTGGCGTCTCGCGTAGCGATAGCGCCAGCTTGGTCGCGCTGTTGGTGGATCCCGTGGTGTACGAGCCGGTGCCTTCTGTCGTGGTGCCCAGGCCAGTGGCATTGATGCTGATAGGGCCGAGCTCCGTCGCTGCACCACTTTCCGCCCTGGCCAACACGAACCTGTTTTCGCCAGCTTGCACCACACGCAAGCCGCTGCCCTGGAGTACCCGTGCGAAGCCCTGCTCCAGCTCGTAGCTGCCCTGCAGTCCTGGCGAGCGCAACCCAGCGGTATCTTCCGAGCTGAAGGTGATCATCACCCCACTCGCCGCGGCAAATTCGCTGAGCGCTGCCGCCAGGCTGCCGGCAGGAATGTCGTAGTTCAGAGGTGTTGCCCACGCCGGCGCAGCCGCGAGTATCGAGCCGGCCAGGCACAGTGCAAGAGAAGTCGGCCGGGCACTGCTGGTGAAAAAGGTGGTGCGTACTTGCATGGAGATGTTCCTGTCAGCGTTGGCAATGTGCGTCTGATGCGCACATGCAGGTAGAGCCGAAACAGGAATGAAAATCTGTTACCCCTCTGCGCAAAAAATCTCTGATTACACCGCCCGAGCTTCCACCCTTACCCAGTAGCGAGTGAGACGGCGAACCTGGACGGGAAGCGAGTCCTCCAGGTTCGCTAGAACACCTTCGGTGTCATCAAGGAGGAAGGTTCCCGAGAGCCGCAACCCGGCAATATCCGGTGAACAGCCGAGAAAACCATGGCGATAGCGGGATAGCTCGGCCAGTAGATCGTCCAGGCGCCAGTCCACGGCCACCAGCATGCCGCGCGTCCACGCCGAGACCTGCTCGTTAGCCGCCCTCAATGGGCCGATGCTGGCGGCGGTAAAGCTCACCGCCTGCCCCGCCTCGGTGCGTATGGCCTTGCCAGGGGCCAATCGCGGCCGTACCGCCACTGCGTGGGCTTCGACGGATACCTGGGTAAGCCTGTCGTTCTGCCGCACCGTGAATCGGGTGCCCAGCGCCTCGATTTCGCCCTCGGCGGTCTGCACGCTCAATCTGCGAATATCCTTTGCGGTCTCGATGAGGATGGCGCCTTGGCGAAGGACGATCAGTCGCTTGTGCGAGTCGAATTGCACGTCCACCCGGGTGTCGGTATCGAGTACCAACAAACTACCGTCGGGCAACGTTTCCCTCTTACGCTGCCCGACACTCGTGCTGTAGTCCGCGCTCAATGGTGAAGCCCGGTAGCTTCCCCACCCTGTAACGCCGACGCCAAGTAGCACGGCAAGCGTTTTCAACGCTGCACGCCTTTGCTGCCGCGCCGTTTCGAGGGTGGTAGCGGCATAGCCTTCTGGTGCCGAACTCAAGCGCTGGCGCAGCATTTCGACACGCTCCCAGGCTCTGGCGTGCAGCGGGTCAGATTGAAGCCAGACCTGCCACTCGGCATGAGTGACCTCCGTGGCCGCGCTGTCATGCAGTCGTACATACCATTCAACTGCCTGGGCGAGTGCCTGTTTCATTCTTCATCTATCAGCAGGCAATGCATCAAGCCTTTCGCCAGGTGCTTGCGCACTGTGGTGACCGACACGTCAAAACGCTCAGCAGCTTTTTCGTAAGTCAGCCCATCCAGCTGCACAGCAAGGAAAATTTGCCGGGTGCGCTGGCCTAGGCCATCGAGCATGCGATCGATGGCCAGAAGACTTTCCAGAATCATTGCGCGGGTTTCTGCAGACGGCGCCTGCACCTCTGGCCTGGACATCAATACATCGAGGTAGGCTTGCTCCACGCTGCGCCGACGATAGAGGTCTATGACCAGACCACGAGCGATGGTTGTCAGGTAGTGCCGTGGTTGCTGCAGAGAGCTGGCAGTACGCGCAACCAGAACCCGGATAAACGTATCCTGGGCAAGGTCGGCGGCGTCCGCCGAATTGCTCAGTCGCTTGCGTAACCAGCCACGTAGCCAACTGCTGTGGTCACGATACAGGGCGTGCAGATGATCATGGTGAGCGACTTCCGTGTCCGATCTGGACATTGACCTTTACCCAAGCCGAAATGCGAATAGGAATAACTCGCGATTTTACGGCGCCTGGGTCTTATTGGGAAGTGAATCTGTGGGCCCAACCCCGCTTTTGAATGCTGGCGGGTAGAACGAGGCTTGCGAAATGCAGACCCATGGCTTCAGCTAGGCTGGACGCAAGGACGCGCGGCGCTGGTGCGCATACCGAATAGCGCCAACGCAATCACGCCAGCCAGATAGAGCTGCGCTGCACCGTCCAGCCCAAGCCGTGGCACTAGGCCGCTGACTGCGAGGGCCGGCAGGCAGAACGCGAGATAGCTGAGCACATAGAAGGCGGCCAGCAAGCCGGCACGCTGTGCCGGTTCGGCCAGCGGCAGCACGCTGCGGGTAGCGCCGAGAAAACCACTGCCGAAGCCGACCCCAGTGACGACAGTCCCCACTGCAAAGAGCCCCAGCTCACCGCTGACGACCGCCAGCCAGAGCAATACCGGTCCAGCTACCAGGGTGCCGGCTCCCAGGCGTAGCAGACGGCCAGCAGGCCAGAGGCGAAGCCCGTGCAGGCTCGCAGCGCCGCTCAGCGTCAGGCCGGCCACTACCCCGCCTCCGATCAGAATCGAGCTTGTTCCGGTGGCCGCTTTGATCAGGCCCGGCATCAATGAGAGATAGAACCCACCCACGGCCCAAACCGCCAGCTCCAACGGCAATACTCTCCAGAGCACGGCGCGTGCCTGAGGAGGCACCGCCAGCTGCGGACGCAGCGCGGCCAGCAATCCCGGACGACGAGACAGTAGGTCAGGCAGGCGCAACAGCAGCAGGCCCTGCATCAAGAAGAGCAGAAGGAAAAGCCGGTAGACCAGCTGCAACGGTGCCGGCGCGAACTCAACCAGCAAGCCGCAACCCAGCGCTCCCCCGGCCATGCCCAGCAGTGGCGCCAGGCTGTTCAGCCAAGGGCCGCGTTCACGATCCGCGTCGAGCAATGCAGCCCCCAGCGCACTGGTAGCAACGCCAGTGGCGAAGCCCTGCAAGGTGCGAGCGATTACCAGGTCCGTCAGGCCTTGGGCCTGATGGAACATCAGCATGGAGACTGCCTCCAGCGCCAGTGCGCCGAAGATGACGGGCCGTCGCCCCAGATGATCAGAAAGCCGCCCACCCACCAGTAGCGCGCCGAGCAAGGCAAAGGCATAGACCGCAAACACCCAGGTCAGCCAGAAGGTGGAAAATCCCCAGGCTTGCTGATAACTAGCGTAAAGCGGCGTTGGTGCGGCCGACGCAGCCAGGAATGTGAATAGCAGCGTACCGAGCAGGGTGAGGCGCGCGTTAGAAGAAAAAATCGAGAACGGCATGGCCAAACCCTAAAGCAAATATTTAGCTTTAAAGCCTGAGCCCTTTTGATTATTAAAGCAATGCTTTTGCGTTAAGCGAGAGGTATCCTGTCGATATGAATACCAAGCAAACCCGCCCCGGAGGGCGTAGCGCCCGCGTCCAGCAAGCCGTTCATGACGCCGTTCTGGCTCTTCTGGACGAACAACCGCGCGAGTCCCTGACCGTTCCCCAGATTGCTGCGCGTGCCGGCGTAACTCCCTCTACCCTCTATCGACGCTGGGGCAACCTACCGACCCTGCTGGCCGACGTCGATCTGCGCCAGCTACGGCCTGATCAGCCTCCGGCCGATACCGGCAGTCTGCGTGGCGACCTCGAATGCTGGCTGGAGTCCTACGTAGATGACCTTGCTTCGACACCCGGGCAGGCGATGCTCAGGGACGCCCTTGCATCTACCGATCCAGGTTGCGCGGTCCGTTGCACTGAGCCGACCCGAGAGCGCCTCGAACTGCTGCTCGAACGGGCTCATTCGCGTGGGGAAGCTGCGCCAAGTCTGGACGCCCTCATGGATGGCCTGGTCGCTCCGCTGGTCTTCCGAACCTTGTTCAATGCCAAGCGGCCCGATGAAAAACTCTGCCGACGCCTATTAGCGCAAGCACTTGGCGAGTAAAAATCCTTCTATCGCTCCGAATTGAGAGGCAGAACTGTGGAGCTATCGAGTAAACGCCTACATCTGAGACAGATAACTCCAAGTGAGTGGCCGCTGCTTCTTGAGTTGCATCTTAACCCCGAAGTAATCCGGTACATCTGTTCCACTCCAACCGAACCCCAAATCCGTGAAAAATTTGAATCCCGACTTCCGCAATGGTCGCCGGTTCTAAACACTGGTTGTGTCTTGCCATCTTCGAATCTAATACCAACAACCCTGTCGGGGTGACGGGGCTGAAGCTTGAGTCTGAGAACAGCTCTACTGCGGAAGTTGGATATATGTTGCTGGAACGGTATCAGTGGAACGGGTACGGCTCTGAATCACTGCAAACAGTGATGAATTTCGCTCGAAACGTATTAGGACTTCATACCCTCAAAGGGATGGTAACAGAAGGAAATAGCACATCTTTTCGCATGCTCGAAAAGCGCGGATTCGTGCTTGAGCAGCGAAAACCTGATGCCTGCATCATCAACGGGCAGCTGTTTGATGATCGTCTCTATAGGTGTGATCTTGCCCATTCTGGCGGTCGATTTGACTAGCTGCTCAAGCGCGACGCCTTGCTAACGGAGTGATGCGATTGCCCAGGCCGCCAGTATGAGCCGTTCCGTCTTATCGATTGCTTTGCCAGCGAACACAAAAGCAACTATGAGTCGCCTTGCTGATCATTCTCTCGGATGCCCTTAATAACGCATCTATCTCAACATGGAGCCTGCGAATGAATGTCGATTTCAGAAGTGGACAATGGCTGAATGCGCCCGCCACCTCTGAGGTGTCGGAGCACAGCCTGACGATAACCACGGATCAGAGCACGGACTTCTGGCGGGAGACCCATTATGGGTTTACCCGTGACACAGGACATTTCCTGGGCATTGCTACCGGCGACGGATTCACGGCGACCCTACGCATCCAGGGCGAATTCCGCTCCCTGTACGACCAGGCTGGCCTGATGGTGCGTATCGACGAAAACCGTTGGGTAAAGACGGGCGTCGAGTTCACTGATGGGGAAGCGTTTCTGAGCACTGTCGTTACTGATGGGAAATCGGATTGGTCGGTCTCACAACCTTTCAAGGAGTTGGAGGACTTCTACATACAAGTCACTCTTTCCAATGGCGCGATGCGTATTCAAGCCTCCCGCGACGGGCGCTTCTGGCCACTTCTGCGGCTGGCACCTTTCCCAGTCGCCAGCACTTACCAGGTTGGCCCTACAGCTTGTACGCCGGAGCGCAGTGGGCTTGCTGTCCGATTCTCGGAGTTTGAAATCACTCCCGCTACTACGAAAGACCTTCACGACCTGACTTAACTGCGCCTGGTTGCAGGCAGTTATCCACGTCCGGCATCACACGTTTGCCAGTCGCTTCGTCATGAACGGTGGAAATATCCTGACCCTGCAGAAAATCCTGGACTACCAATCGTTGGCTATGACCATGCGCTATGCGCGTCTTGCACCAGACCATCTACAAGACGCTGTCTCGCTAGGCCCTCAGTCGTGGAGAGCCGTACAAAGTCCCATCAGCCTTAAGGCGTGCCGGAAGTGCTGACCTGCTCAATGACTTTGATTCTTGAAAGCAACCGATCATCACTAGACTGAAACGCAAGGAAAATAGCGATGAAGCCGATGATGCCAAGCGACCACGTAATAGAAAATGAAAGGCTGATGTAGTGTGAACGACTCAAACCGTAGGCAATGCTGGACTCTTGTGGTTTTTCAGGATTGAACCTGACTTCCAAAGTCTTGGCTGACCGGATCTTTTCAAAGAGTTTGCGATGTTGCTCGTAACCACTGCTGCCGCTGTAACCATCGTTCAACGTGTTGCCGTTGTAGGTATGCCCACCCACTTGGTAGGTGTACTCGACTTCAACTGCATACGTTCGTGAGTTTTCAGAGTCAGTCTCCTCCTTCAACTCCACACGTTCAACTTGAGCAAAGGTAGTCGGCCAGTTCTCCGCATCCATGGCGCGCTTGAGCGATGTAAAGCCAGACCAAAGCAATACAGCCCCAGTACCCACTGCGAGCGTTAAAAAGACCAACGCAATCAAAAGACCGACTTTCATAAGGCTCCATCCTTTATGAACGCTCATAACGCGAACTGAGCCAGTTAGCCCAAAGCTTGCGTTTCTTTCAACTGATGTTTCGACACTTCTTCGACAGTTGCCCAGTCTGAAACGAAAAAGCCCCCGAAACTCTATGAATTTCAGGGGCTTAGACGATCTATATGGCGGGAAGATAGGGATTTGAACCCTAGGTACCATCGCTGATACAACGGATTTCGAATCCGTCCCGTTCGGCCACTCCGGCATCTTCCCAGGCGGCGCGCATGATACCAGCAGAAATCCGTTTGGCGAAGCCCATCGAGTAATTTTTTTCACGTGCTATCAAATGCTTGGCTCATTTGCTCGGTGGCGGCGGCGCTGGGGCGGGCCGGTTGGCGCGCCTGTCAGTGCTGGTTACAGCCGGGTTGTACCGCTGAAGCATTGTGCCTGGACCAAGACTGTCGGCTGTCAGAGTCATCCACTCGGCGGATGTAGCCTTGCTGGCAAAGCAAAATACTGTACATTTAAACAGTATCTTTCTTGCCATTTGCCTGCCATGTCTTCCGTCGTCGCTATCGATCATCTGCTCAATGAGCGCCGTATCTGGCGTGGCCAGGGCATCGTCGCGCCCAGTGGCCACCAGCCCACTGGCAACGCAGCGCTGGATGCCTCGTTGCCAGGAGGTGGCTGGCCGGAAGAGGCGTTGAGCGAGTTGCTCGTCGAGGCACCGGGTATCGGTGAGCTGCGCCTGGTGCTGCCGACATTGGCGCGCTTGAGCGCTGCCGGAGAGCGGGTGGTGTTGGTCGCGCCGCCTTACCTGCCCTACCCCGGCGCCTGGCTGGCGGCTGGGGTGGAGATGAAGCAGCTGACGCTGATCCAGGCGAGCGCCCGGGATGCCTTGTGGGCGGCCGAGCAATGCCTGCGTTCGGGCAGTTGTGGGGCGGTGGTGCTGTGGCCGCAACGGGCCGATGACCGTGCCCTGCGCCGCCTGCAGATTGCCGCTGAAACCGGGCAGACCCTGGCTTTCGCCTATCGTCCGCTGTTTGAGGCACGCAACCCTTCGCCGGCTGCCTTGCGCCTGACCATCCAGGCACAGCCCGCCCAGGTACGGGTGCTCAAGTGCCGAGGTGGGCAACCACCGGCGCGCACGTTTCACTTGAGCGGCTGGGGCTCTTGATATGCGCTGGGCGTGCATCCTGCTGCCGCAACTGGCCATGGACGGCGTGTTGCGTGGCCGTGAAGAGGCCAACGCGCCGCTGGTGCTGCTGAGCGGCACGCCCCAGCGGCGCATGCTGCAGGCGGTCAACCCGGCTGCACGAACGCTCGGCCTGCGCCCAGGGCTGACCCTGACGGCGGCGCAATCCCTGAACTGCGCGTTCACCAGCGCCGAGTACGACCCCGCCGACATCGAGCGCTGGCGCAGCTTCCTGGCGGCCTGGGCCTACGGTTTCAGCTCCCAGGTGAGCCTGCACTATCCGCGCTGCCTGCTGCTCGAGGTGCAATCGAGCCTATCCCTGTTCGGGCCCTGGCCGCGCTTTGAGGCACGCCTGCGTGAGGAGCTGACGGCGCTGGGCTTTCGCCATCGCATCACCCTGGCGCATCACCCTGCCGCGGCGCGCATGCTCGCCAACCTGCATGATGGCCTGGCGATCACCGACGAGCAGGAGTTGCGCGAGCGGCTGGCGGCCATGCCCCTGGATCGCATCGGCCTGCCCGAGTATCTGGTCACCACGCTGGCGCGCATGGGTCTGCGCCAGGTGCGCCAGTTGCAGGCGCTGCCCCGCGACAGCCTGGCGCGGCGCTTCCCCCCGGAGTTGCTGGCCGGCCTGGATACCCTGATGGGCCTGCGCCCGCTGGCGCTGGAGTACTACCGCCCGCCAGATGTGTTCGACAGTCGGCTGGAGCTGTACTTCGAAGTGGAATCGACCCAGGCCCTGCTGTTTCCGCTACGCCGCCTGACCGCGGACCTGGCCGCCTACCTGGCAGGTCGTGACTGCGGCGTACAGCGTTTCGTGCTGCACCTGGAACACCGCGACGGTGAAGACAGCCTGCTGCCCGTCGGCCTGCTCAGTGCCGAGCGAGAAGCGGGCATGCTGCTGGAGTTCACCCGCGGCCGCCTGGAACAGCTGCAATTGCCGTCACCGGTGCTGGCGCTGCGCCTGGTAGCCCGCGACCTGCCGACCTTCGTGCCGCAGCACCAGGCGCTGTTCGAGGACCGGCCGCAGCAAACCCTGGGCTGGGAACAATTGCGTGAACGCCTGCGTGCACGCCTGGGCGACGACGCCGTACAAGGCCTGGCCGCCCATGCCGACCATCGCCCGGAAAAGGCCTGGCGCACGGCTACCAGCCACGTTGCATTGCCCAGCCCGAGCGCTGCCCGGCCCAGCTGGCTGCTGCCGGAGCCCCAAGTGCTGCGTGAGCCGCTGCATATTCTCAGCGGCCCCGAGCGGATCGAATCCGGCTGGTGGGATGGCGAGGACGTGCGTCGCGATTACTACCTGATCGAAACGCGCAGCGGCCAGCGCGGCTGGGCGTTTCGCAGCGTCGGTGAAGACGGCCCGCTGCGGCTGCACGGCTGGTTCGCATGAGCATGCCCGACTACGCCGAGCTGCACTGCCTGTCGAACTTCAGTTTCCAGCGCGGTGCCTCCAGCTCCGCCGAACTGTTCGAGCGTGCCGCGCGGCTCGGCTATCGCGCCCTGGCGATCACCGACGAATGCACCCTGGCCGGCATCGTGCGCGCCTGGCAGGCCGCCAAGGAGCATGGTGTGAAGCTGATCGTCGGCAGCGAACTGCGCCTGCAGAGCGGTGCCCGGCTGATCGTGCTGGTCGAGAACCTTGCCGGTTACCAGCGCCTGTGCGCGCTGATCACCCGTGCCCGACGGCGTGCGGAAAAGGGCCGCTACATCCTGCTCGACGAAGACCTGCCCGAGGCGCCGGATGGACTGCTGGCCATCTGGCTGCTACGCGCGGACGACGACGCCATGGCCGGCGCCTGGCTGCGCGAGCGCTTTGCCGAGCGCCTGTGGCTGGGCGTAGAGCTGCACCGCGGCGCCGACGATGCAGCGCTGTTGCAGCATGGCCTCGGCCTGGCCCGGCAACTGGGCATCCCTGCCGTGGCCTGTGGCGACGTGCACATGCATGCCCGTGGCCGCCGCGCCCTGCAGGATTGCATGACCGCCATCCATCACCACCTGCCCGTGGCCGAGGCCGGCGCCTACCTGTTCGCCAATGGCGAGCGCCACCTGCGCCGCCGTGAAGAACTGGCCGAGCTGTATCCATCCGAACTGCTCGCCGAAACCCTGCGGATAGCCGAGCGCTGCTGGTTCGATCTCGATGAGCTCAAGTATCAGTATCCCCACGAGCTGGTGCCGACGGGGCATACACCCAGTTCCTGGCTGCGCCACTTGGTCGAGGACGGCATCCGCTGGCGCTGGGGCGATGGCATCAGCGACAAGGCGCGGGCGCAGATCGAAAAGGAGCTCGCGCTGATCAGCGAGCTGGGCTACGAGAGCTACTTCCTGACCGTGCACGACATCGTGCGCTTCGCCCGCGAGCATTCCATTCTCTGTCAGGGGCGTGGTTCAGCGGCCAACTCGTCGGTGTGCTTCGCCCTGGGCATCACCGAACTGAACCCGATGGCCAAGGGCAGCCGCCTGCTGTTCGAACGCTTCCTGTCCCGCGAGCGCAACGAGCCACCGGACATCGACGTGGATTTCGAGCACGACCGCCGCGAGGAAGTCATCCAGTACGTGTTCCGCCGTTATGGCCGCGAGCGCGCGGCGCTGACCGCGGTGGTCAGCACCTACCACGGCGCCGGGGCGATTCGCGACGTGGCCAAGGCCCTGGGTTTGCCGCCCGATCAGATCAACGCCCTGGCCGGTTGCTGCGGCCGCTGGAGCGACCGCATCCCAGATGCCGAACGCCTGCGCGAGGCTGGTTTCGACCCGCAGAGCAAGGTGCTGCACCGTGTGCTGGTGCTGGCTGGGGAGCTGATCGGCTTTCCCCGCCACCTCTCCCAGCACCCCGGCGGCTTCGTGATTTCCGAGACGCCGCTCGACACCCTGGTGCCGGTGGAAAACGCCAGCATGGCCGAGCGCACCGTGATCCAGTGGGACAAGGACGATCTCGACGCCGTCGGCCTGCTCAAGGTCGACGTGCTGGCCCTCGGCATGCTCAGCGCCCTGCGCCGCTGCTTCGACCTGCTGGCCGTCTACCGCAACAAACGCTGGACGCTGGCCAGCCTGCCGGCCGAGGACAAAGCCACCTACGAGATGATCAGCCGTGCCGACACCCTGGGCGTGTTCCAGATCGAATCCCGCGCGCAGATGGCCATGTTGCCGCGCCTGCGGCCTCAAACCTTCTACGACCTGGTGATTCAGGTGGCCATCGTGCGGCCGGGGCCGATTCAGGGCGATATGGTGCACCCCTACCTGCGCCGCCGCACCGGCGAAGAAGAAGTCACCTACCCCTCCGAGGAGTTGCAGCCGGTGTTCGAGCGCACTCTGGGCGTGCCGTTGTTCCAGGAGCAGGTGATGGAGCTGGCGATCATCGCCGCCGATTACTCACCTGGCGAAGCGGACGAACTGCGCCGCGCCATGGCCGCCTGGAAGCGCCATGGCGGCCTGGAGCCACACCGGAAACGGCTGACTGATCGCATGCTCGAGAAGAAGTACCCGATCGAATACATCAACCGCATCTTCGAGCAGATCAAGGGCTTCGGCAGCTACGGTTTTCCCGAGTCCCACGCTTCCAGCTTTGCCCTGCTCACCTACGCCAGTTGCTGGCTCAAGTGCCACGAACCGGCGGCCTTCGCCTGCGCGCTGATCAACAGCTGGCCGATGGGCTTCTACAACCCCGATCAGGTGCTGCAGGACGCCCGCCGCCATGGCCTGCGCATCCACCCGGTGGACGTGCGCTACAGCGCCTGGGAATGCACCCTGGAAGATATCGGCAAGCCGCAGCCGGCCATCCGCCTGGGCCTGTGCCTGGTCAAGGGGTTTCGCGAGGACGCCGCGCTGCGCATCGCCGCCGCCCGCGAGCAGGCGGCATTCGGCGATATTGCCGATCTGTGCCAGCGCGCCCGCCTGGATAACAACGCCCGCGCGCGCCTGGCCGATGCGGGCGCTCTGCAGGCCCTGGTCGGCCATCGCCACCAGGCGCGCTGGGCCATCGCCGGGGTGGAGCCGCAATTGCCGCTGTTCGCCAGCCTACCCGCCCAGCAGGAAGCCGCCATAAGCCTGCCGCGCCCCAGCGTCGGCGAGAACCTGCTGACCGACTACGCGACCCTCGGCACCACCCTCGGCCCACATCCGCTGTCGCTCTTGCGCGGCAAACTCAGGGCCGCACGCTGCCGCAGCCGCCGTGAGCTGGAGCATGTGGAGCCCGGTAGGATGGTCAGCGTGGCCGGCCTAGTGATCGGCCGCCAGCGCCCGCAAACTGCCAGCGGCGTGACCTTCGTCACTTTGGAAGACGAGTTCGGCATGATCAACGTGCTGGTGCGGCTGGAGTTGGCCGAGCGCCAGCGCAAGACGCTGCTGCAATCACGGCTGATGCGGATCGACGGGCATCTGGAAGCGGCCAACGGGGTAAGGCATGTGATCGCGGGGCGGCTGGTGGACCTGACCGACTGGCTGGTGGGGCTGGATGTGCGTAGTCGGGATTTTCATTGAGGCGGGATGTAGCGCTCGGCAGCTGTGGTTTGCCTAGGGTTTTGATGGGCTGCGCCCATCCTACGAGCGGTGGGTTTTGCGAGATCGAAGAAACTGGTGGGGATTTCCTGCGCACTCAGTCCGGTGAGAACGAGGCATGCCCATGAGCTTTTCGCGCCCATGGACTGAGCGCCCGCGCGCTCCTACAGGTGACTGGGGTAACAGTGCTTACAGCACCCGGCGCATCCCGATATGGGGAATATCGTCTTCCAGGTATTCATCGGTCGCCGCCACGAAACCGTAGCGGCCGTAGTAGCCCTGCAGGTGCGCCTGGGCGGACATGTACACGGGCAGGCCTGGCCAGCGTAGCCCGCAGGCCAGCAGGGCCTGTTCCATCATGATGTGGCCGAGACCGGTGCCGCGGGCGCTGGGTGCAGTGACGACGCGGCCGATGATCACTTCGCCGTCGTTGAGCGACGGGTCGAGCAGACGCAGGTAAGCCGCCAGTTCATCGCCACGCCAGCCCAGCAGGTGACAGGTGTCACCTTCGAGATCGCGGCCATCGACTTCCAGGTACGGACAGTTCTGTTCGACCACGAACACCTGGGTACGCAGCGCCAGCACGGCGTACAGCTCGGTCTTGGTCAGTTCGGTGTGGTGCTTGCAGTGCCAAGTAACGGACATGATCGGCTCACAACTCGGGGTAGCCGGCGACTCTACCCCCATCGCCCCTTTTCGTCATGAGGTCTCTACTTTTCGATCACCTGCCCACGCAAGGCCGCCAGGCGGGCCAGCAGGCGGTTCTGTACCGGTATCGGCACGCCCTGGCTATCCATTGAGGCCTGCAGGTTCTCGACCAAGGCATTGAAGTGGCTGGGAGAAAGATTCTGGCCCTTGTGGCTTTCCTCCAAAGAGTCGCCGGTATAGACGCAAGGCCCGCCGGCAATCACGCAGAACTTGTCGACCAGTTTGTCACGCAGCCCGACGATATCCACCTTGGCAAAGAACGGCGCGATACGCTGATCACCCGCCACATTGAGCAGCATGCCTTCGACGATGCGGGTGATGCCGGGCTTCTCGCCCAGGTCGCGGTAAAGGCTGTCATCCTTGGCCGGCTGCTGCGCGCAACCGATCAACACCAGTGCCAGCAGCGCAACGCACAATGAACGCAGCATGCTCAGAAACTCCCCTGCACGGACAGGTAGGCGCCGTTCTGGTTATCCAGCGTGGCGATCTCGCCGAGGCGCGCGTAGGCCAGCACGATGGCAAGGTGCTTGCCGGGGAAGTAGCCGACGAACAGGTCGGCCCAGTCGCTCTCGCCGGCGAAACTGAGGTTGTCCGGTTTTTCCCGGTACTCGACGCCCACGGCCCACTCTCGGTTGAGCAGCACGGCCACCGAACCTTCCTTGAGCACCGAGCGGCGGTCGCGGCGGTCGCCACCGAAGCCTAGCAGGCCCAACTCGTTGGCCCGGCTGTAGCGCACACCGCCGTTGAGCAGCAGGTTGTAGCCGAAGGCGCCGCCGAGGATCAGCCGGCTGGCAGTCAGGTAGCCTTCGGTGTCTTCATCACGCTTGGCGCCGACCAGGCTGGGGATGAGGAAGTCCTTCTGGCGCTTGTGCTGAATACCCAGGGAAACCTGTGGCAACTGGTCGTAGATAAGGTCGCCGAACAACCGCACCTTGATGCCGAAGATATCCTGGCTAAGGCTGTTTTCCGGCAGGCTCAGGTCACGGGCCAGCGTGCCAAGGTCAAAGCGCTGGCGTGCGTAGGAGAGTTCGATGCGGTTGTCATAGGCCGCCGATACGCCAGCCACATCCAGACGGTAATCACCGGTTTCCACCCGCGTGGCAAACACGTCGGCACCCCACTCGCCCTTCTCGCCATAGCCGGACAATACCGCCCAGGGCGTGATGCCGCCGCCGGCAGGGCCTTCAATGCTGCTGGCGCCGCCGGTGGCGAGCAGGCGACCTTCGCCGGCCAAGGCAGCCGAGGTGAACATGCCCACCAGAAGGGCGCCAATCAATTGCGATAGCCACATGGTCAATGCACCAGAGAAACGGGAGAAGTTAACGGACGCTGCATCCAGGCCTCGAAGGCCTGCGGCGCCAGCGGACGGCTGATCAGGTAACCCTGCACACTGTCGCACTGCCAACGGTCGAGCAGGTCCAGGCTGCGCTGCAGTTCGACACCTTCGGCCACCACCTTGAGGCCAAGGCTGTGGCTCATCTCGATGGTCGAACGGACGATCACCGCGTCTTCGCTGGTATCGTCCAAGTCGCGAATGAAGGACTGGTCGATCTTCAACTCCTGCACCGGCATGCGCTTGAGCTGTGCCAGAGAAGAGTAGCCGGTGCCGAAGTCATCCACCGACAGGCCGATGCCTTTGTCGCGCAGCCCATGGAGAACCTGCAAGGCTACTGCTGGATTGAGCATCACACCGCTTTCGGTAATTTCGAAGATCAGTTGCGAGGCAGGAACCTGATAATGCCCCAACAGATGGCCAACTCGGGAGGGCAGCTCAGCATCGATCAGGTCATCCGTGGAAATGTTCAACGACAACTGCACCATCAGCCCACGCTGACGCCACTCCTGCAGTTGACGCACACCCTCCTCGATCACCCAGGCAGTCAAGATCTGAATGCTACCGGTGCGCTCGGCGATAGGGATGAACTCCCCAGGCGAGACCATGCCGAATTGCGGATGCTGCCAGCGCAGCAGGCCCTCGGCCTGGATACGCGAGGGATTACGCACGTCCAGTTTGGGCTGGTAGTGCAGCAGCAGTTCCTCTCGCTGAGCGGCGTGGCGCAAGTCACGGATCAGTTGTACCTGACGCTGCTGGACAGCGTCACGACCACTTTCGTAAACCTGGATGCGCCCCGGCAGCTGACCAGCGTCCTGCATGGCGATACCGGCACGACGCAGTAACTCTTCAGGCGTCACACCGTCGCTGGGGTAGCCAGCGATGCCAATGTGGCAATCCAGAGCGATATCCACGTTATCGATACGAAAGGGCTTCATAGACAGCTGCTGCACGCGGTCGGCAGTAGCCACCGCGCTGTCGACATCAGCACCATCGAGCAATAGCACGAACTCGTCGCCATGCAGTCGCGCCAGGCTGTCGGACGGCCGCAATGCCATCTGCAGGCGGTTGGCCAACTGCTGCATGACCCGATCACCGCCGCCGGCCTCGCAGCTTTCCGTGACTGTGCGGAAATTGCCGATACCCATATACAGCAAGGCGATATGCCGATCGGCCATGATCGCGCTGCTCAAGCGCTCGAGCGCCAGGTTGCGATTGGGCAGCCCGGTCATCGGATCATGCAGGGCGTTATGGGCCAGTTGCCGCTCACGTTCGGCGATGCCCTGCTGCATGCTCTGGAACGCCTTGGCCAGGCTGCCGAGCTCGTCACCGCGATCGAGCGCCAACGGCACCTCGTAATCACCCTGGCCGACCCGCTCGGCGGCACCAGCCAAGTGGCGAATCGGCCGCGAAAGGCTACGCGCCAGCAACAATGCCCCCATCAGGGACGCCACCAACGCAGCCACGGCGATCAGCAGGATCTGCTTATTGAGCGCAACCACCGAGCCACGGGCCTGTTCGAGCGAACGTTGCAGCAGTGCCTGCACGCGAAAGCCGTCACCACTCCCGAGCACCAGACGCTGTACCAGGAAGGGCTCATCACCATGCATGACCTCGCCGCTGTCGCCATCGAACGTGATCTTGTGCAGGTCTTGCAGAGTACTCACGAACACGTCCGGCTGGCCGTCCATGCTGCCGATGATGCTCAGTTCCAGGTGCGTCAGTTGATTGAGCTCGTGAG
The DNA here is from genome assembly GCF_028674975.1 of Pseudomonas sp. CNPSo 3701. Lineage (NCBI taxonomy): Bacteria > Pseudomonadati > Pseudomonadota > Gammaproteobacteria > Pseudomonadales > Pseudomonadaceae > Pseudomonas > Pseudomonas sp. CNPSo 3701. The sequence goes on along the minus strand of NZ_JAQZSI010000007.1, from coordinate 72,003 downwards.
CGAAGCGATCATCAATGGCAAAACCGGTCACCAGGCGCGCGATGGGCAGTGGCGCGTTGATCGTGGCTTGCACCAGCAGATAGATCTGTCCGTCGAAGGGCATGAGAATACTCTGTCCCTGACGGTTCAACTGCCGGTTGATCTGCTCGGTCTGGGCTACGGACGGCGGCGCCGAGGTGCTAGCGGTCAGCTTGCCGTCCATGTCGAACATCATCACCACGCCGGCGTTGATCCGCGCGCCATGATTGAACAGCGCCGAGCGGATGGTCGCCTCGTCGCCACTGGCCACGGCCTCGCGGAAGCCGAAGTCGCTGGTCAACACCTGCACCGCATCACGTAGCTGGCGGGCGTGGGTATCGAGTAACTGCCCGAATACACTGGTACCGACTTCAAGCTGCTCACGCGCCTGGGTGCGGATCGAGGCATTGGTGGCCGCCTGCACGGCGAAATACAGCGCGCCGATCACCACCAGCGGCAGCAAGATCAGCACGATGGCGATGCGCGCCTGGAAACTAGTGCGAACCATGATCCAAAGCTTTCTTGAAGGCATCGCCAAAGGCGCTGGGCGGTGCGCCCGGTGGTCCGCTGACGCTGGCAGCATCGACCGGCAGGCTGAAACGCGGCGCCGTGGCACCATCGCCGACTTTCAAGGCCTCGGCCTGTTTAGGCAGCATGTCGGGCAGCGCCGAGTGCCAGAGGGTGACCTGATATTCGCCGGCCGGCAGGTTGTCGAAACTAACCCGGCCCTGGGCATCGCTGACGGCGAACCAGGGGTCGTCGGTAACGTAGATGTAGCCCACCATCCAGTCATGGATATTGCAGCCCAGCACCACCAGGCCGGGCTTGTCGAAAACCACCGGCTCACTCGGCGTGCCCTGGTAAAGGCGCAGCTCGAAGCGCTTGGCCGGCGAGAACGAATAGACCTGATGGCGAATGTCGTCGCGGTTCGGAAAGGTGACCGCAGTGCCGCTGCGCACGGCCAGCACGCTGGGTACGAAGCGCATATCCTGTTGGTCCATTACCGCTTTGCCGGCGGCTGCCGTGCTGGGAACTGCAGCGCCACGCAGCGTCACCACGGCGTCGGCCAGCGGTGCGCCCTTGGCGTCCACCACTTCGCCTTGCAGGCTGGCAGCCTGCGCGGTGCACAGCGCGCCGAACAGATACAGGTGTACAGCGATAAAGAAACGTCTGGTCATGGGAGCTCGTCAAGGGCTACTCAGCCTTACCGCGAGGCCACATAAGTGCCTCTTCGCTGATTAAGGAAGGTCTGCAGGAAGATTAGACGTGATGCTGAAGAAGTTCGAGCTTTAATGACGCCGCGAATAGGCAAAAAGCCACTATCGAACGAAACAGTCCGAAAAGGCTGATCCAGAGCTTTATTCGCTGCCGCGCAGACGCTTGGGCGTCAGCCCCAGGTAACGCCGCATGGCGGTAGTCAGTGCGCTCTGGCTGGAGAAGCCGCACTCCTCGGCGATGCGCACAAGTGGCAAGCCACTGCCACGCAACAGGCGCGTGGCGCGATCGAGGCGCGCCTTGAGCAGGTACTGATGGGGCGTGAGGCCGACGCTGTCCTTGAATTGGGCGTGAAAGTGGCTAGGGCTCAGGCAGGCGACATGGGCCAGCTCGGCCACGCTGATGCGCCGCGCCAGATTGTCGGCGATATAGCCATCGAGCCGCTGCACGTCCAGCGAGCCATGGCCACGCGCGGACTGCTCGCCAAATACCCTCAGGTGCAGGGCGCGCAGCAACACGCCACCCAGCGAGCGCGCCAGCAGCGGGTCGCTGCCGTAACGCTCCAGTTCAGAGCCGGCATAGCTGAGCAGATGCTGAAAGTCGGCATCGAGTTGCGGGTAACGCGGCGTGTCGAACAGATGGCCTAGCAGCTGCAGGTCCTCGCTGGACATGTCCTGCTCATTGAGGTCGACGATCAGCATGCGGTTGTCGCCAATACCAGCGAACTGATGGTCAGCATCACCCGGCACCAGGCAGGCGCGCATGCGGCACACCTCGCCGCCGCGCCCAACCACCTCGAATTCGGCACGCCCGGACACTGACATCACCAGCTGGTGGTGGTCGTGAGTATGTTCGTGGGCCTGATCGTCCAGGCGCATGAGGCGGGCGTTGAGCATGATTCGCGACTCGATGGGCAACGCGCGCACTCTACCGCGTTGCCACGCAAAACTGTATGGGCGGCGACAGGAGGCCCGGCAGGCACCAAACCAGGCCTGACAAGCGAAACGGCGCAGTCACTAATAAATGTTGAAAAAAGCCGGCGGCGCCCCATCTAACCTTCAACGTCAATGGACAGGTGCCGCATGAACGACCCGCACGATATCGAGATCGCTTCGGAGCAAACCAGCCACAGCCTGATGCTGCCCGGGCAGAACCTGCCGGACAAACTCTATGTGATTCCAATCCACAACCGCCCCTTCTTCCCGGCGCAGGTGCTGCCGGTGATCGTCAACGAGGAGCACTGGGCGGAAACCCTGGAACTGGTCAGCAAGACCGAGCACAAGACCCTGGCCCTGTTCTACGTCGACAAGCCGGTCACCGATCCCCGCCATTTCGATACGTCCAGCATGCCCGAGCACGGCACCGTGGTGCGTGTGCACCATGTCAGCAACGACGACGGCAAGCTGCAGTTCGTCGCCCAGGGCCTGACCCGCGTGCGCATTCGTGGCTGGCTCAAGCATCACCGCCCGCCGTACCTGGCCGAGGTCGAATACCCGCGTAACGCCAATGATGGGCGCGACGAGGTCAAGGCCTATGCCATGGCGCTGATCAACGTGATCCGCGAGTTGCTGCCGCTCAACCCGCTGTACAACGAAGAGCTGAAGAACTATCTCAACCGTTTCAGCCCCAACGATCCCTCGCCGCTCACCGACTTCGCTGCGGCGCTCACCACCGCGCAATCGAAGGTGCTACAGGAAGTGCTCGACACCGTGCCGATTCTCAAGCGCATGGAAAAGGTGCTGCCGCTGCTGCGCAAGGAAGTCGAGGTCGCACGCCTGCAGAACGAGCTCTCCGACGAGGTGAACCGCTCGGTGGGCGAGCACCAGCGCGAGTTCTTTCTCAAGGAACAGCTGAAGATCATCCAGCAGGAACTGGGCATCACCAAAGATGACCGCAGCGCCGACGCCGAGCAGTTCACCCAGCGCCTGGAAGGCAAGACCCTACCCGAGCAGGCGCGCAAGCGCATCGACGAGGAGATGAACAAACTCTCGGTACTGGAGACCGGCTCGCCGGAGTACGCCGTCACCCGTAATTACCTGGACTGGGCCACCAGCGTGCCCTGGGGCGTGGTCGGCAAGGACAAGCTGGACCTCAAGCACGCCCGCAAGGTACTCGACGATCACCACGCCGGCATGGACGACATCAAGCAGCGCATCACCGAGTTCCTTGCCGTCGGCGCCTTCAAGGGGGAGATCGCCGGTTCCATCGTGCTGCTGGTCGGCCCGCCCGGCGTGGGCAAGACCAGCATCGGCAAGTCCATCGCCGAATCCCTGGACCGGCCGTTCTATCGTTTCTCGGTCGGCGGCATGCGCGACGAGGCTGAGATCAAGGGCCATCGCCGCACCTATATCGGCGCCCTACCCGGCAAGCTGGTGCAGGCGCTCAAGGAAGTCGAGGTGATGAATCCGGTGATCATGCTCGACGAGATCGACAAGATGGGTAGCAGCTTTCAGGGCGACCCAGCCTCGGCGCTGCTGGAAACCCTCGACCCGGAACAGAACGTCGAATTCCTCGACCACTATTTGGATCTGCGCCTGGACCTGTCCAAGGTGCTGTTCGTGTGCACCGCCAATACCCTGGACTCGATCCCCGGCCCGCTGCTCGACCGCATGGAAGTGATTCGTCTGTCCGGCTACATCACCGAGGAAAAACTGGCCATCGCCAAGCGCCACCTGTGGCCCAAGCAGCTCGACAAGGCCGGCGTGTCGGCCAAGCAACTGTCGATCAGCGACAGCGCCCTGCGCGCCCTGATCGAGGGCTATGCCCGCGAAGCCGGCGTACGCCAGCTGGAGAAACAGCTCGGCAAGCTGGTGCGCAAGGCGGTGGTCAAGCTGCTCGACGACCGCGACACCAAGGTCAAGATCGCCGCCAAGGATCTGGAGGGCTACTTGGGCATGCCGGTGTTTCGCAGCGAGCAGGTGCTTTCCGGTGTCGGCGTGATCACCGGCCTGGCCTGGACCAGCATGGGCGGCGCCACGCTGCCGATCGAGGCGACACGCATCCACACACTGAACCGCGGCTTCAAGCTCACCGGCCAGCTCGGCGAAGTGATGAAGGAGTCGGCGGAGATCGCCTACAGCTACGTCAGCTCGCACCTGAAAACCTTCAAGGGCGACCCGACCTTCTTCGACCAGGCTTTCGTGCATATGCACGTGCCCGAAGGTGCCACGCCCAAGGACGGTCCGAGCGCCGGCGTCACCATCGCCAGCGCCCTGCTCTCCCTGGCCCGCAACCAGGCGCCGAAGAAAGGCGTAGCGATGACCGGCGAACTGACCCTGACCGGCCAGGTGCTGGCCATCGGCGGGGTGCGCGAGAAGGTCATCGCCGCGCGCCGCCAAAAGATCCACGAGCTGATCCTGCCCGAGGCCAACCGTGGCTCCTATCAGGAGCTGCCGGAATACCTCAAGCAGGGCATCACCGTGCACTTCGCCAAGCGTTTCAGCGATGTGGCCAAGGTGCTATTCGACTGACCACTGCCGCGGCGGGCTGCCAGACCAGGTGCCCGCCGTCCCGATGCCCCTTCCCGCTACCGGCCTGCTGGGAAATCGATAGATCGAAACCCGAATGCTGCTGTCAGAAGCTGACCCGGCCGCCGTGAGGCTGTGCAGCATCTGGCCTGTGCAGATCACGCCATGCCCGGGCGATGGTCGACAGAAGGAGAACGGGGATGCCCCGCAGCGACAAGGAACATTTCATCGGGCTCGAATGGCTGCGCTTCATACTCGGCCTGTATATCGTGGTCTTTCACACCCTGCACAACTACCCCGAACAGCAGTTGCCGATCATCAAGCAGCTCAGCGGCGCGGGCTTCTTCGCCACCAGCACCTTCTTCGTGCTTTCCGGTTTTCTGCTCGCCCACGTGTATTGCCAGCGCGGCCAGATGCGCGAGCCGGCGGTGAGTTTCTGGAGCCGGCGCTTCGCCAACCTGTATCCGCTGCACATCTTCTCGCTGCTGCTGACCATCGCCGTCATCTTCGTCATCAGCCACCTGGGTATCCCGCCCGACGACACCAAGGCCAGTATCCGCTTCGTGGTCTACGACACCAACGAGGACAGGACACAGATCGCCCTCGACAGCCTCGAACACTTCATGAGCAACGGCGAGTTGGCCTTCAACAGCCTGTTGCAGTTGCTGATGCTGCAGGCCTGGAACCCCTTCTACCTGACCTTCAACGCACCGCTATGGTCGATCTCCACGCTGTTCTTCTTCTACCTCACCTTCCCGTTCGTGGCGCCGCGCCTGGCACGTCTCAAGCACAAGGTGCTGTGGCTGGGCGTGATCACCCTGATCTACCTGATTCCGCCGACGCTGGTGATTCTCAACGGTGATTACGGCATGCCGTTCACTGGCATCCTGCACCGCAACCCGCTGGTGCGCCTGCCCGAGTTTCTTGCCGGCATCCTCGCCTACGGACTGTTTCGTGACATGCAGGACGCCGGGCGCACGCCGGGCACTGGCGGCGTGGGGCTGATGATCGCTTTCGTGCTGGGCTGCTTCCTCGGCACTGCCTGGCTGATCGAGGGGCCACAATTCTGGTACTACCTGCTGCACAACGGCCTGCTGCTGCCGGCGCAGATCATGCTGATCTACCTCTGCGCCCTGGCACCCTCGCCTGCCAGCAGCACAGTGCAACGCTGGTCCCAGCGCCTGGGCGCGGCCTCGCTGCCGCTGTTCGTGCTGCATGTGCCGGCCTTCACACTGTTCTCGCGCTCGGAAATGCTGCTGGGTGTAGCCTCCGGTGAGTGCTTCGCCAACTGGTCCGAGTGCGCGGTGCGCGCGGGCGAGCAGCATCTGTCCATCATCTTCTACCCGCTGTTCCTGCTGCTGACAGTGATACTCTGCGTCTGGGCTCAGGAAAACGCCGTGGTACCGACCCGCAAACGACTACTGAAGTGGTTGCCGGTTCGACGTAGCACAAACTGAGCAGAAGGAAAGGAAATTCCTAGGAATCATCTGCAGCGCCGACGGTCGGAAGGAGATGTTCGGCGACCGCGCCGCTGTTTTCTTTTGTTTTCTGGGAGGGATCCGTGATCCTCAAGACCGTCAAGGCATCTGTCCGCCACAGCATGCTTCCAGCTGCGCTGTGCCTGGCCTGCACCACCTCGCTGTTCAGTGCCCAGGTGCTGGCTTTCTCCCTCGATGATGTGGCCTCCCAAGCCAAGGGGCTACTGGACAAACCTTACACGGCGCCTGCCAGCAACCTGCCCAATGAGCTGCGCACTCTGTCCTTCAAGGACTACCAGCAGATCAAGGCCCGTGAAGACAAGTACGAATGGGCCGGCAGCAAGACGCCCTTCAAGCTGAGCTTCTACCACCAGGGCATGCACTTCGAGACCCCGGTGAAGATCAACGAAGTGACCGCCACCAGCGTCAACGAAATCAAGTACGACCCCGAGCGCTTCGACTTCGGCGACGTGAAGGTCGACAAGGACGCCACCAAGGATCTGGGCTACGCGGGCTTTCGCGTCATGTACCCGATCAACGACAAGGACAAGCTCGACGAGATCATGAGCGTGCTCGGCGCCAGCTACTACCGTGTGGTCGGCAAGGATCAGGTCTACGGCACCTCGGCCCGCGGCCTGGCCATCGACACCGCGCTGCCCAGCGGCGAGGAATTTCCGTATTTCCGCGAGTTCTGGATCGAGCGCCCGAAAGCCGGCGACAAGCACCTGGTGATGTACGCCCTGCTCGACTCGCCACGCGCCACCGGCGCCTATCGCTTCATCCTGCGCCCGGGCAAGGACGCCATCGTCGACGTCAAATCCAAGGTATTCCTACGCGAGAACGTCACCAAGCTCGGCGTCGCACCTCTGACCAGCATGTTCCTGTACGGCAGCAACCAGCGCTCAGCCAAGGCCAACTACCGCCCGGCCCTGCATGATGCCAATGGCCTGGCCATCCATACCGGCAGCGACGAGCACATCTGGCGCCCGCTGAACAACCCGCAGAACCTGGGTGTGAGCACCTTCCAGGTCGAGAACCCGAAAGGTTTCGGCCTGCTGCAACGCGGCCGCGACTTCGCCCAGTACGAAGACCTGGACGACCACTACGAAGAACGCCCAAGCGTGTGGATCGAACCCAAGGGCGAATGGGGCAAGGGCAAGGTCGAACTGGTGGAAATCCCCACGCCGGATGAAACCAACGACAACATTGTCGCCTTCTGGACACCTGACGAGCAGCCCAAGCCGGGCGAGCCGATGGAGTTCGACTACCGCATGCACTGGACCAAGGACGAGCGCGCTCAGTTGGGCCCGGATCTGGCCTGGGTCAAGCAGACCATGCGCAGCGCCGGTGAGGTCAAGCAGCCCAACCTGACCCGCAAACTCGACGGCAGCGTCGCCCTGCTGGTGGACTTCGAAGGTCCGTCTCTGGAGGCCCTCAAGCCCGACGCGGCAGTCGCCAGTAACTTCAGCATCAACGACAACGCCGAAGTGCTGGACAATCACCTGCAGTACAACAAGGCCACCAAAGGCTGGCGCATGACGGTGCGCTTCAAGGTCAAGGATCCCAAACAAGCGGTAGAAATGCGCGCGGCTCTGGTCGAGGGTGACAAGACCCTCAGCGAAACCTGGAGCTATCAACTCCCGCCCAATACGGTTGCCCCGCAATGAAGACCACCGAGCAGTCCGCCCTGGACGAGTACCTGGACAGCCTGCCTCTGAGTGCCACCGAGCGCGAAGCCCTGGCTGACAGCCGTGACTTCACCGAACTGCACAGCCGCCTAGGCGGCATGCAGACGGCAGAAGCCGAAGAGGCCGTGCAACGATCCGCCGCGCGCCGCGTCGAACTCGGTGCTGGCCGGCCCCTGGAAGCCGAAGGCCTGCTGTCTCTCGATGCAGCCGGGCGCCCGATCCTGCGCGCTGCCCCGCCGCTCAATCGCACCAAGATGACCCCCGAACCGTGGCGCACCAACGTGCTGACCCGCGGCTTGCGTGCGCTGTTCGGCAAGAGCAACCCGCCGCGCCCACCCAAGCGCGAGCTGGAGCCGGCGCGCTGGCGTCGGGTCGGATCCTTGCGCCGCTACGTGCTGCTGATTCTGATGCTGAGCCAGACCGCCGTCGCTACCTGGTACATGAACAGCATCCTGCCCTACCAGGGTTGGGCGCTGATCAACCTGCAGGAAGTGATGGATCAGGGCTGGCAGGAAAGCTTCTTCCAGGTTCTGCCCTATCTGGTGCAAGGCAGCATCCTGGCGCTGTTCTCGCTGTTGTTCTGCTGGGTTTCAGCCGGTTTCTGGACGGCCCTGATGGGCTTCTGGGAATTGATGCGCGGCTATGACCGCTACGGCATTTCCGGCAGCAGCGCCGGCGACGAACCGATAGACGCCGCCGCGCGTACCGCGATCATCATGCCGATCTGCAACGAGGACGTGCCCCGGGTATTCGCCGGCCTGCGCGCTACTTACGAATCGGTGAAAGCCTCCGGCGAGCTCGCCCAGTTCGACTTCTTCATCCTCAGCGATACCGGCGATGCCGACATCGCCGTGGCCGAACAACGCGCCTGGCTGGAGCTGTGCCAGGAGACCGAGGGCTTCGGCAACATCTTCTATCGCCGCCGACGCCGCCGCGTTAAGCGCAAGAGCGGCAATATCGACGACTTCTGCCGTCGCTGGGGCGGCGATTACCGCTACATGGTGGTGCTTGACGCCGACAGCGTGATGAGCGGCGAATGCCTGACCAAGCTGGTACGCCTGATGGAGGCCAACCCGCAGGCCGGTATCATCCAGACTTCGCCCAAGGCTGCGGGCATGAATACCCTGTATGCGCGCCTGCAGCAATTCGCCACCCGCGCCTACGGCCCTCTGTTCACCGCTGGCCTGCATTACTGGCAACTGGGCGAATCCCACTACTGGGGCCACAACGCGATCATCCGCATGCAGCCGTTCATCGAGCACTGCGCCCTGGCACCTTTGCCGGGCAAGGGTTCGTTCGCCGGCGCGATCATGTCCCACGACTTCGTCGAAGCCTCGCTGATGCGCCGCGCCGGCTGGGGCGTGTGGATCGCCTACGATCTGCCAGGCAGCTATGAAGAACTGCCGCCCAACCTGATCGACGAACTGCAGCGCGATCGGCGCTGGTGCCACGGCAACCTGATGAACTTCCGTCTGTTCCTGGTCAAGGGCATGCACCCGGTGCACCGCGCTGTGTTCCTGACCGGCGTGATGTCCTACCTGTCGGCGCCGCTGTGGTTCATGTTCCTGCTGCTCTCCACCGCCCTGCTGGCGATCCACACGCTGATGGAGCCGCAGTACTTCCTGGTACCCGGCCAGCTGTTCCCGGTGTGGCCACGCTGGAATCCACAGCTGGCGGTGACCTTGTTTTCCACGACCCTGACCTTGCTGTTCCTGCCCAAACTGCTCGCCGTGATTCTTATCTGGGTCAAGGACGCCAAGGCGTACGGCGGCGCCTTCAAGGCAACGCTGAGCATGCTCCTGGAAATGCTCTTCTCGGTGCTGCTGGCGCCGGTGCGCATGCTGTTCCACACCATGTTCGTCACCGCTGCGTTTCTCGGTTGGTCCGCCACCTGGAATTCGCCACAGCGTGACAACGGCATCACTACCTGGGGTGACGCCACCCGTCGCCATGGCTGGCAGGCGCTTTTGGGCGTGGTCTGGACGGCAGGCGTAGCCTGGCTGGACCCGAACTTCCTGTGGTGGCTGTCGCCTATCGTGGTGTCGCTGATGCTGGCGATCCCGGTATCGGTGTTCTCCAGCCGCCTGAGCCTGGGTCTTGGCAGCAAGAAGGCCAAACTGTTCCTGATCCCCGAGGAATCCAATCCGCCTCAGGAGCTGCTGTCCACCTACGCCTACACGCGGCACAACCGCGAGCACGCCATGGAAAACGGCTTTATCGAAGCGGTACTGCGGCCCTTCCCCAACGCCCTGGCCTGCGCCATGGCCACCGCCCGCCACGGCCAGGCGCCGCTGCTTGAGCACGCTCGTCAACGCGCGTTGAAGGAAGCCCTGGAACTGGGCCCGAAAAAGCTGGATGACAAACGCAAGCTGGCGCTGCTCAGCGACCCGGTGTTGATGGCACGCCTACATGCGCAACTGTGGCAGCAGGCCGAACAACACCCGCTGTGGCGCCATGCTTATAAGCAGAGCGCACCGCCCCAGCCAAAGCATGACAACCAGGCACTCAAGCTGGCGCCGCTCGGCACCACCTCACCCCTGGTCAGCTGACCGCCACACGGTCATCCAGCCCAGGCTGGCACGGGTATCGCCCCCTTCGGGGCGGTACTCGGCGCCCAGCCAGCCGCGGTAGGCGGCCCTGTCCAGCGCACGGCGCAACGCGAAGAAATCTATAGATCCACTACCTGGCGCACCTCGCCCCGGGCAATCGGCGAACTGCACATGACCGATACGACCGGCCAGTGTCTCGACCGCAACCACCGGATCGATGCCCTGCCTGGCCATGTGGTAAATATCCAGCTGCGCCCGGAAATTGCCGTGCTCGACCGCAGCCAGCAGCGCCTGCAGCTGTTGTGGCGTATTGACCAGAAAGCCCGGCATGTCGAGGGGATTGATCGCCTCGCTGACCACACCGATGCCTAGCAAACCGAATGCCTCGGCCGCCTTGCTGATATTGCCGGCCAGCGTCTCCAATGCCTGCTCACGGTTAAGGCCTTCAGCCAGCCGCCCGGGCAGCACATTGATCACGCTCGGCCTTACCATGGCCGCGTAGGTCAGCGCCTCCTGCAGCGCGTCATCGAACGCCGCCTGACGCTCCGGCACGGCCGCCAGGCCTGGGCCGCCGTCGACAAAATCGCCGCCCGGGAAATTCATCAGCACCAGCGGCAGCCCTGCCCGCTCCAGTTCATCCTTCAGGCGCAGCGCCGGCACTTGGTAAGGAAACTGGATTTCCACGCCGTCGAAACCCGCCGCGGCGGCAGCGACGATGCGTTCGAGCAGCGGCCGCTCAGTGAACAACATGGTCAGGTTGGCGGATAGCTTCATGGATGACTCCCTGGGCTGCCCGCGCGACGGCTCGGTACGGGCGATAAATGAGCGAGGCCTTAAAGGCCATCCTTTTGCAGATGATCGAGATCCACCGGATCGCCGCTGTGGGCATCGAGGCGATGACGAATGTCCTCGAACATCTGGTCGAATTCTTCGTGCTCGTGGCTGATCAGCACCAGGCTGGTGGGCAGGCCGTGCTTGTGGGCCAGGCGACTGACCACGCTGGCGAAGTTGAAGGCAGTATCGCGGTGCAGCTCGAACGCCTCTTCGAAGGGCGCGCCGTCGATTTCACCTTTCAGGGACATCTGCAGCATCGGCCCTTCGGCCGCATCCTGGCGAATGTCGTAATGCAGATCGACGGTGTAGATCGGAACGTCGCCATTGGCGACGCTGTTGCTGCGATGAAAATGGCCAGGCTCGAACATGATCTGTCTCCTCTGCGCAGGAATTGACCGAAGCCAGACACGACGTCGGATTCCTCACTATAGACAGTGGCGCGTCGCGATGATGCGAGTCGATGAGCGCACCACCAAGGAGCAACAAAAGCACCAATAGTGGGCAAATTCGAAACACGCAGGCCGCTGCAAAGACCCAGCGCAGAGACGTTGATACGCTCGTTTGAACTCAGTGCTTCTTTTCGGCGCGCTCCTGCACCAGCACCCAGGGCGCAACGACGACAGCCCACAGCGACGGATCGCGCGCGTGCAGATCCTCGGCTCGGGTATCACTCAACACCGCGACACGCCCGCTTTCCAGCCACGCACCGACCACCTCGCGGCGGTCTTCGGCAACCGCTTCGGCCACCTCGATCAGGTCCTGATCGCTGTCCACCCATAGCAGTGCGCCGCGGGCGAAGAACGGCTGCAGCTCCTGCCAGGTGATGGGAGCGGTTTCGCCGAGCAATTTGGCATAGAGGGTGCTTGGTTGTTCGTTCATGGCAGTTCCGTATTTCGATGGCCGTTTTTTGACGGCCGCCATGATAACGACGAGCGGCTGACAGACAAGAGACTGTCAACCGCCCGGCGGTCAGGAACTAGCCGTTTTTCTATACATTTCTTGCAATTACGCGACATTCCTACCGTTCTCTTTCGACTGCCGACTTTCCAAGGCGCAAATCTGCGCTCTACACTGTATCGGTACAGTTGCCGGGGATATGGCCGGAAGTCGACTCCGGTTCTGCTGCTTTGGCTACCAGAACTACAACAAAACACAACGAGTGGAGCACTATGAACAACGCTACTAAGCAGATTTCCAAGCTGTTCGCCGCTATGGCCCTGGCTGGCTGCGCCAGCTACTCGGTTGCCGCCGACACCATCAAGATCGCCATGGCTGGCCCGGTGACCGGTGCCGTCGCTCAGTACGGTGAAATGCAGTTCGTCGGTGCCAAGATGGCCATCGAGCAGATCAACAAGGCCGGCGGCGTGAACGGTGCTCAGCTCGAAGGCGTGGTCTATGACGACGCGTGCGATCCCAAGCAAGCCGTGGCCGTAGCCAACAAGATCGTCAACGATGGCGCCAAGTTCGTCGTTGGCCACCTGTGCTCCAGCTCCACTCAGCCGGCTTCGGACATCTACGAAGACGAAGGCATCCTGATGATTACCCCGGCTGCCACCAGCCCGGAAATCACCGCCCGTGGCTACGAGCTGATCTTCCGCACCATCGGTCTGGACAGCCTGCAGGGCCCGACCGCCGGTAACTTCATCGCCGATCACGTCAAGCCGAAGAATGTCGCCGTCATCCACGACAAGCAGCAGTACGGTGAAGGCATCGCCAGCGCCGTGAAGCAGACCCTGGAATCCAAAGGCGTGAAAGTCGGCGTGTTCGAAGGTATCAACGCCGGCGACAAGGACTTCTCCTCGCTGATCGCCAAGCTCAAGCAGCAAGGCATCGACTTCGTCTACTACGGCGGCTACCACCCGGAACTGGGCCTGCTGCTGCGTCAGTCCAAGGAAAAAGGCCTGGACGTGCGCTTCATGGGCCCCGAAGGCGTAGGCAACAAGGAAATCTCGGCCATCGCCGGCCCGGCTTCCGAAGGCCTGCTGGTCACCCTGCCGCAGTCGTTCGACCAGGACCCGAAGAACAAGGCGCTGGTTGAAGCGTTCAAAGCCAAGAACGAAGACCCGAGCGGTCCGTTCGTATTCCCGGCCTACGCTGCCGTTCAGGTCATCGCCGGCGGCATCGAGAAAGCCGGTAGCACCGACACCGCCGAAGTGGCCGCAGCCCTGCGCGCCAACACCTTCGAAACCCCGACCGGCACCCTCGGTTTCGACGAGAAAGGCGACCTGAAGAACTTCAACTTCGTGGTCTATGAATGGCACCAGGACGGCACCAAGTCCGAAGCCAAGTAAGTCCCCCTCCGAAGAAGCTGATTCATGAGCTAGCGAGCTAGCGTCCTGCAAGGCAAGAACAGGCGAGGAAGCGGAGTGTACTTTTGTACATGAGCATTCCGAACCTGTTCTTAACGCAGCAGGGCCGACGCGCAGCAGATCATGAACAGGTTCTGAACCAAGAGCCCACTGCTGCGGTGGGCTTTGTTTATTAGAAAGAATTCCGGTTTCGCGCTGCGCCACAAGCGCTGTCGTGCGCGCAAGCCCAGGAGTTAGGCAATGCCTGATCTTTATCACTACCTGCAACAGCTGCTCAACGGCCTGACCGTCGGCAGTACCTATGCCCTCATCGCCATTGGCTACACCATGGTGTACGGCATCATCGGCATGATCAACTTCGCCCACGGCGAGGTTTACATGATCGGATCCTACGTCGCCTTCATCGCCATCACCCTCCTGGCAATGATGGGCCTCGACAGCCTGCCGCTGATCATGATCTGCGCCTTCGCGGCGAGCATCATCGTCACCAGTGCTTTCGGTTACAGCATCGAACGGGTTGCCTATCGGCCGCTACGCGGCGGCAACCGCCTGATCCCGCTGATCTCGGCGATCGGCATGTCGATCTTCCTGCAGAACGCCGTGATGCTTTCCCAGGACTCAAAGGACAAGGCCATCACCAACCCGCTGCCCGGTAACTTCGTGTTCGGCGAGAGCGCCATGAACGGCGTGGTGATCTCCTACATGCAGGTGCTGATCTTCGTGGTCACCTTCCTGACCATGGTCGGCCTGACCCTGTTCATCTCCCGCTCCCGCCTGGGCCGCGCCTGCCGCGCCTGCGCCGAGGACCTGAAGATGGCCAACCTGCTGGGCATCAACACCAACAACATCATCGCCCTGACCTTCGTGATCGGCGCCGCTCTGGCGGCCGTCGCGGCCGTGCTGCTGGGCATGCAATACGGCGTGATCAACCCGCACCTGGGTTTCCTGGCCGGCATCAAGGCGTTTACCGCCGCAGTACTTGGCGGCATCGGCAGCATTCCGGGCGCCGTGCTCGGCGGCCTGGTGCTCGGCGTGGCCGAGGCCTTCGGCGCCGACATCTTCGGCGATCAGTACAAGGACGTCGTGGCCTTCAGCCTGCTGGTCTTGGTGCTGCTGTTCCGCCCGACCGGCATCCTCGGCCGTCCGGAGGTTGAAAAAGTATGAGCAAGAACCTCAAGACAGCCCTGTTCAGCAGCATTCTTCTGCTGCTGATCTCCTACCCGATCCTCGGCCTCAAGCTCAGCGTCGTCGGCATCAGCCTGCAGGTCAGCGGCGCCAGCGCCAAAACCCTGTGGACCATCGGCATCGCCGCGGCACTGCTGTTCGTCTGGCACCTGGTGCTGCGTGACCGCCTGATGGGCGGCGAAAAGCTCAAGGGCGCCCTGCCGAGCATTCCGTCGAACCTCAAGGACACCCTGACCCTGCCCAGCGTGCAGCGCTGGATCATGCTCGCGCTGTTCGTGGTGGCACTGGCCTGGCCGTTCTTCGGCACCCGCGCGGCGGTGGACATCGCCACGCTGATCCTCATCTACGTGATGCTGGGCATTGGCCTGAACATCGTGGTCGGTCTCGCCGGCTTGCTCGACCTGGGTTACGTCGGCTTCTACGCGGTGGGCGCCTACACCTACGCGCTGCTCGCCGAGTACGCAGGCTTCGGTTTCTGGACGGCATTGCCGATAGCGGGTCTGATGGCGGCCACCTTCGGCTGCCTACTGGGCTTCCCGGTGCTCAGGCTACGCGGTGACTACCTGGCCATCGTGACTCTCGGCTTCGGCGAAATCATCCGCATCATGCTGCGTAACCTCACCGACATCACTGGCGGCCCGAACGGCATCAGCTCGATTCCCAAACCGGAGCTGTTCGGCCTGTCGCTGGATCGCCGCGCGCCGGATGGTGGCCAGACCCTGCATGACTTCCTCGGCATCGCCTACAACTCCTCCTACAAGGTGATCTTCCTGTACCTGATCGCCCTATTGCTGGTGCTGTTGGCTATCTTCGTGATCAACCGTCTGATGCGCATGCCGATCGGCCGCGCCTGGGAAGCCCTGCGTGAAGACGAAATCGCCTGCCGCGCCCTGGGTCTGAACCCGACCACGGTCAAGCTCTCGGCCTTCACCATCGGCGCCAGCTTCGCCGGTTTTGCCGGTAGCTTCTTCGCCGCCCGCCAGGGTCTGGTGACGCCGGAGTCGTTCACCTTCATCGAGTCGGCGATGATCCTCGCCATCGTCGTGCTCGGCGGCATGGGCTCGCAGCTTGGCATCATCTTCGCCGCAGTGGTGATGACCCTGCTGCAGGAAATGCGCGACTTCAACGAGTACCGCATGCTGATATTCGGTCTGACCATGATCGTGATGATGATCTGGCGTCCGCAAGGATTGCTGCCCATGCAGCGCCCACACCTGGAGTTGAAACAACGATGAGCCGCCCGATTCTAGAAGTGAGCGGCCTGTCCATGCGTTTTGGCGGCCTGCTGGCCGTCAACGGGGTCAGCCTCTCGGTCAATGAAAAACAGGTAGTGTCGATGATCGGCCCGAACGGCGCCGGCAAGACCACCGTGTTCAACTGCCTGACCGGTTTCTACAAACCGACCTCGGGCAGCATCCGCCTCAATGGCGAGCAGATCGAAGGCCTGCCGGGCCACAAGATCGCCCGCAAGGGTGTGGTGCGCACGTTCCAGAACGTTCGCCTGTTCAAGGAAATGACCGCGGTGGAAAACCTGCTGGTCGCCCAGCACCGCCACATCAACACCAACTTCCTCTCAGGGCTGTTCAAGACCCCGGCGTTTCGCCGCAGCGAACGCGAGGCCATGGATTACGCCGCGCATTGGCTGGAACAGGTCAACCTGACCGAATTCGCCAACCGCCCGGCCGGCACTCTGGCCTACGGTCAGCAGCGCCGCCTGGAAATCGCCCGCTGCATGATGACCCGGCCGAGCATCCTGATGCTCGACGAACCGGCTGCCGGCCTCAACCCGCGGGAAACCGACGACCTGAAAGCGCTGATCGGCGTACTGCGTGACGAGCATGACGTGACCGTGCTGCTGATCGAGCACGACATGAAGCTGGTCATGAGCATTTCCGACCATATCTTCGTGATCAACCAGGGCACACCCCTGGCCGACGGCACGCCACAACAGATCCGCGACAATCCGGACGTGATCAAAGCCTACCTGGGGGAAGCGTAATGCTGTATTTCGACAACGTTTCCACCTTCTACGGCAAGATCCAGGCGCTGCACGGTGTCAGCGTGGAAGTGCGCCAGGGTGAGATCGTCACCCTGATCGGTGCCAACGGCGCCGGCAAATCCACCCTGCTGATGACCCTGTGCGGCACGCCGCAAGCCACCAGCGGCAGCATCCGTTATCAGGGTGAAGAGCTGGTCGGCATGGAAACCCCGCAGATCATGCGCAAGAGCATCGCCGTGGTGCCGGAAGGCCGCCGCGTGTTCGCCCGCCTGACCGTCGAGGAAAACCTCGCCATGGGCGGTTTCTTCGGCAACAAGGCGGACAATCAGGAGCAGCTGGACAAGGTGCTGCACCTGTTCCCGCGCCTGAAGGAACGCCTGGTGCAGCGCGCCGGCACTATGTCCGGCGGCGAGCAGCAGATGCTCGCCATCGGCCGTGCGCTGATGAGCAAGCCCAAGCTGCTGCTGCTCGACGAGCCCTCGCTGGGCCTGGCGCCGATCATCATCCAGCAGATCTTCGACATCATCGAACAGCTGCGCAAGGACGGTGTGACGGTGTTCCTGGTCGAGCAGAACGCCAACCAGGCGCTCAAGCTGGCCGACCGTGGCTACGTGCTGGAGAACGGGCGGATCGTCATGCAGGGCAGTGGGCATGACCTGCTCAATGATCCGAAGGTGCGTGACGCTTACTTAGGCGGCTGATGCCTTTGAATCCTGGCGGCCCATGGCCGCCGGGATATTTACCCTGAACGATGCCCGGCGCGCTCCAGTCCCAATATTGAACGAACTGAACTGGAGTCGCACCATGCTGAAGTTTCTGGGCAGCACCATCGGCATCATCTTCCTGATCGGCCTGCTGGTCGTGATCGGTATCTTCTCACTGATCTTCTGATCACCCCATCTGCAAGCCGGGCGCCCTGCCCGGCTTTTTTCATGCAGCGCGCATGAGCCTGCGCGCAACGCTACAATGGGCATCACTTCGCTGACGATGCTCCGCCATGACCACTCCCCTTCGCCTCTCCAAACGCCTGATCGAACTCACCGGCTGCTCGCGCCGCGAGGCTGAACTGTATATCGAGGGCGGCTGGGTCACGGTTGACGGTGCGGTCGTCGACGAACCGCAGCGCAAGGTCACCAACGAAACCGTTGCCCTGCTGCCCGATGCCGTTGCCGAACCGTTGCTGCCGGTTACCCTGCTGCTGCACATTCCAAGCGGGCGTTTTCCAGAGCGCGCCACCGAGGAGATCGGCGAGGACAGCCGTTGGCCGGACGATCGCGCCGAGCAACGTACTCTCAAAGGACACTTTGCCCGCCTGACGCCCTGCATCCCCCTGCAGGCGGGCGCCGACGGCCTGCACGTGCTGACCCAGGACTGGCGCACCGAGCGCAAGCTGCGCGAGGACCTGGCCAAGCTCGAACAGGAGTACGTGGTAGAGGTCAGCGGCGAGCTGTCGGAACGCGACCTCAAGCGCCTTAACCACGGTCTGGTGTTCAACGGCACGCCCCTGGCGCCGTGCAAGGTCAGTTGGCAGAACGAAACCCGCCTGCGCTTCGCCCTGAAGAATCCGCTGCCCGGCCAGTTGGTGTTCATGTGCAACAGCGTCGGCCTCAAGGTGCTGGGCCTCAAGCGCATCCGCATCGGCGGTGTGCCCATGGGCAAGGTTCCAGCGGGCCAATGGCGCTACCTGGGTGCCAAGGAACGCTTCTGAGCCTTCACGCTCCCCCCTTTCTTACAGGGCCGCCTCAGCGCTGGCCCCATTTTCAGGATTTCCCATGATCAACAACGATGTACTGCGCAGCCTGCGCTACATGCTTGATGTCAGCGATGAACAGCTGGCCGAGATAGTCCAGCTCGGTGGCCATACGGTGACCGAGGATGAGATCACCGCCGTACTGAAAAAGGATGATGAGCCGGGCTTCCAGCCGTGCAGCGACAAGTTGCTGGCCCACGCTCTCGATGGCATGGTGTACTTCAAGCGCGGCAAGGACGACAGCCGCCCGGCACCCGCCCTAGAGTTGCCGGTGAGCAACAATCAGGTGCTGAAGAAACTGCGCGTAGCCTTCGAGCTCAAGGAAGACGACATCCACGCCATCATGCGCAGCGTCGATTTCGTGGTGTCGAAGCCGGAAATGAGCGCACTGTTCCGCAAGGCTGGCACCAGCAACTACCGCCTCTGCGGCGATCAGTTCCTGCGCAACTTCCTCAAGGGCCTGACCCAGCGCCTGCGCGGCTGAGCAGCATGAATCATCAGGTTTCGCCCATCGGCTACGTGCGCTCCTGCTTCAAGGAGAAGTTCGCCATCCCCCGCCAGCCGCAACTGGCGCCTGCCGCACGTGGCGTGCTGGAGCTGTGCCCGCCATTCGACAGCGGCGACGCCGTTCAGGGGCTGGAGCAGGTCAGCCATGTGTGGCTACTGTTCCTGTTTCACCAGGCGCTGGAAGACAAACCGCGCCTGAAAGTGCGCCCGCCGCGCCTTGGCGGCAACCGCGCCATCGGCGTGTTCGCCACCCGGGCGACCCACCGCCCCAACGGCATCGGCCAATCGGTGGTGAAGCTGGACAAGGTCGACAAGGATCGTCTGTGGCTGTCAGGCATCGACCTGCTCGATGGCACCCCGGTGCTCGACATCAAACCCTACGTGCCCTACGCCGACGGTGTGCCAGGCGCCCATAACCAGATCGCCACCGATGCCCCGCCGCAGATCGCCGTGCACTGGCAGGACGACGCCCTGGCCAGCGCCCGGCACCATGCCCTGCGCCTGGGCGAGCCGCTGGTGGAACTGATCGAGCAATGCCTGACCCAAGACCCGCGCCCGGCCTATCAGCAGCCTGCGCCAGAACGCCGCTACGGGGTACGGTTGTGGGATGTGGATGTGCACTGGCATTACCCGCAGCCAGACTGCATCAGGGTGGTGGATATCACCTTGCCCTGATGGCGTGCCGGGGACATCTGCTTAGCGGACGGTTTAAGGCAAGAGCAGACATCCAACGATTCGTGGGAGAGGCTTTAGCCTCGAGATCTTTCCCCCCAGGCAGGCACAATCGGGGCTAAAGCCCCTCCCACAAAAGCAGCAGTTGCCGATGTCCACTCCCGCCACATCCTTGTCTCGACGCAAGAACCGAATCACTTTCCTGCAGACGAAAAAAATCCGCAGCCATCGCTGGCTGCGGATTCTCGATTCTCAGTCGATCAGGCGCCGGCTTTCTGCACGGCGTCCTTGATCAGGGTCTGCAGCTCACCCTTCTCGTACATTTCCAGCAGGATGTCGCTGCCGCCGACCAGCTCACCGGCTACCCACAGTTGCGGGAAGGTCGGCCAGTTGGCGTACTTGGGCAGGTTGGCGCGGATTTCCGGGTTCTGCAGGATGTCGACGTAGGCGAATTTCTCGCCGCAGCCCATCAGCGCCTGGGAAGCGCGAGCCGAGAAACCGCACTGCGGCGCGTTCGGCGAGCCTTTCATGTACAGCAGAACGGTGTTGTTGGCGATCTGCTCTTTGATGGTTTCGATGATATCCATTAGGCACCTCAGAACTGGACTATCCGACTCGTGGGTCGATACGGTGCGCGCATTGTAACCAAAAGCCGAGCGCAATGCTCAGCCATGCAGACGCACCGCACCTGATTCAAGCCGCAACCACTTCCACCGGCACGCCATTGAGCGCAGCGTTGCCCGATAGCGCGTCGAGCAGACGCTCATCCGTCAGATCATTCGCACTGGCCCCTGGCGTCGACTGAGCGATGCTCATCTGTACACCAGGTCGGCCATGACCCCAGCCGTGGGGCAGGCTGACCACCCCGGGCATCATCTCGGCACTGCCGAGTACCTCGACCTCCAGCGCACCAACCCGCGAGCGCACGCTGACCCGCTGGCCATCACTGAACCCGCGTCGCGCCAGATCCTCGGGGTTCATCAGCAACTGATGGCGCGGCTTTCCTTTCACCAGCCGGTGATAGTTGTGCATCCATGAATTGTTGCTGCGTACATGACGGCGGCCGATCAACAACAGTTGGCCCTCGACCCATGCCGGCTGCGCCGCAAAACGCTGCAGGTCGTCCAGCAATAACGCCGGCGCGACTTGCACCTTGCCATCTACGGTTTTCAGGCGCGCTGCAAGGTTGGGCTTGAGCGGGCCGATATCCAGGCCATGGGGATGATCCAGCAGCGTCTGCAGCGACAGCTTGAGCGGCGAGCGATCGCCGTAGGGCCCCATGCGCAACCCGAAGTCGATCATCTGCGCTGGCGGCTGCGTCGGTTTTAGGGTCGCGCCGGTCTGCGCGGCAAAGGCCTGCGCCAGGCCGACGAAGATCTCCCAGTCATCCAGTGCGCCAGCGGGTTTGGGCAGTACGGCTTGGTTGAAGCGGGTGACGTTGCGTACCGCGAACAGGTTGAAGGTGGTGTCGTAGTGATCATGCTCCAGCGGCGCAGTGGACGGCAGGATCAGGTCGGCGTACCGGGTGGTTTCGTTGATATACAGGTCCACGCTGAGCATGAAATCCAGCCCTTCGAGCCCACGCTCCAGCTGGCGACCGTTGGGCGTGGACAGCACCGGGTTGCCCGCCACGGTGATCAGCGCCCGCACCTGGCCGTCACCGTCGGTGAGCATTTCCTCGGCCAAAGCGCTGACCGGCAGCTCGCCGCCATATTCCGGCAGACCGGATACGCGGCTCTGCCAGCGGTTGAAGTGCCCGCCGGACGTTGCACCCACCAGATCCACCGCTGGCTCGGTGCACAGCGCCCCCCCCTCGCGGTCCAGGTTGCCGGTCACCAGGTTGATCACCTGCACCAGCCATTGGCACAGGGTGCCGAATACCTGGGTCGAAACCCCCATGCGCCCGTAACAAACGGCGCGCTCGGCCGCGGCAAAGTCACGGGCCAGTTGCCGGATCGTTCCTGCCGGCACACCGCAGCGCGCGGCCATGCGCTCGGCGTCGAACGGGGCAACCGCGCCGCGCAACTCATCCAGCCCGGCGATTGGCAAATGACTGGCCCGCCCCAGGTTTTCTTCGAACAGCGTGTTGAGCATGCCCAGCAATAAGGCAGCATCCTGCCCAGGGCGAATGAACAGGTGCTGATCGGCGATGGCTGCGGTTTCGGTATGCCGCGGGTCGACCACCACCAGCTTGCCGCCACGAGCCTGGATGGCCTTGAGGCGCTTCTCCACATCCGGCACGGTCATCAGGCTGCCATTGGACGCCAACGGGTTGCCGCCCAGGATCAGCATGAAATCGGTCTGGTCGATGTCGGGGATGGGAATCAGAAAACCGTGGCCGTACATCAGGTGACAGGTCAGGTGATGGGGCAACTGATCGACCGACGTGGCGGAGTAGCGGTTGCGCGTTTTCAGCAGGCCCAGGAAGTAGTTGCTGTGGGTCATCAGCCCGTAGTTGTGCACGCTGGGGTTGCCCTGATAGACCGCCACCGCGTTCTGCCCATGGGCTGCCTGCACGGCAGCCAGGCGGCTGGCCGCGAACTCGAAGGCCTCCTGCCAACCGATGGCTTCCCAGCGATCACCGGTCCGGCGCATGGGCTGGCGCAGGCGGTCCGGGTCGTTCTGGATATCCTGCAGGGCTACGGCCTTCGGGCAGATATGCCCGCGGCTGAACGGGTCGTCGCGGTCGCCCTTGATGGAGCGTACCTGGGACTGCCCACCGGCAGTCTGCTCGACTTCCAGCGTCAGCCCACAGATGGCTTCGCACAGGTGGCACGCACGGTAATGGAGGGTCGTGGTCATGGCCAGCCTCGCTTTGTTGTTGAAGGGCCATCATGGGCGCCGACGCGAAGTCCTGCCAGCAGCTTCGATGCCGTGAATCGCGGGCCATCAGAGCCATGCATCAGGCCGGCATAAAAGCTGGAAAGGCGCGTCACATCTGGCAATCCGGGCAAATTTGCGCCTAGGCGTCATTTACTTATAAGATCGGCGGCTTCCCGTTTCGTCGCACTGTGCGGCCCCCAGCCGCAGGTTCTCCCGTTTTTCCTCGAAAAAACAACCTGCGCCCTGTATGTCAAAAGGTAGTTAACGATGAGCGCAAGACACTTTCTCTCGCTGAAGGACTGTACCCCCGATGAGCTGGTGGGCCTGATCCGACGCGGCATGGAACTGAAAGGCTTGCGCAACAGTGGCGTGCTCTTCGAACCCCTGCGCAATCGCGTGCTGGGCATGATCTTCGAGAAAGCCTCGACCCGTACCCGCGTATCGTTCGAAGCCGGCATGATCCAGCTCGGCGGACAGGCCATCTTTTTGTCGCCACGCGACACCCAGCTGGGCCGTGGCGAACCGGTCGCCGACTCGGCCATCGTCATGTCGCGCATGCTCGATGCGGTCATGATCCGTACATTCGCCCACAGCACCCTGACCGAGTTCGCCGCCAACTCCCGGGTGCCGGTGATCAACGGCCTGTCGGACGATCTGCACCCCTGCCAGCTGTTGGC
The DNA here is from genome assembly GCF_028674975.1 of Pseudomonas sp. CNPSo 3701. Lineage (NCBI taxonomy): Bacteria > Pseudomonadati > Pseudomonadota > Gammaproteobacteria > Pseudomonadales > Pseudomonadaceae > Pseudomonas > Pseudomonas sp. CNPSo 3701. Next base: position 48,832 of record NZ_JAQZSI010000007.1, on the reverse strand, counting down.
CGACATGCAGACCTTCCTCGAACACCGCGGCAGCATCGTCGGCAAGACCGCTGCCTGGATCGGCGACGGCAACAACATGTGCAACTCCTATATAGAAGCGGCCATGCAGTTCGACTTCAAATTGCATGTCGCTTGCCCTGAAGGTTATGAGCCGAGCGCTGCTCTGCTGGCCGAGGCAGGTGAGCGGGTGAAGATCTTCCGCGACCCGCGCGAAGCAGTCGCCGGCGCGCACCTGGTGACCACCGACGTGTGGGCCTCCATGGGCCAGGAAGAAGAAATCGCCGAGCGCCACAAGCTGTTCGCGCCCTATCAGGTGAACCGCGCGCTGCTCGACGCCGCCGACGAGAACGTGCTGTTCCTGCATTGCCTGCCAGCGCACCGTGGCGAGGAAATCAGCGTCGACCTGCTCGACGATCCACGCTCGGCCGCCTGGGACCAAGCGGAGAACCGCCTGCATGCGCAGAAAGCGCTGCTCGAATTCCTGGTCGAACCGGCGTATCACCACGCATGAGCCAGCCGATGCTGTTGAGCCTGCGCAATCTGGGTTGCGGCTACGGTGACCAGCGCATCGTGCAGCAGTTGAACCTGCACCTCAACGCCGGGGAAATCGGTTGCCTGCTCGGCCCTTCCGGCTGCGGCAAGACCACCACGCTGCGCGCCATCGCCGGCTTCGAGCCGGTACTCGAAGGCGAAATCGCCCTGGCCGGCGAGGTCATCTCCCGCCCTGGCTTCACCCTGGCGCCCGAGAAACGCCGCATCGGCATGGTGTTTCAGGACTACGCCCTGTTCCCGCACCTGAGCGTGGCGCAGAACGTGTCCTTCGGCATTCGCAAGCAGCCCGACTGCGAGCAGGTGACTCGCGAATTGCTGGAGCTGGTCAAGCTCGACCACCTGAGCAAACGCCACCCGAACGAGCTGTCTGGCGGGCAACAGCAGCGCGTCGCCCTGGCCCGTGCCCTGGCTACCAACCCGCAACTGCTATTGCTCGACGAGCCGTTCTCCAACCTCGACGGCGAGCTGCGCCGGCGTCTCAGCCATGAGGTGCGCGACATTCTCAAGGCCCGTGGCACCAGCGCGATTCTGGTCACCCACGACCAGGAAGAAGCCTTTGCCGTCAGCGACCAGGTGGGCGTATTCAAGGCCGGGCATCTGGAGCAATGGGACACGCCGTTCAATCTTTACCACGAACCGCAGACGCCGTTTGTTGCCAGCTTTATCGGTCAGGGTTACTTCATTCGCGGCCAACTCCTGGCGCCCGATGAAGTACAGACCGAACTCGGCGTGATCCGCGGCAACCGCGCCTACGCCTGGCCAGTCGGTAGCTCTGTGGATGTGCTGCTGCGCCCGGACGACATCGTCCATGACCCAGCAAGCGCGCAGAAGGCCAAGATCGTTGGCAAGAGCTTTCTCGGCGCCGCCACCCTGTATCGCCTGCAGTTGCCCACCGGCAGCCAGCTAGAAGCCCTGTTCCCCAGCCATGCCGACCATCAGCCGGGCGAACAGGTGGGCATCCGCATCGCCGCCGACCACCTAGTGGCCTTTGCCGCTCCGGGCAGCGTGGCAGCGCCTTCGATCCTGGAGCGAGCGGACTAGAGAAACAACTCGCCGCTGCTCACCACCCGAGCATGACCGGCGATCTCCACCCGCTCCCCTTTCAGGCGACACCATAGAAAACCGCCGCGCTTACCCCCCTGGTAGGCGCTCAGCTCGGGCTTGCCCAGTTGCTGCGTCCAGTACGGCGTGAGGATGCAGTGCGCCGAGCCGGTGACCGGATCCTCGTCGATGCCCACGGCAGGGGCGAAGTTGCGCGACACGAAATCCACCGCCTCACCCCGCGCAGTCACGATCACCGCCGGCCATGGCAGCTGCGCCAACGCCCGTAAGTTGGGGTTGCAGGCGCGTACGGCCGCTTCGGACTCGAGCACCACCAGCAATTGCGGGGCATCCAGCACGGCAACGGGCGCCTGCCCGAGGATTTGCGCCAGACCCTCGGGCTCGGCGATTGGCGTCGGCGCATTGCACGGGAAATCCAGCACCAGACGATCGCCCTCGCGGCGCACCGACAGGCTGCCATCCACGTAATTGAAATCGATCCGCTCGCCCGCCTCGCCATGGCACTCGAACAAGGCATGGGCGCTGGCCAGGGTAGCGTGCCCACATAATGGCACTTCGGTGGTCGGCGTGAACCAGCGGATACGCCAGGCCGCGCCCTCTTTGACCACGAAGGCGGTTTCGGCCAGGTTGTGCTCGGCGGCGATCTGCTGCATCAACGCATCGTCTAGCCAGCGGTCAAGGCGATAGACCACCGCCGGGTTGCCTGCAAAGGGCTTGTCGCTGAAGGCGTCGATCTGGTGAAACGGCAGGGACATCGGGATTTTCCTTGAAGATAACGGATGGCTCAGCTTGCCTGCAACGCGCCGCCTGGCTGCGATACAGCGCGACGCCAATACGGCGCAACAGCGCGATCAGGGCTGGGTATGGATGCCGTAGCGTTGCAGCAGGGCGTCGAGGCGACCGTCTTGCTGATAACGCCGCACGCCTTCGTCGAAGATATCGCGATAGCGGGCACTGGAGGACAGCACGGGGGAAAAGGCGATGTAGATCGGCACGTCAGGCACCCGACAGCCGACTTCGAGCAGATCATCGTGATTGCCGTGCTGGTCCTGGTACATGGCCATGATCCAGGTATTTTCCAGCAACGCATCCAGGCGCCCCAGTTCGACCTTGCGCACGTTCAGCGCCAGCGCCTGTTCCCCCGCAGCCAACTGCAAGCGTTCCTGGTCACGCTGATGACGGCTTATATAGTCGTCGAGCTCCTGACCATAGCTGTAGCCGTTGATCACACCCAGGCGAACCTGGGCCAGCGAATCCAGCCCGGTGTAGCGCCAGCCGGTACCGGGCCGGGCGTAGAAACAGTTACGGGAAATGCCGGGCGAGTGCTTGCCGAACAGAAAATCCGGCGCATCGCGTACGCCGGCGCCGACCAGAGCGTTGGCACGACCGCTACGCACATCCTGCACGGCGCGCGCCCAGTTGGTGACGCGATATTCGACCTGGATGCCAGCCTCGGCGAAGATCTGCGTGGCCAGCTCGATGAAGATGCCCGGCCGCTCGGCCTCAGGCGCACAATTGACCGGACACCAGACATCGGCCTCCATGATCAAGGTTTCAGCCCGCACGCTGGCGGTGCTCAACAACGCAGCCACCAACAGGCCTTTCGCCATCCAACCCAAACCGTTCACCGCTCGCCTAGCCTCCTGCCGGGGACGCCATAGCCGCCCCATTCCTTGTACACCGCTGCGCTCCCAGCCCGTGAGGCGAAAGCGAAACCGACAGTGCCAGCCTCTGGAGCCAGCTTCAAGCATGGCGCGCGGTATTCCGGCATACGGTTGCTGGACACGTCACAGATTTTTTATATCAGCGACCGATATCGGCGAACTGCGCCTGGGTGTGCTCGGCCAGCGTCTCGGCGCTCAGTTCGACCTCCAACCCACGTCGCCCGGCACTCACATAAATGCTCGGGAAATTGCCCGCACTGCTATCGATAAAGGTACGCAGACGCTTCTTCTGGCCCAGAGGGCTAATGCCACCGACCAGATACCCGGTGGCACGCTGCGCGGCATCGACCGGCGCCATGTCCACCTTCTTCACGCAGGCAGCTTGGGCCAGAGCCTTTAGGTCTAGACTGCCGACCACCGGCACCACGGCCACCAGTAGTTCGCCCTTCTCGCTGGCCGCCAGCAATGTCTTGAACACCCGTACCGGCTCGAGGTCTAGCTTCTCGGCGGCCTCCAGCCCGTAGGAAGCGGCTTTGGGGTCATGCTCATAACTGTGGATTCGGTGGGTGGCACCAACCTTCTTCAAGAGATTCAATGCAGGCGTCATGAAGGCTCCGGATGACAGGAAAAAAGGGCGAACGGCCCGGCGATTCTAGCGCCGCGGCCCCGCAAGCGCTGGGCCAATCCTCAGACTGCGACAAAACTTGTTTCACAACGGAACCTATCCCTCGCGAAACTGACCTATTGAACTGTATACGCGTTTGATATCGAAAATATCAGCCGCCATGTGTGGTTCGTTTTTTGACAATACGCGAAAAATAGAACTAATTTTTTCGATTACGAACAAATAGAGTTCCGTTTACCCCGATGGCAATGGTGCAAACGCAGCCCCGTTCTAAAGTGGGTTGCCGTACCTGACACCAGCGCCTCAAAACAACAAAAACGAGGCTTCCCCATGACTACTGCGCTACAACAACCCACGCTGTCGGGCCAATGCATGGCCGAGTTCCTGGGCACGGCGTTGCTGATCTTCTTCGGCACCGGCTGCGTTGCCGCCCTCAAGGTCGCAGGCGCCAGTTTCGGCCTGTGGGAAATCAGCATCATCTGGGGTGTCGGCGTCAGCATGGCCGTCTATCTCACGGCTGGCGTGTCCGGTGCGCACCTCAACCCTGCGGTGAGTATCGCCCTGTGCATCTTCGCCGGTTTCGAAAAGCGCAAGCTGCCCTTCTACATCGTCTCCCAGATCGCAGGCGCCTTCTGCGGTGCGCTGCTGGTTTACACCCTGTACAGCGGTCTGTTCGTCGAGTACGAGCAGACCCACCAGATGGTGCGCGGCTCCCAGGCCAGCCTGGAACTGGCCTCGGTGTTCTCCACCTACGCCAATCCGGTACTGTCCACCGGCCAGGCATTCATGGTCGAAGTAGTGATCACCGCCATCCTGATGGGCTTGATCATGTCCCTGACCGATGACAACAACGGTCTGCCACGCGGCCCAATGGCGCCTCTGCTGATCGGCCTGCTGATCGCCGTGATCGGCAGCTCCATGGGCCCGCTGACCGGCTTCGCCATGAACCCGGCCCGGGACTTCGGCCCGAAAATGATGACCTTCTTCATGGGCTGGGGCGAGATCGCCTTCACCGGCGGCCGTGACATTCCCTACTTCCTGGTGCCGATCTTCGCGCCAATCCTGGGCGCCAGCCTCGGCGCCCTGGCATACCGCACCCTGGTAGCCCGTCACCTGCCCAGCGCCGTCGAGGCGCCCGTGGCAGAACGTGCGACCGCCCGCGACGTCAAAGCATCCTGATTTCAACGGCGTGCGGATCCACAGGAGACGCATGCCACTTTGTCCTCCGCTCACCTCAAGGCAATCGACATGACCGACAAGAACTACATCATTGCCCTCGACCAGGGTACTACCAGCTCCCGCGCTATCATTTTCGATCGCGATGCCAACGTGGTGTGCATCGCCCAGCGCGAGTTCACCCAGCACTACCCGCAGAGCGGCTGGGTCGAGCACGACCCCATGGAAATCTTCGCTACCCAGAGCGCGGTGATGGTCGAAGCGCTGGCCCAGGCTGGGCTGCACCATGACCAGGTGGCTGCCATCGGCATCACCAACCAGCGCGAAACCACCGTGGTGTGGGACAAGAATACCGGCCGACCGATCCACAACGCCGTCGTCTGGCAATGCCGACGCAGCACCGAGATCTGCCAGAAGCTCAAGCGCGACGGCCTGGAGCCATACATCAAGGAAACCACCGGCCTGGTTACCGACCCCTACTTCTCGGGCACCAAGCTCAAGTGGATTCTCGATCACGTCGAAGGCAGCCGCGAACGCGCCCGCAAGGGTGAACTGCTGTTCGGTACCATCGATAGTTGGCTGATCTGGAAATTCACCGGTGGCAAGGTGCACGTCACCGACTACACCAACGCCTCGCGCACCCTGCTGTTCAACATCCACACCCGCGAGTGGGATGCCAAGATGCTGGAGGTGCTGGATATCCCCCGCGAGATGCTGCCGGAAGTCAAATCCTCGTCCGAAGTCTATGGCCATACCAAGAGCGGCATCGCCATCGCCGGTATCGCCGGCGACCAACAGGCCGCGCTGTTCGGCCAGATGTGCGTCGAGCCGGGCCAGGCAAAGAATACCTACGGCACCGGCTGCTTCCTGCTGATGAACACCGGCGACAAGGCGGTCCACTCCCAGCACGGCATGCTCACCACCATCGCCTGCGGCCCGCGTGGCGAGCCGGCCTATGCGCTGGAAGGCGCGATCTTCAACGCCGGCTCCACCATCCAGTGGCTGCGTGATGAACTGAAGGTGGTCAACGACGCCTACGACACCGAGTACTTCGCCGGCAAGGTCAAGGACAGCAACGGCGTGTACCTGGTCCCGGCCTTCACCGGCCTCGGCGCTCCCTACTGGGACCCCTACGCCCGTGGCGGCCTGCTCGGCCTGACTCGTGGCGTGAAGATCGACCACATCATCCGCGCTGCCTTGGAGTCCATCGCCTACCAGACCCGCGACGTGCTCGACGCCATGCAGCAGGACTCCGGCGAGCGCCTCAAGTCCCTACGCGTGGACGGTGGCGCGGTGGCCAACAACTTCCTGATGCAGTTCCAGGCCGACATTCTCGGCACCCACGTGGAGCGCCCACAAATGCGCGAGACCACGGCCCAAGGCGCCGCGTACCTGGCGGGTCTGGCCACCGGTTTCTGGAGCAGCCTGGACGAGCTGCGCGGCAAGGCGGTGATCGAGCGCGAGTTCGAGCCGCAACTGGCCGATGCAGATAAGGAGAAATTCTACGAAGGCTGGAAAAAGGCCGTCGATCGCACCCGCGACTGGCAGCCCCACGAAGAACAGAAGTGAGCCACAGCCCCGGCTGTCACTGGCAGTGAGCAGGTTCGTGCGGCATCATGGTGCAATTCCGTGCGGCCCGAAGGACATTCAATGAATCTGCCCCCTCGCCAGCAGCAAATCCTCGATCTGATCCGCGAACGCGGCTATGTCAGCATCGAGGAGCTGGCCACCCAGTTCGTCGTAACTCCGCAAACCATCCGCCGCGATATCAATCAGCTGGCGGATGCCAACCTGCTGCGCCGCTACCATGGCGGCGCCGCCTACGACTCCAGCGTCGAGAACACCGCCTATGCGATGCGCGCCGACCAGATGCGCCAGGAAAAGCAGCGCATCGGTGAGGCGGTGGCCGCGCAGATTCCCGACCACGCCTCGCTGTTCATCAACATTGGCACCACCACCGAAGCCATCGCCCGGGCACTGCTCAACCACAGCCACCTGAAGATCATCACCAACAACCTGAACGTCGCCTCGATGCTCGCCGCCAAGGATGACTTCGACGTGCTGCTCACCGGCGGCAACGTGCGTCGCGACGGCGGCCTGGTGGGCCAGGCCAGTGTGGATTTCATCAACCAGTTCAAGGTCGACTTCGCCCTGGTCGGCATCAGCGGCATCGATGAAGACGGCAGCCTGCTGGATTTCGACTACCAGGAAGTGCGCGTCTCCCAGGCGATCATCGCCAATGCCCGCAAGGTGATTCTAGCCGCCGACTCCAGCAAGTTCGGCCGCAACGCGATGATCCGCCTCGGCCCGATCAGCCTGATCGATTGCCTGGTCACCGATGAACAGCCGGTGCCCGGCCTGTGCCAACTGCTGGATCAGCACAAGATCCGCCTCGAAGTCGTCTGACCCCTCCTCCCACCACCTGAGCGATTCCTCGCTCGGGTGCGTGTCATTTTTTATTCCTATTCGAACACCGGGCGAACCTTCTCGGCGCCCGGGCATCTGTAATTATGTTCGTGAATTTTCATTCCAGCGCATTCCTTGGCTATTTTTGATCGAACACCACTGGATGCATAACTATTCATGCGCTAGTATTTTCGAAAATGAACATTTATGTTCGATTTGAAAATACAAACGCTAGACGAGGCCCCGACGATGTCCACATCCAGCCTGACCAACAGCCCGCTGTCCGAGGTTTACGATATTGCCGTCGTGGGCGGCGGCATCAATGGCGCCGGTATCGCCTGTGATGCGGCAGGTCGCGGCCTCTCGGTATTCCTTTGCGAAAAGGACGATCTCGCACGCCACACCTCGTCGGCGAGCAGCAAGTTGATTCACGGTGGCCTGCGCTACCTGGAGCACCACGAGTTCCGCCTGGTGCGCGAAGCCCTGGCCGAGCGCGAAGTGCTGCTGGCCAAAGCACCGCACATCGTTAGCCCGATGCGTTTCATCCTGCCCCATCGCCCGCACCTGCGCCCGGCGTGGATGATTCGTGCCGGTCTGTTCCTTTATGACAACCTTGGCAAGCGCAAGGCGCTGCCGCGCTCGCGTGGCCTCACCTTCGGCGCCAAAAGCCCGCTGAAGCCCGGGATCACCAAGGGTTTCGAGTACTCCGATTGCTGGGTCGACGACGCCCGCCTGGTGGTACTCAACGCCATGGCCGCCCGCGAGAACGGTGCCCATGTACACACCCATACGCGTTGCGTCAGCGCACGCCGCAACCAGGGCGCCTGGGAAGTCGATCTGGAGCGCGCCGATGGCAGCCGCTTCTCGATCCGCGCCAAGGCGCTGGTCAACGCAGCCGGTCCCTGGGTAGCGCGGTTTATCCGTGACGATCTGCAGCAGAAGTCGCCCTACGGCATTCGCCTGATCCAGGGCAGCCACTTCGTGGTGCCGCGCCTTTACGACGGCAAGGAGGCCTTTATCCTGCAGAACGAAGACCGCCGCATCGTCTTCGCCATTCCCTACTTGGATCGCTTCACACTGATCGGCACCACGGACCGCGAGTACCAGGGCGACCCGGCAACCGTGAGCATCAGCGACGAAGAAACCGATTACCTGCTCAAAGTGGTCAACGATCACTTCCGCAAGTCCCTGAGCCGTGACGACATCATCCATAGCTACGCCGGTGTACGCCCACTATGCGACGACGAGTCCGACGAGCCCTCGGCCATCACCCGCGACTACACCCTGTCGCTGTCGGCCCAAGGCAATGAACCACCGCTGCTCTCAGTATTCGGCGGCAAGCTGACCACCTATCGCAAGCTGGCGGAGTCGGCAATGGCGCAACTCGCGCCGTTCTTCCCGAACATGAAAGCGCGCTGGACCGCCGATGCGCCGCTGCCGGGCGGTGAGAACATGCAGAGCCGCGAAAGCCTGATCGAAGCACTGCGTGCCCGCCACAGCTGGCTGAATGCCGACTTGGCCAAACGCTGGGCGGTCACTTACGGCAGCCGTACCTGGCTGCTACTGGAAAACGTGCAGAGCGAAAGCGACCTGGGCGAACACTTCGGCCACGACCTGTATGCCCGCGAGGTGGATTACCTGCGCGAGCAGGAATGGGCCATCGAGGTGGACGACATTCTCTGGCGCCGCAGCAAGCTGGGCCTGTTCCTGACGGCCGCCGAGCGCAGCCGGCTGGAAGCCTACCTTGCGCCCACTGCGCCTGCCCTGCTTACAGCTGTACCAGTTGCGCGTCCAGCCGATGCGCTTGAAGGTGTGGCAGTACCGCGGCAAGCAACGGCGCTTTGAAACGCTCCTGAAAGCGGTGAGCGAGCCCGGGAATGAGCCGCAGCTCGCTGCCGCGAATATGCGCCGCCACATGCACGCCGTGCATCACCGGTAGCAGCGGGTCGGCGGTGCCATGCACCACCAGCGTCGGCACCTGCAGCCGGTTTAGCAGATCCACCCGGCTGCTCTCGGCAAGAATCGCCAACAATTGCCGCTCTACGCCTGCCGGATTGAAGGCGCGGTCGTAGGCCACTTCAGCCTGATGCAAGAGCATCGCCCGGTCATCCACTACAGCCGGACTGCCCAACGCGGCCAGCAGATCCGCCTGTTGCTCCAGGGCCGCCTCTCGGCTCGGCGCCTCGCGGCGCGCCAGCAACTTTAGCAGCGCCGGGCTGGGTGCCGGCAAGCCTTGGGCGCCTGAGCTGGTCATCACCAAGGTCAGGCTGCGCACTCGTTGCGGCGCCATGTCGGCGATGTGCTGGGCGATCATCCCGCCCATGCTCGCGCCCAGCAGATGGAAATCCTGAATTCCTAGCGCATCCATCAAACCCAGGGCATCGCCGGCCATATCGCGCAGCCGATAGGGCGCGTCGACCGACAGTCCAAGCCGGTAGCGCAGCACCTCATACGCCAGATTGGCCTCGGGCGCCTTGGCATTCCAACTGCTCAGGCCTACATCCCGATTATCGAAGCGAATCACCCGGAAACCCTGCTCGCACAGCTGCTCGACCACGTCATCCGGCCAATGGATCAGTTGCCCACCCAGCCCCATGACCAGCAGCAATGCCGGATCGCTGTCACGACCGATGCTCTGGTAGGCCAGGCTTACCTCGCCCAGCGACACGCGCTCGACATCCGTGCCGACCTTGCACGCCTCAGCCGCCAGACACGAAAAGCTGCCCAGCAAGGCCGCCAGAAAAATAACGATGCGCATCATGAGTTCCACGAACGAAAAGCCGGATAGCAGACAAGTGTTGCAGTGATGGCGTACGGCTCGCCGCCATAAAACGGTGACAGTTTGATGAAACCTGCCAAGCGGGTGATCAAGGCGGCTCGACAGCAGGCCAGACGTCAGGCGACACTACACAGCATGAGCGCTGCTCATCTTAGTTCCGGAGCAGTTGAATATTATACAGGTACCTAAATGCTCGAAATCCGCCATTTGAAGACGCTCCATGCTCTGCGGGAAACCGACAGCCTGGTCGAAGCGGCTGACCGCCTGCACCTGACCCAGTCAGCGCTGTCGCACCAGTTCAAGGAGTTGGAGGAGCGCCTCGGCATGCAGCTTTTCGTGCGCAAGACCAAGCCGGTGCGATTCACCAGTGCCGGGCTACGCTTGCTGCAGCTGAGCGACGCCGTACTGCCTCTGCTGCGCAGCGCCGAGCGCGATCTGTCGCGCCTGGCCGGCGGCACGGCCGGTCGCCTGCACATGGCGATCGAGTGCCACAGCTGCTTTCAATGGCTGATGCCGACCATCGACCAGTTCCGTGATGCCTGGCCGGAAGTCGAGCTGGATCTGGCATCGGGCTTCTCCTTCGCGCCGCTGCCCGCTCTGGCCCGTGGCGATCTGGACCTGGTGGTGACATCTGATCCTGTAGAGCTGTCCGGCATCACCTATGTGCCGCTGTTCACCTACGAAGCCATGCTGGCGGTGGCTAACCAGCACGCCCTGGCCAGTCGTCCCTATATCCGCCCCGAAGATCTGCTCAAGGAAACGCTGATCACCTACCCGGTGGAGCGTGATCGTCTTGATATTTTCACCCGCTTTCTGGAGCCCGCCGACATCGAGCCGGCCCAGGTGCGTACCTCCGAGCTGACGGTGATGATGATGCAACTGGTGGCCAGCGGCCGCGGCGTTTGCGGCCTGCCCAATTGGGCCCTGCACGAGTACAGCTCGCGCGGTTACGTGACCGCCAAGCGTCTTGGCGAAAAGGGCCTGTTCGCCACGCTCTACGCTGGCGTGCGCACCGACATGCTCGATGCGCCGTTCATGCGTGATTTCCTGCTCACGGCCAAGGACACCTCGTTCGCCAATCTCGAAGGCGTCAGCGTCGCTCGGCAGTAGTGCCTCACTTCACTTTACAGAGACCTGCGATGAACATCAGCGATATCCCCTTTGGCGTCACCGACTGGAGCCAGATCGAAGCCACCGAACATACCGGAGAAACCGGCACCGCCTACTGGCGTACCTGCCAGTTCGGTGCGCTGCGCGTACGCATGGTCGAGTACACGGCAGGCTACCTGGCCGACCACTGGTGCAAGAAGGGCCACATCCTGTTCTGCCTGGAAGGTGAGCTGCATACCGAACTCGATGACGGCCGCCGTTTCGTGATGACCCCTGGCATGAGTTATCAGGTCGCCGATGGCGCCGAGGCGCACCGCAGCTCGACGAGCACCGGCGCTCGCCTGTTCATCGTCGACTGAATCGGGCCGCCGACGGGTTACAGCCTCGCCGTTCTGCCGTTATGCTGGCGGTCGTTTTCTGCGCCTGGAGCCCGTCATGATCAACGCCTATCGTCTGCCCGTTATCGCCGGCCTGGTTCTGCTGGGTGCCTGCGCCAGCCCCTCGAAAACCCTGCAGGTGCAGAAGCAGAGCCAGTGCCCGATCAGCCTGCAGGCTGGCCAGCAACTGATCCTTAGCCTGCCGAGCAACCCGACGACAGGCTACCGCTGGACGGTGCAGGAAGACGCTGCAGCGGTACTAAAGGCGCTGGGCCCGGAGGTCTACAGCAGCGAGGAAGACTCTGACCTAGTCGGCGGTGACGGCCACTCCACCTGGCGCTTCCAGGCCACCGAGCCCGGCGAGGCGCAGCTGCTGCTGACCTACGCCCAGCCCTGGGACACCAGCACCGCGCCGGCCGACACCTTCGATTGCCAGATCCACGTGCGCTAAAGGCCATCTGCAACGCCCCATGCAGGCCGAACATCGCCTCAGGCCTGCAGCGAGGTTTGGCTAATCGCCGGACTTGGCTAAAATGCGCGCCTTTCCAGCGCCATGCAGACCGACCGTGAACAAACAGCCCGACCAACTCTTCGCCCAGCCACTGGATCAGGTGCCGGATTTCGTCTTCAACGAGGACGTGGCCCGGGTCTTTCCCGACATGATCAAGCGCTCGGTGCCGGGCTACCCGACCATCGTCGAGAACATCGGCGTGCTGGCGGGCCAGTTCGCCCAGCCCGGCAGCCTGCTCTATGACCTGGGCTGCTCACTGGGCGCCGTCACCCAGGCGCTGCGCCGCCACGTACAGGCGGACGGTTGCCGGGTGATCGCCGTGGACAACTCCAGCGCCATGGTCGAGCGCTGCCGCGAGTACCTGCACGCCCAGGACGCCATGTTCCAGGAGCTGCTGCCGGTCGACGTCATCGAAGCCGACATTCTCGCCATGGACTGGCAGCCCGCCTCCCTGGTGGCGATGAACTTCACCCTGCAGTTCATTGCCCCGGAAAACCGCCTGGAGTTGCTGAGCCGTATTCGCAACACCCTGCTACCCGGTGGCGCGCTGATCCTCTCCGAGAAACTGCGCTTCGAAGACGAGCAACAACATGCCCTGCTCACCGACCTGCACATCGCCTTCAAGCGAGCCAATGGCTACAGCGAACTGGAAATCGCCCAGAAGCGCAGCGCGATCGAAAACGTCATGCTGCCCGACAGCCTCGAACAGCACCGCGAACGCCTGCACACTGCTGGCTTCAGCAAGGTGGTGCCGTGGTTCCAGTGCCTGAACTTCGCCTCCCTGGTGGCTCTGCCATGATGCGCCGCATGGATCTTGACGCCCTGCAGGCCGAGCTGGCCGGTACACCTCTGCAGGACTGGAGCGCCGACCTGCCCGCGCAGATCGACGCCAAGCTGGCCATCGGCCATGGCGACCTGCAGCGCTGGTACGCCGCCGTCGAAGCGCTGCCGGCACTGAATGCCGAGCAGATCGACCTGCAAGAGGACTTTCGCCTCGACGGCCCCTGCGATGACGCCACCCGAGCCGCGCTGGACAGCGCCCTGCGCGGCCTGATTCCCTGGCGCAAAGGCCCCTTCCATACCTTCGGCGTGCACGTGGACACCGAATGGCGCTCGGACTGGAAATGGCAGCGCGTTGCCCCGCATCTGGACCTCAGAGGCAGACGCGTGCTCGACGTCGGCTGCGGCAATGGCTACTACATGTGGCGCATGCTCGGCGCCGGCGCCCGCAGCGTGGTCGGTATCGACCCGAACTGGCTGTTCCTCTGCCAGTTCCTGGCGATGAAGAACTGCCTGCCGGATCTGCCCGCCTGGCACCTACCGCTCGGTATCGAAGAGCTGCCACCGAAGCTGCTGGGCTTCGACACGGTATTTTCCATGGGCGTGCTCTATCACCGCCGCTCGCCCGTCGACCACCTGCTCGAACTCAAGGACTGCCTGCGCAAGGGTGGCGAACTGGTGCTGGAAACCCTGGTGGTGGAAGGCGACGCCCAGCAGGTGCTGGTCCCCGAAGACCGCTACGCGCAGATGCGCAATGTGTGGTTCCTGCCGTCGGTGCCGGCGCTGGAGCTATGGCTGCGCCGCGCCGGCTTGCTTGACGTGCGCTGCGTGGACGTCAGCGTCACCTCGGTCGAGGAACAGCGCAGCACCGAGTGGATGCGCTACCAGTCGCTGCCCGAGTTCCTCGACCCGCTGGACCATCGCCGCACCGTCGAGGGCCTGCCGGCACCGCGCCGCGCCGTCATGGTCGCCCGCAAGCCCTGATAGCGGCCTAGTCGGCCCCGTCACCCTTGCTGCGCCATTCGGCTTGTCGCGCCGCTATCAGGCTCAGAGGCATCTGCGCTCCGACGCTGACGCGCTCGTACGCGCTGCCCAGACGGACCTGACCGGCGCTCTCGAGCATCAGCAGCCGACGCATCTTGCGCCGCCACGCCCAGGCGAAGTACCAGTCGCTCAGCCATTGAATTAGCTCGTGGGGGTTGGCACCTGTCGACTTCATTTGGTTGGCGCACCCGTTGTGCGCGGCGTGCCGTTCATTGGATCTCATGACAACTCTCCTGCAGCCAGTGTCCACCGGTGATCGGTGATCGCTTGCCGACAGCTTGAGTTGGGTTTAACGTTAATTAAAACGACAAATACCTAATGATCAATTAATAAATACTTAATACACATGACCAGTCCATTGCCCGCCGATTTGCCCAGTGCATTGCCATTGCTGGAAAGCGATGTGCTGAAGACCTTCGTCGGTATCGCCGAAAGCGGCAGCTTTACCCGCACCGCTGCGCAGATTTTTCGCACCACGGCGGCGGTCAGCCAGCAGATCAAGCGCCTTGAGCAAACCCTGGGCCGGACGCTGTTTCTACGCGAGAGTCGCCGTGTGCGACTAACTGCCGATGGCGAGATCCTGCTCGTTTACGCCAGGCGCCTGCTCAGGCTGAACGAAGAAGCGGTTTCGCAGTTTCTGACCCCGAACCTGGCAGGCACCGTGCGTTTCGGCACGCCCTTCGATATCGGCGTGGGCTCGTTGCCGGAACTGCTGGCCCAGTTCGCCCTGAGCCATCCTGCGGTTCAGGTCGACGTCTCGGTGGGGCGCAGCTGCGAGCTGATCGAGCGCCTGGATGCCGGCGAACTCGACCTCACCCTGCTCAATACGGGCGATCACGATACCGACGACTCCCGAGGCGACGTCATCTGCAGCGAATCGCTGGTGTGGGCAGGCCGAGATGGCGGCCTGGCGATCAAGCGCACGCCTTTACCCCTGGCAGTCGCCAGTCACGGCTGCGCCTGGCGGCGCGCGGCCATGGACGGACTGGATCGGATAGGTCGCCATTACCGCATCGCCTATTCCAGCGAGCAGTGCGCAGGCCAGGAAGCGGCATTGCTTGCCGACCTGGCTATCGCGGCCTTCCCGGCCAGCCTGGTCAAACCGCCGCTGCGCCGCCTTTCCCAGCAGGAGCATGGCCTGCCGCCACTGGGCGATTACCACATCAAATTGCTGCGTGGCAGCAACCGTGGCGCCGCCGCCGAAGCGCTGGCGGCGCAGGTGGCGGTGGCCTACGGGGCAAGCCGTTAGCGCGCTGCTGCGCTCTGGATTAGTTGCTTCATCTCACGCACGGCTTCCTTGAAGCCGACGAACAGCGCGTGGCTGACCAGCGCATGGCCGATGTTCAGCTCGTTGATACCGGGGATCGCCGCGACCGGCTCGACGTTGTGGTAATGCAGACCGTGGCCGGCGTTGACGATCAACCCCAGCGACACGCCCAGGGCGACGCCTTCTCGAATGCGCTGCAGTTCGGCAGCCGCGTCTTGCGGCGTGTGCGCATCGGCATACCGCCCGGTATGCAATTCGATGGCCGGTGCGCCGACGCGCTTGCTTGCCTCGATCTGCCGCGGGTCAGCATCGATGAACAGCGAAACCTCGCTGCCAACGGCCGCCAGGCGTGTTACCGCTGCGGCAATCCGCGCTTCCTGGCCGGCGACATCCAGGCCACCTTCGGTGGTCAGTTCCTGGCGGGTTTCCGGTACCAGGCACACGTGCTCGGGGCGTATCTCCTCGGCGAAGTCGAGCATGAAGTCGGTCACGCCCATCTCGAAGTTCATGCGCGTCTGCATGACTTCCTTGAGCACGCGCACGTCGCGCTCCTGAATATGCCGGCGATCTTCACGCAGGTGCACGGTGATGCCATCGGCGCCCGCCTCTTCGGCGTCCAGTGCGGCTTTTACCGGATCGGGATAGCGAGTGCCGCGCGCCTGGCGCAGCGTGGCGACGTGATCGATATTCACGCCCAGCAAAACACGGTTGGCTTCAGTCACGAGTCGGCTCCTTGAGCGTCATGAACAATTCGCGGCTGACCAGCGGTCGACCGCAGAGATGAGGGGCGAGTGCCTGGCGCATCAGGCGCTTGGCCGCGGCCAGGGCACCGGGCGTGCTCCAGTCCGCATCGGCCATGGCCAACAACTCGCTACCGAGAAAGGCGCCGGGCTGCCAATGGCCGATGGGCAGAAAGCCGCTGTCGGCCTCCAGCCGGTACAAGCCGTCGCCGACCACGGGATTGCCCTGCACGTCGCTGTCGAGGGCGAAACCATAGCCGAGTTCATCGAGCAGTCGCCATTCGAACGCGCGCAAGATCGGCTCCAGCGGGCGACCCTGGGCCAGCGCCAGGATGCTCATGGCGTAATGCTCGAAAATCACCGGGTGCGGGTCTTCGGCGGGCAGCACGCGAATCAGCAACTCGTTGAGGTACAGGCCGCTGAATAGCGCCTCGCCGGAGAGCAGGTTGGGAATGCCGGCGGCTTCCAGGCGACCGACGTTCTTCAGCTCGCCGCGGCCGCGGGTTTCCAGCTCCAGGGGAATGAACGGCCGCGCCAGGCTACCGGCCTTGCCCCGCGCACCACGCAACACGGCGCGCAAACGGCCTTGCGGGGTGAGAAAGTCGACCAGCGCGCTGCTCTCGCGGTACGCGCGACTGTGCAGGACATAGGCGGGCTGGCTGAGCGCAAGCATGGGAAGAAACTCGCTGAGTTAGCCAGCCGCGGCGCGGCGGATGCCGGGTTCAGATATCGTCGTAACCGAGCGAACGCAGGGCGCGTTCGTCATCGGACCAGCCACTCTTCACCTTGACCCACAGGTTGAGCATGACCTTGGTGTCGAACATCGACTCCATGTCCTTGCGCGCTTCCTGGCCAATGCGTTTGAGGCGCTCGCCCTTCTCGCCGATGATGATCTTCTTCTGACCATCACGTTCGACCAGGATCAGTGCATGGATATGCATGATCCGCCCTTCGCGCTTGAACTCCTCGATCTCCACGGTGATCTGGTACGGCAGCTCGGCACCGAGCTGACGCATGATCTTCTCGCGTACCAGCTCGGCGGCGAAGAAACGCCCGGAGCGGTCGGTGATCTGGTCTTCCGGAAAGAAGTGCACACCCTCGGGCAGGCGCTCGCCTACCAGCTTTTCCAAAGCATCGAGGTTGTGCCCCTGCTGCGCCGACACCGGCACGATCTCGGCATTGGGCAACTGCTGCGCCAGCCACTGCAGGTGCGGCATCAGGTCGGCCTTGTCTTCCAGGCGATCGGTCTTGTTGACCGCCAGGATCACCGGGCCTTCGACATACTGGACGCGCTCGAGCACCATCTGGTCCTCGTCAGTCCAGCGGGTGCGATCGACTACGAAGATCACCACGTCGACATCCTTGAGGGCCGACGAGGCGTTCTTGTTCATGTAGCGGTTGATCGCCTTGTCGTTGTTCTTGTGCAGGCCGGGCGTATCGACGTAGATCGCCTGCACGTCACCCTCGGTCTTGATGCCGAGCATGTTGTGGCGAGTGGTCTGCGGCTTGCGCGAGGTGATCGCCAGCTTCTGACCGAGAATGTGGTTGAGCAGCGTCGACTTGCCCACGTTGGGCCGGCCAACGATGGCGACATAGCCACAGCGCGTTACGGGCGAATCAGTCATTGCCGTTCTCCACACCCAGGGCGATCAGCGCGGCAGTGGCCGCGACCTGTTCGGCGATCCGGCGGCTGGCGCCTTGGCCCAGGGTCTTGTCATTGAGTAGATTGACCTGACATTCGACCACGAATGTCCGGCAATGGGGTTCGCCCTGGATGTCGACCACCTCGTAACGCGGCAGCTCGCAAGCACGCGACTGCAGGAATTCCTGCAGACGGGTCTTGGGGTCCTTGTTGGTATCGACCAGGGTCAGGCCGTCCAGTTCGTTTGTCAGCCAGGCCAGCACGCGTTCGCGGGCGACGTCCATGCCGGCATCCAGATAGATGGCACCGATCAGGGCTTCCAGGGCGTCGGCCAGGATCGAGTCGCGGCGAAAACCCCCGCTCTTCAGTTCACCGGAGCCCAGGCGCAGGTACTCTCCAAGATCGAAACCGCGCGCCAGTACGGCCAGGGTCTCGCCCTTCACCAGCCGCGCGCGCAGCCTCGACAGCTGGCCTTCGCGGGCCTGGGGGAAGCGCTCGTAGAGCGCCTCGCCAGCGACGAAATTGAGAATGGCATCACCGAGGAACTCCAGACGCTCATTGTTGCGTCCGGCAAAACTGCGATGGGTCAGGGCCAGGATCATCAGATCCTGGTCCTTGAAGCTATGCCCGAGCTGGCGCTCGAGGCGGGTCAACGAAACACTCACGGCATACGCACACGAAATTCTTTATCGAAATTAACCACCAGATCGATGTTCTCGATCAGGTGCTCACGTTTTTCATACTTGAGGTGGGCAAGAAACTCGTTGCCATCCTGGGTCACCTTCAGCGCGTCCTGCATGTTCAGGTCGCGGATGCTGTTGACCGTCATACCACGGCTGACGTGGCTATAGAAATCGCCCACGGTCCGCACTTCCTGCAGGCGGTCGGTTTCCACGGAGGTGATGATCTTTTCCATCGACATGTAGTCGAGGTAATGCGGTACCACCTTGAACGCCGTGCTGGCCAGAAACGCCACGACAGCCAGTACCACCAGCCAACTGACGATCGACAAGCCCTGCTGCGAGCGTGCGAATTTCATGTTCATCCCCAAAAGTATCCAGATAGTCCGATGCGCGTCGCGCGCATGACAAGACTATAGATAGCTGGCGGCGCCGTATTGAACGGCGCCGCAAATTTTCATCAGATCAGTGAATGAGCCCGACACGGGAGAAGTTCGGCAGGGTCTTGAACTTCGGATCCGGCCAGCTCATCCAGATGGCGAACGCCTTGCCGACGATGTTGCGATCCGGAACCATGCCCAGTACGTCTTTGGGGATATTCGGGTCGTTCCAGTAACGGCTGTCGTTGGAGTTGTCGCGGTTGTCGCCCATCATGAAGTAGTGCCCTTCAGGAATGGTCCACTCCTTGCCGGGCTCGGCTCGGTAGCGGGTCATCTCCTTGCGGATGCGGTGCTCCACATCGCCCAGGCGCTCGTTGTACAGCGTGGCGCTGCCCAGGCTGCCCGGCTCTTCGCCAATCAGTTGCTCGGCCACCGGCTTGTCATTGATGAACAGGCGCTTGTCGCTGCTGTAGCGCACGTGATCACCCGGCAGGCCGATGACGCGCTTGATGTAGTTGACGTTAGGGTCGCTCGGGTAGCGGAACACCATGACGTCGCCGCGCTGCGGGTCGCCGACTTCAATCACCTTGGTGTCCAGCACCGGCAGGCGAATGCCGTAGGCAAACTTGTTGACCAGGATGAAATCGCCGACTTCCAGAGTCGGGATCATCGAGCCGGATGGAATCTGGAACGGCTCAACCAGAAAGGAGCGCAGCACCAGCACGATGGCCAGCACCGGAAAGAACGACTTACCGTACTCGACCAGCAAGGGTTCCTTGTTGAGCTTCTCGACCACTGCGTCGTCGACTTGGTCGACCTTGCCCTGGTAGCTGGCAATCGCTGCACGACGCCGCGGCGCCAGGAATACCAGATCGAACAAGGCCAGGGCGCCACACACGGCGACGGCAATGACCAGCAACAGCGGAAAATTGAATGACATAGGCCCTAGCTATCCAACTTGAGTACAGCAAGGAAGGCTTCCTGTGGAATCTCCACGTTCCCCACCTGCTTCATGCGCTTCTTACCGGCCTTCTGCTTCTCCAGCAGTTTGCGCTTACGGCTCACGTCACCGCCGTAGCACTTGGCCAGAACGTTCTTTCTCAATGCCTTGACAGTGGTTCGCGCCACGATCTGACCGCCAATGGCTGCCTGGATCGCCACGTCGAACATCTGCCGAGGAATCAGGTCCTTCATCTTCTCGGTCAACTGACGCCCTTTGTAGTGGGCGTTGTCACGGTGCACGATCAGCGCCAGCGCATCGACCTTGTCGCCGTTGATCAACACGTCCAGCTTGACCAGGTTGGCCGACTGGTAACGGTCGAAATGATAATCCAGCGAGGCATAGCCACGGCTGGTGGATTTCAGACGGTCGAAGAAGTCGAGTACCACTTCGTTCATCGGCAGGTCGTAGCGAACCTGAACCTGGGTGCCGAGGAACTGCATGTCACGCTGCACGCCGCGCTTTTCGATGCACAGGGTAATAACGTTGCCCAGATGTTCCTGCGGAACCAGGATCGTGGCTTGTACGATCGGCTCACGGAAATCTTCGACCGAGGACACATCCGGCAGCTTCGACGGGTTGTCCACGTAAATGGTTTCACCGGTCTTGAGCACGACTTCGAAAATAACGCTCGGCGCGGTGGTGATCAGGTCCAGGTCGTATTCGCGCTCGAGGCGCTCCTGGATGATTTCCATGTGCAGCATGCCCAGGAAGCCGCAACGGAAGCCGAAGCCGAGGGCGTCGGAGCTTTCCGGCAGATATTGCAGGGACGAATCATTGAGGGTCAGCTTCTGCAGGGCATCGCGGAAGTCCTCGAAATCATCGGAGCTGACCGGGAACAGGCCGGCATAGACCTGCGGCTGGATGCGTTTGAAGCCCGGCAGCATCTCCACGTCGGGCGTGGAGCTCAAGGTCAGGGTGTCGCCCACTGGCGCACCGTGAATGTCCTTGATGCTGGCGATGATGAAGCCCACTTCGCCGGCCTTGAGGTCGGCGGTAGCCGTGTGCTTGGGATTGAACACCCCGACGCTGTCGACCAGGTGCACCTTGCCGGTGGACTTGACCAGAATCTTGTCGCCCTTCTTGACGCGACCGTGGCGCACGCGCACCAGGGACACGACGCCCAGGTAGTTGTCGAACCAGGAGTCGATGATCAGCGCCTGCAGCGGCGCCTCGATCTCGCCGGTCGGCGCTGGAATCGCCTGCACCAGGCGCTCGAGCACCTCATCCACGCCCATGCCGCTCTTGGCACTGCAGGCTACGGCGTCGCTGGCATCGATACCGATGATCTTCTCGATCTCGTCCTTGACGCGATCGGGGTCTGCCTGCGGCAGGTCCATCTTGTTCAGCACAGGCATGACTTCCAGGCCCTGCTCAATGGCGGTGTAGCAGTTGGCGACCGACTGCGCTTCCACGCCCTGCCCCGCATCGACTACCAGCAGCGCACCTTCACAGGCCGCCAGCGAGCGGCTCACCTCATAGGTGAAGTCGACGTGACCGGGCGTGTCGATGAAGTTCAGCTGGTAGGTAATGCCGTCCTTCGCCTTATAGTACAGAGTGACGCTGTGGGCCTTGATGGTGATGCCGCGCTCACGCTCCAGGTCCATGGAATCGAGAACCTGAGCCTCCATCTCGCGCGCGGTCAGGCCGCCGCACATCTGGATGAAACGGTCAGCCAGCGTCGACTTGCCGTGGTCAATGTGGGCAATGATGGAAAAATTGCGGATATGACTCAGGTCACTCACAGGACAACACTCGAAAAAGGGCGCAGGCGAATGCCCGCCGAAAATAGCCGCGAAGTTTACCCGAGTGGTTGCCCCCACGTCACGTCAGGACAAGCGCACGCGCGCAGTAATTGAATGTACGTTTGACTCACTCGCCTCCAAAGGCAGAAATTTCCCGTGCAGCTCTTCATGGGAAGGTGGCGAGACAGACACGAAAAAGGGCGACTTTCGTCGCCCTTCTCGCCCTCAACTACTGGCTCTATTACTCAGCCAACTTGAAGGTGATAAAGCTGGCACGCCCCTGACGTAGCACGCGCATCGACACCGAACGGTTCTTCGGCAGCGATTGCGCCACCTCGGTGAAGTTCTTCGCCGAGCTGATCGCCTGGTTGTTCAGATGGGTAATCACATCGCCCGGACGCAGGCCAATCAGCGCCGCCGGCCCATCCTGGACTTCACGGATCACCACACCACCGCGCAGATCCAGGGCTTTCTTCTGCTCGTCGGTCAGTTCGGCAACGCTGACACCCAGGCGATTGCTGCTGCGCTCGGCACTTGGCGCAGCGTCGTCGCTGGCCCCATCGCCATCATCGGCAGGCATGGTGCCGACCGCCACTTTCAGGGTCTTGCGCGACCCTTCGCGGACTATTTCCAAGTTGGCCTTGGTACCTGGCTTCAGGGCGCCGACCAGATGCGGCAAATCAGCGGACATGATGATTGGCTTGCCATCGAGACTGAGAATCACGTCCCCCACCTGCAGGCCACCCTTGGCTGCCGGGCCATCTTCGAGCACCTGAGCAACCAGCGCACCTGCCGGCTTGTCGAGACCGAAGGACTCGGCCAGATCCTTGTTCACTTCCTGGATCACCACGCCCAGCCAGCCGCGGCTAACCTTGCCGCTGGCCTTGAGCTGGTCGGCCACATCCATCGCCACGCTCATAGGAATGGCGAAAGACAGGCCCATGAAGCCACCTGAACGGGTGAAGATCTGCGAGTTGATGCCAACCACTTCGCCATCCAGGTTGAACAGCGGACCACCGGAATTACCCGGGTTGATCGCCACGTCAGTCTGGATGAACGGCACGTAGCTTTCGTTCGGCAGGCTGCGGCCCTTGGCACTGACGATACCGGCGGTGACCGAATGATCGAAGCCGAACGGCGAACCGATGGCCAGCACCCACTCACCGACCTTGAGGTTGTCGGAGTTACCCAGCTTAACGGTGGGTAGGTCATTGGCCTCGACTTTGAGCAGCGCCACATCGCTGCGCGGATCGGTACCGATCAGCTTGGCTTCCAGCTCACTGCGGTCGGACAGACGCACGATGATTTCATCGGCATCGGCCACCACATGATTGTTGGTCAGGATGTAGCCATCCTTGGAGATGATGAAGCCCGAGCCCAGCGACTGCGCCTCACGCTGCCGACCACCGCCACCTGGCGCACGCGGCTGCTGGGGAATGCTGCGCTCAAAGAACTCGCGGAACATCGGCGGCAGACCTTCCAGATCCGGAACGGAAAGCCCGCCATTACTGGCGACGGCATTCGGCACTTTCTGCCGCGTGCTGATATTGACCACGGCAGGTGAAGCCGCCTCGACCAACGGGGTGAAGTCCGGCAGTTGCGCATGCGCCGCCACCGACTGCCCCATCAGAAACACCGCGAACAACGCGGCAGCGTATTTTTTCAGGCTAGGCATCGACATTGCAGTTTCTTCCCCATCCAGAACAAACGAGGCCCCTGCGGGGCCATTGGTACAACATACGGGTGGCACATCGGCCTTGATTCGTTTCGTCGATTGCTACCGAGCAGCATGCATGTCTGCGGCGCGCATCGACATGGCGACACGCTCCGCGGTCCCCAACGGAATTTCGCCCACCACGGTAACCATGACATCACCATCATCGGTTGTCAGGCGCCGCGAAACCGCCACGGTAGGACCCAGCTGATTGCGGGCATCTGCCACAGCAGCATCATGCAGGGGTTCGAGGAAGACGGAAAAACGCGCCAGGCCGTCATCATAGACCAGGCAGTCGACGCTATCGCTGGATACAGGGCTGCGCTGCTGAGTCACGGCACTGAGGCTGAAACCCGGGGGCAACCACTCCGAACGCCAGGACTCCACCGACGGCGTGCGCGCCTTGACGACCCGCACAGGCGAACAATCGGTGGATGGCTGCAGCACGGAGGCTGGCTGCGTATCAGCGGTATCCAACTGGGTAAACTGAAAACGCTCGAGCAGTTCGCCGCGGTTATTGACCAGCAGCGACTTGAGCGGCAAACCGGTTTCCTTGTCCACGTACAGCTGAACGCCATAGCGATGCTGATCACGAGGAACCAGACCGAGAACCACGGCAGAACGCCCCGCTACACGGGACTCCCCATCGAGGCGCAGCTCGTACCATTGCTCTATCTGTTTGGCATCAAGGCCATGGGCAGGCCAGGCTTGCTCATCGACCACCGCAGAAGCGATAGGCCCGTTGACGCACTGCGCCTGACCATTGATCCGAAGCATTTCCTGGGGCGTGCCGTCGAGCTGCAGTAAGCGCTCACGCACAGAACCTCCCGGCTCGACCTGACGCCAGATACTGTGGGCAGAAAGATTGCCGTTGCGTTCGTAAACGAAGGTGCCTTGGAAGCTTTGCTTGCTTTCGGCCTGACTCAGCCTCTGCAACCATCCCTGCGCATCAGCGGCTATGGCAGGGGTTGCCAAAATACCGCTGAGCACCAGGGACGTGACGAGAATGCAGCGCATACACGTAGATCTTAACGCTCTTCTACACTCGCAGACCGAGCGAAAGGCAGAGCGTTCTCAGCAGCGCCTGGGGCAGACTGCTGACCATGCTGACGCAGGTACTCAGGCAGACGCTGTTCGTGCCAGCCTTCACCTTCGGCAGAAACGGTTTCTACGGCCGGCTGCTCATCCGAAGTCTTGAAGCCTGCCAGAATGGCCGGTCCCTGAGCTTGCGGCAGTGCGATGGCCGGCTGATCCTGCTGCGCCAACTGGGCACCAGAAACGTCGTCCTGATTGTAGAAACGTACGCCAGCCAGCACGGCAACCGTCACGGTTGCAGCTACTGCGACGCGACCTAGGCTACGCCACGGACCACGCACGACCTTTTCTTGTGCAACGACTGGAGTTTCATCGTTTTCCAAGGCCGCAGAAACGGCTGCAGCGATGTCCAGTTTCGGCACGAGCAGGTCCTTGTGCATCGCGGCGCGAGCTACCTGGTAACGCGACCAGGTGGCACGCAGTTCAGCATCGTTGCTCGCACCGAGCACACGCCGAAGTTCAAGTTCATCCGCTTCGTTATCCATCACCGCGGACAGCGATTCCTGCAGGGCTTCACGACTCATAGCGGTTCCTCTCTTGGCTGTCGCCGCTGTCTCAGGCTTCCTGCAACAAGGGTTGCAGGGACTTGTCGATGGCTTCACGCGCCCGAAAGATTCGCGAACGCACGGTACCAACTGGACATTGCATGACGCTCGCAATGTCTTCATAACTCAGACCATCAAATTCACGTAACGTTAGCGCCGTTCGTAAATCTTCTGGCAGTTGCTGGATGCTTCGATGCACGGTTGCTTCGATTTCATCCCTCAACAGGGCACGCTCGGGAGATTCGATATCCTTGAGGGCGTGGTCGCCATCATAGAACTCGGCATCCTCTGCACTTACGTCGTTGTCCGGCGGCCGACGGCCACGAGAAACGAGATGATTCTTCGCCGTGTTGATGGCGATGCGGTACAGCCATGTATAGAACGCACTGTCACCGCGAAAGTTTCCAAGTGCCCGATAAGCTTTTACAAAAGCTTCCTGGGCGACATCCTGAGCTTCATGGGTGTCGTGCACGAATCGCACGATCAACCCGAGAATCTTGTGCTGATACTTCAGCACCAACAGATCGAATGCTCGCTTGTCACCGCGCTGCACGCGCTCGACCAGCTGCTGATCTTCTTCCTGGGTTAGCATGAATACTCCTCGTTGAGCCCGTAGGAGGTCTGCACCTGCCAGAAGATCGATCTGCCGAAATAGACTCGACTCATATGCAAAAGTTCTCTCCCCTACGAACAAGCTTCCCACAAAACATTTTTGGTTTTGCACGAAACCACGCACCAGGGCACTGCCTGCTGCGCGAATTGTCTTTAGATCACCTGACGAGCGGAATCGAATCGCACAATCGCTTCGCTCACTTACTCGCCAGACACATTTCCCTCTCCGGGGCGACTCCGCTATAGAACCCTGCCCCATGACAAAGTTCATACCGGTTTCAGCGGAGAAAATGCAGCTCCAACAAGGCGACCAGCCACGCAGGCATATCGCCATCCCGACACGATACACGTTCCACGCTGCGCTACCTACCGGGCCGGCTATTGTGCCGTTGGCTCCCTCTATATACTAGAGTCCGCCGAGCCCCAGCCGTGGTCCTGCAAGCCCCTGTTGCCAGCATGTGCGTAGCCGGTCGGAGTACCCACCAGCACAAGCAATAGCTGACTGTCGAGGAACGCTCCTTCAGCTGCACGCCACCCAGTGGAACCCATAATAATGAGCCAACACTTTAAGCACGATGTTCTGATTATCGGCAGCGGAGCCGCCGGCCTTACCCTGGCGCTCACACTTCCCGACAATCTGCACATCGCCGTGCTGAGCAAGGGCGAGCTGACCAATGGCTCGACCTACTGGGCCCAAGGTGGCGTCGCCGCTGTACTGGATCACAGCGACACTGTTGACTCCCATGTCGATGACACCCTCAACGCCGGTGCCGGCCTGTGTCGTGAAGACGCTGTACGCTTTACCGTGGAGCATAGCCGTGAAGCAATAGAGTGGCTGATCGAGCAAGGTGTGCCCTTTACTCGTGATGACGAACATGACCGCGAAGACGGCGGTTACGAATTTCACCTGACCCGCGAGGGCGGCCACAGCCATCGGCGCATCATTCATGCCGCCGACGCCACCGGCGCAGCCATCTTCAATACGCTGCTCGAACGCACCCGCGAGCGAGGCAATATCACGCTGCTGGAACAGCGAGTCGCGGTGGACCTGATCACCGAGCACAAGCTCGGCCGCGAAGGCCGTCGCTGCCTGGGCGCCTACGTGCTCAACCGGCGCAGCGGCGAGGTGGATACCCACCATGCGCGTTTCGTGATTCTCGCCACTGGCGGCGCAGCCAAGGTCTATCTCTATACCAGCAACCCCGACGGCGCCTGTGGCGACGGCATCGCCATGGCCTGGCGCGCCGGCTGCCGGGTCGGCAATCTGGAATTCAACCAGTTCCATCCCACCTGCCTTTATCACCCGCAGGCCAAGAGCTTTCTGATTACCGAGGCACTGCGCGGCGAAGGCGCTCTGCTGCGCCTTCCCAACGGCGAGCGCTTCATGCCGCGCTTCGATCCGCGCGAGGAACTGGCGCCACGGGACATCGTGGCCCGCGCCATCGACCACGAGATGAAGCGCCTGGGTATCGACTGCGTCTACCTGGATATCAGCCACAAGCCGGCGGACTTCGTCAGAAACCACTTCCCGACCGTCTACCAGCGCTGCCTGGAGTTCGGTATCGACATCACCTGCCAGCCCATCCCCGTGGTGCCCGCCGCTCATTACACCTGCGGCGGCGTGCTGGTCGATAAGGCCGGGCGCAGCGACGTGGAAGGCCTTTACGCCATTGGCGAAACCAGTTTTACCGGCCTGCACGGCGCCAACCGCATGGCTAGCAACTCGCTGCTCGAATGTTTCGTGTATGCCCGCTCGGCCGCTGCCGACATAGTCGCGAACCTGGACAAAGTGGCGATGCCGGCAGACCTACCCTCCTGGGACGCCAGCCAGGTCACTGACTCGGACGAGGACGTGATCATCGCCCACAACTGGGATGAACTGCGGCGCTTCATGTGGGATTACGTAGGGATCGTGCGCACCACCAAACGCCTGCAGCGCGCCCAACATCGCGTACGCCTGCTGCTCGACGAGATCGACGAGTTCTACAGCAACTACAAAGTCAGCCGGGATCTGATCGAGCTACGCAACCTGGCTCAGGTGGCCGAGCTGATGATTCTCTCCGCCATGGCGCGCAAGGAATCGCGAGGGCTGCACTACACCCTGGATTACCCGGGCCTGCTGCCCGACGCGCAGGACACTATTCTGCAACCCGCCAACGCTGACGACTGAACTTCAGGCGTACCCGCAGGCGCCGATGCATGTCGCGCGGCATGGCGTCGGCAGCAATACAAAGGCTGCGGGTAAACCAGTGGCCCGGCAGACGATAACGCACGATGACTAGCCAGGGCAGCGCCATACTGTCCGGCTGCAGGGTGATTGGTTGCCATTGCCCGTCGCGCCTCGCCAACTGCCAGCCCTCGTCGTCATGACGCAACCGCTTGAACACGGCCGGATGGGTCAGCAGCACCTGCCTGGGAAGCACCCAGGCGGCATGGCCGGCACAGGTGAGTGCGGCTAGCAGACGCGCCCACAAGGGAATCTCGACGAGTAGCAAGGCCAGCAGCGCCAGGGCCTGGGCGCACAGGTAGATTTCCAGCAGCCGCCGCGACGGCCGCCAGTCACATTCGAAGCGTTTACTTGGGCTGGACACGATCCAGAATCATGCGAACGATGTGGCGCAGATCGGCATCCTCGGGCTCGCCACGCTGCATGAACCAGCCGAACATGTCCTGATCCTCGCACTCGAGCAGCTTGCGGTAGCGGGCGCGGTCCTCTTCGTCGAGCGTGGCATAAACCTCCTGCACGAAAGGCACCAGCAACACGTCCAGCTCCAGCATGCCGCGCCGGCTGTGCCAGAAAAGGCGATTGAGTTCAACGGCGTCGACCATGGCAGTGCTCCTCGGAAAAAAGGCCGGCAGTATACCAACAGCAACCGAGCGGATCAGCGTCGCCGCGATAATTGACCGGCGGCGCTTTTTTGCCTGTAGCTAGACGCTTGCCGCTGCTCTTATCATGGCCTCCTCATTCTTTACCCACGATTGTCCTGACCATGGCCGACAGCGCTTTCTTTTGCCCGCTCACCCACGAAGGCATCCTTGCCGTGCGCGGCCCCGATGCGGGTAAGTTCCTGCAGGGCCAGATCACCTGCAACATCAATTACCTCGGCACCAGCGGCTCCAGTCTTGGCGCACGCTGCACACCCAAGGGCCGTATGCTGTCGAGCTTTCGTATTGTTAGCGTAGCCGACGGCTTTCTCCTGGCCATGAGCCGCGAACTGCTCGAGCCGCAACTGGCCGAGCTGCAGAAATACGCGGTGTTCTCCAAGGCCAAGCTCGGCGACGAAAGCGCTGCCTGGATTCGCTTCGGGCTGCGCGGCGCCGATGCTACTCTGCAGGCCCTTGGGCTCGAACTCGCAGCCGAGGCTGACAGCGTTGCCAGTACGGGTACGCTGATCGCCATTCGCCTCAGCGATGGCCGCGCCGAACTGTGGGCACCAGCCGAGCAAGCCGAAGCCCTGCATTCACGCCTGAGCGAAGCGCTTCCTGAAGCCAGCCTAAATGACTGGCTGCTGGCGCAGATCCGCGCCGGTATCGGCCAGGTAACCGGTAGCACCCGCGAGCTATTCATCCCGCAAATGATCAACCTGCAGGCAGTTGGGGGGGTGAGTTTCAAGAAGGGCTGTTACACCGGCCAGGAAATCGTTGCCCGCATGCAGTACCTAGGCAAGCTCAAGCGGCGCCTGTATCGCCTGCGCATGACCGGTGATCAACTGCCCGCGCCAGGCAGCGAACTGTTTTCGCCGGTGCACCGCAGCGCGGTGGGCGAAGTGGTGCTGGCAGCAGAGAGCACCGAGGGCGTCGAGCTCTTGGCAGTGCTGCAGGAAGATGCCGCACTCGACGGCCATATCCACCTGGGCAGCCTGGAAGGGTTACCGCTCGAGCTGCTCGAGTTGCCGTATACGCTGGACAGCAACCGCGAGATCCAGCGCTGACGTACACTGCGCTTCGCCTGTCATCACTCTGCCAATAACGAGAATTTCATGAGCAAACTCGCCGAGAAAGTTCTGCTGGATCTGACCCGGGCCATCGACAACGATGAACTGGTGCTACCCACCCTGCCCGAGGTCGCCCTGAAAGTTCGCGAGGCAGCGGAAGACCCCAACGTGGGTATTCCCGAGATGACCAAAGTGATCGGTAACGACGCCGCGCTCACCGCACGCATCATCAAGGTGGTGAACAGCCCCCTGCTGCGCACCAACCGGGAAATCACCGACCTGCAGATGGCCATCGGCCGCCTGGGCATCAATTACACCTGCAACCTCGCCACGGGCCTGGCCATGGAGCAGATGTTCCAGGCGACCACCGATGTGGTCGACCGCAAGATGCGCGAAGTGTGGACCAAAAGCACCGAGATCGCCGGCATCTGTCACGTATTGTGCCGCCACTACACCCGCCTGATGCCGGACCAGGCCACCCTTGCCGGCCTGGTTCATCAGATCGGTGTACTGCCGATTCTCACCTACGCCGAAGAACACAGCGAGTTGCTGTCCGACTCGATCAGCCTCAACCACGTGATCGAGCAGATCCATCCGATCATTGGCGACAAGATCCTGCGCACCTGGGAATTCCCGGAGATGATCGCCTGCATCCCCAGCCAGTACCTGAACTTCAGTCGCGACAGCAGCAAGGTGGACTACGTCGACATTGTTCAGGTAGCCACGCTGCAGAGCATGCTCGGCACCCCGCACCCCTACACCCAGCTGGACTGGAGCCAGATTCCGGCGTTCGCCAAGCTCGGCATCAAGCCGGACCTGGACATCCATGCCGACGAAGACCTGTCGGCAGCGATGGACGCTGCCATGACCATGCTGCAGTAAGCGATCCAGGGCGAGGCCGACTCGCCCGTCAGCGGTTTCAATCCGCTTCGCCCGGAAATACCACACGCACCAGCAGCCCCTGCGGGCTGGCCTGGTGCAGGCTGATTGTCGCGCGGTGCGCACGGCAGATCTCGCCGACGATGGCCAGCCCCAGGCCTGCGCCAAGCCCCTGGGCCTGACGCCGATAGAAGCGCTCGAACACCCGCTCCCGGTCTTCCTCGGGAATTCCCGGGCCGTCGTCTTCGACCTCCAGCACGCCGGACTCCAGAACCCGCAGGATCACGTTGCCGCCGACTTCCGTATAGGCCATGGCATTGTCGACCAGGTTGCAGAGCAACTCATTGAGCAAGGTCGGTTCGCCGCGAATCCACACCGGCTGCTCGGCTTCCAGCGCCAGCGCGACACCTCGGGAATGGGCCAAGGGCGCCAGTGCCATACCCAGCTCGCGGGCCAGTTGACTGAGATCCAGACGCAACGCACCACCCTCGGCAATCGCCCGCGCGCCGCTTTCGATCCGCGCCAGGGATAACAGTTGATTGGCCAAATGGGTCAGGCGGTCGGCATTGAGTGCGGCATCCTCCAGAGTCGCGTGCCAGATGCGCGGATCCTGGTCGCGCAGGCCCAGCTCGACCCGGGCCTTGAGCGCTGCCAGCGGCGTACGCAGTTCGTGGGACGCATCAGCGATGAACTGTGACTGACGCTCGAACAGGCCACGCAAGCGGTCATTGAACTGGTTCAGGGCATTGACCAGCGGCCGCAACTCGCGGGGCATATCCGCATCCGGCAGCGGGCTCAGATCATCGCTGCTGCGCACCGCCACCGCGCGGCGCAGGCTTTCGAGCGGCTGCAGCCCGGCACTCACCGCCAGCCAGACCAGCAACAGCGCGCTCAGCGACAGCAGGCCCATGCGCCACAGCGTGCCGAGCAGCAGTTCGCGGGTCATGCGCTCGCGCGCGCCCTGGGTTTCCGCTACACGGATCTCGGCCACACCGCTGTAACCGGGCTCGCTGACCGGCTGCAGAAAGCTCACCAAGCGCACGCCTTGGCCGCGGTACTCGCCGTCGTAGAACTTGGCCAGGGCCGGGTAATCATTGGTGCGCGGCGTATTCGGCGGAGCCGCCGGCAGGTCCTCGTAGCCGGAAACCAGCTCACCCTTGGGGCCGAGCACCTGGTAATAGATGCGCCCGGCATTGTCGTAGGCGAAGGTGTCCAGGGCGATATAGGGCACGTTGGCGCTGAGCATACCTTCGACGGCGTAGAGCCCGTCGGAGATCGCCCGCGCCGAGGCCAGCAGAGTGCGGTCGTAGGCGGTATCGGCAGCGTGGCGCGCGCTCCAGTAGGCCGTTACGCTGCTGACCAGCAAGATGACCGTGAACAGCACCGCCAGCCGGCGGATCAGCCGGCCACGCAGGCTGCCGGGGCTATCCACTCGTGGCTTCCAGCAGGTAGCCCAGGCCACGGAAGGTGACGATGCGCACCGAGCCGCGCTCGAGCTTCTTGCGCAAGCGGTGAACGTAGATTTCGATGGAGTCGGCGCTCGCCTCCTCGTCCAGCCCGAACACCTGGGAAGCCAGTTGTTCCTTGCTCATCACGCGGCCGGGACGGGCGATCATCGCCTCAAGCACCGCCTGTTCACGGGAGGTGAGATTGAGGCTTTCGTCGAGCAGCGTGAAACGCCGGGTGTCCAGATCGTAGACCAGATCGCCACAGCGCAACTGCTGTTCGCCGCCCAGTACGCTGCGGCGCAGCAGCGCCTTGACCCGCGCTTCCAGCTCGCTGAGTTCGAAGGGCTTGGCGAGGTAGTCGTCGGCACCCAGGTTGAGTCCGTGCACGCGATCCTTGACCTCCCCACGCGCGGTGAGCATCAGCACCGGCACGGTCTTGCCACGGGCGCGCAAGCGGGCCAGCACTTCGAAACCGTCCATACGTGGCAGGCCGACGTCCAGAATCGCCAGAGCGTAGTCCTCGCTGCCAAGCGCAAGATCCGCGGCCACGCCATCATGCAGAATGTCTACCGTCCAGCCAGCATTCTTGAGTGCCTGACTGACGCTCGCCGCCAACTGCGGATGATCCTCGACCAGCAGAATTCGCACTGCAACCTCCACAACGAACCATGGACTTGACCGCCCTCTAGGGCGAGAGTTTACCGTTCGCGCGAAGACTTGGCAGTGACGGCGTGTACAGGCCAGCCTGCGCAATAACTTTCAACGCTGAAAGGTTGGTGAAAGGTTGTGCTCTTAGGATCATCGTACGAGTGGCTAGACCCACCCTCAGAACGGCCGACACCTATACGGTCGTTACAACAATAACAACGGAGTACCCGCATGCCGATTGCCGTGCGCCAGGCCATCTCGTGTACGAGCCTTTTGAGCCTCGCCCTGCCGGCTGCCCTTTTCGCCTCTCTCGCCCAGGCGAACATTCCTGAAAATTCCGTTGCCAGCCTGGAAGAACGCGTCGTTCCTGCCAGCCGTGTCGTGCGCCAAAGCGCCCGCCCCGCCGCCAACGACAGCTTGCTTCTTCAGGCACGCACGGATGCGAACCAGAACAACGCCGAACAGGCCTTAGCGGCATCAGCCGAAGCCCATCCAGCCTTGATTGAAGATCACGGCAAGCAGCCGGCCACCGATGAGCATCCAGTTACCGCCAGCGAGCCTTCTTCGCGCCCCGCGCTCAGCTCGCCCCCGGCCCATGACCTTTCTCCCGCCCGCCTACTGACCCCGACTCCCGGCAAAGCAGGCACTGGTGCAGCCCACGACGAGGGCCGCGCCGTCTCAAGTCTTTCTCCGATCATCGATCTTGCCGAGCCTCCAACGGGCTGGTGGCAGACGCGTCACGACTTCAAAGCGCTCGGCGTTCCCAGCCTGCGCCACACCCACCACGGCATCCCCAGCGCTCGCGCTGCAGTAACGGATGCCGCTGGCGACAGGCGATGGGAACGCAACGTCGAATTGAAGTACGTGGCACACAGCGATCTTGTCTGGCCTGCAAGCACCCGCTTGCAGGCCGGCCTTGCGAGCTGACGCCTAGACTCGATCAGCCGAGGGCTCGCGCCGCCGTGCGCAGAGCTTTCGTATTGCACCCTGCGAGGGCAGGTGCATCGCTGTTAACAATAAAGACTCCAATGGAGAAGACCCGATGAAGACATCCATGCGTACCCTTCTGCTGACCGCCTCCTGCCTGATGCTGGCCGGTCAGGCCCTGGCCGATGAGCCGCGCCGTCCCGAGTGCATCGCGCCGGCAGCGCCCGGCGGTGGTTTCGACCTGACCTGCAAACTAGCCCAGAGCGCTTTGGTGGAAAGCAAGCTGCTCAAGTCGCCGATGCGCGTGACCTACATGCCCGGCGGCGTCGGCGCCGTGGCCTACAACGCCGTGGTCGCCCAGCGTCCATCAGAAGAAGGCACCATCACCGCCTTCTCCAGCGGCTCGCTGCTCAACCTGGCCCAGGGAAAGTTCGGTCGTTTCGATGAGAACGCCGTGAAATGGCTGGCCGGCGTCGGCACCAGCTACGGTGCACTGGCCGTTCGCAAGGATTCGCCGCTCAAGAACCTCGATGACCTGGTCAAGGCCCTCAAGGAAAACCCGGGCAAGGTGGTGATCGGCTCCGGCGGCACCGTCGGCAGCCAGGACTGGATGCAGACCGCTCTGGTGGCCCGCGCCGCCGGCGTCAACCCACGCGAAATGCGCTATGTCGCAATGGAAGGCGGCGGCGAGCTGGCCACCGCGCTGCTCGGTGGTCACATCCAGGTCGCCAGTACCGACATTTCCGACTCCGTGCCGCACGTCGAGAGCGGTGACATGCGCATCCTCGCCGTGTTCTCCGAAGAGCGCCTGCCGGGCGCCAACGTAGCGGACATTCCGACCGCCAAGGAACAGGGCTACGACGTGGTCTGGCCGGTAATCCGCGGTTTCTACGTTGGCCCGAAAGTCAGCGATGAAGCCTACACCTGGTGGAAGAACTCCTTCGACCAGCTGCTGGCCTCCGAAGACTTCGCCAAGCTGCGTGAGAGCCGCGAGCTCTACCCGTTCGCCATGACCGGCGACGAGCTGGATGCCTACGTGAAGAAGCAGGTCGTGCAGTACAAGGAACTGGCCAAGGAATTTGGTCTGATCCAGTAACGCCAGCCGCATAGTTCATCCTCCGGGCACCGCCCGGAGGATGCCTTCGCCACGAACGAACGAGGACGTCCTCAAATGTCACAACGCATTTTCGGCGCGGTGCTGCTGCTGGCCTGTGCCGGGCTGGGCATCGTTGCCTGGGGCTACCACGCGCCCTTCTCCTACGAACCGGTAGGCCCACGCGCCTACCCGATGCTGCTGCTGACCCTCATGGGTCTGGGCGCCATCTACCTGCTGGTCAAGCCGGCCAGCGCCAGTGAGCCCAGCGACGAACCGCCGCTGGACAAGCATGTGATCCGCAAGGTGGCAAGCTGCGTGGTGATCTTCACCCTGTATGCCGCGCTGTTCGAACCCCTGGGCTTCATTCCTGCCAGCCTGCTGTTCGGTGTCGCGATGGCGCGCCTGTACGAAGGCACCTGGAAGACCAGTCTGATCTCGGGCGTATTGTTGGCCATCGGCCTGTACGTGCTGTTCGACAAAGCCCTCGATGTGCCGCTGCCGCTCGGCATCCTGTCCTCTCTGGAGATCTGATCCGTGGATACATTTAGCTACCTGGGTCAGGGCTTCGGTGTTGCCCTGAGCCCCTACAACCTGCTTACCGCGCTGTGCGGCACCCTGATCGGCACCGTCGTCGGCCTGCTGCCGGGCCTTGGCCCGATCAACGGCGTGGCCCTGCTGATTCCAATCGCCTTCGCCCTCGGCCTGCCACCGGAAACCGCGCTGATTCTGCTCGCCGCTGTGTACTTGGGCTGTGAATACGGCGGCCGTATTTCCTCCATTCTGCTGAACATCCCGGGCGAAGCCTCGGCCGTGATGACCACCCTGGACGGCTACCCGCTGGCGCGTCAGGGCAAGGCTGGCGTAGCCCTGTCGATCTCCGCCTGGAGCTCCTTCGTCGGCGGCCTGATCGCCACGTGTGGCGTGGTGATCTTCGCACCGCTACTGGCCAAGTGGGCGGTGGCCTTCGGCCCGGCCGAATACTTCGTGCTGATGGTGTTCGCCATCGTCTGCCTGGCGGGCATGGCCGGCAACAAACCAATGAAGACCGCGATCGCGGCCTGTATTGGCTTGTTCCTGTCGTGCGTCGGCATCGACTCCAACAGTGGCGTGTATCGCTTCACCTTTGGCAGCCTGGGCCTGGCCGACGGCATTCAGTTCGTGGTGCTGGTACTGGGTCTGTTCTCGGTCAGCGAGATTCTGGTGCTCCTCGAGCGTACCCACCATGGCCAGAAGGCCCTGGATGCCAGCGGGCGCATGCTGTTCAACGCCAAGGAAGGTATGTCGGTGCTGGCTACCAACCTGCGTAGCGGCGTCACGGGCTTCGTCATGGGTGTTCTGCCCGGCGCGGGCGCGACCCTGGCCAGTGCCGTGTCCTACATGGCCGAAAAGCGCCTGGCCGTGAAGGACAACAAGTTCGGTGACGGCGACCTGCGTGGCCTGGCCGCCCCCGAAACCGCCAACAGCGCCGCGGCCTGTGGCTCCATGGTGCCAATGCTGACCCTGGGCGTGCCCGGCTCGGGCACCACCGCGGTGATGCTCGGCGCCCTGACGCTTTACAACATCACCCCGGGCCCGCTGCTGTTCCGCGACCAGCCGGACATCGTCTGGGGCCTGATCGCCTCGCTGTTCGTGGCCAATATCATGTTGATCATCATCAACGTGCCGATGATCAAGGTGTTCACCAAGATCCTTGCCGTGCCGTACTGGGCACTGGTGCCGGCCATCGCCATCATCACTTCGATCGGGGTTTACGCGGTACACGCCACAGCGTTCGACCTGTACCTGATGATCGGCATCGGCGTCGCGGGCTACATCCTGCGCAAGATGGATTTTCCGCTGTCGGCAGTGCTGCTGGGCTTCATTCTCGGCGGCATGATGGAGCAGAACCTGCGCCGGGCGCTGTCGATCTCCAACGGCGAGCTGAGCATCCTGTGGAGCAGCCCGATCACCTGGACCGTATGGGCTCTGATCGTGGCGATGATCGCCCTGCCGTTCTATCGCAACTGGCGCCAACGCAATCAGCGCAAGGCCGACGCGGCCAATGCCTGATAGCGAGAGCACCCGAGGCAACCCCAAACACCTACGCAACTGGTGGCTCACGCCACTGGTTGGCGCAGTCGGTGGATACCTGGCCAGCCTGATCGGCTGGCCTTTGCCTTGGGTGATAGGCTCTTTGCTGGCCGTCATCCTGCTGCGCTGCAGCGGCGTGCTCAGCCAGGAAATGCCCGGCGGCCGCCAGGTCGGTCAGTGGCTGGTAGCCGCCGGCATCGGCCTGCACTTCACCAGCGAAGTGCTCGAGCAGGTGCTTGGCAACCTGACCATCATTCTGTTCGGCGCCTTCGCCACCCTGGCACTCAGCGCCATCGGCATCGCCGGCCTGCGCCGCGCCGGTGTGGATCGCGCCACCGCGTTCTTCGCCAGTATGCCGGGCGGTGCCAGCGAGATGGTCAATCTGTCCAGGCGCCACGGCGCCCAACCGGCACGCATCGCCGCCGCGCACAGCGTGCGGCTGCTGATGGTTATCCTGCTGATTCCCGCGTTGTTCACCTGGGGTTTACCGCCCGTTGATCCCGCGCCGTCGATGCCGGTGGACTGGTTCTGGCTGGCAATTTTACTGCCAGCCGGTGCCTTGCTGGCTCTGCTGTGGCGGCGACTCAGGCAACCCAACCCGTGGATGCTTGGCCCGTTGACGCTGTGCGCCGCGGCCAGCGTGACCTTCGACCTGCATATCGGCATGCCCGGCTGGCTCGGCCAGGCCGGGCAATGGCTAATCGGCTGCGCCCTGGGTTGTCATTTCGACCGGGCATTCTTTCGCAGCGCACCAAGCTTTCTGGCACGCGTGGTGCTATTTACCTTGCTGGCCATGATGGCGACGGTCGGGCTCGGCTCGGCCATCGGCTGGCTGAGCGGTATCGACTCGGTCTCGCTGATGCTCGGCATGATGCCCGGCGGTATTACAGAACTGTGCCTGACCGCAGAAGCCCTGCAACTGTCGGTGGCCCTGGTCACGGCGTTGCAGGCGCTGCGCCTGTTTCTGGTGATGTTTCTGGCCGATCCTCTGTTCCGCCTGTGGCAACGGCACGCGCCGCTGCCCTGAGATTTCAAGCCCGACGCTACGTCGGGCTTTTTTTAGCGGATATGTCCACGCACCTGCGGTCGACATGGCTGGCGTACCCTCTCTAGGCACGCGTACCAAAAGGAGGCGACATGTCCGGTTATCTGAAAAGCCTGTGTCTGCTGCTGTCACTCGGCCTGCTGCTCAGTGCGTGCAGCAAGACCGGTATGGCCTACCGAAACCTGGACTGGGTGATTTCCTGGCGGGTGAATCAGTACCTGGATCTCGATTCGCAGCAGAAGGCCTGGTTCAAGCCCAGGCTGCAGGAACACCTGGTCTGGCATTGCAGCACTGAATTGCCACGCTACGTGGACTGGCTGCAACGCACCGAGCAGCTGGTCCGGATGCCCGAGCCGAGCGCTCGGCAACTGGAAGCGCAGATGCTCGAGGCCGAGCAGGCCTTCAACGCCATCGTCCAGCAGACCACCCCGACGACCGTCGCCCTGCTCGCCGACCTGCGCCCCGAACAGGTCGACCGGCTTTACGCCCGGATGGAAAAGGACAATCGCGAAGACCGTCAGAAGTTTCTCGAACCGCCGCTGGAAACCCAGATCCGCGAGCGCGCCGAACGTCTGGAAAAACGCCTGAAACCCTGGTTCGGCAGCCTCAACGAGGCGCAGCGGGCTCGCGTCGCCCAGTGGGCCAGCGAGCGCCGCGATCAGAACCAGCTATGGATGGAGAACCGCGCACGCTGGCAGGGCGAGTTTCGCCGCGTGCTGGATGACCGCAACGCTCCGGATTTCGCTCAGCGCATGAGCGATGTGCTGGAGAACCGCCGTGGCGGCCATGACGAGCAGACCACCCAGGCCTACGAACAGTCGCGCCAGGCCATGGCCACACTGCTCAGCGATCTGCTGGCTGCAGCCGACGACAGCCAGCGAGATCGGGTAAACCAGCGCCTGGCTTCCATACGCACCGACCTGGCCGCAGAGATCTGTACCGGCTGATCAGCTCTGAACTGGTGGTAGACGCCAGTCGATGGGCGGCAGCCCGTTCTGCTCAAGGAACTTGTTGGTGCGGCTGAAATGACCGTTGCCGATAAAGCCCCGATGCGCCGACAGCGGCGAAGGGTGCGGCGAGCGCAGCACCAGGTGCTTGCTGGTGTCGATCAGGCGTTCCTTGCTCTGCGCATGGGCGCCCCACAGCAAGAACACAAGATGCGGGCGTTGCTCGCTGACCACCGAGATGATCCGATCGGTGAACGGCTGCCAACCCTTGGCGGCGTGGGAGCCGGCGTTGGCGCGCTCGACGGTGAGCGAGGTGTTGAGCAACAGCACGCCCTGCTCCGCCCAGGACTGCAGGTAACCGTGGTCGGGAATGTCGATATTCAGGTCGCGCTTGAGTTCTTTATAGATATTCACCAGCGACGGCGGCGTCGCCACGCCCGGCTGCACCGAGAAACATAGGCCGTGGGCCTGACCGGGGCCGTGGTAAGGATCCTGACCGATGATCACGACCTTGACCTGATCCAGCGGCGTGGAATCCAGGGCATTGAAGATCAGCGGACCCGGCGGATAGATTTCCTTGCCGGCGGCCTTTTCCTGACGCAGGAAATCGCCCAGGGCGATCATGTAGGGCTTGTCGAACTCGTCGTGAAGCGCCTGCTTCCAGCTGGCCTCCAACTTGACCTTGTCTGCGGCGGACATGCCTGCTCCCGGTAATCAGTGAAGTCGGCACGCTAGAGAAGCGCCCCTATCAAGTCAAGGCAGCGGCTGATGGAGATTATGCGAAATGGTTGGCAGCGCCGCCTTCTTAGACCAAAAGTGAATCACACCAACCGCTTAGAAAAGCGTAAAACGGAGCGGCCAACCGAATAATAAAAACAAGGACTGCACCATGAAGCGACTCTTCGCGTTTCTCGCCCTGTGCACGGCCGCCAGCGCCTATGTACAAGCCGCCGATCCCATCACCCTGGGCCTCAGCTACCCGCGCACCGGCAGCTACAAGGAAGAAGGCCTGGCGCAAATGCGCGGCGCCCTGCTCGCCATCGATGAAATCAACGCCCAGGGCGGCGTGCTGGGCCGCAGCTTGCGCCTGTCCAGCCTGGACGATGCCTCCAAGCCGGATAAAGCAGTGCGCAACGTCGAAAAGCTGGCCAAGGAAGGTGCAGCCATGCTGTTCGGCGGCGCTTCCAGCGCAGTGGCTATCGCCGCTGGCAAGCGTGCGGCGCAGCT
The DNA here is from genome assembly GCF_028674975.1 of Pseudomonas sp. CNPSo 3701. Classification (NCBI taxonomy): domain Bacteria; kingdom Pseudomonadati; phylum Pseudomonadota; class Gammaproteobacteria; order Pseudomonadales; family Pseudomonadaceae; genus Pseudomonas; species Pseudomonas sp. CNPSo 3701. Next base: position 9,104 of record NZ_JAQZSI010000007.1, on the reverse strand, counting down.
CGACCTACTGTACTTCGGCACCCTCACCTACTCCAACGACACCACCGGCAAGGATGGCCAACGGCACATGTTCCGCGAGTGCAACAATGCGTGGATGAGCGCCCAAGTGCTGGGCCAGTACCTCAACAAGCAGTTGCCCGGTAAACGCTATTTCTACGTCACGGCCGACTACACCTGGGGCCATACCACCGAGAGCTCGCTGCGCCAGACCACCAACACCCAGGACACCGCGCAGCACGCCGGCCTCAAGGTACCGTTCCCAGGCGCAAGCCTGACCGACTACCACAATGCCCTGACCCAGGCCGCCGCCAGCGATGCCGACGTATTGGCCCTGGTGCTGTTCGGTGAGGACCTGGTGCGGGCGATGCGTATCGCCAAGGACCTGGGCCTTACCTCGCGCATGCAGATCGTGGCGCCCAACCTGACCCAGAGCATCGTCGAACAGGCCGGCCCCGGTCTGATGGAAGGCGTGGTCGGCACCGAGCCCTGGACTTGGCGCGTGCCCGAGCTGGAAAACTCGGAAGCCGGCAAGGTCTTCGTCAAGACCTACAGCGAACGCTACGCCATGTACCCCTCCAGCTCCGCCGCCTCGGCCTACAGCATCGTCCAGCAATGGGCGGATGCGACCAAACGCGCCAACAGCCTGGACGGCGAAGCGCTGATCAAGGCCCTCGAAGGCCACAGCTACACCCTGCTCAAGGATCGCCAGCAATGGCGCAGCTTCGATCACCAGAATCTGCAGACGGTCTACGCCGTGAAGGTGAAGCCGCGCGCCGAGGTACTCAAGGACCCACTCAAGCAGGATTATTTCGAGATCGTCGAACGCCTGGATGGCAGCACCGCCCTGCCCGACCTGGCCACCTGGCAGGCCGAGCGGCGCAACGCGGGGCAGCCTTTGGCGCTACAGTAAAAGACACCACAGCTGAAGAGGACAGCCCATGAGTACGGCACTGGAACCCTACAAACCCGGGATCTTCGATCTGACCCACAAGCTCACCGTGGAAAAGCACGGGCACACCGCGCTGATCACCATCAACAACCCGCCGGCCAACACCTGGGACCGGGAATCGCTGATCGGCCTCAAACAGCTGATCGACCACTTGGACCGTGACGACGACATCTACGCCCTGGTGATCACCGGCCAGGGCGGCAAGTTTTTCTCCGCCGGAGCCGACCTGAAGCTGTTCGCCGACGGCGACAAGGCCCGGGCCCGGGAAATGGCCAGTCGCTTTGGCGAGGCCTTTGAGCGGCTCAGCGCCTTTCGTGGCGTGTCCATTGCCGCCATCAACGGCTACGCCATGGGTGGCGGCCTGGAATGCGCTCTGGCCTGCGACATCCGCATCGCCGAACGCCAGGCAATGATGGCTCTGCCGGAAGCCAGCGTGGGTCTGTTGCCCTGCGCCGGCGGCACCCAGAATCTGTCCTGGATGGTGGGCGAAGGTTGGGCCAAACGCATGATTCTCTGTGGCGAACGGGTCGATGCCGACACCGCGCTGCGCATCGGCCTGGTGGAACAGGTGGTCGATAGCGGCGAAGCCCGCGGCCATGCGCTGCTGCTGGCCGCCAAGGTCGCCAGCCAGAGTCCGGTGGCGGTGCGCGCCATCAAACCGCTGATTCAGGGCGCCCGCGAACGCGCCCCGTCCACCTGGCTGCCTGCCGAGCGCGAGCGTTTCGTCGACCTGTTCGACGCTGCCGATACTCGCGAAGGGGTCAACGCCTTTCTGGAAAAACGTACGGCTCACTGGCGTAACCAGTGACCCTTACCGGCAACTGCCTTTGGAACTGCACATGAATGTCACCTTTGAAGAACGGGCCAGCCTGCACGGCTATCGAATCGGTATCGCCAGCCTGGATGCGCCGGCAAGCCTCAATGCCCTGTCGCTGCCGATGATCGACGCCCTGCAGGATCGCCTGTGCGCCTGGGCCGACGACGCCGATGTCGCCTGCGTGCTGCTGCGCGGCAACGGCAGCAAGGCGTTCTGCGCCGGCGGCGATGTGGTGCAACTGGCCAAGAAATGTCTGGCCAGCCCCGGCGAAGCGCCCGAGCTGGCCGAGCGCTTCTTCGCTCGCGAATACCGTCTCGATCACTACCTGCACACCTACCCGAAACCACTGATCTGCTGGGCCCACGGCCATGTACTGGGCGGCGGCATGGGGCTGCTGCAGGGCGCAGGGATTCGCATCGTCACACCGAGCAGCCGCCTGGCGATGCCGGAGATCAGCATCGGCCTGTTTCCGGATGTCGGCGGCAGCCACTTCCTGTCGCGCCTGCCGGGCAAACTGGGCCTGTTCTTCGGTCTCACCGCCAGCCCCTTGAATGCCCGTGATGCCCTCGATCTGAACCTGGCTGACCGCTTTCTGCTCGACACCCAGCAGGAGGCGCTGATCGACGGGCTGGTACAGCTGAACTGGCGCGAGCAGCCGGAGATGCAACTGCACAGCCTGCTCAAGGCGCTGGAGCAGCAGGCCCGCGGCGAGCTGCCCGCCGCGCAATGGCTGCCGCGTCGCGAACGCCTCGACGCCCTGCTCGACCAGGCCACCTTGCCACTGTACTGGCAGGCCCTGGCCAGCCTGGAGAACGACGAAGACGCCCTGCTCGCCAAGGCCGCCAAGACCATGCTCGGCGGCAGCCCGTTGACCGGCTACTTGGTGTGGGAACAGATCAGGCGCGCGCGGCACCTGTCATTGGCGCAGGTGTTTCAGATGGAATACGGCATGAGCCTTAGCTGCTGCCGTCACCCGGAGTTCGCCGAGGGCGTGCGTGCCCGGCTGATCGACAAGGATCACGCGCCGCACTGGCATTGGCCGGACGTGAACCAAGTGCCGGGTCAGGTGATCGCCGCACATTTCGCACCGCTCGACGATCACCCCTTGGCCGACCTGGCCTGACCGATCAGCGCTCGCGCAACGCCTCGGCGCGAGCGCGAATGATCGGCTTGAGCAGGTAGCTGAGCACGCTCTTCTTGCCGGTGATGATATCCACCGAGGTGACCATCCCGGGAATGATCAGCAGCGGGTGCTCCTCGGTGCCGAGGTGGCTTTTCTCGGTGCGCAGCTTGATCACATAGAAGCTGTTGCCTTCTTCGTCGGTCACGGTGTCGGCGCCGATCTGCTCCAGCTTGGCTTTCAGGCCACCGTAAATCGTGTAGTCGTAGGCGGTGAACTTGACCACCGCTTCCTGACCCGGGTGCAGGAAGGCGATGTCCTGCGGACGAATGCGCGCCTCGACCAGAATGGTGTCATCGATGGGTACGATCTCCACCATGTCGCTACCAGGCTGGATCACCCCGCCGATGGTATTGACCAGCAGTTGCTTGACGATACCGCGCACCGGCGAAGTGACCATGGTGCGGTTGACCCGGTCTTCGAGCGCCTTACCGGTGGATTCGATCTTGCTCAGGTCAGTACGCGCTTCATTCAACTGAGTCAACGCCTCACTGCGAAAGCGCCCGCGGGTCTCGTCGATCTTGCGCTCCACTTCCTTGATCGCTGCCTCGGCACGCGGGATGGCCAGTCCGGTGGCCTCCAGCTGACCGCGGGCCTCCACCTCGGCACGCTTGAGGCGCAGCACCTCGACCGGCGATACGGCGCCTTCGGCCACCAGCGGCTCGGACATGCGAATTTCCTGGCGCAGCAGTTCCAGACTATTGCGGAACTGGCCCTGCTTGGATGCGTACTCACGCACTTCCTGGCGACGCTGGGTCAGCTGCTCCTGCAGCCCGGCAATTTCGTCCTGCAGCTGCTGCTGACGGCTGAGAAACAACGCCCGTTCGCTTTGCGCCAGGCCCGACGCTTTGGCAGCGATATCCTCGGGAATGGCCAGCTCGCGCCCCTCCACCTCGGCGCTCAGGCGTTCGACACGCATGGCCAGAGACAGGCGATCAGCCTCGGTCTCGCCCACGTTGGAGGCAAAACGTGTGTCATCCAGGCGCAGCAATGGCGTACCCGCCTCGACCACCTGCCCTTCGTTGACGAACAGTTCGGAAACGATACCGCCTTCCAGATTCTGGATCTTCTGCACCCGCGAGGACGGAATGGCTTTGCCATCACCGCGGGTCACTTCATCGACCTCGGCGAAGTTGGCCCACAACAGACAGAACACTACGAAGGCGATGATGCCCCAGAGCGTGAGGCGCATGACCCGTGGCGCATCCTCGATGAGCGCCTTGCGCACCTCGGGCAGCGGCTCGTCACCCACTTCATCGCGGGGGCCGAAATACGAGGCGGCAGCGCGATAGAAACGCTGGAAGGAATCCTTAACTGACACTGATCTGCCCCTTCTTCAACGCCTCCATGACGCTCTCTTTCGGGCCATCGGCAATGATCCGGCCCCGGTCGACGATAACCAGGCGTTCCACCAGGCTCAGCATCGAAGCGCGGTGGGTAACCAGCAACAGCGTCTTGTTCTTGCTGATGGCAGCCAGGCGCTGCTTGAGGCGCTCCTCACCGGTGTTGTCCATCGCACTGGTGGGCTCGTCGAGCAGCAGGATCGGCGGGTCAAGCAACAGCGCACGGGCCAGGGCCACGTTCTGGCGCTGACCGCCGGACAGGTTCTGGCCACGCTCTCCCACCTGCAGCTCGTAGCCATTGGGATGCAGCCGCGCGAACTCATGCACGCCGGCCAGCTCGGCGGCCTGCAGCACCAGCTCATCTTCGACGTATCGCGCGCCCGATATCAGGTTGTCGCGCAATGTACCGGCGAACAACTGAATGTCCTGAGGCACGTAACCGATGTTGTAGCGTACGTCGCTGACATCCAGCTGACGCACATCGATACCGTCGACCAGCAGGCTGCCGGCATCAGCCTGGTAAAGCCCGACGATCAGCTTGGCCAGCGAGCTCTTGCCGGAGCCGCTACGGCCGATGATGCCGACCTTCTCGCCGGGACGGATCACCAGGTTGATGCTTTGCAGCGCCGCCTGCTGCTGGTCCGGGTAGTGGAAATCCAGCTGGCGGAATTCAATGCCGCCCTGCAGCGTCTGGCGCTTGAGCGGACGCTCGTCTGCCTGACGTTCCTGAGGCAGTTCCATCATCTGGTTGACCGAGTCCAGGGTCACACGCGCCTGCTGGTAACGGATCAGCAAACCGGACACCTGAGCCAGCGGGCCGAGCGCCCGGGAGCTCAACATGTAACAGGCGATCAGGCCGCCCATGCTCAGGTTGCCGGCGATGATCTGATACACGCCCAGCACGATGATCACCACACCGGCGAGCTGCTGCAGCAGCAGCGTCGAGTTCATCGCCAGGCTCGACAGCATGCGCGCCTTGAGTTCGAAGCGGCCCAGGGTGCCGATGGTCTGCTCCCAGATGTACTGGCGCTCGCTTTCCGCATTGTTGACCTTGACCGCATCCAACCCAGCCAGGCTCTCGATCAGCCCGGACTGGCGCTCGGACGCCAGAGCCATGCTGCGTTCCATGGTCTTGGCCAGGGGTTTCTGCAGCGCCCAGCCGATCAGCGCGACCAGCGGGAAGGCCAGGATGGGAATCCACACCAGATGCCCGCCCAGGTAGGCGATGACCGCCAGAATCAGGATGGTGAACGGCAGGTCGATGACGCTGGCCAGCGTCAGCGAGGCGAGGAAGTCGCGCAGGCTCTGAAACTCATGGATGTTCTGGGCGAAGCTGCCAACGCGTGCCGGGCGATGCTTCATCGCCATGCCGACGATGCGCTCGAACAGGGTGGCCGAAATGATCATGTCGGTCTTTTTGCCCGCCAGATCCAGGCACAGGCCACGCAATGTCTTGAGCAGCAGATCGAAGATGAATACCCCGCTGATGCCAATGGCCAGCACCCAAAGCGTGGCCTCGGCCTGGTTGGGGACCACTCGGTCGTAGACGTTCATCACGAATAGCGGCGTGACCAGACCGATCAGGTTGATCAGCAGACTCGCCGCGACGGCATCGACATACAGCCAGCGCGAGCGTTTGAGTGTGTCACGGAACCAGGAACTGGCCCGGGGAACCAGTTCGCCGCGGGTGAAATCGAATTTGTGCTGGGGCTGGGCGAAGAACACCCGGCCGCTGTAATCCTCGGCCAGGGTCTCGATGCTAACCCGCACCTCGCCGCCTTCGGTTTCGCTGGGCATTATGCGCGCCTGCCCACCGGCCTCCCAGCCAAGCAACAAGGCGCTGCGCCCATCACGCAACAGCAATAGCGCGGGCAGAGCCAGTTCGGGGATCTTTTCCAGATTGCGGCGCAGCCAGCGCCCTTGCAGACCGGCGCGAGCGGCTGCCCGCGGCAACAATTCGGCACTCAGGCGCTGCTTGGGCAGCGGCAGCCCGGCGGTGAGCATGGCTCGGCTGACGGACTTCTGATGCAGACTGCACAACGACAGCAAACTATCCAGCAGAGGGTCGTCGTAACGGTCACGTGGATCATTACGGGGCTGGGATGGATCCGGTTCTACTGCCACTGCACATTTACCCTTACCTAAAAAACCGAACTCTAGTTCATGTTGGGCAGTTGCACATTAGTCTTCACGGTATCCAGCGGCACGGAAGCCATCGGCGCGGCGATTCCCTGGCTCTTGAGCAGCGTGCCGGTGGTCGCCTTGATGCGGTAATGGGTGAACAGCTCTGTGAAGCGCACTTCTTGCAGACGTCGGGCGGCAGTGAAGTACTCGTTTTCACTGTCCAGCAGATCCAGCAAGGTGCGCTCGCCGAGGCCGAACTGCTTCTGGTAGGAATCACGCACACGTGAACTGTGGTCGACGTACTGCTGGGCGATCGGCAATTGCGCACGGGCGTTCTGCAGCGCATTCCAGGCCAGGCCGACTTCTTCGTTGAGCACGCGCAACGCGTTGTTGCGAATGTCCATGGCCTGGTTGCTCAGGTAAGCCTTGGAGCGCACGTTGGCGCTGTCGCTGCCACCTGCGTATAGGTTGTAGCGCATGCGCAGCATGGCCTGCCATTCCTTGTTCTCACCCTCCACACCATCGACGTTGTTATTCAGGCCCGTGGACACTTCCGCATCGAAACGTGGGTAGTAAGTACTCTTCGCCGCGGCGTACTGCGCCTCGGTCGCCTTGACGTCAGCTTCGGCCGAACTGATGTTGGGGTTGTTGGCCAGCAGTTCATCACGGGCAGCCGTAAGGCTCTCTGGCAGGTGTACGCCGATGCTGTCCGGCATGCTCAGGTCGGCCGGCTCGCGGCCTACCACGCTCAGGAAGGTAACCTGGGCATCAGCTAGGTTGGTCTGCTCGGTCAACAGGTTGTTGCGTGCCTGGGCCAGGCGCGCCTCGGCCTGATCCAGGTCGGCCATACGGCCCACACCGCGTTCGCTGCGCAGGGAAATCTGATCGTAGATACGCTCGTGGCTACGCAGGTTCTCTTCGGCCAGGCGCGCCAGCTCCTGGCGCTGCAGTACATCCAGGTAGACCTGGGCGACTTCCAGTGCGGTGCGCTCGGAGTTGGCCAGCAGTGCGTAGGCGCGGGCGTTGACGGTGGCGCGTTGACGCGCGACCTCGTTACGAGTCGCGAAACCGTCGAACAGCATCTGCTGGACGCTCAGGCTGGATTCCGAACGGTTGAGTGTGCGATAGCCGCGGTCGTTGCTCGCGCGAGTGCTGTTGTTTTCCGTACCTTCACGGCCATAACCGGCCTGCACGTCGACGCGTGGCAGGTAGCCCGCCCGCGCCGCTTTCATGTCCTCTTCCGACGCCAGCCGTGCATTGATGCCGGACTGGATTTCAGGGTGCACGCTCAGGGCACTCTGCATCGCCTCGGTCAAGGTCTGCGCTTGAGCCGAGGCGGAAATGGCAAGGACGAGTGGAAGCGTGGCAATGAAGCGCATGGTCAGTAAATTCCCTGTAAACGCCGACATGTTTTATCGGTATAGATCAAGTCGCTGAGCAACCGGCCGAAGACTATCATTGCCACCTGAACTTCAGAGTCTCATGGAAGACAAAACAGCTGAAAATATCAAAGTGACATCAACGAGTATGATTGTTTATGATCGGACCCGAAGGGTCAATACTCTGGCGGCTAGCTTGCAACAATAAATTTCCGCCAATTATATGACGACGTATTTTCAGCAGCATCCGCTATAAACCGGTATAGACACATTTCACAGGTTTTACCTCTCGCGCACGCGCATGGAGCTGTTTATGAGTAATTTCGCCGCCGTCATCAAGTCCTTGATTGGCCAAGTATTCGTCACCTCGGTTGACGGAATTCGGCGCCAGGTATTTGAGGGAGATCGCATCTTCGCAGGAGAACAGGTCACCACGGCCGATGGTGGTTCCGTGACTCTGGAGATGGCGAATGGCGAAACTCTAGAGCTTGGTGCGAACGCCTCATGGCAGGCGGGTAACCCAGAAGCTCAGGAAGTGGCGGATAGCGCGACCCAAGCGCCCGGCAGCGAATTCGAGCAGGCGCTGGCAGCGGGAATGGACCCGACTGTCGACCTTGACCCCACCGCGGCAGGCCCTGGCGCAGGTGGCGGCGGCGGTGCTGCCGGTGGCGGTCACAGCGCAGTCATGCTCAGCGAGACAGCCCAGCGCGTAGATCCGACAATCGGCTTTCAGACGAACGGTCTAGGTACGCCAGGTTTCAATCTGATTGAAAACAATGATCCCGCTATTTTCTCGACGGCAGGCGCAGCCGCTACGGGCACGACGGCACCGGATACAACGCCTCCGGTCGTGACCATCGGCATCGACCCGGTCACCGGCGACGACGTGCTCAACAGCGCCGAGCTTGGCGCGGCAACAGTCACAATTACCGGCACCGTGGGCGGAGAGGCAAAAGTTGGCGACTCGATCACCCTAAACCTGGGTGGCAACCTCTACAGCGGGACAGTGATAGCGCTTGGCAATGGAGCGCTCGGTTTCAGCATTCCGGTCAGTAGCGCGGACCTCGGCAGTTTCAGCAGTCTCAGCGCAACGATCAGCAGTGCTGACGCGGCGGGCAATGTCGGTACTGCGACGGCAAGTCGTCCTTATAGCGTCGATACCACTGCACCCGTGATCACTGTCGATGCACCGGCAATCACCAACGACACCACCCCGACCATCGTCGGTACTACCGATGCGCCGGTCGGCAGCACCGTTACGCTGACCATCACTCAGGGTGCCAACACCTTTACCGTGACCACACCGGTTCTG
>NZ_JAQZSI010000006.1:0-229681 GCF_028674975.1 Pseudomonas sp. CNPSo 3701 | reverse complement strand
CCTGGCCATCGCCAACGACACCGAGTTCGGCCTGGGCGCCGGCGTGTGGACGCGCGACATCAACCGCGCCTACCGCATGGGCCGCGGTATCAAGGCCGGGCGCGTCTGGACCAACTGCTACCACCTGTACCCGGCGCACGCTGCCTTTGGCGGCTATAAAAAGTCCGGGGTCGGGCGCGAAACCCACAAGATGATGCTCGACCACTATCAGCAGACCAAGAACCTGCTGGTGAGCTACGACATCAACCCGCTGGGCTTCTTCTGAAACTGCCAATTTGCCAATTGAACGCAGCCAACTAAAACGACGCCCCGCCGCCTGCGGCGGGGCGTGAAGGAGTCCCAACATGTCCAAAGAGACAATCGCCACACCCTCGCACGGCGGTGTGGAAACTGAAGCGGTCAGTGCCGACTACTTCGCCAACCGGCAACTGAAACAAGGCGCCGCCGGCTGGATCCTGTTGATCGGCCTGGGCGTGGCCTACGTGATCTCCGGCGACTACGCCGGCTGGAACTTCGGCCTGGCCCAAGGCGGCTGGGGCGGCATGTTCATCGCCACGCTGCTGATGGCGACCATGTACCTGTGCATGTGTTTCTCGCTGGCCGAACTGTCGTCGATGATCCCCACCGCCGGCGGCGGCTACGGCTTCACCCGCACCGCCTTCGGGCCCTGGGGCGGCTTTTTGACCGGTACGGCGATCCTCATCGAATACGCCATCGCGCCGGCGGCCATCGCCTGTTTTATCGGTGCCTACTGCGAGTCGCTGTTCGGCGTCGGCGGCTGGATCATCTACCTGGTGTTCTACGTGGTGTTCATCGGCATCCACATCCTCGGTGCCGGGGAGGCGCTGAAGCTGATGTTCGCCATCACCGCCGTCGCCGCCATCGCCCTGGGCGTGTACATCGTCGCCATGGCGCCGCACTTCCAGGTCGCCAACCTGTTCGACATTCCCGCCACCGACGCCAAGGGTGCCAGCAGCTTCCTGCCCTTCGGCTACCTGGGCATCTGGGCCGCCCTGCCCTACGGCATCTGGTTCTTCCTGGCGGTCGAAGGCGTGCCGCTGGCTGCCGAGGAAACCAAGGATCCCAAGCGCGACCTGCCACGCGGCCTGATCGGCGCGGTGCTGGTGCTGCTGGTGTTCGCCGGGCTGATTCTGCTAGTCGGCCCAGGCGCCGCCGGTGCCCAGTCGCTGGTGGCTTCGGGTAACCCGCTGGTTGAATCGCTGGTCAAGGTCTACGGCGGTTCCACCTGGATGAGCCAGTTCGTCAACCTGGTCGGCCTGGCCGGTCTGATCGCCAGTTTCTTCTCGATCATCTACGCCTACTCGCGGCAGATCTTCGCCCTGTCGCGCGCCGGCTACCTGCCACGCAGCCTGTCGCTGACCAACCGCAACAAGGCGCCGGTCATGGCCCTGATCGTCCCGGGCATCATCGGCTTCGGCCTGTCGCTGACCGGCCAGGGTGACCTGCTGATTCTGGTCGCGGTTTTCGGCGCCACCCTGTCTTACGTACTGATGATGGCGGCGCACATCACCCTGCGCAGCCGTCGTCCCGACATGCCGCGCCCCTATCGCACCCCCGGTGGCGTGCTGACCTCGTCGGTGGCTCTGGTGCTGGCAGCGGTAGCGCTGGTGGCCTGCTTCCTGGTCGACCTGCGGGTCGTGATCGGCGCGGCAGTCATCTACGCTCTGTTCATTGCCTACTTCGCGCTGTACAGCCGCCACCACCTGGTGTCCGGCACGCCGGAGGAAGAGTTCGCGGCGATTCAGGCTGCCGAGCAGTCACTGCGTTAACCCCTTGCAGCGGCCGCTGAGAAGCGGCCGCGACAGGAGACATGATTCATGGCTGGATTCACTCACACCATCGCCCACATGACCTGGCGCTTCGACAGCCTGCGCGAGCTGATGGCCAAGGCCAGCCCGGCCCGCTCCGGTGATTACCTGGCCGAGGTCGCCGCGCAGAGCGACGCCGAACGCGCCGCAGCGCAGATGGCCCTGGCCGACGTGCCGCTCAAGCATTTCCTGCAGGAAGCGGTGATTCCCTATGAACAGGACGAAGTCACCCGGCTGATCGTCGACACCCATGATGCCGACGCCTTCGCCCCGGTCAGCCACCTGACGGTGGGCGGGCTGCGCGACTGGCTGCTCAGCGATGCCGCCGACGAAACCAGCCTGACCGCCCTGGCACCGGGGCTCACCCCGGAAATGGCCGCGGCGGTGTCGAAGATCATGCGCGTGCAGGATCTGGTGCTGGTTGCCCAGAAGACCCGCGTGGTCACCAAATTCCGTAACACCATGGGCCTGCGCGGGCGGATGTCCACGCGCCTGCAGCCCAACCACCCGACCGACGATCCGGCGGGCATCGCCGCCAGCATCCTCGACGGCCTGCTCTACGGTAACGGTGATGCGATGATCGGCATCAACCCGGCCACCGATAGCGCCAGTTCGATCCGCGCGCTGGTGGACATGCTAGACGCGATCATCCAGCGCTACGAGATCCCCACCCAATCCTGCGTGCTGACACACGTCACCAGCTCCATCGCCGCCATCGAGCGCGGTGCGCCGCTGGACTTGGTGTTCCAGTCGATCGCCGGCACCGAGGCGGCCAACGCCAGCTTCGGCGTGACCCTCAAGGTGCTGCAGGAAGGCTACGAAGCCGGCCTGAGCCTCAAGCGCGGCACCCTGGGCAACAACCTCATGTATTTCGAGACCGGCCAGGGCAGCGCGCTGTCGGCCAACGCCAACCATGGCGTCGACCAGCAGACCTGCGAAACCCGCGCCTACGCCGTGGCCCGGCACTTCAACCCGTTTCTGGTCAACACCGTGGTCGGCTTCATCGGCCCGGAATACCTGTACAACGGCAAACAGATCATCCGCGCCGGCCTGGAAGATCACTTCTGCGGCAAGCTGCTCGGCGTGCCCATGGGCTGCGACATCTGCTACACCAACCACGCCGAAGCCGACCAGGACGACATGGACACCCTGCTGACCCTGCTCGGCACGGCCGGCATCAACTTCATCATGGGTATCCCCGGCTCGGATGACGTGATGCTCAACTACCAGACCACGTCGTTTCACGATGCCCTGTACGCGCGCAAGGTGCTCGGCCTGCATGCGGCGCCGGAGTTCGAAGCCTGGCTGGCGCGCATGGGCATCTTCCAGCAACAGGGCGGCCGCCTGCATATGGGTAACGAGCTGCCGCCGGCATTTCGCCAGGCCCTGGCGCAACTGACTTGAGAGGTCGCCATGTCCGATAAATCCCCCGCTACGCCCAACCCCTGGCAGCATCTGCGCCAGCTGACCCCGGCGCGTATCGCCCTGGGCCGCGCCGGCACCAGCCTGCCTACCGCCGCGCAACTGGATTTCCAGTTCGCCCATGCCCAGGCCCGCGATGCCGTGCACCTGCCCTTCGACCATGAAGGGCTGTGCGAAGAGCTGCAGGGCCGCGGCCTGGATACCCTGCTACTGCACAGCGCCGCGGCGGACCGGCACACCTACCTGCAGCGCCCGGACCTTGGCCGGCGCCTGGACGAAGAATCCGCCAACGCCCTGGACGACTACGCCAGGGAAAACGGCCGCGACTATGACCTGGCCATCGTCATCGCCGATGGCCTGTCTTCCCTAGCCGTGCGCCGTCACAGCCTGCCATTTCTGGAAAAGCTACTGGAGCAGATCACCGAGGAAGGCTGGAAACTGGCGCCCATCAGCCTGGTACAACAGGGCCGGGTGGCGGTTGCCGATGAAGTGGGCGAGCGGCTGGGCGCCAAGATGACGGTGATCCTGATCGGCGAACGTCCAGGGCTCAGCTCACCGGACAGCCTGGGCCTGTACTTCACCTACGCACCGCGGGTCGGCCTCAATGACGCCTACCGCAACTGCATCTCCAACGTGCGGCTGGAAGGCCTGAGCTACGGTATGGCGACCTTCCGGTTGCTATATCTGATGCGCGAAGCCTGCCGCCGCCAGCTGTCGGGCGTGGATCTGAAGGACGAAGCCGAAGTGCCGACTCTGGAAGACGCAGGGCCGGGGAATTTTTTGTTGCCGGATCAGCGATGAAGCAATAGGTCGTAGCCGTAGGATGAGGCGGGCCGCGTAGGTGAAACCCATCGGCGTAGGATGGGTTTCACCCATCCTACGGCCTGTCCCCAAACCTCTCGCGGCTAAAGCCGCTCCCACGCCTGGTGCCTTTGTGGGAGCGACTTTAGCCGCGATCTTTATCGAACTCAATGTGCCTCGATACGAAAGCCCAGCCTCGGAAAGTGCACATGCACGACGCCGGCGCGATCATCTTCGCGGCGCAGGATCAGCTCCTCGGCGCCGGCGAATAGCAGCTCACCCTCGACTGCCTCTACGCCATAATCGATAGCCGAAACGGCCACCCGCTGTCCGGCCTTGAAACCGTTCGGATCGGCGAACGCTTCTTCGGGCAGCGCCGCAGGTGTGGCGGCGCGCGCGACCTCGACGGCTGCTTCACTGCTCAGGTCCTGCGGGTTGCCGTGCCCGAACGAGAGCACGCGCTCCAGCCAGGCGACTACCGCCGGGTAGCCATCGACCAGCGGTGATGTCACCGGGGTGGCGCGCAGGAACCATAGTGGATGCGCCATGGCGATATCGGCCAGGCTCGCCTCGCCAAACAGGAAATCACCGCCGCTGGCCTCCAGTTGCGCCTGCAGGCGGGTCATGAAGCCAGGCCACTGGTGCTTGGCCTGCTCGGCCGGCAGGCGGGTAGCCTGGCCGTCCGAGAACAGCTTGCTGCGGTCGGCGATGAAGGTCTGCAAGAATTCCGGCGGCGCCTTGGCGAACCGCACAGAGATGGATTCGGGCTGGAACACCAGGCTCACCGCATGCTGGAACACTACCGAGTCCGCCCACTGGGCGAATGCGGCGACGGCAAACGCCTGCTTGCCGGGCAGCAACGTCGGTTGCGGCTGGTGCGCTTCCAGGCGGCGGGCAATCAGCGCGGTGTCGCAGTAGATATCGGCGCCGATCTGCAGCACCGGCGTCTTGCGGTAGCCGCCAGTGAGGGCGGTGAGGTCCGGCTTGGGCATCACCGGCGGAATCTGCACCGAGCGCCAGGCCAGGTTCTTGAAGCCCATCAGCAGGCGCGCCTTCTCGGCGAAGGGCGACGTAGGGTAATGGTGCAGGATCAGATCAGACATGGAAGCCTCCGGGAACGGATGAGCGCCCAGCTTAACTCAGCTTCCCCACAGCGTTAGATAGATTCCAGCGGGGCTGATGGCAGCTCATCAAGCACATGCATCAGGCTGCCGGTGGCCACCAGGGCCTCCTTGGCACCCTTGCCGAGACGCTTGATCGCCCGTTCGCGGCGCAGGGCGTCGCCCTTGCCCGGGCAGCTTTCGCTGTAGACCAGGGCCACCGCCGGGCTGGAGAAGAAGAACCGCGCGCCCTTGCCGCTCTGATGCTGGGCGAAGCGCCGCTGTGGATCATCACTGATGCCGCAGTAGAGCGCGCCATTGGCGGCGCGCACGAGGTAGACGAACCAGGGTTTATCGGCGCTGACGCTCATCACGCGGTCAGGCGAACCACTCGCGGGCCGAACGCCACACGCACATGCCCACGAAGTAGGCCGAGGACAGGCCCCACAGCACCAGCAGCCACACCGGCTGAGCGGGGAACTGCATGATCAGGCCAGCACAGGCGAACATCCACACCATGGTCACGGCGATGTTGATGGGCATGAACTGCTTGACCCGGAACGGGTGCAGGAACTTCATGCGGGTCAGGGTCAGGCCGGCCAGTACCATGATCACCGCGAAAGTGACCCAGGGTTCGAAGTCCAGCAGGTAGAGGTAAACCACCACCACGTTCCAGGCGGCAGGGAAGCCGACGAAGTAGTTGTCCTTGCTCTTCATGTTGACGTTGCAGAAGCAGAACAGCGACGACAGCAGGATCACGCCCACCGACAGCAGCAACGTGTATTCGGGCAGCGGGATGAAGCGGTATACGAAGATCGCCGGGATGAATACGTAGGTGAGGTAGTCGATCACCAAGTCGAGGGTCGAGCCATCGAAATGCGGCAGCACCACCTTGACGTCGTACTTGCGTGCCAGCGTGCCGTCCAGGCCGTCGACCAGCAGCGCCAGCCCCAGCCACAGGAGGCAACTCTCCGCCCGCCCCTCGATCAGCGCGAGCAGCGCCAGCATACCGAGGATGACTCCGCTCGCGGTTACCGCGTGCACGCTCCAGGCCTTGGCTTTACGGGGGGATACGGACATAACACTCATGATCGAAATACTCTGGCGGACGGGCTTTCACACGATGAATCAGGCCTTTACATGCACCTTGCCATTCATCGCTGAAGTTCTGACCGGAGAGCGTACCACTCCGTTCAGCCGCGCGCTGCTCCGCCGTGCTGCCCGTCGGACGCACGGGCGGCCTGGAACTGCCGCAAGCCGCCTCGCGCCTGCTTGCGCACGGTGTTCTTGAGCAGCGGCGTCCAGCCAATCAGCATGCCCTGAAAGCCCAGCGCCTGAGCGGCCCAGCGCCACATGTCGAAGCGGTCGCGGTGCTCGACGATCAGCCCATCGCGAATCACGAACGATGCGTCGATGCGATTGACCACGGTGCGCCCGGTCTGGGTGAACAGGTAGGTGGCCACCCATTTGGCGCTGCCGCCAGTGGCGTCACCCTGCACGTCGCTGAAGGTCAGGGAGAATTTCTTGGCCCGTGAGGTGAGCATGCGCCACATGTCGCGGGCATTCTCGCCGTTCAGCTCGCCAAAAGCCGGATCGCTGAAACGTACGTCCGGCGCGTAGCACCGTGCCATCTCCTCGGCATCGAGGCGCTGGAACGCCTGGTAGAAACGGGTGATCAGTTGGGCATTTTCTGTGGACATGGCATGGCCTCCTGGCAGTGGGCGCAAGTATCGCCCGAGCCGCAAGTGACCGCTATGGGCAAATGAGTCACACAAACACCATTTCGCCAGCATCACCAAGCAGAAACGCGCGGTTGCGCTCGGCGCAGGCACGCAGGTAATCGGCCACCAGGGTGATGCGTTTGAGCTTGCGCAGGTCCTCCCGGTAGTACAGCCAGAACTGGCGAATCACCTTCACCTCATCCGGCAGCACCTCGACCAGCCGGGCATCCGGACCTGCCAGGAAGCACGGCAGGATCGCCAGCGCCCGCCCTTGCAAGGTGGCCTGGTACTGGGCCACGACACTGGTGCTGCGCAGCGTGCTGCTGGCATTGGGCACGATGCTTTCCAGATAGAGCAGCTCCGGGCTGAATGCCAGGTCATCGACGTAGGTGATGAACGAATGCTGGCCCAGATCCTCCACCTGTCGGATCGGCGGGAGGCGCTGCAGGTATTCGGGCGTTGCGTAGAGCTTCAGGGCGTAGTCGCACAGCCGGGAGCAGACGTAGGGCCCGCGTTCGGGGCGCTCCAGGGTGATGGCGATGTCCGCCTCACGGCGCGACAGGCTGATGAAATGCGGCACCGGCAACAGGTCGATGGCGATGTTCGGATAGATGTCCTGAAAGCCGCCAAGCTGCGGCGCCACGAAATAGCTGCCGAAGCCCTCGGTCGAGCCGATGCGCACGTGGCCCGAGAGCGCCAGGCTGGCGCCCGACACCTGTTCGCAGGCCGTCTGCAGGGTGCTTTCCAGGGTCTCGGCATACCCCAGCAAGTGCTGCCCCTCCGTAGTCAGCACGAAACCGCTGGCACGCGAGCGCTCGAACAACAGGGTGCCGAGGGCCTTTTCCAGCGCGCCGATACGCCTCGACACCGTGGTGTAGTCCACGCCCAGGCGCCGTGCGGCGCTGCTGGCGGTTCGGGTACGGGCGACTTCGAGAAAGAACTTGAGGTCGTCCCAGTTCATCTGGCCGGCCGACATCATGCTTTTTTGCATAACGAACCTGTCTTTTTAGGTGCTGGATCAGAAAGTTTGCATACCTATACTCCAGACACGCAGCGCCTACCAGCTGCCCCCAGTTCCAAGTTCCTACGACAAAAACAAAAGCAGGCAACTCATGAACGACTCACACGCTCAAGGGCCGGCTGCCGGCCGCAAGCACTACCGTATCGCCGGCCTGGCCAGCATGGCGGGTACCACCATCGAGTGGTACGACTTCTTCCTCTACGGCACCGCCGCCGCGCTGGTCTTCAACAAGCTGTTCTTCCCCACCCTCGACCCGATCACCGGCGTACTGGCGGCCTTCGCCACCTATGCCGTCGGTTTCATCGGTCGGCCCCTGGGCGGCATTCTGTTCGGCCACTTCGGTGACCGCATCGGCCGCAAGTCGATGCTCATGTTCACCCTGATGATGATGGGCATCCCGACCATCGCCATCGGCCTCTTGCCCACTTACGAGCAGATCGGCTACTGGGCCGCGGCGCTGCTGGTGGTCATGCGCTTTCTGCAGGGCATGGCCGTGGGGGGCGAATGGGGCGGCGCGGTGCTGATGGCCGTCGAGCATGCGCCAGAAGGCAAGAAGGGCTTCTACGGCAGCCTGCCACAGACCGGCGTCGGCGCCGGCCTGGTGCTCTCCACCCTGGCCATGGGCGCGGTCGCCACGCTGCCCGAAGAGCAGATGCTCGCCTGGGGCTGGCGCCTGCCGTTCCTGGCCAGCGTGGTGCTGCTGGCGGTGGGCTGGCTGATTCGCGTCAAGGTCGCCGAGTCGCCGGACTTCGAGAAGCTCAAGCAGCAGGACCGCCGCGTACGTCTGCCGCTGCTGGAAGTGGTGCGCAATCACCCGCGTGCCACCCTGACCATCATCGGCGCGCGCACGGCCGAGAACGCCTGGTTCTACATGGCGGTCACCTTCGCCCTCGCCTACGCCGCCAACCAGTTGCAGATTCCCCGGGCCGACGTGCTGCATGCCATCACCGCCGGCGCCGCGCTGTCACTGGCGACCATGCCGTTCTGCGGCTGGCTGTCCGATCGCGTCGGCCAGAAGCGCCTGTACTTCACCGGGCTCTTGTTGCTGTGCGCCTTCGTCTACCCGTTCTTCGCCATGCTCGGCACTCGTGAGCCGGTGCTGGTGTGGTGGGCGATGGTGCTGGCGGTAGGCGTGGTGTTCCCGATCCTCTACGCGCCGGAATCCCTGCTGTTCGCTCGCCAGTTCCCGGCAGAGATCCGCTACAGCGGCATCTCGCTGTCGGTGCAGTTGGCCGGCGTGCTCGGCGGCGGCTTCGCACCGATGATCGCCACCAGCCTGCTGGCCGCTGCCGATGGCAGCCCCCGCTACGTGATCGCCTACCTGATCGGCATGGGCCTGGTCGCGCTGGGCTGCACCGCCCTGATGCGCAGCGACCCGCCCCGCCAACCTATCGCCAGCGCCGCGCTGGATACCGCACGTCCCGCGCCTTTGCGCGCCCGTTGATTGAAGAAAGGACTGAACAATGACCGATACCGTGAAACTGCTCATCAACGGCGAATTCGTCGAGTCACGCACCCAGCAGTGGCGCGACGTCGTCAACCCGGCCACCCAGGAGGTCCTGGCTCGGGTTCCTCTCGCCACTGCCGAGGAGATCGACGCCGCAGTGACCAGCGCCAGCCAGGCCTTCAAGACCTGGCGCAAGACGCCGGTCGGCGCCCGCGCGCGGATCTTTCTCAAGTACCAGCAACTGATCCGCGAAAACATGAAAGAGCTGGCGGCCATTCTCACGGCTGAACAGGGCAAGACCCTCGCCGACGCCGAGGGCGACGTGTTCCGCGGCCTGGAGGTGGTCGAGCACGCGGCTGGCATCGGCAACCTGCAACTCGGCGAGCTAGCCAACAACGTGGCCGGCGGCGTCGATACCTACACCCTGCTGCAGCCGTTGGGCGTGTGTGCCGGCATCACCCCGTTCAACTTCCCGGCGATGATCCCGCTGTGGATGTTCCCGATGGCCATCGCCACCGGTAACACCTTCGTGCTCAAGCCCTCCGAGCAGGACCCGATGGTGACCATGCGCCTGTGCGAACTGGCCCTGGAAGCCGGAGTGCCGCCGGGCGTGCTCAACGTGGTGCACGGCGCCGAGGACGCGGTGAACGCGATCTGCGATCACCCGGACATCAAGGCGGTGTCCTTCGTCGGCTCGACCCGCGTCGGCACCCACGTCTACAACCGCGCCAGCCAGGTCGGCAAGCGCGTGCAGTGCATGATGGGCGCCAAGAACCACGCCATCGTGCTGCCCGATGCACACAAGGAACAGACCCTCAACAACCTCGCCGGCGCCGCATTCGGCGCCGCCGGGCAACGCTGCATGGCTCTGTCGGTGGTGATTCTGGTCGGTGAAGCCCAGGGCTGGCTGCCGGACCTGGTGGCCAAGGCCGAATCGCTCAAGGTCGGCAGCGGTGTGGAAAACGGCACCGATGTCGGCCCGCTGATTTCCTGCGCGGCGCTGGACCGGGTCAGCAGCCTGATCGAACGCGGCGCCAGCGAAGGCGCGCGCCTGGTGCTCGACGGCCGTAACCCGGCGGTGGCCGGCTACGACCAAGGCAACTTCGTCGGCCCGACCATCTTCGACGCGGTAACGCCGCAGATGAGCATCTACCGCGAGGAAATCTTCGGCCCGGTGCTGTGCGTGATGCACGCCGCAACCCTGGATGAGGCCATCGCGCTGATCAATGCCAACCCCAATGGCAACGGCACGGCGATCTTCACCCGCTCCGGCGCCGCCGCCCGGCACTTCCAGGAGGAGATCGACGTTGGCCAGGTAGGCATCAACGTGCCGATTCCAGTGCCGGTGCCGATGTTTTCCTTCACCGGCTCGCGGGCGTCCAAGCTCGGCGACTTGGGCCCGTACGGCAAGCAGGTGGTGCAGTTCTATACCCAGACCAAAACCGTGACCCAGCGCTGGTTCGACGAGAGCGATGTCGGCGGCGCGGTAAACACCACCATCACCCTGAAGTGAGGCGACGACCATGAATATCGGATTCATCGGCCTGGGCAACATGGGCGCCCCCATGGCCCACAACCTGCTCAAGGCAGGCCATGCGTTGCGCGTCTTCGACCTGTCTACCGGCGCCGTCGCGGCCCTGGTGGACGCAGGTGCCAAGGGTGCCGACAGCGCCTGCGGCGTGCTGCAGGATGCCGAGATCGTCATCACCATGCTGCCGGCCTCGGCCCATGTGAAAGCGGTCTATCTCGGCGATGACGGCCTGCTGGCCAACGTGAAGCACGGGGTGCTGCTGATCGACTCCTCGACCATCGACCCGCTGTCTGCACGGGGGGTCGCCAGGGCAGCGGCTACCCACGGTAACCCGATGCTCGATGCGCCGGTGTCTGGCGGCACGGGTGGCGCGGCTGCCGGCACCCTGACCTTCATGGTCGGCGGCGCCGAGACGGACTTCGCCAAGGCCCAGCCGATCCTCGCAGCCATGGGCCGCAACATCGTGCACTGTGGCGGCAGCGGTAACGGACAGGTGGCCAAGGTGGCCAACAACATGCTCCTCGGCATTTCCATGATCGGCGTCGCCGAAGCGATGGCGCTGGGGGTGTCACTGGGCATCGACGCCAAGGTACTGGCGAACATCATCAATACCTCCAGCGGGCGCTGCTGGAGCTCGGACACCAACAACCCCTACCCCGGCGTGCTCGACAACGTGCCGGCCTCGCGCGGCTACAGCGGCGGCTTCGGTACCGACCTGATGCTCAAGGACCTGGGCCTGGCCACCGAGGCGGCGCGGCAGATCAAACAACCGGTGATACTCGGCGCCCTCGCTCAGCAGCTCTATCAACGCTTCAGTAGCGACGGGCACGGCGGCCTGGATTTCTCGGCGATCATCACCAGCTATCTGAAGCCCCAGGACAAATCGTGAGGCTAGGGGGCCAATGGGCAAAACCTGCTTCTCACCCATAAAAAAACGCCGGGGCTGATGCCCCGGCGTTCTTTCATCGGCGTTTCGGTCATTGCGCAGACGGATGCCCACGCCCTGCCCGCCCGTTCTCAGTGCAGGATCTGCCCCAAGAACAGCTTGGTACGCTCGTTCTGCGGGTTGTCGAAGAAGGCGTTCGGCTCGGCCTGTTCGACGATCTCGCCCTTGTCCATGAAGATCACGCGGTCGGCCACGGTACGGGCAAAGCCCATCTCGTGGGTCACGCAGAGCATGGTCATGCCGTCCTGGGCCAGGCCGATCATGGTGTCGAGTACTTCCTTGACCATTTCCGGGTCGAGTGCCGAGGTCGGCTCATCGAACAGCATGATCTTGGGCTTCATGCACAGCGCGCGGGCAATCGCCACACGTTGCTGCTGACCGCCGGACAGTTGCCCCGGGAACTTGTGCGCCTGCTCCGGAATGCGTACGCGCTCCAGGTAATGCATGGCGATTTCTTCGGCCTTGCGCTTGGGCATCTTGCGTACCCACATCGGCGCCAGGATGCAGTTCTGCAGCACGGTCAGGTGCGGGAACAGGTTGAAGTGCTGGAACACCATGCCCACTTCGCGGCGCACGGTTTCGATGTCCTTGAGGTCACGGGTCAGTTCGGTGCCATCGACCACGATGCGCCCGGCCTGGTGTTCCTCCAGGCGGTTGATGCAGCGGATGGTGGTCGACTTGCCCGAGCCCGACGGGCCGCACAGCACGATACGTTCGCCCTGGCGCACGTCCAGGTTGATGTCCTTGAGTACGTGGAACTGGCCGTACCACTTGTTCACGCCCTGCAGCTGAATGATCGGCTCGGCGCTGGGTTGCTTGTTTGCTTCGCTCATCTAAGTGACTCCTAACGCTTGTGGCCAGTGTCGAGCTTCCGCTCCAGATGGAGGGAATAGCGCGACATACCAAAACAGAAAATCCAGAAAATCAGGGCGGCGAACACGTAGCCCTCGGTCGCCATGCCCAGCCACGCTGGGTCGGCAGCCGCCTGCTTGACGCTGTTGAGCAGGTCGAACAAGCCGATGATGATCACCAGACTGGTGTCCTTGAACAGGGCGATGAAGGTGTTGACGATGCCCGGAATCACCAGCTTGAGCGCTTGCGGCAGGATCACCAGACCCATCATCCGCCAGTAGCCCAGGCCCATGGCGCCGGCTGCTTCGTATTGCCCCTTGGGAATTGCCTGCAGCCCACCACGCACCACTTCGGCGATGTAGGCCGACTGGAACAGGATTACGCCGATCAGCGCACGCAACAGCTTGTCGAAGCTCATGCCTTCGGGCAGGAACAGCGGCAGCATCACCGAGGACATGAACAGTACGGTGATCAGCGGCACACCACGCCAGAACTCGATGAAGGTCACGCAGACCACCTTCACCGCCGGCAGATTGGAGCGACGCCCCAGCGCCAGCAGGATGCCCAGCGGCAACGCGCCGGCGATACCGACGGCAGCGATCACCAGGGTCAGCATCAGGCCGCCCCAACGGCTGGTGGCCACGGTGTCCAGGCCGAACACACCACCGTGCAGCAGGCACCAGGCGACGATCGGGTAGATCACCAGAAAGCCGATCCCGTAGACGGCCTTGCGCGGGAACTTGGAGATGAACAGCGGCGCTGCACCGACGATGGCCAGCACGGCGGTCAGGTCCACGCGCCAGCGCAGTTCGCTGGGGTAGAAGCCGTACATGAACTGGCTGAAGCGCGACTGGATGAACACCCAGCAGGCGCCCTCCTTGGTGCAATCCGCGCGGGTGGTGCCTACCCAGTTGGCGTCGAAGATCGCCCACTTGAGCAGCGGCGGCACCATCAGCCAGACGAGGTAGATGGCGAACAGAGTCAGCAGCGTATTGAGCCAGCTGGAGAACAGATTGCTGCGCATCCAGGCGACCGCGCCAACGCTGGCGCTGGGTGGCGGCAGATCCGGTTTGAAAGTATGAGTGCTCATTGCGCTAGGTCCTCACCGCTCGATCAGCGCGATGCGCTTGTTGTACCAGTTCATCAGCAGGGAAATGCTGATACTGATCGCCAGGTAGACGCTCATGGTGATGGCGATCACCTCGATGGCCTGGCCTGTCTGGTTGAGTACGGTACCGGCGAACAGCGACACCATGTCCGGGTAGCCGATACCGGCGGCCAGAGACGAGTTCTTCGCCAGGTTCAGGTATTGGCTGGTCAGCGGCGGAATGATCACGCGCATGGCTTGCGGGATGATCACCTTGCGCAGCGTCGGGCCGGGGCGCAGGCCCAGGGAACGGGCAGCTTCGGTCTGGCCGTGGCTGACCGAGTTGATCCCGGAACGCACGTTTTCGGCGATGAAGGCGGCAGTGTAGACAGTCAGGGCGACAGTCAGCGCCAGCAGTTCGGGAATCATCACCCAGCCGCCGACGAAGTTGAAGCCCTTGAGCTCCGGTACCGACCAGTGCAGCGGGCTGCCGAAGATCAGCGCAACCAGCGTGGGGATGACAATGGCCATGCCCAGGCCGACCCAGAACTTGTGGAACGGCTGACCGGTGGCTTCGAAACGTTTATTGGCCCAGCGGGTCATCATCACGATGGCCACGATGGTCACCAAGACGCCGCCCGCGAATGGCCAGAATGCCCCGGTCGCCTCGGCCGCCGGCATGTTCAGGCCACGATTGCTGAGGAAGAAGCTGTCGCCCAGGTTGATGCTGGCACGCGGACCGGGCAGCGGCAGCAGCACGGCGAAGTACCAGAAGAGAATCTGCAGCAGCGGTGGAATGTTGCGGAAGACTTCGATGTAGACGGTCGCCAGCTTGTTGATCATCCAGTTCGGCGACAGGCGCGCGACACCGATGATGAAGCCGAGGATGGTGGCCAGCACGATGCCGATGAACGAAACCAGCAGGGTGTTGAGCAGGCCAATGACGAAAACGCGGGCGTAGCTGTCCGCTTCGGTGTAGCTGATCAGGTGCTGGGCGATGCCGAAGCCGGCACTGCGCTCGAGGAAGTCGAAACCCGAGGTAATACCCCGGTGTTGCAGGTTGGTCTGTGTATTGCTGAATAGGAACCAGCCCATTGCGACCACGGCCACAACGGTAATGATCTGGAATAGCCAGGCACGCACACGTGGATCGCTAAGGGAGAACCCCTGCGGTGCGCCAATGTTCTTCTGCATGGGAATGCCCCAGGTATAACGGAACGAAAATCGCCCGGCAGTGCACTGCCGGGCGACAGGTCAATCAACGCACTGGAGGAGCGTAGTGCAGACCGCCTTTGTTCCACAGAGCGTTGAGGCCACGCTCGATTTTCAGCTCACTGCCCTTGCCGATGTTGCGCTCGAACACTTCGCCGTAGTTACCGACCTGCTTGACGATCTGGACGACCCAGTCTTTCGGCAGCTTCAGGTCTTTACCGTACTCACCGTCGGCACCCAGCATACGGGCAACGTCAGGGTTCTTGGTTTCCTTGGCCAGGGCTTCGACGTTCTTGGAGTCGACGCCCAGCTCTTCGGCGTTGAGCATGGCGAACAGGGTCCACTTGACGATAGCCATCCAGTCTTCGTCGCCACGACGAACCAGCGGGCCCAGCGGCTCCTTGGAGATCACTTCCGGCAATACAACCCAGTCATCCGGGGAGCCCAGCTTGATGCGCTGTGCGTACAGCTGCGATTGGTCGGAGGTCAGCACGTCGCAACGGCCGGCTTCCAGCGACTTGGCGCTCTCGTCGGAGGTGTCGAAGGTGATCGGGGTGTATTTCAGGCCGTTCGAACGGAAGTAGTCGGAGACGTTCAGCTCGGTGGTGGTGCCTGCCTGGATACAGATGGTCGCGCCATCCAGTTCCTTGGCGCTGGCAACGCCCAGCTTCTTGTTCACCAGGAAGCCGATGCCGTCGTAGTAAGTCACGCCGGTGAACACCAGACCCATGCCGCCGTCGCGGGAGCTGGTCCAGGTGGTGTTGCGCGACAGCACGTCGACTTCGCCGGACTGAATGGCGGTGAAACGCTCTTTGGCGGTCAGCGGGCTGTATTTGACCTTGCTGGCGTCGCCCAGAACTGCTGCGGCCACACCGCGGCAGATGTCGACGTCGATGCCCTGGTAGTTACCTTTTGCATCCGGCACCGAGAAACCCGGCAGGCCGTCACTGACGCCACACTGTACAAAGCCCTTCTTCTTCACTGCGTCCAGGGTAGCACCGGCGTGAGCCATGCCTGCTGCGCCCAGAACGGCGGCGGCGGTCAACATCGCCAGGGTGGTTTTAACCATCTTCATTGAACATTCTCCGGTTCTTGTGTTGTGTTGGAGTCTCAGCCTGATCGCCGTACCCTTTTGGGGCATGTCGTCACTATTGGCAGCAACAGTGTAGACCGGTGGTCAGACCTGGGCGCCAGTACCGTGACCCATTCGAGAGCAGGTCAGCGATGCTTGCACCAGTCCGTTGGTGAACGGGCCCGAGACGGATCGCAAATTTGCATATCGACGAGCATGCAGCGCCCGACGAACCTTTTGGAAACCCCATCAAATTGGCTTTCCCCGTCTGCTCCGCGGCCCAGCGTGGTGTTACCACACTGGCCCGACGACATCAGTCCAATGCTCTATAGCAAAGGCCATACCACCCACCGTTTTTAGCCGCGACATAGGCAGGTCAAGGGGGCAAAGTTGTAATCTTGCGACATCTAGTTCATGGATCAGTACAGTGACAAAAAACAGTCACGCACCAAAGTAACGCACCAGCCCCAAATTGGAGCACCACATGGATACCACATTGATACTGCAGCCCCCACTTCCCGCCGACGCCTGTGTCATATGGCTGCACGGTCTGGGTGCAGACCGTTTCGACTTCCAGCCGGTCGCCGAGGCTCTGCAACGCTCGCTGCGCACCACCCGCTTCGTGCTACCCCAGGCCCCCACTCGCCCGGTAACCATCAACGGTGGCTGGGAAATGCCCAGCTGGTACGACATTCTGGCCATGAGCCCGGCAAGGGCCATCGACCGCGAGCAGCTCGAGCAGTCGGCCCAGCAGGTCATCGATCTGATCGAGGCACAGCGCGGTGACGGCATCGACCCGGCGCGCATCTTTCTGGCTGGTTTTTCTCAGGGCGGCGCCGTGGTACTGCACACCGCCTTCCTGCGCTGGCAGGGTCCGCTGGGCGGCGTGCTGGC
Organism: Pseudomonas sp. CNPSo 3701; assembly: GCF_028674975.1. Classification (NCBI taxonomy): domain Bacteria; kingdom Pseudomonadati; phylum Pseudomonadota; class Gammaproteobacteria; order Pseudomonadales; family Pseudomonadaceae; genus Pseudomonas; species Pseudomonas sp. CNPSo 3701. The sequence continues at coordinate 212,746 of NZ_JAQZSI010000006.1, read as the reverse complement.
GCTTTCGACCTATTCGCCAACCTTCTCGGACGACGTGCAGTTGAACGATATCCAGCGCGGCATACCGGTCTGCTGCCAGCACGGCACCCAGGACGGCGTGGTGCTGCCGAGTATGGGCCGCGCCGCCCACGACTGGCTGCAAGGTCGCGGCGTCAACGTGACCTGGCAGGAGTACCCGATGGCCCACGAAGTGTTACCGCAGCAAATCGCCGATATCGGCGCCTGGCTCGCCGAGCGTCTATAAAGAGGGTTCTGGCGGCGCGGCTGTGATGCCTTTCACAGTCCCCGCGCCGCCGGTCGTCGGCACGACGCAAGACGATTGTCAGCCTGCCTGGCGGCGGATACTGTCTGGGAAATGAGGCTCGTTCGTCGATCACGAACGCGGTCATCGACCCATGGGAGCGTTGGCGATGTCGATCGTTAAGCGTTTCACGCAAGGATGCTGATGCCATGAAGGCGGCACACTGGCAAACCGACCTGCAGCAGCTTCGCCAGCTGCGCCTGTTCGACAAGGTCGCACTGGGCAGCCTCAATCGCCTGCTTGATGCCTTCCGCCCGTGCGAGCTGGAGGCGGCCGAAGTGCTGCTCTCGCCGTTCGACCGCAACCAGTACCTTTATATAGTCGTCACCGGCAGCCTCAAGGTATACCTCGGCTCGCTGGACAACCAACCGGTCACCACCCTGGGGCCGGGCGACTGCGCCGGCGAGATCAGCTTTCTCGACAACGAACACCCCAGCGCCTACGTGGTGGCAAACGAGCCCAGCAGCGTACTGCGCCTGCACCGCGACGCGGTCACCTCGCTCTTCCAGCAATCGCCACAGATGATGCACAACCTGATCAAGGTGCTCTGCGACCGCGTGCGCCAGGGCAACCGGCAGCTGATCAACAGTGAACAGAACGCCAACGTCGACAAACTAACCGGCGCCTTCAACCGCCGCTGGCTGGAGCACGTGTTCGAGCGCGAGCGTGCCCGCTGCCTGATCGACAAGCAGCCACTTTGCCTGCTGATGCTCGATGTCGACCACTTCAAGGACTACAACGACCAGCACGGCCACCTGGCCGGTGACTACGCCCTGTGCCTGGTCGCCCATACCCTGCGCCGCCAGCTGCGCACGCGCGACAGCCTGGTGCGTTACGGCGGTGAGGAGTTCGTGGTGCTGTTGCCCGAGCTGGCGCTGCAACAGGCTGCTGAGGTGGCCGAGCGACTGCGTGAGAGCCTGGAGCGCATCGGCTCCTTCTATTCGCCGCTGGGCGCCCAGCCGGGCGTGACCATCTCGCTGGGCCTGGCCCAGATGAATGCCCGCGATGGCCTGGCCGGCCTGATCGCCCGGGCCGACAAGGCCCTGTACAAGGCCAAGAACAGTGGCCGCAACCGGCTCTGTCATTGAATTGCCGTGAGCGCGTGACAAGCTGACGGTAACTTTTTTCTGGAAAGCACCTATGCGCAAGCGCCTGCTTATCGTGCCGATTGTTCTGGGCCTTGTCGCCGCGGTGTTCTTCACCCTGCCCAGCGTGCTCGACCGGCGCATGAACAGCGTCGAATCCCCGGCCCCCTATCCGGCCGGTGAAGCAGCCACGCGCCTGCACGACACACTGTTCATCGCCGACCTGCACGATGATGCCCTGCTCTGGGAGCGCGACCTACTCAAGCGCTACAGCTACGGCCACTCGGACCTGCCGCGCATGCTCGACGGGCGCGTCGGGTTGCAGGTGTTTTCCACCGTCACCAAATCGCCCCGCGGGCTGAACTACGAAAGCAACGGCGCCGACAGCGACACCATCACCCTGCTCGCCATGGCCCAGCGCTGGCCACGGGCAACCTGGAACAGCCTGCTCGAGCGCGCGTTGTACCAGGCTGAAAAACTTCACGAGGCGGCTGCCGGCAGCGACGGCCGGATGGTACAGATCCGCACGCGCAAGGATCTGAGGAATTTTCTGCAGGCCTGGAAGCAGGACCCGCAGCGCGTCGCCACGTTGCTTGCTACCGAAGGCCTGCACCCGCTGGAAGGCAAGCTGGAAAACCTGGATCGCCTCTACGATGCCGGCTTTCGCATGGCTGGCCTGACCCACTTCTTCGACAACGAGGTCGGCGGCTCGGCCCATGGCCTGAGCAAGGGCGGGCTGACGCCGTTCGGCCGTCAGGTCATCGCGCGTCTGGAAGAAAAGTCCATGCTGATCGACTTGGCCCACGCCTCGCGCCCGCTGATGGACGACGTGCTGGCCATGGCCACTCGCCCAGTGCTGGTGTCCCACGGCGGCGTCGAAGGCACCTGCCCGGGCACCCGCAACCTCAGCGACCGGCATATACGCGCTATTGCCACCACCGGCGGGGTGATCGGCATCGGTTACTGGGACACGGCGGTGTGCGCCACCTCTGTAGCGGCCATCGTCAAGGCGATCCGCTACACGGCCGACCTGGTGGGCGTCGAGCACGTGGCCCTGGGGTCGGACTTCAACGGCACTATTCATGCGCCCTTCGACGTCACCGGCCTGGCCCAGCTGACCGAAGGCCTGCTCGGCGCCGGTTTCAGCCGCGCCGACATCGCCGCGATCATGGGCGGCAACGTCCAGCGCCTGCTGCTCGCCAGCCTGCCCGCGAACTGATCGACAGCCGCGCATGACGCCAGTGGCAGAGTACTTCGCCCTGCCCGCGTCTTGCTTTACACTGGCTGGCGTTCATTCCTTAATCAATCGACGAGATGACCGTGCTCAAAGCACTCAAAAAAATATTCGGCAAAGCCGAAAATGAGCCACACAGCTCAGTCTCCCCGAGCCTCGAGGCCACTGCGCCTCCCGCCGCCGCTCCCCGCGAGGAGCGCCCGCCGCGCCCGCCGCAAGAAGCCGCCAGCGCCGAGCAGAAGCCCCAGAGCAAACCTGCCAAGCCGCGCCGTGAACGTGCGCCCAAGCCGGTCGATACCTGGAAGCTCGAGGATTTCCATGTCGAACCGGCGCCCGGCAAGACCCGCTTCCACGATTTCAAGCTGTCTCCGGAACTGATGCACGCCATCCACGACCTGGGCTTTCCGTACTGCACGCCGATCCAGGCCGGTGTACTGGGCTATACGCTCAAGGGCCAGGACGCCATTGGCCGCGCCCAGACCGGCACCGGCAAGACCGCCGCCTTCCTGATCTCGATCATCACTCAGCTGCAGCAGACCCCGCCGCCCAAGGATCGCTACATGGGCGAGCCGCGCGCGCTGATCATCGCGCCGACCCGCGAGCTGGTGGTGCAGATCGCCAACGACGCCAAGGAGCTGACCAAGTACAGCGGCCTCAACGTGATGAGCTTCGTCGGCGGCATGGACTTCGACAAGCAGCTCAAGCAGCTGGAATCGCGCTTCTGCGACATCCTGGTAGCCACCCCAGGCCGCCTGCTGGACTTCAACCAGCGCGGTGAAGTGCACCTGGACATGGTCGAGGTGATGGTGCTCGACGAAGCCGACCGCATGCTCGACATGGGCTTCATCCCCCAGGTTCGCCAGATCATCCGCCAGACCCCGATGAAGGGCGAGCGCCAGACCCTGCTGTTCTCCGCCACCTTCACCGAAGACGTGATGAACCTGGCCAAGCAGTGGACCACCAACCCGGCCATCGTCGAGATCGAGCCGGAAAACGTCGCCAGCGACACCGTCGAACAGCACGTTTACGCCGTCGCCTCGGCGGACAAGTACAAGCTGCTCTACAACCTGATCGCCCAGAACGACTGGACTCGCGTGATGGTGTTCGCCAACCGCAAGGACGAGGTGCGCCGTATCGAAGAACGCCTGACCCGTGACGGCATCAGCGCGGTGCAGATGTCCGGCGACATTCCCCAACACAAGCGTATTCGCGCCCTGGAAGGTTTTCGCGAAGGCAAGATCCGCGTCATGGTCGCCACCGACGTGGCCGGCCGCGGCATCCATGTCGACGGTATCAGCCACGTGATCAACTTCACCCTGCCGGAAGACCCGGACGACTACGTGCACCGCATCGGCCGTACCGGCCGCGCCGGCACCAGCGGCACCTCGATCAGTTTTGCCGGCGAGGACGACGCCTTCGCCCTGCCACCGATCGAAGAGCTGATCGGCCGCAAGATCCAGTGCGAGATGCCACCGGACGAGCTGCTCAAGGCCGTACCGCGCAAGCATTGATCGACTACGCCCAGGCGCAACGCCTGGGCACGCCGCTGCGACTTCAAGCAGCGGCTCCAAGACAGGACGTCCACCCCATGAAGCTGACCATAGAGTCCAGTGACCTCAGCCGCGCCGTACAGGCCGGCGTCCTGCAGCCCGGCCAGGATCAGGCGCTGCTGGCCTTTCTGCAGCAGACGCCCACTGAGCGCCCCAGCTTCCAGCTCTCCCATATCGCCTATTACTTCGGCGCCCTGCTGATCATGGGCGCCATGGGCTGGCTGCTCACAGAAGCCTGGATGAACATAGGTGACCTGGCGCTCCTGCTGATCAGCACGGCTTACCTGCTGCTGTTCCTGCTCGGCGGGCGCAGCCTGTGGCGCCGCGGCCAGCCGATTCCCGGCGGCCTGCTCGGAGCCGTGGCAGTGAGCCTCACGCCACTGGTGGTGTTCGCCGCACAAAGGCTGCTGGGTCTGTGGCCCCTGGATGACGCGCAGGCGGACTACGTCGACTACTACCGCTACGTGCAGGGCGGCTGGCTGGTCATGGAAGTGGCGACGGTGCTGGTCGGCCTGCTGGTACTGCGCCTGCTGCCCTTCCCGTTCATCGTCATGCCGATTGCCGTGGCGCTGTGGTTCATGTCCATGGACCTGAGCGAGCTGCTGCATGGCGAATACTTCAGCTGGGAGCAGCGCCGCGAGGTGTCGCTGTGGTTCGGCCTGGTGATTCTGCTCGCCAGCCTGCTGGTGGACGGCCGCAGCAAGCGTGATTACGCCTTCTGGGGTTACCTGGCCGGGCTGACGGCGTTCTGGGGTGGCCTGAGCCTGATGGACAGCGGCAGCGAGCTGGGCAAGGCGCTTTACTGCCTGATCAACCTGGGCCTGATCGGCCTGTCGATATTGCTGCGCCGCCCGCTGTTCATGGTCTTCGGCGCCCTGGGCGTGGCCGGCTATCTCGGCTACCTGGCCCACGACGTATTCGAGGACTCGCTGCTGTTCCCGGTGGTGGTCAGCCTGATCGGCCTTGGCGTGATGGGCCTCGGCCTGCTCTACCAGAAGCGCCGCGAGGCGATGAGCGAGGCGTTGCGCCGGCAGTTACCAGCGAGTCTCCTGGCATTTCTGCCGGCGCTGCGTCGCTAGGGTCTGTTCCCGTTTCAGCGCGAGCCGCGTTGCCGCGAGAAATGGCCTCCGGTTAGGCGCAGGACGCAGGGAATGGTTGCTCCCTTGCCAAGTCCTGCAACGACAGCGGAGGCCATTTCCCGCGCAACCCGAAGGGCCGGGCCAGTTTTTGTGCGATGCGGCGTTACTCGATGGCTCATTTGGCCCGCCAAACTTCGCATCTCGTGCCTTGCCTCGCACAAAAACTGGCTCCGGCGCGGCCGTGCGTGAAACGGGAACAGACCCTAGGCCGTCAATTCGGTCGGTAGCGCGCCCAAAGCATCTCGAACTCGCGGCGGTACTCGGCGACCAGATGCGGATCGTTGGTCACCAACAGGTTCTCCTCGTTGCTGGTACTGGCGCTGCGCGTCCAGTTGAAGCTGCCGTTGAGCAGCAGGCGACCGTCGAACAGCGCGAACTTGTGGTGCATGTGAAACGGGCTGTTGTCGATACGCAGCGGCACGCCGGCATCGATCAGTTGCTGGATGTCGCTACCGACGTCGAAGCGCTTTTCGCTGTCGCTGATGATACGCACGGCCAGCCCACGGCGGTGCACGGCGATCAGCTCGTCGCTGAGCTGGTCGTCGGAAATGGTGAATACGCATACATCCACCGAATCCCGGGCGTTGCGGCACAGGTCGCGGATGCGCTGGCGGCAGCTTTCGCCGGGGCTGAAATGCGCACTGCTCTGGCCACGCATCGGTGAGCAGCGCACCTCCAACGTCTTGATCACCTGCTCCAGCCATTTAAGGGCCGACACGGCGTTGTCCGGGTCGGTGATCAGTTCGCGCACCAGATCGAAGGCGCGGTTGCGCATGTAGCGCACCTGGTCGGGCGTCAGGTCGTTGCCCAGTTCGCGCAGTTCGTCGCGCTCCTCGTTGCTGAGCCTGAGGTCGACGAGGCTGTCACGCAGGTGTTGGTCGAGGCGATTGAAATCCATTTTTAACCTTGTCGAGTCCGTTTTCGAGTGCGACGTTTCTGGCCGCCGCGTTGCCATGAGGCGTACAGGCCGCCGCACACTGCGCCGGCCAGGTGGTATTCGAACGAAACGCCCTGCTGGGGCAGCAGACCGTAGAAAAAACCGCCGTACAGCAGCAGAGCCAGGGCCGCCAGCAGCAGGTCGGCGAAGCTGCGGCGAAACCAGGCGCGGCCCAGCAGCAGCCCCCACAAGCCGAACAGCCAGCCGCTGGAGCCGACATGGATGCCGGTGCGCCCGAACAGCCAGACCAGCATGCCACTGACGACGATGATGAACAGGCTGGCGCGGATGAACTCGGCCCGCGACTCCAGCAGCGCCAGGGCGCCCAGCACCATGAAGCCGCTGAGGTTGCCGAACAGGTGCAGCCAGCTGCCGTGCAACCAGGGCGCCAGGGCGATGCCCGGCAACGCCTGCACCTCGCGCGGGATCAGCCCGAAGCGGTTGAGGCTGTAGCCGTCCAGGCTGTTGATCAGTTGCAGCACGACCATCACCGCAGCGATGCCGAACAGCAGCTTCAGGCGCGGCAACAGCCAGAGCGTCACGGCGCCTCGCCGCCCTGCCCCATCATCCGGGCGATCTCACGCAGTTGCTGGGCCATGTCGCCCATGCGCTTGTGCGTCCCCAGGTCGATGTCGATCTTCTTGTCCATGGCGTTGATCAGCGGCAGCACGCCGTCCTGCAGGCCATCGGCCAGGCGTTCCAGCAGTGCCTGGATGCCAGGCTGCGGCGCAGCCTGCACGGCCACCTCGACCCTGGGCGGCACTTCGCGCAGCCGTTCCAGGCCGGCCAGCAACTCCTGCCAGGGCACGGCGGCAACCGCTGGCGCCGTCGGCTCGCTGCGCGCCAAACCGCGCACGCCATCGACCAGGTCGTTGAGCTGGGCCACCACGCGGGCGCCGACGTCCGAGTCGCTGCCACCCATGGCCTTGTTGCGCATGAAGTCACGCTTGATTTGCGCCCAGCGTTCAGCCTGCTCGGGCGTCTGGTTGCCACGCAGCTCGGCGAGCTTGAGCAGGTTCTCCTCGGCGCCGGTGGTGAGCAGCTGCGACTCGCCCTGGTAGTGGTCGGCGATCAGCTGCAGCAGCTCGCTCTCGTTCATCACCGAGCTGATTTTCTCGGCCATCTTGTTCATGTTGCGGTAGCTGCCCTGCAGCTTGAACGGCGGCTCGGTGCGGTAGTTGTCGGCCTGGGCGGCGCTGACGATGTACTGCTGGTTGACCCGGCCGACCACGTCGCGCACCTGCATCAGACGCTGCAGGGTGGCGACGATCTCGTTGATCTCCGCGCCGCTGTAGCTGTGCGACAACTCGTTGGCCGAGAACGGCTTGCCCTCGGCCTTGGCGACGAAGCGGTAGACGTCGGCCATGTCGCGGGTGGCCAGGGGTGCCAGCACCGGGTTGGAGGTCAGGCTGTTCTCGATGTAGGAGAGCGCGAAGGCTTCCTGCATGCCGCCCAGGGTATCGCCCAGGTTGTAGATGTCGGCGCGGTTGGCGAGCATGTCGGGGATCTTGAACACGTCGCCGGACTCGGTGTACGGGTTGCCGCTCATCACCACACAGAACTTCTTGCCGCGCATGTCGTAGGTCTTGGTCTTGCCCTTCCACACGCCTTCGATACGCCGCGTGCCGTCGCACAGGGAGATGAATTTCTGCAGGAATTCGGGGTGGGTGTGCTGGATGTCATCGACATAGAGCATCACGTTGTTGCCCATTTCCAGCGCCAGGTTGAGCTTTTCCAGCTCCTGGCGCGAAGTGGCGTCCGGCGCCTGGGCCGGGTCGATGGAGCGCACCTCGTGGCCGAGGGCCGGGCCGTTGATCTTCATGAAGATCAGCCCCAGGCGGTGGGCCACGTACTCCATCAGCGTGGTCTTGCCGTAGCCAGGCGGCGAGATGAGCATAAGCAAGCCCATCAGGTCGGTGCGCTTGTTCTCCCCGGCGGTGCCCATCTGCTTGGCCAGGTTGTCGCCGATGAAGCCCAGGTACACGTCGTTGATCAGCTTGTTACGCACGAACGATGACAGCGGCCGCGGCTTGAACTCGCTCAGGCGCAGCGCCGTGCGCTCACGGTTGACCACCTCCTGACGCAGGTTCTGGTAACGCTGCAACTCGGGCAGGAAGGCCTCGCGGTGATGGCGCAGGCGCTGGAAGAAATCGTGCAGGGCGAAACTCAGGGTGCCGTCCTGGATGCGTGGGTGGTCGCCCAGCAGCCCCTCGATGCGCACTTGCAGATCGGCCTCGGTGACGCGCTGCGGCAGGTCGCTGTCGATCAGGCCCAAGGCCACCGCCTCCGGCACGTAGGCCGTAAGTTGCTCCTGGCCCTGCTGCGCGCAGTAGGCCTGCAGCCAGTTCTCGGCCAGCGCCCAACGCTGATCCGGACGCCCGCGCAGGCGTTCCTGGGCCTGCACGTAGCCCTCCCACATATGGGCGGCCTCCAGGTGCCGGCGCAGGCCATCGAACAGGTCGCGGGCGTACTTGCTGACCACGAATTCGATGCGTGGCGCGGCCAGCTCCTCGACCAGGTATTCGGCCGCCTCGCGCTGCAGCGCAGCGTCGAACGGCATCGGGTGGCGGACGAGAAAACCGTGCAGCGCCTTGAGCACTTCCTCGCGTAGCTGGCGGATGCCCTCGTCGCGGCCGAACAGCTGGCGGATGTTGGCGCAGGTGCGCGCCCGCTCCGGCCAGTGGGCGGCCTCCACGTCTTCGCGCCAGCGGTTCCAGAAGAACAGCGCCAGGCCGCGGGCCCGTGGCGAATAGGTCAACAGGCCAGCCGCCTCGCGCAGCGCCAGCAGACGCAGCAGGATGGCCATGGCGTCCTGATCGTGGATGCCCTTCTGGTAACCCTCCTTGTAACGCGGCGCAGCGAATTCACGGATGCGCTTGATCAGCTCGTCGGGCTGGCTCATGTGCGCCTTGAGCTGATCCAGGCTAAGGCCGTCGGTATTGTTCACCGCCGCGTCGAGCACCAGGCCCGCCAGGTACTCGCCGCGGTACAGCGCGGCCGACTCGGACTCCAGGCTGGCCTGCCAGTAATCACGCAGGCCATCAAGTTCGCCATCGTGAAGCGGCTCGAGAAAGTCGGTGCCGGTCAGGTGCAGGAACAGACCGTCGCCACGCGGCAGCAGGGTCAGGTCGAGCTCCTGAGTGTTGACCGCGAAACGGTGGCGTGGCCCCAGCTTGATGACGTCGCCGCCGGCCTCGAACAGCTCGCTCTTGTCGCGCAGCGCGCGCACGGCCTGGTCGCGAGCGGCCTTGAGGCGCGCCTCGACGTCATCGGCCTTGACGCTGTCCTTGAGCTCACGCAGGCGCTCGGCCAGTTCGCGCAGCTTGAGGATCAGCGGGTCGGCGGCGAAGAAGGCGTTGAGTTCCTGGGCCTCTGTGAACTTGGCGGTACGCCGGCCGAGGCTGTCGAGGATCCGCCGCGCGGCGTCGAGCAGGCCCTGGGCCTTGCGTTGACGCTCGTCGAGCAGGCTCTGCTTGTGCGCCTCGAAGGTTTCCAGCAGCTCCTCGCGCTTGGCGAGGATGTCACCGAGAAACTGTTCGTGATCGCCGAACTGGCTTTCCAGCTCCTCAAGCTGCACCAGCAGGCGCGACAGCTGCTCGTCGCATTTTTCCGGGTCCTGGGCCAGCGCCAGGGCGTTGGTGACGCTCTGGCTGAACAGCTTGAACTGGGCACCGAACTGCGCCACGGTCTCGGCAGACCCCAGGCCCTTGCGGCGCTGCTCGGCGCGCGCCTTGGCCTGGTTGAGTTTGGCGTATACCTCGGAAATGGCATCGACGATGCGCGTGCGTTCGGTGGCGTCGTCGATCTGCAACGAGGCCATTAACCCGGAGAGCATGTCCAGGTTACCGGCCATCTCGTTGAGGCCGGCCAGCGGCTCGGCCAGCTGCGCGACGCTCTCGGCCTTCTGCGCCTGCTCGTCGAACACCTGCAGATCGTGGTGATAGGGCTGCAGCGCAGCATCACCGGCGAGAAAGCGCGAGGTGGCCGCGGCGGTCTGGTCACGGGCTTCGAGCAACGCGGTTTCCATGGCGTCGATGCGCGCCACGTCGATGTAGCGGTAGTCACGGATGGTCAGCAGTTGGCCACGCTGGGCGGTGATCGCATTGAGGGCGTCGACGTATTGCTCGACCTTGTCCCAGGTGTCCGAGCGCACGCTTTCGAGCAACGCCTTCTGGCGGCTTTCGGCGTCGGCCATGGCCGCGGCGGACTGCTGGCGAATGCTCTCGACCTTCTCGAATTCGTCAAGCACCAGCTCGCCGGTGGCGGCGATCTCGCGCAGCAGTGGCGCCAGCTCGGCGCACTGCGGGTCGCTCAGCCAGTGATAGATGTCGAACAGCCGGCGGGTGTTCTGGCACAGCAGGCTATAGCGCGCCACCGACACTTCGCGGCTTTCGATCTCGCGACTGAGGTTGAACAGATCGGAGACCCCGCGCACCAGTTCGGCATTGCCGATGCGCCCGAAGAAGCCGCTGCGCGCCGGCTGGCGGGCGGCGAACTCCTCGCTCTCGAACGGCGTCTGCCAGACCTGCATGGGGTGAATCCGCGTGGGCTCGTCACCCTCGGCGGAGAAGATCACCATGCGCCCGTCTTCCAGGCGCGCGTAGCCGTGGCCGAAGATCGGGTTCTGCAACTGACGGGTGACCATGTTGTAGGTCAACAGCACCGCCCGGCCTTCGCCGGGATGGTAGAAGATGTATTGCACGTCCTCGCCGTTGGGCGAGCGCACCGAGCGTTTGAAGCGCATGCCGGCCATCGACTGCTCGAAGGTCTTGTACTCGCCGTTCTGCAGGTAGTAGCCGCCGGGAAAGATGATGCCGTGGTCTTCGGGCAGCTGCACGCAGGCCAGGCCGATGGCGTCGATACGCTCGACCTTGCGGGTCAGGCGGTTGAACACCAGGTAGCGCCACTGCTCCTCGCGGTACGGCAGCACCTTGAGCAGGATCAGGCTGCCCAGGGCGGCGTATTCGATCTGCGCATCGTCCAGCGACTGGGTCTTGTCCATCACCTCTTCGCGGTAGATGCCCTGGCCGCTTTCGGTGTTGTTCTCAACCTTGATGGTCAGGTCGCCGCCGACCGTCTCGACGAATACCGTGTCGAGGATGTTCAGGTGCGGATGGCGGCCGTTGACCGTCATCTCGCGGGTGGTTTTCTGCCACTCGAAATCGAACGGCGCCGGCAGCGCGATATCGCGCTCGCCGCGGTTGTCGATATAGCGCACGTCCTTGCCGTCGAGCGACAGCGACCAGCGAAACACGCGGATGTCGGTGATCCGCTCGCCGATCTGGAAGCTGGCCAGCAGCTTGCCGTCGCGGATCGCCAGTTGCAGCAGACGGGTGTTCTTGTAGTAGGTGTACAGCTCGTTGAAGTCGTTGACGAAGCCGCTCTGGCTCAGGAAGGTGCCGTCCAGGGCGACCGCTTCGGCTTCATAGCCCTCGCTGCCCTCGACCAGGCGATAGAGGGAGAACACGTCGGCGACCGAGGTTTCCTTCTTCAGGCCCATGAACACGTTGTAGCCGAACAGCAGCCAGTCGCCGACCTGCACGATGTCGCGGGCGATGCAGTTGTTCTCGGTACGGATACGCACCCGCCCGATCACTTCCATCTGGCTGCTGCCGAACTCCTGCAGGCGCTGCTCGTTGAGCGCTTCGGTGCTCTGGCGCAGGCGCAGGCCCTGCTCCTGCAAGCGTTTGTGCAGCACCTCGTAGGCGCCGCCTTCGGCCACGGCCTTGTCGAGAATGTCCTGCTGGGTGTTTTCGGCTTGGGCGTCCGACATCATGGTCTTCCTGAATCTGCGCGGTCTGCAAGCAAGGTCCCGTCATGGGCGGGGCCGAAAAAAATGAGGCGGTGCTCAGGCACCGATCTTGCGGGCGATCTCGGCGAGCTTCTCGTGCATCGCGGCGTCGAGCTCCTCGGGTTTGATGCGGGCGATGATGCGCGTCAGTACGCGGATCTCGTCGTCATCAATCACGCCGTCACGCTCGGCGATTTCCAGCAGCGAGCCCAGTTCGGCGGCGTCCAGGCGGCCGTCATCGGCAAAGCACTGGATGCTGCGAAAGGTCATTTCCAGGTGATCTCTAGATTGCGACATGCCACTTTCCTTGTCATTGAGGCAGGCCATGACGGCCTGAATGCGCGCAGCTGCTGCGCGCCTGATCCGTGACCGGCGCCAGCCCGCACAGGCTGGCACCGGCATTCAGACTTACACCGCGTCCGCGTCGCCTACAGCTGCCGGCTTGGCTTCAGTGGCGCGGCCCTGCAGCAGACGCGCAAGCACGTCCTGCACCACCGGGCTCTTGCCGACCACGCCCTCAATGGCCTTGCCGACCGACAGGGACTTGGCGAACGAGTTGAAGAAGTCGCCTTCGCCGCCGACGATCTCGATCTTCGCCTTGGCCAGCGCGGTGGCCAGTACCTCGGCCTGGTCCTTGGCGATTTCCTTGTTGGCAGCAATCGCGGCCATGGCCTCCTCGAAGCTCTTCTCCAACTGCATGCGGAACTCTTCGTGCTGGCGAGCATTGTCGCTGAGCGCGTCGAGAGCACCGAACTTCTTGCCCAGACCTTCTGCCTCGGCGTTCAGACGCTCCAGCAGCACCTGCGCTTCGGCCATGCCCAGATCCTGGGTCGCCTTGGCCTTGGCAGTACCGAGCTGCTCTTCGCCACGTGCCTGGGCGCCGAGCTTCTCTTCCAACACCTTGGCGTCGGCCAGACCGTCTTTTTCCTTGGCGGCCGCCTGCGCTTCGATCACGCGGGCCTGGGCCAGACCTTTCTCCTGCTCGCCCTTGGCTTCCGCGATCAGACGCTCGGCCTGCACGCGAGCCTCGGCCAGACCTTCCTTCTCTTTCGCCGCAGCGGTGACTTCACGCACACGCGCATCGGCCAGGCCAGGCGCAGCGCGCTCGGCTTCGATGCCTTCGGCCAGTTTCTTCTTGGCCTCGGCACTCTTGGCCGCGGCTTCCAGCTCGGCCTGGGCGAGGTTGTTGATTTCCACCGCCTTGTGCTTGGAACGGGTTTCGTCGGCCTCGGCCTGTTTGACCTGGCGCACCAGCTCCTGCTCGGCTTCGGCCTGAGCGTTGAGCACGGTGACCTGCTTCAGGCGCTCGGCTTCGGAGACTTCGCGTACTTCCTTGATGCGCTCTTCTTCCTGGGCGACGGTCTTTTCCACCGCCACGCGCTCGCGCACCACGCTGGCGATGTTCTTGCGTTCTTCTTCGAGCGCCTTTTCCTTCTCGATGCGCTGCAGCTCGACCTCGCGCTCGCGGGCTACCACTTCCAGATCCTTGGCGCGGGTGACCTTCTCGACCTCGATGACCACCGCGCGCTGGCGGTTCTGCTGGGCCACTTCCACTTCACGCTGGTGATTCTCGGCGCGGATGTCCAGCTCCTGCTGGGTCTGGATACGCGCCTGCTCGGCCTTCAGGCGCTCTTCTTCGCGCACCTTGAGGGTTTCCGCTTCCTCACGGGCGCGGATGGTCTCCACCTCGCGTTTCTGGCGCGCCTCGGCGTCGGCCTGCTGACGCTCGAGGGCCAGGGTCGCCTCACGGGTTTCGACGTTCTTCTTCTTGATCGCCAGTTCTTCGTTGCGCTCCAGGTCATTGGTGATGACGTTCTGCGCGGCGGTCAGCTCGGTGATCTTGCGAATACCTTCGGCATCGAGAATGTTGCTTGGGTCCAGCGAGGCCTTGGAGGTCTGCTCCAGGTAGTCGATGGCCACGTCTTCGAGTACGTAACCGTTGAGGTCGTTGCCGATCACCTCGACGATGCGGTCGCGGAAATCCTGGCGGTTCTCGAACAGCTGCACGAAGTCGAACTGCTTGCCGACGGTTTTCAGGGCTTCGGAGAACTTGGCGTTGAACAGCTCGTTGACCGCCGCACGGTCAGAGGCGCGTTCCACGCCGATGGCCTTGGCAACCTTGAGCACGTCTTCCTGGGTCTCGTTGACGCGCAGGTAGAAGGCCACGGTGATGTCGGCGCGCATGTTGTCGCGGCAGATCAGCCCGTCCTTGGCGCGGCGGTCGACTTCCAGGGTGATCAGGGAGATCTTCATGAACTCCTTGAGGTGGATGACCGGGTACACCAAGGCACCGGTGAAATGCACCTTGGGCGTCGACGACATGTCGTTGACGATCAGTGCCGTACCCTGGGGAACCTTGATATAGAAGGCCTTGAACAGCGCCAGCAGGCCGACGATCAGCAGGGCGACCAGGCCAACCCCGACCAGCACGGGGATCAACGACGGGGGAAGGTTGTACATTGCACTCAATCTCCTTTGAGACAGACGGAACCGCCGGTTCAGATGCCGCGGAACTCATCCTCGGTTATCACCCGGTAGGCGTGCTGCGCCTCCAGGTATTCCAGTAAAACGACACGATCGCCACGCTTGAAACCCAGTTGCTCGTCGGCGCGCACACGCAGGATCAGCCCGGCGCCACCGTCTTCCAGCACTGCTTCGCCATGGCTGGCGGTCACCCGCCCGCTGCGCACCACGGCGGTCTGGCCGAGCACGCTCTTGCTGCTGGTCACTTCCAGCTTGAGAAACAACGGGCGCAGCGGCGCGCACAACAGCCGGGTAGGTGCCACGGCGAGCAGCAGCGCCAGCACCGCGACCGCCAGGCCCAGCGGGTAACGCAGCCACTCGAGCGGCAAAAGGCCGAGCAGCCAGAGGTCGGCGAAATAGCTGATGAACCAGGCGAAGAAAGACAACAGCGTCAGCACCAGGGTCAGCGGTACGTCACGTAGTTTGAGTTTGGACAGGAGCGCTGCCGCCGGGCCTTCCAGGGCGGAATCGGCCTCGATGTCGAGCACGTCGATCTCGATCAGGCCGAACGCGACGACGACCCAGTACACCACCGCCAGGCACAGCAGAAAGGTGAAAATGACCGTCGGGAACGCCAACGAGACCTGCAGGAAGATTTCCATGGTTTCCTATCCCTGAAAACATGGCGGAGCCTGTTGGCCCCACCATCGATGACGCTACGGGCCAGCCTGTGATCAGGGCTTGGCTTTGTCCTTCAGACGCGCCAGCACGCTGTCGGCACTACTCTTGTCGGCGACAATACCGGCAGCGCGCAGCTTGGCGTCCAGCGACTCGTCGAGGTTGGAGGCTTCGGCCAGCTCAGCTGCCGCCTCCATCTTCGCTGCACGCTCGGCCTGCTGCTGCTTGATGCGCTCCAGCGACTCGACCGCAGTGTGCAACTTGGCCTGGGAGCCGCCGTAACGCTGGGCCACGGCCATCTGCGCCTTCTGCACGCTTTCGGTGGCCTTGACGGTATCGACCTGTTGTTTCAGGCGTTTGATGTTGGCTTCCGCCTGGCTCACCGCGGCCCGTAGCTGAGCCACGCTGGCAGCGTAGGCATCAGCCTGCTCGCGCTCGCTGTCCAGTTCGATTTCCAGGTTGGCGATCTTGCCGGCCACTTCGGCTGCCAGGTCTTCCTTACCGGTTTCCAGCGCTTTGACCGCGTACTGCTCGTACTCGGCGATCTTGGCGGCAGACTTGCTGGCGCGCTCGGCGGCCAGCTTCTGCTTGGCCATGATCTCGGCCAACGCTTCCTTGGATTTGCGCAGCTCGACGTCAGCGTCGCGGATTTCCTGATCGAGGATGCGCAGGGCCTGGCCATCGACCAGCGCCTCACCCATTTCGTTGGCACCGCCGCGCAGCGCCGTCAGCAATTTGCTCCAGACGTTCATGGGCATGTCTCCTTATGCACTGGCCTTGAGGAAGTCTTCGTAGGCTTCGGTCGCTTTGATGACGTTGTCCGCCAGCGTTTCGATCTCCAGTACCACGTTGGGCAAGATCGACGAGGCGCTGAGCGCACCGAACATGGTGTAGCAGGCCTGACCGTCTGGCAGGGTTTCCAGCCCGACGCAGGACAGCGGGAACAGCTTGTGGCTGCGCAGCACTTCTTCGTTGAAGGCGGCGGTGTCGCGAACGTCGCTGGCCGGCCAGAGCAGCGCCTCGACCACGATCTGGTCGCCGAACACAGCGATGAACAGCGGCAGATCGCCGTATTCCTTCATGGTCACGTGCAGACTGGCGTCGGCACCCTGGATCAGCTCGACGGCCGCGCGGCCATCGGCAAACGGCTCTGTCGCCGACAGCGCATCGAACAACGTTTGTGCAGTCCAAACCTGAGGCATGCTCACCCCCTCCTCCATTGAAGCCAGCTCCGGCTGGGGCTGGCGCAGTTTCCTTTCGACCGCCGAGAGCCTCTGGGCATGCTCGGGCAGAATCCAGACCTCCTTCTTCACCAACCCCTGCTCGCGCAGACGCTGACGGAAAAGACGCTGGTAGTGCGCAGATGATTTGTTTTCCATGTGGCGCAGCCTAGAACATCACATGTGAGAACTCAAGACATCACATGTAATTTATTCGAGAGCTGTAATCGGGGTCTTGCGGGCCCAGGCACCGATAGCCTGAAAGAGGGAGTCAGCCGCAGAACTTTAACCGAGAAAATGGGACAAGTTCGCCGACTGCGTCGCAGAGCATAGAGATTGAATCCCAGGATCTGTTGCCGTTTCACGCACGGCCGCGCCGGAGCCCGTTTTTACCGCGAGGCAAGGCGCGAGCCGCGAAGTTTAGCGAGCTAAATGAGCCGGCGAGAAACGCAGTATCACGGCAAAACGGGCCCGGCTCTTCGGGTTGCGCGAGAAATCTCGCCATGCGTTGCTGGAGGACTTGAAAAGGGAACGCCATTCCCTGCGCCCTCCATCTAGCCTGGCAAGATTTCTCGCGGCAACGCGGCTCGCGTTGAAACGGCAACAGACCCTAGATAGACGCCATCAATGGGCCAGCCTTGGCAAACCACAACGAGCCGGTATGATGCGGCACTTTTTAGGAAAGCCGCATGCCGTTTCGCAGCCTTCTCACCCTGCTGTGCCTCACACTCTGCACCTCACTGCAAGCCGCCCCGCCGCAAAACTTCACTCAAGCCAAGAAGATCGGCTGGACGCTCTATGAGCGCCAGTCGGTGGAGTTCTATTGCGGCTGCAGCTTCAAAGGCAACCGTGTAGACCTGAAAAGCTGCGGTTACACACCACGCAAGAATGCCAACCGCGCGGCGCGCATCGAGTGGGAACACATCGTCCCGGCCTGGCAGATCGGCCATCAGCGCCAGTGCTGGCAGCACGGCGGGCGCAAGAACTGCAGCAAGAACGACAGCGTTTATCGCCGCGCCGAAGCCGACCTGCATAACCTGGTGCCGGCGATTGGTGAGGTCAATGGCGACCGCAGCAACTATGACTTCGGCTGGCTGCCGCAAAAGCCCAACCAGTACGGCGCCTGCCCCACGGTAGTCGACTTCAAGGCGCGCAAGGTGATGCCGCGCCAGCAGGTACGCGGCATGATCGCCCGCACCTATCTGTACATGAGCGATCGCTACCAGTTGCGTCTATCCAAGCAGAACCGCCAGCTGTTCAACGCCTGGAACAAGACCTATCCCGCCGAGCAGTGGGAGCGCCAACGCAACCAACTGGTCGGCTGCGTGATGGGCTGGGGCAACCCCTATGTCGGGCAATTGGATAAACGACTTTGCCAGCAGGCGCCAATTGCGGCGGTCAATCGGCGGTAGCGCCTCGAGGCAGACGCGCTCTGGTGGATTGGTGGGCTAAAGCCCACCCCACTTCCCGATAGCTACAGACCAGCCTTTGTGGGAGCGCGCCATGCGCGCGAATCGCGGGCATGAACCAGGCGTCCCCGACCACTTCCCCAAACACAAAAGGCCGGCACCTCTCGGTGACCGGCCTTTCGCTTCGCAGCGCCTTCGCTTACAGCGGCTTGCCGCGATTACCATGTGCCGCCACGAATTGCTGCACGGTTGGCAGGTCGTTAGCAAGCACAGTGCAGCGCTCATCACGCTCGAACAGATCGGCCAGGTGCGCCGGCAAGGCTGGCGACAGATCCACGGCGGACTTCTCGATGGCCTCCGGGAACTTCACCGGATGGGCCGTGCCCAGCACCACCATCGGCACCGATAGGCTGCGACGGCATTCGCGCGCGGCACGCACGCCGATGGCGGTGTGCGGATCGAGCAGCTCGCCCGTGGCAGCATAGACTTCAGCGATGGTCTGGCAGGTCTGCTCGTCGCTCACGGCGAGCGAGTCGAACAGCTTGCGGGCTTCGGTCCAGCGGTCGTCTTCAACGGTGAAACCACCGGTCTGGCGGAATTCGGTCATCAGCGCGGCGATCGATGGACCGTTGCGACCGTGCAGGTCGAACAGCAGGCGCTCGAAGTTCGACGAGACCATGATGTCCATCGACGGCGACAGGGTCGGGTACAGCTCGCCCTTGGCATACTGATTGCCGCTCATGAAGCGGTGCAGGATGTCGTTGCGGTTGGTGGCGACGATCAGCTGGCTGACCGGCAGGCCCATGTTGCGGGCGAGATAGCCGGCGAAGATGTCGCCGAAGTTGCCGGTCGGCACCGAGAAGGCCACCGAACGCGCCGGCCCGCCCAGCTGCAGGGCCGCGTGGAAGTAGTAGACAATCTGGGCCATGATCCGCGCCCAGTTGATCGAGTTGACCGCCACCAGGCGCGTGCCCTTGAGGAAGCCCTGATCGGCGAAGCTGGCCTTGACCATCTCCTGGCAGTCATCGAAGTTGCCCTCGATGGCGATGTTATGGATGTTGTCGCCGAGGATGGTGGTCATCTGCCGGCGCTGCACCTCGGACACACGGTTGTGCGGGTGCATGATGAAGATATCGACGTTGTCGCAGGCCTTGCAGCCTTCGATGGCCGCCGAGCCGGTGTCACCACTGGTGGCGCCCATGATCACCACGCGCTCGTTGCGCTTGGCCAGCACGTAATCGAGCAGGCGACCGAGCAGCTGCAGGGCGAAATCCTTGAACGCCAGGGTCGGGCCATGGAACAGCTCGAGCACCCACTCGTTGCCGTTCAGCTGACGCAGCGGCGCCACGGCCGAGTGCTCGAACACGCCGTAGGTATCTTCGAGGATCTTCTTGAAGTCGGCATCCGGAATGCTGCCGGTCACGAACGGGCGCATCACCCGGAAGGCCAGCTCGTGATACGGCAGGCCCGCCCAGGAGCCGATCTCTTCCTGACTGAAGCGTGGCAGGTTTTCCGGCACGTACAGGCCGCCGTCCGTGGCCAGGCCGGCCAGCAGGACGTCTTCGAAATTGAGGGCCGGTGCCTGGCCGCGGGTGCTGATATAGCGCATGGTCTGCAAACCTTCGGTTTGGGGCGCCACGCCGCGAACGGGTCGCAGCGCGCGACTGAATTAGCTGAGTTGTTCGACGCGGATGCGCACCACATTGCCGACGACGTCGGCCAGCGCTTCCAGGGCAGAAATGGCGTCGTTCATGCGCTGCTCGGCAACGCGATGGGTGACCAGGATCATCGGCACCAGGCCGTCCTGCTCCTCGACTTCCTTCTGCATGATCGACTCGATATTGATGCCGCGCTCCGACAGGATGCTCGCCACCTGGGCAAGCACGCCCGGGCGATCCTTGGCCTGAATGCGCAGGTAATAGGCGCTTTCGCAGGCGGTGATCGGCAGGATCGGGTGGTCGGACAGCGAATCCGGCTGGAAGGCCAGGTGCGGCACGCGGTTGGTCGGGTCGGTGGTCAGTGCACGCACCACGTCGACCAGGTCGGCCACCACGGCCGAAGCGGTCGCTTCCATGCCGGCACCCGCGCCGTAGAACAGGGTGCTGCCGGCAGCGTCGCCATTGACCATCACCGCGTTCATCACGCCATTAACGTTGGCGATCAGGCGGTCGGCCGGGATCAGCGTCGGGTGCACGCGCAGCTCGATGCCGGCGTCGGTACGACGCGCCACCCCCAGATGCTTGATGCGGTAGCCCAGCGCCTCGGCGTAGTTCACGTCGGCCGTGGTCAGCTTGGTGATGCCTTCGGTGTAGGCCTTGTCGAACTGCAGCGGAATGCCAAACGCGATGGACGCCAGGATGGTCAACTTGTGGGCCGCGTCGATGCCTTCGACGTCGAAGGTTGGATCGGCTTCGGCGTAACCCAGGGCCTGAGCCTCGGCCAGCACGTCTTCGAAGGTGCGACCCTTCTCGCGCATTTCACTGAGGATGAAGTTACCGGTGCCGTTGATGATGCCGGACAGCCAGTTGATACGGTTGGCCGACAGGCCTTCACGGATCGCCTTGATCACCGGAATGCCACCAGCCACCGCCGCCTCGAACGCGACAATCACGCCCTTCTCGCGAGCGCGGGCGAAGATCTCGTTGCCGTGCACGGCAATCAGCGCCTTGTTGGCAGTAACCACGTGCTTGCCGTTGTCGATGGCCTTGAGGACCAACTCGCGGGCGACGCTGTAGCCGCCGATAAGCTCGACGACGATATCGATCTCGGGGTTGCTGACCACCGCGAAGACATCGTCGGTCATGGTAATGCCGGTCGACTGGTACTGGGGCTTGGGTGTACGGGTGGCGATCTGCGCCACCTCGATGCCACGCCCGGCACGACGCGCGATTTCCTCGGCGTTGCGCTTGAGCACATTCACGGTACCGCCACCGACGGTACCCAGCCCACAGATGCCTACTTTGACCGGATTCACACTAGACTCCCCAACTGCACTGCGTAAAACGGCCGACGCGGGCGCCAGCCGTGGAAAAAGAGCCGCACATTACGAAGCGGCCAAGGGATAGTCAATCGACTACCCCGGTTCGAATCACTTGGCTTCCAGGGCCAGCTTCGCCAGCTGCGCGGCGGGCTGGTAACCGGGAATCATCTTGCCGTTCTCAAGAATGATCGCCGGCGTGCCGTTGACGCCGATCGCCTGCCCTAGTTGGTACTCCTGCGCGACCGGATTGTCGCAGCTGACCTGGGGAATCGACTCACGGGCCTTGGCCTTGTTCATCGCGGCCTGGCGGTCCTTGGAACACCACACACTGGCCAGATCCTTGGCACCCTTGCTGCCCATCCCCTGACGCGGGAAAGCCAGGTAACGCACCTCGACGCCAAGCTTGTTCAGCTCGCCAACTTCGCTGTGCAGCTTCTGGCAATAGGCGCAGTCGGTGTCGGTGAATACGGTGATATGGGTTTTCGGCTCTTTCGGCGCGAACACCACCATGTCCTTGGCCGGAATGGCGTTGATCTGCTTGGCGATGGCCTTGCTTTCTTCTGCTTCGGTCAGGTTGATGGCCTGGCCATCCTTGAACTGAAACAGGTAGCCCTGCATCACGAACTGCCCATCGGCACTGGCGTAAAGCTGGCGACCACCCTTGAGCTGAACCTGATAAACGCCGGGCATCGGGCTCTCGGCAATGGTTTCGATCGGCAGATCGGGCTGGATGGAAAGCAGGTTCTTGCGGATCGCCTGATCCGGGTCGGCGGCATGGCCGAGGGTGCTGACCAGGCCGAGAGCCATGGCCGCGACGATGCGGGTCACACGCATGAAAACTCCTATCGAGCGACGGGGTGACAGGGAAAGCACAGAGACTACCATAACCGGCGCCACAGGCTGCGCCCGGCAGACGCAAAGCGCCAACTGGCACCAGCCGATTCAGCCACGCGGATGGTGCTGAGCATGCAACGCCTGCAAGCGCGCGCGGGCGATGTGGGTGTAGATCTGCGTGGTGGACAGATCACTGTGGCCCAGCAGCATCTGCACCACGCGCAGGTCAGCGCCGTGGTTGAGCAGATGAGTCGCGAAGGCATGACGCAAAGTGTGCGGCGACAGCGACTTGGCGATCCCCGCCACCTGGGCGTGATGCTTGATACGGTGCCAGAAGGTTTGCCGGGTCATCTGCTCGCCACGCAGGCTCGGGAATAGCACGTCCGCGGGCCGACCAGCCAGCAGCGCAGGCCGCGCCTCAAGACAATAGCGCTCGACCCAGCCGATGGCCTCCTCCCCCATGGGCACCAGGCGCTCCTTGCTGCCCTTGCCGAACACCCGTAGCACGCCCTGGCGCAGATTGAGCTGCTCGAGCGTCAGCCCGACCAGCTCGCTGACCCGCAGACCACAGGCATACAGCACCTCGAGCATGGCGCGATCACGCAGGCCGATGGGATCATCCAGATCCGGCGCAGCCAGCAGAGCCTCGACATCCGCCTCGGACAGCGACTTGGGCAGCGGCCGGCCAAGCTGCGGCATGTCGACCTGCAGCGTGGGATCGGTGTCGATGATGCCCTCGCGCAGCAGGAAGCGGTAGAAGCCGCGCATGCCGGAAATCAGCCGCGCCGTGGAGCGCGCCTTGTAGCCTTCATTCATGCGCCAGGCCAGATGATCGAGCAGCACCTCGCGGCCCACCGATTGCAATTCGACGTCGCGGGCCTGCAGCCAGCCGTTGAGCAGCGCCAAATCACTGCGATAGGCCGACTGGGTATGGGCGGACAGGCCCTTCTCCAACCACAAAGCCTCGATGAAACGCTCGATCAATGGATGGTCGACAGCGGACATGGATCAGATCTGCACTACGCAAAAATTCATTATCAACACAATCAAAAGCAGATACTGCACTGCTTTTGTGGGATCGGGCCGTACCCGCGATTTCGCGCGCATGAGCTAGGCGCCCCCGCCCGCTCCCACAGGTGGCTTGCGAAACGGCTGCCAGCCTACCAAACGCCAGAAACGAAAAAAGCAGCCGAGGCTGCTTTTTTCGAGGGGGAAAGCTGGATTAAACCAGTTTTTCCTTGATGCGCGCTGCCTTGCCGGACAGGTCGCGGAGGTAGTACAGCTTGGCTTTGCGAACATCACCGCGACGCTTGACGGCCAGGCTGTCGACCAGCGGGCTGTAGGTCTGGAAAGTACGCTCAACGCCAACGCCGCTGGAGATCTTGCGCACGGTGAAGGCGCTGTTCAGACCACGGTTACGCTTGGCGATTACCACACCCTCGAACGCCTGCAGACGCTGGCGGTCACCTTCCTTTACTTTCACCTGAACGACTACGGTGTCGCCCGGGGCAAAGGTAGGGATCTCTTTGCTCATCTGCTCAGCTTCGAGTTGCTGAATGATTTTGTTGGTCATGCTGCGCTCCTAAGACGGGCCGTCAGGCCGGCCATCGATATTTAGTTATCGTCCCGCTGGCGGATGTATTCCTCCAGCAGCTTCTTCTCTTCTCCAGAAAGCGAGCGGCTATCCAGAAGATCGACACGGCGTTCCCAGGTGCGTCCCAGGGACTGCTGCAAACGCCAGCGCCGGATGTGTTCGTGGTTGCCACCAAGCAGCACCTGCGGAACACGTTTATCCGCATACACCTCCGGACGGGTGTAATGCGGGCAGTCGAGCAAGCCATCCGTGAAGGAGTCTTCCTCGGCCGAATCTGCATGACCTAATGCACCAGGCAATAGGCGCGTTACCGCATCGATCAGCACCATGGCCGGCAGCTCACCGCCGGACAGGACGTAGTCGCCGATCGACCATTCCTCATCGACGTGGGTTTCGATGAAACGTTCGTCGATGCCTTCGTAGCGGCCGGCGATGAGGATCAAACGCTCCTCCTTCGCCAGCTCGCGTACCGCCGCCTGCGTCAGCTTGCGGCCCTGCGGCGAGAGATAAATCACCTTCGCCGGTGCGTCGCTGGCCTGCCTGGCATCAACCAGAGCATCTTCCAACGGCTTGATCTTCATCACCATGCCGGGACCACCACCGAAGGGGCGGTCGTCAACGGTGTGATGACGATCCGTGGTGTAGCTGCGCGGATTCCAGCAGGTCAGCTGCAACAGCTCCTGCTTTACCGCACGACTGGTGATGCCGTAATCGCTGATGGCGGCGAACATTTCCGGGAACAGCGTAATCACATCGACGCGCAAGCTCGGCATGGCGTCAGAAATCCGCGTCCCACTCGACCTGCATCTCGCCAGCTTCGAGATTGATCGACAACACGCACTGCTGCGTATACGGCAGCAAACGCTCACGATCATCGAGGCTGTCAGCGCAGGGCTTGACCACCATCACGTCATTGGCACCGGTCTCGAACAGATGATCGACCTTGCCGAGCAGTTGCCCCGCCTGATCGATGACCTTCAGACCTTCCAGCTGATACCAGTAGAACTCGCCGTCATCGAGCTCCGGCAGCTGGCTCCTGGGTACGCAGATCTCGAAGCCCGCGTAGGTACGCGCCACTTCACGATCCTCGAGCCCTTTGAGCCTGGCGACCAGAACCTTGCCCTGCAAGCGTCCACCAGCCAGTTCAACCTGTTTCACCTCGCCATCGCGCCGCAGCGTCCAGCGAGGGTAATCGAGCACGTTATCCAGGGGATCGGTAAAGGAATACACCTTTATCTCACCCTTGACGCCATGCACCGAGACTATCTTGCCAAGAACCAGAAGATCCTCGGCGGGGGCCGGCGTCGTGCTCATAAGAAGTGCTTAGGCAGCAGCCTTGGCAGCTTCTTTCAGCAGCTGAGCAACGCGCTCAGACGGCTGGGCGCCCTGGCTCAGCCAGTAAGTAGCGCGCTCTTGATTCACGGACAGCTTGATTTCAGCACCCGAGGCGATCGGATTGAAGAAACCGATACGCTCTACGAAGCGACCGTCGCGCGCATTGCGGCTGTTGGTCACGGTGAGGTGGTAGAAGGGGCGCTTTTTGGAGCCGCCGCGAGCGAGACGAATAGTTACCATGTGAACATCGTTCCTGTAGTCGGTGCTAACTTGAGGCACACATCAAAAATGGGCCTAGGCCCGAAAGGCCGCATATTCTAAGGATTATGCGGCTGTTTGCAAATCTCTTTTTCCACAGGCCGCCAGGCGGCCTGCCAGAGCCATCAGAACTTCGGCATGCCGCCGCCAGGCATCATGCTGCCCATACCGCGCATCATCTTGGCCATGCCGCCTTTGGCACTGAATTTCTTCATCATCTTCTGCATCTGCTTGTGCTGCTTGATCAGCCGGCCGATGTCCTGCACCTGAGTGCCGGAACCCATGGCGATGCGGCGCTTGCGCGACCCGCTGATGATGTCGGGGTCGCGGCGCTCGGCAGGCGTCATCGAGTTGATGATCGCCTCCATCTGCTTGAACTGCTTTTCTGCCGCGCCCTGGGCATTGCCCATCTGCGCAAGGTTGACGCCACCCATCTGCGGCAGCTTGTCCATCAGGCCGCCGAGGCCGCCCATGCTTTTCATTTGCACGAGCTGGTCGCGGAAGTCCTCGAGGTCGAAACCCTTGCCCTTCTTGAGCTTCTTGGTGAGCTTCTCGGCCTTCTCGCGGTCGAGGGTTTGCTCGGCCTGTTCGATCAGACTGAGCACATCACCCATGCCGAGGATGCGCGAGGCGATTCGCTCGGGGTGGAACGGCTCGAGCGCTTCACTCTTCTCGCCCATACCGATGAACTTGATCGGCTTGCCGGTGATGGCGCGCACCGACAGCGCGGCACCGCCACGGGCATCGCCATCGACCTTGGTGAGCACCACGCCAGTGAGCGGCAGCGCATCGTTGAAGGCCTTGGCGGTGTTGGCGGCGTCCTGACCGGTCATGGCGTCGACCACGAACAGGGTCTCCACCGGCTTGACCGCGGCGTGCAGCGCCTGGATCTCGGCCATCATCTCGGCATCGACGGCCAGACGACCAGCGGTGTCGACCAGCACCACGTCGATGTACTTGAGCTTGGCCTCACGGATCGCCGCTTCGGCGATGGCCACCGGCTTCTGGGTAATGTCGGAAGGGAAGAAGGTCACGCCCAGGTCATTGGCCAGGGTTTCCAGCTGCTTGATGGCCGCCGGACGGTAGACGTCCGCCGACACCACCATCACGCTCTTCTTCTTGCGCTCCTTCAGCAGGCGCGCCAGCTTGCCAACAGTGGTGGTCTTACCAGCACCCTGCAGACCGGCCATCAGCACCACCGCCGGCGGCGTAGTGCTCAGGTCGAGGTCTTCGTTGGCGGCGCCCATGAGGCTTTCCAGCTCCAGACGCACGATCTTCACGAACGCCTGGCCCGGAGTCAGGCTCTTGGACACCTCGGTGCCGACCGCGCGCTCCTTGACGCGAGCAACGAAATCCTTGACCACGGGCAGCGCCACGTCGGCCTCGAGCAACGCCATGCGCACTTCGCGCAGGGTGTCCTTGATGTTGTCCTCGGTCAGCTTGGCCTTGCCAGTGACGCTGCGCAGGGTCTGCGAGAGGCGATCGGTTAAATTTTCGAACATGCGCGTTCCTTTCGGGCCGTCTGGCCGGGATGGGCTGGCAGCAAACGGCGGATTATAACGAAGACCGCGACGCTTTCGAGGCTTGTTTGTCGGTGCGCCTGCGACATATGAGAGCGGATACCGCTTGCAGTCTTTTTGCGACAACGGTTGTGTGCCACACTCAGCGCCTTTCCGGCCCTGTCATCGCCTATCTATGCACCCTCTGTTACCCAGCCTCGCCGCCGCCGTTCTCTACTTTGGCGCTGCCTGCTATCAAGGCCTGCATCTGGCCCGCCGCAGCCAGCCCAGCCAACCCGTGTTGCTGCTGGTGGGCGTGATCGCCCTGCTGTTTCACGGTGGCAGCCTGTACATGCAGATGCACGATGTCGCCGGCCTGAACCTGGACTTCTTCAATTCCTCCAGTCTGATCGCCTTCACGGTGATTGCGCTGATCCTGCTGGCCTGCCAGCGCATGCCGGTGCACAACCTGCTGCTGTTCCTGTTTCCGCTCGGCGGGCTGACGGTGCTGTGCGCGCAGTTCATGCCCAGCGGCACCAGCCAGCCGATCGAGGAAGGCCCTGGCATACTCGCCCACATTCTGCTGTCCATCGTGGCCTACGGCCTACTGACCATCGCCATGTTCCAGTCGCTATTGCTACTGGTGCAGGACCGGCAGCTCAAGAACAAGCATCCCTCCGGGCTGATCCGCAACTTCCCACCCCTGCAGACCATGGAAAGCCTGCTGTTCGGCTTCCTGTGGAGCGGCTGGGCGCTGCTGTCACTGTCGCTGCTCTCCGGCGCGGTGTTCATCGACAACCTGTTCACTCAGCACCTGGTGCACAAGACCATCCTGTCGTGCTTCGCCTGGGTAGTATTCGCCGTACTGCTTTGGGGCCGCCACCAGCTCGGCTGGCGCGGCCACAAGGCGATCCGCTGGACGCTGGCCGGTTTCTGTCTGCTGATGCTGGCCTTCTTCGGCAGCAAGCTGGTTCGTGAATTCATCCTGCACATCTGAGCCGTGAACACACCCTCACCGCTTTTCCAGCTCGCCCTGCTGCTCACCCTGCTGGCCTGCGCGACCTTTTTCATCTGCGCACGTACCGTGCTATTCGGTCTCAACCGCTATCGGCTGCGCTACCGGGCGCGCCAAGGCCATCGCGCCGCTGCCCGGCTGATCGCCCTGCTCGACCAGCCACAACGGCTGTCGGCGACCCTGCGCATCGGCACCATTTGCAGCACCATGGCCGCCTCGGTCGCTGCCACCTTGCTGGCCTTGCGCCACGGTGCGCCCGGTAATCTGGCGCCATCGCCATTCGTTCTGACGCTGGCCGTGCTGATGCTGGCCCATCCGTTCGGTCGCCTGCTGGCCATCCTGCCGCCGCCGCTGTTCGCCTACCCGGCAAGCTATCCGCTGACCCTGGTCAGCCTGGCGCTGTCCCCGTTCACCCGCCTGCTGATGACCATCGGCCAGGGTCTGCGCCGGCGAATAGGCAAGGCGGATCAGAGCGCCGCACCCGATGATGCGCCGAGCCTCACCGAGCTGCGCGACGCGCTGCAGGCCGACGACCTGCCGCTGCCCGCCGAGCGCCGCGCCATGCTGCTGGGCGTGCTGGAGCTGGACAAGGTCAGCGTCGAGGACGTGATGATTCCGCGCCACGAGGTCACCGGCATCGATCTGCAGGGCAGCACGCCGCTGCTCGAGCAGATTCGCAGCGCCTCGCACACCCGCCTGCCGGTGTACCGCAACGGCCTCAACCAGACCGAAGGCATCTTGCACATGCGCCGCCTGGCCGGGTGTAGCGAGCTGGATGAAGCGGCCTTGCTGCAGGCCTGCGACGCCGCGTACTTCGTGCCCGAAGGCACCACGCTGGCGAACCAGCTGGTCAACTTCCAGCAGCACAAGTACCGCACTGCCGTAGTGGTCGACGAATACGGCGAGGCCATGGGCATCGTCACCGTTGAAGACATTCTGGAAGAGATCGTCGGCGACCTGAGTTCGGTGGAAACCGCACACCCACGCGAATTTTATCCGCTGGGCGACGGCACCTGGTCGATCCAGGGCAGCGCCTATCTGCGTGAAGTGAACCGGGCACTAGGCTGGCACCTACCGGTCGATGGACCGAAGACGGTCAACGGCCTGGTGACCGAAGTGCTGGAAAACATTCCTGACTGTGCGGTTTGTTTGCAGGTAGGCCGCTACCGGCTGGAGATTCTCCAGGCAAGCGGTAGCCGCGTGCTGGAAGTGCGGGCCTGGGAGGCCCAACAGCACTGAAGCTGGATAGCGGCGAGACGCCGCTGTTACTTATAAAGCAGCTCACGATCTTTCGTATCCGAGAATTCGTATTCCCATTGATCGACGACAACGGGTGAAACGCGAGCGTTAGCGTACTACCTGAGGGAACGGGCGGGGACGCCCAGTCCATGCCCGTGACTTTTTCGCGGGCATGGCCCGCTCCCACAGTTAGTGCAGCAATGCCCACGTCAGCTGCGGGCATCGTTCCAGAAACGTTACAGCTCCACCTTGACCGCCTGCGCCGACCGCAGCGCCTTGGCGCGGGCTGCGTCCAGCGACTCGTCACGGGCCAAGGCGACCCCCATGCGGCGCTGACCGCTGACTTCCGGCTTGCCGAACAGACGCAGGGCGGTATCCGGCTCGGTGAGCGCGGCGCCGAGGCTGCCGAAGCTGACCTGCTTGGACTCGCCTTCGACCAGAATCACTGCCGAGGCGGACGGGCCGAACTGGCGGATCGCCGGGATCGGCAGGCCAAGAATGGCGCGGGCATGCAGGGCGAATTCGGACAAATCCTGAGAGATCAGGGTGACCAGGCCGGTGTCGTGCGGGCGCGGCGAGATCTCGCAGAACCACACCTGATCGCCCTTGACGAACAGCTCGACGCCAAACAGGCCGCGACCACCCAGCGAGCCAGTAACGGCCAGAGCGATACGCTCGGCCTCGGCACGGGCGGCCTCGCTCATCGCCTGAGGCTGCCAGGACTCTTGGTAATCGCCCTTTTCCTGACGATGGCCGACAGGCGCGCAGAAGGTGGTGCCGCCGACGTGGCGCACGGTCAGCAGGGTGATTTCGTAATCGAAGTCGATGAAACCCTCGACGATCACCCGGCCCTTACCAGCACGACCACCGGCCTGGGCGTAGTCCCAGGCTTTCTGCACGTCATCGACGCCTTTGAGCACCGACTGACCTTTGCCAGACGAGCTCATGATCGGCTTGACCACGCACGGGAAGCCAATGGCGCTCACCGCTGCCTGGAACTCTTCGAAGGAATCGGCGAATTTGTAGGGCGAAGTCGGCAGGCCGAGCTCTTCGGCGGCCAGGCGACGGATGCCTTCCCGGTTCATGGTCAGCTGCGCGGCGCGGGCGCTGGGGATCACGGTGTAGCCTTCGTTTTCCAGCTCGACCAGCGTCGCGGTGGCGATGGCTTCGATCTCCGGCACGATGTAATGCGGCTTCTCCTGCTCGATCACTGCACGCAGCGCGGCGCCGTCGAGCATGTTGATCACGTGGCTGCGATGCGCCACCTGCATGGCCGGAGCGTTGGCGTAGCGATCGACGGCGATCACTTCCACGCCTAGGCGCTGCAGTTCGATGACCACTTCCTTGCCGAGCTCGCCCGAGCCACACAGCAACACGCGGGTCGCGCTGGGCGACAGGGGGGTTCCGATACGGGGCATAACAGGATCCTTGGGTAGCAGGAGAATTCAGTCGGCGATTTTAATCACGCCCGGCCGCGACGGCGACCAAAATCGGCGAACGTGCTTTTTATCGCGGCCAGGCTGCGCATTATTGATGCCACGAATTGCTCTGAATCAGCCCCACCACACGCACCCTCGACTACGCTGAATATGTAGGTCGCCGCACGGCAGCGGCGCAGCTCATGGCACGCGACACTTGCGAGGAGGCTTCGCCATGGATGCTTTTCACATCATGCTCGTCCTGCTGATCAGCGGCTTTCTGCTGCTGGGTATCGGCTTCAATAACCGCGAACAGGAATGGGGCATCTGGCTGACCGGGCTGGGCGCGCTGTCGATGTTCGCGCCACTGTACTTCAAGGTATTCATCGAGTTCGGCTGAGCCGCTTTCAGCTTTCGGCCTGCCAACGCCGGGCGGATGCCTGGTCGCTCTCGCGGCCCTCGACCCAGCGCGGGCCGCTGGGGGTGTCCTCCTTTTTCCAGAACGGCGCACGGGTTTTCAGGTAATCCATGATGAACTCGCAGGCCTGAAAGGCCGCCTGGCGGTGAGCGCTGGCCACGCCGACGAAAACGATCGGCTCGCCCGGCTCCAGCCGCCCGACGCGGTGAATCACCTCGACCCCCAGCAACGGCCAGCGCTCGCGGGCCTGGGCCTCGATGCCCGACAGGGCCTTTTCGGTCATGCCCGGAAAGTGTTCGAGAAACATCCCTGCCACGTCCTGGCCATCATTGAAATCACGTACGTAGCCGACAAAGCACGCCACCGCGCCAACGCCGGTATTGGCGGCATGCACGGCGTTGGTTTCCTGCCCCGGATCGAAGACGGCCTGCTGAACGCGAATGCTCATCTCAGCCTCCGGTGACCGTCGGGAAGAACGCCACTGCATCACCATCGACCAGCGGCTCGCTCAGCGCGCAAAGTTCTTCGTTGCGGGCGCACATCAGCCCGCGCTCGGCGAGCACCTCCCATATGCCACCGCGGGCCAGCAGGTGCAGGCGCAGCTCGTCGAGGGTGGCGAAGCTGCCTGGCAGCTCCTCGGCTTCCAGATCCAGGGTTTCGCGGTAACGGGCGAAATACTGCACGCGGATCATCGCTCGCCCTCGCCTGCCAGGAAGTGGCCGCTCTTGCCGCCAAGCTTTTCCAGAAGGCGCACCTGCTCGATGGTCATGCCGCGATCCATCGCCTTGCACATGTCATAAATGGTCAGTGCCGCGACACTGGCAGCGGTCAGCGCTTCCATCTCCACGCCGGTCTGGCCCGTGAGTTTGCAGCGTGCACGGATTAGCACCGCATCGTCGCCATCGGCCTGCAGCTCGACCTTGACGCTGGTGAGCATCAGCGGATGACAAAGGGGAATCAGATCGGAGGTCTTTTTCGCCGCCTGGATGCCGGCGATGCGTGCCACGGCGAACACGTCGCCCTTGGGATGATCGCCGTCGACGATCATCTGCAACGTGGTGGGCAGCATGCGCACCCGGGCCTCGGCCACGGCTTCACGCACCGTCTGCGCCTTGTCGCTGACGTCGACCATATTGGCGCGCCCCTGGGAGTCGAGATGGGTCAGCACGGGCAATCTCCAAGTAGAAAACCTGGCGATTGTAGGCCGCGCACCGTCCCCTGCAAACCATGGGCGCCGCAATGAATGCCCGGAGCCGCCAGGCGGCTCCGGGGCGAAGGGTTACATGTGGCTTTCGGCGTACTCGGCGAGGATCGAACGTGGCACGCCCTGCAGGGTGATGTGCACGCCGTGCTCGAAGCCCTTGAAGCGCTCGGTGAGGTAAGTCAGGCCCGAGCTGGGCGCTGAAAGGTACGGCGTATCGATCTGCGCCAGGTTGCCCAGACAGATCACCTTGGAGCCGTTGCCCGCACGGGTGATGATGGTCTTCATCTGGTGCGGGGTGAGGTTCTGGCATTCGTCGATAAGGATCAGGCTCTGCTGGAAACTGCGCCCGCGGATGTAGTTCAGGGATTTGAACTGCAGGGGCACCTTCTGCAGGATGTAGTCGACGCTGCCGTGGGTGTTCTCGTCGTCCATGTGCAGGGCTTCGAGGTTGTCGGTGATGGCGCCCAGCCAGGGCTCCATCTTTTCGGCCTCGGTGCCGGGCAGGAAGCCGATTTCCTGATCAAGACCCTGCACGCTGCGGGTGGCGATGATGCGCCGGTAGCGCTTGCTGACCATGGTCTGTTCGATGGCTGCGGCCAGCGCCAGGATGGTCTTGCCCGAGCCGGCGGCGCCGGTCAAGTTGACCAGATGAATGTCCGGGTCGAGCAGCGCGTAGAGTGCCAGCGCCTGGTGGATGTCCCTCGGTTTGAGCCCCCAGGCTTCCTGATGCAGCAGCGGCTCCTGGTGCAGATCGAGAATCAGCAGCTCGTTGCCCTCGACCTCCTTGACCCAACCGACGAAGCCCTGCTCGTCGATGATGAATTCATTGACGTTGACCGCCGGCAAGTCTTCGCTGAGCTGCACGCGGTGCCAGGTACGACCATGGCCCTGACGGGTATCGACCTTGGCCACGCGATCCCAGAAGGCACCCTCGACGTCGTGGTAACCCTTGGACAGCAGCGAGATGTCGTCGACCAGTTGGTCGGTGTGGTAATCCTCGGAATCCAGCCCGCAGCCACGCGCCTTCAGGCGCATGTTGATGTCCTTGGTCACCAGCACCACGGACATGCCCGGACGCCGTGACTTTAGCTCCACCAGCTGGTTGATGATCTTGTTGTCGTTGAGGTCTTCCGGCAGCCAGGTGACAGGCGCTGCACTCTTGCTCATGAGAATCGACAGAAAACCGCAGGGGCCGCTCTTGTCGCGCTGGATCGGCACCCCGTGCTCGACCTCCTCGGGGGTGGCGCCATCGAGAATCTTGTCGATCAGGCGGATGGCTTGCCGGCATTCGGCGGCGACGCCCTGTTTGCCGGTTTTCAGCTTGTCGAGTTCCTCCAGCACCGTCATCGGGATGGCGACGTGGTGTTCCTGGAAATTGAGCAGCGCGTTGGGATCGTGAATCAGGACATTGGTGTCGAGGGCGTACAAGGTTGGGGCGGTGGGCTTGATGCGTCCGTGGTCATCCATACTCGTCACCTCTTGTCGGATCCAGCGACGGAATGCCAGGACGGCGCTCCGCCACACAGGACCACCGACTCCCGATCAGGAGCGCCGCAAACGGATGAGGGCCGAGGGCCGCCACCTGTCTGCAGGGTTCGGCGGTCTTTCAAGGCGTGGTCTGCACGGGCCGGCCTTCATGCCCGGTTCGTCGCAAACCACAGTTCGTTGATACTCCAAAAAATGTGACAGGCAAATGATCTTTTCAGTTTTTTTATTTTTATTTGTCGGTTGGACGAATGACCTTGGCAGCGGCACTTATCGCCCACTAGAGTCATGAGTCCAGCCTGCTGCCTTGCTCCACGCGGGCCCTGCCGAATCGGCTAGAATCGCCGCTCCGCCGAAGGAGACGACTCATGCTGATGGTGATTTCCCCCGCCAAGACCCTGGACTACGAAAGCGCACCGGTCACTTCGCGCTTTACCCAGCCCGAATTTCTCGACCATTCCCAGGAACTGGTCACCCAGCTGCGCGACTTCACGCCGGCGCAGATCGCCGAGTTGATGCACCTCTCCGACAAACTGGCCGGCCTCAACGCAGCGCGCTTCGGCAGCTGGACGCCGGACTTCACCCCTGAGAACGCCAAGCAGGCGCTGCTGGCCTTCAAGGGCGACGTGTACACCGGGCTGGACGCGGAAAGCTTCAGTGAGGCCGACTTCGATTTCGCCCAGCAGCACTTGCGCATGCTCTCCGGCCTGTACGGACTGCTGCGCCCGCTGGACCTGATGATGCCCTATCGCCTGGAAATGGGTACCAAGCTGGCCAACGCCCGCGGCAAGGACCTCTACGCGTTCTGGGGCGAGCACATCAGCGAATGGCTGAATGAGGCGCTGGCCGCCCAGGGCGACGACGTGCTGCTCAACCTGGCATCCAATGAATACTTCGGGGCGGTCAAGCGCAAGGTGCTGAAAGCGCGGATCATCGACACCGAATTCAAGGACCTGAAGAACGGTCAGTACAAGATCATCAGCTTCTACGCCAAGAAAGCCCGCGGTCTGATGGCCCGCCACGTGATCAAGGAACGCGTGACCGATCCAAAGCACCTCAAGGATTTCGACGACCAGGGCTACCGCTTCTCGGCAAAGGATTCGAGCGCCGACAAGCTGGTGTTCCTGCGCGACCACGCGCCGGAGTAAAGGCCCAGGCGCCTCAGCACGAGTTGCGTGGCGGCGAGAAACGGATCCTGGCGAAACATCCACCAATCTCTGGGCGGGTGCCGAGCCCATCGGCCTTGTGTAGGATTGGCGGACACTCGACGTTCAAGGTCCAGCCATGATTTTCGGCGCGATTCTGGTTCTCAGCTGGTTCATTCTGCTGATCCGCTACCCGGCCAAGGCCCTGCCCATTTCACTGGCGGCGCTGGCCGGGCTGGGCATGGTGGCGAGCTGGGTGCTGTGGCAGGAAAACCGCGAGAATCGCAACCTGGCTCACCTGGAATTGCGCCTGAGCTACGCCCCCGAACGCTGCCCCGCTGACCGCCCACTGGAGCTGCACCTGCACAACGGCAGCGACGCCGCACTGCAGGAACTGCATTGGCAGGTCAGCGCCTACCGGCCAGGTGACAGTGTCAACCTGGCGCAGCGCCTGTACGAGACGCCGCGCTACAGCGGCCCCGGCGAGCTGCTACCCGGTGCCGACTGGCAAAGCTGCCTGCCGCTGCCTACGCTGCGCAGCGGCTACCGCGCCAGTACCCTGGAATTCCGCGCCGAGCAGTTGCAGGGCACCTTCAGTCGTTAGCCGCCCTTTCACGATCCACACAACAACAATCACAAGGATTACCCATGAGTCACCCTAGGGTTCTGATCACCGGCTGCTCCAGCGGCATTGGCCGGGCACTGGCCGACACCTTCGCGCAACAGGGTTATGAGGTCTGGGCAAGCGCCCGCAAGCGCGAAGACGTGGCGCGCCTGAGCGAAGCAGGGTTCAATGCCGTGCAGCTGGACGTCAACGATGCAGCCGCGGTCGAGCAGCTGGCCGCCACGCTAAAGGAACGCATCGGCGGGCTCGACGTGCTGATCAACAATGCCGGCTACGGCGCCATGGGCCCACTGCTCGACGGCGGCGCTGCCGCCATGCGCGCGCAGTTCGAAACCAACGTGTTCTCCCTAGTCAACGTGACCCGCGCGCTGTTTCCGCTACTGCGCCAGAACAAGGGTTTGGTGATCAATATCGGCAGTGTTTCCGCCGTACTGGTGACACCGTTCGCCGGCGCTTATTGCGCCTCAAAGGCTGCGGTGCATGCTTTGAGCGACGCACTGCGGCTGGAGTTGGCGCCATTTGGCGTCGGTGTGATGGAAGTGCAGCCGGGTGCGATCGAATCGAGCTTCGGCACCCACGCCAGTCGCCAGGCCGAACAACTGATCGGCGAGCAGTCGCCATGGTGGCCGATGCGTGACGGCATTCGCGCCCGCGCCATCGCTTCGCAAGACAATCCGACACCGGCCAGCCACGTGGCGCGCAACGTATACGCTGCCGTGGCCAATGCCAAGCGCCCAAGGGTATTGCGCCTGGGCAATGGCAGCCGCGCCCTGCCGCTGCTCTCGGCGCTGCTGCCAGGCGCCCTGCTCGACCGCGTGCTGAGCCGCCGCTTCGGCCTGGATCGCCGCTTGTAGAACCTGAATTCACAGGCGAGACTCCAAGCATCATCGCCACCGCCGAGCCCTGTCGCCATGCCGCCTTCCCAACAGCCCGTCGCCATGCTGCGTTACGCCCTCATCGGTGTGGCGGCGGCCGTGGTGCTCAATGTGCTGCTGCGCAGCTTCGTCAAACTTGGTGGCGTGCTGGCGACCCTGGTGATCGCCGCCAGCATCGCAGCACTGATGGCACTTGTATTCGCCTGGCAACAACGCCGCCCGCCAACCCGCGGGGAACGGCGGCGCCTGGTGTGGCTGTACGGTGGCATCCTCGCCCTGCTGTATGCCTTACTGCTGACCATGATGAGCCTACAGGACGAGCCCAGCCCCATGGGCATACTGCTCTTCATCCTGCATTACCTGGCCTATCCGTTGCTCGCGCAAATGCTGTTCTCGGAGCGCATCTTCAAACGGACTTCCTGACCAGCTGACACCTGTCGACCAATCGCTGCTCTACACTCGATAACAACCATAGGGAATGGAACGTCGATGAGAAGCAGCCGGCACATCAAGACTCAGGAACGACGCATCATCGTGGTACTGCTCGTGGCGTTGCTGAGCGTGCAGGTGGTCATCTACCTGGTGAGCGCTCGTACCAACCGCAGCATCGTCGAAGAAACCATCAGCAAAAGCCTGCAGACCACCACCCAGGTGGTCGACGAGTTATTGGAACTGCGCCAGCGGCAACTGACTCAGGGCGCTGCTGTGCTGGCCGCTGACTATGGCCTTAAGGAGGCCATTGCCACCGCTGAGCGCTCGACCATCGAATCCATGCTGAGCAACCACAGCAAGCGCCTGAAGGCCGACATCGCTCTGCTCAATACGCTCGACCGCCAGCTGATTGCCAGTGTGCCCAAGGAACTGCAACAGGCCGACATTGCCCCGCTACTCAAGGCCGCTGCACAGGCGGGCAGCCCGGGCGCGCAACCGGTGAGCCTGCTGCGCAGTCAAAGCGGTGTGCTTTACCAGCTGATCCACCGCGTGGTGAACATGCCTACGCCCCAGGCTGAACTGACTCTGGGTTTCGCCATTAACACCGAGTTGGCTGAAGCGCTCAAGCAGACCACCGATACCGAGTTCGTATTCCTGTCACGCGGCCAGGACGGCGCCTGGCAACTGCACGGCAATACCCTTGAAAGCAGCTTCGAGCGCTTGCTGAGCAACCCGGCGGCGCTGGTCGACGGGGCCGAGTGGACACTGCGGGACGAGAACGACGAGTACCTGATGCGCTCGGTGGCGCTGCACAATTTCAATGCCCAGAAGGCCAGCGAAGTACTGCTGATCGCAGGCAAATCACTGAACCAGCACATGGCCGCCTACGAGCGTATCGAACGTTTCCAGCGCTATCTGCTGCTAGCCAGCCTGGCGCTGTCTGCCCTGGTAGTGGCGCTGATCGGCCGGCACCTGCTGCGGCCGCTTGACACCCTGGCCCATCAGGACCCGCTAACCGAGTTGCCGAATCGCCGGGTATTCGACCTGAGCGTCACCAATGCGTTGACCAAGGGGCGCTCGGCGTCCTTCGCGCTGATGATGATCGACCTGGATCACTTCAAGCAGATCAACGACCGATTTGGCCACGCTGCGGGCGACGAGGTACTCAAAGTCAGCGCCCGCCGGCTACGCGGCCTGCTACGCAGCATCGACGTACCGGCACGTCTTGGCGGTGACGAGTTCGCCGTACTGCTGCCCGGTCTGGATAGGGCAGCAGCCATTCGCCTGGGCCAGCGCATAGAAGAAGAACTGAGCGATCCCATCGTATTCAATGGCCAGAATCTACAGGTGGGTGTCAGCCTCGGTATCGCCATCGCACCGACGGACGGCACTACGGCCAGCGAACTGCTGCGCATGGCCGACGCCGAAATGTACGCTGACAAGGCACAGCGCGAGAGCAATCCGATCTGAAAGGTCGAACGTCCGCGTCGGGGCAAGGGTCGCTACTGAGTACTCTCAGTTTGCGGATGCCTTATGGAATACCTCGACTGGCTGCAATGGCCGGCCATGCTGATCACCATCATCGCTGCCTGGCTGGTCGCCTCCAAGCAGCGCCACCGCCGTAATCTGGGCTTCTGGGTGTTCATGGCCAGCAACCTCTTGTGGATCATCTGGGGGCTCTACAGCCACGCCTACGCATTGATTGTGCTGCAGTTGTGCCTGGGCGCGATGAACATTCGTGGCGCTCTCAAGACCGAGACGCCTGCCGAACGCGCCTGAGCCAGCTAGGGTCTGCCATTGCCCGACAAGCTGTGAGACCATCGGCGGCTTGCCATCGTTTTCACAGTGCCATGCCGAACCTAGTTTTGTCCCCAGAGAGCTCGTCCGATGCCTGACATCCTGCACCTGCAGCAGGCCGACTGGCGCGGCGATTTCGATGAAGGCGCGCTGCGCCGTGGCCAGGATTACGCCACACGCGGCCTGAGTCGTCTGCTCAGTCTCAAGGATCACAGCCTGCTCGCAAGTTGCCTGGGCAGCGGCGAGCGCCCCTACCAGCAGCGCATCACCCTGCACGCCTACGGCAAGGGCTGGGGTGTGACCGGCCATTGCAGCTGCCCGGTGGGCTTCAACTGCAAGCACGTGGCGGCCGCCCTGATCACCCTGGAAGCACGGCAGCGCTCAGGCGATGACCTCGGCACCCTGATCGTCACCGAAAAGCCGGTGGATGAAACCGTGCTGGACCACGTGCAGCCGCAGCCGATCCTGACCCTGGGTAGCCACGTGCGCGTGCATTTCGATGCGCGCAAGGGCCGCATGCTGGAGCAGACCCAGCACCGCGCCGCCCTGGCCTTCGACTACCAGGGCAACAGCGCGGTCGGTAAAACGGCCAAGGATCTGCTGGTACGCCTGGGGCCCAATCGCCAGCTGCGCATCACCCGCGACACGGCTCGGGAAACCGAGCTACGGCGCCGCCTGGAGACTGTCGGTCTGCGTATCGCCCTGCGGCAGAGCGAAGCCCTGGCCCAGCACCCAGGCGAGCATTTCGAATTGCAGGGCGACGCCGCCTGGCTGACCTTCATGCAACAGCAGGTGCCGGCGCTGCGCGACGAAGGCTGGCGCGTCGAGATCCAGCCCGACTTCCAGTACAACCTGGCCGAGATCGACGACTGGTACGCCGATGTCGACGAGCTGCCCGAACAGGGCTGGTTCGACCTGGAGCTGGGCATCGAGGTGGAAGGCCAACGCATCAGCCTGCTGCCCGTATTGCTGCAGGCCATCCGCCGCTCGCCCTGGCTGCTTTCCGGTGACGCCCTGGCGCAGCGCCCGGACGAGGAATTACTGCTGGTCAGTCTGCCCCACAGCCAGCGCCGCGTGGCCCTGCCCTACGCGCGACTGAAACCCTTGCTGGCGGCGCTGGGTGAGCTGTTCATTGGCGACGCCGACGAAATCGGTACCCGCGTACGCCTGGCGCGGGCCGATGCCGCGCGCCTGAATACCCTGCAACAGGGGCCGGCGCTGAACTGGCAGGGGGGCATCGAACTGCGCGAGTTCGCGAGGCGCCTGCAACAAACGTCCCAACAGGACGTGAGCGCTCCCGACGACCTGGCTGCGCAGCTACGCCCCTATCAGTTGCAGGGCCTCGGCTGGATGCAGGCGCTGGGTGAGCTGGAAGTCGGTGGCGTGCTGGCCGACGACATGGGCCTGGGCAAAACCCTGCAGACCCTGGCGCACATTCTCCTGGAGAAGCAAAACGGTCGCCTCAAGCAGCCGGCGCTGATCGTCATGCCCACCAGCCTGATCCCCAACTGGCAGGACGAGGCCACGCGTTTCGCGCCGACCCTCAAGGTGCTGGCCCTGCACGGTGCCAAGCGGCGTAGCCAGTTCAAGCTGATCGGCGAGCACGATGTGGTGCTCACTACCTATGCCCTGCTGCCCCGCGATCTCAAGACGTTGTCCGCACAGCGCTTCCACCTGCTGATTCTCGACGAAGCCCAGAGCATCAAGAACCCGCGCAGCAAGGCCGCCCTCGCTGCCGGGCAGATCAACGCCCGCCAGCGCCTGTGCCTGAGCGGCACGCCACTGGAAAACAACCTGGGCGAGCTGTGGTCGCTGTTCAACTTCCTGATGCCGGGCTGGCTCGGCGACGCCAAGCGCTTTACCCGCGATTACCGCACGCCCATCGAAAAGCACGGCAGCGAGCAGCGCCTGGCGCACCTGCGCGGGCGCATCAAGCCGTTCGTGCTACGCCGCAAGAAGGAACAGGTCGCCCGCGAACTGCCACCTAAAACCGAAATCACCCAGTGGGTGGAGCTGACGCCGGCCCAGCGTGACCGCTACGAGATCCTGCGCCTGGCCATGGACCGCAAGGTACGCGAGGAGATCACCCGCCAGGGCCTGGCGCGCAGCCAGATCGTCATACTCGAAGCGCTGTTGCGTCTGCGCCAGGTCTGTTGCGACCTGCGCCTGCTCGACGAGGCGCCAGCCGAACTGACCAGCAGCGACTCCGGGAAGCTCAGCGGCCTGCTGGACATGTTCGAAGCCCTGATCGGCGAAGGCCGCCGCGTGCTGCTGTTCTCCCAGTTCACCTCGATGCTGGCGCTGATCGAAAGCGAGCTGCAGGCGCGCAACATAGGCTATGCCAAACTGACCGGCAGCACCCGGGACCGGCGCACCCCCGTGGAGCAGTTCCAGGCTGGGCAATTCCCGGTCTTCCTGATCAGCCTCAAGGCCGGCGGTGCAGGCCTGAACCTGACTGCTGCCGACACCGTGATCCACTTCGACCCCTGGTGGAACCCGGCGGCCGAAGCCCAGGCCAGCGACCGCGCCTACCGCATCGGCCAGGACAAACCGGTGTTCGTCTACAAGCTGATCGCCCGCGGCAGCGTGGAAGAGAAGATCCAGCAATTGCAGCAGGCCAAGGCCAACCTGGCCCACGGCCTGCTCGAAGAAGGCGGCAGCCAGAGCAGCTGGCAGCTCAGTGAAGACGACCTACAGGCGCTGTTCGCACCCCTGGCCGACTGAGCGCCATCAGCGCTCGGAGTAGTTGTCGCCGACCACCTCACCGGTGGCGTCGATGGCCTTGCTGGACGGAAACTTGTAGGACGCGAAACGCACCGCCAGCACCGACAGTGCCAGGAAGAAGATACCGCCGCACAGGTACAGCAGGCCAATGTCCGGCGCCTTGTGATGGGATACGTCGCCGATCAGGTAACGGGTCAGCGCGGTGATGGCGATGTAAAGCAGAAAACGGATGGGCAGATGGTTGGTCTTGAAATAAATGCCGACCATCGCTCCCAACTCCAGGTAGATGAACAGCAGCAGGATGTCGTCCACGCTGGCACTGCCCTTTTCCACCATGCCTAGAAACGCGCCGACCGAGGCCCAGGCTGTTGCTGCACCGATGGCGAAAAGCCCTAAATAATGAAAGCCCTCGACGAACAGATTACCGATCGAATTCGCGCCCTTATGCATCCGCTTGCGGCTATCGTCGACCCACTTCATGGAATTCCCCTTTCAGATTGATACAGCTTGGCGCCGATTCTGGCGCGCCCGCGTGACATTCCCATGCAGGAACAAGACCAGCGAGGCGGCTGCGCTGGCAAACAGAAGCGCCAGGACGTGGGAAAGACACATTGGATGGCGAATCTCGCGGCCAGGTTTACGCTGTTCAAACGCAGCGCAGTCGAGTAAACTCGCCACAACTGTATGCATGAACAGTATTTTTAATTGTCAGCGAAGGCGTAGAGGTGATGAATGGCCGTCGAAGTGGTGTACCGCAGCAGTCGCGACCCGGAGCGTTTGTTTATGGATAAGGCCGAAGCAGATCGTCACGACAAGATGCTGGAGCTGGCCGAGCTGCTCAGCGATGTACTGCAGAAGGCGGTGCCGTCGCTCAGCGAAGACCAAGGCGAGGAGCTGGGGATCTACATGGCCAGAAATCGCGACGTGTTCGCCAAGGCGTTCAAGAATCAGCCCGATGCCCTCGGCGAACTGGGCAGCCTGCCGGAAACAGAGTGACCGCCAGGCTGCGCCGTTAACATCTCTTCGCTTTTCCGGGCTGGACGGCCGGCGCGCGCACAGCTAAAACAGGCACATCCCCCGGGAGGTGTCCATGAGCGCGCGCGATCACTGCCTTGCCTGTCTGAACGCCGAACAGCCGGCGTTTTTCGAAGCCGCACTCTGGGTCGCTGCCGAGCACGATCCGGCGGTGGAGCCCCAGCAGCTCCTGCACGAGCTCGAGCACGTCAAGCATCAGGTCGACTCCGGCCTGCCCAACTTCCCGCCCCAAGAACTGGCGCAGCCCTTGTTGCGCCGCCTCAGTGACCTGCATTTCTATGACGATGACGACAGCCCGGTACGCCCGCAAGCCGCCTTGCTGCACAAGGTGCTGCAACGACGCCGCGGCCAGCCGCTGAGCATCGCGCTGATCGCCCTGGAACTGGCGCGTCGGCTGAATATCCCGCTGCAGGGCGTCGGGTTTCCCGGCTACTTTCTGCTGCGTGTGCCTGGCGCCGACCACCTGCTCGACCCCTGCGGCGGGCGACGACTGTACACCCGCGACTGCCGCGAGTTACTGCTGCGCTACCTCGGCCCCCATGCCCAGCTGAGCGCCGAACATATGGCGAGCTGCGACGCCCGCGGCATGATCCTGCGCCTGTCGCGCAACTTGCGCCATTT
This sequence comes from Pseudomonas sp. CNPSo 3701, assembly GCF_028674975.1. Classification (NCBI taxonomy): domain Bacteria; kingdom Pseudomonadati; phylum Pseudomonadota; class Gammaproteobacteria; order Pseudomonadales; family Pseudomonadaceae; genus Pseudomonas; species Pseudomonas sp. CNPSo 3701. Next base: position 170,406 of record NZ_JAQZSI010000006.1, on the reverse strand, counting down.
GCACGCCCAGGCAGAGGACTACATCAGTGCTTTGAAGGATGCCGAGCGGGTGCTGCAACTGGCCGCGCCAAACGTTAACGACCACCTGGCCAGGGCCGAGCTTTATCGCCACCTAGATTGCTCCCAAGCTGAACGCTTCGATGTGCAGCGGGCCCTGCTGCTGTGCGAAGACCCCGCCCAACGGCTGAAACTCGGGGATCGGCTGCGCCAATCCAGTGCGCAACCCGCGCTGCACTGAGCCCGGCACATCACCGAGAGCGGCCATCGGCCAACAAGTGTATTGATTTAAATACACCGTATCCAATACGACACAGGCATAACCAACCACGACATTCCCAAGCCCGTAGCGGGCTTAAGGATATGGCGTGGCGTTTCTGTATTGAATTCAATACAAACTACCTGATCAGACAATGTAAAAATATTTAAGTAATTGATTTGTAGGGATTATTTTATATGGCACCGACCTTGCTAATCAGCTTCCAATCACCGCGCCCACGCAGATGGGCACAGAGTCCAACAAGGGAGTCCCCATGAGCGAATTGCGTTTCACCGTCGAGCACGAATGGCTGCGTCAGGAGGCCGATGGCCTGGTCACAGTAGGGATCACCGCCTACGCTCAAGACGCACTGGGCGACGTGGTATTCGTGCAGTTGCCCGAGCTGCAGGCCTATGCCGCCGGCGACGAGGTGGCGGTGCTGGAGTCCGTGAAGGCTGCCAGCAACATCGGCATGCCGCTGGACGGCGAAGTGGTCGAAGTGAACCCGGATCTCGAGGCCAGCCCCGAACTGGTCAATGCCGAGCCTTTGGGCCAGGGCTGGTTCTTCCGCTTCCGCCCAGCTGATGCCGGCGCCCTGGCCGGCCTGCTCGATCAGGATGCCTACGAGCGCCTGCTCAACGCCAAAGCCGACGCGTGAGATAAAGCCATGACTGATTTGACCACCCGCAACGAATTCATCGCCCGCCACATCGGTCCGCGCGATCAAGACACCGCCGCCATGCTGGAAACCCTGGGTTACAGCGACCTGGAAGCGCTGACCGCCAGCGTGATCCCGAGCAGCATCAAGGGCACCAGCGTGCTGCCGGCCGGCGACGGCCAGAGCGAAGCCGATGCCCTGGCCGCCATCAAGGCCATCGCCAGCAAGAACAAGCTGTTTCGCAACTATATCGGCCAGGGTTACTACGGCACCCATACGCCGTCGCCCATCCTGCGCAACCTGCTGGAAAACCCGGCTTGGTACACCGCCTACACCCCCTACCAGCCAGAAATTTCCCAGGGCCGCCTGGAGTCGCTGCTGAACTTCCAGACCCTGATCAGCGACCTCACCGGCCTGCCGATCGCCAACGCCTCGCTGCTCGACGAAGGCACCGCCGCCGCCGAGGCCATGACCTTCTGCAAGCGCCTGTCGAAGAACAAGGCCGCCAACGCCTTCTTCGCATCCCGGCATTGCCACCCGCAGACCCTCGACGTGCTGCGCACCCGCGCCGAGCCCCTGGGCATCGAAGTGGTGGTGGGTGACGAAGCCGCCATCAGTGACGCCAGTGCCTTCTTCGGCGCCCTGCTGCAATACCCAGCGAGCAATGGCGACATCTACGATTACCGCGAAGTGGTCGAGCGTTTCCACGCAGCCAATGCCCTGGTAGCCGTCGCTGCCGACCTGCTGGCCCTGACCCTGCTGCAAGCGCCTGGCGAATTCGGCGCCGACGTTGCCCTGGGCAGCGCCCAGCGCTTCGGCGTGCCACTGGGCTTCGGCGGCCCGCACGCGGCTTACTTCGCCACCCGTGATGCGTTCAAGCGCGACATGCCGGGACGCCTGGTTGGCATGTCGGTAGACCGCTTCGGTAACCCGGCCCTGCGCCTGGCCATGCAGACCCGCGAACAGCACATCCGCCGCGAGAAGGCCACCAGCAACATCTGCACCGCCCAGGTGCTGCTCGCCAACATCGCCGCCATGTACGCCGTGTACCACGGCCCACAGGGGCTGACGCGGATTGCCCAGCGCGTCCACCAGTTGACCGTGATTTTCGCCCGCGGCGTGCAGAGCCTTGGCCTTGCTGTCGAGCAGCAGGCGTTCTTCGACACCGTCACTCTGCGTACCGGCGCGCAGACCGCAGCACTGCACAGCAAAGCTCGCGCCGCCAGCATCAACCTGCGTGAAGTGGATGCCGAGCGTCTCGGCCTGTCGTTCGATGAAACCACTACCCAGGCGGATATCGAGCAACTCTGGTCGCTGTTGGCAGACGGCAAGCCGGCGCCGGATTTCGCTGCATTGGCTAACCAGGCAGATAGCAGCCTGCCCGCAGAGCAACTGCGCCAGTCGGTGATTCTCGAGCACCCGGTGTTCAATCGCTACCACTCGGAAACCGAGCTGATGCGCTACCTGCGCAAGCTCGCCGACAAGGACCTGGCACTGGATCGCAGCATGATCCCGCTGGGCTCCTGCACCATGAAGCTCAACGCGGCCAGCGAGATGATCCCCGTCACCTGGGCCGAGTTCGGCAACCTGCATCCTTTCGCGCCTGCCGAACAGAGCGCCGGTTACCAGCAACTGACCGACGAATTGGAAGCCATGCTCTGTGCCGCCACCGGTTACGACGCCGTGTCGTTGCAGCCCAACGCCGGTTCCCAGGGTGAATACGCCGGCCTGCTGGCGATTCGCGCTTATCACCACAGCCGCGGCGACGACAAACGCGACATCTGCCTGATCCCGCAATCGGCCCACGGCACCAACCCGGCCACCGCACACATGGCCGGCATGCGCGTGGTGGTGACCGCCTGCGACGCCCGCGGCAACGTCGACATCGATGACCTGCGCGCCAAGGCCGAGCAGCATCGTGACCAGCTAGCCGCAATCATGATCACCTACCCGTCGACCCACGGCGTGTTCGAGGAAGGCATTCGCGAGATCTGCGCCGTCGTCCATGACAACGGTGGCCAGGTGTATATCGACGGCGCCAACATGAACGCCATGGTTGGCCTCTGCGCACCGGGCAAGTTCGGCGGCGACGTCTCGCACCTGAACCTGCACAAGACCTTCTGCATTCCCCACGGCGGTGGCGGCCCGGGCGTCGGCCCGATCGGCGTGAAGGCCCACCTGGCGCCGTTCCTGCCCGGCCATGGCCACATGGCCCGCAAGGAAGGTGCCGTCAGCGCCGCGCCGTTCGGCAGCGCCAGCATCCTGCCGATCACCTGGATGTACATCCGCATGATGGGCGGTACCGGCCTGCGCCTGGCGTCGCAGATGGCGATCCTCAACGCCAACTACATCGCCCGCCGTCTGGAGGAGCACTACCCGGTGCTGTACAGCGGTGAAGGCGGCCTGGTGGCTCACGAGTGCATCCTCGACCTGCGCCCGCTGAAAGACAGCAGCGGTATTAGCGTCGACGACGTGGCCAAGCGCCTGATCGACTTCGGCTTCCACGCCCCGACCATGTCCTTCCCGGTGGCCGGCACGCTGATGATCGAGCCGACCGAGAGCGAGTCCAAAGAAGAGCTGGATCGTTTCTGCGACGCCATGATCGCCATTCGCGAAGAAATTCGCGCGGTCGAACGCGGCCAGCTGAATGCTGACGACAACCCGCTGAAGAATGCCCCACACACCGCCGCCGAACTGGTGGGCGAATGGACGCACCCGTACAGCCGTGAGCAGGCGGTCTACCCGACCCGCAGCCTGATCGACGGCAAATACTGGCCACCGGTGGGCCGCGTCGACAACGTGTTCGGCGACCGCAACCTGGTCTGCGCCTGCCCGCCCATCGAGGCCTATCAGGACGCCTAATCGCGCCCCGGCTGCCGACTCGCTCGGCAGCCGCCTCCTCTTCCACGATGCCCGCGCGCTGTCGCGGGCCGCTCACAGCCTCTTACAGGAGAGCGCCATGACCACTGAAATCCTGGCGAAAACCCCACTCCATGCTCTGCACTTGGAACTCGGTGCACGCATGGTGCCGTTCGCCGGCTATGACATGCCTGTGCAGTACCCGCTCGGCGTGATGAAGGAACACCTGCACACCCGCGAGGCCGCTGGCCTGTTCGACGTCTCGCACATGGGCCAGATCATCCTGCGTGGCGCTGGCGCAGCCAAGGCACTGGAAAGCCTGGTGCCGGTGGATATCGTCGACCTGCCGGTCGGCATGCAGCGCTACGCCATGTTCACGGATGAAAACGGCGGCATTCTCGATGACCTGATGGTCGCCAACCTGGGCGATGACACGCTGTTCCTGGTGGTCAACGCCGCCTGCAAGCATCAGGATCTGATGCACCTTCAGCAGCGGATCGCCAACCAGTGTCAGGTCGAGTCGCGCTTCGAGCGTGCCCTGCTCGCCCTGCAAGGCCCCAAGGCAGTCGAAGTACTGACCCGTCTGGCGCCAGAAGTGGTAAAGATGACCTTCATGCAGTTCAAGCCCGTGCGCCTGCTCGGCGTGGATTGCTACGTGAGCCGCTCCGGCTACACCGGCGAGGATGGCTTCGAGATCTCTGTGCCCGCCGCACACGCCGAAGCGCTGGCGCGCAGCCTGCTGGCCGAGCCGGAAGTGCAGCCCATCGGCCTCGGCGCTCGCGACTCTCTGCGCCTGGAAGCCGGCCTGTGCCTGTACGGCCATGACATGAGTGCCGATACCACGCCCATCGAAGCCAGCCTGCTGTGGGCCATCTCCAAGGCACGCCGCGCCGACGGCGCTCGCCCGGGCGGTTTTCCCGGCGCGGAGCGGATCTTCGCCCAGCAGCGCGATGGCGTCGCTCGCAAGCGCGTCGGCCTGCTGCCCCAGGAGCGTACGCCGGTACGCGAAGGTGCCGAGCTGGTGAACGCCGAGGGCGAAGTCATCGGTCAGGTATGCAGTGGCGGCTTCGGCCCCAGCCTGGGCGCTCCACTGGCCATGGGTTACGTGCCGAGCAGCCATGTCGCCGTGGATAGCGAGGTCTGGGCGCTGGTGCGCGGCAAGCGCGTCGCCATGAAGGTCGCCCAAACGCCGTTCGTGGCCCAGCGCTACTACCGCGGTTAAGGCTTCGAGGGCGGCGCACTGCCGCCCTTTTCTCAGTCGGCCTCCAGGCAACTGCGTCGGTTGCTGAACACCTCGCGGCGTATATCACGCACATCCACCGACAGGCTCTGAATATCCGGCAGACGCTCCAGCAGCGCACGCACGATGGCCATCGACAGCGCCTTCTTCTGCTCGTCCGTACGACCGGCTAGCAAATAGAAGATCACGTGCACGAAATCCTCCTCGCTGCCGCCGACCGTGAAGTGATCGTAAAGGCTTAGCCGCACCTTCACCTCGCCTTCCTTGAACAAACCGCTGCCCATGGCGGCCGTGTGAACCCTCGTTACCAGTTCGCTACCGTCCACGGTTTGCAGCAGCGAGCGGGAACCTTCGATCAGGCAATGTGGCATGGCATTTCTCTTGTTTTGATCTTGTCATCCGTTATCGCACAACATAGACAAGCTGGCGAGGCCACGCCCCTACTGCTTCTAAAGCATTGCGAACAGGCCTTGCAGAGTACCCTGCCATAACCTGAAAACCTCTATTCACTAGGCATTGGCTATAGGTGCAGAGTAACGAAACAGCGCACACGGAAATATCAGGTGATCTTTTCATCGGCTTGCGTTGACAAGCCGATTGGGAGGTGTCGATAATCGCCGCCAATGTTGTATGACAACAAGCCTTATAAAAACAAAAAAGGTCGCACCATGAAGCCAGTCTTCACGTCACCTGCATATCCTCTTCCGGGCAACCGCGCCCGACCCGTCGCATTCATCTCGTTACCTGCGCGCTACCTATTCGCCGATGGCTAGGGCCTGAGGCAGAGCCCTGCGTGAACGCGCAGGTCTGCGCCCTGTAAAGGGCATTTCCATACCGGCCTCACGGCATGTCGATCATCGATTGGCAGAGGGCGGGCAGTTCAAAAACCGGGAGCACAACAACAATGACCGCACGCAAACTCATCTCGCTGGGCCTGATCGGGGCCGGAACCATGGCCCTGGCCGTGCCGTTCGCCGCCCATGCCGAAGGCTTCGTAGACGATGCCAAGGTGTCGCTGAACCTGCGCAACTACTACTTCAACCGTAACTACCTCAACGGTACCGACCCGGTCATCAATGGCGAGCGCCAAGGTCAGGCTGAGGGCTGGACGCAGAGCTTCATTCTCGATGCTCGCTCCGGCTACACCGCTGGCACCGTAGGCTTCGGCATCGATGTACTGGGCCTCTACTCGGTCAAGCTGGACGGCAATGCCAATACCAGCAACAGCGGCCTGCTGCCAGAGCATGGCCCAGCTGGCAATCGCAACGTTCCTGACGACTTCGGGCGTACCGCTGTAGCCGCAAAGGCCAAGATATCCAAAACCGAACTCAAGGTCGGCGAGTGGTTCGCAGTGCTGCCGATCCTGCGCGCCGACGATGGCCGTTCGCTGCCGCAAACCTTCCAGGGCGCGCAGATCACGTCCGCTGAAATCGACGGCCTGACCCTCTTCGGTGGCCAATTCTGGAGAAACAGCCAACGTTTCGATGCCAGCCGCGAAGACATGTCTTATAGCGGTATTTCCGGCGGCAACTTCAACTTTGGCGGCGGCGAGTTCAAGTTCAACGGTAACAATACGTTGGTCGGTCTGTGGCACGCCCGCCTGGAAGACATCTATCAGCAAAGCTACCTGCAACTGACTCACAGCCAGCCTGTTGGCGATTGGGTTCTGGGTGCCAACCTCGGCTACGTCACTGGTAAGGATGAAGGCTCGGCTAAAGCCGGCGACCTGGATAACAAGGTCTATCAGGGCGCTCTGTCCGCCAAGCGCGGTAACAATACCTTCCTCGTCGCCTACCAGCGCATGGGTGGTGACACCAAATTCATGCGCGTAGACGGCGCCAGCGGCGGTACGCTGGTCAACGACGGTTTCACCACCAGCTTCGACAGCCCTGAAGAGCGCTCCTGGCAAGTTCGTCACGATTACAACTTCGCTGGTCTGGGCATCCCTGGCCTGGTGCTGATGAACCGTTACATGAGTGGCTCGAACATTCACACCTCTGGTCGCAGCGATGCTGAAGAGTGGGCACGCGAATCCGAACTGGCTTACACCGTGCAGGATGGCACCTTCAAGAACCTGAGCATCCGCTGGCGTAACTCCAGCGTCCGCCGCGATGTCGGCCAGGACGCCAGTGAGAACCGCCTGATCTTCAACTACCCGTTGTCGATCCTGTAACACTTACATCGCATCGCTGAACTCCAGTGGCATATCTTGGCCCGTCCTCGTGACGGGCTTTTTTATACGCAATGAAACTGCCCCGCCCATGAGGCGCCGATGGCTTTGGTTTACACTGCCGCGCCCGTCCACCAATAGCTCCGCACCAATGAATGTCAGTCAACTCGCCCTGCTACGCCAACACCTGACCAAAGCCCTGCTAACTCCGCCAAGTGAAACACGCCGCCTGTTTCATGGCCGTGGCCGTTGTTGGGAGGGGCTCGAACACATCACGGTAGACTGGCTGCAAGGTATCATGCTGGTGTGCCTGTTTCGCGAGCCGCAAGCCGATCAGCTGCAAGCCCTGCAGACCATGCTGCAACAGTTGAGCGAGTCGAATGAGTGGCGAGGCAGCGGCGCCCACAGCCTGCTGCTGCAGCAACGCTACCTGCCCGACAGCCCGATGCAGTGTCTGCTTGGTGAGCTGCCCGAAGAGTGGATCATCAAGGAAGACGGCCTGCGTTTTCTGCTCGACCTGGGCCGCAAGCAGAACACCGGCCTGTTTCTCGACATGCGCCTGGGCAGGCATTGGGTGCGCGAACATGCCAAAGGCCAGCGGGTGCTCAACCTGTTCGCCTACACCTGCGGCTTTTCGATCGCTGCGCTGGCTGGCGGTGCCGAGCATGTGGTCAACCTGGACATGGCCAAGGCGGCCCTGGCCCGCGGGCGTGACAACCACCGTCTCAACGACCATGACCTGAGCCGCGTGAGTTTTCTCGGCCACGAACTGTTCAAGTCCTGGGGCAAGGTCAAGCGCCATGGCCCCTACGACCTGATCATCATCGACCCGCCCTCCTTCCAGAAAGGCAGCTTCGCCCTGACCCGCGACTACCAGAAGATCCTGCGCCGGCTGCCCGAACTGCTCAGCCCTAAAGGCTCGGTGCTGGCCTGCGTCAACGACCCGGATATCGGCAGCGACTTCGTGATTGCCGGCATGTCCAGCGAAGCGCCTGAGTTGCACTTCGAGCGCCGCCTGGACAACCCGCCGGAATTTCCCGACGTGAGCCCTGAAGGCGGGCTCAAGGTGTTGCTGTTCAGGCGCGGTTGAACCAGTCCCAAAGCCCCAGGGAGAAGTTGGAAAACAGGTTGATGCCTAGTGCGGACTTGATCAGGTAGAGGAACAGCAGGCCAATCGCCAGGGAGACCATCAGGAACAGGCTCATGCCCAGCGCCTTGGCGGTCAGCGATAGCTCCTGCTGAGCGCGCGTCAGGTCACGGCGGTTGCGACCGGCCAGAAACACGAAGTAGTAGCGCCAGCGCCATATCCTCAATGTCCCGCGTAGGTCGACGGGGTGGCTGCCCCACTGCCGTGCACCGAAGGCCACTTTGAGCGCGGCGAGCTGCTCGGCGCTGAAGGAGTCGCGCAGGTCTTCAGGCAAGCGCTCCTTGAGGCCGATGATGAAAGCGTCTTTATCGTTCACGGTCATGTTTTCCACTCTCAGAATTCGGCGTACACAGATTATCAGCGCCTAACGAAAACGGGCCCCGTCACCAGTGATGACGGGGCCCGCCTGATTCGCTCGTCAAGGCTCAGCGCGAGGCAAATGCCGCACAGAAACCACTGACGTTGTCGACGCCGCAGATGTGATTGACCGAGGTCATCAGCATCTGGCTCGGCGTGGCCTGGAAGTCAACCGACATCATCACGCTCAGGGCGGTGATGGTGACGATGGAGAACACGAACAGCTTGCGTGCCCAGACCTTGTCATCGACGGCCTTGTAACCCGACACCCCCATCCACAACCAGTAGGCGCCGCTGACTGCCGCTACCACGAAGTAGCTGTAGCCCGCGTAACCACTGATGGTCAGCATCAGGGTGGCGACCAGGAACGCGGCGATGTACAGGACGATACTGCGCTTGGCAGCAGGTACGCCCTTGATCACCGGCAACACCGGAATGTTGGCGGCCTGGTAGTCGTTGAAACGAAAGATGGCGATAGCGTACGAGTGGGGCATCTGCCAGAGGCTGAAGATCAGCAGCAGAATCGCTGCCCCCATGTCGAACTCGTTGCTTACAGCGCAATAGCCCACAACAGGCGGAGCGGCGCCCGACAGACTGCCAACCAGGGTTCCATAAACCGAATTGCGCTTGAGGTACAGGCTGTACAGCCCGACGTAGACGACGAAGCCCATGAGGACCAAGGCGACTGCAAGCAGATTCGTGGCTTTATAGAGCAAGGCAACGCCTGCAATCCCGAGGATGCAGGCGTAAACGATGGCATGAGTCGGCGGAACCAGGCCTTTTACCAGCACCCTGTTCTTGGTCCGCTCCATCTTTTCATCGATGTCCATATCGATGTAGTTGTTGAACACGCAACCGGAAGCAATCACCAGAGCGACGCCGAATGCTGTTGCCAGGAACAGCATCAGGTCGATATCCCCCTTCGAAGCCAGGAAGAAACCACCGGCCACGGAAATCATGTTCCCGAAGACGATGCCCGGCTTGGTCAGGAGCAGGTATTGCTTGAACATCAGGCTGCTCTCTTTTAATTGGCCATCATGTAGTAGTGCATGCTCCAGATGATCCAGATGGAGAGCGCTACGACGATGATGGTGATCAGGATGGTGAACACGAAAGCAACCGTGTTCCAACGCTGAGCGGACGAAGTGTTCATGTGCAGGAAGTACACGAGGTGCACATAGATCTGCACGACCGCGAACGCGACGATGGTGAACAGCGTGGCCGCTTTCGACATGACGGGATTCATCACGATCGCGAACGGGATCACGGTGAGGATCACCGACAGCACGAAGCCGACGACGTAATCCTTGGTGCTGCCGTGGCTCGCGCCAGCGGCAGAGTGGTGATCATGAGCCATTACAGAGCCCCCATCAGGTAAACAACGGTAAACACGCAGATCCAGACCACATCGAGGAAGTGCCAGAACAGGCTCAGGCAGCTCAGGCGCGTCTGGGTGACCGGAGTCAGGCCACGGCTGGCGACCTGGTGCATCATCACGGCCATCCACAACAGGCCGGCACTGACGTGCAGACCATGGGTGCCGACCAGCGTGAAGAATGCCGACCAGTAGGCGCTGACCTGTGGCGCGGCGCCTTCATGGATCAGGTGGTGGAACTCGTACAACTCTATCGAGATGAACACCAGGCCGAACAGGAAGGTCGCGGCGAGCCAGGACAACACTTTGCCCTTGTCGCCACGGTACATGGCCAGCATGGCCATGCCGTAGGTGATACTGGAGAACAGCAGGGCGAAGGTTTCGACCAGAACCAGCTTCAGGTCGATCAGATCCTTCGGAGTAGGCCCGCCGGCGTACGCGGTGCTGAGCACCGCGAAGCCTGCAAAGATACTCGCGAACAGGATGCAGTCGGTCATCAGGTAAATCCAGAACCCGAAGACCTTCATTTCACCCGCGTCGTGGTGATGCTCGTGCTCATGATCATCGTCATGAGCGGCGTGGTTGCTCAAAACTTCACTGGACATGGTTTACGCCTGCTTAGCCTTTGCTTGAATGTGTGCATTCTCGATGCGCTCGATCTCATCGGGCTGCACGTAGTAATCGACGTCTGTGTTGTAGCTGTTGCGGATCAGAACGGCGAAAGTACCTACGAAGCTCAATGCAGCCAGCCACCAGATATGCCAGATCAGGGCGAAGCCGAAGGCCAGCGCGCCAATGGACATGATCAAGCCAACGCCGGTGTTCTTCGGCATGTGGATCGGCGAGTACTTGCTAGGCGCAGGCTTGAGGCCGTCACGCTTCTGCTCATGGAACTCGTCGATGCGGTCAGCATGCGGAGTAACGGCGAAGTTGTAGAACGGAGGTGGCGAGGAAGTCGACCACTCCAGGGTACGGGCGTCCCACGGGTCGCCAGTCACGTCGGCCAGTTCCTTGCGCTTGATGATCGACACAGCGAACTGGATCAGGGTGCACAGGATACCGATACCGATCAGCACGGCGCCGAAAACGGCCACGTACAGCCACGGTTCCCACTCGGGGTTGGTGGTGCTGTTCAGGCGACGGGTCATGCCCATGAAGCCCAGTACGTACAGCGGCATGAAGGCGAAGTAGAAGCCGACGATCCAGAACCAGAAGGACGCCTTGCCCCAGCCTTCGTGCAGTTTGAAGCCGAACGCTTTCGGGAACCAGAAGGTGATACCGGCCATATAGCCGAATACCGCACCGCCGATGATCACGTTGTGGAAGTGGGCGATCAGGAACAGGCTGTTGTGCAGCAGGAAGTCAGCACCCGGAACGGCCAGCAGTACGCCGGTCATACCACCGATGGAGAAGGTGATGATGAAGCCCAGGGTCCACAGGATCGGCGAAGTGAACTCCAGACGACCGCGGTACATGGTGAACAGCCAGGTGAAGATCTTCACACCGGTCGGAATGGCGATGATCATCGTCGCGATACCGAAGAAGGCGTTGACACTGGCGCCAGAACCCATGGTGAAGAAGTGGTGCAGCCATACCACGAACGACAGCACGGTGATCGCCACGGTAGCCCAGACCATCGAGGCGTAACCGAACAGACGCTTGCGTGCGAACACTGCAGTGACTTCGGAGAACACACCGAAAGCCGGCAGGATCAGGATGTACACCTCAGGGTGGCCCCAGGCCCACAGGAGGTTGACGTACATCATCGGGTTGCCACCTGCTTCGTTAGTGAAGAAGTGGAAATCCAGGTAACGGTCCAGAGTCAGCATGCCGAGTACGGCAGTCAGGATCGGGAACGCGCCGCAGATGATCACGCTGGTGCACAGGATGGTCCAGGTGAAGATCGGCATTTTCATCAGAGTCATGCCAGGGGCACGCATCTTGATGATGGTCACGAAGAAGTTGACACCGGTGAGCAGCGTACCGATACCGGATATCTGCAGCGCCCATATGTAGTAGTCGACCCCGACCCCCGGACTGTACTCGATCCCCGACAATGGCGGATACGCGACCCAGCCGGTCATGGCGAACTCACCCACGAACAGGGAGATGTTGGTCAGCAGCACGCCAACCACGAACAGCCAGAAGCTCAGCGAGTTCAGGAACGGGAAGGCAACGTCGCGCGCACCGATTTGCAGCGGCGTGACGATGTTCATCAGACCGACCACCAGTGGCATGGCCACGAAGAAGATCATGATCGTACCGTGAGCGGTGAAGATCTGATCATAGTGGTGCGGTGGCAGATAGCCTTCGGAGCCACCCGTGGCGATCGCCAGCTGGGTACGCATCATGATCGCGTCAGCGAAGCCACGCAGCAGCATGACCAGGGCGACGAGAATGTACATCACGCCGATTTTCTTGTGGTCGACCGAAGTCAGCCACTCGTGCCACAGGTAGCCCCACTTCTTGAAGTAGGTCAGGGCACCGACCAGCCCGAGACCACCCAGAACCACCGCAATCATGGTGACTACAAGGATGGGCTCGTGCAGGGGTATTGCATCTAGTGTCAGCTTTCCGAACATCGTTTATTCCTCCGCACCTGAAGCGTGCGCGGCTTCGCTCACAGGGTTGCTCTTGTAATCGATGTACTGGCCGAGGATCTGCCGGAACAGACCTGGCTGAGCATTGAAGTACTCGACTGGGTTGTTTTCACTCGGTTTGGCGAGCATCTGATAGCTGCCGTTGAAGTCCAGAGTGTTGGGCGACTGCTTGGCCTTGGCGACCCACTGGTCGAACTCTTCCTGGCTGGTCGCATGGGTCTGGAACTTCATGCCGGAGAAACCGTGACCGCTGTAGTTACCGGACAGGCCGAAGAACTCGCCCTCTTCGTTGGCGATCAGGTGCAGTTGGGTGCGCATACCGCCCATGGCGTAGACCATGCCGCCGAGCTGCGGGATAAAGAAGGTGTTCATCACGGTCTGCGAAGTGATCTGGAAGCTGATCGGCGTGTTGGCCGGGATGTACAGCTCATTGACCGAAGCGACACCTTGCTCCGGGTAGATGAACAGCCATTTCCAGTCCAGCGAAACCACTTCAACGGTCAGCGGCTTGTTCTCGTGCTCGAGGGGCTTGTAGGGGTCGAGCGAGTGGGTGGTTTTCCAGGTGATCACCGCCAGCACGATGATGATCACGCAAGGGACGCCCCAGACGATGGCCTCGATCTTGTGCGAGTGAGCCCACTCAGGCGCGTAGGTCGCGTCCTTGTTCGAGGAGCGATAGCGCCAGGCGAACAGAATGGTCATGAAAATGACGGGTACCACCACGATCAGCATCAGCAGAGTGGCGGTAATGATCAGGTTGCGCTGCTCAATGCCGATTTGGCCTTTCGAATCGAAAAGAACCCAGTCGCAGCCACTCAGGGAGACGGCCACGACAATCGTCAGAAGCGTGCGGAACAAGCGGTGGTACTTCTCTTCTCTCATTTCACGACCTTCAGCAAAGTGATATCCCACATAGCGTTCTGTTCAGCCTGACGACGCCCAATACAGCAGGGCATGCCAGGAAAACGATGCGCCGAGGCACCGAAATCGTTTCAGCTTCGAAACTACTAAACGGAGGGGGCGACATTTTCGGTTACGCGGCCAAAAAAACCAACCGCATAACGACGATGGGCCTACAAATAGTCGGGGTGTACTAGCCGCCCCGCCCTGCCCCGACCCTGCCAACCCAGCCGCAATCCAGCAGCTGGCAACAGCTCGCTCAACTCGCAAAGCCCCACATGATCACCGCTACAGCCAGAGAGCGAGAGATCGCCCAGAGGCCGAGCGCGAATTACCGGGAGCGTTGCGATATATAATAGTGGCTCATATCGGCGCATTTGCGCGTCAATATGTCGCACAGCAGTAACCCCAAAAAAACCATGGGTTACTGCGATGAATCAAGAACCCTCTTTCGCCTGCCAGTCGCAGTAGCACCCCACCGCCATGGTATTGGCCGCCGAGACGCTGCGGTTGGCCGACAGCGCGTCGAGAATCGGCTCGACGAAACTGTTCGATGAGTTGCACACCAGCCCCTCGCTGTAAGGGCCGGCATAGGCCAGGTTGCCCTTCTGATCCCAGATGGCGATGGCCGGGCTGGCCGGAATCGATTCCATGCCTTCGATGGATTCCAGAGGCGTCAGCTTGCCGCGCAGAAACGGCAGCATCTCACCTTTGCTGCCCGGCTTCTGCACGCTGTAGAACTCGACGCCGGAAAACCGGTACAGGCCGATAAGGTAATTGAGGTGAGCGTCGGTTTCCTTGTGGCAGGGGCATTGCGGGTCCCAGAAGTGCACCACACGAATCTTGCCCGGCCCAGCCAACTCATCGGGCAGCTTGAGGCCGCCGCCCTGGAAGAACACCGCCTGCTGCTCCTGATCACCAAAAGGCCGCAGGTACGACACCCCGAAGCGGCTCCACGCCCAGGCCGCCATGGCCACGACGATGATCAGCGCCACCAGACACAGGCTCAACAAGAAGCGCTTGGACGGTGCGGCCTGCTCCTGACTCATCGCTCGGAATCCTGCCCGTACTTGATGCGGAACTGCTTTTCCATTTCCTTGCAGCTGTCGGTGGCAAAAGCACGGGAGGTGGGCGTGGCCGACGGGTCGTTGGCCTTGACCCAGCAGGCCTGAATGGCACGCTGTTCGTTGGCCTGCACGTCAGCCGTCTGCTCACGGGTGATGGCATAGATGATGATGCCGAACACCAGCACGATAAAACCCAGGCCCAGCAGGGTCAGCCACAGACAACCACCGCGCTTGCCGCTGTCCAACTGCTCGGGGGATCGATTAAGTGCCTTGTCGTCGCTCATGTTCTAGCCCTGCCTGAGAGGGTGCGCAACATAGCATTTTTGCCCATCCCGAGGCAGAGGCCAAAAAGCACATATAAAAAATATGGGAATAGCCCTCCACTGCCTTTACAGCCCGCCAGACCCACGGGTGCAGGTTTTCTGGCGCTAGTGGCAGCCCGGCTTTAGTCAAGTCTCGACATACCCCGTTACGAGGCGTTGCCGCTTGTCCGTGAGCACCGCTATGCGCCTCCAGCCGGGGCATGGGACCGCGACACGGCGTTCTATGAACAGGCTGTATACATGGAGGCGGCGAATTTCTGGTCAAACCTATTGCGGTGATCTTCACTCATACCTGTGAGGGCTGAATTGAATGGCAATTGCCGCACAATCCAGGCTGATCAGCTCTCGGAGATCTCATGCCGGCGCGATGCTGGAGCCAGAGGAGAAGAGTCATGATCAATCACATTTGGGGGTTGCTGTCCAATCCGGGCCGCGAGTGGCGCAACATCGACCGGGAAAAGGAAAGCATCACCAACCTTTATGCACGACACGTTCTGCTGATGGCACTCATCCCCGTCGTCAGCGCTTTCATCGGTACCACCCAGATCGGCTGGCAACTGGGCGGTGATGCGTACCAGGTGGCGGTACCGACCGCGGCAGTGCTGGGCATCGTGTTCTACATCCTGATGCTGATCGGCGTGGCGATCATGGGTAACGTCATCCACTGGATGTCCGACTCCTTCGCCAGCCGCCCGAGCCGTAGCCGCTGCATCATCTTCGCCGGCTATGTGGCAACGCCACTGTTCATCGCCGGCATCGCCTTGCTATATCCGAAAGCCTGGCTACTGCTGATTGTTGGCATCATCGCCTTGGCGTACAGCGCACGTCTGCTCTACGTGGGCATGCCGGCGTTCCTGCGCATCCCGGTCAACGAAGGCCTGACCATTTCTGGCGGCACCCTGGCCATCGGCGTGCTGGTACTGGAACTGCTGTTGGCCCTGACCGTGGCGCTGTGGGGCCTGGGCTTCAATGACTATGCGGTGAGCTGGTCACTGTTCCGATAACCCACTGCTCCATAGAAAAACCCGCCATTGGCGGGTTTTCTATTTATGCACGTACATCATAGGAACCATCGGTACTCGCGGGCATTGATATGCTCCATGAACGCCAGATGATCCTGGCGCTTGTTCTCGCAGTAGACCATCACGAACTCCTCGCCCAGCCCGGCATTTACTGCTGGGTGATGACGCATCTGCGCCACCGCGCCAAGCATGTCCATGGGAAAGTCGATACCGCTCTGACGATTCTTGTTCAGCGGCGCGATGGGTTCGGCGCGCTGCTCCAGGCCGTGTTCCATGGCCGAAAGGATGGCAGCCAGCACCAGATACGGGTTGGCATCGGCCCCGGCCAGGCGGTGTTCGATGCGCAGGTTGCGGGCGTCGGAGTCGGGAATCCGCACACAGGCATCGCGATCCTCGTAACCCCAGCTGGCACGACTGGCTGCGTTCACCCGCGAGCCGTAGCGGCGATAGGCGTTGTGGTGCGGCGCGAAAATCGGCATGCAGTGCGGCAGCCAGTCCAGGCAACCGGCCACGGCGTGGCGCAGCGGCTGGCCATCATCCGGCGCCAGCAGGTTATCGCCTTGCCCGTCATAGAGACTCACGTGCACGTGCATACCGCTGCCCGGAGCATCCAGGTAAGGCTTGCTCATGAAGCTCGCCCGATGACCATGCTTGAGCGCCACGCCGCGGGTCAGACGGGTGAACAATGCCGCCCAGTCGGCCGCCTGCAGGCCATCCTCGCAATGGCCGAAATTGATCTCGAACTGCCCGGGGCCGATCTCTGCGGTGATTACGTTGGCGTCGATGCCCTGCTCATTGGCCACCTCGACGATCTCGTGCAGCACCGGGGAGAACCGCGACAGACGCTCGATATGCAAGTTGGGCTGGTCGTCCTCGTCGCCGCACAACGGATCGCGGGGGAATTGCGGCAAACCGTCCTTCAGCGCCCGGTCGAACAGATAGAACTCCAGCTCGAAAGCCACCACCGGATGAATGCCCTTGGCCGCCAGGCGCGCCAACACGCGGGCCAGCACTTCCCGAGGCTCGAACTCGATGGGCGATTCGGTGCCGTCCGAGCTGATCAGCATCTGCCCCAGTGGCTGCTGCTCCCACCGCACGGATTTCAGCGTGCCGGGAATCAGCCGCCGCGTGGCGTCCGGGTCACCGTCATTGAAGCAATAGTCACCGATCTCGTGCAGGCCGCCCTGGGCACCCAGCAGTACGCAGTTCTGCGGCAGCTTGAGCAGGCTGCCAGCGGCGACCTTCTCCAGCATGTCGATGGGGTAGCGCTTGCCGTAGAAATGCCCGGGGATGTCCAGACAGATCAGATCGACATAACGCACGTCGGGGTGAGCGGCGCGAAAGGCGCGGACTTCGTCGGACAGGCTGGTGAAGGTCATGTGTGATTTCCCGTGTCCGCCTAGCGGAACACCCAGAGTACCCGTGCGGGCTGGTCGGTAAGGTTGGCGTAGCGAAACTGGCTGTGCGGCGGTAGCTGAAAGCTGTCATTGGGGCCGAGGGTGACCGGCTCGGGCTGGTCATCTAGCCAGATACTCAGTTGGCCTTCGAGCACGAAGCCGCCCTGCTCCGAGCTGTCGTTCAGGTGCCCCTCTCCACTGGTGGCGCCAGGCGCCAGGTGGCTTTCCAGCATGGAAAAGCCGGCTGACATGCTTGGCGAGGCCAGCACATCGGTGATGCCACCAGCGTAATAAAGCGTGCGCCGCTCGCCTGGACGGGTGACCCAGGGCAGCTCGCGGGGTTTGTCGAGGCTGTAGAAATAGGTGGTTGGCACGCCCAAGGTTTCGCTGATGGCGGTCAGGTCCGCCACGGTCGGCTTCGACAGGCCACGCTCAACCTGGGACAGAAAGCCCACCGAGCGGCCAATACGCGCGGCCAGTTCGCCGAGCGTAAGGTTCTTGTGCTTGCGCAGGTCGCGGATCAGGATCGCGAGGCCTTCGATTTCTTCCTGCATGTCCATGCCGGTCGAGCCCTTCATAAAAAGTCACGCAGCCGATACCAGGCCTTGCCCGCGGCCTCCAACGGCGCCGCCAGCCAGGTGCCGCCGGGAAAATGTGGGTTGCCGATGCGCTGGTAGAGCGCCAGCAACTGTTCATCGCCGGCAATCGCATCGGTCACCGCCCGTGCCGCAGCCAGGGTCGGCAAAACGCCGTGGCCGGAAAAGCCCTGCAGCCAGTAGCGCTGGCCGGTGCGCCCGACATCCGGGGTGCGCTTCATGGTGACATCGATATGCCCGCCCCAGCCATACTCAATGGCCACGCCCCTGAGCTGGGGAAATACGCGCTCCAGATAGGGGCGGGTCGCCGCGGGCACATCTTTCGGCAAGCCGCCGAGATAGGTGCAGCCACCGCCGAACAGCAGGCGATTGTCCGGGGTCAGGCGGAAATAGTCAGGCACGAACTGGTTGTCGATCACGCAGCTGTTCTGCGGCAGCAGCGAACGCGCCAGCTGCGGGTCAAGCACCGCGGTGGCCACCTGATAGGAGCCCACGGGCAAGACACGCTGTGAAAGCGGTCTATCCAGCTCATCAAGGTAGGCGTTACAGGCCAGTACCAACACGTCGGCGCGCACCTCGCCCTGGAGCGTGCGCACCCGGTAGCCGTCCGGCAGGGCTTCGTAAGCCAAGGCGCGGGTTTGCTCGAAGATACGACCGCCGGCCTGCTCGATGGCTGCGGCCAGGCCCTGGGCGAGCTTGAGCGGGTTAAGGTGGGCGCCGCGTGCATCATGCAGGGCCGCAACGTAACGCGGGCTGTCGACCCACTCGCGCAGCTCGGTACCTTCGATCAGCCGCAGGTCGTAGTAGCCCCACTTGTGCTGCGCCTCACGAAGCTGACCGACGCGACGCGGCAGCACCGCTGTCCACAGGCTGCCAAGGCGGTAGTCCACCTCGAAGCCGTGGCGGGCCGGCAGCTCGCGTAGCTCCTGTGCGGCCCAGCACATGCTGTCCCATAGCTGGCGGGCGCCATCGAGGCCAAGGGCCTTTTCCAGCGGGGGCATATCGCACGACCAGCCGAGCAGCGCCTGTCCGCCATTGCGCCCCGAAGCAGCCCAGGCCACCCGGCTGGCTTCCAGCACCACCACTCGCTTGCCGTCCAGAGCCAGGCGCAAGGCGCAATGCAGGCCGCTGAAACCGGCGCCGACAATCACCACATCGCAATTCAGGCTCTCTTCCAACGGAGCACGCTCGGCAATGACACCCGGGAAGGTGCCGGCATAGTAAGTGCCGATGTGATGAGTGGATTGGTGGAACATGGCATGAAATTATCGAATAGATATTTCATGAAAAAATACACGATTAATTTCACATCACCAAGCAACATCCTCTACCAGCAGGCGAACGGTTCGCCGACAGGCGGGTCGAAGCACGACAATCATCACAGCACCGACGGCTCCCTGGCTCTCCGCAGCCATGCAGCGCAGGCCGTCCCTTGCCCTGGAGCCCACGTATGAACCGACTGTCCGCCTTGACCACGCCATTGCTACTCGCCAGCTTGCTAGCCCTGCTCGCCGGTTGCGCCAACCGCGACGAAACCCAGGCGCCTGCAAACCAGGGCGCGACCAGCAGCACTTCGCCGCAGCAGCAGGCCGCCGAGGGCGACTTCCAGCGCCTGACCGAACTGGCCCAACGCGGCGACCTGGACAGCCAATTCAAACTCGGCAGCTTCTATTTCGTCGGCAAGCCGCAGAAGGATCTCAAGCAGGCCGAATACTGGTGGAAGCGGGCCGCCGACCGCGGCCATGCCGAGGCGGCCGTCAGCCTGGCCTATCTCTACACCGGCCGCGACAACCCGGAGTTCCGCAACCCGCCCGCCATGCTCAAGTACCTGAACCAGTCCGCCAGCAGCGGCAACCCAATGGCCCAACATATTCTCGGCAACCTTTACCTACGCGGCATCGATGGCGTACAGCGTGACCCCAACCAGGCGCGCCGCCTGTTCCAGAGCGCCTGCAAACAGAACTTCGCCGCCAGCTGCAAGGCGCTGGACAGCAAGCCCGGCGCCTGAGCCTCGTTATCAGTACAAGGATGTGATTGAAAGATGAGCCGCGACGAAATCAGCAAATTCCTCAGCTACGTGCTGCGTCATGAACCCCAGGCCATTGGATAACCAAGGCTGGGCCGACATCGACGCGCTGATCGAAGGCGCTGCACGCAGCGGTCGCCAACTCGACCTCGCAACCATCCATGACGTAGTTGCCAGCAGCGACAAGAAGCGTTTCAGCCTATCGGCCGATGGTCGCAGGATCCGCGCTGCGCAAGGTCATTCGACCGCTCAGGTGCAGCTCCAGCACGTACGGAAACAGCCACCCGAGCGCCTCTACCACGGCACCGCCAGCCGTTTTCTGGAGTCCATCGAAAGCCAGGGCCTGGTCGCCGGGGCGCGCCATCATGTGCATCTGTCCCAGGATGTGCCAACCGCCCTGCAGGTCGGCCAACGCTACGGCAGCCCGGTGATTCTCGAAGTCGACGCGCTACGCATGCACGCGCAAGGCTTCGAATTCTTCCAGGCCGACAATGGCGTGTGGCTGACGCAAGCCGTGCCCGCCGAGTTTCTCAAGCGGGCCTGATTCGCTCAGGCCAGCGCTTGCAGGGCCTCATCCAGGGCCTTGATCAACAGATCGGCATGGTTTTGCTCGAACGCCAACAACGGCCGGATCTTCAGGATGTTCTCCAGCGGCCCGGCCGCGCTGATCAGCACGCCGCGCTCGCGCATGCCGTTGACCACCCGCTTGGCCTGCTCGGCCGCCGGCGCCTTGCTGGTGCGGTCGCTGACCAGCTCGACGCCGATGAACATCCCCGCCCCGCGCACATCGCCGATCAGTTCGTGGCGCTGGGCCAGCTGGCGGATGCCGTTCAGCAGGTAGTCGCCGATCTGCGCCGAGCGTTGCTGTAAGCCTTCGTCGCGGATCACGTCGAGCACGGCCTGGCCGGCGGCGCAGGACACCGGGTTGCCGCCAAAAGTGTTGAAGTAGCGCATGCTGCGACCAAAGGGCTCGAGCACCTCGGGGCGCACCACCACGCCGGCGATGGGCTGGCCGTTGCCCATGGGTTTGCCGAGGCTGACCAGATCCGGCTGCACGCCGTGGCGCTGGAAGCCCCACATATGCGAGCCGGTGCGAGCGAAGCCACTTTGCACTTCATCGGCGATGTACAGCAGCCCCTCTGCCTGGGCGACCGCAACCGCTTCGGCGATACAGCCTTCGGGCCCTGCGAAGATGCCATCGCTGGCGAAGATGCCGTCGATCAGCAGCGCAGCCGGCTTGATGCCGTGGGCGCGCAGATCGGCGATGGCGGCACGCACGTCTTGGGCGAACAGCTTGCCCGCCTCGGGCCCGAGGCGATAGACATCCGGAGCGCGCACGGTACGGGCATGGCCGGGAAGTTGGATGCTGGCGCCGAGCGATGGCGACAGCGCGGAAATATCGCCGGTCACCCCGTGGTAGGCGAAACGGGTGATGATCACTCCGGTACCGCCGGTGTAGTGGCGGGCGATACGCAACGCCAGGTCATTGGCCTCGCTGCCCGTGCAGGTGAACATCACCTGCTCGAGCCCGGCCGGGAAGGTCGCCAGCAATTGCTCGGCATAATCGAGAATGCCTTCCTGCAGGTATCGGGTGTGGGTATTGAGCACCGCTGCCTGCTCGGCAATCGCCTGCACCACCCGCGGGTGACAATGGCCTATGGAGGCCACGTTGTTGTAGGCGTCCAGGTAACGCCGCCCCGCGGCGTCGTAAAGCCATACGCCCTCGCCGCGCACGGTGTGCAGCGGACGCTCGTAGAACAATCGATAGGCCGGTCCGAGCAGCCGCTCGCGGCGCTCGATGAGGCTGCGCTCCTTTTCAGTCAGCCGTTCGGCATCCGCCGCGCTGAACCCGTTGATCATGCTCATGGCTGCAAGGCTCCCCGGCAGGCTTGATGGATTCGTTGGCGCACCCGCGCCGGTTCGATGGCCGCCAACCAGCGCAGGCTGGCGCTGGCCTGGGGCACGTTGCGCAGGATGTAGTCGCGATTTTCCGGGTGCAGGCTGGCGCGCCAGGCGGTGATGGCGATGGTCATCACCAGCCGCATGGCGATCAACTCACCGAGAATATCCAGCTCGTCTTCCTGCAATGGGTTGCCACGATGATAGGCGGCCACGAAGTCCAGCGCTGGCGCCAGCACGTCCCCCCCGCGGCCCAGTTGATAGGCCGCCGCCACGCCAACCTCGTTGATCAACGGCGCCTCGACCATATCGCCGAAATCGAGAATGTTCAGCACACGCTCCGGCTGCTGCCGGTCGACGATGACATTGTGAGGGTTGAGATCGTTGTGGATTACCTGACGGCGCAACGTCGGATAACGCGGCAACGCCCGCATCTCGAAGGCGTCCAGCGCCTCGCATACCAGCGCGCGCAACGGCTGGTCATCGATATGCGCCAGCAGTGGCCGCAGCCGGGCGGCTTGCTGCATGTCCCAAAGCAGCTCGTGCCCCCCTGCCGGATGTCGGAAGTCGGCCAGCGCCCTGTCGAGCCGCGCCATGGCGTCGCCCAGGTTCTGGCGCAACAAGACGCTGCACACGCTGACCTGATGCAGAGGCAGGCCTTCGACGAACGACAGCAGACGCACCAGCATGGTCTGGCCATCGATATCGACGGCGGCCTGGTAGCGACCGTCACGCGCGGCATACACACGCTGCACCGGCAGCTCGGGATCGGCGCGCTGGATCTGCAGCAGCGCCTGGTTCTGGAAATCCACCACCTGCGGATTTTCCAGCGGATGGGAAATCTTCAGCAGATAGGACGTACCGTCCGCACAGGCGAGCTGGAAATTCAGGTCGCGTTCACCGGCCAACGGGCGAACGCTGCCCAGCACGCCGAAGCTTTCGCTGGCGATGATACCGGCGCGCACCGCGCTGACCTGCGCCGGCTGCGTCTGCAGTAAGGGGTCATGCACAACCTGGGTATTCAGCGACACATCGATACACTCCGCCAGGATCTGGCCATCGTTAAATTCATGTACTGCCTGTTGTCACAAGGGCAGCCCCAAGGAGTGATCCGGCCATGCCCGTAATCAGCGGCCATGGCCCGCTGTCACTCCTGGGGCCTGTTACCTTTTTTATTTGCTGGCCCAGGCGTTGAAACGCTGCTCCAGGTCTTCGCCATGGTCGATCCAGAACTCGATATCCATGGCGCGGGCGTTCTTGAGATTCTGCGGCGCCGTCGGCAGGCTGCCCTGTATGGCCGGGTCGATCAGCGCCATGGTGTGGGTGTTGGTCGGACCGTAGGGAATACCTTCGGCATAGACCTTCTGCAACTGCGGCGTAGTGGCCATGGCGATGAATTTCTCGGCCAGCTCTTTGTTCTTGCTGCCCTTGACGATGGCCCAGTGATCGAGGTCGTAAAGGCTGCCATTCCATTGCATGACGAAGTCGCGGCCTTCCTTCTGCGCGGTGGTCACGCGGCCGTTGTAGGCTGAGGTCATCACCACGTCACCGGCGGCCAGCCATTGCAGCGGCTGCGCGCCGGCTTCCCACCACTGGATGTTGGGCTTGAGCTGATCGAGCTTGCGGAACGCCCGCTCGACGCCTTCTTCGGTGCCCAGCACCTTGTAAAGATCGGCTTGCG
The DNA here is from genome assembly GCF_028674975.1 of Pseudomonas sp. CNPSo 3701. NCBI lineage: Bacteria > Pseudomonadati > Pseudomonadota > Gammaproteobacteria > Pseudomonadales > Pseudomonadaceae > Pseudomonas > Pseudomonas sp. CNPSo 3701. The sequence goes on along the minus strand of NZ_JAQZSI010000006.1, from coordinate 146,833 downwards.
CCACGCCGTCGGCAAGCAGGGCGAACTCCAGGGTGAACTTGGCGCCGCGGCGCAGGCCGCGCTTTCCCGGGAATTTCTGCACATCCCAGAAATCCGCCCAGCCCGCGGGGGCACCCTTGAGCTTGCTGCTGTCGTAGGTCAGCACCGTCGACCAGATGAAGATCCCGGCGCCGCAATCGCTCACCGCTTCGGGAATGAAATCCTCACGCTTGCCGATCTTCGCCCAGTCCAGCGGCTCGAACAGCCCTTCACTGCAACCACGGATCAGTTCCGGGGTCTCCACTTCAACGACGTCCCAGGAAACCTGCCCGGTGTCGGCCATGACCTTGATCTTGGCCATCTCGCCGTTGTACGCGGACGCTTCGATGCGCACCTTCTCGCGCGCCTCGAAGGGTTTGTAGAACGCGGTTTCCTGAACCACCTTGTTGGAAACCACGGCGAGTTTGTCAGCCGCTTGCAACGTGGCGGCGCTGCAGGTGAAGGCGATCAGTAGTGCGGTTTTCTTGAACATTGAGGGTTGCTCCTGGCAGAGCCGGGGCTCTGGTTGGGTAAGGGCAGCTTCAAGGAAGAAACACCGGTGCTTTACCGACAAGAACCACTGGCACGGCGCTGAAGAGCTGAGCAGATCTACCAGGCCATCTATTTGTTGTTATTGGCGTACACGGCAACATCATTAAAGCACTCATAAAAATATGATGCATCATATTTTTCATTGAGAGATGATCTGCTCAGCTACAGTGCTTGCGCACGCCCACTCCTGCGGAGATATGCCATGAGCGATCAGAAAACCCTGCTGCTGACCGGCGCCAGCCGCGGCATCGGCCATGCGACGGTCAAACACTTCAACGCGGCGGGCTGGCGCATCTTCACCGCCTCGCGTCATGACTGGGTCAGCGAATGCCCCTGGGCCGAGGGCAAGCTCAACCATATTCACCTGGACCTCGAGGACATCAAGCACTTGCAGGAGAGCCTGCCGCTGATCCGCGAGAAGCTCGGCGGGCGGCTGGATGCACTGGTCAACAACGCCGGCGTGTCGCCCAAAGGCAGCAAGGGCGAGCGCCTGGGCGTGCTGGGCAGTGACTACGCCATCTGGACCCAGGTGTTCAACGTGAACCTGTTCTCCACCGCCCTGCTCGCCCGCGGGCTGTTCGAGGAACTGAAGGCGGCCCAGGGCAGTATCATCAACGTCACCTCCATCGCCGGGTCACGGGTGCATCCTTTCGCCGGTTCCGCCTACGCCGCCTCCAAGGCGGGGCTGGCGGCACTGACCCGCGAGATGGCCCACGAATTCGGCTGCCACGGGGTGCGCGTCAACGCCATCGCGCCGGGCGAAATCGATACCTCGATCCTTTCGTCAGGTACCGAGCAGATCGTCGAGCGCGACATTCCCATGCATCGCCTGGGCAAACCCGAGGAAGTCGCCTCGCTGGTGTATTTTCTCTGCACGTCCGGGGCGACTTACGTCAATGGCGCAGAAATTCACGTCAACGGTGGCCAGCACGTGTGAGGCGCCGCACGGTAGAATCACCTGGCCTGCGCCCTGGAAGTCACCACCATGAAATACCCCATCGACGGTCTCAGCCACACCTACTTGGGTAGTGGCGTTTATGCCTTGCTGCGCGAGGCCTTGATCACCGGCCGTTTCCAGCCGGACGACCGCCTACGCATCCGCGACCTGGCCGAGCAGTTGGGTACCAGCGTCACGCCGGTACGCGATGCGATCCTGCAACTGGCAAAGGAAAAGGCGCTGATCCTGAAGACCCCGCGCGACATCCGCGTGCCGGTACTGAGCCAGGCGCAATACGCAGAAATCCGCAACATCCGCCTGGCGCTCGAAGGCCTGGCCGCCGAAACCGCAGCCGCCAAGGTGAGCGCTGAACAGTTGCAGATGCTCGAGCGCAATATCCGCGACAACCTGAAAGCCGTGCACGACGGCGACCTGATCGCGGCACTGAAGCTCAATCAGGCGTTCCACTTCGCCCTGGCCGAAATCTCCGATATGCCACTGCTGCGCGATGTGCTCGACAGCCTGTGGATGCGCACCGGCCCGTTGATCGCCCTGGCCTATGGCGACTTCAACGAACGCATAGCGATCGAGCATCACTGGGAGGTTTTCCATGCCCTGCAGAACGGTGATGGCGAGGCGGCACGCCAGGCTATCTGCACCGACATCCTCGATGGCAACCAGCTGATGACGGCGTTCATTGCAAAGCGTGAGGCCACGGTGGCCTAGAGAACCGGTGCGCTTGTGGCGCACCGGGTGTTGCTCGAGGGTAGAAACCGCGTTCGGGCTTGTGGCCCGGCGCGTATAAGCGGCATCGCTTGCGCGGCTCGCCTATTCGGTTCGAACATGCTCACGATCTGCTGCGCGTCGGCCCTGCGGCGTTAAAAACAGGCTCGGAATGCTCATGTACACCAGCACAGTCGGCCGCGACCCCGGCCGCTTCCTCGCCTGTTTTTGCGGGGCCGCCTAGGCCTTGCAGGGCTCTAGCTCGCTAGATCGTGAACATGTTCTCAGAGCGGGGTGATCAGCTCACCGCGCGTGATAAAGGCATCGAGATTATCGAACACCAGGTTCTCCATGGCCAGACGGGTTTCCTCGGTGGCGCTGCCCACGTGGGGCAACAGCACGACATTGGACATGTCGAACAGCGCCTCGGGCACCCTCGGCTCATCCTCGAACACGTCCAGCCCGGCACCACCGAGCGTGCCAGCCTGCAGCGCGGCGACCAGCGCCTGCTCATCCACCACGGTGCCGCGGGCGATATTCACTAGGATGCCATCGGCGCCCAATGCCGCCAGGATATCGGCGTTGATCAGGTGATGGGTAGCCGCGCCGCCCGGGCACGCCAGCACCAGGAAGTCGGCCCAGGAGGCCAGCGCCTTGAGGTCGGCTTCGAAGCGGTAGCCGCTATCGGGATCCTCGTGGCGTTTGTGGTAGCGGATCTGCATGTCGAAACCGGCGGCGCGCTTGGCGATGTCCTTGCCGATGCGCCCGAAGCCGACGATGCCCAGTTTCTTGCCACTGACCTTGCGGGTCAGCGGGTACTGGCCGTTGAGCCATTTGCCCTGGCGCACGTGACGGTCGCAGGCGGCGAACTGCCGTGCCGTGTCGATCACCAGGCCAATGGCGGTATCGGCTACGCACTCGTTGAGTACGTCCGGGGTGGTGCTGATAACGATGCCGCGCGCCTTGGCGTCATCGACAGCGATCGAATCGTAGCCTACACCGAAGCTGCAGATGGCCTTGAGGTTGGGCATCTGCGCCAGCTGCTGGGCCGAGCAACCGTAACGCGCCGAGGTGACCACGATATCGATATCGGCACCACGCTCGGCCAGCACGTTTGGCTGCTCCCAGAGACGAATCAGTTGATAGTCGCGCTGCAGACGCTCGTTGAAACGTGCCGGAAAACGACCGACCTGAAGCACATTGGGACGACTCATGCAGCTCTCCTGTGAGGTTCAGTGAAGGAGGGATCATACCTGCCACCGCCGACGCAGGTGCGCGGCAGTGGCAAATGCCTGTATGGTTATCGATCAGGTGACCGGGGCGGGATTGAACAGCACCAGATCGTTATGCAAGCGATGCTTTTCCGCCCAGGTCTGCTGCTTCCCGCTGGCGACATCAAGGTAGAGCTGGAAGATGTGCCAGCCCATTTCCTCGAGGCTCATACGCCCAGAGGTGATCTGCCCGGCGTCAACGTCGATCAGGTCCGGCCAGCGCTCGGCCAGCTGCGTGCGGGTGGCCACCTTGATCACCGGCACCATGGACAGGCCATAGGGCGTGCCACGGCCAGTGGTGAAGATGTGCAAGTTCATGCCGGCGGCCAGCTGCAGCGTGCCGCAGATGAAGTCGCTGGCTGGCGTGGCGCAGAACCACAGGCCCTTGCCGCGAATCCGCTCGCCTGGCGAGACCACGCCGGCAATCGGGCTGTTGCCGGACTTGGCGATGGAGCCCATGGCCTTCTCGACGATGTTGTTCAGACCGCCCTTCTTGTTGCCCGGCGTGGTGTTGGCGCTGCGGTCGGCCATGCCGCGCTGCAAGTAGCGGTCGTACCAGTCCATTTCGCGGATCAGTGCGTCGGCGACTTCGACGCTGGCGGCGCGCGGGGTCAGCAGGTGAATGCCGTCACGCACTTCGGTGTTCTCGGAGAACATCACGGTAGCGCCGGCACGGACCAGCAGGTCGGCGGCCACCCCCAACGCCGGGTTGGCGGTGATGCCGGAAAAGGCGTCACTGCCGCCGCACTGCATGCCGACCACCAGCTCGGAAGCCGGCACGGTTTCGCGGCGACGCTGGTCGAGCACTTTCAGGCGGTCTTCGATCATGCCCATGATCTGCTCGATCATGCCGGCGAAACCGGTGCCTGAATCCTGCAGGCGGAACAGCCATTGTTCCTCATCCTGGCCACAGGTCAGGGCATCACCGTCCATCAACTGGTTGGCCTGCAGCTTCTCGCAGCCCAGGCTAATCAACAGCGCCTGGCCGCCGAGGTTGGGGTTGCGGCTGATGTTGTAGAGGGTGCGGATCGGCACCACGGCGTCCGGCGCGTTGATCGCGACGCCGCAGCCGTAGCTGTGCGACAGCGGCACCACGTCGTCGACGTTCGGATATTTGGGCAGGATTTCCTTACGGACACGCTCGACACAGTGATCGAGCACGCCAACGACGCACTGCACGGTGGTGGTCACGCCGAGAATGTTGCGGGTGCCGACGGTGCCGTCCGGGTTGCGGAAGCCTTCGAAGGTGTAGCCTTCCAGCGGCTCGGGCGCCGGCGCCTTGATGGTCGCCTTGGGCAGGTTGTCCAGTACCGGCGGCTCGGGCATGCGCAATACCTGCTCGGTGACCCAGCTGCCGGCGGCGATGGGCTTGAGCGCGTAGCCGATCACTTCACCATAGCGCACCACAGTGCCGCCTTCGGGAATCGCCGCCAGCGATACCTTGTGGCTCTGCGGGATACCTTCCTGCGCCTGCAGACCGTCGGCGAACTGACCGCCCGCGGCGACACCCTGCTCATTGACCACCACACCGACGTTGTCGTCGGCGTGCAGGCGGATATAACGGGGCGAGTCCTGATGCTGAATAAGGGTCATGGGCCAATCCTTTTATTGTTGTAGCGGCCTGCCGACAAGCCGAGCCTTGATAAGTCGGCTGCACTGCTTGCTCTAACAGGTCGTCGTAGTCGGGCCACTGGTGTCAATCGAGGGCTGTATCAGTCAGGTCACGAAGACACAGCGCGCCAGTGATCGTGGCCTGACTCTACTATGATTGCGCAATCATTCAAGCGCTTTATGCAGTCGTCATCAGTTGTCCGATGTCAGCGAAATTCCCTTTAGGTTGTCTGACGGTCGATCAGGGTGAAACCAGTATCGATACGCACAGGCTCGCGCTTCTCGTCGTTGCGCAAACGCTGCAGCAAGGCATTGGCGGTCAGCTCGCCCATTCGCCCGCCATCCACATTCACCGTGGACAGCGCCGGGTACAGATGGGCTGCGCTGGAGAGGTCACCAAACCCCATCACGGCCAGCTGCCCGGGGATTTCGAGGCCGCGGCTGGCGGCCTCGGCAAGAATGCCCTGGGCTACCGTATCGGAACTGCAGATGATGACCTGGGGCGCGTAGCCGTCGGCCAATAGCCGGCGCAGCCCTTCCCTGCCGCTCTGCACAGTGGCGGGCGCAGCGAGCACCATCATCGGCACCCATTCAATGCCCAGCGCTTGCAGCTGGGTCGCCACACTGCCGCTGCGCTTGAGGGCACGCGAGTCGTCGACCGACACGATGGCGAAGCGCCGATAGCCTTTGCCGTAGAGGTGGTTGGCAATCGCCTGGCCGACCTGCTCATGGGAAAAGCCCACCTGCATGTCGATGGGCGACGCGCCGAGGTCCCAGGCCTCGACCACCGGAATGCCCGCCGCCTGCAGGCGCAGCCGGCTTTCTTCGGTGTGCAGCGTACCGGTCAGCACGATACCGTCCGGGCGCCGGCCAAGCACCGCGCCGAGCAGGCGCTCCTCCTGTTCGGCGGAATAACCGGTGAGGCCGATCATGGTCTGGTAGCCCGCCGCCGTGAGGTGATCCATCAACGACTGCACCGTATCGGCGAAGATCGAGTGAGCGATGGTCGGCACGAAAATGGCGATCAAACGGCTCCTGTTGGACGCCAGGCCGCCGGCCAGCATGTTCGGCACATAGCCAGTCACCCGCACCGCTTCGAGCACTTTCTTGCGGGCAGCCTCACTAACCACCTCGGGCCGGTGCAAGGCGCGGGATACGGTGATCGGCGAGACGCCCGCCACCTTGGCCACGTCGATCAGCGTCACACTCGCGCCCTTGCCCGCCGCAGAACCAGCCGAGGATACGCGCGAGGATTTCTTTGCCATGCCAGGGCCGCCGGTTGGATAAGGGATAGCGCATCTTAACCAGCTGCTCAGTTGGCAACCACAGTCGCCACAGACCGAGCGGCCAGACGGGAAGAACCGAGGGGCCTCAAGGGCCGGAGCGGCCGGTCGCGATCTTGGAGGAGTGGGCTTTAGCCACGAGCGCTTTATACCTGGCCAGCCCAGAGATGGGCCGGGCCACATAGGTGAACTCCACACCTTTGACCAACCACAAACCACCGCCACCTGAACGCAAAAAGCCCAGGCAATGCGCCTGGGCTTCGGGTTGCATCATCGGGATTACTGAGCGCCCTGAGCGTCGATCAACGCAGCCAGCTTCTCGTACTCGTCCGGCAGCAGATCGGTCAGTGGTGCACGCACAGGGCCAGCGTCGTAACCGGCGATCTTGGCGCCCGCCTTGACGATGCTCACCGCGTAACCGGCCTTGCGGTTACGGATGTCCAGGTACGGCAAGAAGAAATCGTCGATGATCTTGCCGACGGTGGCGTGATCTTCGCGGGCAATGGCGTGGTAGAAATCCATCGCGGTTTTCGGGATGAAGTTGAACACTGCAGACGAATAGACCGGTACGCCTAGCGCCTTGTAGGCCTCGGCGTAGACTTCGGCGGTGGGCAGGCCGCCCAGGTAGGTCAGACGCTCGCCCAGACGGCGACGGATGGAAACCATCAGCTCGATATCGCCCAGGCCGTCCTTGTAACCGATCAGGTTCGGGCAGCGCTCGGCCAGCTGCTCGAGCAGATCGGCATTGAGGCGACAGACGTTACGGTTGTAGACCACCACGCCGATCTTCACCGATTTGCAGACCTGCTCGACGTGGGCAGCAACACCTTCCTGGGACGCCTCGGTCAGGTAGTGCGGCAGCAGCAGCAGGCCTTTGGCGCCCAGGCGCTCGGCTTCCTGAGCGTACTGGATGGCCTGACGGGTCGAACCACCGACGCCGGCGAGGATCGGCACGCTACCGGCACAGGTGTCGACGGCAGTCTTGATAATGGACGAGTACTCATCAGCCGCCAGGGAGAAGAACTCACCGGTACCGCCAGCGGCGAACAGCGCAGTGGCGCCGTAGGGCGCCAGCCACTCCAGGCGACGCACGTAGCCGGCCGGGTTGAATTCACCGGCAGCATCGAAATCGGTCAGCGGGAAGGACAGCAGGCCGGAGGAGAGAACGGATTTTAATTCTTGTGGGGTCATCTTCTTGCACCTTTGTTGATAACGCGGGGCCATATTGGCCAACTGAAGTCATACGTTATCGTACAACTATAGAAAAGCCAAGTCTGTTGGTTTCGTTCCTACGATTGCAGGAACTTATTTGAATGCTCTGCATAAAAGGCAAGGCGCAGAAGAAGTGAGTGGATGCGCTTTTTGTGAGAGCGCACCCTGCGCGCGACGCTCCAAGCACCAGCTGATTAACACCGCCCTGTGCTCAGCAACGCAGCCGTACATCGAATCTCATCGCGGCCATGGCCCGCTCCCACACAAGGCAGGCCCGCCGGACCATCCTTTGGGCGCCCTCCCCGGCTTTTCTTCCTACACCCCTTCGCCAGAATGCAAAAAGGCCGCTGTAAACAGCGGCCTTTTTGGCAACACGCGCAGACGCTTACTGCGCGCCTTGCGCCTTGATCAGTGCGGCCAGCTTCTCGTACTCATCCGGCAGCAGGTCGGTTAGCGGTGCGCGGACCGGGCCAGCATCGTAGCCGGAGATCTTGGCGCCGGCCTTGACGATGCTCACCGCATAACCGGCCTTGCGGTTGCGGATGTCCAGGTACGGCAGGAAGAAGTCGTCGATGATCTTGCCGACGGTAGCGTGATCGTCCTTGGCGATGGCGTGGTAGAAGTCCATCGCGGTTTTCGGGATGAAGTTGAACACCGCCGACGAATAAACCGGCACGCCCAGAGCCTTGTAGGCCGCGGCGTAGACTTCGGCGGTGGGCAGGCCGCCCAGGTAGCTGAAACGATCGCCCAGACGACGACGGATCGACACCATCAGCTCGATGTCGCCCAGGCCATCCTTGTAACCGATCAGGTTCGGGCAACGCTCGGCCAGTTGCTCGAGCAGGGTGGCGTTGAGGCGGCAGACGTTACGGTTGTAGACCACCACACCGATCTTCACGGACTTACAGACTTGCTCAACGTGAGCGGCAACACCTTCCTGGGACGCTTCGGTCAGGTAATGCGGCAGCAGCAGCAGGCCTTTGGCGCCCAGACGCTCGGCTTCCTGTGCGTACTGGATGGCCTGGCGGGTCGAACCACCGACGCCGGCGAGGATCGGCACGCTTTTGGCGCAGGTGTCGACGGCGGTCTTGATCACCGAGGAATATTCGTCAGCCGCCAGGGAGAAGAATTCACCGGTACCACCTGCGGCGAACAGAGCCGATGCGCCGTAGGGCGCCAGCCACTCCAGACGACGCACGTAGCCCGCCGGATTGAACTCGCCATTGGCATCGAAATCGGTCAACGGGAAGGACAGCAGACCGGAGGAAAGGACGGATTTTAGTTCTTGTGGAGTCATTCTTTCGAACCCTGTAACGCAAGTGGAATATGTGGGCAGCCTCGGCCGCTTGAGATACGTTATCGTACGACAGTAACTAAAACCATCCCCCCGAACGACCTTTTGCTAGGGTAATCCGTCATCGTGGCATCGCAACCGGTCCTTTCGACAGCCTAAGTACGATGACTGGTGAGTCATAAAGCGGCTCACAGGAGAGCCCTAAATTGGCGCAGAGTCTCAAGCCTGCAGCCTGCTCGTAACATAGCGAACGCTTTTTTTCGGCGTCGCGTTGACAGGGCAATCAGAGGCTGTTGATAATCCTCTCACGTCATACGACAACCGATAACAAGCTCATAAAAAAACAACAGAGATTGCTCACGCCATGACTACCCCCTCCAATGCGCAACCGCCCTTCCATCGCCTGCTGCTCACCGGGGCGGCAGGCGGACTGGGCAAGGTGCTGCGCGAGCGCCTGCAACCCCTGACCAAAATTCTGCGCCTTTCGGACATCGCCGAGATGGCACCGGCCGAAGGCCCGCATATCGAAGTACAGGTGTGCGATCTGGCCGACAAGCAGGCCGTTCACCAACTGGTCGAAGGCGTGGACGCCATCCTGCACTTCGGTGGTGTATCGGTCGAGCGCCCGTTCGAGGAAATCCTCGGCCCGAACATCGCCGGCGTATTCCACATTTATGAAGCTGCGCGTCGCCATGGCGTCAAACGCGTGATCTTCGCCAGCTCCAACCATGTCATTGGCTTCCACAAACAGACCGAGACCCTGGATGCTGACTCGCCACGTCGCCCGGACGGCTACTATGGTCTGTCCAAGTCCTATGGCGAAGACATGGCCAGCTTCTATTTCGACCGTTACGGAATCGAGACCGTCAGCATCCGCATTGGCTCCTCGTTCACCGAGCCGCTCAACCGCCGCATGATGAGCACCTGGCTGAGCTACGACGACCTGGTGCAACTGATCCAACGCAGCCTGACCACGCCGAACGTCGGCCATACCGTGGTCTACGGCGCATCAGCCAACAAGAACGTCTGGTGGGACAACAGCAAGGCTGCGCACCTGGGTTTCGCGCCAAAGGACACCTCGGAAGTCTTCCGCGACAAGGTAGAGGCGCAGCCGCCCGTCGCCGCAGACGATCCCAATGCCCTCTATCAGGGCGGCGCATTCACGGCAGCCGGCCCTTTTGGTGACGACTGATCCCGCGCCCTGTCCTCGATAACAATAACAAGAGGTCCGCACACTCCATGCAAGCTGAACTGATTCTCGACGCCCGCAACGCCACGGGCGAAAGCCCGGTGTGGAGTGCCCGTGATCAGGCCCTTTACTGGGTCGACATCCCCGACAAGCGCTTGTATCGCTGGGACTTGGCAGACGCCACCACACAAAGCTGGGAAGCCGACGAGATGCTCGCCTGCATCGCCCAGCGCGCCGATGGCAGCTGGGTGGCCGGCATGCAAAGCGGGATTTTCCAGCTCACTGCTGGTGACGATGGCCGTCTGCACGGCGAGCGTTTGGTGGGCGTCAGCCATGCTCGCGAGAACATGCGTTTTAACGATGGCCGCTGCGACCGCCAGGGCCGCTTCTGGACCGGCACCATGCTGATGGACATGGCTGCCGGCGCCCGCGTCGGCGCCCTGTATCGCTACGATGGCGCCGGGCAAGGCAGCCTGCCCGTTCTGCTTGATGAACTGATCGTGCCCAATGGCCTGGGCTTTAGCCCGGACGGGCGCACTATGTACCTCTCCGACTCGCATCCTTCGGTGCAGGCGATCTGGGCCTTCGATTACGACATCGACAGCGGCACGCCGCATAACCGCCGTCTGTTCGTCGACATGAACCAGTACCCGGGTCGCCCCGACGGCGCCGCGGTAGACGCCGATGGCTGCTACTGGATCTGCGGCAATGACGCCGGGCTGATTCACCGTTTCACACCGCAGGGCCGTCTTGACCGCTCGCTGGAAGTACCGGTGAAGAAGCCGACCATGTGCGCCTTTGGCGGCGCCGACCTGGATACCCTGTTCGTGACCTCGATCCGCCCCGGTGGCGATCTGGATGACCAGCCCCTGGCCGGCGGCGTGTTCGCCCTGCAACCGGGGGTCAGCGGCATCGCCGAAACACCGTTCCACCCTTGATACCAATAGCTGGCGTCCCGCTACCTGGGGACGTAGGTCGCTTCACAACGCTGCACACCAACAACAACAAAACGGAGATTCACCCATGAATTTCAAGCGCAAGCTGCTCATCGCTGCACTTCCCCTGGCCATGGGCCTGTCCAGCCTGGTTCAGGCTGACATGACCCTGAAGATCGCCGAGATCCACCCGGCCGGCTACCCGACCGTGGTGGCCATGGACAACCTGGGCAAGAAGCTTGAGCAGGCCACCAACGGCGAGATCAAGGCCCGCATGTTCGCTGGCGGCGTTCTCGGTTCCGAGAAGGAAGTGATCGAGCAGACCCAGATCGGCGCCGTTCAGCTGACCCGCGTCAGCCTCGGTTCGGTTGGCCCGGTGGTCCCGACCACCAACGTGTTCAACATGCCGTTCGTGTTCCGCGACATCGACCACATGCGCAAAGTGGTGGACGGTGAGATCGGTCAGGAAATCCTCGACGCCATCACCAACTCCGACTTCAACATGGTCGGCCTGGCGTGGATGGAAGCCGGCAGCCGCAGCCTCTACACCAAGAAGCCGGTGCGCAAGATCGAAGACCTCAAGGGTATGAAGATCCGTGTGATCGGCAACCCGCTGTTCATCGACACCCTCAACGCCATGGGCGCCAACGGCATCGCCATGGACACCGGTGAAATCTTCAGCGCCCTGCAAAGCGGTGTGATCGACGGCGCCGAGAACAACTCGCCGACCCTGCTCGAGCACAACCACTTCCGCGTCGCCAAGTACTACACCCAGACTCACCACCTGATCTTGCCCGAGCCGCTGCTGATGTCCAAAACCACTTGGGAAAAGCTGACCCCCGAGCAGCAGGCTCTGGTCAAGAAACTGGCCAAGGAAGCCCAGCTGGAAGAGCGTGAACTGTGGACCGCCAAGGAAAAGGCCAGCGACGAGAAGCTCAAGGCTGAAGGCGTCGAGTTCATCGAAGTCGATACCAAGCCGTTCTACGACGCGACCGCTCCGGTACGTGAGAAGTACGGCGCGCAATTCGCCGACCTCATCAAGCGCATCGAAGCCGTCAAGTAACAGGTCTTGAAAAGCTAGCTGCGTTGCCGCTGCTTCGTTTAAAACAACCTCAAAATGCTCATGTACTACTCGTACACTCCGCTTTTTCGGCTGTTTTTGCCTCGCATCGGCTGCCTCGCTGACGTTTTTCAATGACCTGATAAAAATCTCGCGCAAGCGCATGGAGCCGGCAGCCGCCGGCTCCATGCCATCCGGTGAAGTCTCATGAAAAACCTGGTACTGGGCGTCAATGACGTCATCTACCGTGCCTGCATCACCGTCGCCGGCCTGGCGATCGTGATCATGGCCACGATCATCCCCTGGGGCGTGTTCAGCCGTTACGTGCTGGGCCAGGGACTGGGCTGGCCCGAACCCATCGCCATTTTGCTGATGGTGGTGTTCACCTTTATCGGCGCTGCTGCCAGCTACCGCGCCGGAGCTCACATGGCCGTGACCTCACTGACCGATCGCCTGCCAACCATTGCGCAGCCGCTGATCACCCTTTTCGTGCGCCTGGCCATGGGGGCCATCGCACTGTTCATGCTGATCTGGGGCTACAAACTGTGCGTGGCCACCTGGAACCAGTTCCTCAGCACCCTGCCCACCATGCGCGTTGGCATCAGCTACATGCCGATTCCGGTAGGGGGTTTCATCACCCTGCTGTTCGTCATCGAGCAACTGCTTTACGGCGACCAGCACGCACGCCGCGTAGTTGATTTCGAAGCGGTCGAAGACTCCAAGGAGGCCGTGTAATGGACGCCGCCATTCTCGTAGGTAGCTTCATCGTTCTGATTCTGCTGCGCGTGCCCGTCGCTTACGCCCTGGGTATGTCCGCACTGATCGGCGCCTGGTACATCGACATCCCACTGCACGCGGTGATGATCCAGATCGCCGGTGGCGTGAATAAATTCTCCTTGCTGGCCATTCCGTTTTTCGTGCTGGCCGGGGCGATCATGGCCGAAGGTGGCATGGCGCGACGCCTGGTGGCCTTTGCCGGTGTACTGGTGGGTTTCGTGCGCGGCGGCCTGTCGCTGGTGAACATCACCGCTTCGACCTTCTTCGGCGCCATCTCGGGCTCGTCCCTGGCCGACACCGCCTCGGTGGGTTCGGTGCTGATCCCGGAAATGGAGAAGAAGGGCTACCCGCGCGAGTTCGCCACCGCCGTGACCGTTTCCGGTTCGGTGCAGGCACTGCTCACCCCGCCCAGCCACAACTCGGTGATCTATTCACTGGCCGCTGGCGGCACGGTATCCATCGCCGCGCTGTTCATGGCCGGTATCGGTCCGGGCCTGCTGATGAGCGCTACCATGGCCGCGCTGTGCCTGTGGTTCGCCAAGAAGCGCAACTACCCGAAGGGCGAAGTGATCCCGCTGCGTCAGGCCATCAAGATCTGCGTCGATGCACTGTGGGGACTGATGACCATGGGCATCATCCTCGGCGGCATCCTGTCGGGCGTATTCACCGCGACCGAATCGGCTGCCGTGGCGGTGATCTGGGCGTTCTTCGTGACCATGTTCATCTACCGCGACTACAAGTGGCATGAACTGCCGAAGATGCTGCACCGCACGGTGCGCACGCTATCGATCGTGATGATCCTGATCGCCTTTGCCGCCGCCTTCGGCTACATCATGACCCTGATGCAGATCCCGTCGAAGATCACCGCCGCGTTCCTGACCCTGTCGGACAACCGCTACGTGATCCTGATGTGCATCAACTTCATGCTGCTGGTGCTCGGTACGCTGATGGACATGGCGCCGCTGATCCTGATCCTCACGCCGATCCTGCTGCCGGTGGTGACCCAGTTCGGCGTCGACCCGGTGCATTTCGGCATGATCATGCTGGTCAACCTGGGTATCGGCCTGATCACTCCGCCGGTCGGCGCGGTGCTGTTCGTCGGTGCGGCGGTCGGCAAGGTCACCATAGAGAACACCGTGAAGGCGCTGCTGCCCTTCTACGCGGCGCTGTTCATGGTGCTGATGCTGGTCACCTACGTTCCGGCGATCTCGCTGTGGTTGCCTAGCGTCGTACTCTGATACTGCTCCACCCGCGGCGGGTCGCGTGCACAACGCGATCCGCCGTTTTTTTTAGCGCAGCGAGAACGGTACAAACCGTCAGGCGCTCAAGGTTCAACTCGATACGGAAATTGTTTATGACTGCCCCTGCCCTGTTTCCCCGCCACATCGCCGTGATGATCCTGGCGCTGCTGGCCTGCTCCTTCGCTGGCAATCACATCGCCGCACGTATCGCCTTCGACAACCAGACCGGCCTGCTGCTGGCGATTCTCTGCCGTTCGGGCGTGACCATGCTGGTGCTGCTCGGCATCGTGCTGTGGCAGCGCCAGGCCCTGCAGATGCCGCCCGGTGCCTGGCGCTGGCAGCTTCTTCTGGGCCTGTTGATCGCCACCCAAAGCATCTGCCTGTATTCGGCCGTGGCGCGCATTCCGGTGGCTCTGGCGCTGCTGATCGGCAATACCTTCCCGATCCTGCTCGCCCTGCTCACCTGGGCCCTGGGCGGCTCGGCGCCGACACGCCGTACGGTGATGCTGATGGGGCTGATCCTGATCGGCCTGATCTTCGCCCTTGATCTGCCAGCACGCCTGGGCGCCAGCGAACAGGTAGGTCCGGAGTGGATCGTCGGCGTGAGCGCCTCGTTCCTGGCCGCCTGCGTGTTCGCCTGTGCACTGTGGATCACCGATCACAAGCTCTCCAGCCTGCGTGGCTCGGTGCGCAGCATGCTGACCCTGATGATCGTGTTCAGCAGCATGGCCCTGGCCGGCAGTGCCGACCTGATCCCCGGCGGCATGAACCTGCCGGCCAACGCCACCGGCTGGACCGCCCTCGGCGCCCTGGTGCTGCTCTACGGCATCGCTTTCTGCATGCTGTTCATCAGCGTGCCACGCCTGAACATGGCCAAGAACGCCCCAGTGATGAACATGGAGCCCATCGCTACCCTGCTGTTCGGCTGGCTGCTGCTGGATCAGGTGCTCAGTGGCATGCAGATGATCGGCGGCGCGATCGTGCTGGCGGGGATTGTATTGCTGACCTATCGCAAGGACGCCTGAGCATCTATTTACGATCAGCTGCGCGTCGGCCCGGCGGTAATGAAAAAGGGCTTGGGTGCTCATCTACGAAAGTAGCTTCAGCACCCAAGCCCCTCGGGGTCTTGCTGGTTTCAAGCCTGCTTGGCAGCGACTTCAGCCGACTCGTGGGCCTGCCGCAGCCGCTCGCGGCTGTTGGTCAGGTGCAGGCGCATGGCGGCGCGCGCCGCATCGGAATCCTGGCGGGCGATGGCCTCGAAGATCTGCTCGTGCTCGCGCTCCAGGCGCGCCATGTAATGAGCATGATCATCATGGGCGATACGCGCCGAGTTGAGGCGGGTACGCGGAATGATGCTGGTACCCAGGTGGCTCATGATATCGGTGAAGTAACGGTTACCCGTGGCATGGGCGATCTGCAGGTGGAACTGGAAATCCGACGACACCGCATCACTTTCGTGAGCAGCCCCCTCGTTCAGCGCATCAAGCGCCTGGCGCATCGAAGCCAGTTGCTCGGGCGTGCGACGCTGCGCGGCCAGGCCGGCCGACTCCACTTCCAGGCTGATGCGCAGCTCGAGCACGGCCAGCACTTCACGCAGGGTGACGATGGTCGCCGGGTCGATGCGGAAACCGCCGGGGTTGGGCGTATCCAGTACGAAGGTACCGATGCCGTGGCGGGTTTCCACCAGGCCGGACGCCTGCAGCCGCGAAAGGGCTTCACGCACCACGGTGCGGCTGACGCCCTGCTCTTCCATGATCGCCGACTCGGTCGGCAATTTTTCACCACGCTTGATCACCCCGTCGCGAATGCGTTGGGACAATTCCGCGACCAGCTCCTGGGCCAGGCTGCGATGCTTGCGCCGCGCGCGTGGCTGCGTGTTCTGAGTTTCCATAGAGATATCGTTATCGTCTGGATGGGCAAAGCCCATCATATATCAGAGAGTTGTATGATGACACGTTCTTCGTTTATCTCCGCCTAACGGCGCCTCATTTGCACAGGTAATGCCCATGTCGCTCGACACACTGCACCTGCAAGACGGGATCACCCGGCTAGCCCTGGCGCCGGGCATCGGTGGTGCCGTCGCCAACTGGTCGGTCATCGCCACGGGTCAGCCGCTGCTGCGCCACGCCGACGAACGGGCGCTCGCCGCCGGCACTCCACGTCTGCTCGGCTGCTACCCGCTCGCGCCCTGGTCCAACCGCATCACCGAAGGCGGTTTCGACAACCCCGAAGGCTGGCTAGCCCTCGCTGCCAATGCCGACAACTCGCCCCTGCCGATCCATGGCAGCGCCTGGCAGCAGCCTTGGGAGGTGATCGAGCATAGCGAGCGTTCGGTGCTGCTGCGCCTCGACAGCCAGGTGCCGTTCGCCTATCGCGCCGAGCAGCGCTTCGAGCTCAACGAGGGTCGCCTGATGATTCACCTGCAAGTCACCCATCAGGCCGATACGCCGATGTGGCATGGCATAGGCCTGCACCCGTACTTTCCGCGCACATCGCACACAGGCCTGCAGGCCAGTGCCGAGCAGGTCTGGTACTGCGACGCCGCCAGCCTGCCCACGCACCTGAGTGCGTTGCCAGCACACTGGAATTTCGACGAGGAGCGCCAGTTGCCGGCCGTGCACACTGACAATGCCTTTATCGGCTGGACCGGACAGGCGCGTATCATCGAACCGCAGGCCGGCTACAGCCTGGAGATCGGCAGCGATCAGGGCATTTACCTGCTGTTCTGTCCTGAGGGCAAACCGTTCTTCTGCTTCGAGCCGGTCAGCCATCCGGTCAATGCCCACCATATGTCGGGCAAGCCTGGCCTGGTTTTGCTGCAACCGAAGCAAAGCCACAGCCTGACGCTAAGCCTGCAATACCGCCCACTGAGCTAGCCAAACAGTTCACGTCGCTGAGCCGCGGCGCTGGACTTTCCGAGCGGGTTGATGATAATCACCCGCCTGCCCTGGGTTCGGTCGCATCTGCGAATAACCTGAACTATCGAAAGGGTATAGGCTTCATAAAGGTGTGGCGACCGTACCAGTGAGACCGCCCGGTCTTACGTTGTTGCCCATCTCTCTATTGGAAACCATGGGTACTATCGTGACGAAAGACGAACTGCGCGCCGAACTCGAGCGCCAGGCGCAGCGTTACAAGGATGTATACGGCGGTGAAGTGATCACCTACGCCGCCCAACCGGATCCGGAACGCAAGCCGTGGCGCAAGAAGGCCAGCCTGCTCGACCAGGCCTTCGACAAAGAAATCGAAAAGATCGAAAAAGATCTGTCCAGCAAAGCCGAGGCCAGAGCCGAAAGCGCCTGAGACTGAAGAACGCCGGCGACTGTGCACAAGCGCACGCCGGCGTGGCACTTTCTAACGCCGTTTGGACTTGCCGCCAAGCAACGACCCCATCAAGCCCCTGGCCAGTTGCCGCCCGAGCTGGGTGGCTGCCTGACGCATGGCGCTCTTCAACGCCTGGCTCGCCAGACCGCCCAAGTACTCGCCTGCACTGCCGACCGTTGACGACTCCTGCTTGGCCGGCGGCGCCGCGCTCTGGCTGGCCTGGGCTGCACGCGAGGTCAGAATCTCGTAGGCCGACTCCCGATCAAAAGGTTTGTCATAACGGCTGGCCAATGGCGATTGGCGAATCAATGCAGCGCGTTCGCTTTCGGACAGTGGGCCGATACGTGATTGTGGCGGCGCGATGGCGACACGCTGGACCATGGCCGGCGTGCCCTTGTCCTCCAGGGTGCCGACCAGCGCCTCACCGATACCCAGCTCGGTGAGCACGCTCAGACAATCCAACGCCGGGTTGGGCCTGAAGCCGTCGGCCACCGCGCGCAGCGCCTTCTGCTCACGGGTGGTGAACGCCCGCAACCCATGCTGAATACGCAGACCGAGCTGCGCCAGCACATCGTCGGGCAGATCGCCCGGCGACTGGGTGACGAAGTACACGCCCACGCCTTTGGAGCGAATCAGCCGCACCACCTGCTCCAGTCTTGCCTGCAGCGCCTTAGGGGTATCGGCGAACAGCAGGTGCGCCTCATCGAAAAACAGTGCCAGCACCGGCTTGTCGACATCGCCGCGCTCGGGCAGTTGCTCGAACAATTCGGCCAGCAGCCAGAGCAGGAACGTCGCGTAGACCTTCGGCGCCTCGTGCACCAGGCGGCTGGCGTCGAGCAGGTGAATGCGCCCACGGCCATCGCGATCCGGCTGCAGAATGTCTTCGAGCTGCAACGCCGGCTCGCCGAACAGCGCCTCGCCGCCCTGCTGCTCAAGGCTGGCCAAGCGTCGCAACAGCGCCTGGGCCGAGCCGCTGGTGAACAACGCGCTGTCGGCGCCCAGCACCTCGGGCTGCTCCTTGAGATGATTGAGCAGCGCCTTGAGATCCTTCAGGTCGAGCAGCAGCAGGCCTTCGCGATCCGCCACCTTGAACGCCGCATACAGCGCCGCCTGCTGGCTGTCGGTCAGTTCCAACAACGCGCCAAGCAGCAGCGGCCCCATTTCGCTCAGCGTAGTGCGCAGCGGGTGACCGCTCTGCCCGTGCACATCCCACAAGCTGACCGGATAGGCCGTCGGGCTGTGCGCCAGCCACGGCATGCTGGCGATGCGTTCGGCCACCTTGCCCTGGGGCGCACCGGCGGCGCCCAGGCCACACAGATCACCTTTCACGTCTGCCGCGAACACGGCAACCCCGGCATCACTGAAATTCTCGATCAGGCGCTGCAGCGTGACCGTCTTACCGGTACCCGTGGCGCCGGCGATCAAGCCGTGCCGGTTGGCCAGGCGCAGCGACTGGCCGACGGCTTCGCCATCACCACCGGCGCCCAGAACGAATTGCTGATTCAAAGCCATACCACCGTCCTCTGGATTAAAGCTTTAGGGTGCTGCTGCCGACATAACCGCCAGGCCATAGCCGATTCAGCCCAAGCTCGGCCGCCTGCCCTGCCCATTCGCCACCTGGCGACGCCCCACAAGACTGGTTCCAGCGATTACCGGACGCAAGACGCCATGACGAGAAACCTGCAGTTCAGCCACAAGATCCTCCTGGCCGCCACCCTGGTGGTCACGGTCGCCTTCGCTCTGTTCAGCTTCTATAACGACAGCCGCCAGCGTAGCAGCATACAGGCCTCGCTCCAGAGCAACCTCAGCCAGGCCAGCAATGCCGCGGCCGGCAATATCGAAAGCTGGCTGTCCGGGCGCATCCTTTTGGTCGAGAGCCTGGCCCAGAATCTGGAGCTGGCCATCGCCGCGGGCAACCTGCAGGAGGTGATTTCCCGCCCGGTCTACAAGGAGGCTTTCCTGTCCACCTATGTCGGTGTGCAGAGCGACGGCCGCTTCCTGTCCAGCCCACCGACCCAGATGGCTGCCGGCTACGATCCGCGCACCCGCCCCTGGTACAAGGACACCGCTCAGGCCAACCGCACCCTGCTCACCGCGCCCTATGTCGACCAGATCACCAACACCCTGGTGATCTCGCCCATCGCCCCGGTGCATGGCGCGGACGGCAAGCCATTCGGCATGGCCGGCGGCGACGTCAGCCTGGATACCCTGGTGAAGATCATCAACTCCATTGACCTGGGCGACCTGGGTTATGCGTTTCTGGTCAGCAAAGATGGCACCGTGCTGGTTCACCCTCAGGGCGACCTGGTGATGAAGAACCTGCGCGACCTCTACCCCAACGCCACCATCGGCCTGGACAGCAAGCTCACCGAAGTCACCCAGGACGGCCAACAGCGCCTGCTGACCTTCGCCCCCGTCAAAGGCCTGCCGGACGTACAGTGGTACGTGGGCCTGTCCATCGACAAGAGCCTGGCCTATGCGGCGCTGGATGAATTCCGCCTGTCGGCCGCCATCGCCACGCTGATCGCCGTGGCGCTGATCATCGCCTTGCTCGGTGTGCTGATCCGCGTGCTGATGCAACCGCTGACCACCATGGGCAAGGCCATGGAAGATATCGCCCGCGGTGAAGGCGACCTGACCAAGCGCCTGGCCATCCAGTCCCACGACGAATTCGGCGCGCTGGCCAGCTCGTTCAACCGCTTTGTCGAGCGCATCCACGCCTCGATCCGCGAAGTGTCCTCAGCCACCGCCCAGGTCAACGAAGTCGCCAAGCTGGTGGTCAACGCTTCCAACTCCTCGATCGTCAACTCCGACGAACAGGCCAGCCGTACCAACAGCGTGGCCGCGGCGATCAACGAACTGGGCGCCGCCGCCCAGGAAATCGCCCGTAACGCCGCAGACGCTTCCAATCAGGCCTCCGACGCCCGCCATCAGGCCGAAGACGGTGGCAAGGTTGTGCAGCAGGCGATCAATGCCATGACCGACCTTTCCGCCAAGGTGGTCGATGCCCGCAGCAAGATCGAGATGCTCGCTGGCAAGACCACGGACATCGGGCAGATTCTCGAGGTGATCAAGAGCATCTCCCAGCAGACCAACCTGCTGGCCCTCAACGCCGCCATCGAAGCCGCCCGCGCTGGCGAGGCGGGCCGCGGTTTCGCGGTGGTCGCCGATGAAGTGCGCAACCTGGCTCATCGCACCCAGGAATCGGCCCAGGAAATCGAGAAGATGATCGAGGAGCTGCAGGTCGGCTCCCGCGAGTCGGTCACCACCATGACCGAGAGCCAGCATTACAGCGAGCAGAGCGTGGAGGTCGCCAACCAGGCGGGCGAGCGCCTGGGCAGTGTGACCCTGCGCATCGGCGAGATCGACGGCATGAACCAGTCCGTGGCCACAGCCACCGAGGAGCAGACCTCGGTGATCGAGGCACTGAACATGGACATTACCGAGATCAACACCCTCAATCAGGAAGGTGTGGAAAACCTGCAGGCCACCCTGCGCGCCTGCGCGGACCTAGAGCAACAGGCAGCACGCCTCAAGCACCTGGTCGACAGCTTCCGAATCTGAAACCACAGCAACAAAAAGGGCGCCACTGGCGCCCTTTTTCATTTATCGGACTCTACCTGTCGGAGTGCTGCTGCTCACGCTGCGTGCGTTGCCACAAGGCTTCGGCGCCTTCGAACTCGGTCCCGTCCTCGTCGCTCAACGCATCAGGGTCGTACCGTCGCACGCACCCATCACCGAGTGTCGGTGGCGGCTTGGCGGCGCCGGGTTGTGGCCTGTCGTCGTCATCCATCGCAGAGCCCCTGTCAGGCCGGGATCAGTCGAAGACCACGGTTTTGTTGTTGTGCACCAGCACGCGGTCTTCCAGGTGATAACGCAGACCGCGGGCCAGCACCATCTTTTCCACGTCCTTACCCAGGCGCACCATCTCCTCGATGGTCTCGCGATGGCTGACGCGCACCACGTCCTGCTCAATGATCGGGCCGGCGTCCAGCTCCTCGGTCACATAGTGAGAGGTAGCGCCGATCAGCTTCACACCGCGTAGCGAGGCCTGGTGATAGGGCTTGGCGCCGACGAAGGACGGTAGGAAGCTGTGGTGGATGTTGATCACGCGCTGCGCATAGTCCTGACACAATTTGGGCGGCAGGATCTGCATGTAGCGCGCCAGCACGATCACATCAGCGCGGTGCTCTTCGACCAGGCGCGCGACCTCATCGAATGCTGGCTGCTTGTTCTGCGGGTCCACCGGCACATGGATGAACGGGATGCCATGCCACTCGACCATGCTGCGCAGGTCGTCATGGTTGGAAATCACGCAGGGAATGTCGCAATCCAGCTCGTTGCTGTGCCAGCGGTGCAGCAGGTCGGCCAGACAGTGGGACTCGCGGCTGGCCATCAGCACCACACGCTTCTTTTGCGCCGAGTCGGTGATGCGCCATTCCATCGAAAACTCACGGGCGATGGGCGCGAACGCCTGATTGAAGCCGTCCAGGTCGAAGGGCAGCGAATCGGCACGGATTTCGTGGCGCATGAAAAACCAGCCGCTCTGCGTGTCCGAATGGTGGCTCGCTTCGGTGATCCAGCCGTTGTAGGTCGCCAGGAAGTTACTGACCTTGGCCACGATGCCGGTACGATCAGGGCAGGCGATTACCAGCCGAAAAGTGCGCATGAACAACTCCAGAGAATTAGCGAAGGCTCGCATTTTAGCCACACCCACAAAAAACTGCAGTAGCTGTACCAGGCGCCCGTCGTGCCGGGCATGGACGATGCGGCCAGGTCCGCAAGAAGTCACCGACACTTGCAGTTATACCTTCACTGTTTAGCGGTGCCGGCGATTAGTGTTAAAGCTAATTTAAGCGCTAATTAAATAGTCACCCAGCCGTGCAACTTCTTTTCCTGGCGCACGTCTGTTTAATACAAAGCGGTTTACTTAAAACCGGCCCCTGTCTACTATAAGCAACACTTAGCCCCTCCCTTGCATTGCATTAAAGGTACGCACATGTCGCTGATCACTGAATACCGCAGCCTCGAAGAAAACATCAAAGAACTGCAAGAGCGTCTGAAAAGCCTGTCGCAAGACGACAAGCTGAAAAAGGAGCTGGAGTTCGAAGGCAAGCTGCGCACCCTGATGGGCGAATATCAGAAATCGCTGCGCGACATCATTGCGCTGCTCGATCCAGAAGCCAAAGTTGGCAAAGCGCCGCGCGCAGCAGGTAAAGCAGCCGCCGGCAGCAAGCGTGCTCGCAAAGTTAAGCAGTACAAAAACCCGAACACCGGTGAAGTCATCGAAACCAAAGGTGGCAACCACAAGACCCTGAAAGAGTGGAAAGCCAAGTGGGGCGCCGACGTCGTCGAAGGCTGGGCTACCCTGCTGGGCTGATGCCAGACCGGGGCGGTAAGTCCATGAAGAACGCCAGCATTGCTGGCGTTTTTTATGGGCGTCTATTCAATCAATTCAATAGAAAGATTCGATTGACCACCTGATGATTTAACACTGGCAACCAGTTTTATTTCCCTTCGTTTTGTAGACCATATCGCTGACGCAATTGTTGCGCGTGCGCAAGCCAGGCGTGCAGTGCTGCCTGCTGACTTTCGTTTGCCTCAGTCAGATAACGCGCCATCTCCGTCTCGAAACTCACCAGCGTATTGGGCGCACCAAACTCGGGCTGGCTAAGACGCTGCCGGCAGAACGCATGCCAGCGCAATTGTTCTTCACTGCTCAGGGTCATCGCGAAGTTACGGGCCCGGTAGCGAAACAGTAACTCGGGCAACCGTGCATCACCGAATGGCCAGGACTGCGCAGCCAATTGGGCCGGATCACAATTACGCACCTGCTCGCAAAGTCGGCGGTCGCGGTCACCAATAAAACCATCGTACAACTGCTGCTCGGGATCCATCACCGAAGCGAAACTTTCTTCCGTATACACCTGCGGCAATTTGTCTCGCCATTGTTCCTGGGTATCAGCCAATCGCTTGGCACGCGCTTGCAACTCGGTCTTGTCCAACTGCAGGCGCTGGCAATCTTCGTCGCGCAATACGCCTAGGGGGGCGATCACCGGGCAGCGATTGATATGTATGAGCTTGAGCGGTACCGGCAGTTCGCCGCCCAGGTCATCGCGCCGCGTATAAAGGCGCTGCCTTAGGGTGTCGGCGCTTTCATTCAGCAACGGCGCCGCATCCAGGTGCAGGTCGCAGACGATCAGCGCATTGCGGTTGCGCGGATGCCAGGCCAGCGGCAGCACGACGGCCAGGTAATGCCGCGCCCCGGAAAAGCGCCCGGACACATGCACCAGGGGTTGCAGCAGGCGGATCTGGTCAAGCACCTGCTGCTTGCTGCGCAGGCCGTATAGGTAGTCATAGAGCTTGGGCTGGCGCTCGCGGATCAGCCGCGCCAGGGCGATGGTAGCGCGCACGTCCGACAGCGCATCGTGAGCCTGACCGTGATCGATACCGTTGGCGGCGGTCAGGCGCTCGAGCTTGAGGCTAACGCCGTGCTCGTCCTGTGGCCATTCGATGCCTTCGGGGCGCAGCGCATAAGCGGTGCGCACCATGTCGATCAGATCCCAGCGGCTGTTGCCGCCCTGCCATTCGCGGGCATAGGGGTCGAAGAAGTTGCGGTACAGGCTGTAACGCGTCACCTCATCATCGAAACGCAAGCTGTTGTAGCCCACGCCACAGGTGCCGGGGCGCGCCAGCTCGGCATGTACGCGGGTCATGAATTCGGCTTCACTCAAACCTTCACGCGCCAGCCGGTCCGGGCCGATGCCGGTAATCATGCAGGCCGCGGGGTGCGGCAAAATATCGTCGCTTGGCTGGCAGTACAGATTGATCGGCGCGTCGATTTCGTTGAGCTGCTCGTCGGTGCGGATGCCGGCGACCTGCAGCGGTCGATCACGGCGCGGGTCGATACCGGTGGTTTCGTAGTCGTACCAGAACAGACTGGAAGGCACGGCGGACTCCTGTGACGAATGAGCGTCGCAGTCTAGGTTTGTTGCCGCTCGTTCACAAACCACGACAGCCTGGCAAAAACTTGATGGCCTTCACGACCTTGGCAACGAGGCAGCGAGTGCCCCCTTGTTAGCGATCTAATCCACCATTAACATCAGGAAACAATCTCATTGCCGCTCGCCAAGGATGAATCATGAGTGACACCACGACCAATCCGTATGCCGTTCCCACCAGCCAGCTGCAGGACGCGCCCACCGGCGCCCAAGCACTGAGCGTCGAACAAGCCCTGAGCCGGGGCTACGACTTCACCATTGGCGGCCTGCTCAGCGAAGCCTGGCAGCTGACCAAAGGCACCAAAGGCATCATCATCGGCGGCTTCCTGATCTTCTACGTGGCGATTCTGGTAGCCTCGTTCGTGGTCGGTGGCGTGCTGGGCATCTTCAGCATGTTCAGCGACAGCCTGGCGCTGATCATCATCGGTCAGCTGCTGACCACCATCATCGCCTCGGCGGTGAGCTACCCGTTCTTCGCCGGCCTGACCATGGTCGGCATTCGCCGCGCAGCGGGCCAGCCGATCAGCTTCAACGAAATTTTCGGCCACTTCGGCAGCCTCGTACCGCTGCTGATCGCTGCCGTGCTGATGATGCTGCTGATCTACCTGGGCATGATCCTGCTGCTGATCCCCGGCATCTACCTGGCCGTGGCCTACATGCTGGCCATCCCGCTGATCGTCGAGCGTGGCCTGTCGCCGTGGCAGGCCATGGAAGCCTCGCGCAAGGCCATCACCCAGCACTGGTTCAAGGTCTTCGGCCTGTTCCTGCTGCTCGGCCTGATCGTGTCCATCAGCGCCATTCCGCTGGGCATCGGCCTGATCTGGACCATCCCGCTGTTCGTCATGGTCATGGGCGTGCTGTACCGCACCATCTTCGGCGTCCTGCCCGTCGCACGTTAAGCATGTGCAGCCCAGGCCGCGTTCGCGCGGCCTGGTTGCTTCCCGCTCCGCTGCTGGCTAGCATCGGGCTTTGCTCCCTACGACGTGACGATGCCACCTTCCTCAGCCATCCCTTCTTCTCGACCCCAGCAGGCCGTGCTGGACACGCGCTATCAGGTGGAAACCCCGGAAGGGATCGACCTCGCGCTGCGTCCTGCCGGGCTGGTGCCGCGTGCCCTGGCCTTTACCATCGACCTGCTGATACGCGGTGCCATCCTCGCCGTCGTCTATCTGGTACTGGGCCTGTTCGGCCAGCTGGGCATGGGCCTGGCGACCATCATTCTGTTTCTGGTGACCTGGTGGTACATGGTGCTGTTCGAGGTACTCAACCAGGGCCGATCGCCAGGCAAACAGTTGCTCGGCCTGCGCGTAGTGCATGACGATGGCACGCCGATCAGCTGGCCGGCCTCGCTGACCCGCAACCTGCTGCGTTTCGTCGACCTGCTGCCGTTCGCCTACACCCTGGGCATCATCAGTTGCCTGAGCACCCGCGCCTTCAAGCGCCTCGGCGATATCGCCGCCGGCACCCTGGTGGTTTACCGCGAGCAGGCTATCGAGCGGCCGAATCTGCCCGAGGCCGAGGCGCTGCCGGCGCCTTTCGCGCTGGATTTTGCCGAGCAACGCGCCATGCTGGCTTTCGCAGAACGGGGTGAAGGCCTGTCGACCGCGCGCCGCGCCGAGCTGGCAGGCATTCTCGCCGAGCCACTGCAGGTCGATGCCAACCAGGCCGAAGGCCGCATCAACGGCATCGCCCGCGGCTTGTTGGGCCCGATATGAAGCAGAGCCTTTTCGAAACCCGTCACCAGCCCCAGTGGCAGGCCTTCGCCGAACAGCTCACGCGTCTGGAAAGCGGTGACCGCGATGCGGACAAGAGCCGCACATTCGCCGCCGAGTACCGCCGCCTCTGCCAGCACCTGGCATTGGCCCGGGCCCGCGGCTACAGCAACCATCTGATCGAGGAACTGCAGCACCTGGCCCTGCGTGGCCACCAGCAGTTCTACCGCCATCGCAGCGCCATCGGCCCGCAGCTGATCGGCTTCGTGCTGGCTGGCTTTCCGCGTCTGGTGCGCGAGGAGTGGCGCCTGGTGAGCATCGCCAGCCTGCTGTTCTTCGGTAGCCTGGCGCTGATGGGCACTCTCGTTTACCTGTTTCCAGACCTGGTCTACAGCGTCATGGATCCAGCCCGAGTCAGCGAGATGGAGAGCATGTACAACCCGGACACCACGCGCCTGGGCCGCTTTGGCGAGCGTGATGCGGGCGATGACTGGATGATGTTCGGCTTCTACATCATGAACAACATCGGCATCGCCTTTCAGACCTTCGCCAGTGGCCTGCTGTTCGGCGTCGGCAGCCTGTTCTTCCTGCTGTTCAATGGCCTGATGATCGGCGCGGTGGCCGGCTATCTGACCCAGTTGGGCTACAGCGAAACCTTCTGGTCGTTCGTGATCGGCCACGGTGCCTTCGAACTGACCGCCATCGCCCTGGCCGGCGCTGCAGGCCTCAAGCTCGGCTGGGCGTTGCTGGCACCCGGTCGCCTGCCCCGTGGCGAAGCACTGCGCCTGGCGGCGATCCGCGCCATCCGACTGCTCGGCGGCGCTGCGCTGTTTCTGCTGATCGCCGCCTTTATCGAGGCTTACTGGTCATCCATGACCTTCTCCACACCCACGGTGAAATACTGGGTGGGCGCCGGCCTGTGGGCGCTGGTGCTGGCTTATCTGGGCCTGGCAGGCCGGAGGCAGCATGCGCCTGACTGATGCCAGCGTGGCGATCCGCCCGCGCACGCCCTGGGAAGCCATCGACCTCGGCGTACTGATGGCCCGTCAGCATCGCCGCCTGCTAATGGCCAGCTGGGCTGCAGTGACCCTGCCGATTTTCGCCGTGCTCTGCGCACTACTGTGGCAGTACCCGTCCTGGGCGATGTTCGTGTTCTGGTGGCTGAAGCCGGCTTACGAGCGGCTGCCGCTATACATCCTCTCGCGCTCGCTGTTCGGCGATACGCCGACACTCAAGCAGGCACTCAAGGCCTTCCCTGCCCTGCTGAAACCACAGCTGCTGGCTAGCCTGACCTGGCGCCGCTTTAGCCCGACGCGCAGCTTCGACCTGCCGGTGCTGCAGCTCGAAGGCCTCAAGGGCAAGGCGCGTACCCAACGCCTCAACGTACTGGCGCAGCGCAACTCAGGCGCGGCCACCTGGCTGACCCTGGTCGGCGTGCACCTGGAAACCGCCCTGTGGATCGGCCTCGGCAGTCTGGTCTACCTGCTCATTCCCACCCAGGTTTCCACCGAATGGGACTGGCAGAGCCTGATCAACGGCGACACCAGCGAGTGGCTGTGGCTGGAGCACCTGTCCAACCTGGCCTATGCGCTGCTGCTGGTCCTCTGGGGGCCGATCTATGTGGCTGGCGGTTTCAGCCTGTACCTCAACCGCCGCACGGCCCTGGAAGGCTGGGATATCGAGCTGACCTTCCGCCGCCTGCGCCAGCGCCTGACCGGCGTGGCCTACGCCTTGCTGCTCGGCATCGGCATGCTGGCATTGCAGGCGCCGATGCCGGCCTTAGCCGATACGCTCGCCAGTTGCCCGCTACCCAGCGAAGACCCCAACGGCCCGGAAGCGCCACGCATGCTCGCCCAGCCGCTGACCAGCCAGGCCTCCCGGGAAGCGGCGCTGCAAATTCTCGACTCGCCGCCCTTCGAGAACCGTGAAACCGTGACCCGCTGGCGCTTCGGCGACGAGGCCAAAGAGGACAAGGCAGAGCCTGGGTCCAGCGAGAAGCTGGAGAAGTTCTTCGACATGCTCGAAGGCTGGGAAGCGCTGAAAGGTCTGGCTCGGTTCTTCGAGGCCGCCCTGTGGGCGCTGGTGATCGGCCTGATCGCCCTGGTGCTGTGGCGCTACCGCGAGTGGCTCGGCACCTTCGTCGGCCGCACACGGGTAAAACGTACGAAGAAAGTCGAATCGCCGGACCAGCTATTCAGCCTGGACGTAGTGCCGGAAAGCCTGCCGGACGATGTGGCCAGCAGCGCCGAACGGCTCTGGGCTGAGGACCCGCGCGCCGCTCTGGGCCTGCTTTACCGTGCCCTGCTCAGCTGTCTGATCCACGATCACAAGCTGCCGCTCAAGAGTTCCCACACCGAAGCCGAAGTGCTGCCGCTGGTCGATGGTCTCGACGATCCGGAACTGAGCAACTTCAGCCACACCCTGACGCGCCACTGGCAGAACCTCGCTTACGGCCATCGCCTGCCGCCAACCGCGCTTTGCCCGGTGCTGTGCAATGACTGGCGCCGCCTGGTCGAACAGCGAGGTCGCCCATGAGCCGCTCCCTGCGTATCGGCCTGCTCGTTCTGCTGGTGCTGATTCTTGGCCTGCTCGGCAATTTCCTGCTGCAACGCGCCGAATCCTACGAGGAAGTGGTCACCCACGGCCCTTCACCCGAGGCCCGCGCCAATCCCTATCTGGCCGCCGAACAGTTCCTGCGCAAGCAGGGCATCGAGGTTGCCCGCGCCGACAACCTGGCCGGCCTCGACACCTTGCCGAGTCGCGGCCACACCCTGCTGCTGCTCGCCAACCGCAGCAACCTGACGCCACGCCAGAACGAGCGCCTGCTGGAATGGACGGCCCGCGGCGGCCACTTGCTGTTCGTTGCCGAGCGCATGTGGGACGAGGAACAGGGCAAGAGCGGCGATCTGCTGCTCGACAAGCTGAACGTCCAGCAATACCCGGTCGAGAAACTCGACGAGGAAGAAGCCGAGCAAGCAAGCGACGAGGCCACCGACGATCAGGAGCCGGCGAGCGAAGACGGTGAAGAACAGCCGAAGGACGCCTACCCCTATCTGACAAAGCTGTACCTGGAAAACGAGCAGGCACCGGCCTACATCGACTTCGATACCGACTTTCACCTCTACGATGCCAATAACCTGGCCCACGTCTGGGCCAACAGCGGCGAAGCCACGCATCTGCTGCAGATCTATCACGGCGACGGGCTGATCAGCATCGTCAGCGATGCCTGGGTCTGGCAGAACGAGAACCTCGGCAACTACGACAACGCCTGGCTGCTCTGGTACCTCAGCCAGGACAGCGCCGTGACCCTGGTCTACAACGCCGACCGCGACAGCCTGCTGACCCTGCTGCAACGCCATTTCGCCCCGGCCCTGCTGGCCCTGGCCCTGCTGCTGGTGCTGACCCTGTGGCACGTCGGCCAGCGCCGCGGGCCGCTGCTGCAACCGCAACCGGTCAGCCGCCGGCAGCTGCAGGAACACCTGCGCGCCGCCGCCGATTTCCTGCTTCGCCAGAGCGGCCAGCAACGTCTGCTCGGCAACCTGCAGCAGGACATCCTGCGTCGCGCCCGCCGTCGCCACCCCGGTTTCGAGCGCCTGGCCGTGGCCGACCAGTGGCAGATTCTTGGCCGCCTCAGCCGTCAGCCTTCCACCATCATCAGCCAGGCCATGCGCCCCCTGGGCGAGAAACGCCTGTCCGCCAGCGACTTCACCCGCCAGGTCGCCCACCTGCAAACACTCAGGAATGCCCTATGAGCGAAAATACGCCTGACCAGCCGAGCAGCCCGATCGGCGAATCCACCGCGGCGCCGGCCGCCGCGCCCTCGGCCGGCAACATCGCCCAGCAGCGCCAGCGCGCCAGCCAACTGGCTCAGGGCCTGCGCCAGGAACTGCAGAAGGCGGTGATCGGCCAGACGGCGGTGATCGACGACGTGCTCACCGCGCTGATCGCTGGCGGCCACGTGCTGCTCGAAGGTGTGCCCGGCCTCGGCAAGACTCTACTGGTGCGCGCCCTGGCGCGCTGCTTCGGCGGCGAGTTCGCGCGCATCCAGTTCACCCCGGACCTGATGCCCAGCGACATCACCGGCCACGCGGTGTACGACCTGCAGAGCGAGCAGTTCAAGCTGCGCAAGGGGCCGATCTTCACCAACCTGCTGCTCGCCGACGAGATCAACCGCGCGCCGGCCAAGACCCAGGCCGCGCTGCTGGAAGTCATGCAGGAGCGCCAGGTGACCCTGGAAGGTCGCCCGCTGGCGGTGCCGCTGCCGTTCATGGTGCTGGCCACCCAGAACCCCATCGAGCAGGAAGGCACCTACCCGCTGCCGGAAGCCGAGCTCGACCGTTTCATGCTCAAGCTGCACATGGACTACCCCGAGCAGCACGAAGAGCTGAACATGGTTCGCCAGGTCACCCGCTCGCCGAAGGCCGACATGCTCGACGTCACCCCGCTGCGCACCCTGCTGCAGGCCAAGGACGTGCTGATCATGCAGAAGATCGCCAGCGACCTGCCGCTCGACGACCAGGTGCTCGACTACGCCGTGCGCCTGGCTCGCGCCACCCGCAGCTGGCCGGGCCTGGCCATCGGTGCCGGCCCCCGCGCATCCATCGCTCTGGTGCGCGGCGCCCGTGCCCGCGCCCTGTTGCGCGGCGGCGATTTCGTGCTGCCGGACGACATCAAGGGCTGCGCCCTGGCCGTGCTGCGCCATCGCGTACGGCTGTCGCCGGAACTGGACATCGAGGGGCTGTCGGTCGATCAGGTTCTGCTGCAACTGCTCGATCAGGTGCCTGCGCCCCGTCTATGACCGACTCGAACCGGGATCAAGCGGCATGAAGCCCTCCTCCACCCTGCTGCGCCTGCTGGGCGCTCTGCTCGTGGTCGCCATCGTCCTCGGCACGCTGGACGCACTGTCGGTGGCCGTGCCCGAGCGTCTCATCACCCTGTGGTGGGGCGCCTTGCTGCTGCTCACGTTGGCAGCCCTGACCGACGCACTGCGCCTGCGTCGCCTGCCCTCGCCGCGCCTGCACCGGCAGCTGCCGGGCAACCTGCCGCTGGGCCGCTGGAGCGAGGTGCGCCTGAGCGCCGAGCATGCCTATAACCGCGGCCTGCACATCGAGGTATTCGATCACGCGCCCCAGGACATGGCCGTCGAGCACATGCCGCAGCAGGTCGAGCTGCGCCCCGGCGAGCACACCACCTTCACCTACCGGGTGCGCCCGCTGGTGCGCGGCCACTTCGTGTTCCCGCGCTGCGAAGTCGGCTTGCCCAGCCCGCTGCGCCTGTGGCAATCGCGCCGCCACCTCGAGCTGCGCGACGAAACCCGCGTCTATCCGGACTTCGCCCGCCTGTACGGCGCCCAGCTGATGGCCGTGGACGACTGGATCAGCCAGCTGGGCGTGCGCCAGCGCCAGCGCCGTGGCCTGGGCCAGGAATTTCATCAGCTGCGTGAATTCCGCGATGGCGACACGCTGCGCCAGATCGACTGGAAGGCCACCGCCCGCAAGCGCACGCCGATTGCCCGCGAGTACCAGGACGAGCGCGACCAGCAGATCCT
Source organism: Pseudomonas sp. CNPSo 3701 (assembly GCF_028674975.1). Taxonomy (NCBI): domain Bacteria; kingdom Pseudomonadati; phylum Pseudomonadota; class Gammaproteobacteria; order Pseudomonadales; family Pseudomonadaceae; genus Pseudomonas; species Pseudomonas sp. CNPSo 3701. Next base: position 115,145 of record NZ_JAQZSI010000006.1, on the reverse strand, counting down.
CTTCCTGCTCGACTGCGGCCGCCGTATGCGCAGCCAGGACGGTGAACTGTCGCACTTCGATCACGCCCTCAATGCCAGCCTGCTGCTGGGCTACGTCGCCCTGCGCCAGGGCGACGCGGTGGGGCTGATGACCTTTGCCAGCGAGCAGCGCCGCTACCTGCCGCCGGTCAAGGGCCAGGCCCAGGTCAACGTGCTGCTCAACGCCGTGTATGACCTGCAGAGCAGCCAGCGCCCCGCCGACTACAGCGACGCGGTGGACGCCCTGCTCAAGCGCCAGAGCCGCCGCGCCCTGGTGGTGCTGATCACTAACCTGCGTGACGAGGACGACGAAGACCTGCTGGCCGCCGTCAAGCGCCTTGAGCGTCGCCATCGCGTACTGATCGCCAGCCTGCGCGAGGACGTACTCGACACCCTGCGCCACACCCAGGTGCAGGACTACGAATCGGCGCTGAACTACTGCGGCGCGGTGGATTACCTCAACGCCCGCAACACGCTGCATGAGCGCCTGGCGGCCCATAACGTGCCAGTGCTCGACGCGCGTCCTGGCGAGCTGGGGCCGGAGCTGGTCAACCGTTATCTGGCCTGGAAAAAGGCGGGCGTTCTCTAGAGCCTGCTCAGGGTCTTTTTAAGCGACATAAAGCGGCTGCAAAAAAGCAAAAGCGTACGGCAGGCACGGATCTTTGTGGGAGAGGCTTTAGCCTCGAGTCTTTTATCAGGGCAAACAAAGAGCTCGGGGCTAAAGCCCCTCCCACAAGTTCGTGAAATGCTGCTCTCGCCACATTGCAGCCAACATCCCGAAGTCGAACCGAAGGATCGTGAACAGGTCTTTAGGCCGAGCGCGCCGTTCGCCCGCTGCCGCTACTTTGTTACCGACGGCTGCCCAGGCAGACGCCATTCCTTATACTGCGCCCCAACGTTTTCGCCTGTGGAGCCTGCCTGTGAACTTTTCGTCCTGGACACCCAAGGAGCGCCTGATTTCTGCGGCCTTTTTCGCCGTGGCCGTTGGTTGCCTCCTGTACGGTTTCGCCTCGGGCGTGCCGCCGATGAGCAGCGAGTTCTTTTCGATGTTCGCCGTGGTCTCGCTGGTGATCGGCCTGGCCCTGACCCCGAGTTTCATGCTCAAGCCACTTCGCGACAGCCTCGGCGCCAACCTGTCCACCCCGCTGCGCATCGCCCTGGGCTTCTTCTGCGCCTTCCAGCTGGTCGCCGTCCTCCGCGTGATCGCGGCCTGAACCCCACCCTACAGCGGCGTGACCGTTACCTGAACGACTGGATCATGATGGCCACCGCCGAGAATCACCCCGCGCAGGGGTGATACATCGCCGAAATCGCGGCCCCAGGCCAGGGTGATGTGCTCCAGCGCCGGCAACAGGTTGTTGGTGGGGTCGAAGTCCACCCAACCGTTATGCGGGCAATACACCGATACCCAGGCGTGGGACGCATCAGCGCCGATCAGCCGCGCCTGCCCGGGGGGCGGCTGGGTCAGCAGGTAGCCGCTGACGTAGCGGGCGGCAAGCCCCCGCGAGCGCAGGCAGGCGAGCATCAGGTGAGCGAAGTCCTGACAGACCCCGCGCCGCTGCTCGAGTACCGTCAGCAGCGGCGTCGCCACCAAGGTGGCGCTGGCGTCGAAGGCGAACTCGCCATGGATCTTGTGCATTAGCGCCTGTACGGCTTCGAGCAGCGGGCGCTCGGGCGCGAAGCAGTCGGCCGCGAAGGCGTCGAAGGCCACATCCAGCCCCACATAGGGCGAGGCGAATCGATAACGCACCGCATCCAGCATCTCGGCGGACAAGGCGCGGCGCTGGTAGCAAAGCGCCTGACGCACGGATTCCCATGAAGGTGAGCCCTGCAGGTTGACCGGGCGGCGCGGCAACACCTCGACGCTCAATTGGGCCCGCACGTGCAACGCATCGTGGGGCCGCTCGAAGGCCAGACGGGTCAGCGGATTGCCGAATACTTCGACGCCATCGCGGCGCTGGCAGGGCTCGGGGCTGACCAGCAGCTGCCGCGCATCGCAGCACTGCCAGGCGCATTCCCGCGGCCAAAGATGCGCGAGTTGCTGGGCCAGAGAAACCGGCGCCGCGTAGCGGTAATGGGTGTCGTGCAGCACCTGGTAACGGCGGCTCATGAAGACTGGGTTCCCTGGCTGGCCGCCACGTGGGCAAAAAACCGCAGGCTCAGTTGCTCGGAGACCGCGCCAGCGCCCTGACCGATATCCGCGAGCAACCCGGCCAGGCCGTCGAGCACCGCGCGAATGCCGCCGGCACCGAACAGCGGATCTTCCAGGCTATGCAGGTCGAAGGCGCTTAGGCGGCGTTCGAGCTGTGCCAGATCAGGATTGGCTTCCATCTCGAAACGCTCGGCCAGACGTTTCAGGGCACGCAGCAGCAGGCGCAGCTGGTACACCACGGCATGTGGGTTGCGCTCATCGAGCAGCAGCAGGTCGAGCACCGGAATCAGCTGGGCGCTGGCCATATAGCGGGTGCGGTAGGTGATCGAGCTGTTGCCCAGTTCCAAAAGCCAGTCCAGCGCCGCGGCGTCGTCACTGGCGCCGATGCGCAGGAAGCCGCCGATGCTGTCGCAGAGAAACTGCACGCGTTCGATGCAGCGGCCGATCATCAGAAAGCGCCAGCCCTCGTCGCGGGTCATGTCGTCGAGGGCGAAACCGGATAGCGCAGCCAGGGAAATCATCAGCCGGTTGAGCACATCCAGCAGCTGGCCAAGGTCGCCATCACGGCATTCCAGCTGCTGCAGATCGCGCTGCAGCTCGACCATGGCCTGCCAGTTGGCCTGGGACAGCTTGCCGCGCACGCTTCCGGCCGTCCATTGCAGGCGCTGCAGGTTGACGCGCACGCTGGCCGGCCACTCGCTACCGAGCAGTGCTTCGCGCAAACGCGCCTCCAGGCTGCCATGGGCCTCATCGGGCAAGGTGCCGAGCGTCTCGGCGAGTGCAAACATGGCCTGCAGCGCACGCGGGTCGTCGTCGTCATCGACGTAACGCGCCAGCATGATGCGCAACAGCCGCGCATTGTCCTCGCAGCGCTCGCTGTAGCGCCCGAACCAGAACAGGTTTTCCACCACCCGAGAGGGCAGGTAGGGGTCGCTGCGCACCAGATCGGCAGCGCCCAGAGCCCGCGTGCCCTGCCATTGCTCACTCGGCGCCTGACGCTCGCCCAGCACCCAGGTGTCCTTGCTGACGCCGCCACTTTGCATGGACATCACGTCGGTTGCGCCTGCCACGGCCGCACGTGTCAGGCCGCCTGGCATCACCCGGTAGCCGTCGCCACTGGCCACGGCGAACACGCGCATGCCGATGACACGTGGCTGCACACCGGCCTCACCGAACCACACCGGTGCCCGGGACAGCTGCACGGAAGCCTGGGCAACGTAGGCCTCCGGCTGCTGGCGCAGGTGCTCGGCATCGGGATTGCGGCCCTGCGCCAAGCGCTGGGCTGCTGAACAGGGACGGATCAACCAATTCGGCAAGTCTTCCAGCACCTTGGCCAGCACCGGCGGCTCGCCGCACCAGACACTGTCGATGCCAGGCAACAGCAGCGGCTCACCGAGCAAACGCTCGCTGACCGCCGGCAGAAAGCCGCTCAACCCGGGCGACTCCAGCAGGCCAGAGCCCAGGGCATTGGCCACCAGCACGCGCCCCTGGCGTACCACTTCCAGCAGCCCGGGCACGCCGAGCGCCGAATCGCTGCGCAGCTCCAGGGGATCGCAGAAATCATCATCCAGCCGGCGCAACACTGCATGCACGCGTTGCAAGCCGGCAAGGGTCTTGAGGTAGAGCGTGGCGTCGCGCACGGTCAGGTCGCTGCCTTCCACCAGCGGGTAGCCGAGCTGGCGCGCCAGGTACAGGTGCTCGAAGTAGCTTTCGTTGAAACGCCCGGCGGTCAGCACCACCACCAGGGGCGTGTCGTTACCGGCCGGCGCCTGGCTGGTCAGAGTATCCTGCAGAGTGCGGAAGAAACCGGCCAGGTGCTGCACGCCAAGATCGCGGTACAGCTCGGGAAAGGCCCGCGAAATGATCTGCCGGTTCTCCAGGGCGAAGCCGGCACCAGCCGGCGCCTGGGTGCGATCGGCGACCACCTGCCAGCGGCCGTCTGCCGAACGGGCCAGGTCCACCGCATACAGATGCAGAAAAGTGCTGCCGGGCGGCTGCACGCCCTGGCACGGCCACAGAAAACTCTCGTGCCCGAACACCAGCTCCGGCGGCAGCAGCCCTTCAGCCAGCAAATGCTGGGGGCCGTAGAGATCAGCCAGCACCTTGTTGAGTAGGCCCGCGCGCTGTGCCACGCCGGCGGCGATGGTCTGCCATTCGGCCGCCGGTATCAGGTTGGGCAACAGGTCCAGTTCCCAGGGGCGGTCGGCGCCATCGGGATCGGCATAAACGTTGTAGGTAACGCCGTTGGCCTGGATCTGCCGGGTCACCATTGCCTGGCGCTGCTGCAACTGCGCGGGCGTGTTGCGGCGCAGCTGGCTCAGCACCGGCCGCCAGTGCGGGCGTACCTGCCCCTGGCGGTCGAGCAGTTCGTCGTAGGCCGCCTCGTCAGGCAGGTATCCGGCAAGCAGATCAGGCATGAAGATTCCAATGCAGTGCGTAGATTGCGCGGCAACGCCACGCGCGGTAAAAGCGTAGCCGCTATGGGCATTGATCAGCCAGCAAGATATGCGCCAGCGCTGCGCCACGCGCCAGCCGAACGATGCCCCTTCGCCAGCGCCCCGCGCTTCCGTTACCATCGCCACACTCAGTAGCGAGACGCGGCATGTATATCTATCGATTGGTTCTGATTCTGGTAGTCGGCATCTACCTGTTCTCGCCTGCCATCATGGACTGGTGGATCGATCCCAACGGTGCCTGGTACCGCCCCTACATGCTGTGGCTGATCCTCATCGTGGTGACCTTCGTTCTGCAGAGTCAGCGCGATGCCGACGAGCTCTGAGCCCATGCGCCAACCCGCCGCCTCCCCTGACGCGCCAAGCCGAGAATGCCGATGAGTTTTAGCCTCAGCGGGCTGATGCTGATCAGCGCCGCCTACCTGCTGGTCCTCTTCGCGGTCGCCTGGTGCGCCGACCGTGGGCTGATCCCGCGTCGTTTCATCCGTCACCCGCTGACCTACACCCTGTCGCTGGGCGTGTACGCCAGCGCCTGGGCCTTCTATGGCAGCGTCGGTTTGGCCTATCAGTACGGTTACGGCTTTCTGGCCAGCTACCTGGGCGTGACCGGCGCCTTTCTGCTTGCCCCGGTCCTGCTCTACCCGATCCTGCGCATTACCCGCACCTATCAGCTGTCGTCGCTGGCCGACCTGTTCGCCTTCCGCTTTCGCAGCACCTGGGCCGGTGCGCTGAGCACCCTGTGCATGCTGGTCGCCGTGCTGCCGCTGCTGGCCCTGCAGATCCAGGCGGTGACCGATGCCATCGGCATCCTCACCCGTGAGACGGTGCAGCCACAGATCGCCCTGGCGTTCTGCGGGCTGTTCATCCTGGTGACCATCCTGTTCGGCGCGCGCCACCTGGCCACCCGGGAAAAGCACGAAGGCCTAGTGTTCGCTATCGCCTTCGAGTCGGTGGTCAAGCTGGTGGCCATGGGCGCCATCGGCCTGTACGCGCTGTATGCCGTGTTCGACGGCCCGCGCGATCTGGAGCAATGGCTGGTGCTCAACCAGACCGCGCTCTCCAGCCTGCATACGCCGCTGCAGGAAGGCCCGTGGCGTACCCTGCTGCTGGTGTTCTTCGCCTCGGCCATCGTCATGCCGCACATGTACCACATGACCTTTACCGAGAACCTCAACCCGCGCGCGCTGGTCAGCGCTAGTTGGGGCCTGCCGCTGTTCCTGCTGCTGATGAGCCTGGCCGTACCGCTAGTGCTATGGGCGGGTCTGCGCCTGGGTTCTACCACCAGCCCGGAATATTTCACCCTCGGCCTGGGCCTGGCCGTGGAAAGTCCGACGCTAGTGCTGATCGCCTACATCGGCGGTCTGTCGGCCTCCAGCGGGCTGATCATCGTCACCACCCTGGCGCTGTCCGGCATGCTGCTCAACCACGTAGTGCTGCCGCTCTACCAGCCGCCGGCCGAAGGCAACATCTACCGCTGGCTGAAGTGGACGCGCCGCGCGCTGATCGTCGCGATCATCCTGGCCAGCTACGCCTTCTACACCCTGCTCGACGCCCAGCAGGACATGGCCAACCTGGGCATCGTCTCCTTCGTCGCCACCCTGCAGTTCCTGCCCGGCGTGCTCTCGGTGCTGTACTGGCCGACCGCCAACCGCCGCGGTTTTATCGCCGGCTTGCTGGCTGGCATCGCGGTGTGGTCGGTGAGCATGCTGCTGCCGCTGATCGGCACCCTGCCCGGCCTGTACGTGCCGGTGCTGGATCTGGTCTACGTGCTCGACGACAGCAGCTGGCACATGGCAGCCATCGCCTCGCTGGCCATCAACGTGCTGGTGTTCACCCTGGTTTCGGTGTTCACCGACTCCAGCCCCGAGGAAGACAGCGCCGCCGAAGCCTGCGCGGTAGACAACGTGCGCCGCCCGCAACGCCGCGAGCTGCTGGCCCTGTCGCCCCAGGAATTCGCCGCCCAGCTGGCCAAGCCGCTCGGCGCCAAGACCGCCCAGCGCGAGGTCGAACAGGCCCTGCGCGACCTGCACCTGCCCTTCGACGAAAGCCGCCCCTACGCCCTGCGCCGCCTGCGCGACCGCCTGGAGGCCAACCTGTCCGGGCTGATGGGCCCCAGCGTCGCCCAGGACATCATCGAATCCTTCCTGCCCTACAAGTCCGGCAGCGAAGGCTACGTGACCGAGGACATCCACTTCATCGAAAGCCGCCTGGAGGATTACCACTCGCGCCTCACCGGCCTGGCCGCCGAGCTCGACGCCCTGCGCCGCTACCATCGCCAGACCCTGCAGGAACTGCCCATGGGCGTCTGCTCGCTGGCCAAGGATCACGAGATCCTGATGTGGAACAAGGCCATGGAAGAACTCACCGAAATTCCTGCCCAGCGCATCGTCGGCTCACGCCTGTCGACCCTCGCCGAACCGTGGCGCGAACTGCTGCAAAGCTTTATCGAAAATCCGGACGAGCACCTGCACAAACAGCGCCTGGCCCTCGATGGCCAGACCCGCTGGCTGAACCTGCACAAGGCGGCCATCGACGAGCCCCTGGCACCCGGTAACAGCGGCCTGGTGCTGCTGGTCGAGGACCTGACCGACACGCAGATGCTCGAAGACAAGCTGGTGCATTCCGAGCGCCTGGCCAGCATCGGCCGTCTGGCCGCCGGGGTGGCCCACGAGATAGGCAACCCGATCACCGGCATCGCCTGCCTGGCGCAAAACCTGCGCGAGGAACGGGAAAGCGATCCGGAACTGACCGAAATCAGCGGGCAGATTCTCGAGCAGACCAAGCGGGTCACACGTATCGTTCACTCGCTGATGAACTTCGCCCACTCCGGCAACCACCAGCAGGCGGACGAACCGGTGTGCCTGGCCGAAGTCGCTCAGGAAGCCATCGGTCTTCTGGCGCTCAACCGGCGCAGCGTCGACGTGCAGTTCTTCAACCTGTGCGACCCCGCGCACCGCGCCGGAGGCGACCCACAGCGTCTGGCCCAGGTGCTGATCAACCTGCTCAGCAACGCTCGCGACGCCTCGCCTGCTGGCGGCGCGATCCGCGTGCGCAGCGAGGCTTCGGAGCACACTGTCGACCTGATCGTCGAGGACGAAGGCAGCGGGATTCCCAAGGGCGTGATGGACCGACTGTTCGAGCCATTCTTCACCACCAAGGACCCCGGAAAAGGAACCGGACTCGGCCTCGCACTGGTCTATTCCATCGTGGAAGAGCATTATGGCCAGATAACAATCGACAGCCCGATCGACCCCGAGCAGCAACGTGGCACCCGCATCCGGGTGACGCTGCCGCGGCACATCGAGGCCATGCCACTGGCGAACTAAATTCCGAAGAACCGCATTCCTGGGGATGCGCGTGGCCCATCTTGGCCGCAGCACCGGGAAGCAGGTTCCGAGACCGTCGAGAGAATTCGTTTAAATGCCTCATATCCTGATCGTCGAAGACGAAACCATCATCCGCTCCGCCCTGCGTCGCCTGCTCGAACGCAACCAGTACCAGGTCAGCGAAGCCGGTTCGGTACAGGAAGCCCAGGAACGTTTCGATATTCCCGGCTTCGATCTGGTGGTCAGTGACCTGCGCCTGCCGGGCGCACCGGGCACCGAGCTGATCAAGCTGGCCCAGGGCGCGCCGGTGCTGATCATGACCAGCTATGCGAGCCTGCGCTCGGCGGTCGACTCGATGAAGATGGGCGCCGTCGACTACATCGCCAAACCCTTCGACCACGACGAAATGCTCCAGGCCGTAGCGCGCATCCTGCGTGATCGCGAAGCACGCAATCAGTCCGCCGGCGCCCCTGCCGCGGCACGCGGCGCCGACAAGGGCGACAAGGCGGCCACCGGCGAGATCGGCATCATCGGCTCCAGCCCGGCCATGCTGGAGCTGTACAGCAAGATCCGCAAAGTGGCGCCCACCGACTCCAACGTGCTGGTGCAGGGCGAGTCCGGCACTGGCAAGGAACTGGTCGCCCGTGCCCTGCACAACCTCTCCAAGCGCGCCAAGGCGCCGCTGATTTCGGTCAACTGCGCAGCGATTCCGGAAACCCTGATCGAGTCCGAGCTGTTCGGCCACGAGAAAGGCGCCTTCACCGGGGCCAGCGCCAGCCGCGCCGGCCTGGTGGAAGCGGCCGACGGCGGCACGCTGTTTCTCGACGAGATCGGCGAACTGCCCCTGGAAGCCCAGGCGCGCCTGCTGCGCGTGTTGCAGGAAGGCGAAATCCGCCGGGTCGGCTCGGTGCAATCGCAAAAGGTCGATGTGCGCCTGATCGCCGCGACCCACCGCGACCTGAAAACCCTGTCGAAAACCGGCCAGTTCCGGGAAGACCTTTATTACCGCCTGCACGTCATCGCCCTGAAGCTGCCACCGTTGCGCGAACGCGGTGCCGACGTACTGGAAATCGCCCGCGCCTTCCTGGCCCGCCAGTCGGCGCGCATGGGCCGCAGCGACCTGCACTTCGGCCCGGATGCCGAGCAGGCCATCCACCATTACAGCTGGCCAGGCAACGTGCGTGAGCTGGAGAACGCCATCGAGCGTTCGGTGATCCTCTGCGACGGCAGCACCATCAACGCCGACCTGCTGGGCATCGACATCGAGCTGGAGGATCTGGACGAGGACGTGTTCATGGGCCTGGCGACGCAAAGCGCCGCGGTGAATGCAACCAGCCAGGATCCCAGCGAAGACCTGTCACTGGAAGACTACTTCCAGCACTTCGTCCTCGAGCATCAGGACCACATGACCGAGACCGAGCTGGCTCGCAAACTGGGCATCAGCCGCAAGTGCCTGTGGGAGCGCCGTCAGCGCCTGGGCATCCCACGTCGCAAGTCGGGCGCGGCCAGCGAGTAGAGCGCCGCGCACGCTCTAGGGCGGGTGTTACCGCTGATCATGACAACACGTAACAAAGCCGGGGTTTACGGTAACGGAATCCCGGCTTTTTTTTGCCCGGCAAACAGTCGAAAATCTCAAGCCATTGTTTTTAAAAGAAAAATAAAAACTGGCACGCCGAATGCTTTATCTCTGGCACAACAACAATAACAAGCATGACCCACGATAATAAAAATAAGACGTAACGGCTTCAGCACAATAAGAACAAGATCGCAGAAGGCGCAGCTAACTGATTATTTTGGAGAGGATCGCCTCTCGGCACCACAGCCAGACAGACAACAACAATAAATGTCGACGGTCAGCACCCACGGGTGAAGATCAGGGCCTGAGGTAGCGTCAGCATCCAAAATAATCCGTTCGCTCTTGCTCCCACTCGGGAGGTACTCCGGACCTGATCCGGAACAGGCACCCCAACAAGAACAACAGCCTGCATAACAAGAACGACGTAACGCACTACTTAAGGGGAGCTTCGGCTCCCCTTGTCCTTTCCCGCCCCGGCCTGCCCGCCACCCCGCTTACGCCCCTAAGTCACCTGATGCTAGAATCCGCGCTATTTCTGCGCCTTTACATTATTCTGGCCGCTCAATTCGCCATACAGTGCCCTCCATGCTGAAAAAGCTGTTCAAGTCCTTCCGCTCGCCGCTGCGCCATGCGCACCAGCCTCACAGCACGCCGCACGTGCTGAACAACAACCAGCACCCGATCCAGCGCGGGCAGATCAGCCGCCACGCCATCAGCGTGGTCGAGCGTCTGCAGAACGCCGGCTACGAGGCTTATCTGGTTGGTGGCTGCGTGCGCGACCTGCTGCTGGGCATCGAGCCCAAGGATTTCGACGTCGCCACCAGCGCCACGCCGGAGCAGGTGCGGGCCGAGTTCCGCAATGCGCGGGTAATCGGTCGCCGCTTCAAGCTGGTGCACGTGCACTTCGGCCGCGAGATCATCGAAACCGCGACCTTCCGTGCCAACCACCCGGAAGGCGACGAGGAAGAGAACAGCAACCAGTCTTCGCGCAACGAGAGCGGCCGCATCCTGCGCGACAACGTGTACGGCACCCTGGAAGACGACGCCCAGCGCCGTGACTTCACCATCAACGCGCTGTACTACGACCCGGTTTCCGAGCGGATTCTCGACTACGCCAACGGCATGCACGACATCCGCAACAACCTGGTACGGCTGATCGGCAACCCGACTCAGCGTTACCAGGAAGACCCGGTGCGCATGCTGCGCGCCGTGCGTTTCGCCGCCAAACTGGACTTCGACATCGAGAAGCACAGCGCCGACCCGATCCACGACCTGGCGCACCTGCTGGGCGGTATCCCGGCCGCGCGCCTGTTCGATGAAGTGCTCAAGCTGTTCCTCAGCGGCTACGCCATCTACACCTACGATCTGCTGGTCGACTATGGCCTGTTCGGCCAGCTGTTCCCGGCCAGCGCCGCGGCGCTGCGGCAGAACCCCGAATACACCGACACCCTGATCCGCAACGCACTGGACAACACCGACCTGCGCATCCATCAGGGCAAACCGGTCACCCCTGCCTTCCTGTTCGCCGCTCTGCTCTGGCCGGCTTTGCCGGCACGGGTGATTCGCCTGCAGGAGCGCGGCATGCCGGCCATTCCTGCCATGCAGGAAGCCGCCCACGAACTGATCGCCGAGCAGTGCCAGCGCATCGCCGTTCCCAAGCGCTTCACCATGCCGATCCGCGAAATCTGGGACATGCAGGAACGTCTGCCCCGCCGCAGCGGCAAGCGCGCCGATCTGTTGCTGGAGAACCCCCGCTTCCGCGCCGGTTACGACTTCCTGCTGCTGCGCGAGAGCGCCGGCGAGGAAACCGGCGGCCTGGGCGACTGGTGGACCGAGTATCAAGACGCCAGCGACAGTGATCGCCGGGTGATGATCCGCAATCTGTCCAGCAAGGACGAGCCTGGCAGCGCGCCGCGCAAGCGTCGCCGCAGCGGTGGCGGCAAGCGCCAGCGCACTCCGCAGAGCGGCGGCGCTGGCGAGTAAGTGATGGAACGCGTCTATATCGGCCTGGGTAGCAACCTGGCCGAGCCCACCGAACAGCTGCGCCAGGCCCTGGTGGCCCTGGAGCAATTGCCAGACACTCGTCTGGCTGCGGTGTCCTCCTTCTATGTCAGCGACTCGCTGCTGCCTGGCCAGCCCCGCTATACCAACGCCGTCGCTGCACTGGAGACAGGGCTAGAGCCACTGCAGCTGCTCGACGCCCTGCAGGCCATCGAGCTGGACCAGGGCCGCGAACGCCATGAGCGCTGGGGACCACGCACCCTGGATCTGGACATCCTGCTGTTCGGCCAACGGCTGATCGACGAGCCGCGCCTGCGCGTGCCGCACTATCACATGCACGCCCGCGCATTCGTGCTGTACCCGCTGGCGGAACTTGCCGACGGGCTGCAACTGCCCGACGGCCGTCATCTCAGCGAACTGCTGGCGGCCTGCCCGTTCGAAGGTCTGGAGCGTTTACAGCCCTGATACGCTGGGCACACGCCTGCGGTAACGGCGTAACAGCGCGGTAACACATTCGATTGACTTGCGCCCCTGCCATCGGGACTATAGCCACCCATTGCCCCCACCGGGGCCACATTGAAGCAGCATTGCTGCCCCTTCGATGCCAACGTGAACCTGCGCCACGAGAGCCTGCCCAACAGGCCCGCACAGGTTCCGAGTGAGGATACCTTCATGCCTGATGTAACCCTGACCACCCTGCGAGCGCTCAAGCAGAAGGGTGAGAAAATCACCATGCTGACCTGTTACGACGCCACCTTCGCCGACGCCTGCAGCAAGGCCGGCGTCGAAGTGCTGCTGATCGGCGACTCGCTAGGCATGGTGCTGCAGGGGCACGACAGCACCCTGCCGGTGAGCATGGCCGATACCGTCTACCACACCGCCAGCGTCAAACGCGGCAATGCCGGCGCGCTGATCGTCGCCGACCTGCCGTTCATGGCCAACGCCACCGTCGAGCAGACCCTGCACAACGCCGGGCTGCTGATGCAGGCCGGCGCCCACGTGATCAAGGTAGAAGGCGCCGCCTGGCTGGCCGAGTCCATCACCAAACTTGCCGAACGCGGCGTGCCGGTGTGCGCGCACATGGGCCTGACGCCCCAGGCGGTGAATATCCTCGGCGGTTACAAGGTGCAGGGCCGCGAACACAACCAGGCGCGCCAGATGGTCGCCGACGCCATCGCTCTGGAGCAGGCCGGCGCGGCCATGCTGCTGCTCGAATGCGTGCCGAGCCACCTCGCTGGCGAGATCAGCCGCGCAGTGAAAGTGCCGGTGATCGGCATCGGCGCAGGCCCGGATACCGACGGCCAGGTACTGGTGCTGCACGACATGCTCGGCCTGTCGCTGAGCGGCCGGGTGGCCAAGTTCGTGAAGAACTTCATGCACGGTCAGCCGAGCATCCAGGATGCCCTCGCCGCCTACGTGAAAGAAGTGAAAGCAGTCAGCTTCCCTGCCGCAGAGCACGGATTCTCCGCATGAACACCGTCAAGACCGTGGGCGAGCTGCGCGCCGCCATCGCTGAGGCTCGCAAGCAAGGCAAACAAATCGCCCTGGTACCGACCATGGGCAACCTGCACGCCGGCCATGCCGCGCTGGTGGAAAAAGCCGCGCAGTGCGCCGACTTCGTGGTCGCCAGCATCTTCGTCAACCCGATGCAGTTCGGCCCCGCCGAAGATCTCGACAAATACCCACGCACCCTGCAGGCCGACCAGCAGCGCCTGACCGAAGCGGGCTGCCATCTGCTGTTCCACCCGGATGTCGAGGAAATGTACCCCGGCGGCATGGGCGAGCAGACGCGCGTCAGCGTGCCCGGTGTGTCCGAGGGCCTGTGTGGCGCCAGCCGCCCGGGGCATTTCGAAGGTGTGGCGACGGTGGTTACCAAGCTGTTCAACATGGTGCAGCCGGATATAGCCGTGTTCGGCCAGAAGGACTTCCAGCAACTGGCGGTGATCCGCACGATGGTGCGAGACCTGAACATGCCGATCCAGATCATCGGCGAGCCAACGGTGCGCGCCGAAAACGGCCTGGCACTGTCCTCGCGCAACGGCTACCTCAGTGACGAGCAACGCGAGACCGCCAGCGTGCTCTATCGCTCGCTCAAGCAAATCGCCCAGGCCATCAAGAACGGCGAGCGCGACCTGGCCAAGCTGCTCGCTGCGGCGCAGCAGGAGCACGCCGCCGCCGGTTTGCGCGCCGACTATCTGGAAGTGCGCGAAGCCCAGAGCCTGCGCGCAGTCAGCCCTGGCGACCGCGAGCTGGTGGTGCTGGTGGCGGCCTACCTGGGTAACACCAGGCTGATCGACAACCTGAGTTTTAGCCTGGATCAGGGCTACTGATCGACCGCATCGCCTACACTGAAAGCCCGGAGACTCATCCGGGCTTTTTAGTATGCACAATCACCACTGAAGCCTGCCCCAACCCAAGCCCCAACAAGGAAGCCCCATGGCGTATCACCGTCAGCCGCTCGATGTTCTTGCCCTTCCCACCTGGCAGGCGCTGCAACAGCACCGCCAGGCCATGCAGCGCTTCAGCATGCGCGATGCCTTCGCCGCCAACCCACGGCGCTTCGAGCAGTTTTCCCTGAGCGCTTGCGGGCTGTTTCTCGACTATTCGAAGAACCTGGCCAGCGACGAGACCATCGCTCTGCTGATGGCCCTGGCCCGTGAAGTCGGCCTGGAGCAATCGATCCGCGCCATGTTCGACGGCGAGAAACTCAATGCCTCGGAAGGCCGTCCGGCACTGCACACCGCCCTGCGCCGGCCGCTGGGCGACAAGGTATTGGTCGACGGCGTGGACGTGATGCCCCAGGTGCAGCGCGTGCTGCAGCAGATGACCGAACTGGTCGGGCGCATCCACAGCGGCCTGTGGCGCGGCTTCACCGAAAAGCCGATCACCGATGTGGTGAACATCGGCATCGGCGGCTCTTTCCTCGGCCCGCAGCTGGTGTCCGAGGCGCTGCTGCCGTTCGCCCAGCGCGGCGTGCGTTGCCATTACCTGGCCAATATCGACGGCAGCGAGTTCCATGAGCTGTCGGCCAAGCTGCAGGCGGAAACCACCCTGTTCATCGTCTCGTCGAAATCCTTCGGCACCCTGGAAACCCTGAAGAACGCTCAGGCGGCGCGCGGCTGGTACCTGGCCCAGGGCGGCTCGGAGGCCGAGCTGTACCGCCACTTCATCGCCGTGTCGAGCAACCGCGAGGCGGCGGTGAGCTTCGGTATCCGCGAGGAAAACATCTTCCCGATGTGGGACTGGGTGGGCGGCCGTTACTCGCTGTGGTCGGCCATCGGCCTTCCGATTGCTTTGTCCATCGGCATGTCCAACTTCAAGGAGCTGCTGGCCGGCGCCTACAGCATGGACATGCACTTCAAGACCGCGCCCTTCGAGCAGAACATGCCGGTGCTGATGGCCCTGCTGGGCATCTGGTACGGCAATTTCTGGGATGCTCAAAGCCAGGCGATCCTGCCGTACGACCACTACCTGCGCAACATCACCAAGCACCTGCAGCAATTGGACATGGAGTCCAACGGCAAGAGCGTGCGCCAGGACGGTAGCCCGGTCAGCGGCGCCACCGGCCCGGTGATCTGGGGCGGCGTGGGCTGTAACGGCCAGCACGCCTACCACCAGTTGTTGCACCAGGGCACCCAGCTGATCCCGGCGGACTTCATCGTTCCGGTAGTGAGCTTCAACCCGGTCGCCGATCACCATCAGTGGCTGTACGCCAACTGTCTGTCGCAGAGCCAGGCACTGATGCTCGGCAAATCCCGCGAGGAAGCCGAGGCCGAACTTCGCGCCAAGGGCATGAACGAAGACGACGTGCAGCGCCTGGCGCCGCACAAGGTCATCCCCGGCAACCGGCCGAGCAACACCCTGGTGCTGGAGCGCATCAGCCCTCGCCGCCTCGGCGCACTGGTGGCGCTGTACGAGCACAAGGTGTTCGCCCAGAGCGCCATCTGGGGCATCAACGCTTTCGACCAGTGGGGTGTGGAGCTCGGCAAGGAGCTGGGCAAGGGCGTCTACTCGCGCATGGTCGGTAGCGAGCCGAGCGCCGCGGAAGACGGCTCGACCCAGGGGCTGATCAACTACTTCCGCGGTCGTCATCGCGGTTGATGCCTATTGCGGGCGCCCATTGCCGGGCGTCCGCAACACTTTGCGTCACTCGGCAACAGCGCCTCAAAACTTGGCTGCTAACCTTAGTGTCTATTGCGGACATAACAACAAAGGTACCCGCCATGTCTCTCCCTCATCGCTACCCCGTCAGCGACGCCGCCCGCCAGCGTACGCTTCTCGACGACGCCGCCTACCAGCGCCTTTATCGCCAGTCGGTCGACGACCCGCAGACTTTCTGGGGCGAGCAGGCCAAGGTTTTTCTCGACTGGTTCAAACCCTGGGACGAAGTCTGCAGTGGCAGCCTGAGCAAAGGCGATATCCGCTGGTTTTCCGGCGGCCAGCTGAACATCAGCCACAACTGCATCGACCGCCACCTGGCCAAGCGTGGCGACCAGGTGGCGCTGATCTGGGAAGGCGACGATCCTAAGGATTCGGCCTCCATCACCTACAAGCAGTTGCACGAGCAGGTCTGCCGTCTGGCCAATGTGCTCAAGAAGCGCGGCGTGAAGAAAGGCGACCGGGTGTGCATCTACATGCCGATGGTGCCCGAGGCGGCCTACGCCATGCTCGCCTGCACGCGCATCGGCGCCGTGCATTCGGTGGTATTCGGCGGCTTCTCGCCGGACGCGCTGCGCGACCGCATTCTCGACGCCGACTGCCGCACGGTGATCACTGCCGATGAAGCGGTACGCGGCGGCAAGCTGATCCCGCTCAAGAGCAACGTCGACAAGGCCCTGGCGAGCTGCCCCAACGTCTCCACCGTGCTGGTGGTGAAACGCACCGGCAACGCGGTCGGCTGGGATGAGAGGCGCGACCTCTGGTACGGCGAAGCCGTGCAGCAGGTAGGCGCCGACTACCCCGCCGAGCCGATGGATGCCGAGGATCCGCTGTTCATCCTCTATACCTCGGGCAGCACCGGCAAACCCAAGGGCGTGCTGCACACAACCGCCGGCTACCTGCTGCAGGCGGCGATGACCCACAAGTACGTGTTCGATTATCACGACGGCGATATCTACTGGTGCACCGCCGATGTCGGCTGGGTCACCGGACACAGCTACATCGTCTACGGCCCGCTGGCCAACGGCGCCACCAGCCTGATCTTCGAGGGCGTGCCCAACTACCCGGACACCTCGCGTTTCTGGCAGGTAATCGACAAACATCAGGTGAACATCTTCTACACCGCGCCGACCGCCCTGCGCGCGCTGATGCGTGAAGGCGAGGCGCCGGTGAAGAAAACCTCGCGCAGCAGCTTGCGCCTGCTCGGCAGCGTCGGCGAGCCGATCAACCCGGAAGCCTGGGAATGGTACTTCAAGGTGGTCGGCGAGCAGCGCTGCCCCATCGTCGACACCTGGTGGCAGACCGAGACCGGCGCCATCATGATCACCCCGCTACCCGGCGCCACCGACCTCAAGCCGGGCTCGGCGACGCGGCCGTTCTTCGGCGTGCAGCCGGTACTGCTCGACGAACAGGGCAAGGAAATCGACGGCCCGGGCGCCGGCGTGCTGGCGATCAAGGCCAGCTGGCCGAGCCAGATCCGCAGCGTGTACGGTGACCACAAGCGCATGCTGGAAACCTACTTCACCGCCTACCCTGGTTACTACTTCAGCGGTGACGGCGCGCGCCGCGACGAGGATGGTTACTGGTGGATCACCGGGCGTATCGATGACGTGATCAACGTCTCCGGCCACCGCATCGGCACCGCCGAGGTGGAAAGCGCCCTGGTGCTGCACAACGCCGTGGCCGAGGCCGCTGTGGTCGGCTACCCCCATGACGTAAAGGGCCAAGGTATCTACGCTTTCGTCACCACCATGAACGGTGTAGAGCCGAGCGACGAGCTGAAGAAGGAGCTGCTAAGCCTGGTCGGCAAAGAGATCGGCAGCTTCGCCAAGCCGGAGCTGATCCAGTGGGCGCCGGGCCTGCCGAAGACCCGCTCGGGCAAGATCATGCGGCGCATCTTGCGCAAGATCGCCTGCAACGAGTTGGACACGCTTGGCGATACCTCGACCCTGGCCGACCCGAGCGTGGTCGACAGCCTGATCGAACAGCGTCTCAACAGCTGACGCCCGCTCCATGGCCTGACATTTGTGAGGCCATGGAGTCTCTTGCCTTGGATCGGGCAAGCGCTGAAACTGCGCGTCATGGAAAGCCTACGTCGTCAGATCGAAAAGCAGGTGCACAGCCTTACCGGCGCGTCCTTGGGCGTGCTCGACCTTGATCAGCCGCGCTTCGATGCCGGTTTGTTCGGCCCCGAATCGATGGTCTGGAAGGTCCACGCCGACTTCACCTCAATGATGGTCGGCGGCATCTCCGCCCTGCTGCTACAGATGCTCCATCCGCTGGCCCTGGCCGGTGTGTGGGATCACTCCACCTTCCGCCAGGACATGATCGGCCGCCTGCGTCGCACCAGCCTGTTCGTCGCCGGTACCACCTATGGCGGCCGGCACGACGCCGAGCAGCTGATCGACAAGGTGCGGCGCATCCACCTGCAGGTGGTTGGCCAGGCGCCGGATGGCCGCCCCTATGCCGCGTACGATCCAGACTTGCTGACCTGGGTGCACGTCTCCGAAGTCAGCCAGTTTCTGGCCGGCTACCTGAGCTATGTGGACCCAGAACTGCCGGTCGCCGAGCAGGATCGCTATTACCGCGAGGTGGCGCTGATCGCCGAACGCCTGGGCGCCCAGAACGTGCCCAAATCCAGCCAGGCCATCGGCGATTATCTGCAACGCATGCGCCCGCAGCTGCTGTGCGATGACCGCACCCGCGAAGTGGTTCGGCTGCTGTATGCCGCGCCGGTGCCGAATATTCTGGCCAAGCCCTTTGGCAGCCTGATGATGCAGGCCGGCGTCGACCTGCTGCCGGACTGGGCCAGCGAGCTGCTGGGCGAACATCAGGCCGCCTGGCGCCGCCCGGTGATCCGCGCCGGCGTCAGACGCACCGCCAAGCTGCTGCGCTGGGCGGTGGTCAACAGCGCAGCGCAGCGAGCCGCCCGGCGCGTGGCACCCTGACCTGAGAACCTGTTCAAAGTCTGCTGCGCGTCGGCACTGCGGCGTTAAAAACAGGCTGGAATGCCAGCCCAGTCGGACTGCTCATTTACAGCTCGTAAAGTCGAGCGCGACTCCGACCGGTCCTCGCCTGTTTTTGCGGGGCCGCCTAGGCCTTGCATTGCTCTAGCTCGTGAGACTTTGAACAGGCTCTGAGACATCGGCCTCGAACCGGCAGCCGGCGCTTTTTTGCTAAACTGCCGGCCCTCCCTTTTCCGAGACGCCGCGCGTGCCTTCTCTTGACCAGGCGCTGCGCGCCGCCCTCGCCGCCCGCGAAAACCTTTTCAATGACCTGCACGCCCAGGGCACCGACTGCTATCGCCTGTTCCATGGCAGCCAGGAGGGCGCCGGCGGCCTGACCGTCGACCGCTACGGCCCGCAGCTGATGGTGCAGAGCTTTCACCAGACACTCGGCCGCGACGAGCTGCTTGCCCTGCACGGCCAGATCAACGAAAGCCTCGGACTGACCACCCTGCTGGTCTACAACGACCGCTCCAAGGGCAACTCGCGCATTGATCGCAGCGACGCGGTGTACGTCGCCGATGACAGCGCATTGGTCGATCTGGTGGGCCGGGAATGGGGGCTCAACTACAGGGTGCGTGGCCGCCATGCCGGTCAGGACCCGCTGCTGTTTCTCGACCTGCGCAACGCCCGCGGCTGGGTGCAGCGCCACAGCGCCGGCAAAAGCGTGCTCAATCTGTTCGCCTACACCTGCGGCGTGGGCCTGAATGCTGCCGCCGGCGGCGCGAGTGAGGTGGTCAACCTCGACTTCGCCGAAGGCAACCTGGCGGTGGGCCGCGAGAATGGCGCACTTAACCCGAATCTTGCGCCCATGCAGTTCGTGCAATCGGATTACTTCCCGGCGATCCGCCAGTGGGCCGGGCTGCCCATCGCCGCGCGCCGTGGCCAGAAGCTGCCGAGCTACCCGCGCCTGGAACAGCGCCAGTTCGACCTGGTGTTTCTCGACCCGCCGGCCTGGGCCAAGAGCGCCTTCGGCACCGTCGACCTGCTGCGCGATTACCAGAGCCTGCTCAAGCCGGCGATTCTCGCCACGGCCGAGGACGGCACCCTGGTGTGCTGCAACAACCTGGCGAAAGTGCCCATGGACGAATGGCGCGAGCAGGTGCTGCGTTGCGCCAGCAAGCTCGGCCGCCCGGTACGCGAATACGAACAGCTGCCACCGGCGGCAGACTTTCCCTCGGCCGATGGCAACCCACCGCTGAAAACCCTAGTGCTGCATTTCTGAACGGGCCACCCTTCCCTCGGAACCTAGGCCCCGTGCCATAATCCAAGGCACTCCCGCCAGGAAGATGAAGCGAAACCATGCCCAAAGGATTGCGCCGCGCTGCCACTGCTCTGTTGATTGCTCTGGGCCTGTACAGCCTGATCGGCTTCCTGATCCTGCCGGGCGTTGCCCTGCGTATCGCCAATCAGCAGTTGGAGAACTACGCGACCCAGCCGGCGCGGCTGGATCGCCTGCAGCTCAACCCCTTCACCCTGGAATTGAAACTGTGGGGCCTGCATCTGGGTGAGCCCGGCAAGGAGCAGGTGGCGTTCGAACACCTGGCGGTCGACCTGGAGCTGGACAGCCTGTGGAGCGGCGCCCTGCACCTGGCGGACGTCACCCTGGTCAAGCCGCACACCGAGGTACGTTTCAGCAAGGACGGCACCCTCAACCTGGCGCAGCTGTTCAAGCTGCCGCCCAGCGAGCCCAAAACCGATGAGCCTGGCGAGCCGTTTCCGCTGCGCATCGACCGTATCGAACTGGCCGGCGGTAACCTGCGTTTTCAGGACCTGCGCCCGCAGGAGCCGATCGACATCCACTACGACGACCTGAACCTCGAGCTGCACAACCTCAGCACCCTGCCCGACGACAACGCCGATATGACCCTGGTGGCCACCGGCCCGGCGGGCGGACGTATCGACTGGAGCGGCGAGCTGAGCCTGAGCCCGTTCAGCTCCAGCGGCACCCTGAAGATCACCGACGAACCCATGCAGGCGTTCTGGCCCTACGTGCGCGACGCTGTGCCGCTGGTGCTCGAACAGGGCGTGGTCAACCTCAGCACCGACTACCGCCTGGACTTGCGCAAGGGCACCGAGCTGAGCCTCAGCAACACGCGCCTCAAGGCGGCGCCGTTCGCCATGAAGGCGCCGGACGGTAAGCCGCTGATCAAGCTGCAATCGCTGGAAGTCAGCGAAACCTCGCTGGATCTGGCCAAGCAGCAAGTAGTGATCGGCAAGGTACGCGGACAGCAGCTCGAAGCCTGGGCGAGCCGTGAAAAGGATGGTGAGCTGGACTGGCAGAAGCTGTTTGCCGGTAAATCCGGACAAGGTGAGAAACCGGCCCCAGCAGCCAAGTCGAACAGTCCCGAGCCTGTCAAACCTGAGACCGCCAAGGCAGAAAACGACGTGCCAGCGAAAAAGCCGGCCTGGCAAGTGCAGGTCAAGGACGTGCAACTGCGCGACTACCACGCCCATCTGGTGGACCGCGTGCCAGACGACGAGGTCGCCGTCGAGCTCGGCCCGCTGAATCTGGACATGCAGAACTTCGACAGCCTGGGTACCTCGCCTTTCAACCTCAAGCTGGATACCGGCGTCGGCAAACAGGGCAAGCTGCAGGCCGACGGCCAGGTGCAATTGAGCCCGACCACCGCCAGCCTGAAGGTCGCCACCCGCAACGTCGATATGCGTGTGGCCCAGGCCTATATCAGCCCCTTCGTACACCTGGAGCTGCGCAGCGGGCTGCTGAACAGCGATCTCGATGTCGCCCTGACCGGTACCGAGCCGCTGGCGCTGCGCGTGCAGGGCAAGGCGCAGGTGACCCAGCTGCACACCCTGGACACCATCAAGGACCGTGACCTGCTGCGCTGGAAGCAGCTCGACCTGGGCGGCATCGACTACCGCCACGGTGAGCGCCTGGACATCGAGCGGGTGGACCTGGAGCAGCCCTATGCGCGCTTCATCATCAACGAAGACCTGACCACCAACGTCAACGAGCTGATCATCAAGCAACCGGCCGGCAACGCCTCCCAGGCCAAGTCCGCCGCCGATGCCTCGGCGGATAAGCCCATGGCGATCCGCATCGGCGAGGTCAGCCTCAAGGACGGCTCGGCCAACTTCGCCGACTTCAGCTTGCGGCCCAACTTCGCCACCGCCGTGCAGCAGCTCAATGGCCGCATCGGCACCCTGGACAGCACCAGCAGCAAACCGGCGCCGGTCAACGTCACCGGCAAGGTGGACCGCTACGCTCCGGTCAGCATCAAAGGCAGCCTGACGCCATTCGATCCGCTACAGAGCCTGGATATCGCCACCCAGTTCAAGCAGGTCGAGCTGACTACCCTGACGCCCTACTCCGGCAAATTCGCCGGCTACCGCATCCGCAAGGGCCGCCTGAATCTGGACCTGCACTACCGCATCAACGACGGCAAGCTCAACGCCGAGAACAAGGTGCTGGTCGAGCAATTGCAGCTGGGCGAAAAGGTCGACAGCCCGGACGCCGTCGACCTGCCGATTCGCCTGGCCGTGGCCCTGCTCAAAGACACCCAGGGGCGCATCTCCCTGGAACTGCCGCTGCAGGGCAACCTCAACGACCCGCAATTCAGCGTCATGCCCATCGTCTGGCAGACCTTGCGCAACCTGGTGCTGCGCACCGCCCAGGCACCGTTCAAGTTCATCGGTGGGCTGGTCAGGGGCGGCAGCGACATGGACCTGAGCACTGTGGCCTTCGCCCCTGGCAGCGCCGAGCTCGACGAGCAGGCGCAAAAGACTCTGGACACCCTGGCTGACGCCCTGCAGGAACGCCCCGCCCTGCGCCTGGAAATCGAAGGCGCAGCTGCCCAGAGTGCCGACGGTCCGCTGCTCGCAGAGCGACGCCTGCAACGCGAATATCAGGATTACCTGTACCGCATCATGCAGCGCCGTGGCGATAAGGTGCCGGGCAGTGCCGAGGAGCTGGTGGTGCCCGAGGACGAGAAAGCCCCGCTACTCGAAGGCATCTACCGCGCGCGCCTCAAGCAGCAGCCGCCGGCCGAATGGGCCAAACTGAGCGATGACGAACGCACCGCCAAACTGCATGCGGCGGTCCTGGCATCCTGGAGTGACAGCCGCGGTCTGCAGCGCCAGCTCGCGCAGCAGCGCGCGGCGGCGATCAAGGACTATCTGGTGGACCGCGACAAACTGGCGGACGAGCGCATCTACCTGCTCGACGTTAACCTCGGCCAGGCAGAACCCGATGGCCGTGTGGCCACTCCCCTTCATCTGGGCAGCGAGTGACAAGCATGAAACGACTAGGCCTGCTGCTGGTGTTATGCGCCAGCCCACTGCTGAGTCACGCCGACACGCTGCGCTGTGGCAGCAAGCTGGTGAACCTTGGTGATCGTACCTTCGAGGTGATGCAGAAATGCGGTGAGCCCGCGTTCCGTGACCCGGTCGGCTACACGGTCGGCCCCTACAACCGGCGCGAAACCAATATCGAGGAATGGGCCTACGAGCCCAGCAACGGCATGTTTACCATCCTGACCTTCGAGGGCAATCGGCTAACGCGCATCGAGCGCAAACGCCGGCAATGACCATGATCAAGACACTATTTCCCTGCGCCCTGCTGGTGCTGCTGGCCGGCACCGCCAATGCCTCGACCTGGCGCTGCGACAGAGCGATCGCCAGCACCGGCGACACCACGGCCGAAGTACAGGCCAAATGCGGCGAACCGAACAACCGCTCGTTCATCGGCTACAAGGATCAGACCGACCGCTACGGTTTCACCCATGAGGTGCAGATCGAGGAATGGAGCTATGGGCCGCGCAACGGCATGAACTACTTTCTGCGTTTCGAAGGCAATCGCCTGGAACGGATCGACAGCAAGCGCGGCGATTAGCTTGCTGCGCTGATCAGATAGGCGACGACTGGATGTCGCCGCCGGTGAACGCGAGGCTTTAGTAGGAGGGGCTCTAGCCCCGAGCTCTTTGTTTGCGTTAATAAAAACTCGCGGCTAAAGCCGCTCCTACGCAATCGCTGAGCTTCTGTTTCTACCTTGTAGCAGCCTCTTTCACGTCGCCTAAAAACTCGTGGACAGGTTCTTAACTGCGAGCAGCTTTGACTGCCGCGATGTAGGCCTCAGCATTGCGCTGATCCTGGATCAAGGCAACGAAGTCATTACCGTCAGCGTCCTTGGCATCCAGGTCGTAACCGGCCTCGACGAAGAAGCCCAGGAAACGTTCGAAGTCGTGGTCACGCAGGCCGCGGTAGGCTTTAACCAGTTTGTGCAGCGAAGGCGGCGTGGCATCGGCCGGTTCCACGGCGAGAAACAGCTTGATCTGCTCATCGCTGATGTCGTCACCAATGACCTGCTTCTTGTCTTTACGCATCGCTCACTCCAGCCAACCAGAACACGGGGCCGGCAGTGTACCCCTGGCGTGACGAGCGCTCAACGCACCGCGCATCCGGCGCTCCTATCACCGCCACAGGCAAGGCGGTACGCGACCTAAGTCAACACCCGGGCGTCCGGCGCCGTTCTATACTGCCGGCATTCCTTTCAGGAAGCGCCGCCATGCCTACCCTGTTCGCCGCCTGCCGCCAGAGCCTGCGTAGAGGCTACTCCTGGGCCAGCCTGCGCGGCGACCTGGCCGCCGGCCTCACGGTGGGCATCATCGCCATTCCACTGGCCATGGCTTTGGCGATCGCCGTCGGCGTAGCGCCGCAACACGGCCTCTACACGGTGCTGGTCGCCGCACCGCTGATTGCCCTGTGTGGCGGTTCGCGCTTCAACATCTCCGGCCCTACGGCGGCCTTCGTGGTGATCCTGTTGCCGATTACCCAGCAGTTCGGCATTGGCGGCCTGCTGCTGTGCACGGTGATGGCCGGGCTTATCCTGATCGCCCTGGGCCTGCTCAAGGCCGGGCGACTGATCGAGTTCGTGCCCTATCCGGTCACCCTTGGCTTCACCGCCGGCATCGGCATCGTCATCGCCACCCTGCAGCTCAAGGATCTGCTCGGCCTGCAACTGGCCGGGCAGCCGAGCCACTACGTACAGCAGATACAGATGCTCTGGCATGCGCTGCCAGGCATCCAGCCCGGGGACACGATGGTTGCGCTGGCGTGCCTCGGCGTATTGTTGGTCTGGCCGCGGCTGGTGCCGCGGGTACCCGGACACTTGGTAGCGCTGACGGTCGGTGCGCTCTTGGGCCTGGCACTGGAACACGGTGGCTTGCCGGTAGCGACCCTCGGTGAGCGTTTCAGTTACAGCGTCGACGGCGTCAGCTACCCAGGCATTCCACCTTTCCTGCCGAGCTTCGCCTGGCCCTGGCAACTGCCGGGCGCCGATGGTCAGCCGCTGGTGCTGTCGTTCGAACTGATCCGCCAGTTACTGGCGCCGGCCTTCGCCATCGCCATGCTCGGCGCTATCGAGTCGCTGCTCTGCGCGGTGGTGGCCGACGGCATGACCGGCAGCAAGCACGACCCCAATGCCGAACTGCTCGGCCAAGGCATCGGCAATCTGGTCGCACCGCTGTTCGGTGGTATCACCGCCACCGCAGCCATTGCCCGCAGCGCCACCAACGTGCGGGCCGGCGCGTGCTCGCCGCTGGCCGCAATCATTCATGCTGGCGTGGTGCTGGCGGCCATCCTGTTTCTCGCCCCGCTGTTCAGCTACCTGCCGATGGCCGCGCTGGCCGCTCTGCTGCTGATCGTGGCGTGGAACATGAGCGAGGCCCATCACGTGGCTCATACCCTGCGCATCGCGCCGCGTAGCGACGTGCTGGTGCTGCTCACCTGCCTCTCGCTGACGGTGCTGTTCGACATGGTATTGGCAGTGGGCGTCGGCCTGCTGCTAGCCGCCGGGCTGTTCATCAAACGGATGAGCGAGCTGACCGATGCCCAGCGCCTGCCGCGCAACGGCCATCAGGCCCTGAGCGACCTGCCCGAACACGTGCTGGCCCTGGCCATCCGCGGGCCGCTGTTCTTCGGCGCGGCGCAGCGCACACTGGAAGCACTGCGCCGGCTCGATCCGCATATCCGCGTGGTGATTCTGGATGTCAGCGCAGTGCCGATGCTCGACATGACCGCCCTCGCCGCCCTGCACAGCACCGTACTGGAATACCGCCAGCAGGGCATCGCCCTGATCATCAGCGGCGCCTCACCGTCACTGCGCCTGAAACTGCGTCGCGCCGGCCTGCAGCGGGCCCATGGGCGCCTAAGTTATGCCCGGGATCTGCCACAGGCGCGAGCGATCTGCGAGAGCTGGCCAAGCGACGCCTGAATCGCGTGCCAGCCAGCCGAGGGGCTTGGAAGCCATTCACGATCTTCGGGGGTGATTTCAGCGCTTTGCCTGCAAAGTGGCGGGAGCAGCCGTTCCCCGCTCCCACAGATACTGCGCTGATGTCCGCTTCTGTCTTGTAGCCGTCTCCTCATGTCGCCAAAAAGACCGTGAACAGGCTCTCAGAGCCCCTTGACCGCGAAGATGCCCGGGGCGTTGCGCCAGTACCCCTTGTAATCCATGCCGTAACCGAAGATGTAGCGGTCGATGCACGGCAGGCCCACGTAATCGGCCTTCAGGTCCGGACGTGCCTTGCGGTCGTGATCCTTGTCGATCAGCACCGCGGTGTGCACGTTGGCGGCGCCAGCGTGGTGGCAGAAATCGATGATCGCGCCCAGGGTGTGCCCTTCGTCGAGGATGTCATCGATGATCAGCACGTCGCGGTCGATGAACGACACTTCCGGCTTGGCCTTCCAGAACAGCTCGCCGCCGCTGGTCTGGTTGCGGTAGCGGCTGGCGTGCAGGTAGCTGGCTTCCAGGGGGAAGTCGAGCTGGGTGAGCAGCTTGCCGGAGAAGATCAGCCCGCCGTTCATCACACAGAACACCACCGGGTTGCGCTCGGCCAGATCGGCGTTGATGGCGGCGGCGACGCGGGTGATGGCGGCTTCCACGTCGGCTTCGCTGTACAGGCAGTCGGCTTCGGCCATGACCTGGCGGATGTGGGCGAGATCGGCAGACATAGGGTGTCCTCGTTGGCGGGCGCAGGCGGCTCCGCATGGGTGGCCCCGGCGCGGGATTTTTCACCGGGTCAGAAAAAAGTCGGCCACGTTACGCATCCGCCTGACAAGGCGCAAGCGCCGGCAGCGACACACGACAAATGGCACAGCCGTTGCTCGACGAATGCAAAAAGTTCCATATCGGCAGCGCCAAGTTGCAATGCAATGCTTTAACCTAGCGTGTTTTTTGCCCATTTTTGCCGGAGACCCTGCAATGCCCGTCCTCGAGATCCGCCACCCGCTGATTCGCCACAAGATCGGCCTCATGCGCCGCGCGGATATCAGTACCAAGAACTTCCGTGAGCTGGCCCAGGAAGTGGGCGCCCTGCTCACTTATGAGGCGACCAAGGATCTGCGCCTGGAAACCTATGAAATCGAAGGCTGGGCGGGTCCCGTGCAGGTCGAGAAGATCTCCGGCAAGAAGATCACCGTGGTGCCGATTTTGCGCGCAGGCATCGGCATGCTCGACGGCGTACTCAGCCTGATCCCCGGCGCCAAGGTCAGCGCCGTCGGCGTGGCCCGCAACGAGGAAACCCTGCAGGCGCACACCTACCTGGAAAAGCTGGTGCCGGAAATCAACGAGCGCCTGGCGATGATCATCGACCCGATGCTCGCCACCGGCAGTTCCATGGTCGCCACTATCGACCTGCTGAAAAAGGCTGGCTGCAAGGAAATCCGCGCCATGGTGCTCGTCGCTGCCCCCGAAGGTATCAAGGCGGTGAATGAAGCGCACCCGGATGTGCAGATCTACACCGCGTCCATCGACCAGCGCCTCAACGAACACGGCTACATCATCCCGGGCCTCGGTGATGCCGGCGACAAGATCTTCGGCACCAAGCAGAAGGACGCCTGATCGATGCGCGACGAATTCAACGATCCGCTGTGGCGCCAGGTGCTGTCCGGCGCCCAGATGTTGTTCGTGGCCTTTGGCGCGCTGGTGCTGATGCCGTTGATCACTGGCCTGGATCCCAACGTGGCGCTGTTTACCGCGGGCCTGGGCACCATCCTGTTCCAGATCGTCACCGGTCGCCAGGTACCGGTGTTCCTGGCCTCGAGCTTCGCCTTCATCACCCCGATCATTCTCGCCAAGGGCCAGTTCGGCCTGGCGGAAACCATGGGCGGCGTGGTCGCGGCGGGCTTCGTTTACACCTTTCTCGGCCTGGCCGTGAAGATCAAGGGTACCGGTTTCATCGACCGTCTGCTGCCGCCGGTGGTGATCGGCCCGGTGATCATTTCCATCGGCCTGGCCATGGCGCCGATCGCCGCCAACATGGCCATGGGCAAGGCCGGTGACGGCAGCGTGCTGCTGCCTTACAGCACGGCGATGTGGATCTCCATGCCGACCCTGCTGACCACGCTGGTCGTCGCCGTGTTCGGCCGTGGCATCTTCCGCCTGGTGCCGATCATCTCCGGCGTCGTGGTGGGGTTCGCCCTGTCGCTTTATTTCGGCGCCCTGGATCTGGGCCACGTGGCCGATGCGCCCTGGCTGGCGGTGCCGGCGTTCACCGCTCCCGCATTCAACTGGCAGGCGATCCTGTTCATCGTACCGGTCGCCCTGGCACCGGCCATCGAGCATATCGGCGGTGTCATCGCGGTGGGCGGCGTAACCGGCAAGAACTACCTGAAGAAGCCAGGCCTGCACCGCACACTGCTCGGCGACGGCCTGGCCACCTCGGCCGC
Organism: Pseudomonas sp. CNPSo 3701; assembly: GCF_028674975.1. Lineage (NCBI taxonomy): Bacteria > Pseudomonadati > Pseudomonadota > Gammaproteobacteria > Pseudomonadales > Pseudomonadaceae > Pseudomonas > Pseudomonas sp. CNPSo 3701. Next base: position 86,772 of record NZ_JAQZSI010000006.1, on the reverse strand, counting down.
CGGCCTGTTCGGCGGCCCGCCCAACACCACCTACGCCGAAGTCACTGGCGCGGTGATGCTGACCAAGGCCTACAACCCGAGGATCATGACCTGGGCGGCGATCTTCGCCATCGCCCTGGCCTTCATCGGCAAGTTCGGCGCCATCCTGCAGAGCATTCCGGTACCGGTGATGGGCGGCATCCTGTGTCTGCTGTTCGGCTCAATAGCCGCGGTGGGCATGAACACCATGATCCGCCATAACATCGATCTCAGTGAGGCGCGCAACCTGGTGATCGTTTCGGTGACCCTGGTATTCGGCATCGGCGGCGTGCTGATCGGCACCGGCGACGGCCCGGGCGACTTCGGCCTCAAGGGCATCGCCCTGTGCGCCATCGTCGCGATCCTGCTGAATCTGATTCTGCCCGGCAACGATGGGTGGAAACGCAAGGCTGCCGACGAGGCGCCTGACATCTGAGAAGCAAAGAAAAATGCCCGGCACTAGCCGGGCATTTTTTTACACGCTCCGCGGGGCTCGCTCGCACAGCCGCTTGAGCGCCTCCACCCAGCTGGGGTGGTCGTTCAGGCAGGGCACCAGCTCCAGGCTTTCACCGCCGGCCTCGACGAACTGCTCGCGGCCACGGTCGCCGATCTCTTCCAGGGTCTCGATGCAGTCGGCGACGAAGGCCGGGCACATCACCAAAAGTTTCTTCACACCTTGCGCGGCCAGCTCGTCGAGGCACGCCTCGGTGTAGGGCTCGATCCACTTGTCCCTGCCCAAGCGCGACTGAAATGACACCGACCACTGCTCCGGGCGCAGCCCCATGCGCGTGGCAAAGGCTTCGGCGCTGCGCATGCACTGGGCCCGGTAGCAGGTGGCAAGCACCTGGGGCGATGCCGTGCGGCAGCAGTCCGGCCCGCGCAGACAGTGATTGGTCGCATCGAGCTTGCGCAGGTGGCGCTCCGGCAAACCGTGGAAGCTCAGCAGCAGGTGATCGAAGTCTTTCTCCAGGTACGGACGAGCACTGTCGGCCAAGGCCTCGATGTAATCGGGATCCTGGAAGAACGGCGGCAGGATCGAGAAACGGATCGGCAGCTTGCGCTCGCGCACCACACGCTTGGCTTCCTCGATCACCGTGGTAGTGGTGCTGTCGGCGAACTGCGGGTAAAGCGGCGCCAGGGTGACCTGGGTGATGCCCTGCCCGGCCAGGCGTGCCAGCACGGTTTCCAGCGACGGCTCGCCGTAGCGCATGGCCAGTTCCACCGGGCCGTGGGTCCACTGGTTTTTCATCGCTTCCTGCAGGCGCTTGCTGAGCACCACCAGCGGCGAGCCTTCCGGCCACCAGATCGACGCATAGGCGTGGGCCGACTGAGCCGGGCGGCGGATCAGGATCAGCGAAACCAGTAGTCGGCGCAGCGGCCAGGGCAGGTCGACCACGTAGGGGTCCATCAGGAACTGATTGAGATAACTGCGCACATCGGCAACCTCGGTGGACGCCGGCGAGCCGAGGTTGACCAGCAGTAAGGCGTGATCGGTCATGCAATATCCCTTGAAGGTGTCGCGATCAAGCCCCAGCCGGATCGCGAACAGGTGTTAGTGAAGGCTCAGCAGGTCGACCAGCGCCACGTCCAGGCGGGTGAAGCGAAACTCGAAGCCTGCCTCCTGCGCCCTGGCCGGCAACGCGTGCTGGCCGCCAAGCAACAACAGCGACATCTCGCCAAGAGCCGCGCGCAAGGCGAAGCCCGGCAGCAGCATCAGCGTGGGCCGGTGCACCGCATGACCAAGCTCCTTGACGAACTCGGCATTGCGCACCGGATGTGGCGCGCACGCATTATAGGGACCGCGCGCCTCCTCATGCTGCAAGAGAAAATCAATCAGGGCGATTTGGTCGGCGATATGAATCCAAGGCATCCACTGGCGTCCACTGCCGATGCGCCCACCGAGACCGAAACGGAACGGCGTGGCCATGCGCTTGAGCATGCCGCCCTCCTTGGCCAGCACCAGACCGGTACGCAGCAGCACTACGCGAATGCCCAGCGCCTCGGCTTGCTGGGCGGTCTCCTCCCAGGCGATGCACAGCTGCGCGGCGAAATCAGCGCCTGGCTTGGCCTGCTCGTCGATGATGTGCTCGCCGGCGTCGCCATACCAGCCGACCGCCGAGCCGGATAGCAGCACCGCCGGCTTCTGCTCGTGCCCCTGCAGCCAACTCACCAGGCGTTCGGTAAGCCCAATACGGCTTTCCCACAACAGTTGCTTGCGCGCCTTGCTCCAGGGGCGGTCCGCAATCGGCGCGCCAGCCAGATTGACCACCGCATCGAGGGGCTCATCGCCGATGTCCTCGAGGCGTGCGATGCCCCGCACGGCCGTGCCACACAGCACCGGCACCTGCTCGGGGCGCCGGCTCCACACTGTCAGCTGGTGGCCCTGAGCGGCCCACTGATGGCAGAGCGCCTGGCCAATCAGGCCGGTACCGCCGGTGATCAGGATATGCATGACAGACTCCTCGTTATGCTGTGTCTCAGCGTTCAACACGACGCGTGTAAGCTTGCTCAAGAACAATCCGCGCCCCCGCCTGCCGCCGACGGAAACGGGGGAAACTATTGTCGGGCGCACCTATTCTGAAGAGTAGATGCCCTGGCTGCAGATACTGCCCGACACGAACGTGCTCGTGTATGTCCTGCACGTTGTACGAGCGATGTTCGAGGCGTAGCCTGAGGCCCAGCGAGTCGACGACAGGCAGTCGCGGCGACTCGACAGTAGGTGAGGTAACCATGACCAACGCAGCTCCAATCGCCATCATCGGCACCGGCATCGCCGGCCTGTCCGCCGCCGAGGCGCTCCACGCCGCCGGCTACACCGTGCAATTGTTCGACAAGAGTCGCGGCAGCGGCGGCCGTATGGCCAGCAAGCGCAGCGACGCTGGCGCCTTAGACCTCGGCGCCCAGTATTTCACCGCCCGTGATCGCCGCTTCGCCACCACTGTGGCCCAATGGCAGGCCCGTGGCTGGGTCGAACCCTGGACGCCCAACCTCTACCAATACGCAAACGGCTTGCTCAGCCCCTCGGCCGACGAGCAGATGCGCTGGGTCGGCAAACCGCGTATGAGCGCCATTACCCGTGCCATGCTCGGTGCGCTGCCGGTGAAGTTTTCCTGCCGCATCACCGAGGTGTTTCGCGGCGAACAGCACTGGCACTTGCTCGATGCCGACGGCGAGAGTCACGGCCCGTTCGCCCAGGTGATCATTGCCACTCCCGCACCACAGGCCAGCGCCCTGCTGGCAGCCGCACCAAAGCTGGCCAGCACCGTAGCCGGGGTAACCATGGAACCGACCTGGGCGGTAGCCCTGGCCTTTGCCGAGCCGCTACAGACACCGCTGGAGGGCTGCTTCGTGCAGGACGAGGTGCTCGACTGGACCGCACGCAACCGCAGCAAACCAGGCCGCGATGCCATCCCCGACACCTGGGTGCTGCACGCCAGTAGCACCTGGAGCCGCCAACATCTGGATCTGGCTAAAGATCAGGTGATCGAACAGCTGCACGGCGCCTTTGCGGAAATGATCGGCTGCGCCGTGCCCGCGCCGGTGTTCAGTCTGGCCCATCGCTGGCTGTACGCGCGCCCGTCCGGCGCTCATCAGCTTGGCGCCCTGGCCGATGCCGACCTGGGCCTTTACGTATGCGGCGACTGGTGCCTGTCTGGCCGTGTCGAGGGCGCCTGGCTGAGCGGCCAGGAAGCAGCCCGCAAACTGATCGCCCACAACCAATGAACGCCGCCAAACACTGGCTGACGCCACGCAAACTGCTGCTGTCGAAGTGGACGGCAGCAACGCCGCAAAACCGCGAAAAGCATTTTCTGGTCACCGAACTGTTTTGCGACGAAGAGGGCACCGTGCTCGAAGTGGAGCTGCAGGCGGTGCTTAGCAAGCGCGTCCAGCGCCTGGACTGGCGTGACTTGCAGGACGCCGAACGCTGGCTGATGGGATGGCGTTGAACCTGGCTGAATTGACCGGCTCTATGCCTATAACCCTGTACACGAAATTTGACTTGTACAAGATCAGGCTTAAGATGAAATAACCCTGTACAAAAACAAAGCCTTGTACAAGGTCATTTTTGAAGGTGCGCCATGTCCGTGAGCCCGCAGTACCGCAGAAAACCCACACTCGGCGTCAGCGCCTGCCTGCTGGGAGCCGAAGTTCGCTACAACGGCGGCCACAAGGCGTCGAGGCTGTGCCTGGAACAGCTCAGCGAGTACTTCGATTTCATACCCTACTGCCCCGAAGTGGCCATCGGTCTGGGTACGCCACGCGAGCCCATTCGCCTGGTCGGCGACCCGTCCGCGCCGCGCGTGGTAGGCACCGCGCATCCAGATCAGGATCACACCGATGCGCTAGCCGCCTACGGTGAACAGGTTGCGGCCGAACTGCCGGCGATCAGCGGCTATATCGTCATGCAGCAGTCACCGTCCTGCGGCCTGGAGCGGGTCAAGGTCTACCAGGATAATGGCCATCCTAGCGAACCCAAAGGCCGCGGCATATTCACCCGCGTGCTCTGCGAGCGACACCCGAACCTGCCCATCGAGGAAGAAGGCCGCCTCAACGACCCGGTGCTGCGCGAGAACTTCCTGACCCGCGTGTTCACCTACTCGCAGTGGCAGACACTCTGTGAATCGGGCTTGACCCGCAGCACGCTGATCGAATTCCACGCCCGCCACAAGTACCTGCTGATGGCCACGGACCCGTTGCGCTACAAGCGCCTGGGCCAGATGCTCAGCGACCTCTCCGCGCAGGATCTGGACGAACTGGCCGGCCGTTACATCGCCGAGCTGATGACCGCCCTCAAGCGCTGCGCCACTCGCGGCACCCACAGCAACGTGTTGCAGCACCTGAGCGGTTACCTCAAGGGCGCCCTCAGCGCCGAGGAAAAGCAGGAAATGCAGCAGCTGATCACCCAGTACCGCAAGGGCATCATCCCGCTGGTGGTGCCGCTGACCCTGCTCAAGCACCATTTCCGTCAGCACCCGGATCGCTACATCGCCCAGCAGGTCTACCTGCAGCCGCACCCGGAAAACCTCAGCCTGCGAAACGCCATATGAGCCGGCCAATTTCCAACCAGCCAGGCACTGCGCAGGACCTGGTCGCCGCCGGTTATCTGCCGATTCGCGACGTGGCCGGCATCACTGGCGTCAACCCGGTGACCCTGCGCGCCTGGGAGCGCCGCTACGGCCTGATCGTCCCGCACCGCACCGCCAAGGGCCACCGCCTGTATTCACCCGAGCAGGTGCAGACCATCCAGACCGTACTCGGCTGGCTTAATCGAGGCGTTTCCGTCGGCCAAGTGAAAAGCCTGCTGCGCGCCGACCAGCCGCTGCCTGCCGAGCAGGCTTCGCAGTGGCAGGAGAAACGTGACCGCCTGTGCGATGCCATCCACGCCCTGGACGAGCGCCAGCTGGATGAACGCTTCAACGCCGAACTCGCGCTCTATCCGGTGCAGATCCTTTGCCAGCACCTGCTGCTGCCATTGCTGGTAACCCTCGAAGCGCGCTGGCCACAACTGCCCGGAGCGGCCACCGAACGGCTGTTCCTGCATAGCTGGCTGCGCAGCAAGCTGGGCGCACGGGTGTATCACGACAATCGTCAGCACCAAGGCCAGCCACTGATGCTGATCAACCTTTGCCAGTCGCCGATGTCGCCGCAGCTGTGGCTGTGCGCCTGGCTGATCGGCACCGCGGGTTGCCCGGTGGATGCCTTCGACGGGCCGATGCCCCTTGATGAGCTGCCGCTGGCCATCAGCCGCCGTCGCCCTCGCGCACTGCTGCTGTTCTGCGAAGCCGACTCCAATACCGACGCCCAGTCGACCCTGCAGCAGTGGCTGGGCGACCACGGCATACCCTGCCTGCTGATCGGTATCGAAAATCAGCAGGAAGCCGAGCAACTGGTCGCCCGCGCTCCCGACTCAGCGGACGTCACCGTGGTCGCCGATCCGCTGGCGGCGCTGCAAAACCTCGCAGATCGCCATCTGCTCGAATAGGACGCCCCATGCTACAACTGATGTGGTTTCGAACCGACCTGCGTGTCACCGACAACACGGCTCTGGCCGCCGCCATGCAGGCCGGGCCGACGGTCGCAGTGTTTCTGCTCAGCCCGGGCCAGTGGCAGCAGCATGATGATGCGCCGTGCAAGGTGGATTTCTGGCTGCGCAACCTGACCGAGCTGAGCCGCGAGCTGCAACGCCTCAACGTGCCGCTGCTGATTCGCACAGCGGATGACTGGGACACCGCGCCAAAGGTGCTTGGCACCCTCGCCCAGGAACTGCAGGCCAATGCCGTACACGTCAATGAGGAATACGGCGTCAACGAAGGCCGCCGTGATGAAGCCGTGAGCGCGGCGCTGGACGAGCTGGGCGTGAATTTCCACAGCCACCTCGATCGCCTGCTGTTCAAGCCAGGCAGCGTGCTGACCCGCACCGGCACCTACTTCAAGGTTTACAGCCAGTTCCGCGGCGTCTGCTATCAGCGCCTGCATACGGCCCTGCCGAAACTGGTAGCGCTGCCCAAGGCACAAGAAAAACTGAAGATAGCTGGCGACCCGATCCCTGGGCAGGTGTCCGGTTTCGATACACCCAACAAAGCGCTGCGCGATGCCTGGCCCGCCGGTGAAGAAGCGGCCCGTGAACGCCTGCAGCGCTTCGCTGATGAGTGGATCGAGGACTATCACGACAACCGCGATTTCCCGATTCGCCCCGGCACCAGCCAGCTGTCAGCGTATCTGGCGGCCGGCGTGCTGTCGCCGCGTCAGTGCCTGCACGCGGCGCTGAATGCCAACGGCGGTGAGTTCGAAAGCGGCAACCAGGGCGCCGTCACCTGGATCAACGAGCTAATCTGGCGCGAGTTCTACGCCCATATTCTGGTCGGTTACCCGCACGTGTCCATGGCCCGTGCCTTCCGCCCGGAAACCGAAGCGCTGCCCTGGCGTAATGCAGCCAAAGACCTGAAGGCCTGGCAGGAAGGCCGCACCGGCATCCCGATCATCGACGCGGCCATGCGCCAGCTGCTGGAAACCGGCTGGATGCATAACCGTCTGCGCATGGTGGTGGCGATGTTCCTGACCAAGAACCTGCTGATCGACTGGCGCGAGGGCGAGCGCTTCTTCATGCGCCACTTGATCGACGGCGATCTGGCTGCCAACAACGGTGGCTGGCAGTGGAGCGCCTCCACCGGTACCGACTCGGTACCCTACTTCCGTATTTTCAACCCGATCAGCCAATCCCAACGCTTCGATCCTGACGGCCGCTTCATCCGCCAGTGGCTGCCCGAGTTGGCCTCACTCAGCGACAAGGCGATTCACGATCCGCACGCCGGCAGCAAGGGCCAGGCCAGCCTGTTCGGCGGTGGCGTGGACTATCCCAAGCCCATCGTCGACCTGCGCGCCAGCCGCCAACGCGCGCTGGACGCTTTCAAGAACCTGCCTTCGGCCAGCGAGGCGTCATGAGCGCGTTCAGCCGGCGCATCTGGCTGACCGGTGCCAGCAGTGGCATCGGTCATGCGTTAGCCGAGCGCCTGCTGAAAGAAGGCCATCTGCTGGCCCTGAGCGCGCGACGCGAGGAGCCACTGCAGGTGCTGGCAGAGCGCTTTCCTGGTCGGGTGCTGGTGCTGCCAGGCGATCTGGGCGAACCCGCCGATGTGGACGCCATCGCCGCCAGGCTCGCCGAACAGTGGGGCGCGCTGGACTGCGCGATCCTAAATGCCGGCGTCTATGAACATGTGGACGCCAGCAACTTCGAGGCGGACGCCCTGGCCCGGGTGATGCGCGGCAACCTGTTCTCGGCCAGCCACTGCATCGTCGCTGCCCTACCGCTGCTGCGTCGTGGTCAGGCGCCGCACCTGGTCGGTGTTGCCAGTGCGGTCACCTACCTGCCGCTGCCGGGCGCCGGCGCCTTCGGGGCCGCCAAGGCCGCTGTGCGTTACCTGCTCGAATCCCTGCGCGTGGATCTGGCCCGGGAAGGTATCGCCGTTACCGTGGTCACCCCGGGTTTCGTCGACACGGCGCACTCGGAAAACAGCGGCTACTCCACACCGATGCGCTGGTCAGCCGACAAGGCCGCCCGGCATATCGCCAAGCGCCTACAAGCGCGCCCGCTGGAAATCGCCTTTCCCGGCCCGTTCATTGCTGCGCTCGGCCTGCTCGGTCGGCTGCCTGCGCGCCTGCGTTTGGCCCTAAGCCGCCGCCTGCTGCGTAGCGAGCGGGACATTTCCTGACACGCCCGAAGCTTGCACCAACATTGCTGGCACAGGCACCATCGGCGCCCTTTATGTTCAGCAACCGGATAGCATCCAGTGTCTAGAAACCTGCTCAACGCCCTGCTGTTTTTAATCGGCTGGCTCGCCTGCCTGCTCGGCGGCGGCGACTGGCTATGGGTGGTTGCGGTGGTACTGCTGGTACACCTGATGCGTATCGGCAGTTGGCAACGCGAAGGCAAGTTGCTGGTCAGCGCCTTCCTGTTCGGCAGCGCCGTGGACAGCTTTCTGCTGCAGCTGGGCCTGTTCGATTTCGGTGAGGCGCGCCAGTTGATTCCGCTCTGGCAGGCATTTGTCTGGCTTCTGGTGGGCACCACGCTCTATCACTGCATGGCGTGGACGGCCGCGCCCTGGTGGCGCGCCAGCCTCGTTGGCGCCTGCTTCGCGCTACTCTCCTACGGCGCCAGCACCTGGCTCGGTCTGCTGCGCCTGCCCTTCGGCGAGGCCACTACTCTGGCACTGGTGGCGCTGCTCTGGGCCATCATGCTGCCGCTGCTGCATGGTTTCGCCCGGCTCTACGCTGCCCGCCCGATGTAAGGTTTGCGTGGCGCCGTGCAGCCTCGCGTAGACTAGGCCGATGAGCGACGCCCTACAGATTCCCCATACCCAGATCGACGAACAGGTCAGCTGCAGCACCTGCGCGGCCTGCTGCTGCCAACTGGAAGTGATGCTGATCACCGATACCTGTGTGCCTGAGCGTTTCATCGACAGCGACGAATGGGGCGGCGAAGTGATGCGCCGCCTGGACGATGGCTGGTGCGCGGCACTGGATCGCGACACCATGCGCTGCACCATCTACGAAGTGCGCCCACTGATCTGCCGCGAGTTCGAAATGGGCGCGCCAGAGTGCCTGGAAGAACGCCGCGGTATCGGCAGCATCTATCGCTGACCTGGCGCCTAAAAAACCGGGCCTTGGCCCGGTTTTTTTATGTATTACCTACGGCTTAGTAGTTGAAGCGATAGTGCAGCGAATACGCCTCTACCCCATCGTTCGGCTGTTTGATGCCGGCGTTGGAGTAGTGCATCGCACGGATGCCCACTTCATGACCACCGGCGAAACGCAGGCCCGCACCGATGCGGTCTTCGAACTGGAACGACGACCCCAGGTCATTGGACTCCAGGCGCGTGCTGGAGAATGCTGCCACCCCGATACCGGCTTCCAGGTAGGGTTTGACGGTCTGCCCGGCGAACTCGTAAACGAATACCGGTGCGAAGGAAATGCTGTGGTTGGTGGCGGTATCATCACCCTGCCAGTAGGTGTAACCGGCATCCCAGTAACCACCCAGATGACCGACACTGCTTTCGAACCAGCGGCTGTTGAAATCGAACTGCGCACCCAGGCGGTAAACCATGGTGGAGTCGCCCGTCTGGCCGACGGAAACGCTCAGGCCTGCGGCCTGAACTGCTGTAACGGACCCAAGAGACAACGCAACTGCAGCGGCCAAGCCAACCAGCTTCTTCATTGGAGCATCCTTGTATAGGGACTTTTTTAGTCTTTTAAGTGAGGCAGGGTGAAAACTACAGTTACAGACTTTAGACAAGTTCCCTTCGTTCTAAAAATATTTACTGTCCTAACGGCCAATTAATTTCCAGGCAGCACGGCCACCGGCTCGGCGCTCCCCCAAAGCAGTGGCAACACCCGTTGCATGGCCGCCGGCTCGCCGCTGCACCAGAAGCGATCGACGCCACGCGGCCCGTTGGCCAGTAGGTTGCGACTGGCCAGCAACCGTTGCAGTTGCCGGGCCACCGCCGCGCCCGTGTCGATCAGGCTGATCGACGGGTCAAGCCACTGCTCGAGCAGCGGCCGCAGGAAGGGATAGTGGGTACAGCCGAGGATCAGGGTGTCGCAGCCCTCGGCCAGCAGAGGCTCGACGTAACCGCGCAGCAAAGCAAGCAAAGCAGGGTCGTGCAGATCCCCCGCCTCGATCAACTCGACCAAACCCGGACAGGGCTGGGTGACCACCCGCACATCACTGGCGAACTGGTCGAGCAAGGCAGCGAAACGCGCGCTTTTCAGCGTCCCGGTGGTGGCCAGTACGCCAACCACCCCAGAGCGCGTCGCGGCTGCCGCAGGCTTTACCGCTGGCTCCATGGCCACAATCGGCAGCTGCGGATAAAGAGTGCGCAGCTCACCCACACCAGCAACAGTCGCGGTATTGCAGGCCAGCACCAAGGCCTTGGCGCCGCGTTCGAGCAGGAACGAGGCGATAAACCGGCAGCGTTCACGAATGTACTCGGGGCTCTTTTCACCGTAGGGCACGTGGCCGCTATCGGACACGTAGAACAAGGTTTCCTGCGGCACCAGCGTGCGGATTTCCCGCAACACCGTAAGACCGCCAATGCCGGAGTCGAATACCCCGATCGGCGCGTCACACATCGGCGCCATTCCCGCATACGGCGCAACCCGGGTCGCGCTTTACCCGCAGTTCGCGGAAGCGCGAACCAAAGGCATCGATCAGCAACAGGCGGCCGACCAGGGGTTCGCCGAAGCCGGCGAGCAGCTTCAGCGCTTCCAGCGCCTGCAGGCTGCCGACCAGACCGACCAGCGGCCCGACCACGCCGGCTTCGCTACAGGTTAGCTCTGCTTCGCTGCCATGACCGTACAGGCAGTGGTAACAAGGGCTGTCTTCGCGGCGCGGATCGAACACGGACAACTGCCCTTCCAGGCGGATCGCCGCACCACTGACCAGCGGCCGGCGCGCCGCCACGCAAGCGGCATTGACGGCTTCGCGAGTGGTGAAGTTGTCCGAGCAGTCGAGTACTAGGTCTACTGCCGCAACGGCTGCGGCCAGGGAGTCCGCATCCAGGGCCTGGCGATGGGGGCGCAGCGTTACCTGGGGATTGAGCGCGCCGAGCCGCGCCAGTGCCGAGTCGACCTTGCTCCGGCCGATGCTCGCGGTGTCGTGGGCGATCTGCCGCTGCAGGTTGCTCAGGTCGACGCTGTCGAAATCCGCCAGGTGCAGCTCGCCCACACCGGCCGCCGCCAAGTACAGGGCCACGGGCGAGCCGAGGCCGCCAAGGCCGACGATCAGCACGCGGCTGCCCTTGAGGCGCAGTTGCCCGTCTACATCGATCTGCGAGAGCAGAATCTGCCGGCTGTAGCGCAGCAGCTCCTCGTCGCTCAGGTGTTCATTCATGTGGCCACCGCCCCAGGCTGATGCGCTCATGATCGGCGAGATCACGGCGGCTGTGAACCTCGACGAAACCGCGCTGGCTCAACAACCCGCGCACCGCCTCGGCCTGGTCGAAACCATGTTCGAGCAGCAGCCAGCCGGGCGCCGCCAGATACGCCGGCGCCTGCTCGATGATCAGGCGGATGTCGTCCAGCCCGTCGACGCCGGAGACCAGCGCACTGCTCGGCTCGAACCGCACGTCGCCTTCGCCCAGATGACGGTCATCGCTGGCAATGTAGGGCGGGTTGCTGACGATCAGCCCGTAGCGCTCGCCAGCCAGCGCCGCGAACCAGTGGCTCGGGCGAAACGAGGCATTCGCCAGGCCCAGCCGGGCGCGATTTCCATCGGCCAGCGCCACGGCTTCATCCACCCGGTCGACGCCGGTGACCTGCCAGGCCGGCCGTTCGCTGGCCAACGCCAGAGCGATGGCGCCGGTGCCGGTGCCCAGGTCGAGCACCCTGGCCGTGCCACCGGGCAGCAGCGCCAGCGAGGTTTCCACCAGCAGCTCGGTGTCCGGGCGCGGGATCAGGGTGTGGGGCGCGACGTCCAGATCCAGGCTCCAGAACCCCTGACGACCGAGGATATAGGCGACCGGCTCACCGTTGCGCCGACGCGTCAGACTGGCGGCGAAGGCTTCGGCGACAGCTGGCTCGACTTCACGGTCAGCCCAGGTCCGCAGGTAACTGCGCGGCTTGCCCAATGTATGGGCCAGCAGCAGCTCGGCGTCCAGGCGCGGCGTCGGTGAGTCGGGCAACGCAATGCTGTTAAGCAGAAATTCGATAGTGGCCATGGCGGGCTTCCTGGGCGGATCGGGGCGCTGGCATCCTGGGTGGATAAAGAAGTCCCCGCTCCACCCTGCTTTCGGTTCAGTCGCTCAACGCGGCCAACTGATCGGCCTGATACTCGGCGAGCAGCGGCTCGATCACCGCATCGACGCCGCCGGCGATCACTTCGCCCAGGGAATACAGGGTCAGGTTGATGCGGTGGTCGGTCACCCGCCCTTGCGGGAAGTTGTAGGTGCGAATGCGCTCGGAGCGGTCGCCCGAGCCGACCAGCAGCTTGCGGGTGTCGGAGATTTCCTTGTGGGCAGCGGCATCCTGCTGGTCCTTGAGCTTGGCCGCCAGCCAGGCCATGGCCTTGGCGCGGTTCTTGTGCTGGGAGCGCTCTTCCTGGCACTCGACCACGGTGCCGGTGGGAATGTGGGTGATGCGAATCGCCGAGTCGGTGGTGTTGACGTGCTGACCGCCGGCGCCAGAGCTGCGGTAGGTGTCGACGCGCAGGTCCGCCGGGTTGATCTCGATGGCCATCTGCTCGTCCGGCTCGGGCAGCACGGCAACGGTGCAGGCCGAAGTGTGGATGCGGCCCTGGGACTCGGTTTCCGGCACGCGCTGCACGCGGTGGGCGCCGGACTCGAACTTGAGCTTGCCGAACACGTTGTCGCCCTCGACCCGGGCGATCACTTCCTTGAAGCCGCCGTGCTCGCCCTCATTGGCGGACAACACTTCTACGCGCCAGCCTTGCTTCTCGGCGTAACGCGAATACATGCGGAACAGGTCGCCAGCGAAGATCGCCGCCTCGTCGCCACCGGTACCGGCGCGCACTTCGAGGAACACGTTGCGGCCGTCGTTGGGGTCCTTGGGCAGCAGCATGCGTTGCAGGCTGTCTTCCAGCTCGGCCAGGCGGGCGCGGGCGGTGTCGACTTCTTCCTCGGCCATTTCGCGCAGGTCCGGGTCGCTGTCCTTGAGCAGCGCCAGTGCGCCTTCGAGGTCGCCCTGCACCTTGCGAAACTCGCGAAACGCGGCGATCACCGGTTCGATCTCGGCGTATTCCTTGGAATAGGCGCGAAACTGAGTCTGGTTGGTGATCACCTCGGCGTCGCCGAGCAGCGCCGTGACCTCTTCGAAGCGGTCCTGCAGCAGGTCGAGTTTATTGATCAGCGAAGCTTTCATTGCATGCCTTCTATTTATTGACCAAGCCGGGACGACGCGCCTTCGTCGAGGGCGAACAGCTCCTGAGCCACGCCCAGCGCATCGATGCGCCCGGTGGCGGAGAATTTCTTCAGTTGCACGCTGGGCGCGTGCAGCAGCTTATTGGTCAGGCCTCGGGCCAGCTGGGCCAGCACATCTTCGGCGGCAGCGCCATTGGCGAGCATGCGCTGGGCCCGGGCCAGTTCGTCGTCGCGCAGGCGCTCGGCCTGCTGGCGATAAGCGCGGAGCACATCGACGGCGGCAAGCTCGCGCAGGCGCGCCATGAAATCGTCGGTGCCGGCGGCGACCAGTTCCTCGGCAGCCTGGGCCGCGCCCTGGCGACTCTTGAGGTTTTCGGCGATGACTTCGTGCAGGTCATCGACGGTATAAAGGTACACGTCATCCAGCTCGCCGACCTGGGGCTCGATGTCACGCGGCACGGCGATGTCGACCATGAAGATCGGCTTGTGCTTGCGCTGCTTGAGGGCGCTTTCCACGGCGCCCTTGCCGAGGATCGGCAGCTGGCTGGCAGTGGAACTGATGACGATGTCGCTGTGCACCAGCTCTTGGGGAATGTCGGAGAGCAGCACAGCGTGGGCGCCGAACTGCTCGGCCAGGCTGCTGGCGCGCTCCAGGGTGCGATTGGCGACCACAATACGCTTGATGCCTTGGTCGTGCAGATGGCGGGCCACCAGGCTGATGGTCTCGCCGGCACCGATCAGCAGCGCCTGACTGCGATGCAAGTCGGCGAAGATCTGCTTGGCCAGGCTGACGGCGGCAAAGGCCACCGACACCGGGTTCTCGCCGATGGCTGTATCGGTGCGCACGGTCTTGGCGGTACTGAAGGTGGCCTGGAACAGGCGCCCCAGCAGCGGGCCCAGGGTGCCGGCCTCGCGAGCCACGGCAAAGGCGGATTTCATCTGGCCGAGAATCTGCGGCTCACCGAGCACCATGGAATCGAGGCCGGAGGCCACGCGCATCATGTGACGAACAGCCGCATCATCTTCGTGAATATAAGCGCAGGCGCGCAGCTCTTCGACGCTCACATGGTGGTAATCGGCGAGCCAACGCAGCACCGCATCGACGCCAGGACCGTCCTGTTCGAGGTACAGCTCGCTGCGGTTGCAGGTCGACAGGATCGCCGCCTCACGGCTCGGCGTGTCGCGGCAAAGCAGCTGCAACGCCTCTACGAGCTGCTCGGGAGTAAAAGCCACGCGCTCGCGAACATCCACCGAAGCGGTCTTGTGGTTGATACCGAGGGCGATAAAGGCCATGCACGTCGCTGACAGGGGGGTGGAAGCCGGTAATTGTCCTACTTCGGCCGGTGCAGGACAACCATTGCACCATGCATGGCGCCGATAGCCAGGGCTGATCGACGGCAATGAGAATGACTTCGCCAGCACCACAAGGGTGCACCCGGATTGAATGCAACCCGCCCGGGCTTCGGCAGTCCAACCTCACATCGCCAGGACACGCGGGCTGCCCCATGGGCTTGCCCAACGGCTTGTGTCATGATGGCCAAAACCGCAGGTTAGTCGCATCCCCTCTTATGAATAGACCCATCGCGTTGTTCACCGCCCTGGCCTTGCTGGGTGGCTGTCAGACTTTTGCGCCGTCCGCGCCGGACGGCAACGTTCCCGTGGAAGATCCGGGCACCGAGGCCACCGCCAAAGCGCCGGACAACTACGGCTCGTTCAGCCAGGAAACCCTACTGGCGCTGCTGACCGCCGAACTGGCCGGCCAGCGCAACCGCTTCGACATTGCTCTGAGCAACTATGTGCAGCAGGCCAACGCGACCCAGGATGCCGGCGTCGCCGAGCGCGGCTTCCGCATCGCCGAATACCTAGGCGCCGACCAGGAAGCGCTGGATACCGCACTGGTCTGGGCCAAAAACGCGCCCGACGATATGGACGCCCAGCGCGCCGCCGCCGTGCAACTGGCCCGCGCCGGCCGCTACGACGAAGCCATGGACTACATGGAGCGCGTACGCCAGCGCCAGGGCAACACGCATTTCGACTTCCTTGCCCTGGCCGCCGCGGAAACCGACCCGGACACCCGCGCAGGTCTTTTGCAGAGCTTCGACCGCCTGCTCAAGAAATACCCGAACGACGGCCAGCTGCTGTTCGGCAAAGCCCTGCTCCTGCAACAGGACGGCCGTGCCGAAGAAGCCCTGAAGCTGCTGGAAACCAGCGAAGCCAAACAGGACCAGTCCGCCCCCCTGCTGCTGCGCGCGCGCCTGCTGCAGAGCCTGGGTCGCGGCGAGGAAGCGCTGCCGCTGCTCAAGAAAGGCATGGAGCGCAACCCGAGCGACAAGCGCCTGCGCCTGACCTACGCCCGCCAGCTGGTCGAGCTGGGCCGCATGGATGAAGCCCGTGGCGAATTCTCTTCGCTGCTGCAGCAATTCCCGGAAGACGACGACCTGCGCTTCTCCCTGGCCCTGGTCTGCATGGAGGCCGAAGCCTGGCGCGAGGCCATCGTCTATCTGGAAGAGCTGATCCAGCGCGACGCCCACGTCGACGCGGCGCAATACAACCTCGGCCGTGCCCACGAAGCCCTCGGCGAAGTGGATGAAGCTTTGCTCGCCTACTCGATGGTCGGCACTGGCACCGATTACCTGCCCGCCCAGGCGCGCATGACCGATCTGCTGGTCGCCAACGGCCGCGGCGCAGAAGCGTCCAAGCACCTGGCCGAAGCCCGCGATAGCGATCCGGAGTACGCCCTGCAGTTGTACCTGATCGAAGCCGAGTCGCTGTCCAAGCAGAACAAGCCCGACCAGGCCTGGGACCTGATCCAGAAGGCGCTCAAGCAATACCCGGGCGACATCAACCTGCTCTATACCCGCGCCATGCTCGCCGAGCCGCGTGGCGATCTGAAGCAGCTGGAGCGCGACCTGCGCCTGATCCTGGAGCGCGAACCAGACAACGCCATGGCCCTCAACGCCCTGGGTTACACCCTGGTCGACCGCACCGATCGCCATCAGGAAGGCCTGGATCTGATCCAGAAAGCCCATGACCTCAATCCGGAAGATCCGGCCATTCTCGACAGTCTCGGCTGGGCCAACTACCGCCTCGGCAACCTGGCCGACGCGGAGAAGTGGCTGCGCCAGGCGTTCGAGCGTTTCCCGGATCACGAAGTCGCCGCCCACCTGGGCGAAGCCTTGTGGGCTCAGGGCAAACAGCGCGAAGCGCGGAAGATCTGGCGCGACGCCCTGAAGGAACAACCCGAGAGTGAAATTCTGCGCAGCACCGTGCAGCGCCTGACCGGATCGGAGACCCCCTGATGTCGCTTCGCCCCCTACTCGTACTCGCCATGATTACCCTGCTGGCCGGCTGTTCTGGCCTTTCCACGCGCGAGGCGGTGGAACAGGGCCTGGGCGACCCGGCTCGCTGGCAGGCGCACAAGCAACAGATCGGTACCCTCGATGGCTGGCAGATCAACGGCAAGGTCGGCATCCGTGCCCCACGCGACTCGGGTAGCGGCACACTGTTCTGGCTGCAACGCCAGGATTACGCCGATATCCGCCTCTCTGGCCCGCTCGGCCGCGGCGCAGCGCGCCTGACTGGTCGCCCCGGCAAGGTCGAGCTGGAAGTCGCCAACCAGGGTCGTTACCAGGCCGAGTCCCCGGAAGAGCTGCTGCAACAGCAACTGGGCCTCAACCTGCCCGTCTCGCACCTGCTATGGTGGATTCGCGGCCTCCCAGCACCGGACAGCAAGAGCCGCATCACCCTGGACGCAGACAGCCGCCTGGCGCAGCTCAGCCAGGATGGCTGGGAAGTGAGCTACACCCGCTACGCCGAACAGGATGGCTACTGGCTGCCCGAGCGCCTGCGCCTCGAAGGCCACGATATTCAGGTGACCCTGGTGATCAAGGACTGGCAACCGCGCCACCTCGGCCAGTAATCGCCCCAGTCCCGCGCGCGATGCCCCTCCGCATCGCGCGTTTTTTATGCTCGTAATTCCCCCGTCGTAGCCTGCAGTTGAGCGCAGCGATACCCAGGATCATCATCCCGGTCGTCGCTGCGCTCGACCCGGGCTACCGGCTGCGCTAGCCTGCGCGACTCACTCATCCCCTCTTGCCAGCCATTGCCCAATGACGACCCACGCCATTTCCGCTGACGCCGAACTGATCCTGCCGGCACCGGCCAAGCTCAACCTGATGCTGCACATTCTCGGGCGCCGCGACGACGGCTATCACGAGCTGCAGACCCTGTTTCAGTTTCTCGATCACGGTGACGAACTGGGCTTCAGGAGTCGCGAGGACGGCGTGATCCGCCTGCATACCGAAATCGACGGCGTGCCCCACGACAGCAACCTGATCGTGCGCGCCGCCAGGCAATTACAACAGCAGAGCGGCACCCGCCTGGGCGCGGACATCTGGCTGAACAAGCGCCTGCCCATGGGCGGCGGCATCGGCGGTGGCAGCTCGGATGCGGCAACCACCCTGCTCGGCCTCGATCACCTGTGGCAACTGGGCTGGGGAGAAGATCGCCTGGCCACCCTGGGCCTCGGCTTGGGCGCCGACGTACCGGTCTTCGTGCGCGGCCGCGCGGCCTTCGCTGAAGGTGTCGGCGAAAAACTCACACCGGTCGAGCTGCCCGAGCCCTGGTTTCTCGTCGCCGTACCGCAAGTGCTTGTCAGTACAGCAGAAGTTTTCTCCGACCCTGAGTTGACACGCGATACGCCGCCCATTAAAGTTCGCAGCCTTCTTGAGGGGGGTGGTCGTAACGACTGCCAGCCGGTCGTCGAGAAGCGTTACTCAGCTGTTCGTAACGCGCTGATCTTGCTGAACAAATTTGTTCCGACAAGATTGACCGGCACTGGAGCTTGTGTGTTTGGGAGCTTCCCAAACCGGGACGATGCTGATAAAGTCGCCCGCCAACTTCCAGCCACACTGCCAAGTTTTGTTGCGCAGGGTGCCAACGTTTCGATGTTGCACCGCAAGCTGCAAGAACTGGCCAGGAAGTGAATGCGTAGCATCGGTTATACGTTACAGGGGCGTCGCCAAGCGGTAAGGCACCAGGTTTTGATCCTGGCATGCGTTGGTTCGAATCCAGCCGCCCCTGCCATAACCACCCAAGGGTGGCTCGTACTACCGAATTGAGCAGCATTGCGTCACACACGATACAGGGGCGTCGCCAAGCGGTAAGGCACCAGGTTTTGATCCTGGCATGCGTTGGTTCGAATCCAGCCGCCCCTGCCATTTTTATACTCATCCAGGTTACCCTCAGCCGGCAGGTACTGCGCGTGTCCAAGATGATGGTCTTTACGGGGAACGCTAACCCCGATCTGGCGCGACGTATCGTTCGTCAGCTGCACATTCCCCTCGGTGATGCCTCGGTCGGTAAATTCTCCGACGGCGAAATCATGATCGAAATCAACGAGAACGTCCGCGGTAAGGACGTTTTCCTGATTCAGCCGACGTGCGCGCCAACCAATGACAACCTGATGGAGCTGGTGGTGATGGCCGACGCCTTCCGCCGCTCCTCAGCGACTCGAATCACTGCAGTCATTCCCTACTTCGGCTATGCCCGCCAGGATCGCCGCCCGCGCTCCGCTCGCGTGGCAATCAGCGCCAAGGTCGTGGCCGACATGCTCACCGTGGTAGGCATCGACCGGGTTCTCACCGTCGACCTGCACGCGGATCAGATTCAAGGTTTCTTCGATATTCCAGTCGACAACATCTACGGCTCGCCCGTACTGGTCGACGACATCGAAGATCAACGCTTCGACAATCTCATGATCGTTTCCCCGGACATCGGCGGTGTGGTGCGTGCTCGCGCCGTGGCCAAGAGCCTGGGCGTCGATCTGGCGATCATCGACAAGCGTCGTGAAAAGGCCAACCACTCCGAAGTGATGCACATCATCGGTGACGTGGAAGGTCGTACCTGCATCCTGGTCGACGACATGGTCGACACCGCCGGCACCCTGTGCCACGCGGCCAAGGCTCTGAAGGAACACGGCGCTGCCAAGGTGTACGCCTATGCCACGCACCCGGTGCTGTCGGGTCGTGCCATCGAGAACATCGAGAACTCGGTACTGGACGAACTGGTGGTGACCAACACCATCCCGCTGTCCGCCGCCGCGCAATCCTGTTCGCGTATTCGTCAACTGGACATCGCGCCGGTTGTCGCTGAAGCGGTACGCCGCATCAGCAATGAAGAATCGATCAGTGCGATGTTCCGCTAACCCGGAACGCCCCTGACGAAACATGCCTGGCCACCTGGCCAGGCCTTTCACCGAACCGCCCCGCCGCTGGTCGCAAGCGTAACGGGCGGTTTGGTTATTCTGGAGAAGTGAAATGACTGCTGAATTTACCCTGAATGCCGAAGCGCGTTCCGACCTGGGGAAAGGTGCGAGCCGCCGCCTGCGTCGTAACGCCAGCCTGGTTCCTGCCGTGATCTACGGTGGCGACAAGGCTCCCCTGTCCATCAGCCTGGTTGCCAAGGATTTCGCCAAGCTGCTGGAAAACGAAGCAGCCTTCAGCCACGTGCTGAACCTGACCGTTGACGGCAAGAAAGAAAACGTTCTGATCAAAGCACTGCAGCGCCACCCGGCCAAAGGCTTCGTTCTGCACGCTGACTTCATCCGCGTGGTTGCCGGCCAGAAACTGACTGCACACGTTCCGCTGCACTTCATCAACGAAGCTACCTCCGTTGGCGTGAAGCAGAAAGGCGGTGAAGTTCTGCACTCGCTGAACGAAGTTGAAGTCTCCTGCCTGCCGAAAGACCTGCCGGAGTTCATCGAAGTCGACTTCGCCAACGTTGATCTGGACCAGACCGTTCACCTGTCCGACATCAAACTGCCGAAAGGCGTTGAGCTGGTTGCTCTGGCCCACGGTAGCGATCTGCCGGTTGCCAGCGTTCACCTGCCGCGCGTTCGTGCAGAAGACGCAGCCGAAGGCGAAGGCGAAAGCACCGCCGAGTAATTCCGGCTCGCTACGCCTGCTTCAAGAAAGGGCTCCTGTATGACTGCCGTACAACTGATCGTTGGCCTGGGTAACCCGGGCCCCGAATACGACCAGACCCGGCACAATGCAGGGGCCCTTTTCGTTGAGCGCCTGGCGGACAGCCAACGCGTCAATCTCAGCGTTGATCGCAAGTATTTTGGCCTGGTGGGCAAGTTCAATCACCAGGGCCGCGAAGTTCGTCTGCTCATCCCCACCACCTTCATGAACCGCAGCGGCCAGTCCATAGCGGCGTTGGCGAATTTCTTCAAGCTCAAGCCCGAAGAAATCCTGGTGGCCCACGACGAACTCGACATGCCTCCCGGCGTCGCCAAACTCAAACAGGGTGGCGGGCACGGCGGACATAACGGGCTGCGCGACATCATTGCCCAGCTCGGCAACCAGAACAATTTCCACCGCCTGCGGCTTGGCATCGGCCACCCCGGGCACGCCAGCATGGTCTCCAACTTCGTCCTCGGCCGCGCGCCGCGGGGCGAACAGGAACTGCTGGATACCAGCATCGAC
Organism: Pseudomonas sp. CNPSo 3701; assembly: GCF_028674975.1. Lineage (NCBI taxonomy): Bacteria > Pseudomonadati > Pseudomonadota > Gammaproteobacteria > Pseudomonadales > Pseudomonadaceae > Pseudomonas > Pseudomonas sp. CNPSo 3701. Next base: position 65,897 of record NZ_JAQZSI010000006.1, on the reverse strand, counting down.
TTCGCCTTGGGCGTCCTCCCGGAAATACTCGCCGGTGACTGGACGGTAGCGAAGCGCAAGCTGCACAGCCAGAAAGCCACTCTCTAATTTCAGCTAACGCCATTGGCGCGAGGGATACACCATGGGATTCAATTGCGGCATCGTCGGCCTGCCCAACGTCGGCAAGTCCACCCTGTTCAATGCCCTCACCAAGTCCGGCATCGCCGCTGAGAACTTCCCGTTCTGCACCATCGAGCCGAACAGCGGCATCGTGCCGATGCCCGACCCGCGCCTCGACGCCTTGGCCGAGATCGTCAAGCCCGAGCGCGTGATCCCCACCACCATGGAGTTCGTCGACATCGCAGGCCTGGTCGCCGGCGCCTCGAAAGGTGAAGGCCTGGGCAACAAGTTTCTCGCCAACATCCGTGAGACCGACGCTATCGCCCACGTGGTGCGTTGCTTCGAAGACGAGAACGTCATCCACGTCGCCAACAGCGTTGACCCCAAGCGTGACATCGAGATCATCGACCTCGAGCTGATCATGGCCGACCTCGACAGCTGCGAGAAGCAGCTGCAACGCGTCGCCCGTACCGCCAAGGGCGGCGACAAGGAAGCCGTGGCGCAGAAGGCGCTGCTGGAAAAGCTCATCCCGCACTTCACCGAAGGCAAGCCGGCGCGCAGCCTGCTCAAGAACCTGGGTGACGACGAGAAGCGCCTGGCCAAGACCTTCCACCTGCTGACCACCAAGCCGGTGATGTACATCGCCAACGTTGCCGAAGACGGCTTCGAGAACAACCCGCACCTGGACGTGGTGAAAACCATCGCCGAGGAAGAAGGCGCCATCGTCGTACCGGTGTGCAACAAGATCGAAGCCGAGATCGCCGAACTGGACGATCTGGAAGAGATGCAGATGTTCCTGGAAACCATGGGCATGACCGAGCCCGGCCTGAACCGCGTGATCCGCGCCGGTTACTCGCTGCTCAACCTGCAGACCTACTTCACCGCCGGCGTGAAGGAAGTTCGCGCCTGGACCGTCAAAGTCGGCGCCACCGCCCCGCAGTCCGCTGCCGCCATTCACACCGACTTCGAGAAAGGCTTCATCCGCGCCGAAGTCATCGCCTACGACGACTTCATCCAGTACAAGGGCGAAGCCGGTGCCAAGGAAGCGGGCAAATGGCGCCTGGAAGGCAAGGAATACATCGTCAAGGACGGTGACGTAATGCACTTCCGCTTCAACGTCTGAGCCCTCGCCGTGACCGACAAAGCCGCGTGAAAGACGCGGCTTTGTTGTTTCTGCAGCTCGATAGTTGTACAAGGCGACCTGCGATACGGCTTTTTGCCAGTATTGGCCTATGCTTTGTGCGGCGCAGCAGTATACTGGCCCTGCCCTTCCCTGCAGGCGCTGAACCGTGAAACCCGACCGTGAGTGTTCTGCCCCTGGATTGTCGCCCGCCAGCACTGCGCCAGCGCGCCTAGATGCGCTGCTGCGCCTTGCCAAGCGCTGTTCCGGCTTTAGTCTCTGTGGCGTTGTTACCATCGGCAGCGGTAATGAGCCAATAAAGCTCGACTCTCCGCAGTCCGGCAGTATTCAGGATGCCCTGTTACTGCTGATCGCACGCACTCGACTTGGCCAGTCCGCCCTGCTGATTCAGGAAACGACGGCCTGCCCCGAGCCCCTGAGCTGCTTTGCTGGGTATCCGTTGCACACTAATACGGGCGAGTGCCTGGGCGTGCTTTATGCGGCTGACACAACGCCACGAAGCATTGATACCGACCTGCACCTGTCACTGCAGGACATCGCAGACAGCGCCGCCCAGATACTCACCCTGGCTCATGCCAAGGCCGAGGAAACGCTGCTGGCATTGGCCATCCAAGGCAGCGGCACCGGGGTATGGGATCGCGACCTGAGCACTGGCAGGATCCACTACTCTGCCGCCTGGAAATCCATGCTTGGCTATACAGCCAGTGAAGTGAGCAACCGTATCGAGGATGCCTACACGCGCGTTCACCCCGACGAACTCGAACAGGTGAAGCAGACGATACAGTCCCACATCAGCGGCCAGACCGAGCAATATCAGGTTGAGCATCGCCTGCGCTGCCGAGATGGCAGTTACAAATGGGTATGCAGCCGCGGCAAGGTGGTCAGCCGGGACGCAAGCGGAAACCCCGTGCGCATGCTTGGTATCACCACCGATATCAGCACACTGCGTTCACTGTCCGAGCGTCTGCAACAGAACGTCGAGCTGATCACCCAACTGACCGACCAAGTGCCAGGTGTGGTCTTTCAGTTCTGTAGCCAGGTGGATGGTAGTGGCCACTTCACTTATCTCAGCGCTGGCGTTCGCGACCTGTTCGAAGTGACCCAGGAACAGATGCTGCAGAACCCGACACTGCTCGATAGCTGCCTGCATCCGGACGACCTGGAGATATTCAATCAATCTCGCGCACAAGCCCTGCGTGAGGTCTGCATCTGGCACATCGAATACCGCGTGCAACTACCTGTGCAAGGCCTGCGCTGGCACCTGGGCGAAGCACGACCACAGCGTAGAGCGGATGGCAGCGTCGTTTGGCATGGCATGGTCACCGACATCACCGAGCGCAAACGCTTCGAGCGCGAACTGCACGAGTTCGCCTCCATGGACGCCCTCACCCAACTCGCCAACCGCCGCGTGTTCATGAACTATCTGGAAACCGAACAAGCACGCATTCAGCGCCGCGACATCAGTACCTCGAGCTTGCTGATGTGCGACCTGGACCACTTCAAACTGATCAACGACCGCTGGGGGCACGGCATCGGCGACCGCGCCCTGCGCCATTTCAGCGACATCCTGCGTGCGCAGCTACGAACCAGTGACCTGGCCGGGCGCATCGGCGGTGAGGAGTTCGCTGTACTGCTAAGCGGCGCCGACAGCTTTCCGGCACGCGACTTCGCCTGTCGCGTACAGCACGCCATGACCTGCCAGCCGCTGCGCGTCGACGGTGAGGAAATCCACCTGACCCTCAGTATTGGCCTCACCCAACTGAGCCCTCAGGATGCTACCCCGGACAACGCCCTCGGCCGCGCCGACAAGGCGCTCTACCGCGCCAAGCAGAACGGACGCAATCGCGTGGAGATCGATTGAGTGAGCCGCGGCAGGAGAAAAACCAGGCCAGACGCCTAAGCAGTTGAAAGTTCGTAAATTTATTCTGCACCAGGGCTTGACACCCCCCCGACAGACAAGGAAAATGCGCGCCACTCGGCTACGTAGCTCAGCTGGTTAGAGCATAGCATTCATAATGCTGGGGTCCGGGGTTCAAGTCCCTGCGTAGCCACCAAACAAAACAAGGGTTTACCGAAAGGTAAGCCCTTTTTTGTTTGCGCCAGTGACTACAAAGTGACTACGGCGTGTCCACTCGCTTCCCTTTCAGCTCATCGACTTCAAGCTGTAGCTTCGCCAACTGAAGCTTTGCGATCTCAAGCTGAACCCTCTGTGACTCATCGATGAGTGGTTGAAGCTTGCGATGCCATCGAGCGAAACCGTACACAGCAAGCCAAAAACCGATGCCAGCTAAGAAACCTGTAGAGCTGACATAGAACCGCTTATTTTCACGACCAACGTCCATCATTCGCTCTAACGCAGAAATCTTAGCAACGACAGATGGGCTAGGGTTCTCTTGCTCTTTGAGCCTCTCAAGCTCGACGACGGACTCAAACATCAACGTGTTTGTAGTTTGATTGACGTATATAAGTGCGCCGCAAGCGAACACAAAAAGTAAGAGTCCAAAAAGCGCATAAAACTTAAAGAGGTTGTCAGTTGGAACGGGAATCCTGCTTTCCATAAAACGCCTTAATGCTGATCCTTTAGAACCACCATTATGGCGATTGGTGAACGCGCTAGACAATTAGACACCGCGTCGAGGTAGGAAGATGGCCGCTCTGGCTTAGCGGGGAGAGCTTTAAAGCGGATGACAGGTGATCAGGCGACAGGTGCGCATAGCGCATGGTCATCGCAATGGACGAATGCCCCAGGATGCGTTGCAGACTGAGAATATCCCCTCCCCCCATCATGTAATGACTGGCGAACGTGTGCCGCAGGATATGGGTTAGCTGTCCCGGCGTATGGAATCCGCAACGCTGATACGCACTACGGAAAGCGGCCCTGCAGGGCATGAACAGCCGGCCAGATCCTGGCATAGCAACCGATAGCGCAGCTTCCTCAACCTCCTTGGGGATCGGCACCGACCGGGACTTTCGGTTCTTTGTCCGGTGAAAGTGCGCCTTACCACCAAACAGGCTAGCGCGACTCAGGCTTTCGGCTTCATCCCAGCGTGCGCCAGTGGCCAAGCAGATTAGGGCGACGGGGTAGGTATGGTTGTTGGACGACTTGCGGCACTCATCGAGCAGCAGGCCGACCTGATCCAGGGTCAGAAACGTGAGCTCGGTCTGATCGGTCTTGATCTGACGGATCTTGGCCAGCGGGTTGACGCCGTGCCATGCGCCGAGGCGGATCAGCTCAGAGAAAACCGCCGATAGATAGCGCTGCTCATGGTTGACCGTGTGGGGCGAGACGTCCTTGAGACGAGACTGCCGATAACGAGCCCAGGCGAGTGCATCGAACTGAGAGGCCAGAGGGTTACCGAGGCGTTCGACGACAGCCAGGGTGCGAGACAGTCGGCCCTTCACGTCCTTGAGACTGCTGCCGTGCAGTGAGTGCCATAGGGTCACCAAATCGGATAGGCGATCATCAATTGGCCTGCCAGTGTCCTGCAGTGAGGCGAAGTAATCCGACTCATAGCGCTGGGCTGCAGTTTTGGTCTTGAAGCCCTTCTTGCGAATGCGGCGCCCTGCCCGGCCATTCTCATAGAAATCAGCCGTCCAAGTGGCACCGTCTTTACGTGCCGTCATACCGCCCTACCCCACCGCACGTGACGTTCCTGCAGCAGATCCTTGATGTGTTTATAGAGATCGTCCTGAGTCATGTCCTTGGCGGCATAGTGATCGCGAATGACCGGCCAGCAGTCCCATTGCTGCAGGGTCTTAAACGCCTTTTTTGCGCCCACCTTCTCCCTTGCCAGCAGGCTTACGAAGTTTCCCAAGAACAGCTCCACGTTCTTGCCGGAGAAGCCACGCGAGGTCTTGTAGTAGCGCTTGTATTCGGTGTCATCGAGCAGGGAGTCCACCGGCAGATCGACGCGCACGCCTTCACGGATCAGCGTCCAGATGGGCTCAAAATAGCCAGGGCGGCAGAGCAGCTTGAATTGACGCAGGCCATAGCGCCACAGGCCGTCAAGATGCCCCGCGAAGGCGGCAAAGGAGCTGGTGTCGATCAGGGCGCCGGACTTGAGGTCGATTGAGCCGCTGGCGAACTGCTGGATGACCGAGTGGTGATAACGCAGCTCTACACGCCATACATCGGACTCAGGGTCATAGTTGTCCGGATCTTGCGGGTCGAAGCTGTCGCGGCGCTTCCAGACGCTTTCCCAGTAGTCGAGCTTGTCGGTTGCCCGGGCTTGCTCGGTCTTGTTGTAGATCGCCAGTTGCACACCACTGGCAGAGCCGAACATGAAGGTTTCGCCGCGACCATAGGTGCTGGATTTGGTAGTCCAGTTGATTTCATTGATGCCGGAAATATCGCGTTGGGTACGTGCACGGCAGTGCATACGGGCCACCAGATCCAAAGGCGGTTTCCAGCCTTGCAGGTCTAGTGCGAGATGGACGGCGCATTGGTTGATTTCGCGATGGGTTAGGACAGCCGAGGCGTAATAGTTCATGCGGTCTTGCAAGCGCTCAGGCGACAGCGCGTCGATGGCATGGGGCGAGACTTCGATTTTCAGGTGGGCGCCGATGGCGTCGATCTTGGCGTTGAAGTTCTTCACCAGCAGGATGATGCCCAGGTCAGCGTTCTGGAGCTTGTACTGGTAACCAGAGTCCTTGCTGACACGGCCCGAGTGCCAGATCTGGCCGGCGAATTCGACCATGGTGCCGGGCTTCTCAAACAGGCACATAATGTCGGGACGGATAAGCCCCCGGTACAACTGGCGCACGGTATCGACGCCACAGCGCAGAAGGCGCACACCCGACAGGTCAACGAAACCCGAACAGCCGGGATCAACGAAAAGCCGGCTTGTGTCGCTGACCAGACCCGTTTCGATATCAAGCCGGGTGAAATCCTTTGCTCTGCTCATTTGTGTATCACTCTGGTTTTGTCTGGTTATCTACGTACGTTTATCTGACGTGTTACAGGGACGTCACCGGGCGCCCGTCGCGCGCCCGGCGGTGTCACGGGCTGCGCCCAAACCACCGCCGGGCAACGCGCCGAACGAAAGATCCATCCACGGCCCCGCATCAGCCGGCATCAGCTCGTTGTGGTTCAGGGCCTGGATACGGGCGGTTATGAGCACCACGAGATTGGTGGTGCGTACGCGGTTGGATTCGTAGCGGAAGGCGCGCCCCAGATAGGGGATATCGCCGAGGATGGGCACCGAGCTGGTCGAGCGATCGGTTTGCGTGGATCGCAGCCCACCCAGGAGCACCCCCTGGCCATCCTTGAGCTGAACATTGGTAAGGATTCGGCGCGTGTTGGTGATGATGTCGGCGGCTGTGTTGTCGTCAGAAACAGTCGAGGCAGACTGGCTGACCTTCAGTTCTATAGCGTCGGAAGGCGTAATGAACGGGGTCACCTGCAGGGTAAGGCCCACATCCTGGCGCACGATGGTTTGAAACGGATCTGATGCCGGTGTGGAGCCGCTGGTGGTCTGGCCGGTGATGAATGGGACGTTCTGGCCGACGACGATGGATGCTGACTCTCGGTTGAGGGTTAGCAGTTGTGGCGTTGATAACAGGTTGCTGCTGGAGCTGGAGCGCACCGCCTGCAGGAAGGCCGAGATGGTGGGCCCGGAGAACGTGAGGCTAAAGCCCAGGTCGGAGCGATCAGAAGACCGGATGGTGCGGCCCGACAGATCGAGACGGTTAGAGCCTGCAGCGGCATTCAGGCCCAGCGCCTCGAAGTCGTTGTCGGAGAGTTCAGCCACCACCGCGGTGATTTGAACTTGGCGCCGCGGTCGGTCGATTTCGCTTACCACCTCTTTGATGGCGTCGAGCTGGGGGCGCGTGGCGGTGACGATCAGCGCGTTCGAGGTAGGCGACGGCGTGACGAGTACCTGGCCGGTTTTGGCTGCCTCGTTGGTGCGGTCGGCGCGGGAGGCCAGCACATCGCGGACGGACTGTTCGGCAAAGTCGGATTGCAGGTGCTGCAGCTGAATCACCTCAGTGACCAGGACGGGCGATTCCTGAATCGGCTGCGCGCTGATGCGGATCGCGTTGGGGCTTTTGGAGTAGTGAAAGCCCGAGGACAGGACGGCGTTTTCCAGCAGTTGTTCCAGTTCCTGAGGGCCATCGAAGGTGGCAAAAATGGAGATAGGCGCGGAGCGGATATCGGAGCCCACCACCACCGATTTATTCAGCATCACGGCGGCCCACTCGACGAAATCCTGCAGAGTGGAGTCGTACAGTTCGATCTTCTCCACTGCAGCGCGGGCGAGTGTGGAAGTGAGGGCAAGTGGCAGCAGTGCCAGAGAAAACCAACGTTTCATGGCCGATTACCTGTAGACGGTGAGAGAGTCAGTGCCACGCAGCAACCGCACTTCTCGCGACCCCCGTGGATCGATGGTGATAGCGCGGGAGAGCAGATCCTCTGAGCGGATGCGCTTGCCGTCTGGATCCACGAACACGTAGCGGGCCTGCCCGGACATAAGCCCATAGGAGGCGATGCGAAGGCCGGCGAATTCGTCTTCAAGCGTCGTTTTCTTCTGCTCAGGCTCAGCGGCCTGTGCCTGTACCGACGCGCTTGGGTAGCGAATCCAGGCAATGGCGGCGAACACCGGGAGCGAGACAAACAGGGTGATCAGGCCGCCCAGGAAAAAGGCGTTCACCACCCGAGTACGGCGGAAGAAGATTTTGGTGGTGCGCATGAGAAACCCCAGGTCGCGAGGTGATGCAGGAAGGCGGCGACGCCAGTAGCCGGGCGGAAGCATGGAGTACGAGCCTTTGTCGTAGTCCTTGTTGTATTCCTGGGTGGTGTCGTAATAGCTGTAGAACTCTTTGCCCTGATAGAACCAGTCTTCCACCTTGGGCGAGTTGAACTTGGCGCCGTATTTCACGATGGCCTGATGCAGTTTCGGTAGGTTGCCTTTCCACATACCCAGGCTCAGAACACGCAGCGGCAGGCGGAACACGAAGGGAATCTTTAGCTTGTCCCAGCGGTTGATGTACACCACGTGCTCGGCGATGGATTCGCGGATCTGCTTATCGATGACGTTGACGTTCTGCACGCACAACCACAGATCCCAGCGGCGTTTACGCAGGAACAGGAAGAACTTCAGCAGGTCGGTACGGCCACCCGAGTTCCAGTCGCGGGAGTTGAGCCACACGCCGGCTTCGTCGAGGAAGATCCCGCCGAATTTCTCTTCGTCGTAGGTTTCATGGCCGAAGCCCAGGCCGACCAGATCTTCAGCCGATGGCAGGTCAGGCAGGCGGACAAGGCGCGAGTACTTGTTATCGGCCCGGCACAGCTTGTCCATCTTCACATCGACGTTGACCGCCACACGGCGGCGGGCCTTGAGGTACTCCAGAATCTTGAGAATGCACAGCAGGGTTTTGCCAGCACCCAGCTTGCCGGTAACGATATAGACGGCCATGGGCGATCCTCAGGTGTGGATAAACTTTTCGGTGAGGCGGTGTGCCCACATGAAAATCAGCGACTGCAGCCGGGCGAACAGCAAAATGGTGATGCCCGCGCTGAGGTTGGAAGGCAGAAACATGCGCCCGAAACTGATCAGGTCGGGCGCCATGGCGTTTACCAGCCCACCGGCAATGCCGTTGATAGCGGCGGCGAAGGCCATCAGCAGAACGCCGATGGCGGCGATAATCGCGAGGAACAAGACGACCTTGCGAAAGAACTTGGTGATGAACTCGAAAAACGGCGCGATCAGCGGCGTGATAAAGGCCAGGAGCCAGCCATTGAGGCGCTTGAACAGATTGGGGAAGAACTTGCCCAGCCAACCGGTAATCCAGCGAAGCCCGAACATCAGAAGCCTCCTTTCTCAGCTTTAGCGTTTTCCAGCCGCAGACCGGCATAGGCGATGCGCCATACCCCGATAAGGGTCAGCATCCAGATAATCCACTCGAGCAATGGCTTGATACGGCTCAGCTCGCAGGCATCCAGGCGCAGGTTGGTGTGCAGCTTTCCGGCATCGATCTTCACGTCGAAGGGCGAGCACGAGGTGCTGCGAGGCAACACGCCATCGATGATGTAGATGGCCTTATAGGCAGCGGTGCCGGGGCTAAACCACTCGTTGTTAACGATGTTGGAGATGTCCGCCAGGGTGGCAATATCAGAGGCTTCCTGAGCCGCGAGCGTGTCCGTCATGCCCTGGCCGAAGGCACCGGCGAAATTGCCAGCCAGACCTGCAGCGGCATCACCGATGCTCTTTTCATCGCCCTCACCTTCGCCGTCGTACTTCTCGCCCAGGGCATCCTCGGCAAACTCTTTGAAGGCATCGCCCAGGTTGCCCAGGGCCTTGCTGATGCCATCAAGCAGGCTGTTGGTCTTGTCGATTTTCGGGCCGAGTTTTTCTTGGTCGCCGTCACCATCACCACCGGGCGTGCCGGGCTCACCGTCGCCGTCCCCAGGCCCGTTGCCGTCGTCGCCGGGGTTATTTGGATCGGTCGGATCGGTGGGGTCTGTTGGATCAGTCGGATCGGTTGGCGGGCAGACTTCGCCCGTAGATGGGTCGCACTGCTTGGGCGGATCTTTTACGCAGGTAGTGCCTGACCAGCTGTAACCAGGACCGCAGACCGGAGGCGGATCGGTAGGATCTGTAGGCTCGGTCGGGTCAGTGGGATCGGTTGGCGGTGTGGTCGGATCGGTTGGGTCAGTCGGTGGGTTACCGAGACCGGACGGCGTGTCGCCGCTCTGGCAAACCTGGCCGTTATAGGTGGCGAGCCCCCAGCAGGCAGAGATGCCTTGATCATTGGTGCCGCACTCGCCAGACCACGCAGCTCGGCAGCCTTCTTGGCAGATGTATTCACCGGGCAGACTGGAACCACCGTTAGGGACGTTGGCAAAGAAGCTGAAGCGTTGACCGGTAAGCGGCTCACAGTTCTTTGGCGGTTCTTCGCACTGGCCGTTATTAGGGTTGAAAGTCTTGCCCGTGGGGCATTCGGTGCCGCCGCGAGTGATCAGAATATCCTCGACTGGTCCTTTGATATCTGGCTGATCAGCTGAACCGGCGTTGAAGTAATAAACACAGACACCAGTAGTCGACGTTCTTACAGAGGCAGATATCGAGGTAATGGATTTCGCTTGGTTTTTAACCCAGCTACAGGCGGCAGACGGGGAAGCAAAACGAGGGCTTAACGCGCTGTTGTAGTGGGATTGCCAATAATAATCCTCAGCAAAACCAAACTGCCCCCACCCCATAAGGGTGAGAGCAAGTAGCAGGCGGAGGCCGAAAGCCGTACGCATCGTTCGACCCCCAACCCTGTTTAGGCGCCCGCAGCGCTGAACACGCGACCGGCGATCTTGAACAGGGCCACACCACCACGGATGACGCCGAACAGCACGGCACCGGCAGCCATCAGGGTGCCGAACGCGAGTGCCAGATCGGTGAAGACTTCGAGCAGCTCAGGCGGGACGGTGATTGCTGCATTGGCGGAACCGGCAGTCAGCGAGGCCGCGCCGGCAGTGATCAGAGCGAGCGATTTGCCGCCCAGTGCTTTACCGACACTGGCACCGCTCTCCACTTGGTTGCCGTCACGCATGACGGCCTGTTTGATGCGATTGAACATAGGTCTTTCCTCAGTTGGTTGAAGCGTCGACGATTTCCTTCCAGCCCAGCCGGAAGGCCCCCCAGGACACGCCAATCCCGAGAGCACCCACAAAGAGCCCAGCGATAACGAGGTACTGCCCCCAGGTGAAAGCCATAAACCGTTACCTCTGGTGCCCGTGGATTAGGCCAAGGGCGGCGATCATCACCACGCCTTGAATGAACTGCAGGGCCCAGAGATCACCGAGGGTGACGTTGGCCAGATAGGCGTCGATTCCCATGCGGTGAGCTCCAGGCGGTCAGGGTTAGGCTTTGGCCGGGTCGGCAGGCTTACCGGTGTTGGAAGCAGGTGCCGGGCTGGCAGTAGCGCGGGCTTTGGAATCGACGGACTCGATGTGCAGGCAGCGGTTGTTGCCCTTCTGCTTACCAGCGCGGGCCACTTCGAAGGTGATGCGGACTTTTTCGAGCGGGTCGAACTTCGCCCCGGCCGCGAATACTTCGTCGGCCACTTCCAGAGGAACATCCATGCTGACGATGGACAGGCCGTTCTCAGTTTCGCCGTCCGGCTCATCGCCGTAGAACACTTTCACGATTTTCACGTCATTGCCGTTTTGGCTGAATGCGAGTTTCTGAGTGCTCAGGAATGCAACTTCCATAGTCGAACGTGCCATTGGTATTTCCTCTTTAAGTTGCGCGTTATTGCGCGATCTAGTCTTTTGCAGGCCGAACGATGCCGCGCAACTAAAGCGGGATATTTCGCTATAGTTACCGGAGAACTCGACTTGCTAAGGGTTTACGGGTGTATTTATACGCGACTTGCTAGTGATAATTCCGTGGATAGGCAAATATCATATTGCTGTGAAACAGTGCGGATTAATGTGGGTTTAACGAATACTTCAAACTCCCTGTTATTACTTCAACCTATCAACACCAAGGGCCTTGCCCTTGTCATCCCATTTCGCCACCGTCGCCCGCGACTGGCGGTGCACGCGGTGAACCGGCTGTGTGATCGCGTTGGCCAGTCACGGACGCCGGAGGCGACTGATTCGGCTGCCCACTACGGCGCGGGCAAAACTCACGGCGCAGCAGCAAGAAGGCGAACAACAGGCCGATGGTCACAAAGCAGATGACCAGCAGGCAGTACGTGATAACAACGAACAGCTCAGGCGACATACACCACCCCATGAACGATTGGGCCTTGCAGGGCTTCTACGATTTCCTGCCACTCATCCACACCCCAGTTTTCAGGGATGCCTTTTTCGTTGGCAGCGTCCTGTTGATGCTGGATGCGGCCCAACTGCTGGCTGGCCAATGGCAGCAGCTCAGCGGCTTGGGCGACGGTCAGGACGATGCCGGGCATTGCTCAGACTCCAGCTCGAACAGATCCCAGCGCGGGACGTAGGGTGTTGGCTTGCCGATGTTTTCCACCACGTACCAGTACCGAGGTGGGCGCGGGGTTGGTGAGTGCTGGGGACAGGTAAAGCCCGAGACCCAGCGGTAGGTACTGCTCACGTGCAGCCAATGCCCGTTCACCAGCCGCATTTGGCCAACGACCGGAAAACAGCGAACGGGGCGGCATTGGGCGCAGCGTGGCGACAGGCTGATAGGCCCCTGTCTTTTGACATAGCAGACAGAGCAGTCGCAGTCCGGCCTGTGGGGCTGGTGCAGGTACTTTTGCATGGCTCATTTACCTGGCCTCACGTAACGGACGCGGAACAGATCGGTAGCACGCTCAGGACACCAGTGGACATAAAGGTCTGTGACGGTTTTCTTGATGTACGCGCGGCAATCCGCTCGGGTAGAACCGGTATGCACGAGGTGCCAACGACGGCGCTTGGTAACCCCATGGAACGTGCAGGTCTCGACAACAAAGGTATTAGTCATCGCCGTAGTCCCCTGCACAGAACACGGTCTTGCCGCGCTCCATATCACGGCGGATGCGGTGCAGGTTGATGACGCGATGACGGCCGATCTTGGCGGTCGGGAGGGTGCCGGATTCGATCCAGCCGCGCACGACATCCTCGGTGATGGTGTCGATGCCCAGCAGCTTGGCGAACACGTGCTTCGAGCAAAACGGCGCATCACGCAGATCGTTGACGCGTTCCGGGTTTCCCTGTGTGTCGAACCCCACTATTCCAGACTGTTCCATACTTTTGCCCTATAATCGTCAAGTGATCTCACCTGTTATTGGCATTATATGCCAATGATCTAATGCCAATTATAGGCAAATGGCTTTTGCTTACTAGCACTATATGCCAATTATTTAGATGATTTTAGAATGATCAGAGAGCGGATAGTCGCTATTTGGGAATATAAGAAACTCACGGCCAAGAAACTCGAAGAGCTCAGTGGAATTGACCGGGAGAAGTGGTATGCCTTGAGGAAGGGCGGAAGACGGGCGAACGAGGACGACATTTCATCTATGGTGAAGATCCATCCAGAGTACGCCCTGTGGCTCGCAAGCGGAGAGATTGCCCCAGAATGTGGGCAAACGAGCCCTGACTATGACGAGGCTAACCGAAACTTGCCCGGTCAGAACGCGGGATAGCGATCACCAAAAAAGTAGCTAGGCGCTGGTACGCCCGCAGAGAGAGGGGAAAACGGTGAAACAGTGGGGACGACATTGGAGCCAAGGACAGTTACTCCCTAGGCTCCAATAGAATCAACGCTTGGACTGCGAGCTCTGAGGCTGAGCTACAGGGGAAGAGTTTTTGGACGAAGCCTTTAGAGCCTCCTGCTTCCAAGAAGGCCATTGCTCAACGCTACGACGCGATTCCTCGAGGTGGCGCAAAAAATCTTGCCTATTCTTGCCCATTTGCCTCTCCTTTAAGATATGCATCTAACAGACCTGCAGCAATGCTTTCGCGTTCCATGTAGGAGCATGGGAGCATTTGAGTACGTAGCTTAGCCGTCGACTCTGACCAAGCTACCTTCTGCCCTTCGTCTGTCTTACGGATTATAGGATAGCCGCTTCCGAGGTTCGTCGAGAACAAATCAAAGAAGCTACGTGGCCCTACGCCGATGAACGGCTGAAACAGGACACCGTTCCCGTCATTTTTAAGCGATATCGAGTCCGAATGAAACTCTTGCGCCTTGCTTTTGGGATAGGGTTCTACATATACAACACGTTTTACGCCAGCGGCAATGATGTGCTTAGCACAATTATGGCATGGGAATGTGGTGCAATATAAGGTTGCTCCTAAAGCACTAACAGACGAACGACTTGCCGACAGCAATGCCTCCATTTCAGCATGCACTACGCGGCCATACTCTGTAATATCTTTTATTCGACTTCCCTTTAAAGCAGGAGCCACTTTGTCACGAAACTCACGGGGAATAGAGGCTATTATCTCATCAATAATAAGCTTCTTTTGTATAGCATTTGAGTCTTCCCCGCGCATATAGTCCCGACCATCATCCTGATCAACTATTTCATTTTGATCATTCAATTGAGGCCAGTACAATCCTCCACCAGACTTAGGCACATCATTAGCGCCAGTTGAAATAATGCATTGGTCACGAGTTAAGACAGCACCTACCTGACGCGACAAATCGGCCGAGCGAAGTGATGCGGAGAACGCCATAAACATCGCATATTCTTCAAATGTTGGAGTTACATACGGCTTACCAAATAGCAAATCTAAGACACGCCAAACCTGCATTTTCAAAGAATCGTGATTCGCACCAAAATCGATAAAAAAATCTGAAAGATGGTATGTATCACGAGTGTGCTGACCATACTCTTCTCTTTCATTAGCATCTTTCAGCAGCAAGGTAGATGCTTGTTCCTCATCAAGCCTTAAGTCTTTGACTAAATAGCTTCTTCGCCGCTCATGATCAGCATGCACACCTAAAAGAAAAAAACCACCGGTATAAATTTTTCTTAGTCGCTGAACTTCATAAGGACTTTTCAGAGAATTTACTATATAGGCCCTACGACGTGGCGCCTCTCCCCTATTTTGGTTTATAGCTGCAGCGGCCCCCAAAGCCAAAATAGAGTTATCCTTAGAGTTCTTCCTTAGCTTATTCCCTTCCTCCATATAACCATAAATTCGATCAAACTCATTGGTAGATGGGGCAGGAGGATCGCCGAGCATAGCTATAACATCAGACGATATCTTCACGTGATGAGTAGCATATGAAAATGCTTTTAGCCTTTCCTCTAAAAGCTCTGCAACAGCTTTTAGGTTCGTACCGATCGAACCTACCAAACCGATAACAAGCTCTGAGTCCGCATAGGAGTCATCCAAAAAAGATGACTGGACCTCATGCATATCTAAAGAAAGTCGCTGAATGGCCTCGACAGCTTCTTTAACCTGCTCTTCGGGCTGAGGGCCGGAGTCGGCATTTAATATGCCTTCCAATAAAGATTGGAGTTCACTAGCAGCTGCATGATTGCCTTGAAAACTGATAGTTCCGGTTGAAGGGTACCAGTTTAAGATACCACCACTCTTAGACTTAAACTGATATTGATTCTGGTTAACTTGGCGCCAAGTACCAGCATCATCTAGGTGAGCTAGGCGTAAGCGTAACTCATCATAAATACCATCAAACCGCATTAACCGTCTCCGTCCGCCTCAACTATGCAATAAAATTGCAAATAGTTTCTATATGATGCTTGATAGACATTTCTTTAACAAGCCCCAACCCAGGGAAATGGTTTGTAGAATAAGAGTCATAAAACTCTGACATCCCAAGAGTTTTATCAAAAACACCCGGATTTGCCTTGTCAAACATAATGAGTTCTTTTAACGCCTCTTTATACTTCCCAGGAGTATTCGCTGTAATCTCGCTATCTGATGAAGAACAAAAGTGCCTTACGTACATGGTATTATTACCATTTGACTCTATGTAAGAAGCATGGATAGCAACAACGTATGCAGGACCGCCGCTACCAGTGTACTCCTCCCCCATAATGGTAAAGTCACCGAAACCGATTACATTAGCGGCCTGATGATAAGAAGTGTGAGCCCCGGAATAATATGAGACCTGCCCATAATCCGCATTTCGTTTCCTCTTAGCAAAACTATCAGAGTAAACAACTACAGAACCAATTGCACTTACAATTGCCGGGTCGTTCTTTTGAGAATTAAGCAATACCAAGGGGGCTTTTGATATCTGGCCCAATGAAGAACTAGAAATATTGCTCTCAAGGTAAACCGCTGCGGATGGGTATATCAGCAAAAGGCTAAGCGACACAATATCAGTGGCATCTTTTATCTTCACACAAGGAAGAAACTTATTTGCCGAACGAGAGTCACTTTGCAAGTCACTATAAAGCCCAGCAGATGAAACTTTTGAAAAATCACCCTGAGATGGATTAATCACAACCAAGGGAATTACAAGATTAGAATATAGCTTCTCTATAGTCTTAATTAAGGGAGCCAACCCGCCATTTACAGGCTCCAAGACCGGGCGAAAATTCACAGGCTTTATAGCGCTCGACAGCTCTACAACCGAGCTTAGCTCATGTCGCTTTGCCTTGAGTATTGGGTAGTACATAAAGCTTCCTTACTTAGGTACACATTCATATTTTTGACTAACCTTTTCCTGCTAGGTGAAGAAATCGAATATTCGATACCTGCAACCAACAAGCTTTCAGGCAGAGCAGAGACATATTCCTTATCAACCCGCCTACTATTCTTTATCACTCTACAGAATGCAGCACGCAATTGTGGAGAGCTAACCTCTCGCAACAACGACCTACACTCCTCATATATACTTGTATTTGAGCAAACCGGAATATACCCACACAACTCTTCAACAAGCGATAAGTATTCTTTTCTACGAAGTGAAGCTATTAAAACATCAACATCGACAGGGTCAGTAGACGTAGTAGCTGCTCGGACTTCCGCCAAAGAATCTTTTTTACCCAATTGAATTACACCAACTTCCTCCGGTGCAATTTTCAAGACTTTATCAACATGGACACTAGATGTAACAACATTAACCCTATCAAAAATCTTTAGATATGATTCAAGCTGACTAGGAAGGCGAGACATATCATCATAAGATGATTTTATTTCATAACAGGTGCTGTGCCCATTAACAATTACACAATCTGCTTTATTTGCTCCCACGCGAAACTCACCAAGAAGTGTCGCCGTATTCATAGAATGACGACCTATCAAAATCTTCTTGGCAATTAAGTTCTTTATGTAATACTCAGCCTTGTAACTTTTCTTTAAGTCTTTATAGCATGCTTCGAAAACATCTCTGACCTGGAAAACATCGTTCAGTGATGAAGAATAACTTAACGCAACTTCAGATATGAAAGAAAAATCGTCATTTGCTAGCGCATTTAAGACTTTGCTACTGAATATCTTCGCAGTTTCCCTTGCGCCCAACATAAACCAACCCTTTACTAAAAATCTTTTTTCTGCTAGAGGATCGCTTGATTTGCTTACGACACCCCGCCCCAAAAACCAGGCGGATATATAGCAGCGAACGATAGCTGACGGAAGGACGACCCGACGCCTACCTCATAGCCTAAAGCCACCATTGAAGCTATCCGGATTTTTTGATCTCGTAAACCGTAGGTGACTACATTCATGCATTTTTCTGAAACGCTGTGGAACGCTAGGCAGCGAGCCCAGCTACGGACATAGGTTTCTGTGAGGCTATGGGACGCTAAGCTAGTGCTCGCCGGATTCATAATGCTGGGGTCCGGGGTTCAAGTCCCTGCGTAGCCACCAAACAAAACAAGGGTTTACCGAAAGGTAAGCCCTTTTTTGTGCGCGCTCGAAAAATGTGTGGAGACTAAGAGACCACGCCCTGACTGCCCGGATCAATCGACCCAAGGGTTTATGACGCTAACCCCCAGGTGATCGAAGTGCCGAACATTACGCGTAGCAACAGGCGCATCGTATAAAGCCGCAATGGCAGCGATCTGCGCATCGGCCATATCTGCCACCTTTCCCTTCGCTTCACTGGCTGCAGCCAAGCTGGCATAGCGAATCGCCGCATCGGCATCGAACGGCAGAATTCGTCCCGCAAAATCCTCATCGAACATCAGCTTCGCCAGATCAGCGAAAGCAGTCTTACGCTTCCCATCCGGCAGTCGAGCGATTCCATAGAGGATTTCAGCCACAGTAATGGAGCTTATATAAAGCTGCCCTGCAGGCTGCTGGTCAATCCAGGATAAAACCTCTACTGCTGGCTTCGCTTTCATCAGTTCGGAAAGCACGTTGGTATCAATCAGGATCATTCGCCGAAGCTCGCACCCCTTGCTTTGGTGTTTCGCTCAGGCACCTCAAGGTCAGCACCACCCACCGCAGAAAAGCGTGCGTGAATGCGGCTACCCAATCCACCTCTTTTGTCTTGCTTGGTCAACGCTTGGCGAATGATCAGTCTCGCCTCTTCTTCCATGGAGCGCCCGTGGCTGGCGGCGACGACGCGCAGCATGGCCTTGAGGTCATCATCCAGATTTCGAATAGTGATAGTTGCCATAGAGCCCTCCCAATGAAGTCAATGCAGTCATTGCTATCATACGCGTATGCATGTAGACATGCACACACGCTTGCAGACCAATGGCCTGGCTGCTCTGCAGCGGCAATAAATAACTGAAGGGCTGAAAGCCGACAGCTGCAGATAAAAAACAGTCATCGCGATTTCATCGCTGCATTTCATTACCAGCAAACAGTTGCCTGGTGGAGTGCAGCACAGCATGCCTTGCAGTAACAGTATTGGATGCGCTATCAGCCATAAAGCAAAAAGGCTTATCACCTGATAAGCCTTTTCGTCGTAAATGCGTTGTCGCTAAACCACCAGAAACCCCGCCACGATCATCGCCGCCACGGTTACCACGCCGAGGATTAGCAGTATCCGGCGGGCGCCTGAGTTTTCCGGGCTATCGAGCAGCGGCTGGTTGGGTAATGGCAGGTAGGCCGGTGTGGTGCTGAGTTTGAGGGGGCGCTGGATACGTAGGACGTTGCCGCCCTTGGGATCGGGCTTGGCGCTGAAGTTGTCCCATGAGGCGTTGTGCCCCTGCTGTCGGCGGCCTTCGCGCCACCACTCTCGGTCTTCCGGTCCCATGCTGCGCCCTCCTGGCTGGTGTGATCTGATCCATCAGAGCTGCATCGGCAGCTGCAAGTTCAGTGTACGCCTGTAAACAGATTCGCATGGGGCGATATTGGCACCGTCAATCGGTTGGTATTCGGCGGTGGCGCTGGCACGCCGGCGGGCACGGTTGCACAATCCGCTTTTCCCTGTGCGTCCTACTTCTGCCGTGACTGCCCTCGTCTCCCCTTACCTTCGCCGCCAGCCCTTGTGGGTAAGAGGCTGTTGCGCCTGGCTGCTGGCAGGTGTGCTAGGCATGCCGGTACAAGCCGAACCGCTGGCGCAGCGCGAACACCATCGCTGGACCATGGCCGACGATGACGGCCCCAATCAGGTCGGCGCTCTGGCGCAAACCCGCGACGGCTATCTGTGGCTAGGCGCCGACAGCGGCCTGCTGCGCTTCGATGGTTTTGACTTTACGCCCTACCAGCCGAACGACGGGCAGCCGCTGGGCACGATCGCCAGCCTGCTGGCAGTGGACGATGGCCTGTGGGTTGGCCTGCGCGCTGGCGGTGCCCGGCTGATTCAGGGGCGCAGCACGCGCACCTTCGCTCCTGGCCAGGGTTTTCCGGGTGGCGCACTGTATGGGCTGGCGCGGGATCACGACGGCACTATCTGGGCGGCGACCCATGAAGGGCTGGCCCGCTTCGACGGCGAACGCTGGACCACCGTCGGTGCCGAGCAGGGCTTCAACGCCAGAAGTGCGCGGGCAGTCTTCCTCGACCGCGACGGCACCCTGTGGGCCGCCAGCAGCCATCACCTCTATCAGCGCCCTGCCGGCGCCTCGCAATTCAGCGAAGTGGACGGCGGCCTCGACTGGCCCAGCCAGATCGCCCAGGCGCCAGATGGCTCGATCTGGATCGCCGAGCGCTACCTCAACCGCCTGCACCGCGTGATGCCTGGCGACCAGTCGCACCTGCAGAGCCAGCCGGTGGATGCGCCAATCAACGGCCTGCTGTTCGATGACGCCGGCGGGCTGTGGACCAGCACGCCGGGCAACGGGTTGCTCCGTTACCAGAAGGCGCAGTTGCCGCTGGACATTGCCCACGCCGAGCGGGTGACCCGCCGCGAAGGCCTGAGCGCCGATTACCTCTGGCCGCTGCTGGAGGATCGCGACGGCACGGTATGGGCCGGCAGCAATGCCGGGCTCGACCGTTTTCGGCTGCGCGAACTGAGCCCCGCGCCGCTGCCGGCCGGCACCCTGAACGCGGCACTGGCGGTGGCCAGCGATGGCGCGCTGTGGGCAGCCAGCGGCAACCGCGGCTTGCTGCGCCTGTACAACGGCGAGCTGCAGCGCTGGCCCATCGCCGAGCCGGTGACCGCCCTGCTCACCGGCACCGACAGCGACGTCTGGGCCGGGGGGCCCCATGGCATCTGGCACGCCACATCAGCCGGTACCGAGTTGCAGGCCCGGCTGCCCGAGCAGGCGCCGGAGGAAGCCTCGGTACGGGCAATGGTCCATGCCGACGACGGCAGCCTGTGGGTGTCGATCAACGGGCTCGGTCTGTTCGTGCTGCGCGGCGAGCAATGGCAGGCGGTGGCTGGCGTCAGCGAACAGCCAAGCCAGATGATGCCGGTCAGCGCCGGGCGCGACGAACAGGGGCGACTGTGGTTCGGCTACCGCGACAACCTGCTGGTCAGCCGCCAGGGCGACGGGCTGCGCCAGTGGGGCGAAGCGGATGGGCTGCGGATCGGCCACGTGACCGCGCAGCTGCACCACGACGGGGTTTCCTGGTTTGGCGGCCAACACGGTCTGGCGCGCTTCGACGGTAAGCGCTTGCAGATGCTGCCACTGCCGGCCAACGGCCAGTTCGACAATATCTATGCGCTGCTGCCCGGCCGCGACGGCGACCTGTGGGTACATGGCAAGGGCGGCATCCTGCAGTTGCCGGCGGCCGAGATAGTACGAGCTCTGGCCGAGCCGGGTTATCGCCTGCGCTACCGCTCGGTGAGCCTGGATGGCAGCCTGGCCAACGACCCCTACCGCGTACTGCCGCTGCCTACCGGTGTGGTCGGCGCCGATGGCCGGCTGTGGCTCTCCACCAGCGCTGGCGTGAGCCTGCTCGACCCGGCGCGCCAGCCGGCGGTCGCTGCACTGCCGCCAGTGATGATCGAGAGCGTGCAGGTCGATGGCGTTCCGCAGCCGCTGCCCGCCCCGCTGCAGCTGCCAGCGGGCAGCCAGCGCCTGGTCATCGACTACGCAGCGCTGAACCTGCGCGCTCCGCAAAGCCTGGCCTTCCGCTATCGGC
This sequence comes from Pseudomonas sp. CNPSo 3701, assembly GCF_028674975.1. Taxonomy (NCBI): domain Bacteria; kingdom Pseudomonadati; phylum Pseudomonadota; class Gammaproteobacteria; order Pseudomonadales; family Pseudomonadaceae; genus Pseudomonas; species Pseudomonas sp. CNPSo 3701. The sequence continues at coordinate 44,805 of NZ_JAQZSI010000006.1, read as the reverse complement.
TGCAGGGCTTTGACAGCGAGTGGATCGAGGCCGGGCGCCAGCGACGCGCCACCTACACCGGGCTGCCGGCGGGCGATTACCGCTTTGAGGTGCAGGTGTTCGACCAGAGCGGTGGCGAGCCGGCGGCCCCGACCGTGCTGACCTTCAGCGTGGCGCCGGCATTCTACCTGCGCCCGCTGTTCTATATGCCGACGGGCGCGGCGCTGCTGCTGATGCTCTGGTGGCTGCATCGCCGTGCACTGCGCCGTGAGCGCCGGCGGCTGCGCCTGCAACTGCACGCCCAGCAGAGTGAGCGTGAACGCATCGCCCGCGAACTGCACGATACCCTGCTGCAAAGCGTGCAGGGTCTGATGCTGCGCTTCCAGGCAGCTGCCGATACGCTGGCAACCGATCACACGGCCCGCACGCGGCTAGAGCGTGCCCTGGACCGCGCCGACGAGGTGATGCAGGAAGGCCGCGAGCGGGTGCAGCACCTGCGCCAAGCCGGCACCGGCGGTCTGGGGCTGGCGGCCGAGCTGAGCCGATTCGTGCAGAGCCTGGACGAACCCGGCATCGAGGTCGCTCTGCACGTCAACGGCGACCAGCGCCAGCTGCATGCCGGCGTGCAGGACGCCGCCTATCGCATCGCTGTCGAAGCGATCAGTAACGCAATACGCCACGCCAAAGCGCGGCAGATCACCGTGATGCTGAATTACGATGCGCGCGGTTTGCGTCTGCGCATCGAGGACGACGGCCAGGGCATCACCGCCGACTACGCCACAGCCAATGGCAGGCCTGAGCGCTGGGGCGTGCGCGGCATGCATGAGCGTGCGGCGCAGGTCGGTGGCACGCTCGACGTGCAGGCGCTGGCCAGCGGCGGCACCCGGGTGGAACTGCGGATCAATGCGGCGCTGTCCTATGCCGAACAGACCTGGCAAACCTGGCGCCGCTGGTTCCTGCGCCACGGCCACCCACCACAGAGAGAAACGCCCCATGAGTGACAAGCCCATTCGCCTGCTGGTGGTCGATGATCATCCGCTGCTTCGCGAAGGCATCGCCGCGGTGCTTGAAGCTCACCCGGAAATCGTGCTGGTCGGTGAGGCCGATGACGGCGAGCAGGCCGTGGCGCTGTTCGCCGAGCTGCGCCCGGACGTAACGCTGATGGACCTGCAGATGCCCGGCCTCAACGGCACCGAAGCGATCCGCGCGATTCGCGCGCAGTTCGCCGATGCCTGCATCGCCGTGCTCACCACCTACAGCGGCGACGCCCGCGCCTTGCAGGCAGTGCAGGCCGGCGCCCGTGGCTATCTGCTCAAGAGCATGCTGCGCAAGGAGCTGGTCAGCGCCATTCACTGCCTGGCCGCCGGCAAGCGCCACTTCCCGGAGCCGATCGCCAGCGAGCTGCTCGCCGCCATCGCCGAGGATGGCCTCACTCCGCGGGAAACCGAAGTGCTCCAGCGCACCGCCCAGGGCCTGGGCAACGGCGATATCGCCACGCAGCTGGCAATCTCCGAGGACACGGTCAAAGGCCATATGCGCAGCATCATGACCAAGCTCATGGCCCGTAACCGCACCCACGCGGTGAGCATTGCCCTGCAGCGCGGGATCATCGATAACTGGGACTGACACACTGCCTGCCAAGGTTAAGCCGGCCCTTAACCTTAATTAACATTACGCAACTCGCCCGTAACACCGCGCTCTTCAACAATCCCTTCTGCCCCGCGACACGAGGTCGCACGGCGCCGCCAAACCGCGGTGCTGCCAGGCGCCAGTTGGGATATCAGCATGAAGGGCATCCAGGGTTCCGCACCGTCGCAGGCATCGGCCGGCAAGCTCGCCGCCTGGCAGGAAGCGATCGCCAAACAGTTGATGCTGGCCAACCTGGATGCCGGCATTTCGGTCGCCGAAATCGCCGAGGCCTGCGCCCTGTCGCGCAGCCACTTCACCCGCAAGTTCAAGGAGAGCACCCTGCTGTCGCCCCACGTGTGGTTGCGCCAGCAGCGGGTCGACAAGGCCATGGAGTTGCTACGCGACTCGCCGTTGTCGCTGACGCAGATCGCCATGGAGTGCGGCTTCTTCGACCAGGCACATTTCTGCCGGGTGTTCGCCAAAAGCCAGGGCGTGAGCCCGCTGGCCTGGAGGCGCAAACAAACCATTCGGGCCGAGGTTTTACGGAAGCTGGCCTGCTGAGCTCTCAGCCCAGGGCAGGAATCTGCCAGGCGCTGGCAAGCGCTGCCTCCTCAGCCTTGTGCCGGGCGAAGGCGCGGGTGCAGCCGAGCATGTGGTAGTAGACCGCCTCGCCGTCACGGCGCAGGCCGATCAGCGACAGCGCCACCAGACGTGCCACGGCAGCGCAGCGCGCGGTGGCGCTGACCGGCACCTCGGCCAGGGCCTGTTGTGCATCCGCCACCGTGAAGTACGTATCGCAGCGCGCCAGGCCCTGCAGGCAACGGCGCTCCTCGGCGCTGAGCAACCCGTAGCTCCACTCCAGTGACGCCTGGAGGCTGGCATGCCGAGCCGGCGTGCTGCGCCGCCCGAGCAGGCTGAGATAGCTGTGGTTGTCGAGCTGGGCGAGGATGCCGTCCAGGCTCTGGGCGTCGAGCTGCGCGGCGGCCAGTTCGATGGCCAGTGGCAGGCCGTCGAGCCGCCAGCACAGTTCGGCCACCCGCGGCACATCGCTTTCCAGCAGCCGAAAATCCGCCTGGCGGGCTCGCGCCCGGCGCACGAACAGCTTCACCGCCGGGTAACGCAGCGCCGCGGCCAGACGCAGATGACTGCCGAGCGGCGGCGCCTCCAGGGGCGCCAGCGGCTGTACGTATTCCTCGGCGGTGCGCAGCGCCTCGCGGCTGGTGGCGAGTATGCGCAGGCCTGACGCGGCCTGCAGCAACGCTTCGCTGAGCGCGGCGCAGGCATCGACCAGGTGCTCGCAGTTATCCATCAGCACCAGCATCTGCCGGTTGGCCAGAGTCGCCTGCAGGTGAGCCTGGGCGTCGACGCCCTCGGGCACCGCGATGCCCATCTCCGAGGCCAGGGTGGTCGCCAGCTGCGCCGGCTCGGTGAGCGTCGCCAGATCGGCGAAGCGCACGCCATCGGCGAAATAGCCGAGCTGCTGCTGGGCGACGCGCAGGGCCACGGTGGTCTTGCCCACCCCGCCGGGGCCGATCAGGGTGATATGCCGGCGTGTGTGCAAACGCCGCGAGAGGTCCTCGATCAGTCGGTCGCGGCCTTCGATGCGCACCGGTCGGCTGGGCAGGTCGCTGGCCGCCCCAAGCGCGTCATTCTGGAACTGGCCGACCTGCTCGACATGGGCGACGAAGCTGTAGCCGCGCTGACGCACGTTGGTGATGTAGTCCCGCGATTGCGGGCACACCCCGAGCACCCGGCGCAGGGCGGAGATGTGCACACGCAGGTTGATCTCTTCGACGAAGGTTTTCGGCCACACCCGGGCGATGATCGCTTCCTTGCTGACGATCTTGCCGGCGCTCTCCACCAGCACCAGCAGGATGTCCAGGGCGCGGGCGCCGATAGGCAGCGGGCGGTCGCCGTCGAGCAGCAGGCGACGCTGCGGATGCAACTCGAAGCGGCCGAAACGCAGGACGGTGTCGCTGCCAATGGGTTCGAGATCGCGCATGACCTGTTCAGCATCCCGCCATGCCGGACGTCACCCATCGGGTCTCGGCTGTTCGGCGCTCTGCCGCTCCTGTTCTGATAAGAGAATCATTCTCTACCGTTCGTCTGCCCACAGACATCGTCACAGGGGGACGGATTCGGCCATTGCGGTGCGCAACTCGGACAACCGATGAAACGCTCTAGCGCGGGCGTCGTGGCCCTTTGCCAGCCGATCAGCCGAACTGGTGACGGTATTGCACCGGGGTCAGGCCCAGGCGCTTGTCGAACATCTGCCGCATATGCCGGGTGCTGCCGAAGCCGCTGCGAAAGGCCACCGTTTTCAGCGGCAGATCGGTGCTTTCCAGCAGCGAACGGGCGTGGTCGACCCGGGCGTTGAGCACGAATTCCATGGGCGTCATCTGCAGCTCGCGGGTGAACACGCGCGCGAAGTTGCGCACGCTCATCGCTGCGAACTCGGCCAGCAGCTCGACGGTGAACGGCTCCTGAATGTTCTCGAGCACGTACTGCTGCACCCGATCCAGGGGCGTAGTGCCTTGGGCGGTCGGTGGCAGCAGCGGGCTGAACTGAGCCTGGCCGCCCTGGCGCTTGATCACCACCAGCAGCACCTTGGCGACGTCCAGCGCGAGCTTCTTGCCGTGGTCATCGGCGAGCATCGACAGCGCCAGGTCGATCCCCGCCGTGACGCCGCCGGAGCTGAGCAGTTTGCCGTCCTTGGTGAACAGCTGGTCGCTCTCCAGCTGGGCCTTGGGAAAGCGCTTGGCAAAGCGGTCCAGGTAGTGCCAGTGGGTGGTCACCCGGTGACCGTCGAGCAGACCGGCCTCGCCAAGAATGAAGGCGCCGGTGCATACCGCGGCATGCCGGCGCGAGGCCTGGGCGGCGTCACGCAGCCAGCCGTACAGGTGCGGATGCCTATCGTTGTAGGCACCGGGGCCGCCGGGCACCAGGAGGGTGTCGTAGGCCACCGGCGCATCGACGGCCAGTTGTTCGGCCTGCAGGACGATACCGTTGGAGGCGCGCACGCTCAGCGATTCCGCACCCAGGGTGACGATGCGGTAGTGCTCGCTCTCGGGCAGGTAGCGGTTGGCCACCGAGAACACCTCGATCGGCCCTGCCACGTCGAGCATCAGAACATCGGCGAAGAGCACGATCGCCACGGTTTTGCTGGTCATGCACAGTCTCGAACGCAAGGGAAAGCAGCCGCCCTGGCGTGGGGCAGCTGTCAGTTTTGTAAATCCTGGCGTCGATTATCTAGGCATGGCCGCCGGTTAAACAGCCCCTCCGGGGGTGCTTTCAGGCAGCACTAAAGTGTTGCTGTCCGCTCGCCTTCAAGGCTCAGGCGGCCATGAACCTGAGGATCTGCTCGCGCAACCAGCGCTCGGCCGGGTCCTGGTCCTGGGCGGCGCGCCAGACCATGGTCAGCTGCGCCGGCACGATCTCGAACGGCGGCTCTTCCATCACCAGGCCGCCGCCCTGCACCAATGCCTCGGCGGCGTAGTCGGGAATGGTGGCGATCATGTCGGAGTTGCGCAGCAGCGCGCCCAGGCCGTTGAAGTGCGGCACGGCCAGGGCGATCTTGCGGCTGCGCTGCAGGCGCGCCAGGTCCTGGTCGATGTTGCCGCACAGATCGCCGGACATCGACACCAGCGCGTGGGGCCGCGTGCAGTAATCGTCCAGGGTCAGTGGCGGCGTGCCGTCGGCGGCGCGGATCACCATGGCGCGGATGTCGCGCAGGCTGCGGCACTTGGCGTTGGCCGGCAGCTGAGTGGTGTAGCTGATGCCGATGGACACCTCGCCGGTGGCGAGCAGGCCGGGCAGCAGCAGGAAGTTGGCGTTGCGCACCACTAGTACGCATTCGGGCGCCTGTTGGCGCAGGTGGGCGAGCAACTGGGGCAGCAGGCCACACTCGACGTCATCGGACATGCCGATGCGAAACACCGCGGTGCTGCTACTGGGGTCGAAATCCCGCACCTCGCTGATCGCCTGGGAAATGCCATCCAGGGCAGCCGGCAGGCGGCGGAAGATTTCCAGTGCGCGGGGCGTGGGCTCCATCTCGCGTCCGTTGCGTACCAGCAGCGGGTCGTTGAAATAGTCGCGCAAGCGGGTCAGCGAAGCGCTGATCGCCGGCTGACCGAGGTAGAGTTTTTCCGCCGTACGCGTGAGGTTGCGCTCGTGCATCAGGCTTTCGAACACGACCAGCAGCTGCAGGTCGACTTTGCGCAGGTCGTTGCGGTTCACGATGGGCTCCCGGAAAAGGCTGCACCGCGGAAATGGATGGGGCCGCGACGGGAAATCCGCCGCGGCCCGCTGAATGGGTGGACGGCTGAGACGCCAGCCGCCCTCACCTGTTACTTGCCTTCGGTGAGCGCCGAGTAGCTGGTGATCAGGTTGCGGTAGTCCGGGATGTGGTCCGAGCAGATCTTCGCCAGTCCTTCCACATCGTTGCGCCAGTCGCGGTGCAGCTCGCAGGCCACGGCGAACCAGTTCATCAGCTGGGCGCCAGCGGCGGTCATGCGCTGCCAGGCCGAGTCGCGGCTGATCTGGTTGAAGGTGCCGGAAGCATCGGTGACCACGAACACGTCGAAGCCCTCTTCGATGGCGGCCAGGGCCGGGAATGCCACGCACACCTCGGTCACCACGCCAGCGATGATCAGCTGCTTCTTGCCGGTGGCCTTGATCGCCTTGACGAAGTCTTCGTTGTCCCAGGCGTTGATCTGGCCAGGGCGGGCGATGTATGGCGCGTCCGGGAACAGCTCCTTCAGCTCGGGCACGAGCGGGCCATTGGGGCCGGTTTCGAAGCTGGTAGTGAGGATGGTCGGCAGCTTGAAGAACTTGGCGAGGTCGGCCAGGGCCAGCACGTTGTTCTTGAACTTGTCCGGGTCGATGTCACGCACCAGGGACAGCAGACCGGCCTGATGATCGACCAGCAGAACGGCGGCGTTGTTTTTGTCCAGGCGATTGTAGGGCTTGCTCATGATGAAACTCCGGTTGGGTTGGGAGAACGTGGATCGGGGTTGCGCGGCTCGGGTACGCCGAGCAGATGACGGATGCGCACGGGTACGCCTTCGCGCTGGTATTGCCGGGCGGCGGCCTCGATGCGCTGTTCGGCCACGGTGACGCGGCCGTGGTGACGCAGGTGTTCGAGCCAGGAGGCATCGAAGAAGAATTCCTGCCAGAGATGCGGGTTCTCGCTGTCCTGCAGCAGCCCCCAGGACAGCGCGCCATTGCGCCGACGCATGGCGCGCACGGCGAGCATCGCGTGGCTGAACGCCTCGGCGTGTTCGCGGGGGATGTCGTATTCCAGGGTGACCATCACCGGGCCACGCTCGCGATCCAGATCAGCGCTCAGCACCGGGGCCGGCCAGTGCACGGAAGGCGCCAAGTCCTCGGCATCGGTGACCGGCAAACGGAAGCGCCAGGACAGCAGCACGCCGAGCACCAGCATCGCCCCGCCGCCGGCCAGGGCCACGCTCAGCGAGTACTCGCTGGCCAGCGAGCCCCAGACGATGCCGCCAAGGGCGCTGCAACCAAAGAACACCAGGATGTAGACGGCCAGGGCGCGGGCGCGCACCCAACTCGGCACGGATGTTTGCGCGGCGACCTGCAGGCTCGACAGCACGGCGATCCAGGCAGCGCCGCTGACCAGCATCACCGGAATCAGCAGGGTGAAATCGCGAATGAAGGCCAGGCCGAACAGCACCGTGGCATAGGCGAGGCTGGCACCGGCGACGATCAGGTCACTGCGCAGCCGCTCACGCAATTTGGGCAGGAACATCGCCCCGCCGATGGCGCCAGCGCCTACGCAGCCCAGCAGGATGCCGAAGTCCGCCGCCGTACCGTGCAGCTCGCGGCGCACCAGCAACGGCAGCAGCGACATGCCGGCACTGGCGCCAACGAAGAACGCGAAGGTGCGCGCCAGCACGGCCTGCAGGGGTTTGGCGCTGCGCGCATAACGCACGCCGAGACGCACCGCACCGAACAGCCGCTCCGCGGGCAGGATGCTCACCGTAGGCGTGCGCTTACAGGTGTACAGCGCCGCGATTACCGCGAAGAACGACACGGCATTGAGGGCGAAGGTCAGCCAGGGGCCGCTGAGGCTCACCAGCACACCTGCGATAGCCGGGCCGATGGCCCGCGCCACGTTCATGCCCAGGCTTGACAGCGCCACGGCAGCCGGCAGCTCGCTCTTGCCGACCAGCTCGGGCGTCAGTGCCGACCAGGCCGGCATCATCAGTGCGGTACCAATGCCCATGGCCAAGGTCAGCAGCAGGAGCAGCGGTACGTTCATCAAACCCAGCAGCGTCAGGCCGGCGAGCAGCACCGCCACGGACGCCATCCACAGCTGCACGGTCAGCAGATAGCGACGCTTGTCGACGATATCGGCCAGGGCGCCCGCGGGCAGCGCCAGGAAAAACATCGGCAGCGCCGCCGCCACCTGAACCAGCGCCACGGCGAGCGGGCTGGCCGACAGCGAGGTCATCAGCCAACCGGCACCGACCTCGTGCATCCAGGTGCCGATGTTCGAGGCGATACTGGCCAGCCATAGCCAGCGGAACACCGATGTGCGCAGTGGGCTCCAGGGGCCGGAGGTGGTTGGTTGGGTGACGCTGGTCATGGGTTATCTCGTTAAAAAGCAGTCGGTGTCGGTAAAAAATGGGCACAGCGGTGCCCGAGGCGCGGCGAGACGCCGATAAAAAATGATTCGTGGTTGATGATCGTTCCCACGCTCCGCGTGGGAATGCAGCTCTGGGCGCTCCCACGCGGAGCGTGGGAGCGATCAGAAACAGACCTCAGAACGCAAAGCACGAACACCCGAACGCGCCCCAGAAGCCGGCGTAGTCGCTCACCGGCACCTTGCTCTGCCGCGCTCGCTCATGGCTGTGGGCGTGCACCGCGCAGGAGCCGACGCACTGGTGCACGGCGGCCTGCAGCGGCGCAGCGGGCTTCCAGTGCCCCGGTACCTTGGCCACCGGCGACCAGTCCGGCAGTACCGGCAGCGGTGGGTTGCCGTGCTTGTCGAACTCGTCGGCGCCGTAGACCACCTTGCCGCCCACCACGGTGAGCACCGATTCCAGGTACTTGATCGCTTCTTCGGACACGCTGAAATAGTCCTGGGAAAGCACCGCCACGTCGGCCAGCTGACCCACGCGGATCTGCCCCTTCTTGCCCTGCTCGTTGGAGAACCAGGCACTGCCCTGGGTGAACAGTTGCAGCGCGACTTCCCGCGACAGCCCTTCGGGGTACAACGCGGTGCCGCCCACGGTCTTGCCGCTGACCAGCCAGTACAGCGAGGTCCAGGGGTTGTAGCTGGCCACGCGGGTGGCATCGGTGCCGGCGCCGACCGGCACGCCCTCGGCGAGCATGCGTTTGATCGGCGGGGTACTTTCCGCCGCCTGCTTGCCGTAGCGATCGACGAAGTATTCACCCTGGAAGGCCATGCGGTGCTGGATGGCGATGCCACCGCCCAGCGCCCTCACCCGCTCGATGTTCTTCGGGGTGATGGTTTCGGCGTGGTCGAAGAACCACGGCAGGCCGTTGAACGGGATGTCGCGGTTGACCTTCTCGAACACGGCGAGCATGCGCGAGATGGATTCGTCGTAGGTGGCGTGCAGACGGAACGGCCAGCGGTGCTCGACCAGGTGGCGCACCACCGGTTCCAGATCGGCCTCCATATTCGGCGGCAGGTCCGGGCGAGGCTCGAGGAAGTCCTCGAAGTCGGCGGCCGAGAACGCCAGCATCTCGCCGGCGCCGTTATGGCGAAAGTAGTCGGTGCCCTGGCCGTAGGTGACGGTCTTGGTCCACTGCTGGAAGTCGGCCAGTTCTTCCTTGGGCTTCTGGGTGAACAGGTTGTAGGCGATGCGTACGGTCAGCTGGTCGTTGTCGGCCAGCTCCTGGATCACCTGGTAGTCGTCCGGATAGTTCTGGTAACCGCCGCCGGCATCGATGGCGCTGGTCAGGCCCAGGCGATTGAGCTCACGCATGAACTGGCGGGTCGAGTTGACCTGGTATTCGAGGGGCAGCTTCGGCCCTTTGGACAGGGTCGAGTAGAGGATCATCGCGTTGGGGCGGGCGATCAGCATGCCGGTGGGTTCGCCATTGGCGTCGCGCTGGATTTCGCCACCGGGCGGGTTGGGCGTGTCCTTGGTGTAGCCGACCACCCGCAGGGCCGCGCGGTTGAGCAAGGCGCGGTCATAGAGGTGCAGCAGGAACACCGGGGTGTCCGGCGCCGCCTGGTTGATCTCGGCCAGGGTCGGCATACGCTTTTCGGCGAACTGGAATTCGTTCCAGCCCCCGACCACGCGCACCCATTGCGGGGTAGGCGTGCGGTCGGCCTGGTCCTTGAGCATGCGCAGGGCATCGGCCAGCGACGGCACGCCTTCCCAGCGCAGCTCGAGGTTGTAGTTCAGGCCGCCGCGGATCAGGTGCAGGTGCGAGTCGTTGAGGCCGGGAATCGCGGTGCGCTTGTTGAGGTCGATGACCTTGGTGGCGGCGCCCTTGGTGGCCATGGCCTCGGCGTCGCTGCCGACCGCGATGAAGCGGCCATCCTTGATCGCCACGGCGCTCGCATGCGGGCGCTCGGGGTCCACGGTGTGGAATTTGCCGTTGAGCAGGATCAGGTCGGCGTCGTTCATGTTAGCTCCGAATGCATAGCCGGCACCGCCGGCAAAGGGTAAGGCGGACCACAGCGCGCCAGCCGCGCCGAGCAGGCCACCGGCAGCAACGACCTGGCGGCGTTTCGGGTCTTTGGGATCATCGGTCATGGCTGGGCGCTCCGGTCGATCAGCGGGACACGAAGGCCAGCAGGTCTTCGTTCAGACGCTGCTGATGGGTCACGGCGAAGCCATGGGGCGCGCCTTCGTACACCTTCAGTTCGGCGCCCTCGATCATCTGCGCGGCGAGGCGGCCGGTGGTTTCGAACGGCACGATGGCGTCGGCGTCACCGTGGATCACCAGGGTCGGTACATCGACCTTGGTCATGTCGGCGCGGAAATCGGTTTCCGAGAAGGCGGTCACGCAGTCGACGGTGCCCTTGAGCGAGGCCAGCAGCGCGATGTTGAGGGTCTGGGTGAGCACGCCATCGGAGATCGCGTGGCCCTTGTCGATGCCATAGAACAGCGTGGCGAAATCGCTGATGAACTGCGCGCGGTCCTTGAGCAGGCCGTCCTTGATGCCGGCGAACACCGAAGCGTCGACGCCTTCGGGAAAATCCGCGGCCTTGCCGAAGATCGGCGTGACCGCACCGAGCAGCGCCAGCTTGCTCACCCGCGAAGTGCCGTGGCGGCCGATGTAGCGGCTGACGTCGCCGCCGCCCATGGAAAAGCCCACCAGGGTCACGTCGTGCAAGTCGAGGTGTTCGATCAGCTGGGCGATGTCGTCGGCGAAGGTGTCGTAGTCGTAGCCCGTCCACGGCTGGCTGGAGCGCCCGAAACCGCGACGGTCGAAGGCGATGGTGCGGTAGCCGCGGCTGCTCAGGTACTGCATCTGGTATTCCCACATGTCGGCGTCCAACGGCCAGCCGTGGCTGAACAGCACGGGCTTGCCGCTGCCCCAGTCCTTGAAATAGATCTCGGTGCCGTCGCGGGTGGTGAATGTGCTCATGGCGATAACCTCTCGGATAGGAATGTGGGAAAAATTCAGCGGGCGCTCAGCCAGCCGGCGCACCAGCGGGTGACCGCCGGCATGATCCAGAACACCACCGGCACGACGATGCACAGGGTGATCAGCAGGTTGCTCGGCACCACGCCGCCCAGCGTCGGGTACTGCTGGAACAGCGGCAGCCACAACTGCGGGATGATCATGGTCAGCGGGCAGATGACCAGGTAGGTCAGCACCGCCTGTTTCCACTTCAGCGGCTGGGGTGCCTGGGCATGTTCGGGGGTGAACCAGAATTCGTGGTCGCGGCTGACCTGGATCTGGTCGCCGCCTTCGAGCAGCGGCAGCACTTCGTCGATCAGCAGACGCCGGCGATCCGAGGCGATCCACTCGTCCAGTTGCCAGCCTTCGGCGAAGCGCAGCACGGTGGTGAAGGCATCACCCTGCCCTGGGACGCGGATCACGTTGACGCCCAGGTGGCCCGGCTGCTGTTCGGCGGCGGCCAGGGCGCGCTTGAGCCAGGCTTCATAGGCAGGCAGGCAACCGGGGCGCACCTGGTGCTGGATGACCAGGGTCACCACATCGCTCGGCACAGTGGTTGGCATGGTGGAACGTCCCTGACAGCGAAATCGACCCGCGAGGCCAACGCCTGCGGCATGACGATCAGCAAGCCTGCGGCTGCACCCCGACCGTGCAGCCACTATGCCGCTGGGTCGAGCGGCGTTATTGGACGTATGTGCTCAGCTGGCAATCGACCAGCGACTGCGGTCAGCAAGCGGGCTCAGTTGAGCAGCAGCTCGACCAACAGGAAGGCGACAGCGATGGCGCACAGCAGCACGCCCAGCCAGAAGAACGAGGCGCCGCGCTGCACCGGGGTGTCGATCACCGCGCGCTTGGGAAACGCCGGATCGTAGCGCACCGCCACCGGATCGCCTTTGCGGTAGTGGCGCCAGCTGCTCATGCTGCTTTCGTGCATGTGCAGGTTGCCGTGCTCGTCGCGCCATTCAAAACGCGGGTAGCGGCTCGGCGTACTCAGCCCCCATTCACTGGCGATGATGCGCCCCTGCGCGCACAGCCAGTCGCGGCTGGCGCGCCGGCGGGAAAGGCCGATGCCCATGAGCACGGCGCCGACGCAGCCGAACACCAGGGCGAGAAAAACGGGAACAGGCATGACTCACTCGATTACTGGGACCTGAATAGATAGTGCCGGGCCAAAGCCTGAAGGTTCATGGAAAAAACCTGCCGTTCGGCGGCGTGTGCATAAGTGTCATCTGCAAAGGCGTATAAGAGGACGACAGGCCGGTTAGGTGGTGAAAATTTAGGTTGAGTGTTCGGCAACCTGCCGTGTCCATCTCTATGGACACGGATTAAGGAGAGTCACATGAAAACCACGCCTACCCTCAGCATCTTGTTCGGCGCCCTGCTGGCCAGCGGCATGGCCCATGCGGCCGACCCAGCCCAACAGGAACCGGCCCGCGAGGCCTACCAAGGTCAGGTGCTCAAGCAGCAGCCCGACCAGGAAGACCCGCAAGCCAAGGACCCGATGCACATCGGCGATCTCAAGGAAGGCACCCCGGCACCGCACAAGTACTGGCGTGACGACTATGCGATCAAGGACCTGAAAAAACACAACTTGCCGGAGCCCGAAGACAAGGAGCACGAGCATTGGGTGAAGATCGGTACCGATTACGTGTTGCTGAACAACAACACCGGCACCATCCAGCGCATCATCAAGGGTAGGTAACCGCTCTGGCACGCTGTACCGACACGTAAATAAAGCTCAACGGCGCCGCTCAAGTGGCTATCATTCACGCAGGTTCCGCCATGCCTCGTGTCGGTTCTTTCTCTTCTAGGGATGGATGATGAAAGCTTCAGCAAGCAAGCCCAAAAGCCCGCGCAGCGATTTCGCCCGCAGCGCCATCGCCGTGGCGGTCGGCGCCGCGCTGGCTTATGGGGGCATGCAGCTGTTCGCGCGCCTGTATCCGGCGCCGGAGCAGCCCACCACCATAAAGCTGGCGCCTGCGCCGGTATCGGCTCCAGCCTCGGCGAGCTCTCCTGCAACGCCTGCAGCAGCACCCATCGAGCCTGTGGCACCTGGGGAAGATCCCTGGTGGCGTGGTGATGCCGCGTTCTGGCAGGAGCAGGCACGTTTGAACAGCGCCGCCGTGGCGCCGCAATACCGCGAGCTGCAATTCGCTTGGTCCGAACGTATGGCGGCACTCGCCAAGCAGCGCGCCGCACAGGACATCGGCAAACGCGACCCGGCCACGATGCAGGCCAAGGATGCGCAAACCACCGAACTGCACGTCCAACCACGCAGCAAACCCTGACTTCGGCCGAATCGGCCACCCTGCCCGCCTACATTGATCGTCATCACGTTGTCTAACGGAACGCTTATCACGACGTAGGCTCAAAACCCTGCTCTGGCCTCGCGCCTTTGTACACCGATGCGAGCATAATGCTGCCCCCGTGCAACCCGCCCCGATCCATGGCGGGCTGCCCAATCGTTGGAGCCTTAGATGGAATTCATTCACCTGGTTATCGATTTCATTCTGCATATCGACCAGCACCTGGCGGCCCTGACCGCCCAGTACGGCACCTGGATCTACGCGATCCTGTTCCTGATCGTGTTCTGCGAAACCGGCCTGGTGGTCACGCCGTTCCTGCCCGGTGATTCGTTGTTGTTCGTGGCCGGCGCCATCGCCGTGCACGGCGAGATGAACGTACACCTGCTGGTGCTGCTGTTGATCACCGCGGCGATTCTCGGCGATGCGGTGAATTACACCATCGGCCGCTTCCTCGGTGAGCGCCTGTTCCGCAACCCGGACTCGAAGATCTTCCGCCGCCGTCACCTGGAAATCACCCAGCAGTTCTACGCCCGCCATGGTGGCAAGACCATCATCCTGGCGCGCTTCGTGCCGATCGTGCGCACCTTCGCGCCCTTCGTCGCCGGCATGGGCCGCATGAGCTACGCACATTTCGCCGCCTACAACGTGGTCGGCGCGATCCTCTGGGTCACCCTGTTCACCTACGGCGGCTATTTCTTCGGCAATCTGCCGGCGGTGCAGAGCAACCTGCACTACCTGATCGTTGGCATCATCATCGTGTCGATCCTGCCGGGCGTGATCCAGCTGATCCGCCACAAGATGAGCAGTTCCAGCCGCGTGCAGACGCCGCAATGACCGAACCGCAGACATGAAAAAGCCCGCGTTTTTACGCGGGCTTTTTGTTGGTCGCTTGCTACGGTCAGGACTGCGGGGCCGGCTCGCTGGCCGGCGCAGCCTGGTTACGCTCGTTCCAGCCACCACCGAGCGCCTTGTACAGGTTGATCTCGCTGGTCAGCTGCGACAGGCGTACGCCGATCAGTTGCTGCTCGGCGCTGAACAGCTGGCGCTGGGCATCGAGCAGGGTCAGATAGCTGTCCACACCGGTACGGAAGCGGCGGTCGGCCAGGTCGTAGTAGTTCTCCGAGGCTTCCACCAGGTTACGCTGCGCCTGCAGCTGCTCCTCGTAGGTGCCGCGGGCTGCAAGGCCATCGGCGACTTCCTGGAAGGCGGTCTGCACTGCCTTCTCGTAGTTCGCCACCTGAATGTTTTTTTGGATCTCGGCGTAGTCAAGGTTGGCGCGCAGGCGACCGGCCGTGAAGATCGGCAGGTTGATCTGCGGCTGGAACAGCCAGGTGCCCGAACCGCCGTCGAACAGACCCGATAGCTGACGGCTGGCGGTGCCGGCGTTGGCGGTCAGGCTGATGCTCGGGAAGAACGCTGCACGCGCGGCGCCGATGCTGGCGTTGGCGGCGAGCAGTTCACGCTCGGCCTGCAGCACGTCGGGGCGCCGCTGCAGCAGGTCGGACGGCAGGCCCGCCGGCACGTCGGCCAGCAGCTGCTTGTCCAGGCCATCGCCTTGCGGCAGGTCGGCCGGCACCGGGCCGCCGAGCAGCACGCCCAGGGCGTTACGATCCTGGGCGACCTGGCGGGTGTACTGCGCCAGGTTGGCCTGGGCGGTCTGCACCGCGGTGCGCGCCTGGCTCAGGGACAGCGCGTCGGTCACGCCGACGTCGAAGCTGCGCTGGGTCAGCTCCAGGCTGCGCTGATAAGTGCCAAGGGTATCGCGGGTCAGCTTGAGCAGTGCCTCGTCAGCCTGCAGCGTCAGGTAGGCGTTGGCCACACTGGCGATCAGGCTGATCTGGGTGCTGCGCCGGGCTTCTTCGGTGGCGAAGTACTGCTGCAGGGTCTGCTCGTTGAGGCTGCGCAGACGCCCGAAGAAGTCCACTTCCCAGGCATTCACGCCCACGGTCGCGCTGTACTGGCCGCCAACCGTGGAACGGCCGGTCTGCGACAGGTCGGCCGGTGTGCGCTGGCGAGTACCGCTGCCATCGGCCGAGATGTTGGGGAACAGCTCGGAACGCTGGATGCGGTACTGGGCCTGGAAGGCTTCGACATTCAACGCCGCAACGCGGAGGTCGCGGTTGTTGTTCAGCGCGGTTTCCACCAGGCGCTGCAGCGCCGGGTCACGCAGGAACTCGCGCCAGCCCAGATCGGCGGCAGCCACCGAACCCTGCACGTTACTGCCCTCGTAGGCTTTGCCCTGAGGCCAGACGTTGTCGACGGGCGACTGCGGGCGCTGGTAGTCAGGGATCATGGTGCAGCCGCTGAGCACGATGCCCGCGACTGCCAGAGACAACAGGGACTGCCTCACTGGACGGCCTCCTCATCATTGGATTGTTTGACGCTCTTGTCCTTGAACATCGAGCTGACCACCACATAGAACAGCGGAATCCAGAAGATCGCCAGGACCGCGGCAGTAAGCATACCGCCGATCACACCGGTACCGATGGCGTGTTTGCTGCCTGAACCCGCGCCACTGGCGATGGCCAGCGGCACAACGCCGAGGATGAATGCCAGGGAGGTCATGATGATCGGGCGCAGACGCATACGACACGCCTCGACGGCGGCCTCGAGATGGCTCTTGCCCTGTTCGTGCAGCGCCTTGGCGAACTCGACGATGAGGATCGCGTTACGCGCCGACAGGCCGATGGTGGTGATCAGACCCACCTGGAAGAACACGTCGTTGGACAGCCCGCGGCCCAGGGTGAACAGCAGCGCACCGAGAATACCCAGCGGCACTACCAGGATCACCGAGAACGGAATCGACCAGCTCTCGTACAGCGCCGCCAGGCAGAGGAACACCACCAGCAGCGACAGCGCGTAGAGGGCCAGGGTTTGCGAACCAGCCAGGCGCTCCTCGTAGGATTGCCCCGTCCAGTCGTAGCCGATGCCCTGCGGCAGTTCGGCGGCAATGCGCTCCACTTCGGCCATGGCCTCACCAGAACTGTGGCCAGGCGCCGGCGCACCGAGAATCTCGATGGCGCTCACACCGTTGTAGCGCGACAGCTTGGGCGAACCGTAGACCCACTCGCCGGTCGCGAAGGCACTGAACGGCACCATCTGGCCCTGATCGTTACGCACGTGCCACTTGCTCAGGTCCTCAGGGTTCATGCGCGAGTCGCTCTGACCCTGCAGGTAAACCTTCTTGACCCGGCCCTTGTCGATAAAGTCGTTGACGTAGCTACCACCCCAGCCGATCTGCAGGGTGGTGTTGACGTCCGACAGCGACACACCGAGGGTACGCACCTTCTCGTCGTCGACAATCAGCTTGTACTGCGGCTCGTCGAGCAGGCCGTTGGCGCGCACACTGCTGAGCACCGGGCTCTGGTTGGCCAGCTGCAGGAATTTGTCACGGGCCTGGTTCAGGGTCGCCTGGCCAACACCTGCACGATCCTGCAGGAACAGGTTGAAGCCGGTGGCATTGCCCAGCTCCATGACCGCTGGCGGCGCGAAGGCGAACACCATGGCATCGCGGAACTCGCCACCGAAGAAGCGACCCTGAGCACGCTGCGCCAGCTCGGCAACGCTGGTGCCTGCCGCGGTACGCTCGGACCACGGCTTGAGCATGATGAACGCCATACCCGAGCTCTGGCCGCGACCTGCGAAGTTGAAGCCGGTCACGGTAAACACCGAGTTGACCACATCCTTCTCGTCTTCGAGCAGGTACTTGCGCATGTCATCTACGACCGCCTGGGTACGCGCGGCACTGGAGCCCGAAGGCGTCTGCACCTGAGCGAACAGCACGCCCTGGTCTTCCTCAGGCAGGAACGCAGAAGGAATCAGGGTGAACAACCAGCCGGCGATGGCGACGATCACCGCATAAAGGATCAGGAACGGTACCCGGTGCTTGACCACGCCACGCACACCACGCTCGTAACCGTTGACGCTGCGCTCGAAGGTACGGTTGAACCAGCCGAAGAAGCCGCGTTTCTCGTGGTGATCACCTTTGGCGATGGGCTTGAGCAAGGTGGCGCACAGCGCCGGGGTGAAGATCAGCGCCAGGATCACCGAGAGCACCATGGCCGACACGATGGTGATCGAGAACTGCCGGTAGATCACCCCCACCGAACCGCCGAAGAAGGCCATCGGCAGCAGCACCGCCGAGAGCACAACGCCGATACCCACCAGAGCACCCTGGATCTGGCCCATGGATTTGCGCGTCGCCTCACGTGGCGACAGGCCCTCCTCGCGCATCACCCGTTCGACGTTTTCCACCACCACGATGGCGTCGTCCACCAGCAGGCCGATGGCCAGAATCATGGCGAACATGGTCAGGGTGTTGATGCTGTAGCCGAATACCGCCAGCACGCCAAAGGTACCAAGCAATACCACCGGCACCGCCAGAGTGGGGATCAGCGTGGCGCGGAAGTTCTGCAGGAACAGGTACATCACCAGGAACACCAGCACGAAGGCTTCGGCAAGGGTCTTGACCACGCCGTGGATCGATTCCTGCACCACCGGAGTGGAGTCATACGGCATCACCACTTCCATGCCGGCCGGGAAGAACGGCTTGAGCTGGTCGATGGTGGCACGGATCGCCTTGGCGGTATCCAGGGCGTTGGCACCGGTGGCCAGCTTGATCGCCAGACCGGATGCGGCGTTACCGTTGAACTGTGCACGGATGTTGTAGTTCTCGCCGCCCAGCTCGACCTTGGCGACATCGCCCAGGCGTACTTGAGAGCCGTCGCGATTGACCTTGAGCAGGATGTTGCGGAACTGCTCCGGCGTCTGCAGGCGAGTCTTGCCAATGATGGTAGCGTTGAGCTGCTGGCCAGGGCCAGCGGGCAGGCCACCGAACTGGCCGGAGGAGATCTGCACGTTCTGCGCCTGAACGGCGGTGCGCACGTCGACCGGGGTCAGCTGGAAGTTGTTGAGCTTGGCCGGATCGAGCCAGATACGCATGGCGTACTGGGCACCGAACACCTGAAAGTCACCGACGCCCGGCGTCCGGGAAATCGGGTCCTGCATGTTGGCGACGATGTAGTTGGACAGATCCTGGTTGGTCATGCTGCCGTCGGTGGATACCACACCGATCACCAGCAGGAAGTTCTTCACCGCCTTGGTAACGCGCAGGCCCTGCTGCTGAACCTCCTGAGGCAGCAAGGGAGTGGCCAGCTGCAGCTTGTTCTGTACCTGAACCTGGGCGATGTCCGGGTTGGTGCCCTGGTTGAAGGTGACGATGATCTCCATGCTGCCATCGGAGTTGCTCGCCGAGCTGATGTAGCGCAGCCCGTCGATGCCGTTCATCTGCTGCTCGATCACCTGCACCACGGTGTCCTGCACGGTCTGTGCGGAAGCCCCCGGGTAGTTGACCTGGATGCTCACCGCCGGCGCGGCGATGCTCGGGTACTGATTAACGGGCAATTTGAGGATGGACAGGCCGCCCGCCAGCATGATCACCAAGGCGATCACCCAGGCGAAAATCGGCCTGTCGATGAAGAAATTCGACATCGTGTAATCGCTCCTTAGCGGCTTTCGGCCTGTTCAGGTTCAGCCTGGTCAGCAGCGGCCTGTTCTGGCGCAGCCACGTTCTTGGCCTCGGTGGTCTTCACCTCGGCACCTGGCTGCACGAACTGCAGGCCTTCGGTAATCAGCTTGTCGCCGGACTTCAGGCCATCGAGCACCACCCAGCGGTTGCCGTCGGTGCGCTCGGCCTTGACCTGGCGCAGCTCGACCTTGTTCTCGGCATTGACCACCAGCGCGGTCGGATCACCCTTGGCGTTGCGGGTAATGCCCTGCTGCGGCGCGAGAATCGCTTCCTTGTTCACACCAGCCGGCAGACGCGCGTGCACGAACATGCCCGGCAGCAGAGTGTGATCCGGGTTGGGGAATACGGCGCGCAGGGTCACCGAACCAGTGCCTTCGTCGACCGACACTTCAGAGAACTCCAGAGTGCCTTCGTGTTTATAGGTGCTGCCGTCTTCGAGGCGCAGCTGCACCTTGGCGGCGGTGTCGCTGGCCTTCTGCAGTTGACCGCTTTCCAGCTCGCGGCGCAGACGCAGCAAGTCTTTGGTTGGCTGGGTCACGTCGACGTAGATCGGGTCGAGCTGCTGGATGGTCGCCATGGCGGTGCTCTGGCCGCTGCTGACCAGCGCACCTTCGGTCACCGCCGAGCGGCCAACGCGACCGGCGATGGGCGCCAACACCTTGGTGTAACGCACGTTGATGCGTGCCTGTTCCAGAGCAGCCTCAGCCTGCAAGCGGGAAGCCTGGGCTTCGTCATAGGCCTGACGGCTCACCGCCTGATCGGATACCAGGCTCTTGTAGCGCTCGGACAGCGACTTGGCCGAGGCCAAGGTCGCTTCGGCACTCTTGGCAGCGGCTTCATAGACGGCGGCATCGATCTGATACAGCTGCTGACCGGCCTTGACCTCGGAGCCTTCCTTGAACAGACGCTTCTGGATGATGCCGTTGACCTGCGGACGCACCTCGGCGATACGGAACGCCGCAGTGCGGCCCGGCAGCTCGGTGGTCAGCGTGTAGGGCTCGGTCTTAAGGGTGACGATACCGACAGTCGGTGCCTGTTTCGGCGGTGGCGCCGCCTCGTCTTTGCAGCCGGCGAGCGTCAGCGTAGCCAGAGCGATAGCGGAAACCGTAGCGGCGAAGGCTGGCTTCTTCTGCATCTGAAAGGACCTCATGTCTAAGTGATTCGAGCCGCAGGGCGCGGGTACCTGGCAGATAGCCGAGGTGGATACTGGGAAATAGAGCGCAAATATACTTACGTTCGAGAATGTTTGTAAACGGATCTTTTTGTGTGACACTGAGCCCGCATGTGACTCCCCAGAAGAGTTTTCATCCATTTTTTAACCGTGGAAGCTGTACCCATGGCACGACGCACCAAAGAGGAAGCCGAAGAAACCCGCGCGCACATTCTCGATGCAGCCGAACGGGTGTTCTACGCCAATGGCGTGTCCGGCACCTCGTTGGCTGATATCGCCAGTGCAGCCGGCGTGACCCGCGGCGCCATCTACTGGCACTTTCAGAACAAGGTCGATGTATTCCAGGCCATGCTCGACCGCCGCATGTTGCCCCAGGAAGAGCTAGCCCGCGCCTGCGAGAGCGAGGACGAACCCGATCCACTGGGCAACATGCGCCAGCTTCTGGTGCAGCTTCTGGCGCGCATGCAAGCCGACAACGAATGCCGCCGCGTGGGTGAAATTCTGCAATACAAATGCGAGTACAACGCCGAACTGGGCGACCTGCGCAAGCGCATGCAGGCTTTCCAGCAAGAATGCGACCAACGCATTGCCAGAACATTACGCAACGCCGTCAAACGCGGGCAACTGCCGGCCGATCTCGACTGCCGGCGCGCAGCGATCTGCCTGCACGCTTACATGGATGGTCTGCAAGCGCACTGGCTTATGAACCCCGATGCCTACGACCTGCAGGCGCACGCCCACGCGATGGTCGATGCCTTGACCGACATGCTCCAGCACAGCAAGGCGCTGCGTAACCCTAGCCCGGCTTAGACCTTGGGCCCATGGCCGGCCACCGACGGACATGCTTAGATCTGCTGCACCTCGCGGACCACGCTCCGCTGCCAGACCTGCGCACGAGGATGGCCATGTCAGTACGTACCCTGCTTCTCACCGCCTGCGCCATGCTGGCGTTCGCCGGCAACTCGCTGCTCTGTCGCCTGGCCCTGAAAACCTCCCAGATCGATCCCGCCACCTTCACCAGCCTGCGCCTGCTCGCTGGTGCAATGATGCTGACGTTGCTTCTACACCTGCGCCATGGCATGACACCCATGGCCGGCAGCTGGCGTGGCGCGGTCGCCTTGTTCACCTATGCCGCGACGTTCTCCTTCGCCTATGTAAGCCTGGATGCCGGCGCGGGCGCCCTGCTGCTGTTCGGCGCGGTGCAGATCAGCATGCTGCTGTGGGGCTGGCACCAGGGCGAGCGGCCCGGACCGCTGAGCCTGGCCGGCCTGCTGCTGGCCTTCGCCGGCCTGCTGATCCTGCTGCTGCCCGGCGCCAGCGCGCCACCGCTGACCGGTGCACTGCTGATGCTGATCGCCGGCATCGCCTGGGGCGTCTATTCACTGCTGGGGCGCAGCGCCGGCGATGCCCTGGCGGCGACCACCGGTAACTTCGTGCGCAGCGTACCCATGGCCGTACTGCTCAGCTTGGCGCTGCTGCACAGCACGAGTTGGGATATGCACGGCGTGCTCTACGCCCTGACGTCCGGCGCGCTGACTTCGGGGCTGGGTTACGCCATCTGGTACACGGCCATCACCCGGCTGAAAGCCATTCAGGCCGCCACCGTACAGTTGAGTGTGCCGATCATCACCGCACTGGCCGGCGCCCTGCTACTGGGAGAGGCGCTGAGCCTGCGCCTTGGTTTGAGTTCACTGGCGGTATTGGGTGGCATCGCCCTGGTGCTGATGGCCAAGCAGCGCGCCAAGGCTTGAGCCGAACGGGCACGGGCGCGGTCACAACTGCAGGATTCAGCTACCGGAGAATTGCCATGCGCCTGCGTCACCTATGCACCCTGCTGCTGATCGCCAACCTGGCCGGCTGCGCGTCCTGGGCTTCGCGTGACCCGTTGCATATCGATTTAGTGGGCCTGGAACCGCTGCCGTCTGAGGGGCTCGAAGCGCGCTTCGCGGTGAAGCTGCGGGTACAGAACCCGAACGAAAGCGCCATCGACTTCAACGGTATTTCACTTGCCTTGGATATCAACGATCAGCCGCTGGCTCGCGGCGTCAGCGACCAGCGCGGCCAGGTGCCGCGCTTTGGCGAGACGGTCATCAGCGTACCGGTGACCATTTCCGCCTACTCGGTGCTGCGCCAGGCGTGGGGCGCCAGCAACTATCAGCCCGGGCAGAGCCTGCCCTATCAGTTGCGCGGCAAGCTCGCCGACGGCCTGTTCGGCACCCAGCGTTTCAGCGACAGCGGCCTGCTGAACTGGCCGCCGGAGCAACCCGCGGTCAGGTAGAGGGTTCGTTTTCGGGGAGAATTTCCTTGTCGCCGGGCTCCTTGCCGTCTTGAGAGAAATGCTCGATCACCGCATTGAGCTCGGCGCCAAACAGCAATACAGCGCAGGAAATATGCAGGTAAAGCAGAAAGATGATGATCGCGCCGATGCTGCCGTAGGTGGCGTTGTAGTTGGCGAAGTTCTGCGCGTAGTATGCGAAGGCCACTGAGGCGGCGATCCACACCACCACTGCCAGTACCGAGCCGGGGGTTATGAAGCGAAAACGCTGCTCCACATCAGGCGCCACGTAATACACCACCGCCACCACGATCATCAGCAGAAACACCGCTACAGGCAGGCGCAACAAATTCCATAGGGTGACCACCACCTGCTCGATACCGAGCTGATGCGCCAGCCAGTTCATCACCTGCGGCCCGAGCACCATCAGAGCCGCAGCGGTCAGCAGCGCCGCGGCGATACCGATGGTGTATAGCAGCGACAGCGGGATGCGCTTCCAGGGCTTGCGCCCTTCCTTGACGCCGTAGGCCTTGTTCATCGCATCCATGGTCGAGCGCACCGCCGAGGACGCTGTCCACAGCGCCACCACGATACCGATGGAAAACAGCCCGGCCTTCTGCGTCTGCAACTGATCGATGACCGGGTTGACCAGCTCCACCGTGGAGAGCGGCAGCAGCAGCTCGGCCTGCTGGCGCAGCCAGTCGAAGAACGGCTGCAGATCCAGGAGGCTGATCAGCGCTACCAGAAACAGCAGGAAGGGAAACAACGAGAAGAACATCTGAAATGCCAGGGCCGAGGCATAGGTGGGCAGCTCGTCGTCGATGAAGTCGGTGACGGTTTTCTTCAGCACTGTAAACAGGCTGACACCCGGCAGCTGGGGGAAAAACATGGCGCCTCCACTGGCTATGGCGGGCCAAACAGCATGACCCGTTAATCATCGGCAGGTGCAGCGCCCGGACCGGACCGAGTCACCACAGTCTTTTGGAGGCAGCGAAGCCGCCATGAGTTCGGGTTATCCGCACCACACCGTACAAACGGTGCAACAGTCTCGACCTGCCGCCCTGCGGCTGCAACGCTAGACTGCCGGGCCGTTACCGATCAAGGACGCATCGATGCACAGGCACACCCTCAACCCTGATTCGGTCTTCAACACCCTACAGTATGGTTTCAGCCAGGCGGTGATAAGCCAGGGCGGACAGCGAATTCATCTGTCCGGGCAGGTCGGCGTGGACGAACACGAACGGCTTGTCGGCACCGATCTGGCCAGCCAGACCCACGCGGCGCTGCACAACGTACGCAGGATTCTCGAGGCCGCCGGGAGCAGCCTGCAGCACGTGCTGATGCTGCGCATCTACATCGTCGCCCAGGCCCGTGACGAGCAGGCATGTATCGTCGATGCGCTGCGCAGCTTCTTTCCCGAACAGCCGCCCGCTACCTCTTGGGTGGTGGTCGCCGGCTTGTCGGAGCCCGAATGGCTGATCGAGATCGAGGCCGAAGCCGTTTTACCGGACGCCTGACAGCAATCCCCGGCGGCGTGTAAAACCCTATATAATCTGCGGCCTTTTTCTCCACGGCCTCAGAAGGATTTCCCGTGAGCACGCTGCCACCCTGCCCCGCCTGCAACTCCGAATACACCTACGAAGACGGCACCAATCTGGTCTGCCCGGAATGCGCCCACGAGTGGTCGGCCACCGACAACGAGGCGGCGGGTGATGACACCAAAGTGGTCAAAGACTCGGTCGGCAATGTACTGCAGGACGGCGACACCATCACCGTGATCAAGGACCTGAAGGTCAAGGGCTCCTCGCTGGTGGTCAAGGTCGGCACCAAGGTCAAGGGCATCCGCCTGGTCGACGGCGATCACGATATCGACTGCAAGATCGACGGCATCGGCGCGATGAAGCTCAAGTCCGAGTTCGTACGCAAGGTGTAAGAGCCTGTTCACGATCTTTTTGGCCAGTATGAAGAGGCTGTGACAAGGCAGAAGCGGACATCCAGCGATCTCGTAGGAGGGGCTTCAGCCCCGAGCTTTTTATCAAGGCCGACAAAGAGCTCGCGGCTAAAGCGGATCGCCGCCCGACCCCTCCTACAACATCAGCAGAGATCTACGTCCGCTCTCGCCTTTCTGCATTCAAAGCGCTGTAGTCGAGCCGAAGGCTCGTGAGTAGATTCCAAGACGATGGCGCTCGCCAGGGGCGCCTATTGCACCGGCAGGAAATTCAGGAACAGCAGGCTGTGGGCGTAGTTGACGCCGATACGCCGATAGCGCTCGTCGAGCACATCGCTCAGGTAATCCAGACGGGCGACTATCTTGCCGAACTCCACGGCGAAGCTCAGGTTGCGACCGTTTTCGGACAACTCGTTGGATAACAGCAGCGGGTTACCCTGGACATCACGCCGGGTGGCCAGCAGCCAGGTAGCCTTTTCGATGTTACGTGCCGCATTGTGCACGAACTGCGCGTCGATGGTGTCGGTGATATAGAACTCGGTGCGCCCGCCGTGGGCGGTGACCACCATGCTGCCGATGGCGTAGATGAAGGCGCCGACTCTATCCCCCTCGAATTCCGGGCCCAGCGCATAGCTGAGGGCTGCGATGTCCTGTCGGCCGGCCAATGCTGGTGGCGGTCTGCCCTGCTCGATGGATTGCCGCACTGCCAGTACCGCCGCTTGGCGGCTAGCCAGACCGGTCTTTTGCCACTCGCGCGGGTTGCGCTGATAGAGCTTGTCCATCAGCCGGTACAAGCCGTTGAGGTTGTTGCGCATGCCGATGGTGGCCATGCGGTCGGAGTGGGTCTGGAACAACTCGCCGGGGCTGGCCGCGATGCTGTTGCTGGAAAAGGGGCCATTGGCCTGATTATGCATGCAGCCGCTGAGCCCGAGCACCAGCGTGGCCAGCACGATGGCGCGCCAGCAGACACCACGAAGCAACGGATAACGGGCCGTCAGCCTGTGCACGGAGGCAGTTTTTCGGTGGAGAGCGACATGCGAGTAATCCATTAACTCACAATTCATCCTTCTGCAGACGGCATAACACTAGCAACTCAATCGCCTTCATGCCCGTTACGGCATCAGCACAAGTCGCCAACGCCAGCCATCGGCATAGACCCCTGTGGCTGCGCGAAAGTTTTCCGCTCAGGCAAATTAGCACTACATGGCCCGTGGTAATTGCTGCCAGCCTACCGCAACACGTGGGGTGGCAGCCGCCAATCGGCTCAGGCCGCCGCCCGCTGCGAGCGCTTCGGCAAGGTGGCCAGCAGCAGCCCGGCGAAGATCATCGCCCCGCCGAACCAGTGGAACAGCTGCAGTGCTTCGCCCAGAAGGATCCAGCCGAGAATCGCGGTGAACACCGGCATCAGGTAGTTACCCATCGCCGCGGTCGAGGCGCCCAACACCTTCACACCATTGTTCCAGCCGAGATAAGCGACCAGCGAGGCGAACACTGCCGTGTAGGCGATGGCCGAGAGATTGGCTGGCGTGGCCAGCAGCTGGGGGCCGGTGGACAGCTCGTACAGATACAACGGCAGGATCATCGGCACGCCCAGGAGCATGAAGATGCCCAGCAGCGCCAGCGGCGGAATCGGGGCCAGGTATTTGGACCAGCGCCTGAGCAGCACGGTATAAAGCGCCCAGTCGAGCACCGCCAGCAGCATGATCAGGTCGCCATGATTGAAGGCCATGCCTGCCAGCGTCTGCCAGTCGCCGCGACAGATCAGCACCAGCAGCCCGCATACCGCCAGTGCCATGCCCCACCAGGCGCGCCGCGCCGGCCAGTCGCCGAGCAGCAGCCCGGCGAAGATGAAGGTCATCAGCGGAATGCAGGTGTTGACCAGGGTGATGTTGATCGCCGCGGTGGTCTGCGCCGCGCTGTACAGAAAGGTGTTGTAGCCAGCGATGCCGAAGGCGGCGATCACAATCAGGCGCCAGCCGGCATGGCGCAGCGCAGTGCGGTGACGCCACAGCGGCAATGCCACGAACGGCAGGACCAGAACCAGCGCCAGACTCCAGCGCCAGAAGGCCAGGGCGAAGGGTGGAATCTCGCCAGCGAAAGCGCGGGCTACCAGGGCATTGCCCGCCCAGCACAGCACCGCCATCAGCACACCGGCAATCGCCAGCTGACGCGAAGGTTTACCCACACTCATGTCTGCGGTGGGCGCAGGCGATACTGCTCTGGCAATTGATCGGCAGCGCTGACGGTGACGTCGAGATCCTTCCAGCGGCCATCCTTGAGGCCGTAGATGCAACCGTGTACCGACAATTGCTGGCCGCGGTGCCAGGCGTTCTGGACGATGCTGGTACGGCTGACGTTGCCGACCTGCTTCATCACGTTCAGCTCGCACAGGCGGTCGACTCGCGCTTCCTCGTCGGATAACGCGGCCAGGTGCGCATGCTGCTCGTAATAGAGGTCGCGGATATTGCGCAACCAGCCATCGATCAGGCCGAACTGCGCATCGTGCATGGCTGCGCGCACGCCGCCGCAACCGTAGTGGCCGGTGACCAGGATGTGTTTGACCTTGAGTACATCGACCGCGTACTGGATCACCGACAGGCAATTAAGATCGGTGTGCAGCACCACGTTGGCTACATTACGGTGCACGAACAACTCGCCGGGTAACAGGCCGACGATGTCGTTGGCCGGCACGCGGGCATCCGAACAGCCGATCCACAGGTACTCCGGGGTTTGCTGGCGGGCCAGGCGGGGAAAGAAGTCCGGGTCATTCTGGGTGATGTTTTCGGCCCAGCGCTCATTGTTGTCGAACAGGTGCTTGAGATCGCTCACGGCGGCGGCTCCCGAGAAAGGTCGATGCGCACCATACGGATGCACTGGCCTTTTTGACAAGGCGATTCGCGCGCCGAACAAGCTCACGCAATAGCGGGTTAATGACCGAAACGCTGAATCTTCCTGGCCTGCGGTCGTCCATTGGCTAGAGCCAATGACTGATCCGGAGTTCGTCATGACCGACAAGCAACCACCTGTCAGCCGCCCAGCGGCCACCGAGCAACCGGCCGAGCCGCCGATTCTGCGCGATGTGGTGGAGCCGTTGGTGCCACGCAAACAGGGCCAGGCCGCTGCGCCAAAAACCGCTCGGCCGGCCGATGAGACGAAACAGGCGGGTCAGCCTGAAGGGGAAGAGCAATCTCAGGAACTCCTGGATAAGTACGATCTGAGCCAGGTTGAGGAAGAGCGTCGGGAACGGCGCTGGGCGCGCCGCTAGCTCACTCCACCAGCGTGCAAGCCATCACCAGCGCGTCTTCACGACCGCCCGGCGCCGGGTAGTAATCGCGCCGACGGCCAATCTCGTTGAAACCGTAACGCTCGTACAAACGGTACGCCGCCTGGTTGCTGGAGCGTACTTCGAGAAAGCACTCCCCTGCCTTGAGCTCGGCGGCACGGGCCATCAGGTGTTCGAGCAGGCGCAGGCCCAGGCCGCGGCCCTGGCTTTCCGGTTTGACGGTAATGTTCAGCAGATGCGCCTCGTCGATGATCACGTTGATCACCCCGTGGCCGACCTGCTGGCTGCCCTCGAACATCAGCCAGACTTCGTAGGATTTCAGGCTGTCGAGAAAGATGCCGCGCGTCCATGGATGGCTGAAGGCGGCGTATTCGATCTTCAGCACCGCATCGATATCCGCCTCGGTGGCCCGTCGGAAGCTGATCGCGTCACTCATACCGAGGCCTCCAGCCAGCGCCGCCGCACGCGCTGCATGGCGTGCCACAAATCGCGTTTGCGCTCAGGCTCGTCCATCAGCAGCTCCAGGCCCGGCAGTGCCCAGGCGGCGCCCAGTTCCTCGACCTGCAGTTCGCGGTTGTAGGCTTTCGCATCGGCATCGCCAGCGAAGCGAATTGCGGGCAGGCCGATCAGCCACAGGCAGGCGCAGGGCTCCTGCTCTTCCAACCGCGCACCGATAAAGCTCTGCACGAAATCCAGCGCCGCCTGGGGGCCCTGGTCCATGTTGCCGCGCACCAGCAGCGGCCAGCGCACCGGCTCGCCGATGATCTGCGGGGCATCCGGCAGGCCAGCGGCGCGCAGCAGGTCCTTGAGCAGCAGGTAAGCCGGATCGCGGCTCTGGAACGGCTCGCCGGTGGGCAGCTCGACCAGCAGCGCGCAGCTGCCGGCGCGCAGCAACTGCAGGGCGAAACGCGGTGGCGGGGCTGGCCGCTCGCGCGGTGCCGGTGCGGCACTGGTTTGTTCAGCGGCTGGCTCGTCGGTTTTGCTCCCCGAGCCCGGCTTGGGCATTTCGATGCGTGGGCGTTCGCGGGTGACGACTTCGCCGGCGGCAGGTTGCGCGGCCGGCGCAGTTACCTCGACCTGCACCGCCGGTTTCTCGACGACGATCTCGACTTCCGGCTCGAAGGCGACCAGCAGCTCGGGCCGCGACGGCGCCGCGAATGGCAGTTCGACGCGCGGCAGCCAACTGGCCACTTGCATGGCATCCAGATAGGCGCGGCGGCGCAGCTCGGTGTTCAAACGTCAGGTACCCGGCACATCGATTTTCGAGGGCGCTGATTGTCGCGTGAATCGCCTGCCACGGGTAGCCCCAAACGTCAGCCGTAGCTACAGGCCAATGGCTTCGTCCTGCTGCTTGAGCAGGCTGACGAAGGCCTGGGCCGGCGGGCTCAGGTAGCAGGGTTTGCGTTGCAGCACACCAATGCCACGGGCCGGCGCCATCGGCAATGGATGCACGGACAGGCTGCCATCGCCGTTGAAGGTATCCGCCACACTGGCCGGCAGCAACGCATAACCCAGCCCCGCCCGCGCCAGCGCAGCGGCACTGCTCATGTAGGCGACCTCGAATGCCGGCTCGCGCAGCAAGCCCATGCGTGCCAAGGTCTCATCGGCCATGGTGCGCAGACTGGTGTCGCGGGTGGTGGCAACGTAGTCGAGCGATTGCAGCGCCGACAGCAGCTTCTTGCCGCGCAAGCGGCTCAGGCCATGCACCAGCAGCACCAGGCTGTCGTCGTAGAGCGGCTGGAAATCCAGTACGCCCGGCTCATCGGCCACCGAAGTGATGGCGAAGTCCACTTCGGCGTTGCTGACCCACTGGCGGATCTCTCCGGCGCGGCCATCGCGCAGGCTGATCTCGATGCCCGGATAACGCTGTCGGTAGTCGACCAGCACCCGCGGCAACGGCTCGATGACCACCGACGGCAGCACGCCGATGCGCAGCGAACCGCTTTGCAGATGCAACTGCTCATGGGCGTCGTGCACCGCGTGGTGCATATCGCGCAGCAGGCGCCGGGCCTGCTCGAGAAAGCGCACGCCGGCTTCGGTCAGCTCCACGCTACGGGTATTGCGGGCGAACAGCGAGAGGCCCAAGGCCTCTTCCAGCTTGCGCAGGCTGTAGCTCAGCGCCGGCTGGGACAGATGGATCTGTTCGGCGGCGCGGCTGAAGCTGCGCTGCTCGGCGATAAGCACGAAGGCTTGAAGCTGGCGGAAGCTGATATCCATGGCGGGCGCTTTTATAGAATTGTTTTATCAATTGATATCACATTTCGAATTCACAACTAAATCAGGAAGTCGCACCCTGCCGGCAGACCTCGACCTGGATCATAACGATGACAACAGTCCATATCGGTTGCGGGGCAGGCTTCGCCAATGATCGGCCCGATGCCGCTCTGGCCCTGGCCAATGACCTTGCCGCACGCGACGGCCGGCGCTTCCTGTTCTTCGAACTGCTTGCCGAGCGCACACTGGCCGAAGCGCAATTGCGCCGCCTGGCCAACCCCGACAGCGGCTATGCCAGCCGGCTGTTCGACTTTCTCGAACCGGTGCTGGAAACCTGCCTGGCCGCTGGTATCCCGATCATCACCAACGGCGGCGCGGCCAACCCCAGCGCTGCGGCCCGGCGTCTGCGCCAGCAGCTGCAGGGCGGGCGCTTTGCAACGGCGCGCATTGCCTGTGTGCTCGGTGACGACCTGCTCGACGCGAGTGATGCCATACAAGCCTGGCTGCCCGACTCGCTTGACGGCGAGGTGGTATCGGTCAACGTTTACACCGGCGCCGACGGCATCGTGCAGGCACTGGATGAAGGCGCCGATATCGTACTCTGCGGCCGCGTCGCCGACCCCAGCCTGGCAGTCGGTCCGCTGCGTCACGCCTTCGGCTGGCAAGCCGAGGATTGGGATCGCATCGCCCTGGCCACCACCGTGGGCCACCTGCTCGAATGCTGCACCCAGGTCACGGGCGGCTATTTCGCCCACCCGGGCCTCAAGGATGTGCCGGACCTGGCCAACGTCGGTTGCCCGATCGCCAGCATCGAAGCCGACGGCCGGGTGACCATCGGCAAGGCCGCTGGCACCGGTGGCTGCGTCACTGAACGCACGGTCAAGGAACAGCTGCTCTATGAAGTCCACGACCCGGCTGCCTACCTGACCCCAGATGTGACCCTGGACCTTAGCCAGGCCCGCTTACGCCAGGTTGGCCCTGATTTGGTCGAGGTCGAGGGCATACAGGGTCATGCGCGCCCGTCCGAACTCAAGGGGCTGATCGGCCTGCGCGGTAACTGGTTCGCCGAAGCGGAGATTTCCTACGCCGGCCCCGGCGCCCTGGCTCGCGCGGCACTGGCCCGCGATGTGCTGCTGCAGCGCTGCGCACGCCTGGCGCCGCAACTGACACCGTGGATCGACCTGATCGGCGTCGCCAGCCTGTTCAACGATGCCCGCGGCCAGTGGCTTGAACAGCGTCTGACCAGCGCCCAGGACCCGCAGGACGTGCGCCTGCGCATCAGCTTCGTCGACCGTGACAAGGCACTACTGGAAAACCTGCTGCTCGACGCCGAATCGCTCTACACCAACGGCCCGGCTGGCGGTGGCGGCGTGCGCCGGCACCTGACCGAATCCATCGGTACGGCGAGTTTCTTCATACCCCGCACCGCGGTGCAGCAACAGGTGGAGTGGTTCTGATGAGCGACGTACTGCTTTGCGATTACGCCTACGCCCGCGCGGGCGACAAGGGCAACATGCTGAGCGTGGCGGTGTTCGCCTACGACTCGGCGCATTACGCCTGGCTGGCCGCCGAGCTGACCGCAGATCGGGTGGCCGGCTGCCTGGCGCACCGCCAGATTGGCGCGGTGCGCCGGTTCGAGCTGCCGAACCTGGGCGGCCTCAACTTCGTGGTGGAAAACGCCCTGGAAGGCGGCGTGAACGCCAGCCCCGGCATCGACCGCCACGGCAAGAGCCTGAGCTACGCGCTACTCGACCTGAGGCTGCCCGCGCCTTCATAGCCCTGCCCTGCTCACCCTGCGACTCCAACAAGAATAAGACCGGAGAGTTCGACATGATTACCGCACTCGGCTTCATCCTGATGTTCACCATCGTCGCGCTGATTCTCATGCGACGTGTCACCCCGCTGGTTGCCTTCGTCACCCTGCCGGTGATCGCCTGCGTGATGGCCGGCTTCGGCCTCGGCGAAATCGGCAAGTTTATCACCGAAGGCCTCAAGGCCGTCGCACCCACTGCTACGCTGTTCATCTTCGCCATCCTGTATTTCGGCGTGATGCGCGAGCGCGGGCTGTTTGCTCCGCTGGTGACCTTTCTGCTCAAGAGCACCCGCGGCCGCCCGCTGGCGGTGGCGATGGTCACCGTGGCAGTGACCGCCGTCACCCACCTGGACGGCATCGGTGCGGCGACCTTCCTGCTGGTGATTCCCGCCCTGCTGCCGCTGTACCTGCGCCTGGGCATGCGCCGCGAAATGCTGCTGTGCCTGGTGGTGCTCAGCGCCGGAGTGATGAACATGGTGCCCTGGGGCGGCACCACTGCCCGCGCTTCGGCAGTGACCGGCATCGAAGCCTCGCAACTGTGGATCTCGCTGATTCCCGTCCAGGTGGTCGGCCTGGCACTGGTCATGGCTCTGGCGGTGTTCCTGGGCCTGCGTGCCCAACGTCAGCACGCTGCGCAAGGCGTGATCACCGGCCAGGCGCCAGCCGAAGCATCGCGCGCCGATGAAAGCGGCCTGCAACTGAGTCCCGGCGACTGGCGCTACTGGGCCAACCTGGCGCTGACCCTGGCCATTCTGGTTTGCCTGTTCACGGGCGCCTTTCCGCTGTTCGCCTGCTTCATGGTTGGCCTGGGCGTGGCCCTGGTGATCAACTACCCGAGCCTGGACCAGCAGAACAAGGCAGTGCTGCGCCACGCCAGCGACGCCATGCAGA
The DNA here is from genome assembly GCF_028674975.1 of Pseudomonas sp. CNPSo 3701. NCBI lineage: Bacteria > Pseudomonadati > Pseudomonadota > Gammaproteobacteria > Pseudomonadales > Pseudomonadaceae > Pseudomonas > Pseudomonas sp. CNPSo 3701. The sequence continues at coordinate 12,136 of NZ_JAQZSI010000006.1, read as the reverse complement.
TGGCCCTGGTGATGCTCGCGGCCGGCATCCTGCTCGGCGTGCTGTCGGGCGCCGACATGTCCGAAGGCATGGCGCACTGGATGATCAACATCCTGCCCGAGGGCTCGGCCAACTGGCTGCACGTGATCATCGGCGCCTTCGGTGTGCCGCTGGGCATGCTGTTCTCGCCGGACGCCTACTACTTCGCCCTGCTGCCGGTGATCCGTGACGTGGCCGTGGCGGCCGGCGTCGACCCGGCCTCGGTGGCCAACGCCATGCTGATCGGCGAGAACACCGGCTTTGGTATCAGCCCGGTGGTGCCGAGCGTGTACCTGGCCATCGGCCTGGCCGGCGTCGAGCTGTACAAGCACATCCGCTACACGGTGCTGTGGGCCTGGGGCATCAGCCTGGTGATGCTGGCCGCGGCGGTACTCCTGGGAGTGGTCACCGTCTGACCTTGATGCCGCAAACGAAAAAGGATCGCCGAGGCGATCCTTTTTTCATGCAGCGACTGCGTAGGCCAGTCTTACAGCGACTGATCCCAGGGACGATCGCCGTGCTCATCCTTGATCCGAGTCGGCAGGCCCATCACGTCCAGCGCCTTGAGGAACGGCTCGGCCGGCAGCTCTTCGACGTTGGCCATGCGCTTGGCATCCCACTCACCACGGGCGACCAGCAGGGCTGCGGCGACTGGGGGCACGCCGGCGGTGTAGGAAATACCCTGGCTGTCAGTCTCGGCATAGGCTTCTTCGTGATCGGCCACGTTGTAGATGAACACTTCGCGGGCCTTGCCATCCTTGGTGCCTTTGACCAGGTCACCGATGCAGGTCTTGCCGGTGTAGCCCGGTGCCAGGGAAGCCGGATCCGGCAGCACGGCCTTGACCACTTTCAGCGGCACCACTTCGAGGCCTTCAGCGGTTTTTACCGGCTGCTCGCTGAGCAGGCCAAGGTTGTTCAGCACGGTGAACACGTTGATGTAGTGCTCGCCGAAGCTCATCCAGAAACGCACGTTGGGCACGTCCAGGTTCTTGGAGATCGAGTGCACTTCGTCGTGGCCGGTCAGGTACAGGTTCTGCGAACCCACGACCGGCAGGTCGTCGGTGCGCTTGACCTCGAACATGCGGTTGCTCGTCCATTGGCTGTTCTGCCAGCTGTAGACGGTACCGGTGAACTCGCGGAAATTGATTTCCGGGTCGAAATTGGTCGCGAAATACTTGCCGTGGCTGCCGGCATTGACGTCGAGGATGTCGATCGACTCGATCTTGTCGAAATGCTGTTGCTGGGCCAGGGCCGCATAGGCGTTGACCACACCCGGGTCGAAACCGACGCCGAGAATGGCCGTGATGTTCTTCTGCTGGCATTCCTCGAGGTGTTTCCACTCGTAGTTGCCATACCAGGGCGGGGTTTCGCAGATCTTGCCCGATTCTTCGTGAATGGCGGTGTCCAGGTAGGCCACGCCGGTATCGATGCACGCACGCAGCACCGACATGTTGAGGAAGGCGGAACCGACGTTGATGACGATCTGCGATTCGGTCTCGCGGATTAGCGCCTTGGTCGCCTCGATGTCCAATGCATTGAGCGAGAAGGCCTGGATGTCGGCGGGAACCTTGAGGCTACCCTTGGCCTTGACGCTGTCGATGATGGCCTGGCATTTGGAGATGTTCCGTGACGCGATGGCAATACGACCGAGTTCGTCGTTGTGCTGCGCGCACTTGTGGGCCACCACCTTGGCGACACCTCCTGCACCAATGATAAGGACGTTCTTCTTCAATTGTTTCACCTCCAGGGTACTGCGCTCGTTGAGAAAGGTGCTGCGGTATTACGACAGGCTCGACAGGTAATCGTCGAAACCGAATTCACGAACCACCTCGACGCTGCTGTCAAGCTGCTTGACCACGATGGCGGGCATCTTCAGGCCGTTGAACCAGTTCTTCTTGACCATGGTGTAACCTGCCGCGTCGACGAACGACAGGCGGTCACCGATCTGCAGCGGCTTCTCGAACTGGTATTCGCCGAAGATATCGCCGGCCAGGCAGGATTTGCCGCACACCATATAGGTGTGCTCACCCTCGCTGGGCGCCAGCTTGGCGTTGAGGCGGTAGATCAGCAGGTCGAGCATGTGCGCTTCGATGGAGCTGTCCACCACTGCCAGGTGCTTGCCGTTGTAGAGAGTGTCGAGCACGGTGACTTCCAGCGAGGCGCTGCCGGTGATGGCCGCTTCGCCCGGCTCCAGGTAGACCTGCACACCGTACTTCTCGGAGAAGGCTTTGAGGCGCGCGCAGAAGGCGTCCAGCGCATAGCCTTCACCGGTGAAGTGAATGCCGCCACCGAGGCTGACCCACTCGACCTTGTGCAGCAGGTGGCCGAAGCGCTCTTCGATGTGGCTGAGCATCTTGTCGAACAGGCCGAAGTCGCCGTTCTCGCAGTTGTTGTGGAACATGAAACCGGAGATCTGATCGATCACCGCGTCGATCTTTGACGGGTCCCATTCACCGAGGCGACTGAACGGGCGCGCGGGGTCGGCCAGCAGATAGTCGGAGCTGCTGACCTGCGGGTTGACGCGCAAGCCGCGCACCTTGCCCTCGGACTGTTCGGCGAAGCGCTCGAGCTGCCCGATGGAGTTGAAGATGATCTTGTCGCAGTTGGCGAGCATCTCCTCGATCTCGTCATCGGCCCAGGCCACGCTGTAGGCATGGGTTTCGCCAGCGAACTTCTGGCGGCCTAGCTTGAGCTCGTAGAGCGAGCTGGAGGTAGTGCCGTCCATGTATTGCTGCATCAGGTCGAAGACCGACCAGGTGGCGAAGCATTTGAGGGCCAACAGCGCCTTGGCACCGGAGTGTTCGCGCACGTAGGCGATCTTCTCCATGTTGCCCAACAGCTTCTGTTTGTCGATGAGGTAGTACGGCGTTTTGATCATTGCGCAGTCCGTAATAAAGGTCGGCCAACAGGAGCCCGCCAGCCTCCTGAAAAAAGCGGACGCGAATTGTGCCGACAACGGCCACAGATCGAAAGGCCGTTGAGCATATTTTGTCCATATCGGGGTATTTCGACGCGTTGCCCGGCCCGACTGCCGCCGAGCATGCCCGCCCGGCGTGACCGGTGCATGACAATGTGTCGCTGCCCTTAAAGGTCGGGCTCCGTTTCCCGTACAATCGGCGTTTTTTCGCAAGCGAGCGACCGTCCCGCGATGATCGACCCCAAACGCGTATTGCGCGCCCTCGCCGAGCACTGGGCCCTACTCGAACCGCTCGGTGAACGCTTCGATGCCGGCACCCTGAGCCTGGTGGAGCTGCGCAACCAGCTGACTGCCCAGTTACCACCGCAAAGCACGGCGGTGGATGTCACCGCCGTGCTCGACCAGTGGATCCGCCTGGACATCCTGGTGCCGGTGGCCAAGAGCCCCAACCGCTTCGAGCTCAACGCGCAGATCCACGACTTCCTGTCGTACCTGCGCCGTGAGCACCGCCTAGGCTTGTGCCTGGAGATCGAAGCCTACCTGCGTCACCTCGAGCGCCTGGCCGGCTACATCCAGGACGCCTTCGAAGTGCGCGACGGCAACGACCTGGCCCGCCAGCTGCGCCTGCTCGACATGCGCGTGCGCGATGTGTTGAAAAAGCTCAATAACGACGAGCAGGCGCTGATCGGCGTGGCCGAGCGGGCCAAGACCAGCGACCGGCAGATTCCCCTGCGCCAGCGTTACGCCGAAGTGCTGGCCACCTGGGACGAATACGTCGAGCCGATGATCCAGCTGGTCGCCGCCGATGGCGCCTTCGAGCAAGGCGTGCGCCGCGTAGAGCAGGTGCTGCTCAAACTGCTCGGCGAGCAGCAGCGCCTCGGCCAACTGGTCGACGACGATCTGCTGCTGCGCACCCACGCACGCATTCTGGAAATGCAGACCAGCGCCCAGCTGACCCTGCGCAAGGCCCGCGAACTGCTGCTGCCGCTGCGCGAGGAAGCCCGTCGCCACAACGCCGTGACCCGTGGTGCGGCGCTGGCCCTGTCGGTAATCCGCAAGAAAGGCATCGACGCCGTGCCACAGGCCGCCATGCCGCTGTTCACCCGACCGCAGAGCAACTTCCTGGGCAGCGCCTCCCAGGTCGAGGCCTACGTCTATGCCCTGGCGCGCTTCGAGGCCAAGCCCAACCACTTCCCGAAAGCCACCGGCAAGCGCAAGGGTGACAACCCGCGTGCGCCGAAAACCGCCCGGGAGATGATCGACCGTTGCGAGCAGTCGCTGCCACTGCCGGATCTGATGACCTGGCTGCTGGAACAGGAGCCCGAAGGCGCCACCGACGAGTTGCTGTACTGGTTCTCGCGCCTGTCGCGCGAGTCGCGCTTCCAGCGTGACCGCCTGGAGCGCCAGACCTACCTGACCCGCGAGCACGAAATCAGCATCAGCTCCTATGCCCTGGTGGGCCGTCCTAATGCTTAAGCGCGGCGTAGGGTGGACAACGCGAAGCTTGTCCACCATTGGCCGCCCAATCGTTTCAGTTGCAGCCACGGCTGCAACTGCCAAAGAGCATCACCTATGAATATCGACCTGAAAGAAATGACCCAGCTCGCGGCCGCGTTCCGCGACCTGTTCAAGGGTTACCACATCTCGCGCAGCGAGCCCGAGTGCTACGCCCAGCTGTCCAGCATGCAGGATCAGTATCGCGCGCTGTTTCGCGCCCTGGGCTTCGAGCTGGTCTGCGACCCGCGTGGCTTTTATTACTTCGTGCCCGAGCAGGCCGCGCCCCAGGTCAACAAGACGGCTCAGCGCCTGGCGCTGTTCACCTTCATCCTGGTCGAGCATTTGGCCGACCAGGGGCGTGACCCACTCTCCGTGCTCGACGGCGGCACCATCGGCCGCGACGAGCTGCCGGCACTGCTCGACAAATACCGCGACCTGTTCCTGCAGGCCGAAGTCACCACCCATGAAGAGCTCGAAGACAAGGTCATCCGCCGCCTGACCCAGCTTGGCTTCGCCGAAGACAGCAACGGCGTGTACCGCTTCCTGCCGCCGATGCACCGCTTCCTCGACGTGTGCCTGGCAGTGCAGCACGACCGCGACCTGGCCGCCAGCCTGCACAGTACCGACCTGCCGCTGCCGGCACCGGTGCTGATCGACGACGACAGTGGTGACCCGATCATCACCCTCGACGACGCTGCAGAAGAATCCGAAGAAGACGCCATGGCCCGCGCCATGGCCGAAGAGCGCGCCGCACAGGAGCAAGACGCATGACCCAGGAACGCTACGGTATCCGCCGCTTCGCCCTGCTCAACACCGCTGGCTACAGCCTCGGCCTGTTCCCGCTGGAGAACCCGCTGTCGGTGTACGGCGCCAACAACCTCGGCAAGTCGGCGTCGATCAACGCGCTGCAGTTCCCGATCCTGGCGCGGATGTCGGACATGAGCTTCGGCAAGTACAGCCTGGAGCAGTCGCGCAAGTTCTACTTCGCCACCGACACCAGTTACATCCTCGTCGAAGTCGCCCTGCCCCATGGCCCCCATGTGATCGGCGTGGCCGGTCGCGGCCCGGGCGGCGGCTTCGGCCACCAGTTCTTCGCCTACCAGGGCGAGCTGGACCTGGATCACTACCAGCAGAACGGCACCTGTCTGCGCCAACGCGAGCTGTTCAAGAACCTCGGCCAGGCCGGTATCACCGCCTACGAGCTCAAGCCCGACGAACTGCGTCGTCTGCTGGTCGGCGGCCACACCAGCATCCCGCTGGACCTGACCCTGATCCCGCTGCGCTCGACCAGCGAACAGAGCCTGAAGACCTTCCGCGCTCTGTTCATCAACCTCCTGCACATGCGCGAGATCACCGCGGCGAAGCTCAAGCAGTTGTTCCTCGATGCCTTCGAGCACAGCCTGCGCTCGGGCAGCGTCGATTACATCGCCGCCACCGAGGAAGCCTTCCGCGACGTGCGCCGCATGGAGCAGGACTACCAGGCGCTGGTCACTGCCGGCCCCTTGATCGAAGCCCTGGCATCCGGCGTCACCCAGCGCGAACAGCTGCGCGGCAAGCTGCATCGCCTCTCGCCGCTGCTCGACAACCTGTTGGGCACCTGGCACGACTACGCCGATGCCCGCAAGGAAGAGCTGGTCATCCAGGCCGAGCATTATCGTAACGAGCAGGACAGCCTGCAGAACGACCAGCGTGGCGGCACCCAGGAACTGATGCGCATGGAGCGCGAGATCAGCGAGATCCAGCGCTGGCTGGGCGAGCTGGCGGTACTGAAGAACCGCTTTGCCCTGGTCGACGACATCAAGGTGCTGGAAGCCCAGTTGCTGGCCGCCAAGGATGCCCACGACGAACTGGCCGGCGCCCTGGCGCAGTCCCGTCAGTTCTCCAGCGAAGACCTGGACGAGCGCCTGCGCGACCTGGAAAAACGCCTCAAGTCGGTCAAGCAGCAGCTCGACCACGCCGACAACAACAGCTACTCGCGCCTGCGTGAAGAGTTCTCCCAGGCCGATGTCGATCGCCTGATGCGCCTGTTCAACGGCCAGCTGTTCAGCCTGCCGCTAGGTGAGAAAGGCATCCAGCTCGACGAGGGCGATGTGTGGGTGAAATCCCTCGAAGCCATCCTCGACGGTTTCAAGGGCGAGCGCTTCCAGGTGCCCGGTCTGGATATCGACCTGTCCCACGTCGAGCCGCCAGCCCTGCAGGCCCTGGCCGACCGCGCCGCGCTGCGCGACCAGAAGGATCGTCTCGACCGCGAGCTCAAGCAGCTCAAGACCCAGCAATCGGTCGCCGCCGACCGCGCCGCCAGCAAGGCCCAGGCCGAGCAGCTGTACCAGGCGGTACTGGATGCCCAGAAGGCCCTGGAAGACTTCCGCAAGAGCCAGACCCTGGCCGCCGAGGAGCCGCAGAAGCTGGAGAAGCTCGCCCAGCTGGAAGCCGCCCAGGATGAGCTCAAGCGCGCCAGTGACGCCTTCACCGAACGCGTCCAGCAACTGTCCGCCAAGCTGCAACTGGTCGGCCGGCAGATCGCCGACCTGGAGGCCAAGGAACGCACCCTCGAAGATGCCCTGCGCCGTCGCCAGCTGCTGCCCGCCGACCTGCCGTTCGGTACGCCGTACATGGAGCCGGTCGACGACTCCCTGGACAACCTGCTGCCGCTGCTCAACGACTATCAGGACACCTGGCAGGGCCTGCAGCGCGTAGACGGGCAGATCGAGGCGCTGTACGCCCAGGTGCGCCTGAAGGGCGTCGCCAAGTTCGACAGCGAAGACGACATGGAGCGCCGCCTGCAACTGCTGGTCAATGCCTACGCCCACCGTCAGGACGAAGCCCTGACGCTCGCCAAGGCGCGCCGCGCAGCGGTCACCGACATTGCCCGTACCCTGCGCAACATCCGCAGCGACTACGACAACCTCGAGCACCAGTTGGCGCTGTTCAACCGCGAGATCAACAAGCGCCAGGTCTCCAACCTGCAGAGTTTCCGCATCGTGCTGGCGCCGAACAAGGAAGCCCTGCGGCATATCGACCAGATCATCCACAGCGCCGGCCAGTACGAGGAAGGCGAAACCCTGTCGGTGTTCGACCTGACCCAGAATGCCGAGCAGGACGCCAGGAACGAAGAGGCCAAGGACTACCTGTCGCGCCTGGTCGCCGCCAACGGCAACCAGCTGGGCCTCAAGGACCTGTTCGAGCTGGCCTTCGAGATCACCAAGGTGCACGGCCAGCCGGTTATCCACACCGACATCGATGGCGCAGCCTCCAACGGCACCACGATGACCATCAAGGCGCTGACCAACATGTACCTGCTGCTGCACCTGATGGACCGCGACCTGGCTGGCCGAGTGCGCCTGCCCTACTACCTCGACGAGGCGGCGGACATCGATGAGCGCAACCAGCAGGCGCTGATCGAAACCAGCCTGCAGCTCGGCTTCGTGCCGATCCTCGCCTCGGTGAAACCCCAGGTCTCGGCCACCGTGGCCATCGACCTGGAAGGCGGCAGCGGCCCGAACGGCATCTACATCGACGAAGCGGACTGGAAGTACATCAAGCGCCGCGAGCAGTTCGCTGCACCTGCCAGCAGCGAGCAGGATGCCACCGAGCTGGTGTGATCTTGTTGCCGTAAAGAAAAGGCCCGCGGAGTACGCGGGCCTTTTCTTTTCACATTATTTGAAGGCTTGCGAGCTAGAGTCCTGCAAGGCCTGGGCGGCCCCGCAAAAACAGGAGGAAGCGGCCGGGGTCGCGGGCGACTGTACTTTTGTACATGAGCATTCCGAGCCTGTTTTTAACGCAGCAGGGCCGACGCGCAGCTGCCTTCATCACTTGGGCAAGGCGATTTTCGGCGCCCACTGTAGCCACTCCGGCTGCGCCTCATCGAACAATGCGAAGGTCTGGCCCGGTACTGCGGCATTGCCGGTCGGCTCGGGTGTAGCGAAGGCCACGCCGCCAGCGACCAGGGTTTCCACCGACTCGGTGCGCACCTGCACGCCTTTGAACAGGCCGAAGTCCACACCGAATCCGGAGCTGTTCCAGAAGCGCGTGCCGGTGTGCACCAGCGCGGCATAGCGGGGCTCGATGAGGATATGGATCAGCACCCGGTCAGCCGTTGCGCCCAGCTCGTAGCCAGTCACCTTGCCGACCTGTATTTCTCGGTACGTCACCGGTGAGCCGGCCTTCAGCGAACCCCGGCGCGGCGCACTGAGCACCAGACGCAGGCCCGCCTCCTCGACCACCTGCTCGGGCGCCTGCTTGAGCGCGACGAAGTCGGTCTGCCGGCCGCTGCCCTGACTGGATGGCTGCACTTCGATGTATTGCCCGCCGATAAGCGTATCCAGGTTAGCGGCGCCGGTCAGGCCGATCTCAGGTTTGACCACCCAGAAGCGCGAGCCGGGCCGCAGAACCTGTTGTGCTGCGGTGGTGATACGGCCATGCAGCATCACCGCCTGCAGATCACCGGTCAGCTCGACCCGCTCGATCTTGCCAACCTGCAGGCCCTTGTAGCGAATCTCGGTGCCAGGCGAGAGGCCGTCACCGCGTTCCACGCGAATGCTCAGCTCATCGCCGCTCTTGAGCGACGCTTCGCGGTCGGCGTAAAGGTTGAAGCGCTGCACGCGCTTGGCATCGGCGGGCGCCTTGAGGTCATCGGTCTCGAAAGCGATGCCGCCAGACAGCAGCGTCTGCAGCGACTCGCTCTTCACCTCGATACCGGACAAACCACCCTTGAGGGTGATGCCGCTGACGTTCCAGAAGCGCGTGGTACGGTTCACCAACCCGGCATATTCGGGCTCGATGTGCACGCCCAGCACCACCTGCTTGTTATCGCGAGCGAGCTGGAAGCTCTGCACCGAACCGACCTTCATCTGCCGGTAAAGAATCGGGCTGCCGACGTCCACCGAACCGAGCGTGTCGCTGAACAGCACCAGATGCAGACCTTCGGCGCCGAGGTCCAGCGGCGGCGCCTTGGCTCGGGCGACGAAATCACGGCGTGGCGGGCCGCCCAGTTCACCGGGGCGAACGGCGATGTAGTTGCCCTTGACCAGCGCCTCCAGCCCAGTGATGCCGGCCAGGGAAATCGACGGTTTGACCACCCAGAACTGGCTGCCTTCGACCAGATAGTCCTCGGCCATCGGGTCCATGGCCAGTTCGGCGGTGGCACTCTTCAGATCCGGATCGACCTTGAGAGTCTTCAGGACACCGGCCTGAATACCCTTGTACATGACCGGCGTACGCCCGGCCTGCAGGCCCTCGAAATCGCTGAGTTTGACCACCGCCTTGATACCGGCCTGGGCCGCATCGAAGTCTTCATAAAGACGGAAGGGTTTGCTGGGATCCGTCGGCGGACTGTCCTTGCGGTGCTCTGGAGTGGCAAAGGCAATGCCGCCGGCGACGAGGCTGGTCAGGGACTCACTGCGAACTTTCACTCCGGAGAAATCAGCGTCAACACTGATCCCGCTGGCATTCCAGAAACGCGTGTGTTTGCGCACCAGATGGGCATAAGCCGGTTCGATGAATATCTTCACTTCAACCGAGGCCTGATCGTCGGCGAGCTTGTAGTCCTTCACACGCCCGACCTGGATCTGCTTGAAGAACACCGGGCTGTCGCGATTCAGTGAGCCCAGCCGCTCGGCCTTGAGGGTCAGGTGGAGACCAGGCTGTTCATCAGACAAAGGTGGCGCCTGGGCCAGAGCCTGGAAGTCATAAGCCGGCTCACCAGCGCCCGGACTAAAGGCAATGTAGTTACCGGAAACCAGCGTCTCCAGCCCGGTGATACCAGCCAGGCTGACGCTCGGTTTGACCAGCCAGAAGCGGGTGCCGGTACGCAGCTGAGGCTCGATATCCTTGTTCATCTCCAGCGTAGCGATTACCCCACGCTGCTTATCGCTCTTGTCCAGGGTCAGGCTGGTGACCTTGCCGATCGACATACCCTTGTAGACCACCTCGGTCTTGCCAGCCTCGATACCCTCGCCGCTGGCGAACACCACCTGGATCTCAATGCCCGCTTCGCTATAGGCGCGCCAGGCCAGCCAGCCACCAATCAGCAGCGCGATCAACGGCAGTACCCATATGGCAGACCAGTTGGAGGCCGGACGCGTCCTGGCGGTGGGCAGATCATTCATGGTCGTCATCCGATTCCGTGTTATCCCAAATCAACCGTGGGTCGAAGGTAAGTGCTGCCAACATGGTGAGAATCACCACACTGGCGAAAGCCACCGCTCCCACACCCGGTTCGACGCTGGCCAGACTGCCGAACCGCACCACTGCCACGAGAATGGCGATGACGAAGATATCCAGCATGGACCAGCGTCCGATCCACTCGATGAAGCGGTACATCAAGATGCGTTGGCGAGCCGACATCGGTTGATGTCGTTGCACCGAATACAGTAAAAGGCCGATGCCCACCAGCTTGAAGGTCGGCACCAGAATGCTGGCGACGAACACCACGATGGCGATCGGCAGCATGCCATTGTCAACCAGAGTGATCACGCCGGACATGATGGTGTCGGGCGCTCCCTTGCCGAAAGAATTGACCGTCATGATCGGCAGCACGTTCGCGGGAATATAGAGAATCGCCGCAGTGATCAACAACGCCCAGGTGCGGGCTAGGCTATTGGGCCGACGCTCGTGAATGCGCCCACCACAGCGGGAGCAGAACTGCCGCTTGAGCTCGGGCTCATGGCGATTGAGCTGGTGGCATTCGTGGCAGATGATCAGGCCGGCATCAATGGCGCGCACGGGCGTCCTCCCCGGCCAGCGCTTCCCAGATCTGGTGGGGGGACATGGTCACCTCCAGCCAGACCTGCACCAAAAGCAGCGCAATGAAGCAGAACAGCCCAAAGCCAACGGACAACTCGGCGATATCCGCTAGCTTGACGATGGAAACCAGAATGCCGATTAGGTAGACCTCGAGCATGCCCCATTCACGCATATGGTGATAAATGCGGTACAGCAGAAACCCGTAACCCCGACCGACCTTCAGGCAGATACTCAGCAGCACCAAGAGTTGGCATAGCAATTTGAGCAGTGGAACTGCCATGCTGCACAGAAACACCACTACGGCGATGCTCTGCATGCCAGCGTCATACAGCCCTAGCACACCGCTCCATACCGTGTCGTGGGAGCTCTGCCCGAGCATGGTCATCTGCATGATGGGCAGGAAGTTGGCCGGTACGTAGAGAAGCAATGCAGCCAAGACCAGCGCCAGGCTCCGGCGTATCACTTGGGGGCGGTGGCTGTAGAGTTCATAGCCACAGCGCGGGCACTCGACGCGCTCACCATCGCTAATCACAGGCCGACGCATCAGCAGATCGCATTCGTGGCAGGCGACCAGTTCCGTCAGAGGTACTTCAGCTAATGACTGTTGAGCGGCCGACTCGGGCATAGATGGAGTTCTCGAAAATACCGACCATTCTAAATGAGACCCTGAAAGCAACGCACAGTTATACCGATTATCTGAGCGACAAACATTACCCGAGTGTTACCTCGCTAACCGGCTCTGCTCCGATACCGCTATTTCTTCCGTAGCCTGCGGTTGAGCGAAGCGAAACCCAGGTCAGGTTCAGGCTACTTACCTCTAGCGACTTATCGCTACGGTACGGCCTTTACGGCTGCCTCTTACGTAGCCTGCGGTTGAGCGAAACGATACCCAGGTCAGCGTGCGTTCTGGCCGCCTGCCTGGCGCCGCTCAGTATTGGGCCATGGTCTTTTCCAGCCCGA
>NZ_JAQZSI010000005.1:0-254465 GCF_028674975.1 Pseudomonas sp. CNPSo 3701 | reverse complement strand
GGGCGACAACATCAAAATGGTTGTCACCCTGATCAAGCCGATCGCCATGGAAGACGGCCTGCGCTTCGCCATTCGCGAAGGTGGTCGTACCGTTGGTGCTGGCGTGGTTGCCAAGATCGTCGAGTAATCGACTGATCTGATCCAAAAAAAGCCCCCGCCCAGCGGGGGCTTTTTTATGGGGGAAAGATATCTGCTGGTTATTTTCTAACCGGGTTGACACTCCCTGGGGGCGTCTATAGAATCACGCCTCCTTTTAACGGGCGTATTGCGTCCGTTAACTGGGAATCGCAGCTTGGAATCTGAGGTCAAAATGCAAAACCAACAAATCCGTATACGGTTGAAGGCTTTTGACCATCGCCTGATCGATCAATCAACCCAGGAAATCGTGGAAACCGCGAAACGTACTGGTGCTCAGGTGCGTGGTCCGATTCCTCTGCCAACTCGCAAAGAGCGGTTCACCGTTCTGACTTCGCCACACGTCAACAAAGACGCTCGCGATCAGTACGAAATCCGCACTCATAAGCGCGTACTGGACATCGTCCAGCCAACGGATAAAACCGTTGATGCACTTATGAAGCTCGATCTTGCGGCTGGCGTGGAAGTGCAGATCAGCCTCGGCTAAAACCTGGCGGTTTTAGTCGTGTAACGCTCTGAAATGGGCGGCCATAGCGGGTGAAAGCCCCGTACACTCATGAGGTTACAACATGACTATTGGTGTAGTCGGTCGTAAGTGCGGCATGACCCGCATTTTCACCGAAGAAGGTGTCTCCATTCCGGTTACGGTCATTGAGATCGAGCCGAATCGCGTCACCCAGTTCAAAACTGAGGAGTCCGATGGCTATCGTGCAGTGCAAGTCACTGTCGGCGAGCGTCGCGTTTCTCGTGTCAGCAAGGCGCAAGCCGGTCACTTCGCTAAGGCGAACGTCGCGGCAGGTCGTACCGTTCTGGAATTCCGTCTTGAAGAAGGCGACTACCAGGCTGGCGATCTGATCAACGCTGAAATTTTCCAAGCTGGTCAACTGGTCGACGTGACCGGTCAGTCCAAAGGTAAAGGCTTCGCCGGTACCATCAAGCGTTGGAACTTCCGCGGCCAAGACAATACCCACGGTAACTCCGTGTCCCACCGCGTTCCGGGTTCGATTGGCCAGTGCCAGACGCCGGGCCGTGTATTCAAGGGCAAGAAAATGTCCGGTCACATGGGTGCTGAGCGCGTGACTGTGCAGTCCCTGGAAGTAGTGCGCGTGGATGCTGAACGCAACCTGCTGCTGGTCAAGGGTGCCGTTCCTGGCGCTACTGGCGGCAACCTGGTTGTGCGTCCGGCTGCCAAGGCTCGCGGTTAAGGGGAAGCTGACATGCAATTAAATGTAAATGGCGCTCAAGCGATCGAAGTCTCCGATGCGACTTTCGGTGGCGACTACAACGAGACCCTGGTTCACCAAGCTGTCGTCGCCTATATGGCTGGCGGCCGTCAGGGCAGCAAGCAGCAGAAGACTCGTTCCGACGTTTCCGGTGGCGGTAAGCGCCCGTGGCGTCAGAAGGGTACTGGCCGTGCGCGTGCTGGTACTTCCCGTGGTCCGATCTGGCGTGGCGGTGGTGTGACCTTCGCAGCACGTCCGCAGAACCATGATCAGAAGCTGAACAAGAAGATGTATCGCGCTGCGATCCGTTCGATTCTTGCAGAGCTGGTCCGTAGCGACCGTCTGGTAGTGGTTGAAGACTTCGCTGTCGAAGCTCCGAAAACCAAAGAGCTGCTGGGCAAGCTGAATGGTCTGGGTCTGAGCGACGTTCTGATCGTCTCCGACGCCGTAGATCAAAATCTGTACCTGGCTGCTCGCAACCTGCCACACGTCGACGTTCGTGACGTGCAGGGTTCCGATCCGGTCAGTCTGATCGCGTATGAAAAGGTACTGGTTACCGTTTCTGCCGTGAAGAAATTCGAGGAGCTGCTGGGATGAACCAGGAACGCGTATTCAAAGTGCTGCTTGGCCCGCACATCTCCGAGAAGGCCACGACTCTGGCAGACAAGAAAAGCCAGTTCGTTTTCAAAGTTGCGACTGACGCAACCAAGCTGGAAATCAAGAAGGCCGTCGAAAGCCTGTTCAGCGTGAAGGTTCAGCATGTCACTACCCAGAACGTTCTGGGCAAGAGCAAGCGCACCGCTCGCGGTCTGGGCAAGCGTAACGACTGGAAGAAGGCGATCATCTCCCTTCAGCCAGGCCAGGATCTCGATTTCGCCACCAGCAGTGCTGAGTAAGGAAGGGGTGCATCATGGCAATCGTTAAATGCAAACCGACTTCCGCGGGCCGCCGTTTTGTGGTCAAGGTGGTCAATCAGGAGCTGCACAAAGGCGCTCCTCATGCTCCACTGCTCGAGAAGAAGTCGAAGTCTGGCGGTCGTAACAACAACGGCCGTATCACCACCCGTCATATCGGTGGTGGTCACAAGCAGCATTACCGTCTGGTCGATTTTCGCCGCAACGACAAAGATGGCATTCCTGCCACTGTCGAGCGCGTTGAATATGACCCGAACCGTACCGCGCACATCGCTCTGCTGAAATACGCCGACGGTGAGCGTCGTTACATCATCGCACCGAAAGGTGTGAGCGCCGGCGATCAGCTGGTTGCAGGTTCGATGGCGCCGATCAAGGCCGGCAACAGCCTGCCGCTGCGTAACATTCCGGTGGGTTCGACCGTTCACGGTATCGAGCTGAAGCCGGGCAAAGGTGCTCAAATCGCTCGTTCCGCTGGTGCTTCGGCTCAGCTGATCGCTCGTGAAGGCGTCTACGTCACCCTGCGTCTGCGCAGCGGTGAAATGCGTAAAGTGCTGGCCGAATGCCGCGCGACCCTGGGCGAAGTCTCGAACTCCGAGCATAGCCTGCGTTCGCTGGGTAAAGCTGGTGCCAAGCGCTGGCGTGGCGTTCGCCCGACCGTTCGTGGTGTTGCCATGAACCCGGTCGACCACCCACACGGTGGTGGTGAAGGTCGTACCTCTGGTGGTCGTCATCCGGTGTCTCCATGGGGCTTCCCGACTAAGGGCGCGAAGACTCGTGGTAACAAACGCACCGACAACATGATCGTCCGTCGTCGCAAGTAACTAGAGGGATACGACAGTGCCACGTTCTCTGAAAAAAGGTCCTTTTATCGATCTTCACCTACTGAAGAAGGTCGAAGTGGCAGCAGAAAAGAACGATCGCAAGCCGGTTAAAACCTGGTCGCGTCGTTCGATGATTCTGCCGCAGATGGTCGGTCTGACCATCGCCGTGCATAACGGTCGTCAACACGTCCCCGTTCTGGTGAACGAAGACATGGTCGGCCACAAACTGGGCGAGTTCGCCGGTACCCGCACTTATCGTGGGCACGTGGCTGACAAGAAAGCCAAGCGTTAAGGGGTAAGGAAATGGAAGTAGCCGCTAAGTTGTCGGGCGCTCGCATCTCCGCCCAGAAAGCCCGCTTGGTCGCCGACCAGATCCGCGGGAAGAAGGTGGGCGAAGCGCTCAACCTGCTGGCTTTCAGCAGTAAGAAAGCCGCGGAAATCATGAAGAAAGTGCTGGAGTCGGCCGTGGCCAACGCCGAGCACAACGAAGGCGCCGACGTTGATGACCTGAAGGTCAGCACCGTTTTCGTCAACGAAGGGCGTTCGCTGAAGCGCATCATGCCGCGTGCCAAAGGCCGCGCTGATCGCATCGTCAAGCGGTCTTGCCATATCACTGTCAAGGTTGCGGACAAGTAACGGAGTCGATCAGATGGGTCAGAAAGTACATCCCACTGGCATTCGCCTGGGAATCGTCAAGGATCACACCTCCGTCTGGTACGCAGACGGCCGGACTTATGCGGACTACCTGTTCGCTGATCTGAAGGTGCGTGAGTATCTCCTCGACAAACTAAAAAGCGCGTCCGTAAGCCGTGTCGACATCGCTCGTCCGGCCCAAACCGCACGCATCACCATCCACACCGCTCGTCCCGGCATCGTGATCGGCAAGAAAGGTGAAGATGTTGAGAAGCTGCGTCAGGACCTGACCAAGCAAATGGGTGTGCCAGTGCACATCAATATCGAAGAGATCCGCAAGCCGGAGCTCGACGGTATGCTGGTTGCGCAGAGCGTAGCTCAGCAGCTGGAGCGTCGCGTTATGTTCCGTCGCGCCATGAAGCGCGCTGTACAGAACGCCATGCGTATTGGTGCCAAGGGCATCAAGATCCAGGTGAGTGGTCGTCTCGGCGGTGCGGAAATCGCACGTACCGAGTGGTACCGCGAAGGTCGTGTGCCGTTGCACACCCTGCGCGCTGACATTGACTATGCCACCTACGAAGCGCACACCACTTACGGTGTGATCGGTGTGAAGGTTTGGATCTTCAAGGGTGAGGTCATCGGTGGCCGCCATGAAGAGCTGAAGCCGCAAGCACCTGCGCCTCGTAAAGCTGCTAAGAAATAAGGAGTACGCATCATGTTGCAACCAAAGCGTACGAAGTTCCGCAAGCAGATGACCGGCCACAACCGTGGTCTGGCTCAGCGCGGTAGCAAGGTCAGCTTCGGCGAGTTCGCGCTGAAGTCCGTTGCCCGCGGTCGTCTCACCGCCCGTCAGATCGAGTCCGCTCGTCGTGCTCTGACTCGTCACGTTAAGCGTGGCGGGAAGATCTGGATTCGCGTTTTCCCGGACAAGCCGGTTACCAAGAAGCCTCTCGAGGTGCGTATGGGTAAAGGTAAGGGTGGCGTTGAATATTGGGTAGCCCAGATCCAGCCAGGCAAGGTCCTGTACGAGATCGAAGGCGTTTCCGAAGAGCTGGCGCGTGAGGCTTTCGCCCTGGCTGCTGCAAAGCTGCCGCTCGCCACCACCTTTGTTAAACGGACGGTGATGTGATGAAAGCGAAAGAACTTCGTGAAAAAAACGCAGAGCAGCTGAACGAGCAACTGCTCGGCCTGCTGCGCGACCAGTTCAATCTGCGCATGCAGAAAGCAACTGGCCAGTTGGGGCAGTCTCACCTGCTCTCGCAAGTTAAGCGCGACATCGCTCGTGTGAAAACTGTGCTCAACCAGCAGGCAGGTAAGTGATCATGGCCGAAGTTGAAAAAACAGTCCGTACGCTGACCGGCCGCGTCGTCAGCGACAAGATGGACAAGACCATCACCGTTCTGATCGAGCGTCGCGTAAAGCACCCGATCTACGGTAAATACGTCAAGCGTTCGACCAAGCTGCACGCTCACGACGAATCCAACCAGTGCAAGATCGGCGACAAGGTTTCCATCCGTGAAACCCGTCCGCAGTCCAAGACCAAGTCCTGGGCTCTGGTTGAAGTCGTCGAACGCGCCGTCGAAGTCTAAGAGCTAAGGGTCGGAGAAATTTTATGATTCAGACTCAATCCATGCTCGATGTGGCTGACAACAGCGGTGCACGTCGTGTCATGTGCATCAAGGTGTTGGGCGGTTCGCATCGTCGCTACGCCGGCATCGGCGACATCATCAAGGTCACCGTCAAGGAAGCAATTCCGCGCGGTAAAGTGAAGAAAGGTCAGGTCATGACCGCAGTGGTCGTTCGTACCCGTCACGGCGTTCGCCGTGCCGACGGTTCGATCATCCGCTTCGACGGCAACGCTGCTGTTCTGCTGAACAACAAGCAAGAGCCGATCGGTACCCGCATCTTCGGGCCAGTGACCCGTGAACTGCGTACCGAGAAGTTCATGAAGATCGTCTCGCTCGCCCCTGAAGTGCTTTAAGGAGATCCGACATGCAAAAGATTCGTCGTGACGACGAGATCATCGTGATCGCCGGCAAAGACAAAGGTAAGCGCGGTAAGGTGCTCAAGGTTCTCGCTGACGACCGTCTGGTCGTCGGTGGCATCAACCTGGTGAAGCGTCATACCAAGCCGAACCCGATGTCGGGCGTTCAAGGCGGTATCGTCGAGAAAGAAGCGCCACTGCACGCTTCCAACGTTGCCATCTTCAACAGCGAAACCAACAAGGCTGACCGCGTTGGTTTCAAAGTCGAAGACGGCAAGAAAATTCGTGTCTTCAAGTCCACCCAGAAGCCGGTTGGCGCTTGAGAATCCGTAGGTAAATACCATGGCACGACTGAAAGAGATTTACCGGAAGGAAATCGCGCCCAAGCTGAAGGAAGAACTGAAGCTGGCGAACGTGATGGAAGTTCCGCGCATCACCAAGATCACCCTGAACATGGGCCTGGGCGAAGCGATCGGTGACAAGAAGGTCATCGAGAACGCCGTTGCCGACCTCGAGAAGATCACCGGTCAGAAAGTCGTTGTGACTCATGCCCGCAAGTCGATCGCAGGTTTCAAGGTTCGTGAAGGTTGGCCGATTGGCGTCAAGGTCACTCTGCGTCGCGAGCGTATGTACGAGTTCCTGGATCGTCTGCTGTCCATCTCCCTGCCGCGCGTGCGTGACTTCCGCGGCCTGAATGCCAAGTCCTTCGACGGCCGCGGCAACTACAGTATGGGCGTGAAAGAGCAGATCATCTTCCCGGAAATCGATTACGACAAGATCGATGCGCTGCGTGGTCTGGACATCACCCTGACCACCACTGCCCGTACGGATGATGAAGGTCGCGCTCTGCTGCGTGCTTTCAAATTCCCGTTCCGCAACTGATTGGAGTAGGAACATGGCCAAGACGAGCATGAAAAACCGCGAGCTGAAGCGTCAGCGCACGGTTGCCAAGTACGCTAAAAAGCGTGCCGAGCTGAAAGCCATCATCGTGGATCAGAACGCAACTCCAGAAGCGCGTTGGGAAGCCAGCGTCGCCCTGCAGAAGCAACCTCGTGATGCCAGCGCTTCGCGTCTGCGTAACCGCTGCCGCATCACCGGCCGTCCGCACGGTGTATTCCGCAAGTTCGGTCTGTCGCGTATCAAGCTGCGTGAAGCAGCCATGCGTGGCGACGTACCAGGTCTGGTCAAAGCCAGCTGGTAAGCCGACGCGGCAAACGCCGGAGCTAGCTCCGGCGTTCAAGCAATATGAATCAAGCCCCTTTTGGGGCTTGATTCATTTTTGATCAGTCTCTAGAATGCCCGGCTCTCCTGAGCCCGGATTTCCGTGAGCTCTGGTGATTCTTTAGCCGAGAGGCTAATTCTTTTTGTATCAGGAGCGTCTAGCCCATGAGTATGCAGGACCCGTTAGCGGACATGCTAACTCGTATCCGTAATGCCCAGATGGCTGAAAAGTCCGTCGTAAGCATGCCTTCTTCTACCCTGAAGGTGGCTGTAGCCAAAGTTCTCAAAGACGAAGGTTATATTGCGGGTTATCAGATCAGCGGCGAAGCAAAGCCGCAGCTGTCCATCGAGCTGAAGTACTTCGAAGGCCGTCCGGTTATCGAAGAAGTCAAGCGCGTCAGCCGTCCCGGCCTTCGCCAGTACAAATCCGTCGATGATCTGCCGAAAGTTCGCGGCGGTCTCGGTGTTTCCATCGTCTCCACCAACAAAGGTGTGATGACGGACCGCGCTGCGCGCGCTGCCGGTGTCGGCGGCGAAGTGCTTTGCACTGTGTTCTAAGGGGGGATAAGCATGTCTCGCGTTGCTAAGAACCCCGTCAAGCTGCCTGCTGGTGTAGAGATCAAACTCGCCGGTCAGCAGCTTTCGGTGAAGGGTGCCAAGGGCACTCTGGAACTGAACGTTCACTCGTCCGTTGAAGTGCTGCAGGAATCCGGTGAGCTGCGTTTCGCTGCTCGCAATGGCGACCAGCAGACTCGTGCGATGGCCGGTACTACCCGCGCTCTGGTTAACAACATGGTCATCGGCGTAAGCCAAGGCTTCGAGCGCAAGCTCCAGCTGATCGGTGTTGGTTACAAGGCGCAGGCCAAGGGTCAGGTGCTGAACCTGGCGTTGGGCTTCTCTCACCCTATCGACTACCAACTGCCGGAAGGCGTTGTGGCCGAAACCCCGAACCAGACCGAGATCCTGATCAAGGGTGTCGACAAGCAGCTGGTTGGTCAGGTTGCCGCGGAGATTCGTGACTTCCGCCGTCCTGAACCTTACAAGGGCAAAGGTGTTCGTTACGCTGACGAAGTCGTCCGCCGTAAAGAAGCCAAGAAGAAGTAAGGGGCTAGGAAATGACCGACAAAAAAGTTACTCGTCTGCGTCGCGCTCGCAAAGCACGCCTGAAAATGCACGAGCTCGAAGCCGTGCGTCTGTGCGTGTATCGCTCTTCGCAGCACATCTACGCCCAGGTCATCTCGGCCGACGGCAGCAAGGTTCTGGCCAGCGCCTCTACCTTGGACAAAGCACTGCGTGACGGCGCCACCGGCAACGTCGACGCGGCCAAGAAAGTTGGTGAGCTGGTTGCCGAGCGCGCGAAAGCCGCTGGTGTGACCCAGGTTGCATTCGACCGTTCTGGCTTCAAGTACCACGGCCGCGTCAAGGCGCTGGCTGATGCTGCTCGTGAAGGCGGGCTGGAGTTCTAAGTTATGGCAAATAACGACCAAAAGCGCGACGAAGGCTATATCGAGAAGCTGGTTCAGGTGAACCGCGTTGCCAAGACCGTAAAAGGCGGCCGTATCTTCACCTTCACCGCGCTGACCGTGGTAGGTGATGGCAAGGGCCGTGTAGGTTTCGGCCGTGGCAAATCCCGTGAAGTGCCGGCTGCCATCCAGAAGGCGATGGAAGCTGCTCGTCGCAACATGATCCAAGTTGATCTGAATGGCACCACTCTGCAGTACGCCATGAAGTCCGCCCACGGCGCTTCGAAGGTTTACATGCAGCCTGCTTCCGAAGGTACCGGCATCATCGCTGGTGGCGCCATGCGTGCCGTCCTGGAAGTTGCTGGTGTTCAGAACGTTCTGGCCAAGTGCTACGGCTCTACCAACCCTGTGAACGTGGTGCATGCCACTTTCAAAGGTCTGAAGGCTATGCAGTCTCCGGATTCGGTTGCAGCCAAGCGTGGCAAGAGTGTCGAGGAGATTCTCTAACCATGGCTAACACCGTCAAAGTGACTCTGATCAAGAGCACCAATGGCCGTCTGGCCAATCACAAAGCCTGCGTCAAAGGCCTCGGCCTGCGTCGCATCAATCATACCGTTGAAGTTCTGGATACTCCGGAAAACCGCGGCATGATCAACAAGGCTTATTACCTTCTCCGTGTGGAGGGTTGATCCATGTACCTGAACGATTTGAGTCCAGCGCCGGGTTCCCGTCGCGAGAAGCACCGTCCGGGCCGTGGTATCGGTAGTGGTTTGGGCAAGACCGGTGGCCGTGGTCACAAAGGTCAGACCTCCCGCTCCGGTGGCACCATTGCTCCGGGTTTCGAAGGCGGCCAGCAGCCTCTGCACCGTCGTCTTCCCAAGTTCGGTTTCGTGTCTCTGAAAGCTATGGATCGCGCAGAAGTGCGTACTTCCGAGCTGAACAAGATCGAAGGCGACGTAGTTACTCTGCAGGCGCTGAAGGATGCCAACCTGATTAATCAAAACGTACAGCGTGTGAAAGTCATGCTGTCCGGTGAGATTACTCGCGCGGTCACCCTCAAAGGTATCGCTGCCACCAAGGGTGCGCGTGCGGCTATCGAAGCAGCTGGCGGTAAGTTCGAGGAATAAATGGCTAAGCAAGGTGCTCTCTCTGCTCTGGCTGGTGGCGGGTTGTCCGAACTCTGGGCTCGTCTGCGCTTTCTGTTCATGGCGATCATCGTCTATCGAATCGGCGCGCATATCCCAGTTCCCGGTATAAACCCTGACCGTCTGGCCGATCTGTTTCGACAGAATGAGGGGACCATTCTTAGCTTGTTCAACATGTTTTCCGGCGGCGCGCTGGAGCGGATGAGCATCTTTGCACTGGGGATCATGCCGTACATCTCGGCATCGATCATCATGCAGCTGATGACCGCCGTGAGCCCGCAGCTGGAGCAGTTGAAGAAGGAAGGTGAGGCTGGTCGTCGCAAGATCAGCCAGTACACCCGCTACGGCACCTTGGTTCTGGCGTTCGTCCAGGCTATCGGCATGTCCGTTGGCCTGGCGAGCCAGGGCGTAGCGTTCTCGGTTGATTTCGGCTTCCACTTCGTTGCAGTCACCACCTTTGTGGCGGGTGCGATGTTCATGATGTGGCTGGGCGAGCAGATCACCGAGCGCGGTGTTGGCAACGGTATTTCGATGCTGATTTTTGCGGGCATCGTAGCCGGTCTGCCGTCGGCGATCGGGCAGTCTTTCGAGTCTGCACGGCAGGGCGATATCAACATTTTCGCTCTCATCGCCATCGGTTTGCTGGCAGTAGCGATCATCGGTTTTGTGGTGTTCATTGAGCGTGGCCAGCGTCGTATCGCGGTGCACTACGCCAAGCGTCAGCAGGGCCGCAAGGTCTTCGCTGCGCAGACCAGCCACCTGCCGTTGAAGGTGAACATGGCGGGCGTAATCCCGGCCATCTTCGCCAGCAGCCTTCTGTTATTCCCGGCCTCGCTGGGTGCCTGGTTTGGTCAGTCCGAAGGTATGGGCTGGCTGCAGGATATTTCACAGGCTATCGCTCCTGGTCAGCCGTTGAACATTTTGCTGTTTAGTGCAGGGATCATTTTCTTCTGCTTCTTCTATACAGCGCTGATGTTCAACCCGAAAGACGTAGCGGAAAACCTGAAGAAGTCCGGTGCCTTTATTCCGGGTATCCGTCCCGGTGAGCAGTCCGCACGCTATATCGATGGCGTTCTGACTCGCTTGACCATGTTCGGTGCTCTGTACATGACGGCCGTATGCTTGTTGCCCCAGTTCCTGGTGGTGGCGGCCAACGTACCGTTCTACCTTGGCGGGACCTCGTTGCTGATCGTGGTAGTGGTTGTGATGGACTTTATGTCGCAAGTACAATCGCACCTCGTTTCGCACCAGTACGAATCCCTGATGAAGAAAGCCAACCTGAAGGGCTACGGCAGCGGCATGCTCCGCTGAAGTGTCCATAAGGTTCGAGGAGTTGGTGATGAAAGTTCGTGCATCGGTGAAAAAGCTGTGCCGCAACTGCAAGATTATTCGCCGTGAAGGTGTAGTGCGAGTGATCTGCAGCGCGGAGCCGCGTCACAAACAGCGCCAAGGCTGAATGTGATCGACGCTATAAGCCCGGCAGCTAGTGCGCTGCCGGGTTGATTATTTGTTTTTACAGCGATAATATCTCGCGCCCCATTTCTTGGCTTCCGGGGCGTAGGTAGCTGTCAATTGGAGTTCCACTGAATGGCCCGTATTGCAGGCGTTAACATTCCGGATAACAAGCACGCTGTTATCTCGCTGACCTACATCTTTGGTGTTGGTCGCACTACTGCACAGAAAATCTGTGCCGCTACCGGTGTAAACCCGGCAGCAAAGATCAAGGATCTCTCTGACGAGCAGATCGAGCAGCTGCGTGGTGAAGTCGCCAAGGTGAATACCGAGGGTGATCTGCGCCGTGAAGTGAACATGAAAATCAAACGCTTGATGGATCTGGGTTGCTACCGCGGCCTGCGTCATCGTAAAGGTCTGCCGGTTCGCGGTCAGCGCACCAAGACCAACGCACGCACCCGTAAGGGCCCGCGTAAGCCGATCCGCAAGTAATCGCGTTCGCGAATCGACAGGAATTTAGTCATGGCAAAACCTGCTGCTCGTACTCGTAAGAAAGTCAAAAAGACGGTGGTTGATGGCATCGCCCACATCCACGCTTCTTTCAACAACACCATCGTGACCATCACCGACCGTCAAGGTAACGCCCTGTCCTGGGCTACTTCCGGTGGTTCGGGTTTCCGCGGTTCCCGCAAGTCCACCCCGTTCGCTGCCCAGGTGGCTGCTGAGCGTGCTGGTCAAGCTGCGCTGGAATACGGCCTGAAGAACCTCGACGTCAACGTCAAGGGCCCAGGTCCGGGTCGTGAGTCCGCTGTCCGTGCTCTTAACGGCTGCGGTTACAAGATCGCCAGCATCACCGATGTGACGCCTATCCCGCATAACGGGTGCCGTCCTTCGAAGAAGCGTCGCGTGTAATCAGGAGACAGTGAGAAATGGCTCGTTACATTGGTCCCAAATGCAAACTGTCTCGTCGTGAAGGCACTGATCTGTTCCTGAAGAGTGGCGTCCGCGCTCTGGAATCGAAGTGCAACATCGAAGCAGCCCCAGGTATTCACGGCCAGCGCCGTGGCCGTCAGTCCGACTACGGCACCCAGCTGCGTGAGAAGCAAAAAGTTCGTCGTATCTACGGTGTACTGGAGCGTCAGTTCAGCGGTTACTACAAGCAGGCAGCCAGCCAGAAAGGCGCTACCGGCGAGAACCTGCTGCAACTGCTCGAGTGCCGTCTGGATAACGTCGTTTACCGTATGGGTTTCGGCGCTACTCGTGCCGAGTCCCGTCAGCTGGTTTCGCACAAAGCGATCAGCGTAAACGGCAAGACTGTCAACGTACCGTCCTACCAGGTCAAAGCTGGTGACGTGGTTGCAGTTCGCGAGAAGTCGAAGAATCAGCTGCGCATCGTTCAGGCTCTTGAGCTGTGTGCTCAGCGTGGCCGTGTTGAGTGGGTAGATGTAGACACCGAGAAGAAGTCCGGCGTGTTCAAAAGCGTTCCGGTTCGTGGTGATCTCTCCGCTGACATCAACGAGAGCCTGATTGTCGAGCTCTACTCCAAGTAAGGGCTAGAAAATAGGTGCATCCATGCAGATTTCGGTAAATGAGTTCCTGACCCCCCGCCATATCGATGTGCAGGTGGTCAGTCAGACCCGCGCCAAGATCACTCTCGAGCCTCTCGAGCGTGGTTTCGGCCATACCCTGGGCAACGCGCTGCGTCGCATCCTGTTGTCCTCCATGCCTGGCTGTGCAGTAGTCGAGGCCGAGATTGACGGTGTACTCCATGAGTACAGCGCCATTGAAGGTGTTCAGGAAGACGTCATTGAAATCCTGCTCAACCTCAAAGGTCTGGCCATCAAACTGCACGGTCGAGACGAAGTTACACTGACTCTGGCGAAGAAGGGCTCTGGCGTCGTAACCGCTGCCGACATTCAGCTGGATCATGATGTTGAAATCGTCAACGGCGACCACGTAATCGCCAATCTGGCCGCTAATGGCGCGCTGAACATGAAGCTCGTTGTAGCTCGTGGTCGCGGCTATGAGCCGGCCGACTCGCGCCAGAGCGATGAAGACGAGAGCCGCAGCATTGGTCGCTTGCAGCTCGATTCTTCCTTCAGCCCGGTGCGTCGCGTGTCTTACGTGGTGGAAAACGCTCGCGTCGAGCAGCGCACCAACCTGGACAAGCTGGTTATCGATCTCGAAACCAACGGTACCCTGGATCCTGAAGAGGCCATCCGTCGTGCCGCTACCATCCTGCAACAGCAACTGGCTGCATTCGTCGACCTGAAGGGCGACAGCGAGCCGGTTGTGATCGAGCAGGAAGACGAGATCGACCCGATCCTGCTGCGTCCGGTTGATGACCTTGAACTGACCGTCCGTTCGGCCAACTGCCTGAAGGCAGAGAACATCTACTACATCGGTGACCTGATCCAGCGCACCGAAGTAGAGCTGCTCAAAACGCCGAACCTGGGCAAGAAGTCCCTGACTGAAATCAAGGACGTTCTGGCTTCCCGTGGTCTGTCCCTCGGTATGCGCCTCGACAACTGGCCGCCGGCAAGTCTGAAGAAAGACGACAAGGCGACTGCCTGATCGTCATCATCACCGAACGTGTAGTTTGGTAAGGAATTGAACCATGCGTCATCGTAAAAGTGGCCGTCACCTCAGCCGCACCAGCGCTCACCGCAAGGCCATGTTTCAGAACATGGCGGTATCGCTGTTCGAGCATGAGCTGATCAAAACTACTCTGCCGAAAGCCAAGGAACTGCGTCGCGTTGCCGAGCCGCTGATCACCCTGGCTAAGGAAGACAGCGTTGCTAACCGTCGTCTGGCTTTCGACCGTACTCGTTCGAAAGCTATCGTTGGCAAACTGTTCAACGATCTGGGCAAGCGCTACGCCACCCGTCAGGGCGGTTACCTGCGTATCCTCAAGTGCGGTTTCCGCGCTGGTGACAATGCCCCGATGGCTTATGTCGAGCTGGTCGACCGTCCGGTCGGCGGCAAGGTAGAAGCTGCCGAGTAAGGCATCGTTGCAAGAAGAACCGGGCTCAGGCCCGGTTTTTTTATGCCTGTCGTTTAGCCAAAATCTATCGCACTGTAAGTTGTTATTCATTTGTCGCTTCGCTTGTGCTCGTCAATACTCAACGCCAATCCCGCTCAGTCGGGAACGATCAGGCCAGGTAAGGAGAGAGACATGAGTGACAAGACCGAAGGCAAATGCCCATTCTCGGGTAAAGCCTCTCCAGAAACCCCGAAACATGCCGCTGGCGGCGGTACAGGCAACCGTGATTGGTGGCCCAATCAGCTGCGCGTCGATTTGCTGCACCAGCATTCCTCCAAGTCCAACCCGTTGGGTGAGGGCTTCAATTACGCCGAAGCCTTCAACTCGCTGGACTACGAAGCCCTGAAGAAAGACCTGCGCGCGCTGATGACCGACTCGCAGGACTGGTGGCCCGCCGACTTCGGCCATTACGGCCCGCAGTTCATCCGCATGGCCTGGCACGCCGCTGGTACCTACCGCACGGGCGACGGTCGTGGCGGCGCTGGCCGTGGCCAGCAGCGTTTCGCACCGCTCAACAGTTGGCCGGACAACGTTAACATCGACAAGTCGCGCCGCCTGCTGTGGCCGATCAAGCAGAAGTACGGCCAGAAGATTTCCTGGGCCGACCTGCTGGTGCTGACCGGTAACGTCGCCCTGGAGACCATGGGCTTCCGTACCTTCGGGTTCGCCGGTGGCCGTGAGGACACCTGGGAACCGGATCAGGATGTTTACTGGGGCACCGAGAAGACCTGGCTGGGTGGCGATGAGCGCTATGGCAAAGGCGCTGCCGGCCGTGAAGACGACCAGGGCGTGCTGGTCGCCGATGCTGAGCTGCATGGCCAGGAACAGGATCGCACCGACAGCCAGGGTCGTAACCTGGAGAACCCGCTCGCGGCCGTGCAGATGGGCCTCATATACGTGAACCCGGAAGGCCCTGAAGGCAACCCTGATCCGCTGGCTGCCGCCCACGACATTCGCGAAACCTTCGCGCGCATGGCGATGAACGATGAAGAAACCGTGGCGCTGATCGCGGGTGGTCACACCTTCGGCAAGACCCACGGCGCCGGCCCGGCTGACCACGTAGGCGCTGAGCCGGAAGCGGCTGGCCTGGAAGAGCAGGGCCTGGGCTGGGCCAGCTCGTTCGGCAGCGGCAAGGCCGGCGACACCATCACCAGCGGGCTGGAGGTGACCTGGACTACCACGCCTGCGCAGTGGAGCAACAACTTCTTCGAGAACCTGTTCAAGTTCGAGTGGGAGCTGACCAAGAGCCCCGCCGGCGCCCACCAGTGGATTGCCAAGAACGCCGACGCGATCATCCCCGATGCACACGACCCGTCGAAGAAGCATGTGCCTACCATGCTGACCACCGACCTGTCGCTGCGCTTCGATCCGGCTTACGAGAAGATCTCCCGTCGCTTCCTGGAAAACCCTCAGGCTTTCGCCGAAGCATTCGCCCGCGCCTGGTTCAAATTGACCCACCGTGACCTGGGCCCACGTTCGCGCTACCTCGGCCCGGAAGTGCCGAAAGAAGAGCTGCTGTGGCAGGACCCGCTGCCGGCGGTACATTACCCGCTGATCGACGACGCGGACGTGGCCACCCTCAAGTCCCAAGTGCTGGCTTCCGGGCTGTCGGTATCCGAGCTGGTGGGCACCGCCTGGGCCTCGGCCTCGACCTTCCGCGGCTCCGACAAGCGCGGTGGTGCCAATGGTGCGCGTATTCGCCTGGCCCCGCAGAAGGATTGGGCCGCCAATCAGCCCGAGCAACTGGCCAAGGTGCTGGCGAAGCTGGAAGGCATTCGCGTCGAGTTCAACCGCGCAGCCACCGGTGGCAAGCAGGTGAGCCTGGCCGACCTGATCGTGCTGGCCGGTAACGCCGGTATTGAGCAGGCTGCCAGCAAGGCTGGGCGTACCGTGAAGGTGCCGTTCTCAGCAGGGCGTAGCGACGCCTCCCAGGCGCAGACCGATGTGGAGTCCTTCG
The DNA here is from genome assembly GCF_028674975.1 of Pseudomonas sp. CNPSo 3701. Classification (NCBI taxonomy): domain Bacteria; kingdom Pseudomonadati; phylum Pseudomonadota; class Gammaproteobacteria; order Pseudomonadales; family Pseudomonadaceae; genus Pseudomonas; species Pseudomonas sp. CNPSo 3701. The sequence goes on along the minus strand of NZ_JAQZSI010000005.1, from coordinate 238,474 downwards.
CCGTGCTTGAGCCGATCGCCGACGGCTTCCGCAACTACCTCAAGGGTCGTTACAGCGTGCCGGCCGAGACGTTGCTGATCGACAAGGCGCAGCTGCTGACCCTGACCGCGCCAGAGCTGACGGTGCTGGTCGGTGGCCTGCGGGCGATCAATATCAACGTCGGCGGCGCGAGTCATGGTGTGCTCACCGACAAGGCGGGCGCGCTGACCAACGACTTCTTCGTCAACCTGCTCGACATGGGCACGGCGTGGAAGGCGGTGGCTGGTGACTCCAACCTGTTTGAGGGGCGTGACCGCAAGACCGGCAAGGTCAAGTGGACCGGGACCCGTGTCGACTTGGTGTTCGGTTCCAACGCGATCCTGCGTGCCCAGGCCGAAGTCTACGCCAGCGCCGATGCGCGTTTTATCGACGACTTCGTAGCGGCCTGGACCAAGGTTATGAACCTCGACCGTTTCGATCTCGCCTGATCCATGATCGGGCGCTTGCGCCCGGTCGGCGAGCTGCTCCAACACAACGCCTCCGTTATGGGGGCGTTGTGCTTTTTGCTTGACCCGGCCGGGTGATGGGTCGAGCATTCACCCATTCATTCGCAGCACCAAGGATTTCCCCATGAAGGGCCATATCGAAGTCATCGACTACCTCAAATTCCTGCTCAAAGGGGAGCTGGCCGCGCGCGATCAGTACTTCATCCACTCGCGTCAGTACGAAGACTGGGGCTTCAACAAGCTCTACGAGCGCATCAACCACGAGATGGAGGAGGAGACCGAGCACGCCGACGCGCTGCTCAAGCGCATTCTTTTCCTCGAAGGTGTGCCGGACATGGTGCCGGATGCCTTCACCTTTGGGCAGACCGTGCCGGAGGCGCTGAAGCTGGACCTGGCGCTGGAGTACCAGGTACGCGCTGCGCTGAGCAAGGGCATCGAGCTGTGCGAGCGCCATCAGGATTACCAGACCCGCGACATCCTGCTGCTGCAGCTCAAGGACACCGAGGAAGATCACGCTTATTGGCTGGAAATCCAGCTGCAGCTGATCGACAAGCTGGGTCTGGAGAAGTATCTGCAAAGCCAGATGTAACTCACCACCCAAGAGAAAGCCCCGCGAATGCGGGGCTTTCTCGTTTCAGCGCGGCGCTCAGGCGCGATCACGTTCCAGCAGCGGCTTGAGGAAGTGCCCCGTGTGGGACTGCGGCATCTCGGCCACTTCCTCGGGCGTGCCGCAGGCGATGATCTGACCGCCCTTGGAGCCACCTTCCGGGCCGAGGTCCACCAGCCAGTCGGCGGTCTTGATCACGTCCAGGTTGTGTTCGATCACCACCACCGTGTTGCCGTGGTCGCGTAGGCGGTGCAGCACGTCGAGCAGTTGCTGGATATCCGCGAAGTGCAGACCGGTAGTCGGCTCGTCGAGGATGTACAGGGTCTTGCCGGTGTCACGCTTGGAGAGCTCGCGGGACAACTTGACCCGCTGCGCTTCGCCCCCGGACAGGGTGGTCGCCGACTGGCCGAGCTTGATGTACGAAAGGCCAACGTCCATCAGCGTCTGCAGCTTGCGCGCCAATGCCGGCACGGCATCGAAGAACGCGCGGGCGTCCTCGATGGTCATTTCCAGCACCTCGTGGATGCTCTTGCCCTTGTACTTGATCTCCAGAGTTTCACGGTTGTAGCGCTTGCTCTTGCACACGTCGCAAGGCACGTAGATGTCCGGCAAAAAATGCATTTCCACCTTGATCAGGCCATCGCCCTGGCAGGCTTCGCAGCGCCCGCCCTTGACGTTGAACGAGAAGCGCCCCGGACCGTAGCCCCGCGAGCGGGCTTCCGGCACGCCGGCGAACAGCTCGCGGATCGGCGTGAACAGCCCGGTGTAGGTCGCCGGGTTGGAGCGTGGCGTGCGGCCAATCGGGCTCTGGTCGATATCCACCACCTTGTCCAGGTGCTGCAGGCCGTCGATGCTGTCGTGGGCGGCGGCTTCCAAGGTGGTGGCGCCGTTCAATGCCGTGGCACTGAGCGGAAACAGGGTGTTATTGATCAGTGTGGACTTGCCCGAGCCAGACACGCCGGTCACGCAGGTCAGCAGGCCGATGGGGATTTCCAGGTTGACGTTCTGCAGGTTGTTGCCACGAGCACCCTTGATCTTCAACGACAGCTTCTTGTTACGCGGTGTGCGCTTGGCCGGCACGACGATCTTGGTGCGGCCGGACAGGTACTTGCCGGTCAGCGAGTCCGGATGGGCCATGACTTCCTCGGCCGTGCCCTCAGCGACGATCTGCCCGCCGTGTACGCCAGCACCCGGGCCGATGTCGACCACGTAGTCAGCCATGCGGATGGCGTCCTCGTCGTGCTCGACCACGATCACCGTGTTGCCGATGTCGCGCAGGTGGCGCAGGGTGCCGAGCAGGCGTTCGTTGTCGCGCTGGTGCAGGCCGATGGACGGCTCGTCGAGGATGTACATGACGCCCACCAGGCCGGCGCCGATCTGGCTGGCCAGGCGGATGCGCTGGGCCTCGCCGCCGGACAGCGTGTCGGCGCTGCGGTCCAGAGTCAGGTAGTCGAGGCCGACGTTGACCAGGAACTGCAGGCGTTCGCAGATTTCCTTGAGGATCTTGCTGGCGATCTCGCCACGGCGGCCGTCCAGGGTCAGGCCACCGAAGTAGTCGCTGGCTGCGCCAATCGGCAGGCCGGTGACCGCTGGCAGTGTCTTCTCGCCTACCCACACATGGCGGGCCTCGCGACGCAGGCGGGTGCCGCGGCAGTCAGGGCAGGGCTGGGTGCTGAGAAACTTGGCCAGTTCCTCACGCACGCTGGTCGACTCGGTCTCGCGGTAGCGGCGCTCGAGGTTGGGCACGATGCCTTCGAAGGGGTGCGAGCGCTTGACGATGTCGCCGCGGTCGTTGAGGTACTTGAAGTCGACGTTCTGCGAACCGCTGCCGCCAAGGATCACCTTCTGGTGCTCGGCGTCGAGTTCGGCGAACGGCTTGTCCAGGCTAAAGCCGTAGTGCGACGACAACGAGCCGAGCATCTGGAAGTAGTAGACGTTGCGTCGGTCCCAGCCGCGGATGGCGCCTTCGGCCAGGGTCAGCTCGCCGTTGACCAGGCGCTTGGCGTCGAAATACTGCTTCACGCCCAGGCCGTCGCAGGTCGGACAGGCGCCGGCCGGGTTGTTGAAGGAGAACAGCTTGGGCTCCAGCTCGCTGATCGAATGGCCGCACACCGGGCAGGCGAAGCGCGCGGAGAAAATGATTTCTTCGCCTTCTTCACCCTCCATGGGCGCGATCAGCGCCAGGCCGTCGGCCAGCTTGAGCGCGGTCTCGAAGGATTCGGCCAGGCGCTGTTGCAGGTCGCCGCGGGCCTTGAAACGGTCGACCACGGCGTCGATGCTGTGCTTCTTCTGCTTGTCGAGCTTGGGCAACTCGTCCAGCTCATACAACTTGCCGTCGACCCGCACACGCACGAAACCCTGGGCGCGCAGCTCGTCGAACACCGCCAGGTGCTCGCCCTTGCGCTCGCGAATCACCGGAGCCAGCAGCATCAACTTGCTGCCCTCTGGCATGGCCAGCACCTGGTCGACCATCTGGCTGACCGTCTGGGCTTCCAGCGGCAGGTCATGGTCGGGGCAGCGCGGCGTACCGGCGCGGGCGTAGAGCAGGCGCAGGTAGTCGTAGATCTCGGTAATGGTGCCGACCGTCGAGCGCGGGTTGTGCGAGGTGGACTTCTGCTCGATGGAAATCGCCGGCGACAGGCCTTCGATGGTGTCGACATCGGGCTTTTCCATCATCGACAGGAACTGTCGGGCGTAGGCCGACAGCGACTCCACGTAGCGGCGCTGGCCTTCGGCGTACAGCGTGTCGAAGGCCAGAGACGACTTGCCCGAACCGGACAGGCCGGTGATCACGATCAGCTTGTCGCGGGGCAGGGTCAGGTCGATATTTTTCAGATTGTGGGTGCGGGCACCCCGGATCAGGATCTTGTCCAAAACAGCCTCGCGTGGCGGGCGGATAAACCGCCGAGTATAAGGGGGGCAGCAGGCGTGCGGCAAAGCGCCGCTGCTGTGCCAGTAGGGTTTCGACTGGTAGAATCGCCGGCTTGTTTCAACAGGTTACTGACGATGGGCGATTCGCACAGCGAACGCATGAGTGGCGCGGAAACTCGTGCAGCCGGTGGGCTGGCGTTGGTGTTCGCATTCCGCATGCTGGGCATGTTCATGGTGTTGCCGGTATTGGCTACCTATGGGCAGGAGCTCGCCGGTTCAACCCCGGCGCTGATCGGTCTGGCGATCGGCGCCTACGGCCTGACCCAGGCCTTTCTACAGATTCCCTTCGGCGTGATCTCCGACCGCATCGGCCGACGGCCGGTGATCTACTTCGGCCTGGTGATCTTCGCCGCCGGTAGTCTCTTGGCAGCCAATGCCGATTCCATCTGGGGCGTGATCGCCGGCCGGGTGCTGCAGGGCGCCGGGGCGATCTCCGCGGCGGTGATGGCGCTGCTGTCCGACCTGACCCGCGAACAACACCGCACCAAGGCTATGGCGCTGATCGGCATGAGCATCGGCCTGTCGTTCGCTATCGCCATGGTGGTTGGCCCGCTGCTGACCCGCGCCTTCGGCCTGTCCGGCCTGTTCCTGGCCACCGGTGCCATGGCGCTGCTGGGGATTGTCATTGTCGCGGGGCTGGTGCCGTCCAGTGCCGGGCCGCTGCAGCACCGTGAGTCGGGGGTGGCCAAGCAGGCCTTGTGGCCGACCCTCAAGAACCCGGATCTGCTGCGCCTGGACTTCGCCATCTTCGCCCTGCACGCGACCCTCATGGCCAGCTTCATCGCCTTGCCGCTGGCGCTGGTGGAGCAGGGCGGTCTGCCCAAGGAGCAGCATTGGTGGGTGTACCTCACCGCGCTGCTCGGCGGTTTCTTCCTGATGGTGCCGTTCATCATCTATGGCGAGAAGAAGCGCCGCATGCGCCGTGTGCTGATCGGCTCGGTCGTCGTGCTACTCGCCTGCGAGCTGTTCTTCTGGCTGTTCGGCCATGGCCTGCGCAACCTGATGCTGGGCATCGTGGTGTTCTTCACCGCGTTCAACCTGCTCGAAGCCTCGCTGCCTTCGCTGATCAGCAAGGTGGCGCCGGCCGGTGGCAAGGGCACGGCGATGGGCGTTTACTCGACCAGTCAGTTCCTTGGCTCGGCCCTGGGCGGCATTCTCGGCGGCTGGCTGTATCAGCACTTCGCCCTGGCCGGCGTGTTCGGCGGCTGTGCGTTGTTAACGGTTCTCTGGCTGGCCATAGCTGTTACTATGCGCGAACCGCCGTATGTGACCAGCCTGCGGTTGCCGCTCTCCAGTGCGGCGTTGCAGGAAGCAGGTCTGGCCGAGCGAATTCAGGCGGCGCCGGGAGTGGCGGATGCCGTTGTGGTGGTCGAAGAGGCCGCCCTCTATGTGAAAGTGGATACCCAACAATTGGATCGCACGTCGCTGCAGCGCTTGATCGAAGCGGCGCCGGGGACGTGCTGAAAGTAGGAGAGCGTTATGGCCCGTGGGGTTAACAAAGTCATTCTGGTCGGTACCTGCGGACAGGATCCGGAAACGCGCTATCTGCCCAGCGGCAATGCCGTGACCAACCTGAGCCTGGCCACCAGCGAGCAGTGGACGGACAAGCAGACCGGTCAGCGCGTCGAGAAGACCGAATGGCACCGTGTGTCGCTGTTCGGCAAGGTTGCCGAGATCGCCGGCGAGTACCTGCGCAAGGGCTCCCAGGTGTACATCGAGGGCAAGCTGCAGACCCGCGAGTGGGAAAAGGACGGCATCAAGCGCTACACCACAGAAATCATCGTCGACATGCAGGGCACCATGCAGCTGCTCGGCGGCCGTCCTGACGGCGCCGCTGGTGGTGAGCAGCGTCAGTCGCGTCCGGCACCGCAGCGCGAGCCGCAGCAGCAGGCGCCACGTCAGTCCGCCCCGCAGCAACAGAAGCCGCAGCCGGCCCAGGACTACGACAGCTTCGACGACGACATTCCGTTCTGATCGAGCGCTGACTGCAAAAGGCCCCGCACTGCGGGGCCTTTTCGTTTGTGCTTAGGGTCTGTTGCCGTTTCACGCACGGCCGCGCCGGCGCCCGTTTTGTTGCGAGGCAAGGCGCGAGCCGCGAAGTTTAGCGAGCTAAATGAGCCGGCGAGAAACGCAGCATCGCGACAAAACGGGCCCGGCCCTTCGGGTTGCGCGAGAAATCTCGCCATGCGTTGTTGGAGGACTTGAAAAGGGAATGCCATTCCCTGCGTCCTCCGCCTAGCGGATCGCCGCCCGGCCTGGCGAGATTTCTCGCGGCAACGCGGCTCGCGTTGAAACGGCAACAGACCCTAGGCCGTGCTGAACAGCCGCTTGCGCAACAGGTCCTGGCAGACCCAGAACAGCAGGGCGAGCGCGATGCCGCAGAAGTTGGCCAGTACGTCCATGGGGCTGAATTCCCGGGTCGGCTGCAGCAGGTGCTGCAGCCATTCCGAGAGCGGCGCCTGAATGAACAGTAGCGGCCAGAGCAACCAACCGGGCGTACCGGGGAAGGCGAAGCGGGTGACCAGCGACAGACCGCCAAAGGCGATCAGGTGCAGGAACTTGTCCGACTCATTGAACAGGTCCGGCGGCGGCTCGGGGCGAAACAGGCCATAGGCGAGTAGCGCGCAGCAGGCCAGGAACAGCAATTTTCTCACGTGGTTTTCCTTGGTTTCTATCGGCTCTACATCAGGTCATTACTGCCCTGTAGGTTGCCAAGAGTGTGCTCTGACAAGGGCCAGGCGCGTCAGGATAAAGCCCGGTGATGACGCCGAGGGGTAAAAACAGCAAAATGCAGGCCATGGGGCTGAACCATTCGGGCTCTGCCAAGAGTCGGCTGGCCGTGCAGCATTGCCGGGCGTCGGCTCAAATCTGATTGTGGAGCTTCTAGTTTCGTTATGCGCATGCGCCTGTTGTTGCTGGGTGGTGGCAGTACGCTGGGCCGGGCGTTGATTCGCCTGGGCGCCGAGGAAGATATCGGTTTTCTCGCCCCGCGCCCGCCGACCCAGGGTTGGGATGCCGCCAGCCTGACTCAGTTGGTCGACGATACCCGCCCTGATGCGGTGATCAACCTCGCCTACTATTTCGATTGGTTTCAGGCCTCCAAGGTCGGCGTCGAGCGTTTCGCTGCTCAGGAACGCGCCGTCGAGCGCCTGGCCGAACTCTGCCAGCACCATGATATTCGCCTGCTACAGCCTTCCAGCTATCGGGTGTTCGATGGCGCCCGCGCCACGGCCTACAACGAGAAGGACGAAACCCAGCCACTGAGCACACGCGGTCAGGTGTTGGTGCGCATGGAACAGAGCGTGCGCGCGCTGTGCCCACGCCATGTGCTGCTGCGCTTCGGCTGGATTCTCGATGACAGTCCGGACGGCCTGCTGGCGCGTTTTCTGGTGCGTGCCGAGCGCGACAAGGCGCTGTTCCTGGCCGATGATCGGCGGGGCAACCCGACGCCGGTGGACGATGCCGCGCGGGTGATTCTCGCCGTACTCAAGCAGCTCGATTGCGCCGCCCCGCTATGGGGTACCTACCATTACGGCGGCCACGAGGCGACCACCGCCCTGGCGCTGGGGCAGGCGATTCTCAGCGAAGCCCGTCACCTGCGGGAAAACCTGCTGGAAGAAATTTGCGGCCAGGCCCATGCCGCCCGCGGCGATGCCTCCGATGAACCGCAGCACGGCGTACTGGCGTGCAAGAAAATCCTTCACACCTTCGGCGTCAAGCCGCGCGCCTGGCGTGCTGGCCTGCCGAGCCTGCTGGAGCAGTATTACCGCCATGTCTGATCAACCCGTTCTCGTCACCGGCGGCGCCGGCTTTATCGGCTCCAATCTGGTCGACGCCCTGTTGGCGCGCGGGCACAGCGTGCGCGTGCTGGACAACCTGTCCATGGGCAAGCTGAGTAATCTGCCGCTCGATGATGCTCGTCTGACCTTCATCGAAGGTGACGTGGCCGATGCCGCGCTGGTCAGTCGCGCGGTGGCCGGCTGCAGCGCCGTGGTGCACCTGGCCGCGGTGGCGTCGGTGCAGGCCTCGGTGGACGATCCGGTCAGCACCCACCAGAGCAACTTCATCGGCACCCTGAACATCTGCGAAGCGATGCGCGAGCATGGTGTGCGTCGTGTGGTCTTTGCCTCCAGCGCCGCGGTTTACGGCAACAACGGCGAAGGCGTGGCCATCGACGAGGATACCGCCAAGGCGCCGCTGACACCCTACGCTTCGGACAAGCTGGCCAGCGAACATTACCTGGAATTCTACGCGCGGCAGCACGGGCTGGAACCGGCGATTTTTCGCTTCTTCAACGTGTTCGGCCCGCGCCAGGATCCATCCTCGCCGTATTCCGGGGTGATCAGCATCTTCACCCAGCGCGCCCAGCAGGGCTTGCCGATCAGCGTGTTCGGTGACGGCGAGCAGACCCGCGACTTCTTCTATGTCGCCGATCTGGTCGAGCTGCTGCTGCAAGCACTGGACGCCAGGCAGCCGCCACCCGGTGCGGTTAACGTCGGCTGGAACCAGGCGGTGAGCCTCAAAGAGTTGCTGACGCAGATCGGTCAGCTGCTCGGTGGCCTGCCGCTGGTGACGCATCTGGACGCACGAGCCGGCGATATCCGCCATTCCCGTGCCGACAATGGCCGCCTGGCGAGCGAGTACCGGCTGCCGGTGCAGACCTCGCTGCGTGATGGATTGGCGGCGTTGCTCAATAGCTGAGTCGTTAAGCGCTGCATAGCAAAAAGCCGGCGATGCCGGCTTTTTGCGTCTTGGAGTTGGTGAGCCTAGCGCTGAACCTGTGAGAGCGCGCCGTGCGCGCGAATCGCGGGCATCGACTAGGCGTCCCCGGCCGCTCGCACAAAAGCAGATCGCTGTCAGCCCGCTTCTTCGAGCTGTCCTTAGAACTTGTAACCCAACCCCACCATGTACACGAACGGATCCACATCCACGTCGACCTTGGCGCGCACGCCCAGGGCGGTGTTGTCCACATAGGCGGTGGTGTCGATGTCGATGTAGCGAGCCTGGGCGTTGATCATCAGGTTGTCGGTGAGCATGTAGTCGGCACCGATCTGCCAGGCCAGGCCCCAAGAGTTCTTGGCGCGGAAGTTGTCGAAACCGGCTGACGAGGCGCCGCTGCCCACGTGTTCGTCATAGATCCAGGTGTAGTTGATGCCGCCGCCGACGTAGGGCTGGAAGGCCGACTTGGCGTCGAGCGGGTAGTACACCAGGCTCAGGGTCGGCGGCAGGTGCTTGAGGGTACCGAGTTTGCCGTTGGCGGCGTCCAGCACGGTGCCCTTGATCTTCACGTCATGCTCGAACGGCGTGGCGGCGAGCAGTTCGACGCCCAAATGGTCGGTCAGCATGTAGGCGAAGTTCAGGCCCAGCTGGGTGTCGCTGCTCATGGTCGCCTTGCCGCCCAGATCGGTGCCCGCCAGGCCGCCGCGGTCGACCTTGATCGAGGAGCTGTCCGCATCGGGGTTGACGGTGATGGCGCCGGCGCGTACGAGAATGTCACCGGCCTGGTGCGCCTGGGCAACGGGGGGCGCCAGCGCCAGGGCGATCAGCGAGGCAGAGAACAGCGACTTGTACATGGTGAGCTCCTAACGGTCATTCGAATCATCTCGGATGGCGTCAGGGTAAGGCGCTGGGTGAAGCGCCTGTTGACTCAGCTCAATAGCTGGCTAAGCAAGGGTGCGACGGTTTGTCACGATGTCAGTTGGCCGGCAGTTCGTAGGGATAGATTTTGTCCGCCGCCAGCTGATAGCCGACCTCGGCCAGTTCGCTGCTGCTGTGCTCGACCTTGAGCGGGCCTTCGACCCAGAAGGGCTGGTACAGCGTGTCGAGCAGCACGCCCAGTTCGGTGTTGACGTGGATGATCTGGTTGGACGGCGGCGGAGGCACGTGGATGCAGGCGCCGAAGTAGGGCACCAGCAGGAACTCGGTCACGCGGCCTTCTTCGGTGACGTCCAGCGGTACGATGTAGCCGGGGATCTTGACGTTCTGGCCGTCCATTTCCTTGACCACCGGTGCTGACGGGAACTGCTGCAACGAGGCGGCGCCACCCTCGGACAACGCATCGCCCAACTGCGACATGTCGTGCATCGGTGTCATCTGCGGCATCTGGGGCGGCGCGTCCTTGGGGATCAGCTCCTGCCAGTTCAGGGTACGCAGGTCGTCAGCCCAGAGCGGCGAGGCCAGGGCGAGAAGCAGAGCGGTAAGCAGGACGCGACGCATGACACTACCTTTGAATTGGAAAACGAAGCCGGGCTGATCAGGCCCGGCTTCACACAGTCACAGCCGGATGGAGAGCCCATCCGCTAACGACTGCCGATACGCACGCCAGGCCGGCACACAGCCCATCAGCAGGGCGGCCGCCAGAATAGCGCCGAGCAGCGTCCACTCATAGGGCGTCGGCGCGCTAAGCGGCAGATACAGGCCGTAGTTGGCCTGCACGTAGCCCTGGGCACCGGTGATGCCGGCATACAGCAGAGCAGTGCCGGCCACCACGCCGGCCACCGCCAGTGAGAAGGCTTCAAGGATCAGCAGGCTGGCGACATGCCAGGGCCGCGCGCCGACCGAGCGCAGAATGGCCATCTCTCGACGCCGTTCATTGAGGCTGGTGAGAATCGCCGTGAGCATGCCGATCAGGCCGGTCAGCACCACGAACAGCGAGACCACGAACAGCGCCTTTTCCGCCGTGCCCATCAGGCTCCACAGCTCCTGCAGGGCTACACCAGGGAGGATCGCCAGTAGCGGCTCGCCGCGGTATTCGTTGACTTCGCGCTGTATGGCGAAGGTGGCGATCTTGCTCTTCAGGCCGAGCATCGCCGCGGTGATCGCCTTGGGCTGTAAATCCATGTGGCGCGCCTGTTCGGCGCTGACCTTGCCGGCGCCGCGGGCCGGTACGCCGTTCTGCCAGTCGACGTGCAATGCCTCCATGCCTTCCAGGGATATGTGCAGGGTGCGGTCCACCGGCGTGCCGGTGCGGGCGAGGATGCCGCTGACCACGAAGGGTTTGTCGTCGTGCTGCTGCAGGCTGATGGCCGCGACCCCGTGAGACAGCACGATCTTGTCGCCGAGCTTGTAGTGCAGCGCCTCGGCCACTTCGGCGCCGAGCACCACGTCGAACAGGTCGTGGAAGCGTTCGCCCTGGGCCAACTGCAAGGATTGGCCCCGACCGTAGTGGTAGTGGTCGAAGTAGTCCTGGTTGGTGCCCATCACCCGGTAGCCGCGGTGCGAATCACCCAGTGAAATCGGAATTGCCCAGTCGACCTGAGGGTGGGCCGCGAGCTTCTCGAAACTGTCCCAGCGGATGTTGTTGGTGGCGTTGCCGATGCGGAACACCGAGTAGAGCAGCAGGTTCACGCTGCCGGAACGGGCGCCGACGATCAGGTCGGTGCCGCTGATGGTGTTGGCGAAGCTGGTGCGCGCCTCGGTGCGCACGCGCTCCACCGCGAGCAGCAGGCACACCGAAAGGGCGATGGCGAACACCGTGAGCAGTGCGGTGAAGCGGCGGTTGGCCAGGCTGGCCAGGGCAAGTCGTAACAGGAACACCTCAGACCTCCTGGGGTTTGCTGGCGCGGTTCAGTTCACCCAACGACAGGCTGCGGTCGAACAGCGCGGCCAGGCTCTGGTCATGGCTGACGAACAGCAGGCTGGCGCCGACATCGCGGCATTCGCCGAACAGCAGTTCGAGAAACGCCTGGCGCGCATCGGCATCCAGCGCCGAGGTCGGCTCGTCGGCGATCACCAGCTCCGGTTGGCCGATCAGCGCGCGGGCGGCGGCGACGCGTTGCTGCTGGCCGATGGACAGCGAATCGGCGCGGCGCTCCAGCAGTTCCGGGCGCAGGCCCAGGTGCTCCAGCAGCTTGCCGGCGGCCTCGCTGACGCTGCCGTAGCGCTGGGCGGCGCGCTCGGCCCGCAGGCGGGAAAAGCGGCACGGCAGCTCGACGTTGTCGCGCACGCTCAGGAATGGCAGCAGGTTGAACTGCTGGAAGATGTAGCCGGTGTGGTCGACGCGAAAGCGATCGCGGCGGGCCGCCGAGAGCGTGGCGAGGTCTTCGCCCAGCAGGCGAATGCGGCCGCGGCCGGGTTTCTGTACGCCGCCGAGCAGGCCGAGCAGGGTGGTTTTGCCACTGCCGCTGGGGCCCTTGAGAAACAGGGTCTCGCCGCGTTGCAGGTGAAAATGGGGGATGTCCAGAAGCTCGTCCTGGCCGGGCCAGGCGAAGCCGAGGTCAGTGAGTTCGATCAGTGCTGTGGTCATGGGGACTGCTGGAGCTGGAGAGAAAAACAGCAAGTGTGCCAGTCATGGCCACGAAATGCTGAGCCAGAGGGTGTTGCCGAGCGTGTGCAACAGCCGATGCCGCGTGGTGACGGCATCGGCATGGTCGGTCAGAAGCTCAGGCGCGGGTTGGCCGGGGTCGACTCGACGCCCTGCTGGCCGTTCGGGCCGATCAGCTGCACGTTGATCTTCTGGGTGGCCGGGAATTGCTTGTAGAAGGCCGACAGGTCGAGGATCTTCAGCTCGCCCGGCTGCTTGCAGGTGAAGCTGTAATCGGCATCGATGTCGCTGTGCTCGTGGTGATGTTCGGCGCCGTCGGCATGCTCGTCGTGGTCGTGGTCGGCTTCGGCGTTGCCGAACAGCGGGCTGCGCACTTCGTTTTCGCTCAGGCTGCAGCCGGCTGCGGCGGGCAAGCTGAACAGGGTCTGGGGTTTTTCAAGTACCGCGCGGGCGGCGGCAACGGTCTTCTTATCGGCATCGCTGGTCGCGGCATGCTCGAAGCCGACGATGTTCATGGCCGGGCTTTCCAGCTCGATTTCCAGGGTGCTGCCCTCCAGGGCCACGTTCAGCGTGGCGACGCCGTGTTCGTGTTTGCCGAGGCTGCCGTGTTCATGTTCATCGTGGGCCTGGGCGGCGGCCAGGGGCAGCAGGGCGAAGGGCAGGGCAAGCAGCAGGTGGCGCATGGAAAGCTCCGGGGCGGAAGGGGGTTGCAGGAATTGATACGTTATAACAAATTTATGCTCCTTGGTAGAGCCTCCTTGGTTTGCCCGCCTGGTCGTGGGAGCATGGCGCGTCGATTTGGGTGGAGGCAGATATGGTGCGTATTCGTGGGCGGATCGGTGATTGGCCGGTGGACCTGACGGTGGAGCTGGACCCTCAGGATTGGGCGCAGCTGGCGGCTGCTGTGCCGGTGGCGTCTGCGCAGAGCCCGGCGACAGCCACCTCAGCCCCAGCGCAGGCCGATCAGGATGCTCAGTGGCAGACGGTGCTGGAGTTGCTGCGCCGCGCCGGGCGTATCGAGGGGCCGCAGCTCATGGCGCAACTGGCGGCGCTGGCCGGCGGGGAGGTGGCGGGCAAGCGCCTGCTGGTTCGCCTGCGCCATTGTGATCAGGTGCGCATGGAGACCGGCGCCGATGCGCCGGTTTATTGTTGGGTGGGAGAGGTGTAGGTCAGCTGCCTGGGTAATCTGAGCATGCGTACGGGCAACTACTAGGCGAAAGCAGACATTGTTGTTTTACCCGTGGGAACGGGCCATGCCCGTGATTTTTCGCGGGCATGGCCCGCTCCCACAGATACTGCGCCGATGCCTGCTACCCCCGCGTTGCAGTCAAAATAGCTAAAGTCCGGCAAGAAGATCGTGGACAGGTGTCCTCAGTACAGCGCCTGATACACCCGACGACGGTAGGTGGTGACCAGCGGATTGTCGTTGCCGAGCAGGTCGAATACCTGCAGCACGGTCTTGTGTGGCAGGCCGTCGGCGTAATTGCGATTGCGCACGAACAGCTTCAGCAGGCCATCCAGCGCCGGCTCGTATTGCTGGCGGGCGAGTTGCTGGATGGCCAGCTGATAAGCCGCTTCGTCGTCCTCGCCGTTCTGCGCCAGGCGGCTTTTCAGCGTGGCGGCGTCCGGCAGGTCGGCGGCCTGGCGCAGGAAGGTGATCTGCGCACGGGCACCGGCAAGTGCCTGCTTGTGCTCATCACCTTTCACGGCGCCCAGCACCTGCTCGGCCTCGTTCAGCTCGCCACGTTCGGCCACGCAGCGGGCGTAGAGAATCAGCGCGGCGGCGTTCTCGTTGTTTTCCGTCAGCAGTTCCTTGAGCGCGGCTTCGGCTTCACCGATGCGGCCGTCGGCGAAAGCGTTTTGTGCCACTTCCAGCAGGTCGGCCTGGGGCGCCGGTGGCTCAGCGACGTGGGGCTGCAGCAGGGCGCGAATCGCCGACTCCGGTTGAGCGCCCTGGAAGCCGTCGACCGGCTGGCCGTTCTTGAACAGCACCACGGTCGGCAGGCTGCGAATGCCGAAGCGCGCGACGATGTCCTGCTCGATATCGCAGTTGACCTTGGCCAGCAGCAGCTCGCCCGCGTAGCCCTCGGTGATCTGCGCCAGTACCGGCATCAGCGCCTTGCAGGGTGCGCACCACTCGGCCCAGAAATCGACGAGCACCGGTTTGTTGAACGAGTTCTCGATCACCAGTTGCTCAAATTGGGCGGCGCCATTGATATCGAAGATGTAGGGGGAGTCGCTCATGGTCGGTCTCTGTCCGGGCGAAAATGGGTGTGACTATAAATGTGGGCGCCGCTGCAAGGCTACAAGGGGGCTGTGGCAGCGTGATACAGGCTGACGTGACGGAAGGTTTCCGGCTCGGCCAGGTCGGGCCAGGTACACCCCTCCAGCCCGGCGATGCGCCGATAGCGCGGATGATTGAAATCGCGCACTCGGGAGTCGGCTACCAGCACTTCGCGGGCATGTTCCAGCACGCGGTCGAGCAGGGGCAGGTTACTGCGGTCGTAAAGCACGTCGGCGACGATGGCCAGGTCATAGTCGCGCGGCTCGCTGAACAGGTCGCTGGAATAGGCCAGTTCCACGCCATTGAGCGCGGCGTTGGCGCGGCAGGCCGCCAGCGCCAGTGGGTCCAGGTCGCAGGCCACCACTTGGGCAGCGCCGGCGCGGGCGGCCGCGATCGCGGCGACGCCCGAGCCTGTGCCCAGGTCCAGCACCCGCTTGCCGCGCACCCACTCGGGGTGGCGCGCCAGCCAGTCGACCAGCACCAGGCCACTGGCCCAGCAGAAGCACCAGTACGGCGGTTCTTCGAGAATGCGCCGGGTTTCCTCGGGACTGAAGCAGCGGTCCATATTGGCCGGGTCGATCAGCCATAGGCGCACATCGCTGCCCGGCAGCGTGGTGGTAGTCAGCCGGGCATCGCCGAGCAGTTCACCCAGCGCGGCCTGCAGGTGTGGTGGTGGGGTCACAGCGCCGGCGTCACGCGGATCTCGCCGAGCGACTGGCTTTGCGGCTCACGGATCAGCTGGTTGGGCATGTGCAGCACCAGCTTGGCGGATTGATGCACGCGCCCACGCAGCTCCACGCGGATGCCCTGATTGAAGTTCTCCGGGTTGAACGGCAGGCTGAACGGCAGCGGCGCGCCGGTGCCACGCAGCTGGATATTGCCGAGCAGCTTGTGGGGCAGGCCGCGATCGTTGATGGTCAGCAGCGCTAGTTCCACCTCGGCGCCGGCGGGCACGTCCAGCAGGGTGCCGGTGAGTTCGCGCAGATGGGCCGGCAGTGGCGCGGGCTCTTCCTTCTTCACCACTGGCGGTACCGGGGCAGGAGCAGGCGGTGGTGCTTCGCCTGCGCAGGCGGCGAGCAGGGCGGCAAGGCAGAGCGGGGCGAGCGGGCGCAGTGGCATCGGATGATCCTGAAGGGCGGGCAATGCCCCGGATTCTCGCTAGAGCCGGCGGTGAATGCAAAGGAAAGCGCCCGCTCTGGTGCGCTTGGCGCCAGAAGGTGTTGATGCGCTACCATGCGGGCTTTCCTGCCAGTGACCGTTTCCCGCCATGCACTGCCCGTTCTGCTCCGCCAACGACACCAAAGTCATCGATTCGCGTCTGGTCGCCGAGGGTGATCAGGTGCGTCGCCGCCGCGAATGCCTGGCCTGCGGCGAGCGCTTCACCACCTTCGAAACCGCCGAGCTGGTGATGCCGCGCCTGATCAAGCAGGACGGCAGCCGCCAGCCCTTCGACGAAGACAAGCTGCGTGCCGGCATGCAGCGTGCACTGGAAAAACGCCCGGTGAGCGTCGAGCGGCTGGAAGCGGCCATCGCCCATATCAAGCATCGGTTGCGCGCCACCGGCGAGCGCGAAGTCAAGTCACTGGTGCTCGGCGAGCTGGTGATGACCGAACTGCAGAAGCTTGATGAAGTGGCCTATATCCGCTTCGCCTCGGTGTACCGCCGCTTCCAGGACCTCAACGAATTCCGCGAGGAAATCGACCGTCTTTCCCGCGAGCCGAATCAGGATTGAGATGAGCAACAGCGATCACGCCTACATGGCGCGCGCCCTCGAACTGGCGCGCAAGGGTCTGTATTCCACCCACCCCAATCCCCGTGTCGGCTGCGTGATCGTGCGCGACGGCAAGATCGTCGGCGAAGGCTGGCACGCCAAGGCCGGCGAGCCCCATGCCGAGGTTCATGCGCTGCGCCAGGCCGGTGACAAGGCCCGTGGTGCTACCGCCTACGTGACCTTGGAGCCGTGCAGCCACCACGGGCGTACGCCGCCGTGCGCCGATGCACTGATCGCCGCCGGCATCACCCGCGTGGTCGCCGCCATGCAGGACCCTAATCCGGAAGTCGCCGGGCGCGGCCTGCTGCGCTTGATGAATGCCGGCATCGCCGTGCAGGGCGGCGTGCTGGAGGCCGAGGCGCGGGCGCTGAATGCGGGCTTTATCAAGCGTATGGAAACCGGCCTGCCGCTGGTGCGTGTGAAATTGGCGATGAGCCTGGACGGGCGCACCGCCATGGCCAGTGGCGAAAGCCAATGGATCACCGGGCCGGCGGCGCGTGCCGCGGTGCAGCGCCTGCGTGCGCGTTCCAGCGTGGTGCTCAGCGGCGCCGATACCCTGCTGGCCGATGGCGCGCGGCTGACCGTACGCCCGGACGAACTGGGCCTGGGCGCCGAGCTGACTGCACTGGCCCAGGCGCGGCCGCCGCTGCGCGTGCTGGTCGATGGGCGCCTGCGGGTGCCGCTCAGCGCGCCGTTCTTCCAGGCAGGCCCGGCGCTGGTCGCCACCTGCGCAGCGGCCACCTCGCGCTGCCGTTATTTGGATGACGGCCACGAGCTGCTGGCCATGCCCGGCAGCAACGGTCATGTCGATCTGCGTAAGTTGCTGCTGGAGCTGGCCGCGCGTGGCGCCAACGAAGTGCTGGTCGAGGCCGGGCCGAAACTGGCGGGCGCCTTTGCCCGGCTGGGGCTGGTCGACGAGTACCAACTGTTCGTTGCGCCCAAGTTCCTCGGCTCCAGCGCGCGGCCGCTGCTCGACCTGCCGCTGGCGCGTATGGCCGAAGCGCCAGCCCTGAAGATCGTCAACATGCGTGCCGTGGGCGACGACTGGCGCATCATCGCCGTGCCTGATCGCGCGAGCTGAACGCACAGCTTGTAGCCTGTTCGCGATCTTTCTGGGCATACGTACGGGCGGCTACGAGGCAAAAGCGGCCATCGGCGCAGTATCTGTGGGAGCGGGCCATGCCCGCGACTTTTCGCACGCATGGCGCGCTCCCACAGTGGATCGGGGAGCGCCCGTTCCGCCGCATTGCCGTCAAATAGATAAAGCCCGGCGCGAAGGTCGTGAACAGCCTCTTGGGCATGGCCGCCGTGCGCTAGCGCAGCATCTGTGGTAAAACGCCTGTCGGCTGCGACACGCAGCCACACGTTCTCAGGGCGGGGTGTAATTCCCCACCGGCGGTAATGGTGCCAAGAACCTGTTTTAGATCTGCTGCGCGTCGGCCATACGGCGTTGAAATTGGGCTCGGGCTGCTCATTTACAGCCTGTAAACTCCGTGCCCTCGCCCAATTTCGCCTTGTCTGGCGCTAGCTCACGAGATCTAAACTCAGGTTCTACCTAGCCCGCGAGCGCCCGGTACGGCACCAGCCGCCCGGGGACGAGCAGATCCGGTGCGATTCCGGAGCCGACGGTATAGTCCGGATGAAGAGAGAGCGGGATTGCCTGGTCAGGTGGCCTTCCGGCTGCTGCATGTCCGTACCATCCCTATCGATCCAAGCTGCCCTGTTTTAACCATAAACAGGAGTCGAACATGTCCACCTCTAACAGCGTACGCCGGGTCGCCTTCGTGCAGGCCTGCTGGCACCGCGAAATCGTCGATCAGTCGCGGCACGCTTTCATCGAAGAAATGCAGCGCCAGGGTTACGCGGCCAGCGAAATCGATTGCTTCGAAGTCGGCGGCGCCTTCGAAATCCCTCTGCACGCCAAGCGCCTGGCCAAAAGCGGCCGCTACGCCGGTATCGTCGCTGCCGGGTTGGTGGTCGACGGTGGTATCTACCGCCACGAGTTCGTCGCCCAGGCGGTGATCGAGGGCCTGATGCAGGTGCAACTGGACACCGACGTGCCGGTGTTCTCGGCGGTGCTCACGCCTCATCATTTCCATGCCGGCGAAGAGCATCAGACGTTCTTCCGCGAGCATTTTCTGGTCAAGGGCGCCGAAGCGGCGCGCACTTGCGCCGACACGCTGCGCAAACTCAAAGAATTGCCGGTCTGACGAGGAGCCTTTATGTTCACCGGAATCATCGCATCCATCGGCAGCATTGCCGCCATCACCCCCAAGGGCGGTGACGTACGCGTATACGTGAAGACCGGCAAGCTGGATCTGGGTGACGTCGTCCTGGGCGACAGCATCGCGGTCAACGGCGTGTGCCTGACCGCCGTCGAGCTGCCGGGCGACGGCTTCTGGGCCGATGTCAGCCGCGAAACCCTGGCGCGTACCGCCTTCGTCGACCTGAAGACCGGCAGCCGGGTCAACCTGGAAAAGGCCCTGACACCGACCACGCGCCTGGGTGGCCACCTGGTCAGCGGGCACGTCGACGGCGTTGGCGAGATCGTCTCCCGTGAGGAGAACGCCCGCGCCATCCAGTTCAAGGTGCGCGCGCCGCGCGAGCTGGCCAAGTACATCGCTCACAAGGGCTCGATCACCGTCGATGGCACCAGCCTGACGGTCAACGCCGTCGATGGCGCCGAGTTCGAGCTGACCATCGTGCCGCACACCCTGGCTGAAACCATCATGGCCGACTACCACGCCGGGCGTCGGGTCAATCTGGAGGTCGATCTGCTGGCCCGTTACCTGGAGCGTCTGCTGCTCGGTGACAAGGCTGCCGAGCCGAGCAGCTCCGGGCTGACCGAAGGTTTTCTCGCCGAACACGGCTACCTGAAGCATTAAGGACACCGCCACCATGGCACTCAACAGTATCGAAGAGCTGGTCGAAGACATCCGCGCCGGCAAGATGGTCATCCTCATGGATGACGAAGATCGCGAGAACGAAGGCGACCTGATCATCGCCTCCGAATGCGTGACCGCCGAGCACATCAACTTCATGGCCCGCTTCGCCCGTGGCCTGATCTGCATGCCGATGACCCGCGAGCGCTGCGAAACCCTCAAGCTGCCGCTGATGGCGCCGCGCAACGGCTCCGGCTTCGGCACCAAATTCACCGTGTCCATTGAAGCGGCCGAGGGTGTGACCACCGGCATTTCCGCCGCCGACCGCGCGCGCACCGTGCAGGCCGCGGCGGCCAAGAACGCGGTGGCCGAAGACATCGTCAGCCCCGGCCACATCTTCCCGCTGATGGCCCAGCCCGGCGGCGTGCTGGCTCGTGCCGGCCACACCGAAGCGGCCTGCGATCTGGCGCGCATGGGCGGTTATGAGCCGAGCGGGGTGATCTGCGAGATCATGAACGACGACGGCACCATGGCCCGCCGTCCGGAACTGGAAGAGTTCGCCGCCAAGCACGGCATCAAGATCGGCACCATCGCCGACCTGATCCACTACCGCATGCTCCATGAGCGCACCGTGCAGCGCATCGCCGAACAGCCGCTGGACAGCGAGGTCGGCCACTTCAACCTGGTGACCTACCGCGACTCGGTGGAAGGCGACGTGCACATGGCCGTGACCCTGGGCACCATCTGCGCCGAAGAGCCGACCCTGGTGCGCGTGCACAACATGGACCCGATGCGCGACCTTCTGATGGTTCGTCAGCCGGGCCGCTGGAGCCTGCGTGCGGCGATGACCGAAGTGGCCGAGGCCGGCAGCGGCGTGGTGCTGTTGCTCGGCCATTCCCTGGGCGGCGACGAAGTGCTGGCGCATATCCGCGAAGCGGGCGGCAACACCACGGCCAAGGCGCCGAGTACCTATAGCACCGTGGGCGCAGGTTCGCAGATTCTGCGTGATCTGGGCGTGCGCAAGATGCGCCTGATGAGCGCACCGATGAAGTTCAACGCGATATCCGGTTTCGACCTGGAAGTTGTAGAATACCTGCCCCCCAAATAATGGGGCGACCGCGATGGGCCGATTCCGCCCCATCGCCTATATTTTCGGGGCCTGCAGCGGCGGGCCCTGGCTCTTTAAAGACAGCTCGAGAACTCGCTATGACACTCAAGACCATCGAAGGTACTTTCATCGCTCCCAAGGGTCGCTTCGCCCTGGTGGTTGGCCGCTTCAACAGCTTCGTGGTCGAAAGCCTGGTCAGCGGCGCGGTCGACGCCCTGGTTCGCCACGGCATCAGCGAAGACGACATCACCATCATCCGCGCACCGGGTGCCTTCGAAATCCCCCTGGTTGCCCAGAAAGTCGCCCAGCGTGGCGAGTTCAACGCCATCATCGCCCTCGGCGCGGTGATCCGCGGCGGCACCCCGCACTTCGAATATGTGGCCGGTGAGTGCACCAAGGGTCTGTCCCAGGTGTCCATGGAGTTCGGCGTACCGGTTGCCTTCGGCGTGCTGACCGTCGATTCCATCGAGCAGGCCATCGAGCGTTCCGGCACCAAGGCCGGCAACAAGGGCGCCGAAGCCGCGCTTTCCGCTCTGGAAATGGTCAGCCTGCTGGCGCAGTTGGAGGCCAAGTGAGCCAGAACGACAACAAGCCAGCCAAGAAAGGCCCAAGCCCCAAGCTGCTGGCTCGCCGTCAGGCGCGCACCCTGGCCATGCAGGCCCTGTACTCCTGGCATATCGCCGGCCAGGCGCTCAACGAGATCGAAGCGCAGTTTCGCGTCGACAACGATTTCAGTGCGGTCGACGGCGCCTATTTCCACGAGATCCTGCACGGCGTGCCGCGCCAGAAGAGCGAGATCGACGCCCTGTTCGAGCCGCTGCTCGACCGCCCGCTGGACGAGATCGACCCGGTCGAGCTGTCCATCCTGCGCCTGTCCACCTACGAGCTGCGTAACCGCATCGACGTGCCGTACCGCGTGGTGATCAACGAAGGCATCGAACTCGCCAAGGTGTTCGGCGCCACCGACGGTCACAAGTTCGTCAACGGCGTGCTCGACAAGCTGGCGCCGACGCTGCGCGCCGACGAAGTCCGCGACTTCAACAAGCGCTGAGTGTCTTGGGCGAGTTCGAGCTGATTCGTCACTACTTCGCCGCAGCCGCCTGTGCGCAGGCGGCCGATGGTGTGGTGCTGGGAATCGGCGATGACTGCGCCCTGCTCGAGATGCCGGCCGACGAGCAGCTGGCAGTGTCCACCGACACCCTGGTAGCTGGTGTGCATTTTCCGGCCGACGCGCCAAGTGAGCTGCTTGGCCAGCGTGCCCTGGCCGTTTCGGTCAGTGACCTGGCCGCCATGGGCGCAACGCCCCTGGCCTTTACGCTGGCACTGACCCTTCCCGAGGTTTCCCCCGACTGGCTGGCCGACTTCACGGCTGGGCTGGAGCGCATGGCGCGTCAATGTGGCGTGAGCCTGGTTGGTGGCGACACCACCCGAGGGCCGCTGAGCCTGACCCTTACCGTATTCGGCCGTGTGCCCGTCGGCCTGGCGCTGACCCGCGCCGGCGCGCGCCCGGGTGATCTGCTCTGTGTGGGCGGTACCCTTGGCAATGGCGCCGGCGCGCTGCCGTTCGTGCTCGGCGAGCGGGCCGAGCAGGTGCAGAGTGCCGAGCTGCTGGCCCACTACTGGTCGCCGGCGCCGCAGCTACAGCTCGGCCAGGCCCTGCGCGGCCTCGCTACCGCGGCGCTGGATATCTCGGACGGCCTGCTCGCCGACTGCGGGCATATCGCCCAGGCGTCCGGCGTGGCTCTGTTCATCGAAGAGGCGCAGCTACCGCTGGGCAAGGCTCTGGTAGCCTGCGTGGGCGACGAAGCGGCTCGCCAGTTGGCGCTCGGTGGTGGCGACGACTATGTGCTTGCCTTTACCCTGCCTGCCGAGAAACTGGACGTGCTGCGCGCCATGGGCCAGCCTGTATGGGTGATCGGTCGCGTCGAGGCCGGACAGGGCGTGCATCTTCTGGACGCCGAAGGCCGCGTCATCAAGCCACGGTACAGTGGCTACCAACATTTCGGATCGAACCGTGACTGATCATCCCAAGCAAGTCCCCGCCGAATTCGTACCACCTTCCGTGTGGCGCAACCCCTGGCATTTCCTGGCCTTTGGCTTCGGTACCGGCACCCTGCCCAAGGCGCCTGGTACCTGGGGCTCGCTGGCGGCCGTGCCATTCATTCCCTTGTGGCAGATGCTGCCGGACTGGGGCTATTGGCTGATGCTCGGCATCACCATGCTGTTCGGTACCTGGTTGTGCGGCAAGGTGGCCGACGACCTGCGCGTGCACGACCACGAAGGCATCGTTTGGGACGAAATGGTCGGCATGTGGATCACCCTGTGGCTGGTGCCCGACGGCTGGGGCTGGATTCTGGTGGGGTTCCTGATGTTCCGCTTCTTCGACATCATCAAGCCCTGGCCAATTCGCTGGATCGACCGCCACGTGCACGGCGGCTTCGGCATCATGCTCGACGACGTACTGGCCGGGGTGTTCGCCTGGCTGGCCATGCAATTGCTGGTCTGGGGCTGGGCCAATGGCCTGGCTGCCAGCATCGGCCTGGCCTGATCCGGAGACGGTATGATGCGCGGACTGTGGTTGGCCCTGATGATGTCGCTCAGCCTCTGCGCGCAGGCTGACAACCAGGTGCCGGCCAGCATCCGCATGGCCAGCGACGTGTGGATCGACCGCATCAACCCGGATGGCACCGGCCTATCCTGGGACGTACTGCGCAAGGTCTTCGAGCCTGCCGGAGTAAGGCTGGACATGCAGATCGTGCCCTACACCCGTTCCATCGGTCTGGTGAAGCGCGGCGAAGCCGACGCTTGGGTAGCGTCGTACCAGAACGAAGTCAGCGGCGGCGTGGTGTACCCGACCTGGCATTACGACTCGGACCTGATCAGCGCCCTGAGCCTTGCCAGCAAGCCTGAGCCCGATCAGGCCCAGCTCGGCCGCTCGCGCCTGGTGTGGATGCGCGGCTACGAGTATCAGCGCTATATTCCCGGCCTCACCCACTACAACGAATTGCAGCGGCGCAGCGGTATCCTGTCGATGCTCGATCAGGGCCACGCCGACTACTACATCGACGCCCGCCCCGAGGTCGAACAGGTGCTTGCCGGCGCCGAGCAGCCCGGTAAATACCGTGCCACCGACCTGCTGCGCCTGCCGCTGTATATCGGCTTTTCCGATACACCACGTGGCCGCGCGCTGGCCCAGCTGTTCGATCAGCGCATGGCCGAGCTGGTCGAGAAAGACGAGCTGCGCGCGATTTTCGAGCGTTGGGGCCAGCATTACCCCTTCGAATAGCCGGGAGAGGCACGGATGCGTCGAGTGATGATGGTCATGGCAGGCCTGTTGGTCGCGCCGCTACTGCTGGCTGCTACGCCGGTTCAGGTGGTCGGGTTGTTCCCCGGTGCGGCGGTGCTGTCGGTGGACGGCCAGCGCAAGCTGGTGCGCGTCGGCCAGGCCGGCCCAGGCGGCGTGCAGGTGGTCAGTGTCGACAGCCGCAGCGCCGTGCTGCGCGTCGACGGTGTGGAGCGCAGTTACGGCCTGAGCCGCGAATACAACACCTCAGGCGTCGCCGCGCCGCAGAAACAGACCCTCAGCATCGCTCGCAGCAACGGCGGCCACTACTGGGCCGAAGGCGCGATCAATGGCCGCGCCCAGCAGTTTCTGGTCGATACCGGCGCCACCTCCGTGGCCCTCAATGAAAATCATGCCCGCCGCCTGGGCATCGACTATCGCACCCGCGGCCAGCCGATTCAGGTCAACACCGCCAGCGGCACGGCCAAGGGCTGGCGGGTGACCCTCGACAAGGTCAGCGTCGGCTCGCTGCAGGTGCTGGGTGTCGAGGCGGTGGTGCTCGAAGGCGCCTCGCCGAGCGAGGCGCTGCTGGGCATGAGCTTTCTCAATCGCGTCGGCTGGCGGGTGGAAAACAACCTGCTGGTGCTCGAGTCACGTATCTGAACGAGGCG
Source organism: Pseudomonas sp. CNPSo 3701 (assembly GCF_028674975.1). NCBI lineage: Bacteria > Pseudomonadati > Pseudomonadota > Gammaproteobacteria > Pseudomonadales > Pseudomonadaceae > Pseudomonas > Pseudomonas sp. CNPSo 3701. The sequence continues at coordinate 214,189 of NZ_JAQZSI010000005.1, read as the reverse complement.
CGTATCTGCGCGCCCCGATTGCGTCAGTGGTGATCCGTGACTGCTGCCTTGGGCTGGTCACGGTACAGCCGGCTGACCAGTGGGCCGATGGACAAACCCTGCAGCAGGATCGAGGTGAGCACGACGATGTAGGTCAGGCTCAGCAGCAGGTCGCGCTCCTCGCCCAGCGGCAGTGACAGCGCCAGGGCCACCGACACACCACCGCGCAGCCCGCCCCAGGTGAGGATGCGGATCGCCCCGTGGGATACCTGGCGGCGCCCGCCGGCACGCCGGCGCATCACGAACACCGCTGGCGCCACGGTCAGCAGGCGCGCTACCAGCACCGCGCCACCTAGCACGAAGGCGGCGATGATGTGCAGCCAGGAGAACGGCAGGAGCAGCAGTTCCAGGCCGATCAGGGCGAATAGCAGGGCGTTGAGAATCTCGTCGATCAGTTCCCAGAAACCGTCCACGTAGCGGCGTGATTCGTCCGACATGGCGTGCTTGCGCCCCAGGTTGCCGATGATCAGGCCGGCCACCACCATGGCGATCGGCCCGGAGACGTGCAGCCGCGCCGCCAGTGCCGCGCCGCCGAATACCAGCGCCAGGGTCAGCATCACCTCGACCTGGTACTGGTCGATGCTGCGCAGCATCAGCAGCACGCCATAGCCCAGCGCGGCGCCGACCAGCACACCGCCCACCGCCTCGTGAACGAACAGCCAGCTCACCGTACCCAGGGTCGGCGTGCTGCCCAGTTGCAGGATGCCGAACAGGATGGTGAACACCACCACTGCGGTGCCATCGTTGAACAGCGATTCGCCGACGATGGTGGTGGCCAGCGGCTTGGGTGCGCCGGCCGACTTGAGGATGCCCATCACCGCAATCGGGTCGGTGGGCGAGATCAGCGCGCCGAACAGCAGGCAGTAGATGAAGTCCACGTGCCAGCCGAACAGGGCGAAGATGTAGAACGCCAGGGTACCGATCACACTGGTGGCGATCAGCACACCGACGGTGGCCAGCAGGCCTATGGGCCATTTGTAGCTGCGCAGATCGCTCAGGTCGACGTGCAAGGCGCCGGCGAACAGCAGGGCCGGCAGGAACCAGGTCATCAGGATGTCGGAGAAGTCGATGCGGCGGATGATCTGCTGCGCCTCGATTTCGATCAGCGGGTAACCGAGCTGGCTCAGACCCTGGGCGATCAGCGAGAAGATCAGCGCGGTGGCCATCACGCCGATGGTCGGCGGCAGGCGGATAAAGCGGTAATTAACGTAGGTGAGCAGCGTGGTGAGGACGATAAAGGCGGCGACGAGGTCGAGCACGGGGTCTCCTTTGAGCGTTGGTGTTCGCCATCCCGGCGACACCCTGGAAGCCCGATCATACCTGGCTTGTAACCAGATGTGTGGCGCCTGATGAATGCCGTTCCATGGCAGAACGATGGCAAAAGAGGGGAACCGAAGCGGCGCAACACGGGTCGATCAAGCGTGGGTCGGAGGGCTGTAGGGCGCCTGAGCCTTGATATGCGGGACATCGCCGACCGATGTCCCAGCCTCCGGCATGAAGAGACCGACGCGCAATGCGTCCGGTCGGGTCGATACGCCAACGGCGGTCGTAAACTGGAGTCGCAATATGCTGAAAAGCTTCGGCAAGGTGCTGCTGGGCGCTGTTGCGCTGGTCGCAGTACTGGCCTTGCTGGTCCACTGGATCACCCCGGCGGTGCTCGCGCAGCACCGTGAAGATCTCATTTTCTATCTGCAGGCACACCTGTACCTGGTGTTCGTGTCGATGCTGGCGGCCCTGGCGGTCGGCATCCCCGCCGGCATCCTGCTCAGTCGGCCCGGCCGCGAGCACAGTGCCGAGCGCTTCATGCAGGTTTTCAACGTCGGTAACACCGTGCCGCCCCTGGCGGTGCTGGCCATCGCCCTGTCCATCGTCGGCATCGGTAACGGCCCGGCGATCCTGGCGCTGTTCCTGGCCTCGCTGCTGCCCATCGTGCGCAACACCTACGAAGGCCTGCGCAACGTGCCGAGCTCGCTGACGGAAGCCGCCACCGGCATCGGCATGACGCCGCGCCAGTCACTGTGGAAGGTCGAGCTGCCCAATGCGGTGCCGATCATCGTCGGCGGTATTCGCGTGGCGCTGGCGCTGAACGTCGGCACCGCGCCGCTGGTGTTCCTGATCGGCGCCAACAGCCTGGGCAGCCTGATCTTTCCCGCCATTGCCCTCGAAGACCAGCCTTTGCTGATTCTCGGCGCTGCCGCCACCGCCTTGCTGGCGCTGCTGCTCGATGGTCTGGTGGCGGCCGTCAGCCGCTTCTGGTTCGAGCGGGGGGTGGTCCGTTGAAGGAAACGATAATGAAGTCTCTCGTTCTTTGCCTCGGCCTGTTGCTGGCAGCGACCAGCCAGGCTGCGGAAATTCGTATCGGTGCCAAGGTGTTCACCGAGCAGGTGATCCTCTCCGAACTCACCGCCCAGTACCTGCGTCCCCACGGCTATGAGCCGCGCATCGTCGGCAACCTGGGCAGCACCATCGCCTGGAACGGCATGAAGAGCGGTCAGCTGGACCTGACCTGGGAATACACCGGCACCTCGCTGGTGGCCTTCAACAAGGTCACCGAGCGCCTCGACAAGGACGCCGCCTACCAGCGTGTCAAGGAGCTGGATGCCAAGAGTGGTGCGATCTGGCTGGCACCCTCGAACTTCAACAACACCTATGCCCTGGCGTTGCCGGAAAAGGTCGCCGAGGAGCACCCGGATATCCACACCATCAGCGACCTGGCCGCCGCTCTGAAAACACCGGGTAAGGGCAGCCGCCTGCTGGCGCTGGACATCGAGTTCGCCAACCGTTCCGACGGTCTGAAAGGCCTGGTCCAAGAATACGGCCTGACCTTCACGCGCGACGAAATCCGCCAGATGGACCCGGGGCTGGTCTACACCGCGCTGCGCAACGGCCAGGTGTTCGTCGGCCTGGTGTACACCACCGACGGCCGCCTGGATTCCTTTGGCTTGCGTCTGCTCGAGGATGACCGCAAGTACTTCCCGGATTACACAGCCGCGCCGGTGGTCAATGCCGACTACCTCAAGCAGCACCCGGAGCTCGAAGCGTTGCTCAAGCCGCTGGCCGAGCGCCTGGACGACGCCACCATGCGTCGCCTCAACGCTCGCGTCGACGTGGATCGCGAGACGCCTGCCGCAGTGGCGGCCGATTTCCTGCGTCAGGAAAAACTGATCGGGGAGGGCAACTGATATGGATTTCATGACCGCTTTCCAGCATATCGACTGGGCCGAGGTGGCCAGCCTGACCGTCGAACACATCTCCCTGGTTGGTATCGCCGTGGGCTTGGCGATCCTCATTGGTGTGCCGCTGGGTATCCTGATGACCCGCTTTCCATGGCTAGCCGGGCCGCTGCAGGGCCTGGCCACCGTGGTACTGACCTTGCCGGCCATCGCCATATTCGGCCTGTTGCTGCCGTTCTACTCGCAGTTCGGCCAGGGCCTTGGCCCGCTGCCGGCGGTGACTGCGGTGTTCCTCTATTCGCTGCTGCCGATTCTGCGTAACACCTACCTGGCGCTGACCAGCGTCGAGCCGGGCATTCGCGAGGCGGGTAAAGGCATTGGCATGAGTTTCTGGCAGCGCCTGCGCATGGTCGACTTGCCGATTGCTGTGCCAGTGATCCTGGCGGGCGTGCGCACCGCCGTGGTGATGAACATCGGTGTGATGACCATTGCCGCCACCATCGGCGCCGGCGGCCTCGGCGTGCTGATTCTCACCGCCATCAGCCGCAGCGACATGGCGACCCTGTTCGTTGGCGCCGTGCTGGTGAGCCTGCTCGCCATCGTCGCCGACCTGTTTTTGCAGTGGCTGCAGAAAACGCTCACTCCCCGTGGCCTGAAAGCCGCCCACTGAGGATTCGAACATGATTCAACTCGACAAATTGACCAAGAAATTCCAGCAGAAAGGCAAAGATGTCGTCGCCGTCAACGAAGTCAGCCTGACCGTCGACGAAGGCCAGATCTGCGTGTTTCTCGGTCCATCGGGCTGCGGCAAGAGCACCACGCTGAAGATGATCAATCGGCTGATCGAGCCGACCTCCGGGCGTGTACTGATCAACGGTGAGGACACCACCGGCATCGATGAGGTGACCCTGCGCCGCAACATTGGCTACGTGATCCAGCAGATCGGTCTGTTCCCCAACATGACCATCGAGGAAAACATCACCGTGGTGCCCAAGTTGCTCGGCTGGGACAAGAAGCGCTGCCACGAGCGCGCCGTGGAGCTGATGAGCATGGTGCAGCTGGAGCCCAAGCAGTATCTGTCGCGCTACCCGCGCGAACTGTCCGGCGGCCAGCAGCAGCGGATCGGCGTGATCCGCGCTCTGGCTGCCGACGCTCCTGTATTGCTGATGGACGAACCCTTCGGTGCGGTCGACCCGGTCAACCGCGACGCCATCCAGAATGAGTTCTTCCAGATGCAACGCGCGCTGAACAAGACCGTGATCATGGTCAGCCACGACATCGATGAAGCCATTAAGCTGGGTGACAAGATCGCCATCTTCAAGGATGGGACGCTGTTGCAGTTCGACCACCCGGATACCCTGCTGGCGCACCCTGCCGATGATTTCGTCAGCGGTTTCGTCGGCCAGGACAGCACCCTCAAGCGCCTGCTGCTTATCCGCGCCGAAGATGCCGCTGACGATGCGCCGTCGGTATTGGCCGAGGCGAGCATCGCCGATGCAGTGGAACTGATGGAAGAACACGACCGTCGCCACCTGGTGGTGACCGACGCCGCCAAGAAGGCCCTTGGCTTCATTCGTCGCCGTGACCTGCGTGGTCAGGGCGGTGCGGTGCAGCCGTTCGTGCAGCCGTTCAACGCCACCGCCGCCCACGACGAGCACCTGCGCATCCTGTTGTCGCGTATGTACGAGTTCAACCGCTCGTGGCTGCCGGTGCTCAGCGCGGAAAATGACTTCCTTGGTGAAGTCACCCAGGAATCCATCGCCGATTACCTGAGTTCCGGGCGCTCGCGGGGCAAGAGCAGCATCGTCTCGCCGGCGGAGCAGGTCGCCAGCTGAGGCGGCGCCCCGGGCCGGTTACCGTAACCGGCCCGGGGCCTGGCCTTAGGCCTGTTCGAAGATCACGTAGACCTTGCGGCAGGTCTCCAGCACTTCCCAGGTGCCGGTAAAGCCAGCCGGTATCACGAAGCGGTCACCGGCGCGCACGGTCTTGGCATTGCCGTCGTGATCACGCAGCACCGACACGCCCTGCAGGATCTCGCAGTATTCGTGCTCGGTGTAATTCACCGTCCACTGGCCGACCTCACCCTCCCAGATCCCCGTATTGAATTGCCCGCAGGGGGCTCGAGTAATGGTTGCGCACCTGCTGCTGCGGGTCGCCCTTGAGGATCTTCTCGGCGGCGGGGCAGTAGCTTTCGGCGCTACCAGCGCTGTGGGCGAAATCGACGATCTGCTGGATGTTCATCTGCACGTTCCGTGGTTATTCAGAGGACGTTGGCGATCATGCCGCGTGCGGCGATAGGGCTGAATACCGCGGCAGGCACGGGCTGAGTCTATGTTTAAAAAAATGAACGCAGCAAGGCGTTTGGCCACCAACTGTCAAGAATATTGAAAATCCTGCGAGCGCTGGTTTAGTGTGGCTCGCAGTTTCCAACGCCCTTGTTGGCCACCGCAGGCGCCCGAGCGCCTTCACCGACGAAAGAGGATGATCAGATGACCCGTTTGACCCGTACCGACTGGGAGCAGCGTGCAAAGGATCTGAAAATCGAGACCCGCGCCTTTGTGCAGGGCGAGTACCAGTCTGCGCAGAGCGGTGAGACCTTCGAATGCATCAGCCCGGTCGATGGCCGGGTGCTGGGCCAGGTCGCCAGTTGCGACCTGGCGGACGCCGAACTAGCGGTTAAGTCGGCGCGCGCCGCCTTCGACTCCGGCGTGTGGTCACGCATTGCCCCAGCCAAGCGCAAGGCCAAGATGATCCGCTTCGCCGAGCTGCTGATGGCCAACGCCGAAGAGCTGGCGCTGCTGGAAACCCTGGACATGGGCAAGCCGATCAGCGATTCCCTGGGCATCGACATCCCGGCGGCGGCCAATGCCATTCGTTGGAGCGCTGAGGCGATCGACAAGGTCTACGACGAAGTGGCGCCAACGCCCCATGACCAGCTCGGTCTGGTGACCCGCGAGCCGGTCGGCGTGGTGGCGGCCATCGTGCCGTGGAACTTCCCGCTGCTGATGTCCAGCTGGAAGCTCGGCCCGGCCTTGGCCACCGGCAACTCGGTGATCCTCAAACCGTCCGAGAAGTCGCCGCTGACCGCCATCCGCGTCGCCCAGCTGGCCATCGAAGCCGGAATCCCGGCCGGTGTGTTCAACGTGCTGCCCGGCTACGGTCACACCGTGGGCAAGGCCCTGGCGCTGCACATGGGCGTCGACACCATCGTGTTCACCGGTTCGACCAAGATCGCCAAGCAGCTGATGATCTATGCCGGCGAATCGAATATGAAGCGCGTGTGGCTGGAGGCGGGTGGCAAGAGCCCCAATATCGTGTTCGCCGATGCGCCGGACCTCAAGGCCGCCGCCGAGTCCGCTGCCAGTGCCATCGCTTTCAACCAGGGCGAAGTGTGCACTGCAGGTTCGCGCCTGCTGGTGGAGAACTCCATCAAGGAGCGCTTCCTGCCCATGGTGGTCGAGGCCCTGAAAGGCTGGAAGGCCGGCAACCCGCTGGATCCGGACACCAACGTCGGCGCCCTGGTCGATACTCAGCAGATGGACACCGTGCTGCGTTACATCGAGGCCGGCCACAAGGATGGCGCCAAGCTGCTGATCGGCGGCAAGCGCACCCTGGAGGAGAGCGGCGGCACCTATGTCGAGCCGACCATCTTCGACGGCGTGACCAATGCCATGACCATCGCTCGCGAGGAAATCTTCGGGCCGGTGCTCTCGGTGATCGGCTTCGACAGCGCCGAGCAAGCCGTGCAGATCGCCAACGACACCGTGTATGGCCTGGCCGCCGCGGTGTGGACCGCGGATATCTCCAAGGCGCACCTGACTGCCCGCGCCCTGCGCGCCGGCAGCGTGTGGGTCAACCAGTACGACGGCGGCGACATGACCGCGCCGTTCGGTGGTTTCAAGCAGTCGGGCAACGGCCGTGACAAGTCTCTGCATGCCTTCGATAAGTACACCGAACTGAAAGCCACCTGGATCAAACTCTGATCCTGCACGGATGAGGCCCGCCAGCCGGTGGGCCTGAGCAAGCCGGCGGCCGGGCTCCCAGAGCCCGGCCGCTGTGTTTCAAGGGAGTCAGTAATGCGTTGGGGAACCTACTTCGCCGTCTGCCTGGCGGTGATCAGTATCGGTCTGGCCATGGGCGTGACCATGCCGCTGGTGTCGCTGCGCCTGGAGAGTTGGGGCTACGGCTCGTTCGCCATCGGCATCATGGCGGCCACGCCGGCCATCGGCGTGCTGCTGGGCGCCTCGCTGGCTGGCGGGCTGGCCGCGCGCTGCCCGACGCCACGGCTGATGCAATTCTGTCTGCTGGCCGGCGCGCTGTCGGTCACTGGCCTGGCGCTGCTGCAGAGCTATCCCGTCTGGATTGTGCTGCGCCTATTGTTGGGCGTGACCCTGACCGTGGTGTTCATTCTCGGCGAGAGCTGGATCAACCAACTGGCGGTGGAGAAGTGGCGCGGCCGGCTGGTGGCGCTGTATGGCACCGGCTACGCCCTGAGCCAGCTGTGCGGGCCGCTGCTGCTTAGCGTGCTGGGCACCGATACCGATCTGGGCTTCTGGTTTGGCGTGTCGCTGTTGGTCGGCGGCTCGCTGCTGCTGATCGGCCGCACCGGCGCACCGGTGGTCGATGCCCACAGCGCGTCCGGGCGTGGCCTCTTGGTGTTCTGCCAGCGCATGCCGGCCATCGCCTGGGCGGTGATGCTGTTCGCCGCCTTCGAGGCGATGATGCTCACCCTGTTGCCGATCTACGGGCTGCGCCAGGGCTTTACCCAGGAAGTGGCGCTGTTCATGGCCAGCGTGGTGGTGGTGGGTGATGCGGTGCTGCAGCTGCCCATCGGCCTGCTTGCCGACCGCATCTCGCGGGTGACGCTATTCCGCCTGTGCGGCGTGGTGCTGCTGTTCTCCAGTCTGGGCATTCCGCTGCTGTTGCATACGCCGGTGATCTGGCCGGTGTTGGTGCTATTCGGCGCCAGTGCGGGTGGTCTGTTCACCCTGTCGCTGATCCTGATCGGCGAACGCTTTCGTGACGATCAGCTGGTGCGCGCCAATGCCCATGTGGCGCAGCTGTGGGGCATTGGCTGCCTGGTCGGACCGCTGGCTACCGGCGCGGTCAGCCAATGGATCAGCGGACATGCATTACCGATGCTGATGGCGGTCGGCGCGGCAGCCTTTATCTGGTTGGCCTGGCGGCCCCACGCCTTCGACGAGCGCGTCGCGCTATAGCATTTTCTCCAGGCCGATGGCCCGTGCGAACCAGGCATTGAAGCGCCGCCAGCGGCTGCCGGGTTCCTCGGTGAGGACGAATTCCTTGCCGTCGTCCTCGCCGATCCAGACCATCCGCGTCGCGCCGTTGGCGTCGTGCTGCAGGCGCACTTCGTAGCTCACCGACGGTTTCATGCCCTGCAGGGCCAGCTCGCGCAGATAGGCGGCCAGCTTCGGGCTGTCGACCAGTACGCCGACCTCGGTATTCCACAGCACCGAGCGCGGGTCGACGTTGAAGGAGCCGACGAAGGATTTCTGCTTGTCGATAACGATGGCCTTGCTGTGCAGGCTGGAATTGGAGCTGCCACTGAGGCTGTAGGCCGGCGGCGAATCAGCGCCTGGTTCGCTGCGTAACTCGTACAGACGCATGCCATGTTCGAGCATTTCCTGGCGATAGGGCGCGTAACCGCCGTGTACCGCCGGCACGTCGGTGGCTTCCAGGGCATTGGTCAGCAGGCGGATCTCCACGCCGTTATCGGCCAGGCCGATCAGATACTCCAGGCCGGCCGGCGCTGGCACGAAGTAGGCGGAGACCATCACCAGATCGCTCTTGGCCGCCTGGATGTGCGGCGCGAGCTGCGTGGTGAGCAGCAGATGCGGGTCTGGTTCGCCGCTGGCCAGCACTTTGCTCGGTGCGTCCCACAGGGCGATGCCGGGTGCCCAGATCAGCTCGTCGAGCCAGACGTTCAGCTTCGGCGTGTGCTGATAGGCGAGCAGGCGCTCGTAGAGTTCGGGCTGCTCGACGCGGGCGGTGTCGAGGTATTCGCGCAGGCCCTTGCGTGCCTTGTCGAGGGTTTTCAGCGAGGGCTGGCGCCAGACGAATTCCTCGATAGGCTGGCTCAGCCGGCTGTTCCAGTACTGGTCGAAACTCTGCGCCAGGTCGTGGGCCACCGGGCCGACGGCGAGCATGTCGATGTCGGTGAAGTTCATGTTCGGCTCGGCATCGAAATACTCATCGCCCAGGTTGCGCCCGCCGACGATGGCCGCCGCGCTGTCGGCCAGCCACAGCTTGTTGTGCATGCGCCGGTGCTGCTGGGAGAGATTCAGGCCGCGGCCGATCACTCGCGTCACGCCGGTCAGGCGCCCCAGGTGCAGCGGGTTGAACACGCGGATTTCGATATTTGGGTGGGCTGCCAACAGGGCGATCTTGTAGTCCTCGCCGTCGCTGGTAGTGTCGTCGAGCAGGATGCGAATGCGCACGCCACGGTCGGCGGCTTGCAGCAGCTCCTTGACCAGCGCGCGGGTGCTCAGGCCGTCATGTACGATGTAGTACTGCAGGTCGAGGCTGTGCTGCGCCGCGCGGATCAGCTCGGCGCGGGCGGCGAAGGCTTCGTTGCTGGCCGGCAGCAGGCGAAAGCCGGAGTGCCCCTGATGCTCGGCGGCGCGCGCTTCGAGCCCGGCGCCGAATGACGACTCGGCCGCGGGAATGGCCTGGCTGGGCACGATGGGCACCTGGTTGGTACAGCCGCCGAGAATCAGCAGGGCGATAAAGAGCACGCGCAAGGGCACAGTTGCAGCCTCCAATCGGCTGTCCGGATGTGCTGATAGGACGCTGCTGCGCCGGGAAAGATTCAGTCTCTCGGCGGTGGTGACTCTTCCAGCATGGTCGCGACGGTTTCGCCCACCTTGCGCACCGCTGCCTCGATGATCGGGCTGGGGCGCGTGGCGTAGTTCATGCGCAGGCAATTGCGGTACTTGCCGGCGGCGGAAAAGATGCTGCCCGGTGCGACCTGGATCTTGTGCGCTGCCAGTTCGCGGTTCAGGCGCTGGCTGTCGAAACCCTCGGGCATCTCCACCCACAGCATGAAGCTGCCCTGGGGCCGGCTGACCCGCACCGAAGGCGGAAAGTAGCGGCTCACCCAGTCGCTCATCTGCTCCAGATTGCGCGCGTATTGCCCGCGCATACGGCGCAGGTGCGGCTCGTAATGGCCGGCCTCGAGATACTCGGCCAGGGCCAGCTGGGGCAATTGCGCGGTGGCGCCGGTGCCCAGGTACTTCATGTGCAGCACCTGGTCGAGGTAGCGGCCTGGCGCGATCCAGCCGACACGGAAGCCGGGCGCCAGGGTCTTGGAAAACGAGCTGCACAACAGCACGCGGCCGTCGTCATCGTAGGATTTGATGGTGCGTGGGCGCGGGTAGTGAAAGGCCAGCTCGCCGTACACGTCGTCCTCGATGATCGCCACGTCGTGGCGCTGGGCGAGGGCCAGCAGAGCGCGCTTGTTGGCCTCGGGCATGATGTAGCCCAGCGGGTTGTTGCAGTTGGGGGTGAGCTGAATGGCTTTGATCGGCCATTGTTCCAGGGCCAGCTCCAGCGCCTCGAGGCTGATGCCGGTGAGCGGGTCGGTGGGCAACTCCAAGGCCTTCATGCCGAAGCCTTTGAGTGCCTGCATCACGCCGTGGAAGCTCGGCGAATCGACGGCGACGATATCGCCCGGCACGCAGATCGCCCGGATTGCCGCCGACAGCGCCTCGTGGCATCCGGTAGTGATGACGATGTCCTCATAGGTCAGCTGGCAGCCGGAGTCCAGGGTCAGGCGGGCGACCTGTTCGCGCAGGCGCACGTCGCCGTAGATGCTGCCGTAGGTCAGGGTGTGCAGGTCCTGCTTGCGGCTCAGCCGCGACAACGCACGCAACAGGGGCTTGAGCGTCGGGCTGTCGATGTCCGGGCGGCCGCGGCCCAGCTGGACGAAATCATTGCGTGGCGAAGGGGCGATCTGTTCCAGCACCTGATCCCACTGCGAGACGTCCACGGGGCGTTGCGGCGCCCGGCTGATCTTCGGCAGTGCCGGCTTGTCGCGGCCTTGCGGCACGAAGTAGCCGGATTTCGGTTTCGGTAGCGCCAGGCCGCGGTCTTCCAGGTGGCGGTAGGCCTGCTGCACGGTGCTCAGGCTGACTCCGTGTTCCTGGCTCAGGGCGCGCACCGAGGGCAGGCGGTCGCCCGGCCGGTAAAGGCCCTGCTCGATGCGTTCGCCAATCAGGTCGGCCAGGTTGGTATAGAGGGTCATGTTCACGCACCTGTATGCAAGGGAGCCAGTTGAACCATACAGATGGCTCTTCGCGGAACCATTCAGTTCACTCGATGGTTAATCTGTATGGATTTAATTCCCTTTCTTTGCATCTGTCATGCTTTTTCGCCGCCCGCCATCATGATCTCCCATGACCCACCAGGCGCAGGAGAGCGACATGAACGGGCTGAGCGATGTGCGATTGACTTTGAAGGGCCGCGAGCTGGAAAGCGGTAACGGCCTGCGACTGACCGAAGTGCCGGCGCATGCGGCGCTGACCGATCGCTGGCAGCGTTTCATTCGCCGCCTGACCACCCGGCGCGCACTGCTCAGGCTCAACGAGGCTCAGCTTGAGGACATCGGTTTGAGCCGCGAGCAGGCCGAGTGCGAAGCCAACCTGCCGTTCTGGAAGCTCTGAGCCGGCGCTGTAGCCCGGCGTTGAGTGCAGCGATACCTGGGACTTCTTTTCCTGGGTATCGCTGCGCTCAACCACAGGCTACGGAGAGCATTGGCGCTATCAGGCCAGTTCCTTGAGTCGGTGCCAGAGCATGCCCAGTGCCAGCAGCGGCGAGCGCAGATGGCGACCGCCGGGAAAGGTCATGTGCGGCACCTTGGCGAACAGCTCGAAGCCGCCGCCGGCCTGCCTGGCGATGGCTTCGGCGAGCAGCTTGCCGGCCAGGTGGGTGGCATTCACGCCGTGGCCCGCATAGGCCTGGGCGTAGAACACATTGGGTTGATCCTTGAGTTGGCCGATCTGCGGCAGGCGGTTGGCGCCGATGCCGATCATCCCGCCCCACTGGTAGTCGATACGCACGTTCTGCAACTGCGGGAATACGGCGAGCATCTTCGGCCGCATATAGGCGGCGATATCGGATGGATCGGTGCCGGAGTAGCGGCAGGCACCGCCAAACAGCAGGCGGCGGTCGGCTGAAAGCCGATAATAGTCAACGGCCACCCGCTGGTCGCAAAGCGCCATGTTCTGCGGGATCAGCGCGTTGGCCTGCTCCTCGCTCAGCGGCTCGGTGGCGATGATGTAGCTGCCGGCGGGCAGCACCTTGCCGCCCAGTGTCGGGTTCAGGTCGCGGATGTAGGCGTTGCAGGCCAGCACCAGTTGAGGGGCGCGTACCACGCCCTGGGCGGTGTGCACGCGGATCTCGCTGCCATAGTCGATGCGCATGGCCGGCGAATGCTCGAACAGGCGCACGCCCAGGCTGCGCGCAGCAGCGGCTTCGCCGAGTGCCAGGTTGAGGGGGTGCAGATGCCCGGAGCCCATGTCGATCATGCCGCCGACATAGCGCTGTGAGCCGACCACCTCGTGCATCTGTTCCGGTTGCAGCAGGCGCAGCTCGTGGCGATAGCCGAGGCCCTGCAGTTCGGCGGCATCCTCGGCGAAGCCGGCCAGATCGCGCGGCTTGTTGGCCAGGTCGCAGTAGCCCCAGGTCAGGTCGCAGGCGATCTCGAACTGGGCGACTCGCCGGCGCACCAACTCCACCGCTTCCAGGCCCATCAGTTTCAGCTCGCGCACACCGTCCTTGCCGATCACCGATTCGAACTGCTCGACGCCATGGCCGACGCCGCGAATCAGTTGCCCACCGTTGCGCCCGCTGGCGCCCCAACCGATGCGATGCGCTTCGACCAGCACCACCGAGAGGCCTTTCTGGGCCAGCTCGATGGCCGTGTTCAGGCCCGAGAACCCGCCGCCGACGATGCACACGTCGGCGCGCTGCTCGCCTTGCAGAACCGGCAGGTCGAGCTGCTGGTTGACGCTGGCGGCGTAGTAGGAGGGCGCATGCTCGGCGCTATGAACCGGCGGGTGGGCACGGGCGGTCATGTGCGAAATCCTGATTTCGGTGTGGGTAAAAATTGACGAAGCATAAGCGCGCAATCCGCTGCGAGCCAACCGCCGATTGCCGAGCTTTGCCTGGCCTGAGGCGGCCTGTACCATGCCCGCCTGCCGTTCCAGAGCCCCCGACCATGAGTTGCACCAGCCGCAAGATCGACCTGTTGCGCCGCCAGATTCCGCGCTTCGATTGCGTGCCTGGCTGTCACGATTGCTGTGGCCCGGTCACGGCTTCCTCCGAGGAAATGGCGCGCCTGCCGCGCAAGACCCGCGCCGAGCAGGACGCCGCCCTGGCCGAGTACAACTGCGTGCACCTGGGGCCGAATGGCTGCCAGGTGTACGACCAGCGCCCGCTGATCTGCCGGCTGTTCGGCACCACGCCGAACCTGCCGTGCCCCCATGGTCGCGGGCCCGAGCAGCCCATCGAGGCGCGTGTCGAACAGCAGGTGCACCAGCTGATCGCCTCGACGCGGCAGGTGCTCGTCTAGGTCACTCCGGCACGGGCAGCGCCAAACTCTCCTTCACCTCTTCCATGACGATATAGCTCTTTGACTCGCGCACGTGGGGCAGCTTGAGCAGGATGTCACCGAGCAATTTGCGGTAGCTGGCCATCTCGTTGATGCGCGCCTTCACCAGATAGTCGAAGTCGCCGGACACCAGGTGGCATTCCAGCACGTGGGGCAGCTTGAGCACGGCGCGGCGGAAATCCTCGAAGGTATCGCCGGACTTGTAGTCCAGGCTGATCTCCACGAACACCAGCAGGCTGGCCTTGAGGTTCTGCGGGTTGAGGCGGGCGTGGTAGCCCATGATGATGCCTTCGCGCTCCAGGCGGCGGACCCGCTCGGTGCAGGGCGTGGTCGACAGGCCGACCCGTTCGCCCAGCTCGGTGAAGGAGATGCGCCCGTCCTCTTGGAGGATGCGCAGGATGTTGCGGTCGATCTTGTCCAGCTCGCGGCGGCTCTGGTGTTGCGTACGCATGCTCGGCACCTCTCCGTGAAAGGCTGATAAAGCCAGAATTCCCTTCGAATATACGGTTGTATACAGTGAAAAGCACTGCCATTCACTTTCTATACTGTACGCATCGACTTCTCAAATCGTAATACGCCAGTGCATCGTCGCGGCGAGGAGAACAACATGCGGGTTCTGGTGCTTGGTAGCGGTGTGATCGGTACGGCCAGTGCGTATTACCTGGCCCGCCAGGGCTTCGAGGTGGTGGTCGTTGATCGCCAGGACGGCCCGGCCATGGAAACCAGCTTCGCCAACGCCGGCCAGGTATCGCCGGGTTATGCCTCGCCCTGGGCGGCGCCGGGTATCCCGTTGAAGGCGATGAAGTGGCTGCTGCAAAAGCACGCGCCGCTGGCCATCAAGCTGACTGGCGACGTCGATCAGTATCTGTGGATGGCGCAGATGCTGCGCAACTGCACCGCCGCCCGCTATGCGGTGAACAAGGAACGCATGGTGCGCCTGTCCGAGTACAGCCGTGATTGCCTCGACGAGTTGCGCGCGGAAACCGGCATTGGCTACGAAGCACGCCAGCTTGGTACCACCCAGCTGTTCCGCACCCAGGCGCAGCTGGACAACGCCGCCAAGGATATCTCGGTGCTCGAGCAATCCGGCGTGCCCTACGAGCTGCTCGATCGCGCCGGCATCGCCAAGGTCGAACCGGCCCTGGCCAGCGTCACCGACAAACTCGCTGGCGCCCTGCGTCTGCCCAATGACCAGACCGGTGACTGCCAGTTGTTCACCCGCAAGCTGGCCGAGATGGCCGCCGCACTGGGCGTGCAATTTCGTTTCGGCAAGAACATCCAGCGCCTGGATGTCGCCGGTGACCGTATCAACGGCGTGTGGATTGACGGCAAGCTGGAAACCGCCGACCGCTACGTACTCGCCCTGGGCAGCTACAGCCCGCAACTGCTCAAGCCGCTGGGCATTCGCGCGCCGGTCTATCCGCTCAAGGGGTACTCGCTGACGGTGCCGATCACCAACCCGGACATGGCGCCGACGTCGACCATCCTCGACGAAACCTACAAGGTCGCCATCACCCGCTTCGACCAGCGCATCCGCGTGGGCGGCATGGCCGAAATCGCCGGCTTCGACCTGAGCCTCAACCCGCGTCGTCGCGAAACTTTGGAAATGATCGTCGGTGATCTGTATCCCCAGGGCGGTGACCTGAGCCAGGCGGATTTCTGGACCGGTTTGCGCCCGGCGACCCCTGATGGCACGCCCATCGTTGGCGCCACCCCCTATCGAAACCTGTTTCTGAACACCGGACACGGTACCCTAGGCTGGACCATGGCCTGCGGCTCCGGTCGCCTGCTGGCCGACCTGATCGCCAAGAAGCGTCCGCAGATCAGTAGCGAAGGCCTGGATATTTCCCGTTACGGTAGCCCCAAGGAGTTGAACAAGCATGTCCATACAGCGCCTGCGAACTGAGCCGCGTCTGAGCGAAATCGTCATTCACAACGGTACCGTCTACCTGGCTGGCCAGCTGGATGAAAACCACAGCGACGGCATCGAAGCGCAGACCAAGGCGACCCTGGACAGCATCGATGCCTTCCTGGCCGAGGCTGGCACCGACAAGACGCGCATCCTGTCGATCACCATCTTCCTCAAAGACATCGACGACCGCGATGGCATGAACAAGGTCTGGGACGCCTGGGTACCTGCCGGCCACTCGCCCGCCCGCGCCTGCGTCGAGGCCAAGCTGTATTCGCCTGATGTGCTGGTGGAAATGACGGTGATTGCTGCGCTGCCCTGAGGCTCGCAGCACGTCTGGCCTGAGAACTGGCCGATTTGTGGGAGCCGGAGGGCGCTTCGTCCTTACCCGCTCCCACGAAAGCACTCCACTGACCGTTCACCTTGCTCCGTGATTTTCCGCCCTTCGAGATAACCATGCGTCCCGCCCGTGCCCTGATCGACCTGCAAGCCCTGCGTCACAACTACCAACTGGCCCGTGAACTGGCTGGCGCCCGCGCGCTGGCAGTGGTCAAGGCCGATGCCTATGGGCATGGCGCGGTACGTTGTGCCCAGGCGCTGCAGGCGGATGCCGACGGCTTCGCCGTAGCATGTATCGAAGAAGCACTGCAACTGCGCGCCGCGGGCATCAGCGCGCCGATCCTGTTGCTCGAAGGGTTCTTCGAGGCCAGCGAGCTGGCGCTGATCGACGAGCATGACCTGTGGTGCGTGGTGCACGCCGGGTGGCAGTTGGAAGCCATCGAGCAGGCGGACCTGAAGCGCCCGCTGAACGTCTGGCTTAAGCTGGACAGCGGCATGCATCGCGTCGGTTTCCACCCGGCCGACTATCAGGCCGCCTACCGGCGCCTGCTGGCCAGCGGCAAGGTGGTGAAGATCGTGCTGATGAGCCACTTCTCCCGCGCCGACGAGCTCGACTGCCCGCGCAGTAATGAACAACTGGCGGTGTTTCAGCAGGCCCGCGAAGGCCTGGCCGCCGAGGTCAGCCTGCGCAATTCGCCGGCCCTGCTGGGCTGGCCGAGTATCCCCAGTGACTGGTCGCGGCCCGGCATCATGCTCTACGGCGCCACGCCGTTCGAGCGGGCCCAGGACGTCGCCGCCCGGCTGCAGCCGGTGATGACCCTGGAGTCGCGCGTCATCAGCGTGCGTGACCTGCCGGCCGGCGAGCCGGTCGGCTACGGCGCGCGTTTCGTCAGCGAGCGTGCCACCCGTGTCGGCGTGGTCGCCATGGGTTACGCCGACGGTTATCCGCGTCACGCGCCGACCGGCACCCCGGTGCTGATCGACGGCCAGCCCTCGCGGATCATCGGTCGTGTTTCCATGGACATGCTCACCGTCGACCTCAGTGACCTGCCGGGCGCTGGTCTGGGCAGCCGCGTCGAGTTCTGGGGGCGCGGCGTGCTGGCCAGCGACGTCGCCCTGGCCGCCGGCACCATTCCCTATCAGCTGTTCTGCAATGTGCGGCGGGTGCCGCTGATCTACAGCGAAGCCTAGGCGCGATGGAACCCCGGGTGTTCGGGCTGTTGTAAATACTGAACACTGTCGCCATGATAAGACCACTTTTCATGGCTTCACCTGGGGGTATCCAACATTGGACGTCGGTCTTCGCCTGCAATCTATTCGCAAGCAAAAGGGGCTTTCCCAGCGCGAACTCGCCAAGCGGGCGGGGGTTACCAACAGCACCATTTCGATGATCGAGAAGAACAGCGTGAGCCCCTCGATCAGCTCGCTCAAGAAGGTTCTGGCCGGCATCCCGATGTCGCTGGTGGAGTTCTTCTCCCTGGAGGCCGAGCAGGACAGCCAGGTGCAGGTGGTCTACCGCGCCAGTGAGCTGACCGATATTCACAGCGGCGCGATCACCATGAAGCTGATTGGCAAAGCCCACCCCAGCCGCGCCATTTCCTTTCTCGACGAAACCTACCCGCCGCACAGCGACACCGGCCTGGAGATGTACGCCCACGAGGGCGAGGAGACCGGC
The DNA here is from genome assembly GCF_028674975.1 of Pseudomonas sp. CNPSo 3701. NCBI lineage: Bacteria > Pseudomonadati > Pseudomonadota > Gammaproteobacteria > Pseudomonadales > Pseudomonadaceae > Pseudomonas > Pseudomonas sp. CNPSo 3701. The sequence continues at coordinate 196,424 of NZ_JAQZSI010000005.1, read as the reverse complement.
ATGCTGGTGGAAGGGCGCCTGGAGCTGACCGTCGGTGACGAGGTGTTCATCCTCGAGAGCGGCGACAGCTACTACTTCGAGAGCAGCCGGCCGCACCGTTTCCGCAATCCCTTCGATCAGCCGGCGCGGCTGATCAGCGCCACCACGCCCGCTAACTTCTAAACCGGCGCGAGCAATCTGCGCCGTCGTTGATCTGCGTCATGGGGTCACGCATCCTGCCACTCGGGCCAGTCGGTATACTTTGCCGGCTTGCCAAACCCTGGCCGCGAGCGTGATTAGTCATCCATGAGGGCATCTGAGTGAACCCAATTAGCAGCATGCTGGTAGCGCCGGCCATCGCCCTGGCGCTGTGGGCCGTGACGGCTCAGGCGAACACCGACGAGGCGATCGCCGAGCGGATCAAACCCGTCGGGCAAGTGTGCATCGCCGGTCAGGAATGCAAAGGCGTTGAAACCGTGGCGACTGCCGCCGCCGGTGCCACGCGCAGCGCCGATGACATCATTGCCAAACACTGCACGGCCTGCCACACCAGCGGCCTGCTCGGCGCACCGAAGATCGGCGACACGGCAGCCTGGAAAGACCGTGCCGACCACCAGGGCGGGCTGGACGGCATTCTTGCCGCGGCCATCAACGGCATCAACGCCATGCCGCCGAAGGGCACCTGTGGCGACTGCTCGGACGACGAATTGCGTGCGGCCATCCAGAAGATGTCCGGCCTCTAAGCTCTGCATCATCCCCCCACAAAGCCGCCGCCAGGCGGCTTTGTTGTTTCAGACTGATGACGACATGCAGCAAAAGGCGCAACGGGGGAGTCCAAAGACGACGATCCCGACCGTTGGCCTGGAGAACCGCATGCCCCAATCCCGTACCCTCGAGCAAGCTGTCGACCATGTGCTGAGCACCATCGACGGGCCGATTCATCTCGGTCTGCCCCTCGGCCTGGGCAAGCCCAACCGCTGGGTCAACGCGCTGTATGCGCGGCTGCTCGAGATGCCCGAACGGGAGCTGACCATCTACACGGCGCTGTGCCTGGGGCGCCCGCGGGCCGAGCAGGAACTGCAGCAGCGCTTTCTCGACCCCTTCGTCGAGCGGGTCTACGGCGATTACCTGGAGCTGGATTTTCTCGCCGACCTGCAGGCCGACAGGCTGCCGCCCAACGTGCGTATCGAACAGTTCTTCCTGCAGCCCGGCAGCCTGCTGGACAGCGCACCGACCCAGCAGGACTACACCAGCAGCAACTACAGCCACGCCGCCCGCGACCTGAACGCCAAGGGCGTCAACGTGGTGGCCCAGCTGGTCGCAGTCGACGCCGCGCGCCCCCAGCACTTCAGCCTCAGCTGCAACCCGGACATCACCCTCGACCTGCTGCCGATGCTGCAGGAGCGGCGCGCCCGCGGCGAAACCATCCTTTGCGTGGCCCAGGTTCACGAGCAACTGCCGTACATGGCGGGCGATGCCGAGCTATCCCGTGAGGTCTTCGACATTCAGCTGCAGGAGAGCGAAGCCAGCACGCTGTTTTCCACGCCGAACATGCCGGTCACGGTGCAGGATCACTGCATCGGCTTGTACGCCAGCACCCTGGTGCGCGACGGCGGCAGCCTGCAGATCGGTATCGGCGCTATGGGCGATGCGGTCTGCGCCGCGTTGCTGCAGCGTCATGCCGATAACCCGGCGTACCGCGCGGCGCTCGATGAGCTGCAGGGCGATCAGTTGCATCCGCTAAGTAGCAAACTGGGCGATCTCGGGCCGTTTCAAACCGGGCTGTACGGCTGCAGCGAAATGTTCGTCAACGGTCTGCTGGATCTGGCCGAGGCCGGGGTGATCCGCCGTGTCGTCTACCCGGACGTACGCGTGCAGCGGCTGGCCAGTGCCGGTGCGCTGGATGCCAGTGGCCAGCCGCGCAGTATTCAAGCGTTGCTCGATGCCGGCCTGCCCACGCGCCTGGATGACGCCGCGCTGGCCTGGATGCAGGAGGGCGGGCTGTTGGACGCCAACCTCAAGATGCAGGGGGAAAACCTGCTGCTGCCCACCGATCAGCAATGCTCGACTGACCTGGCCGATCCCCTCAGCCAGGCAGCCCTGCGTGATTACCTGGCGCCCGCTCGGCATGGCGTGGTGGTGCACGGAGGCTTCTTTCTCGGGCCGCAATCTTTCTACCAGCGCCTCAATGCCATGACAACGGAGCAGCGCAGCCGTTTCGGCATGACCGGTATCGGCTTCATCAACGAGCTGTACGGGCAGGAAGAACTCAAGCGGCTGCAGCGCGTGGATGCCCGCTTCATCAACAGTGCCTTCACCGTCACCCTGCTCGGCGCGGCGGTGGCCGATCAGCTGGAGGATGGCCGTGTGCTCAGCGGCGTCGGCGGGCAGTACAACTTCGTCGCCCAGGGCCACGCGCTGCCCGGCGCTCGCTCGATCCTGCTGCTGCGCAGTTGGCGCGAGTCGGCCGGCGAGGTCCGCTCCAACATCGTCTGGGAATATGGCCACGTGACCATTCCGCGCCACCTGCGTGACGTGGTGATCACCGAATACGGCATTGCCGATCTGCGCGGCAAGACCGACTCCCAGGTGATCGAGGCGCTGCTGGCGGTCACCGACTCACGCTTTCAGAGCGAGCTTATGGAGCAGGCGATCGACGCCGGCAAGCTGCCGAAGGATTTCCGCCTCGACGCGCGCTACGCCGACAACACGCCTGAGCGTCTCGAACGGATCGCTGCAGGCCATCGGCCGGTGTTCGCCGAGTACCCGCTGGGCAGCGATTTCAGCGATGAAGAGCAAGCGCTGTTGCGGGCGCTGACCTGGCTGAAGGGCAAGTTTCGCCTGAGCGAAGTGCTGGAGCTGGGCAAGGCGGCGTTCGATGCGCCGCCTGCCGAGGCGTTTCCAGAAGCCCTGCAGCGCATGGGCCTGGAGCGGCCCGAGGGTTTGCGCGAGGAGCTGTACCAGCGTCTGGTGCTGGCTGGGCTGCAGGCTACTCGAGAAAGGTGACCTTGCCGCCTTCCAGAGACTTGATGCGCGCCAGGGATTCGATCCGGTAACCCTGGGCATCCAGGGTGCTGCGACCGCTCTGGAAGGACTTCTCGATCACCACGCCAATGCCGGCGATGCTGGCGCCGGCCTGGCCGACCAGGTCGATCAGCGCCTTGGCGGCGTGGCCGTTGGCCAGGAAGTCGTCGACCAGCAGCACGTGATCATTGGCATTGAGGTGCTTGGAAGAAATCGCCAGGGTGCTCTCGGTCTGCTTGGTGAAGGAGAACACCTTGGAAATGTACAGGTTGTCCTTCAGCGTCAGCGACTGGTACTTGCGGGCGAAGATCACCGGCACGCCCAGTTCCAGGCCGGCCATCACGGCCGGTGCGATGCCCGAGGCTTCGATGGTGACGATCTTGGTGATGCCCAGACCCTTGAAGCGCTCGGCGAACTCGTGGCCGATCTCCTGCATCAGCTTGGGATCGATCTGGTGGTTGAGAAAGGCATCGACCTTGAGCACCTGCTCGGAGAGGACGGTACCTTCACTGCATATCTTCTGTTTCAACAACTCCACGATCGATCCTCTGTGCTCACGAGCAAAGCGGCGGATTTTCGCTCAAAACGCTGATCATTTGTAGCGAAAACGCAGCGCGCCCGCTCCGCTCGTCAGTGGCCTGGCCCAGCCGAGCGCTCAGGCGCTGCGCGTCAGCCGGCGCAGAATGTCCCGCGGAATGCCGCGCGGGTCCAGCGGCAGCTTGTCCGGTGCCGGCTCCAGGCCCAGCTCGAACAGCCAGTTGAGGGCGTATTCGCGCAGTTGCTTCTGCTCGTACTCCTGCCATTGCTGGCGCAGGGCAGGGAAATAGTCGATCTCGTAATCGAAGGCCTTGAGCGGCTTGCGGCCGGTCAGTGCGGCGCTGAGCAGCGGGTGGGCATTGAGGTCGTTGAGGGTGAACAGAAAGGATTCGCGCATCGCCACGCGCTGGGCCATGTCGAGATTCGGCACCCGGGCGTAGCGGTCGGGGTTGAGCTGTACCTGCTGGCGCTCATCGCTGCCCTGGTCTTCCGGCGACAGGCTCAGCACCGTGCCGGCTTCCATGTCGAGCCAGTGTTCGAGGGTTTCACGGCCGTTGATCAACTGGGTCAGGGTGTCGAGGTCGAGAGTGAGCGTGCGCATGGTGCCGGGCCTCTGCAAGGGGAGCTGACGATAACGGAGCCGACTGCTGGAGCCGGCCTTTCACTCTGACTACGAAATGTTGCACTGGTGCCCATGGAGACACTGGGCTTGGTGAAAACGTAGCCTGGGTTGAACAGTGCGATACCCAGCAAAATTTCCCGGGTGTCGCTGCGCTCGACCCGGGCTACGGTGCTGCGCAGTTAGCGCTTGAGCATCGCCCGCATGCTGGCCAGGGCGTCGTTGCCGCGAGCGGCCTTGACCTCGACCGGGGCTTCTTCCTGACCTTCCCAGACCAGATCCTCCGGAGGCAGCTCGTCGAGGAAGCGGCTTGGCGAGCATTCGACGATTTCGCCGTACTGCTTGCGCTTGGCGGCGAAGGTCAGCGCCAGGTTGCGCTTGGCGCGGGTGATGCCCACGTAGGCCAGGCGACGTTCTTCCTCGATGGTGTCGGCCTCGATGCTGGAGCGGTGCGGCAGGATCTCCTCCTCGAAACCGATGATGTAAACCGACGGAAACTCCAGACCCTTGGAGGCGTGCATGGTCATCATCTGCACGCCGTCGGCACCTTCTTCCTCTTCCTGCTGGCGTTCGAGCATGTCGCGCAGTACCAGTTTGCCGATGGCATCCTCAATGGTCATATCGCCTTCCTCGTCCTTGTCGAGGGTGTTCTTCAAGGCGTCGACCAGGAACCACACGTTGCCCATGCGCGCCTCGGCGACCTTGTCGCTGGAGGCGTTCTGGCGCAGCCAGTTCTCGTAGTCGATGTCCATGACCATGCTGCGGATCGCGGCGATCGGCTCGTTGACCACGCACTGCTCGCGCACGCCGTCCATCCAGCGCTTGAACCGCGCCAGGCGCTCGGTGTAGCGGCTGTCCAAGTGCTCGCCCAGGCCAATCTCGTCGCTGGCCGCGTACATGCTGATCTTGCGCTCGTTGGCGTAGTTGCCGAGCTTTTCCAGGGTCGTGGAACCGATCTCCCGGCGTGGCACGTTGATCACCCGCAGGAAGGCGTTGTCGTCGTCCGGGTTGACCAGCAGGCGGAAGTAACTCATCAGGTCCTTCACTTCCTGGCGGGCGAAGAAGCTGGTGCCCCCGGACAGGCGATAGGGGATCTGGTGGTGCTGCAGCTTCAGCTCCATCAGCTTGGCCTGGTAGTTGCCGCGGTAGAGGATGGCGAAATCGCTGTACGGGCGCTGGGTACGCAGGTGTTCGGTGAGAATCTCCAGCGCCACCCGCTCGCACTCGGCGTCTTCGTTGCGGGTGCGGATCACACGGATCTCGTCGCCCATGCCCATCTCGCTCCACAGCTGCTTCTCAAAGGCGTGGGGGTTGTTGGCGATCAGCACGTTGGCGCATTTGAGAATGCGGCTGGTGGAGCGGTAGTTCTGCTCGAGCATCACCACCTTGAGCGACGGGTAGTCTTCCTTGAGTAGATTGAGGTTCTCTGGCCGCGCGCCGCGCCAGGCGTAGATCGACTGGTCGTCGTCGCCGACCACGGTGATCTGGTTGCGCATGCCTACCAAGAGCTTCACCAGCAGGTACTGGCTGGAGTTGGTGTCCTGGTATTCGTCGACGAGCAGGTAGCGGATGCGGTTCTGCCACTTCTCCAGAATGTCCTGGTGCTCTTGGAACAGCTTGACCGGCAGCAGGATCAGGTCGTTGAAATCCACCGCGTTGTAAGCCTTGAGCGTGCGCTGGTAATGCAGGTAGACGATGGCGGCGGTCTGCTCCTTGGGGTTGCGCGCGCCCGCCAGGGCCTCGTCGGGCAGGATGAGGTCGTTCTTCCAGCTGTCGATGTAGTTCTTGACCTCATCGGCGCCGTCGTCGCCGGCGTACTCCTTCTGCATGATGTCGGTGAGCAGCGCCTTGATGTCGCCGTCATCGAAGATCGAGAAGCCAGGCTTGTAGCCCAGGCGTGCGTACTCCTTGCGGATGATGTTCATGCCCAGGTTGTGGAAGGTCGACACCGTCAAACCGCGGGCTTCGGAGCCTTTGAGCAGGGTGCCGACGCGCTCTTTCATTTCGCGCGCGGCCTTGTTGGTGAAGGTCATGGCGACGATGTGCTGGGCGCGGATGCCGCAGTTCTGCACCAGGTGGGCGATCTTGCGGGTAATTACGCTGGTCTTGCCGGAGCCTGCACCGGCGAGCACCAAAAGAGGGCCGCCGACGTAGTTCACGGCTTCCTGTTGCCGGGGGTTGAGTCGGGACATCGTGTCTATCGCAGAGGAAAATGGCCGCGCATTTTAGCCGAAAGTCGCCGGCCATTTCGTGGCTTTGCGGTGCCAGCCGACAACCGTGCAATGGGGCATGTTCTGCGCACTCGTTGCGCGGGCGGGCTTGTCGATTGCCCGGGTTTTATCGCAGGATGTCCGGCGACTTACACGGAAGTGATTGATTTGACGCCGGAACCGGCGCATTCAGCAGCGCCGCAGGCGCTCATCTTTTTCGTGCATCGGGGGATTTTTCTTGAGCGCATTCGTCGAGCCGTTGCGCCTGGTATTGCTGGCCGAGACGCCGCAGTGGAGCGAGCTGTTGCGTGAGCGTCTGGACGCCGCGGACGCTCCACTGCCGTTAAGCTGCGCCTCCAGTTGGCCGGACGCCCGGCAACTGCTCGACGACGCCGACGACGCGGTGCTGCTCACCACCCCCGCGCACCTGCCCGACTCGCGACGCTGTACGGCGCCGATCATCCTTTTGCTGGAACAGGAACCGGACGATACGCCACCCCAGGTCTGCGACTGGCTGGTGCGCGATCAGCTCAGCGCCGATGTCCTGCGCCGTAGCCTGCGCTATGTACGTGAGCAGGGCCGTCTGCGCCTCACCTTGCAGCGCCTTACCGAGCGGGACGCACTGACCGGCATCGCCAACCGTCAGGGCTTTCACACGCTTTTGGCCGCACGGCTGGATAAGCCGAGCCGCGGCGGTCTGGCGCTGGTGCAGCTGGATCTGGACAACTTTCGCCAGGCCAACGATGCCCTGGGCGACCACGCCGGCGACCTGCTGATCCAGCAAGTGGTGGCGCGTCTCAAACAATATCTGGTGCGAGGCGATCAACTGGCGCGCCTGGGCGGCGACGAATTCGCCCTGCTGGTCGACAGTCAGGACGAACCTGCGCGGCTGCTCACCTGGGTGCAACACCTGCTCGAGGCGCTGGGTGAACCGTACTGGGTCGAAGGCGAGAGCCTGCTGCTTGGCTGCAGCATCGGTGTGGCGCTGGCCAAGCCGGCAAGCACCGCGGACACGCTGATGTGGCACGCGCATATCGCCATGCAACAGGCCAAAGGCCGCCAGGGCTGCACCTTTCATCTGTATGACGAGCGCCTCGATCAGGGCATGCGCTGCCAGATCGACCTGCAGCGCGAGCTGCGCCGGGCGTTGCGCAAGAGCGAACTGCAACTGCATTACCAGCCCAGGTTGTGCCTGCAGAGCGGGCGTATCGTCGGCCTGGAAGCGCTGGTGCGTTGGCAGCACGAAACCCATGGTCTGTTGCTGCCGGGCGAATTCGTGCCGCTGGCTGAAGAGTGTGGGCTGATCGTACCGTTGGGCTACTGGGTGATCGACCGGGCGATGCGTGACATGCAGTTGTTGCGCGAGCGCGGCCACCCGGCGCTGCACATGGCGGTCAACCTGTCGTTCCGCCAGTTCCAGGACAGCCAGTTGCTACCGACTCTGGAGCGGCTGATCGACAGCTGTGGCATCGACAGTCATTGGCTGGAGTTCGAACTCACCGAAACCGCAGTGATGCGTCGCAGCGACTACGTGCTGCAGACCATGCGCCGCTTGGGGCATCTGGGGGTGCGCTTCTCTCTGGACGACTTCGGCACCGGCTTCTCGTCCTTCGAGCACCTGAGCAACCTGCCCATCGCCCTGCTGAAGATCGACCGCAGCTTCGTCACCGGCATGGAAACGCGTCCGCAGAGCCAGCAACTGGTGCAGGCGATGATCAGCCTGGCCCACAACCTGGATCTGCAGGTGGTCGCCGAAGGTGTGGAAACCGAGGAGCAGCTGCAGCTACTGCGTGAATTCGGCTGTGATCAGGCCCAGGGCTACCTGATCAGCAGAGCCATGCCGTTGACCGAGCTGGGGCACTTTCTGTCGGCTGGTGTGCGGGAGCCGCTGCTTGGTGGTCGCTGTTAAACGCTGCTAGTTAGCCGATCAGGACAGGCAAGTCTGCATCGCCTTGGGCTTTTGCAGGCGCGCGGTCTTCCACTGAAAACCCAGCACCAGGCCACTTGCCGTTACCGCCAGGCCGGCAGCCAGGCCCCACCACACGCCATGGGCGCCCCAACCGAACGGGAAGGCCAGCAGCCAGGCCAGCGGTGCGCCAATGCACCAGTAACCGGTCAGACCGATCACCAGGGTCAGGCGACCGTCGTTGAGGCCACGAATCGCACCCATGGCGATGCTCTGCAGGCCATCGAACAGCTCGAACCAGGCGGCAATCGCCAGCAGGCTTACCGCCAGGGTGACGATATTGGCGAACGCCGGATCGTGGCGGTCGAGGAACAGGCCGATGATCCATTCCGGCAGCAGCCAGAACGCCAGGGCGAACAGCAGCATAAGCGCGGCGCCCATGGCCATGCCCAGGTGGCCAGCCAGGCGCGACAGGTGCAGCTGGCCTGCGCCGTAATGCATACCGACCCGGAAAGTCACCGCGTAGGACAGGCCGTGGGGAACGATAAAGGCCAGGGCGACCGATTGCATGGCGATCTGGTGCGCCGCCAATTGCACGCTGCCCAGGGCGCCCATGCACAGGGTGGCGAAGGTGAAAAGCCCTTGCTCGGCGGCGTAGGTGCCGCCAATCGGCAGACCGAGGCGCAGCAGGGCGCGGAGTTCGGCGCGCTGCGGGCGACCCAGGCCGCCGCGTAGCTTGTAGCGCTGATAGGTCGGCGAGATCAGGATGTACAGCCCCAGTGCCAGCGCCATGGCGCTGCTGACCAGTGCGGTGGTCAGGCCGATCCCGCTCAGGCCGAGGTCTACGCCGAACCAGCCCTTGATCAGCGCGTAGTTGATAATGAAATTGGCGATGGTGCCGACGATGCTGATGGTCATCACCGGGCCGGGATGGCCGATGGCGCTGGTGAAGCCGCGCAGCGCCATGAAGCACAGGTAGGCGGGCAGGCCCAGTGATAGAGGTCGCAGGAAGTGCATGGCCTGGCTGGATGCTGCCGGGTCCTGACCCAGGTGCGGTAGTAGCGGGCCGAGGCCATTTAGGCACAGCGCACTGATGATGCCCAGCAGGATGGCCAGCCACAGGCCGTTGCGCAGCAGGCGGGTGACGCCCTGCGGGTCGCCGGCGCCGTGGCGGATGGCGATCATGCTGCCGACGGCGGCGATCACCCCGGCGCAGAAGATCGAGAAGATGAAGTAGCAGGTCGCGCCCAGAGCGCCGCCGGCCAGTTGCCCTGGACCGAGCATGGCCATCATCAGCGTGTCAGTGAAGATCATCAGCGCATGGGCCAACTGTGCGGAGATCAGCGGGCCGGCGAGGCGCAGCAGGGCGCTCAGTTCGTGACCAAGGGGACTTTTCATGATGAGTAAAACTTCGGCTGGATAATTACTCCCGGGCTGTCGGGAGATAAGCATTGCCGGCTATTCTCGGGTTTATAGCTAAAGCCCACAAAAGGAAAATAGCGATGCCAGGCATGATTAAAACTCATGGTGAAGGTCGTTGAACCGGTACTTGCCGCCTTTATATGCGTTGCGCGCCTTCGAGGCTGCGGCGCGGCATTTGTCCTTTACCCGCGCTGCCGATGAGCTAGCGATCACTCAGAGTGCGGTCAGCCGGCACATTCGTACCCTCGAAGAACACTTTGCCTGCCGGCTGTTCGAGCGCCGTGGTCGCGCGCTGCACCTGACCGAGCCGGCGAGTCTGTTGCTGCCGGGCGTGCGCGAGGGCTTCGAGTCCCTGGAGCGGGCCTGCGCGCCCTTGCGGGTGGAGGAGGGCACCCTGCGCCTCAAGGCGCCCTCGACCTTGACCATGCGCTGGTTGCTGGCGCGTCTGTCGCTGTTTCGCGCCCGGCACGCCGATCTCGAGGTGCAGCTCACCAGCGCCTGGATGGATCTCGATCGGGTGGATTTTCTCCATGAGCCTTTCGATTGTGCTGTGTTGCTCGGCACCGGCACCTTCAGCAACGAATGGCACAGCGTGCGGCTGTTCGAGGAATGGCTGATTCCCGTCTGTGCGCCTGGTGCCCTGGGCGAAAAGCCTTGGGATGTGGGACGCCTGCAACAGGCCGAGCTGGTGCACCCCACGCCTGACCGTCGTGACTGGCGCCGCTGGCTGCAGGCCATGGGCTTGAGCGACCAGGTGTCGCTCAAGGGCGGCCAGGTGTTCGACACCCTGGAGCTGGGCATCGTCGCCGCCGCCCGTGGGTACGGCGTGTCGATCGGCGACCTGGCCATGGTCGCCGAGGACGTGTTGTTGGACCGCCTGGCGTTGCCCTGGCCGACCGCCGTGTTCAGCGGCGAAAGCTATTACCTGGTTTGGCCCAAGGCGCGCCGTGGCCAGGAGCGTTTCGAGCGGCTGGCCGAGTTCCTGCTCGCGGAGGTCGCCGCCATGCAATTGCCCAAGGTCGAGCTACGCCGCTAGAAAAGCAATAAAAAATCTCAGAAACGAGACTTTTTCATTACCCCACGTAAAAAATGTGGTGATAGCGTCATGATGGCCATTGACGCACTAAAACTCTCAAGTATTCTCCGCGCTCGCCGAATTACAGGCTGATCATTATTTATTCAATTTCTCCATACAGGGACGATGGAGCTCGGAGATTTTCATGAACCAACCCCGTTCCCGTATCGCCTGGCAATTGGCGACGGCCCTCGCTGCCATGCTGGTGCTGCTGATCAGTGTCAGTACCGTATTCGCCCTGCGCTCGCTGAGCAGCGCCAACCTGGTGACCCGCGAAGAGCACCTGGGCAGCGAAGCGCGCCTGCTGGCCGACCAGCTGAGCACCTTCCACGAAAGCCTGCGTGAAAGCACCCAGCGCCTGGCCGGCCTGTTCGAGCGCCGCTTCAGTGGCGGCCTGCGCGTCAGCCCGGACGAACGCGTGACCGTCGGCGCTCTGCAGGCGCCTGCCCTGTACTTGGGCAACACCCAGCTGAACAACGATTTCAGCGAAGTCGATGAATTTCGCCGCCTGACCGCCGGTGTGGCGACCATCTTCGTGCGTGATGGCGACGACTTCGTGCGCGTGACCACCTCGCTGACCAAGCAGGACGGTGGCCGCGCCATCGGCACCGTGCTCGACCGCAACCATCCGGCCTACGCCCGCCTGCTGGCCGGCGACAACTACGTCGGCCGCGCGCTGCTGTTCGAGCGCTTCTACATGACCCAGTACACGCCGGTACGCGACAGCGCGGGCCGGGTGATCGCCGTGTTGTTCGTCGGCTTCGATTACACCGACGCGCAGAACGCCCAGTTCGCCAACCTGCAGCGCTTCCGTATCGGCAGCACCGGCTCCCTGGCGCTGCTCGACGATCAGAACAAATGGCTGGTGGCGCCCTTCAGCGCCAAGAATCCCGAGCAACTGACGGGCAACATGACCAAGGTGCTTGGTACTCCGGGCAAGGGCGGTTTCTGGAGCGATGGCGAGCAGCAGTTCTACAGCGTTGCTGTGCCCTTCGCCGGCGGCCCGTGGACCGTGGTGGCTAGCATGCCAGAACAAGAGATCCAGGCGGTGACCTGGAGCGTCGGCAGCCAGTTGGCCATCGGCAGCCTGGTGACCCTGGTTCTGGCCGTGCTGGCGGTGATCTGGCTGCTGCGCCGCAAGCTGCGCCCGCTGGGTGATCTGGTCGAGCAGGCCCAGGCCCTCGGCGCCGGTGATCTGAGCGTGCGCCTGCAGGTCAAGAGTCACGACGAGATCGGCGAGCTGTCGCGCAGCTTCAACCAGATGAGCGAGGCGCTGTCGACCATGGTCGCGCGCATCCGCGGCGCCGCCGGCAACGTCAGCCAGCGCGCCGAAGCGCTGTCCGGCCTGTCGCGTGGTGCCTATGAAGGCATCGAGCAGCAGTCCGGCGAGATCAGCAGCATGGCCGGCGCGGTAGAGGAATTCAGCGCCACTTCGCTGAACATCGCCGACAACATGCGCAGTACCGAGCGCATGGCCAGTGAGAACGCCAGCCAGACTCGCATTGGCCGCACCTCGATGGAAGAAGCGTCGGCTGCCTTGGAGCAGATTTCCCAGTCGGTCAACAGCGCCGCCAAGGTCATCGACAGCCTGGGCCAGCGTTCCCAGGAAATCGGCGGCATTCTCAGCGTGATCACCTCGATTGCCGACCAGACCAACCTGCTGGCGCTCAATGCGGCCATCGAGGCAGCGCGTGCCGGCGAGCAGGGCCGCGGTTTCGCCGTGGTCGCCGACGAGGTGCGCAGCCTGGCCGGTCGGACCCGCGAGGCGACCACCGAAATTTCCAGCATGATCAGCAGCATCCAGGGCGAGACCAGCAGTGCGATCAGCACCATGGAGCAGGGCCGCCAGCTGATGCAGAACGGCCTGGAACTTAATGCCAAGGTCGCCGCGGCGCTGACCCATATCGCCGAGCAGACCAGCGCAGCCGGCGAGCAGTTCGCCGCCATCACCACCGCCACCGCTGAGCAGAGCAGCACTGCCACGGTGCTGAGCAGCAACCTGCAGAGCATCGCCCTGGCCAACGGCGAGCAGCGCGAAGTGATCGCCAATCTGGCGCACACTTCCAAAGAGCTGGAAACCCTGGCCAGCGACCTGCACCGCGAAGTCGAGCGCTTCCGCTAAGCCCGCCCTCCATAGGCTGGCGCTGCCTACTGGCGCCAGCCGTCTTGCGAGCCCCGATTCCGGGGCTCGTCTACGCTTGAAGTCATCATCCTGAAAAGCCTCGGTGCCAGGCTGTCGCCCCGGTGTGCTGAGTGCTCGTGCAGCCCGCGGCTGTGCAGCATTTCGCCGCGATTCGTGTGGAATCCGAAACGCCTGGAAAATCAGTTTCCGTCACGGGCAATTTTTGATTGATCTGAGCGAGTCATGGTCTTAAAGTCCGCGCCCGAACGTCCATGCTGGCAACGATCCATTCGGCTCAAGTACTGACGACGAGAGGTTGTTCGACCTGTTTTCAGGTCAGGCAATTCTCGGCGACATGCCTTGGGAAGTAGGCGAACCAAAGTGGGGAAACTGATCAGACGTTCCTGGCCTGGCAACAGGCTTTCCGGCCGATTGCAGAATCGGTCGCCCCCGACGTTGAACCTGTGCCCGGTTCAACTGCCCGAATCCTAGTGTTCATGGTTTAGCCATTTGGAGACCCGCATGTCGATCAAGGTCGAAGACTACTACCCACGCGAAACCTTCAACAAAATGAAGGCCTTCGCCGACCAGCAGGAAACCCCGTTCGTGGTGATCGACACCGCGATCATCAGTCAGGCCTACGACGACCTGCGCGCCGGTTTCGAATTCGCCAAGGTGTACTACGCCGTCAAGGCCAACCCGGCCATCGAAATCATCGAGTTGCTGCGCGACAAGGGTTCGAGCTTCGACATCGCCTCGATCTACGAGCTCGACAAGGTGATGTCCGCCGGCGTGGGCCCGGAGCGCATCAGCTACGGCAACACCATCAAGAAGGCCCGCGACGTCCGGTACTTCTACGAGAAGGGTGTGCGCCTGTTCGCCACTGACTCCGAAGCCGACCTGCGCAACATCGCCAAGGCCGCGCCGGGCTCGAAGATCTACGTGCGCATCCTCACCGAAGGCTCGACCTCGGCCGACTGGCCGCTAAGCCGCAAGTTCGGCTGCCAGCCGGACATGGCGCTGGATCTGCTGATTCTTGCCAAACAGCTCGGCCTGGTGCCCTACGGCATTTCCTTCCACGTAGGCAGCCAGCAGCGCGACATCGATGTGTGGGACGCGGCCATCGCCAAGGTCAAGGTGATCTTCGAGCGTCTGAAAGAAGAAGACGGCATCGAGCTGCAGATGATCAACATGGGCGGCGGCTTCCCGGCCAACTACATCACCCGCACCAACAGCCTGGAAACCTACGCCGAGGAAATCATCCGCTTCCTCAAGGAAGATTTCGGCGACGAGCTGCCGGAAATCATCCTCGAGCCGGGCCGTTCGCTGATTGCCAACGCCGGCGTGCTGGTCAGTGAAGTGGTGCTGGTGGCGCGCAAGTCGCGTACCGCCGTCGAGCGCTGGGTGTACACCGACGTGGGCAAGTTCAGCGGCCTGATCGAAACCATGGACGAGTCCATCAAGTTCCCGATCTGGACCGAGAAGAAGGGCGAGATGGAAGAGGTGGTGATCGCCGGCCCGACCTGCGACAGCGCCGACATCATGTACGAGCACTACAAGTACGGCCTGCCCCTGAACCTGGCTAGCGGTGACCGCCTCTACTGGTTCTCCACTGGTGCCTACACCACCAGCTACAGCGCCGTGGAATTCAATGGCTTCCCGCCGTTGAAAGCCTTCTACCTGTAAGCCTCGCTGCACCGCCAAGCGCCCGCACCCGTTGCGGGCGTTTTGCTTTGCGCCTGTCGGTATTGCGCCTTGCCAGCGGGAAGTGGGCGGCGCGAGAATGCAGGCAACTCTCCGCGGTATTTAAGGATCCCCGATGCCCGATCCCGTTGCAGCCGGCCTGCGCCTGGCGCCCGATGCACTCACCCGTCCCTTCTCGCCCAAGCAGTTCGCCTTCACTACCACCGATGACCTGGAACCCTTCCGTGGCGTACTCGGCCAGGAGCGCGCCGTGCAGGCGCTGCAGTTCGGCGTGGCCATGCCGCGCCCCGGCTACAACGTATTCGTCATGGGTGAGCCGGGCACCGGCCGCTTCTCTTTCGTCAAACGTTACCTGCAGGCCGAGGGCAAACGCCTGGAAACGCCGCCGGATCGGGTTTACGTCAACCACTTCGACGAGCCCCGCGAACCCCGCGCGGTGGAGCTGGCGCCCGGCACCGCCAGCGAGTTCATCGCCGACATCAACGCATTGATCGACAACCTGCTGGCCACCTTTCCGGCGGTCTTCGAGCATCCGTCGTTCCAGCAGAAGAAGAGCGCCATCGACCGCGCCTTCAACAAGCGCTACGACCAGGCGCTGGACGTCATCGAGCGTTTGTCCCTGGAGCGCGGCATCGCTCTGTACCGCGACAGCACCAACATCGCCTTCACGCCGATGCTCGACGGCAAGGCCCTGGACGAGGCCGAATTCGCCCAACTGCCGGAAACCGAGCGCGAGCGCTTCCACGCTGATATCGCTGCCCTGGAAGAGCGCCTCAACGAGGAGCTGGCCAGCCTGCCGCAGTGGAAGCGCGAGTCGAGCAACCAGTTGCGCCAGCTCAACGAGGAAACCATCACCGTGGCGCTGCAGCCGCTTTTGGCGCCGCTGTCGGAGAAGTACGCCGAGAACGCCGGTGTGTGCGCCTACCTGCAGGCCATGCAGGTGGATCTGCTGAAAAGCGTGATCGACCTGCTGATCGAGGTGGAAAAGCCCGATGCCCAGACCCGCAAGCTGCTCGAAGAGCTGTACTGCCCGAGCCTGATCGTCGGTCACCACGTCGATGGCGGCGCGCCGGTGGTGTTCGAGCCGCACCCGACCTACGACAACCTGTTCGGCCGCATCGAGTACAACACCGACCAGGGTGCGCTCTACACCAGCTATCGGCAGCTGCGTCCCGGTGCGCTTCATCGCGCCAATGGCGGTTTCCTGATCCTTGAGGCTGAGAAATTCCTCAGCGAGCCGTTCGTCTGGGAGGCGCTCAAGCGCGCCCTGCAGTCGCGCAAGCTGAAGATGGAATCACCGCTGGCCGACCTCGGTCGCATCGCCACCGTGACCCTGAATCCGGAAACCGTACCGCTGCAGCTCAAGGTAGTGATCATCGGTTCGCGCCAGCTGTACTACGCGTTACAGGACGCCGATCCGGACTTCCAGGAGATGTTCCGGGTGCTGGTCGACTTCGACGAGGACATCCCGCTGGCCGACGACAGCCTGGAGCAGTTCGCCCAGCTGATGAAGACCCGCACCACTGAAGAGGGCATGGCGCCGCTCACCGCTGCTGCGGTGGCTCGCCTGGCCACCTACAGCGCGCGCCTGGCCGAACACCAGGGGCGGTTGTCGGCGCGCATCGGCGACCTGTTCCAGCTGGTCAGCGAGGCGGACTTCATTCGCAATCTGGCCGGCGAAGCGGTCACCGACGCCGACCATATCGAGCGTGCGCTCAAGGCCAAGGCCACCCGCACCGGGCGCGTCTCGGCGCGGATCATCGACGACATGCTCGCCGGCATCATCCTCATCGACACCGTCGGCGCGGCCATCGGCAAGTGCAACGGTCTGACCGTGCTGGAAGTCGGCGACTCGGCCTTTGGCGTGCCGGCGCGCATCTCCGCCACCGTTTATCCGGGCGGTTCGGGCATCGTCGACATCGAGCGTGAGGTCAACCTCGGCCAGCCGATCCACTCCAAGGGCGTGATGATCCTTACCGGTTTTCTCGGCAGCCGCTACGCCCAGGAATTCCCGCTGGAGATTTCGGCGAGCATTGCCCTGGAGCAGTCCTACGGTTACGTCGATGGCGACAGCGCCTCGCTCGGTGAGGTGTGCACGCTGATCTCGGCGCTGTCGCGCACGCCGCTCAAGCAGTGCTTCGCCATCACCGGGTCGATCAACCAGTTCGGTGAGGTGCAGGCGGTCGGTGGCGTCAACGAGAAGATCGAAGGCTTCTTCCGCCTCTGCGAGGCCCGCGGGCTGACCGGCGAGCAGGGCGCGATCATCCCGCACTCCAACGTCTCCACCCTGATGCTCGACGAGCGTGTTTTGCAGGCCGTGCGCGCCGGGCAGTTCCATATCTACGCCGTGCGCCATGTGGATGAGGCGCTGAGCCTGCTTGTCGGTGAGGATGCCGGCACGCCAGACGACAAGGGCCATTTTCCCAAGGGCAGCGTGAACGCGCGGGTGGTCGAGCGCTTGCGCGAGATCGCCGAGATCGGCATGGGTGAGGAAGAAAAGCCTGAACAGGCCAAGGAAGCGCTAACCGCGGCGCTGCCGGAGAAGCCCAAGAAGCCCCGGGCGAAAAAGCCGACCGCGGAGTAGGGCGGTTGGCGGGCTGATCACTCGCTGATCGGCTCGCCCGCCACCCTTCAGTCGGCGGCATGGGTTGTTTGCACACCTGTCATGCACAAGGTTATCCACAGTTTGTGTGTATAAACCTGTCTTTGCCAGCGGGCGCTACAGGTGTAGGCTGCAGGTCTGTCTCTGCGAGGATCGCCGCCATGTCGCGTAGCCTCTGCCTGACCCGTGATTGCCTCGGCGTGACCACTCGCATCGAGTGCGTGGCGCTGCCCCTGGCGGGCGATCAAGGGCTGTGGACGCTGATCTGCGTCGCCGGCCTGACTGCCCGACAACCCTCCGCTGTCAAGGCGCAAGGCCCATTCCACGGGCCTCTGGTGGTCGAGCGCCTGCTCGATGACATTGCCGAAAGCCTCGCCGCCCAGGGTTATGGCCCCTGCCACGAACCGCTGATCTGGCGCCTGCACGCCCAGGCCCAGTTGCGCCGTTTGAATGGTGCTCACGGCGCGTCCCGGCCCGTATCGCTGTCCTGGCCCGAGAGCTGAAGCGGCAGTGTGGAACCGTTCGTAGGGCGACCGGCTGGTCAGCCCGGCAACGCACGGCAGATAATCTTATCCACAATCACCAATAGGCCTCGAGCTTGGCCGTATTCAGCCCATGCGCCGCGGCTTGCCTGTACTTGAGCGCTGGGTATACTCGCTCGCCTGTTCACCACCTGTGAGAGCCCATGGAACGCTTTATCGAGAACGCGATGTACGCATCGCGCTGGCTGCTGGCCCCCATCTATTTCGGTCTGTCACTGGGCCTGCTGGCGCTGGCCCTGAAGTTCTTCCAGGAAATCTTCCACATCCTGCCCGGCATCTTCAGCATGGCCGAGGCCGATCTGATCCTGGTGCTGCTGTCGCTGGTCGACATGGCCTTGGTCGGCGGCCTGCTGGTGATGGTGATGATGTCCGGCTACGAAAACTTCGTTTCGCAGCTGGATATCGACGACAGCAAGGAAAAGCTCGCCTGGCTCGGCAAGATGGATTCCAGCTCGCTGAAGATGAAGGTGGCGGCGTCCATCGTGGCGATTTCCTCGATCCACCTGTTGCGGGTGTTCATGGACGCGCGCAACCATGATCCCGAGCACCTGAAGTGGTACGTGATCATCCACATGACCTTCGTGGTCTCGGCCTTTGCCATGGGTTACCTGGACAAGCTGACCAAGCACTGATCACGGCCTCATCCGAACGCCCGGTTTTCCGTGAGGACTACCGGGCGTTTTGTTATCGGCGTGGTGACAATCGTATAGTGGTACTTCTTGCCTGGGAGACATGCCATGACTCTGCCCGAATTGCTGCGAGCGGCTCGCGATGGTGCGGTGAGCGAACTCGAATTGATTTCCCTGGAAGGCGGCATCTACCTGCTGCAGATTCTCGGCGTCGAGCAACGCGCCTACCTGCGCGACGAGGCGGGGCGCAACCTGCACCTGCGCTCGGTGGAACATGCTCGTGACCTGCTCGAAGAGCTGCCGGACGTGCCGCTGTTTCTGGTGCATGCCTCGGCCTACGACGAGATGTGCGGCCTGCCGACCGGCGCCCGCGACGCCCTGCGTGTACCGGTCGGCCTGCGTAGCCGCTGGTAACGCGCGGGCGACGGCTTGAACCGTGATAGGCTAGCCGGCCTTTTTTCCTGCTAGCGGAGCGGCGATATGTCCGAACTCGATCTTTCCACTGACGAAGCACGCGTCAGCTACGGCATTGGCCGTCAACTTGGTGGCCAGCTGCGCGACAACCCGCCGCCGGGCGTGAGCCTGGATGCCATTCTGGCTGGTCTGCGCGATGCTTTCGCCGGCCAGGAGAGCCGCGTCGGCGAGGCCGAACTGTCGGCCAGCTTCAAGGTAATCCGCGACGTCATGCAGGCCGAAGCCAAGGCCAAGGCCGACGCGGCTGCCGGCGCCGGCCTGGCCTTCCTGGCCGAGAATGCCAAGCGCGAAGGCGTCACCGTGCTGGCCTCCGGCCTGCAGTACGAAGTGCTGACCGCGGGCGAAGGCGCCAAACCATCACGTGATGACAGCGTGCGCACCCACTATCACGGCACCCTGATCGACGGCAGCGTATTCGACAGCTCCTACGAACGTGGCCAGCCGGCGGAATTCCCGGTCGGCGGCGTGATCGCCGGCTGGACTGAGGCCCTGCAACTGATGGGTACTGGCAGCAAATGGCGCCTGTACGTGCCGAGCGAGCTTGCCTATGGCGCCCAGGGCGTTGGCAGCATCCCGCCGCACAGCGTGCTGGTTTTTGATGTCGAGCTGCTCGACATCCTGTAAGCACCTGCGAAGTCTGCTGCGCGTCGGCCCTGCGGCGTTAAAAAATAGGCGAGAAGCTCATGTGCGACAGTACAGTCGGTCGCGACCCCGGCCGCTTCTTCGCCTATTTTTTGTGGGGACGAATAGGCATTGCAGGGCTCTAGCTCGCGAGCCTTCGGATAAGCATCACGGGCGCAAGGCCCGGGCATAGCAATACAGGAACAGGCTGCGCACCAGTTCCTTGAGGATCAGCGGCTCGCTCGAGCTCAGCTCGTGCAGATCCAAATCACCCTGCTTACGCAATTCGTCCAGAGCCTCCTCTTCGAGTAAGGCGCAGACTTCGCCGGTCTCGCGGTGCAGGATGCGCAGGTAGGGATGAGGGCGGTCCAGCCAGGCGTCGATTAGATAGGTCATGCTCGCATCTCCCTGAGTGATTGGTAGATGTGAGAATAATTCTTATTACGTTAATGGCAAGGTTTAATCGTACCGCTCGTCGATAGCGTGGCTGACGGAGTGGAAAGGGGGGGCATAAAAAAGCCCGTCGTGGGGACGGGCTTCTTGTGATGCGATGCCTGAGTGGTCAGTGCGTGCGGGCCACGGCGAAGTGGCTCAGCTCGACCAGGGCGTCGCGGTAGACGCTGGCCGGCAGCACTTCCAGGCAGGCGATGGCACGCTCGGCGTACTGGCGTGCCTGATTGGCGGTGTAGTCCAGAGCGCCGGCGGCTTGCACGGCTTCGCGGATGCTTTCCAGGTCTTCCAGGCCACCTTTCTGAATCGCCTTGCGCACCAGGGCAGCCTGCTCGGCGTTGCCTTCGCGCATGGTGTAGATCAGCGGCAGGGTGGGTTTGCCTTCGGCCAAATCGTCGCCGACGTTCTTGCCCAGAGTGGCGGCATCGCCCTTGTAGTCGAGCAGGTCGTCGACCAGCTGGAAGGCCACACCCAGGTGATCACCGAACAGGCGCAGCGCTTCGTTCTGCTCGGCGCTCGCTTCGGCCAGTGCCGCGGCGCTCTGGGTCGAAGCTTCGAACAGCATGGCGGTCTTGGCGCGGATGACTTCCATGTAGGTTTCTTCGGTCGTGCTGGCGTCGCGAATCTTTGATAGCTGCAGCACTTCGCCTTCGGCGATCACCCGGGTGGCCTTGGAGAGAATCCGCATCACCGGCATCGAGTCGAGTTCGACCATCATTTCGAACGAGCGCGAATAGAGGAAGTCGCCGACCAGCACGCTCGGTGCGTTGCCCCACTGGGCATTGGCGGTGCTACGGCCACGGCGCATGTCGGACATGTCGACCACGTCGTCGTGCAGCAGGGTGGCGGTGTGCAGGAATTCGATGGTGGCAGCCAGCAGGCGCAGGCGCTCGTCGTTCAGGCCCAGCGCCTTGCCACTGAGCAGTACCAGCAGCGGGCGCAGGCGCTTGCCGCCAGCGGATATGATGTAGTCGCCGATCTTCTCGACCAGCGGGACGCGGGACACCACTTGCTGACGGATAATGCCGTCAACAGCGGCGAAATCATCCGCTACCACACTGTAGAAAGTCTGGGGTTGCATCAGCGACATAAGCTCCTTGGACAGGCACTATCGGCCTTAATAGGCCCTAGTTTGCGCGGCATGCTAGGGGGCAGGGTGGGGGCTGTCAAGGCGATGGCAGGCGGCGCTTGCGCTGCTGAAGAGGCTTGCGTACAATCGCGCACCCTGAACTTCCCCCTGGGTATTTCCCTGCCTTACGCAATTGCACGGGTGTCCATCCGGCCCCGAGCAGCCATGCCAGCCAACAGTTATTCCTATAAAGCGCTGGGTGAGCAGGATCAACGGAGATTTACCATGTACGCAGTAATTGTTACTGGTGGCAAGCAATACAAAGTCACCGAAGGCGAATTCCTCAAGGTCGAGAAACTGGAGCTGGCCGCTGGCGAAGCTCTGACTTTCGATCGCGTGTTGCTGGTTGGCAACGGTGATGACGTCACCATCGGCGCTCCTGTCGTCGAAGGTGCCAAGGTTTCGGCTGAAGTCGTTTCCCAAGGCCGTCACGATAAAGTGACCATCATCAAGTTCCGTCGCCGCAAGCACCACATGAAGCGTCAGGGCCACCGTCAGTGGTTCACTGAGATCAAAATCACCGGTATTCAGGCCTGATTCATTTCGCTTGAGCCCTTTATAGGAGTATTGAACTCATGGCACACAAAAAAGCTGGCGGTAGTACCCGCAACGGTCGCGACTCAGAAGCCAAACGCCTTGGCGTGAAGATGTATGGCGGCCAGAAAATCGTTCCTGGCAACATCATCGTGCGTCAGCGCGGCACCCAGTTCCACGCTGGCTACGGCGTTGGCATGGGCAAGGATCACACCCTGTTCGCGAAAATCGAAGGCGTGATCAAGTTTGAAGTAAAAGGTGCCTTCGGTCGCCGTTACGTAAGCGTCGTCGCGGCCTAATCGCGAAGTTGCTGGAAAAGCCCCGTCCTGCGACGGGGCTTTTTTGTTTCTGTATCCTGTTGCGCCCGGTTTGCCGCTTCGTCCGATTCGGCTTGTGGCAGGCGTGCAGGGTTGTGGGTTCTTGCCAAACTGTCCTGGGTTGACGCGGGTGGTTTCAGGGCAATTTCGCAAGCACCCGGTGTTTTCTGTTTCAGTGACCCGCGATTATGGCGGGAGGTGTACCCCATGAAATTCGTCGATGAAGTATCGATTTCTGTAAAGGCCGGCGATGGTGGCAACGGCATGATGAGCTTCCGTCGTGAGAAGTTCATCGAGAACGGCGGCCCTAACGGCGGTGATGGTGGCGATGGCGGCTCGATCTACATCGAGGCCATGGCCAACCTCAATACCCTGGTGGATTACCGCTATACCCGCCGTTTCCAGGCGCCCAATGGCGAGAAGGGCGGCAGCACCGACTGCACCGGCGCCAAGGGTGAAGACCTGATCCTGCCGGTGCCGATCGGCACCACGGTCATCGATGCCGGTACCCAGGAAGTGATTGGCGACCTGACCCAGGCCGGTCAGCGCCTGATGGTCGCCCAGGGCGGCTGGCACGGTCTGGGCAACACCCGCTTCAAGTCCAGCACCAACCGTGCGCCACGCCAGACCACGCCCGGCAAGCCGGGCGAGGCTCGTGATCTCAAGCTGGAGCTGAAGGTACTGGCCGACGTCGGTCTGCTCGGTCTGCCGAACGCTGGCAAGAGCACCTTCATTCGTGCGGTGTCGGCTGCCAAGCCGAAGGTCGCCGACTACCCGTTCACCACCCTGGTGCCGAACCTGGGTGTGGTCAGCGTCGACCGCTACAAGAGTTTCGTGGTCGCCGACATTCCGGGGCTGATCGAAGGTGCTTCCGAAGGTGCTGGCCTGGGTATTCGCTTCCTCAAGCACTTGGCGCGTACCCGCCTGCTGCTGCATCTCGTGGATATGGCGCCGCTGGATCAGACCGATCCGGCCGAGGCCGCGGCCACTATCGTCGCCGAGCTGACCAAGTTCAGCCCGGCGCTGGCCGATCGCGAGCGCTGGCTGGTGCTCAATAAGGCCGACCAGATCCTCGATGAGGAGAAGGAGCAGCGCATCGCCGAGATCGTTGCGCGGCTGGAGTGGGAAGGCCCGGTCTACGTGGTTTCCTCTCTGGCGCGAGAAGGCACCGAGCAGCTGTGCTACGACATCATGGATTTCCTCGAAGCGCGCGCCGAGCGTATTCAGGAGAACCCCGAATACGCCGCCGAGCTTGCCGAGCTCGACCAGCGCATCGAAGATGAGGCGCGTGCCCAGCTGCAGGCGCTGGACGACAAGCGTGCGCTGCGCCGCTCCGGTGTGCGGGCAGTGGGCGACGTCGACGAGGACGACAGCTTTTGGGATGAGGAAGACGACGAGGACGGCCCGGAAATCATTTACGTCCGGGATTGATGGACGACAGACGCCGCTTTTTAGCGGCGTTTTTGTAGGTTTGGCCGTTGCCGCCGGTGACGGCTTGCGAAAATGTGCTTCTGGCTGGGGTTGGAAAACATGCGTGACAAGGTAAGTGGTGCGCAGCGCTGGGTCGTGAAGATTGGTAGTGCCTTGCTGACCGCCGATGGCAAGGGGCTCGACCGTGGCGCCATGGCGGTGTGGGTCGAGCAGATGGTTGCGCTGCGGGCGCAGGGCGTCGAGCTGGTGCTGGTTTCCTCCGGTGCCGTGGCGGCGGGCATGAGCCGTCTGGGCTGGACGGCGCGCCCGAGTGCCGTTCACGAGCTGCAGGCGGCTGCCGCCATTGGTCAGATGGGCCTGGTGCAGGCCTGGGAGTCGAGCTTCGGCGAGCATGGTCGGCGCACCGCGCAGATCCTCCTGACCCACGATGACCTGTCCGACCGCAAGCGCTACCTCAATGCGCGCAGCACCCTGCGAACCCTGATCGACCTCGACGTGGTGCCGGTGATCAACGAGAACGACACCGTGGTCACCGAGGGCATCCGTTTCGGTGACAACGACACCCTGGCCGCATTGGTGGCCAACCTGGTGGAAGCCGATCTGCTGGTGATTCTTACCGACCGCGACGGCATGTTCGATGCCGACCCGCGTAACAACCCCGATGCCCAGCTGATCCACGAAGCCCGTGCCGACGACCCGACGCTCGACGCCGTGGCCGGTGGCGTGGGTGGTGCCCTGGGGCGTGGCGGCATGCAGACCAAGCTGCGCGCGGCGCGCCTGGCTGCTCGTTCCGGTGCTCACACGGTGATCGTTGGTGGCGCCATCGAGCAGGTGCTGGCACGCCTCAAGGCGGGCGAGCTGCTCGGTACTCTGCTGGTGCCCGAGCGCGGCATGCTGGCGGCGCGCAAGCAGTGGCTGGCCGGGCATCTGCAGACCCGCGGCACCCTGGTGCTGGACGATGGCGCGGTCAAGGCGCTGGTCTCCGACCGCAAGAGCCTGCTGCCGGTTGGCGTGAAGGCCGTGCAGGGAAGCTTCCGCCGCGGCGAGATGGTGATTTGCGTGGCGCCGGATGGTCGTGAGGTGGCGCGTGGTCTGGTCAACTACAGTGCCCTGGAGGCGCAGAAGATCATCGGTCGCCCGTCGGACGAGATCGAGCGCCTGCTCGGCTATGTCGACGAACCAGAGTTGGTACACCGCGACAATCTGATTCTGGTCTGATCTTCTGGGAGGTGGCGATGCGTAAGCTTCTGTTGGTTGCTGTGACGCTGATAGCACTGCCGCTGGGTGCCATGGCCGAGGAGATCGGCCAGGTTTCCACGGTATTCAAGTGGCTGGGCCCCAATGACAAGATCGTCGTCGAGGCCTTCGATGATCCCAAGGTTTCAGGGGTTACCTGCTACCTGTCGCGGGCCAAGACCGGTGGCGTGAAGGGTGGTCTCGGCTTGGCCGAGGATCGCGCCGAAGCTTCGATCGCCTGCCGTCAGGTCGGCCCGATCAGCTTTGCTGGTGAGCTCAAGGATGGCGATGAGGTCTTTCGTGAGCGTACCTCGCTGGTGTTCAAGACGATGCAGGTCGTACGCTTCTTCGATCAGAAGCGCAACACTCTGGTGTATCTGGTCTATAGCGACCGCATCATTGAAGGCAGTCCGCAGAACGCAGTAACTGCTATTCCGATCCTGCCTTGGCCGAAAGGTAGCTGAGTCGAGGGTCTTCGCCGCCGATCATCAGATCTTGAAGCGCGTCACCAGTGCATTGAGGTCCACGGCCAGGCGCGACAGCTCCTGGCTGGAGGCGCTGGTCTGGTTGGCGCCGGCCGAGGTCTGTAGCGACAGGTCGCGTATGTTCACCAGATTGCGGTCGAC
The DNA here is from genome assembly GCF_028674975.1 of Pseudomonas sp. CNPSo 3701. Classification (NCBI taxonomy): domain Bacteria; kingdom Pseudomonadati; phylum Pseudomonadota; class Gammaproteobacteria; order Pseudomonadales; family Pseudomonadaceae; genus Pseudomonas; species Pseudomonas sp. CNPSo 3701. The sequence goes on along the minus strand of NZ_JAQZSI010000005.1, from coordinate 171,235 downwards.
CTCCCGCGCCACCTGAGCCTGCTCTTCCGAGGCGCTGGCGATCACCAGGTTGCGCTCGTTGATCATGGCGATGGCTTTGGTGATCTGCTCCAGGGCGCTGCCGGCGGCCTTGGCGACCTCAAGGGTCGAATGGGCGCGCTGATTACTGTGCTGCATGGCAGTCACGGTTTTCTCGGTGCCGCTCTGAATGCCACCGATCATGCCTTCGATTTCCTGGGTCGACTGCTGCGTGCGGTGGGCGAGGGCGCGTACTTCATCGGCAACCACCGCAAAGCCACGGCCGGCTTCCCCGGCGCGTGCTGCTTCGATGGCTGCGTTGAGGGCCAGCAGATTGGTCTGCTCGGCAATCGAGCGGATCACGTCGAGCACCTTGCTGATTTCGCGAATCTGTTCGGCCAGGCGTTCCACTTCCCCGGACGTGTCAGTGACGTCGCGGGTCAGCTGGCTGATCGAGTCGACGGTTTCGCGCACCTGCTCGCGGCCGCGTAGTGCGGTGGTGTTGGACTCCTTCGAGGCTTCCGAGGTGCTCACCGCATTGCGCGCCACTTCCTCCACGGCGGCAGTCATCTCATTGACCGCTGTGGCGGCCTGATCGATTTCGGTGCTCTGCTGGTGCAGGCCGCGCGTGGAGTCTTCGGTTACCGCGTGCAGTTCCTCGGAAGCAGAGGCCAACTGGTTGGAGGAGTCGGCGATGCTCTGGATCGCCCCGCGCAGATTCTTCTGCATGGTCTGCAGGGCGCCCATCAGGCGTGCCGGCTCGTCGCTGCCGCGGATCTGGATACGTTGGGTCAGGTCGCCAGAGGCGATAACGTCGGCAACATTGAGGGCCTCGCCCAGTGGCTGCACGATGCTCCGGGTGAGTACCAGGGCCAGAATGATAGTGACGACAAGACTGGCAGCCAGGGTGGCGATGACCATCGCCACTGCGCTGTTGAAGGCGCTCTGGCTGGTGTCGGTCGATTGCTTCGCGCCCGCGTTGTTGAAGTTGGCGAGTTGGGTGATGGACGCTGCCAGTTCGTCGGCGAGGCCCACTAGTGGCCCGTTGATCAGGCTCACGGCATCGCCTGGGCGGTCGTTGCGCACGGCATTCACAACCTGTTGTTGCACATTGGCGTAGCTTTCGTAGGCGCTACGCAGCTGGTCGTACAGTTGTTGCTCGTTGGGGCCGCTGATCAGTGGGATGTAAGCATCGAACTGGCCCGGTATGGTTTTGGCGAGCTCGTCGAGGAGGGTGAGTGTGCTCTGCCGGTCGCCTTCATTGCTCAGTATTGTCACTCGTAGCGTGAGGGCGCGCAGGCGGCTGATGCCGTTGCTGATTCCCTCGCCGGCCATCAGCGAGGGCAGCCAGTTGTCGCGCAGCTCGTCCGCGGCATCGTCCATACGATTCATCTGCGACAGCGAGAAAATTCCGAGCCCCAGCACGATTGCTGCAAGCAGTGCGAACGCCAGGCTGGCACGTTTGCCAATGTCCAAACCTCTCAACCACATGACTCGTTTCCTTCCGGTCGCGCGCAGGTGTTTGCGCTATCGGTCTGGATATCGGCCGCTTCGCTTGTGGCTTGAATGGCTCTGGTGGGTTGGGCGGTTTGGGCGTGGAGGTGCTTTTCTGCAGGCAATAAAAAACCGGCCCTGAGGCCGGTTTCTCATGAAGCGGTACGCTTAGGCAGCTGCAGCTTGGCTCAGTGCTTTGACGTGACCGTTCAGGCGGCTCTTGTGACGAGCGGCTTTGTTCTTGTGGATGATGCCTTTGTCGGCCATACGGTCGATAACAGGCACAGCCAGAACGTAAGCAGCTTGTGCTTTCTCGTGGTCTTTGGCGTCGATAGCCTTGACTACGTTCTTGATGTAGGTACGAACCATGGAGCGCAGGCTGGCGTTATGGCTACGACGCTTCTCAGCCTGTTTTGCGCGTTTTTTGGCAGAAGGTGTATTGGCCACCGTCAAGCTCCTCGAAAACTAGGGGTTACTGACAAATAAGGCCGCGAATCATGCAGGCGAGCGCGGCACTTGTCAAGGTCGATACTGCGTCAGTCGTCGTCGGGCATGCGACGCGAAGGATGCTTTATCGCGTCGGCGATTCTACACTCCCGGCCGCACTGGCGTCGTCGCACCTTCGTGTGTCGGCGCGGTCTGTTGCTGGCGTGTGCTGCGCGCGCCGAATTCGATCCCGTAATTGCCGATTGAGCATCCCTGCCGAATGAATCTTCTCAAGTCGCTGGCCGCCGTCAGTTCCATCACCATGTTGTCGCGGGTTCTGGGTTTCGTGCGCGACACCATCATGGCCCGGATCTTCGGTGCGGGGATCGCCTCGGATGCCTTCGTGGTGGCCTTCAAGCTGCCCAACCTGCTGCGCCGCATTTTCGCCGAGGGCGCCTTTTCCCAGGCATTCGTACCGATTCTGGCGGAATACAAGACGCAGAAGGGTGAAGAAGCAACCCGCACCTTCGTGGCTTATGTCGCCGGTCAGTTGACGCTGATTCTCGCCCTGGTGACCCTGCTCGGCGTGCTGGCCGCGCCCTGGATCGTCTGGGCCTCGGCACCCGGTTTCAGCGACAACCCCGAGCGCTTTGAGCTGACCAGCGATCTGCTGCGGGTGACCTTTCCTTATATTCTGCTGATCTCCCTGTCGTCGTTCGCCAGCGCGCTGCTCAATACCTGGAACCGTTTCGCCGTGCCGGCTTTCGTGCCGACCCTGCTGAACGTCAGCATGATCATTTTCGCGCTGTTCCTGACCCCGTATTTCGACCCGCCGATCATGGCCATGGGCTGGGCCGTGCTGGTCGGCGGCCTGTTGCAGCTGCTCTATCAACTGCCTCACCTGCGCAAGATCGGCCTCTTGGTGCTGCCGCGCCTGAATCTTCGCGACAGTGGCGTGTGGCGCGTGCTGCGGCAGATGGGCCCGGCGATCCTCGGTGTGTCGGTGGCGCAGATCTCGCTGATCATCAACACCATCTTCGCCTCCTTTCTGGTCGCCGGCTCCGTGTCGTGGATGTACTACGCCGACCGCCTGATGGAGCTGCCGTCCGGGGTGCTAGGCGTCGCTCTGGGTACCATTCTGCTGCCTTCGCTGGCCAAGACCCACGCCGCCGAGGACCCGGCCGCCTACTCGAAACTGCTCGATTGGGGCCTGCGCCTGTGTATCCTGCTGGCGCTGCCCTGTGCCCTGGCGCTGGCGCTGCTGTCCGAGCCGCTGGTGGTGTCGCTGTTCCAGTACGGCAACTTCACTGCCACCGACGCCGAGATGACCCAGCGTGCTCTGCTGGCGTACTCGCTGGGCCTGTTGGGCATGCTGCTGGTCAAGGTGCTGGCGCCGGCCTTCTATGCGCGCCAGGACATTCGCACGCCGGTGCGCATCGCCATGTTCACCCTGCTGATGACCCAGGTGATGAATGTGCTGTTCATCTTCGTCATCCCCCTGGCCCATGCCGGCCTGGCGCTGGCCATTGGCCTGGCGGCCTGCATCAACGCCGGCCTGCTGTTCTGGAAGCTACGCGTCCGCGGCTTCTACCAGCCACAACCGGGTTGGGCGATGTTCGCCAGCAAGCTGCTGGCTGCGGTGCTGGTGATGGTTGTGGTGCTGGTCGGCATGCTCTGGCTTATGCCGGACTGGAGTCAGGGCAACATGCTGGCCCGCTTGCTGCGCCTTGGTGCACTGGTCGCAGCCGGTGCGCTGAGCTATTTCGCGGTGCTGGGTATCCTGGGATTCCGTCTGCGCGACTTCTCCCGCCGTTCGATTGCCTGATGGGCGGTACGGCGCTGACTGGCAGCGCCAAATGAGCGCGGCGTATCCGCTACCCGGCGCCGGCCGCTGTGCGTATAATTGGCCACTTTGTGAGCAAGAAGCGCGTTATGCAGCTGGTTCGAGGCCTTCATAATCTGCGGCCCCAGCATCGGGGCTGTGTCGCCACTATCGGTAATTTCGACGGCGTTCACCGTGGCCACCAGGCGATTCTGGCGCGTTTGCGTGAGCGCGCGTCAGAGCTGGGCGTGCCGAGCTGCGTAGTGCTGTTCGAGCCGCAGCCGCGTGAATACTTCGACCCCGAAGGCGCGCCGGCACGTCTGAGCCGGCTGCGCGACAAGCTCGCCCTGCTGGCCGCCGAAGGTGTTGATCGGGTGCTGTGCCTGACCTTCAACCCGCGCCTGCGTGAGCTCAGCGCTGCGGAGTTCGTGCAGCGTGCGCTGATCGATGGGCTCGGTGTGTTGCACTTGGAAGTAGGCGACGATTTCCGCTTCGGCTGCGACCGCGCCGGTGACTTCGCTTTTCTGGCCGAGGCCGCGCAGCGTGAAGGCTTCACTGTCGAAGCGGCCAAGACCGTGGAGATCGATGGGCAGCGCGTCAGCAGCACGCGGGTGCGTGCAGCCCTGGCCAGCGGCGACTTCGCCGTTGCCGAGCGCATGCTGGGCCGCCCGTTCCGCATCGTCGGGCGGGTGCTGCACGGCCAGAAGCTCGGTCGTCAGCTCAATGCGCCGACCGCCAACGTGCAGCTCAAGCGCAAACGTGTACCGCTGACCGGGGTGTACCTGGTCAGTGTCGAGATAGACGGCCAGCCATGGCCGGGCGTTGCCAATATCGGTGTGCGCCCCAGCGTGGCCGGTGACGGCAGCGCCCACCTCGAGGTGCACCTGCTGGATTTTGCCGGTGACCTGTATGGCCGGCGTTTGACGGTGGCTTTCCACCACAAGCTGCGCGATGAGCAGCGTTTCGCCTCGCTCGAGGCATTGAAGACGGCCATTGCGGCCGACATTGCCGCTGCCCGCGACCACTGGCAGCGCCAACCGCTGATGAAGAGCCCGACATGACCGATTACAAAGCCACGCTGAACCTGCCCGACACTCCCTTCCCGATGAAGGCTGGCCTGCCGCAACGCGAGCCGCAGACCCTGCAGCGCTGGATTGATATTGGTCTCTACGAAAAGCTGCGCAAGGCTGGCGAAGGCCGCCCGAAATTCGTGCTGCACGACGGCCCGCCCTATGCCAACGGCAGCATCCACATCGGTCACGCGCTGAACAAGATCCTCAAGGACATCATCACCCGTTCCAAGACCCTGGCCGGCTATGACGCGCCGTATGTGCCGGGCTGGGACTGCCATGGCCTGCCGATCGAGCACAAGGTCGAGACCACCTTCGGCAAGAACCAGCCGGCCGACCTGACCCGCGAGCGTTGCCGCACCTATGCGGCCGAGCAGGTCGAGGAGCAGAAGGCCAACTTCATCCGCCTCGGTGTGCTGGGTGACTGGAACAACCCGTACCTGACGATGAACTTCGCCAACGAGGCCGGCGAGATCCGCGCCCTGGCGGAAATGGTCAAGAACGGCTTCGTGTTCAAGGGCCTCAAACCGGTCAACTTCTGCTTCGACTGCGGCTCGGCGCTGGCCGAGGCCGAGGTCGAGTACCAGGACAAGAAATCCGAAGCCATCGACGTGGCCTTCCCGGTCGAAGATGCCGACAAGCTGGCCGTCGCTTTTGGCCTGGCCAGCCTGAGCAAGCCGACCGCCATCGTTATCTGGACCACCACGCCCTGGACCATCCCGGCCAACCAGGCGCTGAACGTGCACCCGGAATTCACCTACGCGCTGGTGGACGTCGGCGACCGCCTGCTGCTGCTTGCCGAGGAAATGGTCGAGAGCTGCCTGCAGCGCTTCGGCCTCGAAGGCCAGGTGGTCGCCACCGCCCAGGGCTCGGCGCTGGAGCTGATCAACTTCCGTCATCCGTTCTATGACCGCCTGTCGCCGTTGTACCTGGCCGAGTACGTCGAGCTGGGTGCCGGCACCGGTGTCGTCCACTCCGCGCCAGCCTATGGCGAGGACGACTTCCAGAGCTGCAAGCGCTACGGCATGAGCAATGACGAGATTCTCAACCCGGTGCAGAGCAACGGTGTGTACGTGGACTCGCTGCCGTTCTTCGGCGGCCAGTTCATCTGGAAAGCCACGCCGGCGATCGTTGCCAAGCTCGAAGAAGTTGGCGCGCTGCTCAAACACGCCACCATCAGCCACAGCTACATGCACTGCTGGCGCCACAAGACGCCGCTGATCTACCGCGCCACCGCGCAGTGGTTCGTCGGCATGGACAGCAAGCCGAAGGAGGGCGGCACTTTGCGTGAGCGCTCTCTGGCGGCCATCGAAGACACCAAGTTCGTGCCGGCCTGGGGCCAGGCCCGCCTGCACAGCATGATCGCCGGGCGTCCGGACTGGTGCATCTCGCGTCAGCGCAACTGGGGCGTGCCGATCCCGTTCTTCACCCACAAGGAGAGCGGCGAGCTGCACCCGCGCACCGTCGAGCTGATGGAAGAAGTCGCCAAGCGCGTCGAGCAGGAGGGCATCGAAGCCTGGTTCAAGCTGGACGCCGCCGAGCTGCTCGGTGCCGAGGCCGATCAATACGACAAGAGCCGCGACACCCTGGACGTTTGGTTCGATTCCGGTACCACCCACTGGCACGTGCTGCGCGGCTCCCACGCCGAGCTGGCGCACAGCAGCGGCCCGGTTGCCGATTTGTACCTGGAAGGCTCCGACCAGCACCGCGGTTGGTTCCACTCGTCCCTGCTGACCGGCTGCGCCATCGACGGCCACGCGCCGTACAAGGAACTGCTGACCCACGGCTTCACCGTCGACGAGCAGGGCCGCAAGCAGTCCAAGTCCCTCGGCAACGTGGTCGCGCCGCAGAAGGTGATCGACAGCATGGGCGCCGACATCCTGCGCCTGTGGGTGGCTTCCACCGACTACTCCGGCGAGATGGCGGTTTCCGACCAGATCCTGCAGCGCAGCGCCGACGCCTACCGGCGCATCCGCAATACTGCGCGTTTCATGCTGGCCAACCTCAATGGTTTCAACCCGGCTACCGACCTGCTGCCGGTCGAGCAGATGCTCGATCTCGACCGCTGGGCCGTCGACGCCACCGCGCGTCTGCAGGACGAGCTGACCGAAGCCTACGGCGAATACCGCTTCTGGAACGTCTACTCCAAGGTGCACAACTTCTGCGTGCAGGAGCTGGGCGGCTTCTATCTGGACATCATCAAGGACCGCCAGTACACCACCGCGCCGGACAGCGTCGCCCGCCGTTCCTGCCAGAGCGCGCTGTTCCACATCTGCGAAGCGCTGGTGCGCTGGATCGCGCCGATTCTGTCGTTCACTGCCGAGGAAATCTGGCAGTTCCTGCCGGGCGAGCGCGCCGAGTCGGTGATGCTGGCCACCTGGTACGAGAACCTGGCCCGTCTGCCGGAAGGCTTCGAACTGGACAACGCCTATTGGGAGCGCGTCATGGCGGTCAAGGGCGCGGTCAACAAGGAGCTGGAGAACCTGCGCGCGAGCAAGGCCATCGGCGCCAGCCTGCAGGCGGAAGTCACCCTGTTCGGTGACGACGCCCTGCGTGATGACCTGGCCAAGCTCGGCGACGAACTGCGCTTCGCGCTGATCACCTCCGCTGCCGCCACCGCACCGCTGAGCGATGCGCCGGCCGATGCGGTGGTCACCGAAGTCGAAGGCCTGAAGCTGAAAATCGTCAAATCCGCCCACGCCAAGTGCGGTCGTTGCTGGCACCTGCGCGCTGATGTCGGTACTCACGCCGAGCATCCGGAGCTGTGCGGCCGTTGCATCAGCAACATCGAAGGTTCGGGTGAGGTGCGCCACCATGCGTAACGCCCTGGCCCGCATCGCGGAGATGAATCAATGAGCGCCCGTTTCGGCAAGCTCGGCTGGGTGTGGCTCAGCGTCGTGGTGTTCGTGATCGACCAGGTCACCAAGTTCTGGTTCGACAACAACCTGCAGATGTGGGAACGCATCACCGTGATCCCCAATGTGCTGGACTGGACCCTGGCCTACAACACCGGTGCAGCTTTCAGCTTCCTGGCCGGTGCGTCCGGCTGGCAGCGCTGGCTGTTCACCCTGATCGCCGTAGCGGTCAGCGTGGTACTGGTGGTATGGATGAAACGCCTCAAGGCCGATGAAACCTGGCTGGCCGTCGGCCTGGCCCTGGTGCTCGGTGGTGCGCTGGGCAATCTGGTTGATCGGGTGATCTTCGGCCACGTGGTCGACTTCATTCTGGTGCACTGGCAGAGCAGCTGGTACTTCCCGGCGTTCAACATCGCCGACAGCGCCATCACAGTAGGCGCTGTCCTGCTGGCGCTGGATATGTTCAAGAGCAAGAAGCCTGAAGAAGAGGTGGCACGTGACTGATGTACGTATCGGCCCGGATCGGCAGGTGACCCTGCACTTCGCGCTGAAGCTGGATAACGGCGATGTGGTCGACAGCACTTTCGACAAGCAGCCGGCCACCTTCAAGGTCGGAGATGGCAACCTGCTGCCGGGCTTCGAAGCCGCGCTCTACGGTTTCAAGGCGGGCGACAAGCGCAGCCTGACCGTCGAGCCCGAGCAGGGCTTCGGCCAGCACAACCCGCAGAACGTGCAGGTGATGCCGCGCTCGCAGTTCCAGGACATGGAACTGTCCGAAGGCCTGCTGGTGATCTTCAACGACGCCGCCAACACCGAGCTGCCAGGCGTGGTCAAGGTGTTCGACGACGCCCAGGTGACCATCGACTTCAACCACCCGCTGGCCGGCAAGACGCTGACCTTCGACGTCGAGATCATCGACGTGCAGGCGATCTGACCGGGCGTCAGTCGCAGGCGGACATTACTCGTGAACGCGCTGTCTATCCCATGAGCCCATCGCGGCTCACGGGATAGACTCTCCACTCAAGCTTTCCGTGCCGAGCGTGCCATGCAAATCAAACTCGCCAATCCCCGCGGTTTCTGCGCAGGTGTCGACCGCGCTATCGAGATCGTCAACCGCGCCCTCGAGGTGTTCGGCCCACCGATCTACGTGCGTCATGAAGTGGTGCACAACAAATTCGTGGTCGAGGACCTGCGCAACCGTGGCGCGGTATTCGTCGAAGAGCTGGATCAGGTGCCCGATGACGTGATCGTCATCTTCAGCGCCCACGGCGTGTCCCAGGCGGTGCGCAACGAAGCCGCCAATCGTGGCCTGAAAGTGTTCGACGCCACCTGCCCCCTGGTCACCAAGGTACACCTGGAAGTGGTGCGCTACAGCCGCGACGGCCGCGAATGCATCCTGATCGGCCATGAAGGCCACCCGGAAGTCGAAGGCACCATGGGCCAGTACGACGCCAGCAATGGTGGTGCCATCTATCTGGTCGAGGACGAGGACGACGTCGCCAAGCTGCAGGTGCGCGATCCGGAAAATCTCGCCTTCGTCACCCAGACCACGCTGTCGATGGATGACACCAGCAAGGTCATCGACGCTCTGCGCGCGCGCTTCCCCAGCATCGGCGGGCCGCGCAAGGACGACATCTGCTACGCCACCCAGAACCGCCAGGATGCGGTCAAGCAACTGGCCGACGAGTGCGACGTCCTGCTGGTGGTCGGCAGCCCGAACAGCTCCAACTCCAATCGCCTGCGCGAGCTTGCCGAGCGTATGGGCACCCCGGCCTATCTGATCGACGGCGCCGAGGATCTCAAGCGCGAGTGGTTCGACGGCGCCAATGGCATCGGCATCACCGCCGGCGCCTCGGCACCGGAAGTGCTGGTGCGTGGCGTAATCGACAAACTGGGCGAGTGGGGCGCCAGCAACGTCCAGGAACTGGACGGCCGCCCGGAGAACGTGACGTTCTCCATGCCCAAGGAGCTGCGGCTCAAGGCGGTGTGAAGCAGGCGGTGCAGAGAAGCCAGGGCAGATACCCTGGCTTTTTTGTGGGCGCTGTCGAGTGCGGCACTCGATGGCCATTCTGTTGACCAATATCTAGTCATGCCGCCAGCGCCTAGTGCTGGCGGCAAGCATCCAACCGGAGGATCAATATGGCTCACGAGCAAATCGTCATCACCACGCCGGACGGCCAGTGCCCGGCCCACGTGTTCACCCCCGCCAGCGGGCAGGGCGGCCCGGCGGTCATCTTCTACATGGATGCTGTCGGCATCCGTCCGGGTGTGCTGGGCATGGCCGAGCGCCTGGCCAACGCCGGCTACGTGGTGCTGCTGCCGGATATGTATTACCGCTATGGCGCCTACGGGCCGTTCGATCCCAAGGAAGTGTTCAAGGGAGACTTCCGTACCGTCGTCGGGCCGCTGATGGCCACCACCGGCAACGCCAAGGCTGCGGCCGACATCGATGCCTACATCGGCTACCTCGATAGTCGTGGCGATGTGCAGGGCAAGCGCATCGGCGCGGTGGGTTTCTGCATGGGCGGCGGCATGGCCATCGCCGCGGCGGGCGCACGCCCCGAGCGTTTCGCGGCCATCGCCAGCTACCACGGCGGCAACCTGGCCACCGACGCCGCCGACAGTCCGCACCGCGCGGCGCCGGTATTGCAGGCCGAGGTGTATATCGCCGCGGCCGAGAACGACGGCAGCTACCCGCCGGAAATGGCCGAGCGTTTCGAGAAAGCGCTCGGTGATGCCGGCGTGCCCTTCAGCTCGGAAACCTACCCGGCCAAGCACGGCTGGATGAAGCCGGACTTTCCGGTTTACGACGAACAAGCCGCCGAGCACGGCTGGAAGCAAATGCTGGCGTTCTTCGGCCGTACCCTGGGCGACAAGAACGCCTGACCTGCTGCACTCACGTTCACCATCGCCTTGGCGGCGGTGGTGAACGCCTGCCTTTAGCACCTATTGGCGCCACGTCCATTTTTTCTGATTTCGCTTGCTGGCAATCACTCGTTTACAAGTAGATCAGTTTTTAAATCACATTTAAATCACAAATTTGGTTATTCGCTTGCAAAGCGCCATGGCATGAAGTTCACTGGGTTAATTAGGTTGAAAGACTATCTCAGTCAAATCACAGACCCAGGAAATAACCATGCCCACACAATCTGCCCCCGTCGTGCTGGTAACCGGTGCTTCACGCGGCATTGGCCGGGCCATTGCCGAACTGCTGCTGCGCGATGGCTACGATCTGCACGCCACCTACGCCAGTGATGCAAAAGCTGCAGAGGGCCTGCTCGGCTTTGCCGAACAGCTCGGCCGCCGCGTGACCCTGCACCGCTACGATGCCGGCTCGCGCGACGATCAGACGCGGCTGGCCGAGGAGCTGCAGGGCGTTCGTCTGCACGGCATCGTGCACAACGCCGGGATGATCGAGTTCGAGAACTTCGCCGCTTACGAGATGAGCACCTGGGATCGCACCCTGGAAGTCAACGTCACCTCGACCCTGCGCCTGACCCTGGCCCTGCAAGCGCAGATCGAGTCTGGCGGCTCCATTGTGCTGATCTCCTCGACCGACGCCTTCTCCGGCGCCTATGCGAGCATGGCCTATGCCGCCTCCAAGGCGGCGATGGTCAACCTGGCGAAGAGCCTGGCGTGCAACTTCGGCCCGCGTAACATCCGCGCCAACGCCGTGGCGCCGGGCTGGATCCAGACCGACATGACCACCGGCGCGTCGTCCGGCTCAGCGGCAGTCACGCCCCTGGGGCGCGATGGCAAGCCTGAGGAAGTGGCCGGCGTGGTCGCCTTCCTGTTGTCGGACCGCGCCAGTTTCGTGTCCGGCACCAGCATCGCGGTGGACGGAGCCTACACCGCCTCCGACGCCATCATGCTCAACGAAGCCCGAGAACTGGGCTGAGGCTTTTCTACAGGCAATAAAAAAGCCGGCTTGTGGCCGGCTTTCCTTAGGCAGGTTGTGCTTACTTTTGATAAGCAGCAGCCGCCTTGGTGATCTCGGCGCGGGCCGCGTCAGCGTTGCCCCAGCCTTCGACCTTGACCCACTTGCCCTTCTCGAGATCCTTGTAGTTCTCGAAGAAGTGCTTGATCTGCTCGATCAGCAGCGGAGGCAGGTCGGTGTATTCCTGAACGTCTTTGTAGATGGTGGTCAGCTTGTCGTGCGGGACGGCGATCAGCTTGGCGTCGCCACCGGCTTCGTCGGTCATGTGCAGCACGCCGACCGGACGGGCGCGGATCACCGAGCCTGGAGCGACCGGGTACGGGGTCACGACCAGCACGTCGAGGGGGTCACCGTCGTCGGCCAGGGTGTGCGGGATGAAGCCGTAGTTGGCCGGGTAGAACATCGGGGTGGCCATGAAACGGTCGACGAACAGGCAGTCGGTGTCGTGATCGATTTCGTATTTGATCGGCGCGTGGTTGGCCGGGATCTCGATAGCGACGTAGATATCGTTCGGCAGGTCTTTACCGGCCGGAACCTTGCTGTAGCTCATGGGTGACTCCCTGATGTGCGCCAAAAAAAGTGGCGCGATTATAGGTGGATTCCCGCGTCGTTGCCATTACAGCCATCTGTCGTATCGGCAGCCGCGGGCGTGGGTTGCTGATAGTCCGGGTGTTCGACCTGCAGACGGCGCAAACGTGCCAAAGGGTCTTGCCGGTAGAACAAGCGCAATTGCTCGTAGACCGCGGGAAAGGCCTCGTCGAGAAGATCCGGCGCGTTGAAGAAGTATTCGCTGGTCACCGCGAAGAACTCGGCAGGGTTTTCCGCGGCATAGGGGTCGATGACGGTTTGCGCGTCCTCGTCGGCATCCAGCTCGGCATTCAGGCTGTCGAAGGCCGTTTGCATGGCGCTGGCCCACTGCTTCACGTCCATGTTGCTGTGCAGCGGCGGCAGGCCGTTGGCATCGCCGCCGAGCATGTCCAGTTTGTGGGCCAGCTCGTGGATCACCAGGTTGTAGCCTTCCCAGCCGCCACTGGCCTGCACGCCCGGCCAGGCGAGAATCACCGGGCCCTGCTGCCAGGCTTCACCACTGTGTTCGCCGTCCCATTCGTGTTCGATGCCACCGGAGTCGCGGTGGCGCTGCGGGCTGACGAAGTCGTCCGGGTAGAGGATCACCTCGTGGAAGCCCTGGTACCAGTTCAGGTCGGCCAGGCCCAGCAGCGGCAGTTCGGCGAGTGTCGCCAGGGCCAGGCGATCCTCGGCGTCCAGCTCGAGGCCGGGCAGGGTGGTCAGATGCTTGGCATGCAGAAACAGCACGGCGCGCTCGCGCAGCAGCTGCTCTTCTTCTGCACTGAGGCCGTCGAGAATCGGTAGGCGCTGGCGCACCGTGGCCCAGCTGCTGGCGCTGATAGGATTACGGGAGAGGAGGCGACGACGGCGCCAGGCGCTAAACGACCACATGAAAACGGCTCGATTGAAAGACGCGTCACCTTAACAGCCCGTCCGCCGACCGCAAGCGCCCAGGCGTTACTCGCTGTTGATGGGCAGCACGTAGTTCTTGAACTGCTCGTCCTCGACGAAGCCGATCGACTCGTAGACCTTCTGCGCCACCTCGTTATCGCGGCTGGTGGCCACGCGCATGCGCACGGCCTGAGTCTGCTTGGCCATCTTCTTGGCGGTCTGCAGCAGGCGATCGGCGACCAGCTGGCGGCGCGCGTCCTCGGCGACGAAGATGTCGTTGAGGATCCACACGCGCTTGAGCGACAGCGACGAATAGCTCGGGTACAGCTGGCAGAAGCCCAGCAGCTTGTCATCGTCGTCGGCCAGGGCCAGGTAGATCACCGATTCGTCGCGCTTTAGGCGGGTTTCCAGGAACTTGCGTGAGGAGTCGGGGAACGGCCTTTCGCCATAGAACTCGCGGTAGCGAACGAACAGCGGGGTGAGTAGATCCAAGTGCTCCAGGGTGGCTTGCACGATGCGCATGGGCGAGGGCCTCGTTTGGCTGTCGGGTGGAGACGGCAGGCGTTTCGATTAAAGTGCAGTTTTCGCCCTAAAGCCAGCGGGGCAGAGCCTTTACCGTGCGGCGGGGTGCCATTCGCAGCGCTCGTTTCGCCCTACCGGGCAGGCACGGCGAAAGGCGCCGCTGTGCTAATCTGCGGCCATGTTTTCACGCGGCTCGCCGCCTCCAGGCGCGCCTGTTCTCGAGGTTTTCATGCATATCCACATTCTCGGCATCTGCGGCACCTTCATGGGCTCGCTTGCGGTGCTGGCCAAGGAGCTGGGCCATCGCGTCACCGGCTCCGATGCCAACGTCTACCCGCCGATGAGCACCCAGCTCGAAGCCCAGGGTATCGAGCTGATGCAGGGCTACGACCCGGCGCACCTGCAGCCGGCGCCCGATCTGGTGGTGGTCGGCAACGCCATGAGCCGTGGCAATCCGGCGGTGGAATACGTGCTCAACAAGGGCCTGCCCTATGTGTCCGGCCCGCAGTGGCTGGCCGACCACGTGCTGCAGGGCCGCTGGGTGATGGCGGTGGCCGGCACCCATGGCAAGACCAGCAGCTCGAGCATGCTGGCCTGGGTGCTCGAGCATGCCGGCATGGCGCCGGGCTTCCTGATCGGCGGCGTGCCGCAGAACTTCGGGATTTCCGCACGCCTGGGCGACACGCCGTTCTTCGTGGTCGAGGCCGACGAGTACGACAGCGCCTTCTTCGACAAGCGCAGCAAGTTCGTGCACTACCGCCCGCGCACCGCGATCCTCAACAACCTGGAGTTCGACCACGCGGACATCTTCCCGGACCTGGCCGCCATCGAACGGCAGTTCCATCACCTGGTGCGGATCATCCCCAGCGAAGGCCTGGTCATCCATCCGGCCAGCGAAACCGCTCTGGCACGGGTGATCCAGATGGGCTGCTGGACGCCCGTGCAGACCACGGGTGAAGGCGGGCAATGGCAGGCGCGCCTGCTCAGCGCCGATGGCTCGCGCTTCGAGGTGAGCTTCGACGGCAAGGTCGAAGGCGTGGTGGACTGGCAACTGACCGGCCAGCACAACGTCGCCAACGCCCTGGCCGTGCTGGCGGCGGCGCGCCATGTCGGCGTGGTGCCGGCGCTGGGCATCGAGGCGCTGGGCAAATTCATCAATGCCAAGCGGCGCATGGAAAAGGTCGCCGAGGTGAAGGGCGTGACAGTCTATGACGACTTCGCCCATCACCCGACCGCCATCGCCACCACCCTTGACGGCCTGCGCAAGCGGGTTGGTGACGAACAGGTCATTGCGATCATCGAGCCGCGCTCCAACTCCATGAAGCTCGGCGCCCACCGTGATGGCCTGGCCGAGTCAGCCGTGCAGGCCGATGCGGTGTTCTGGTACGCGCCGCCGAACCTGGGCTGGGATCTGGCGGCCACGGTTGCCGGTGCCACTAACCCCACCCAGGTGTGCGATTCCCTGGAGGCCATCATCGATGGCGTGAAGGCGCGGGTACGCCCCGGCACCCAGGTGGTGATCATGAGCAACGGTGGTTTTGGCGGCTTGCACGGCAAGCTGGCCAATGCGCTGGAGGCTGCGCCGAGCTAGTGGACATGAGCGACTTCAATCCCTATCGCCCGCCCAGCAGTTCGACTGTTGCAGAGGCAATGCCCGGGACTCGCGGTCTGCGGTGGTTTTATCAGCTGCCCAATCTGCTCTATACCGGTTTTGTCGTGGTGAGCACGTTCGGCCTTGTGATCATGAAACCGGATATGTTCCTGGAGGCGATCGCGATTCCCGCCTTGCTTATCATTTATGCCCCCATATTGTGTTTCTTGCTGGTGCGCTGGGGCACGCCTCGGTTGGTGCGCCTTTGCTTGTGGCTGCAAGGTGGCGTGGTGTTATGGGGCATCTACCTGCTGATCGACAGCCTGCGGGACCATAGTGAAGACGTACTCGGGGGGAGTATCTACCTGGGCATCAACCTGTTTGCTTTGTTTGGCGGCCTGCTGCAAGCCAGAGCCCGATCCCTTCCCAAGGAGCTTATAGATGAGCGGCCCTGAATGTATCACCCTTGCTATGACCGGCGCCTCGGGCGCCCAGTACGGGCTGCGCCTGCTCGATTGCCTGGTACGCGAGGATCGGGAAGTGCACTTTCTGATCTCCAAAGCTGCGCAACTGGTGATGGCCACCGAGACGGACGTCAGCCTGCCAGCCAAGCCCCAGGCCATGCAGGCCTTTCTGACCGAATACACCGGCGCCACCGACGGGCAGATTCGCGTGTACGGAAAAGAGGACTGGATGGCGCCGGTGGCTTCCGGCTCCGGCGCGCCGTCGGCCATGGTGGTGGTGCCGTGCAGCACCGGCACCCTGTCGGCCATTGCCACCGGTGCCTGCAACAACCTGATCGAGCGCGCCGCCGATGTGGCCCTCAAGGAGCGCCGCCAACTGATTGTGGTGCCGCGCGAGGCGCCCTATTCGAGCATTCATCTGGAGCACATGCTCAAGCTCTCCAACCTGGGCGTGACCATCCTGCCGGCCTCGCCGGGCTTCTATCACCAGCCGCAAACTGTGGATGACCTGGTCGACTTCATCGTCGCGCGCATCCTCAACTGCCTGAATATCCCCCAGGATATGCTGCCGCGCTGGGGCGAGCATCATCTCAACAGTGGCGATGAATAAGTACGCCGGCTGGCTCCTGCTGCTCGCCTGCCTACAACTCGGCGGCTGCGCCACCGCGCGCACGCTGGATGCCAACAAACCGGGCGCGCCGGTGGTATATGCCGGCACTCGGCTGGACTGGTACGCGCTGCAGGGCGGCTGCTGCCCAGTGGAGCGCTTCGGTGCCGAGGCGCCGCGCTACGCCGGCGTCGATCTGCCGGCCAGCGCCTTGCTCGATACCTTGCTGTTGCCGCTGTCGCTTGCCAAGGCGCTGGGGATTGGGTTGCAGGTAACTGGGGGCGGGTAGGGTGCTTTGATCGGGCGCGGGTGGTTTTTGATGGGTTGCAACTTCACGGCCCGGGCTACCCTACGGGCTGGGCATTTTAGGCGATGGGTTGCACCCATCCTACGGTCTATTACCCAGTGGGAGCCCACATTGTTCAATCGTAGGGTGGGCGATAGCCCACCAATTTTTTAACGGGTGAGGGGATTAGTTCACCCGCCTGCAGCCAATCCATGCCCAGCTTAGATCGGCGTCAGCAACGCCTCTCCCCGAAAATGCCGACCAATATTGTCGAGAAACTGCGACAGTGACTGCTCCAGCGCCTGGGGTGAGTTGCCGCCGACGTGCGGGGTGATGGTCAGGTTATCGAGGTCGAGTAGTTCAGTGGGCGGCAGCGGCTCGCTTTCGTACACGTCCAGCGCCGCGGCGCGGATGCGTTTTTCGCGCAGTGCGGTGCCCAATGCAGCGGTGTCCACCACGCTGCCGCGCGCCACGTTGACCAGATAACCCTGCGACCCCAGCGCATCCAGCACTTCGGCATTCACCAGGTGATGAGTCGCGGCGCCGCCGGGAATGGCAACCACCAGACAGTCGCACCACTCGGCCAATTCCCGCACGCTGGCGAAGTAGCGGTGCGGGCTGTCCGCTTTTGGTGAGCGATTGTGGTAACCCACCGGCATATCGAATGCCGCGGCGCGGCGGGCGAGCTGTTCGCCGATGGCGCCGAGGCCAAGGATGCCCAGGCGTTTGCCACTGACGCCGTCGGTCATCGGCAGGGCGTCGCGCCAGATGCCGGCGCGGCAGGCGTTATCCAGCCGGCGTACGTCACGAATCGCCGCCAGCAGCAGGGCCATGGCGTGGTCGGCGACGCACACCGCGTTGCTGCCGGCGCCATTGCTCAGGGCGATGCCACGAGCGCGGGCGGATTTTATATCGACCTTCTCGTAACCCACACCGAGCGTACCGACAAAACCGAGTTTGGGCAGGCGGGCGATTTCCTCGCCGGTTAGGCCGATGGTGCCGATGGTCAGCACCGCTGCGATGCTCGCGCCGTGCTCGGCGATGGCCGCCTCGCGGGCCTCGGCATTTGGGGCGTGGGTGACCTGATACTGCTCGGCGATACGCGCCAGGCTGGCGTCACTAAGCGGGTTGAGAATCAGCAGATGCGGCTTCATGACGGCTCCATGGCAAGTGGTCGATTGTCACTCGATAATGCGCAGTCTACTGCGCCCGCGGCTGATGTCGGCAAGCAGACGTTGCAGGCCTTCGATCTGCGCTTGTGGCACGGCCAGCTCTAGTTCGGCACCTTCCCCATCGAAACTTTCCTGCTCCAGCACGGCGTCGAATTCGGCCAGGCGCGACTTGAGCAGGGCCAGTTCGGCAAAGCCGCAATGGCAGACGCAGGCGGTGCGCGGCACCTGTTCCTGGCGCTCGGCGTTCTGCAGGCATTTGTTGGCGCTGCCGCCATAGGCGCGGGCCAGGCCGCCGGTGCCGAGCTGGATGCCGCCGTACCAGCGCGTCACCACCACGGCCACAGCGTCGAAGCCCTGGCCCTCGATGGCGGCGAGAATCGGCCGGCCGGCGGTGCCGCCGGGCTCGCCGTCGTCGCTGAAACGGTATTGCTGGCCGAGCTTCCAGGCCCAGCAATTGTGCGAGGCGGCCGGGTCGCTGACTTCGTCGATGAACGCTTGGGCATCGGCCGCGCTGCTGATGGCGCGGGCCTGGGCGAGAAAGCGGCTCTTGCGGATCTCCTCGCGGTAGTCACAAGGGGCGAGTAGCAGATAAGGCATCAGACGCTCGGCTTCAGCCCGCAACCCTTGAGGATGATGCGCACCATATTGTCCGCCGCGGCCTGGTAGTCGGGCTTGGTCAGGCGCGAACGGCCGGTGACCCGGCAGATCTCCGAGGCGAAATCGGCGTGGTACTGGGTGCTGCTCCAGATCATGAAGATCAGGTTGGTAGGGTCGACGGCGTCCATCTTGCCGGCCGCGATCCACTGCTCGAAGATCGCCGCGCGGTCGCGGAACCAGTTCTGCTGATCCTCGACGAGATGCTGGGACAGGAAGGCGCCGCCGCTGATCACTTCCATGGCGAACACCCGCGAGGCTTTCGGGTAACGGCGCGAGAATTCCAGTTTGGCGCGAATATAGCGCTCCAGCGCCTCGGCCGGGTCGTCATCGACGCTCATGCTGTCGAAGGCGCTGTCCCACATCTCCAGGATGTTGCTTAGCACGGCCAGGTACAGACCCTGCTTGCTGCTGAAGTAGTAATGCAGGTTGGCCTTGGGCAGGCCTACCGCCTGGGCGATGGTATTCATGCTCGTGCCCTTGAAGCCGTGGCGGGCAAACTGGTCCACGGCGGCGGCGATGATCGCTTCTTCGTTCTTCTGCCGGATGCGGCCAGTTGGTTTGCCAGTGGTGGCGCGTGGAGCGGTGACGTCGGGGGGCATCAAAGGGCTTCCGTGGTATCGAGGACTCAGCGGGTGAGAAATACTCCACCGTAGCGGGTGTGACAAGCGCCGTGGAAACCCAGTGTATGTCCGCGCAAACCCTGCCGATCAGCTGAACGCCTGGACGATGCGCTCGCGCTGCTCGGCATTGGGCAGGCGACCCTGGCCGGCCTTGAGGTTGTCGACCATGTAGCGCGGGTTGGAGGTGGCCGGAATCACCGCCGTCACGGCCTCGTCGGCGAGGATGAACTTGAGCAGCAACTGCGCCCAGGAGGTCGCGTCGATCTCCGTGGCCCATTCCGGCAGCGGTTTGCCCTTGACCTTGCCGAGCAGCTGCGCGCGCTGGAACGGCCGGTTGATAAGCGTGGCGATGCCGTTGTCGCGGCAGTAGGGCAACAGGCGTTTCTCGGCATTGCGCTCGCCCACCGAATAATTGAGCTGCACGAAGTCGACCTTCTCCTTGGCCAGCACGGCGAGCAGATCGTCATGGGCCGACTCGATGTAATGGGTGATGCCGATGTAGCGCACCTTGCCCTGTTCACGCAGCTCGCGGGCCAGGGCCAACTGGGTGGTGGTGTCCTGCAGGTTGTGCACCTGCAAGAGGTCCAGCTTGTCGGTCTGCAGCGCCTTGAGGCTGGCCTCGAACTGCGCCAGGCCGCGCTCGCGGCCGGTGCTCGACAGCTTGGAAGCGAGAAACGCCTTGCCCTGGGTCTTGGTGCGCTTGAGCAGCTCGCCGGTCACCGCCTCTGCCCGGCCATAGCTGGGCGCGGTGTCGATCAGCGTGCCGCCGCCATTGATGAAGGCGCGCATCACTTCATCGAGATCCTCCAGGCTGGCCTCGTCGAGGCCCACGTTGAAGGTTTGCGAAGTGCCCAGGCCTATCACCGGCAGGCTCTCGCCGCTGGACGGGATCTTGCGTTTCAGGACTGCGACCGGATTGGCGGCGAAGGCGAAACCGGGCAGCAACTGGCTGCTGGCGGCGAGGGTCATCAGGGCGGCACTGCCCTGCAGGAAATGGCGACGGCTGGGCATTGGCGTGCTCCGCTGCGAAAAGGGATAGGCAGATGAGGTTAGTCGTCCACTCTGGCCAATCGGTTGCATCGCCAGGATGACTTGTTACCTGTTATGTCGCTCAGGCCTGGCGTCACGCTCGTTGAAAACCTGCTCAGCGGGGAACCATCCAGGGCACCTGTTCTCAGAAAGAGGCTTCCTGCCGCTGCGCTCAGGTGGCCTGCTCAAACCTCACAAGGATTTGCAACCGTGCCCTATCGTTTTCTGCCCGTGACCCTGCTTGCCGCATTGACCCTGCTCGGCGGCTGCACCCAGTACCGCGAAGTGCCCCCGCAAACGGCCGAAGGTCAGGCCTGCGTCCAGCAGTGCCACGAAACGAAGAGTGCTTGTGAGCGCCGTGAGGATGAGTCCTACCAAGGCCTCAAAGTCATCTACGATGCCCAGAATCAGACCTACCAGAATTGCCTGCACAACAGCACCCGCGACCCAAACCTCCAGTCGCTGTGCCCGCAGCCCACGGCAATCGACGGGCCTGACTACCGAATCTGCTCCGAGGTCTACAAGAGTTGCTTCGTCGACTGTGGCGGGCATTACGAAAAGGTCGAGTAGGGCGCCTGAATGGTTGAAAGATGGCGGTAGCGGCCGTTTGTGCATTACCTGTGGGAGCGGGCCATGCCCGCGAAGCAATCACGGGCATGGCCCGTTCCCACAAAAGCGCCAGCCATCGTCCGCTTCTGCCTTTATGCCGCCCCCTCAAGCGCACAGCCAGTTGATCAGAAAGCGACCACTCAGGCGCTGGCCGCCAATTCTTGCAGGAAGCTCTCCAGCACCAGATGGGGCCGGCGGCCCTTGCGGGTCACCGAGGCCAGGCTGATGTCGTAGAAGCGCGTACTGGCTTTGAGTGCGCGCAGGCGGCCTTCCTTGATCCATGCCTCGGCATAGTGATCCGGCAGGTAGCCGATGTAGCGCCCAGTGAGGATCAGAAACGCCATGCCTTCGCGGTCCGACGCGCTGGCCGTGCAATTGAGCACGCCGTAGTGGTTCTGGATCTCCGGCGGCAGGCGGAAGGTTGGGGCGATGGCGTCCTGGGCGTTGAGGCGCTCGTCCGGCAATTCGCGATCATCGACGTAGAACAGCGGGTGGCCGACCGCGCAGTAGAGCAGCGAACGCTCATCGTACAGCGGCTGGTAATCCAGACCGGAAAGCCCGCCGACCACCGGCACCACGCCGACATGCAGGCGCCCGTCGAGCACGCCTTGCTCGACCTCGCTGGGCGGCGTCATGCGGATGTTCACCCGCACGTCCGGCCCCAGCGCCTTGAGGCGGGCGAGGGCGCCAGTGATGCGCATGTGCGGCACCGTCACCAGGTTGTCGGTCAGGCCGATGTTCAGCTCGCCACGCAGGTGCTGGTGCAAGCCGTTGACCTCGGTGCGGAAGCTCTCCAGCGCCGCCAGTAGTTGCTGGGTCGACTGGTACACCTCGCGGCCTTCCTCGGTCAGTGCGAAGCCGGCGCGACCACGCTGGCACAGGCGCAGGCCGAGGCGCTGTTCCAGGTCGCTCATCTGCTGGCTGATCGCCGAGCGGCCAATGCCCAGCACGCTCTCCGCGGCAGAGAAGCCGCCGCATTCGACCACGCTGCGAAACAGCTTGAGCAGGCGGATATCGAAGTCGCTGACCTGGGCGAGGGGCTCTGGGCGTCGGGCGCTCATTGTTTAGTCACCAGTGAACTGAGGATTCGAAGAGTCAGGTTTGAGTGACTTTATGCCTGTGGCACCTTGGCTGACAACTGATGCACATACTCGTGGGAGCGGCTTCAGCCGCGATTGCTGCTGATTCTCGCGGCTAAAGCCGCTCCCACGTTGTCCCTGATCACGCCGCCACTGCCGAGGCCATCGCCATGAACATGCCGCAGACCGCCACGCCGCCCCTGGCCAGCCAGCTGAAGCTGGACGCCCACTGGATGCCGTTTTCCGCCAACCGTAGCTTCCAGCGCGACCCGCGGATCATCGTCGCCGGCGAAGGCAGTTGGCTAACCGACGATTCCGGTCGCAAGGTCTACGACAGCCTGTCCGGCCTGTGGACCTGCGGCGCTGGCCATTGCCGCAAGGAGATCCAGGAAGCGGTCGCCAAGCAGCTCGGCACCCTCGACTATTCGCCGGGCTTCCAGTACGCCCACCCGCTGTCGTTCAAGCTGGCCGAGCAGATGGCCGACCTGATGCCGGGCGAACTCAACCATGTGTTCTTCACCGGCTCGGGCTCCGAGTGCGCCGACACCGCGGTGAAGATGGCCAAGGCCTACTGGCGCCTCAAGGGCCAGGCCAGCAAG
This sequence comes from Pseudomonas sp. CNPSo 3701, assembly GCF_028674975.1. NCBI lineage: Bacteria > Pseudomonadati > Pseudomonadota > Gammaproteobacteria > Pseudomonadales > Pseudomonadaceae > Pseudomonas > Pseudomonas sp. CNPSo 3701. The sequence goes on along the minus strand of NZ_JAQZSI010000005.1, from coordinate 148,941 downwards.
ACCAAGTTCATCGGTCGCGCCCGCGGCTACCACGGCGTCAACATCGCCGGCACCAGCCTTGGCGGCATAGCCGGTAACCGCAAGATGTACGGCCAGCTGATGGACGTCGACCACCTGCCGCACACCTTGCAGCCGGGCATGGCCTTCACCAAGGGCATGGCCGAGACCGGCGGCGTCGAGCTGGCCAACGAGCTGCTCAAACTGATCGAGCTGCACGACGCCTCGAACATCGCCGCGGTGATCGTCGAGCCGATGTCCGGCTCGGCCGGTGTCATCGTGCCGCCGGCAGGCTACCTGCAGCGCCTGCGCGAGATCTGCACCCAGCACAACATCCTGCTGATCTTCGATGAAGTGATTACCGCCTTCGGCCGCATGGGCAAGTGGACCGGCGCCGAGTACTTCGGCGTGACGCCGGACATCCTCAACGTCGCCAAGCAGATCACCAACGGCGCCATTCCCTTGGGCGCGGTGATCGCCAGCCGCGAGATCTACCAGACCTTCATGGGCCAGCCGACGCCCGAGCACATGATCGAATTCACCCACGGTTACACCTATTCCGCCCACCCGGTAGCCTGCGCCGCCGGCCTGGCTTCGCTGGAGCTGCTCAAGCGCGAGAACCTGATCCAGCAGGCCGCCGAGCTGGCGCTCAAGTTCGAGAACGCCATCCATGGCCTCAAGGGCGCCAAGCACGTGGTCGACATCCGCAACTGCGGCCTGGCCGGGGCGATCCAGCTGGCGCCCCGTGACGGCGATCCGACCATCCGCCCGTACGAGGCCGGTATCGCCCTGTGGAAGGCCGGTTTCTACGTACGCTTCGGCGGCGACGGCCTGCAGTTCGGGCCGATGTTCAACGCCAAGATCGAAGACCTCGACCGCGTGTTCAGCGCCGTCGGCGACGCTCTGCAGGGTATCGCCTGATGGCAGGCCGGCAGCAGGCAGTAGCTACCGTGCAGGTGGATAACGACGAGGTGATCGTCACCGAGTGGCGCTTCGCACCGGGCGCCGAAACCGGCCGCCACCGCCATGGCTACGACTATGTGGTGGTGCCGATGACCGACGGCACGCTGCTGCTGGAAACCGCGGACGGTGACAAGCACGCGACGCTGGTCGCCGGGCAGAGCTACTTCCGCAAGGCGGGCGTCGAGCACAACGTGGTCAACGCCAGCGACCACGAAGTGGTCTTCGTCGAAACCGAACTCAAGTGACAACCCCCATTTCCTGCGGCGGCGGCCTGCATCGCTGCCGCCCAAGCGAACAGCATTCGGAGGAATCAATGACCACCATCCAGCACCTGATCCATGGCCAACTCACCGACGGCCAGGGCGGCCGCAGCGCCGACGTGTTCAACCCGGCCACCGGCGAAGCGATTCGTCGCGTTGCCCTGGCCGACGTGGCCACCGTGCAGCAAGCCATCGACTCGGCCAAAGAGGCCTTTCCGGCCTGGCGCAACACGCCACCGGCCAAGCGCGCCCAGGTGATGTTCCGCTTCAAGCAGCTGCTCGAGCAGCACGAAGACACCATCGCCAAGCTGATCGCCGAAGAACACGGCAAGACCCTCGAAGACGCTGCCGGCGAGCTCAAGCGCGGTATCGAGAACGTCGAATACGCTTGCTCAGCGCCGGAAATCCTCAAGGGCGAATACACCCGCAACGTCGGCCCCAACATCGACGCCTGGAGCGACTTCCAGCCGGTTGGCGTGGTCGCCGGCATCACCCCGTTCAACTTCCCGGCCATGGTGCCGCTGTGGATGTACCCGCTGGCCATCGTCTGCGGCAACTGCTTCATCCTCAAGCCGTCCGAGCGCGACCCGAGCTCCACTCTGTACATCGCCCAACTGCTCCACGAAGCCGGCCTGCCCAATGGCGTGCTCAACGTGGTGCACGGCGACAAGAGCGCCGTGGATGCGTTGATTCAGGCGCCGGAAGTCAAGGCTCTGAGCTTCGTCGGCTCCACGCCGATCGCCGAATACATCTATGCCGAAGGCAGCAAGCACGGCAAGCGCGTGCAGGCCCTGGGCGGCGCCAAGAACCACGCGGTGCTGATGCCCGATGCCGACCTCGACAACGCCGTCAGCGCGCTGATGGGCGCCGCCTACGGCTCCTGCGGCGAGCGCTGTATGGCCATCTCGGTGGCCGTGTGCGTGGGCGACCAGATCGCCGACGCCCTGGTCGAGCGCATCGTTCCGCAGATCAATGCCCTGAAGATCGGCGCCGGCACCCAGTGCGGCCTGGACATGGGCCCGCTGGTCACCGCGGCGGCGAAGGACAAGGTCACCGGTTATATCGATGCCGGTGTGGCTGCTGGCGCCCAACTGGTGGTCGACGGCCGCGGCCTGAGCGTATCCGGCAATGAAAGCGGCTTCTTCCTTGGCGGCAGCCTGTTCGACCGGGTGACCGCGGACATGAGCATCTACACCGACGAGATCTTCGGCCCGGTGCTGTGCATCGTCCGCGTGGACAGCCTGGAAACCGCCATGAAGCTGATCAACGACCACGAGTACGGCAACGGCACCTGCATCTTCACCCGCGACGGCGAAGCGGCGCGGCTGTTCTGCGACGAGATCGAAGTGGGCATGGTCGGCGTCAACGTGCCGCTGCCGGTGCCGGTGGCCTACCACAGCTTCGGCGGCTGGAAGCGCTCGCTGTTCGGTGACCTGCACGCCTACGGCCCGGACGGCGTGCGCTTCTACACTCGCCGCAAGTCGATCACCCAGCGCTGGCCGCAGCGCAAGACCCACGAGGCGGCGCAGTTTGCGTTTCCCAGCAATAGTTGAGGTGGGGTGAGGGTGCGAAAAGGCCGATCGGTTGATCGGCCTTTTCATTGGTGGTGATAATTGCGTCGGCATTCCTGGGTATCGCTACGCTCAACCGCAGGCTACGCGCGACTCGTAGCCCGGCGTCGAGCGAAGCGACACCCGGGGATGATTTTCAAAGCACCTACAACCTCTCACCCGTAAACATCTCATCGTCCCCGCTGCCCGCCCAGTCCGCCGGCAGCAACCCCACCGCCACATAACGATGAAACGACGACCACGGCCAATCAACCACCCGCTCGACATGCCCATGCTTGCGCGGGTTGTGGTGGATGTAATCGACATGCCGGGCGAAGTCCTCGTCGTCACGAATCCGGTGTTCCCAGAAACGCTGCTGCCATATGCCTCGCTTGCCCTTGCGCTGACGGCTGGCGGATATCCGTTCGCTGCTCGGCAGGGCTCTGGAAAAACCACTCTTGATAAGCCGCCAACGTAAGGCGAAATCCGCATCGCCAGGTGGCAGGGTACACAGGGCGTGCAGGTGATCGGGAAGGATGACGATAGCGTCGATGCGCCACGGACGAAGGCGCATCACATGCCGGAAGCTGCCACGCAACACATCAATATGTGCGGTCAGCAAGTCGCGGCGGCGATCTGCCAGATTGAGTGTGAAGAACCAAGTGGCGCCCGGGGTTTTGTCGCGGCGATACAGCACCATTGCCTGCAGTCTCTTGCAGAAGAAATACCGCTCAAATGTAGCCCGGGTTGAGCAGAGCGATACCTGGGAATCGGTGCCCTGGGTATCGCTGCGCTCAACCCAGGCTACGAACTATGGCTGTGGCGACGGGAGAGGGTGAAAGCGGCAATTGTGGGCGCTCCAACTGTGGGAGCGGGCCATGCCCGCGAATCGATATTGGCATCGGCACATTTCTTGGAGTTGCATCCACTTCCTTCGGATCGCACTTCGACGCCGCCCATCTATCGCCTGAAAAACCGGTTTCGCCCTTACGGCGACTCACTTTTTTCAAACGCCAAAAAAGTAAGCAAAAACGCTGTGCCCCATCATCCGGGTCTCGCTGCGCTCGACTTCCCTCACTCCATCATTGCTCCGAGGGCCCGCCGCGAAGGGCCATCCCTGGCCCATCGCGGCTCTCGCGGCATCCATGCCGCTCAACCCTCTACACAACGATTCCGTTCGGCCTTCTGAAGGGGCGATTGGCGTATGTCTGAGGTATTACCTTGAACATCAAAATGCAAAGGCTTCGTATTATTCGCTCTATGTATTCTCTGAAGATGTATCCATAAAATCTTTAAGCAGCAGATAGCGTTGGAGGCGGTTTGCTTTCTTTTGCACTCCTTCTTGGCTAAGTCTGCGATATTCCGATATTTTTTCATGCCACCCACCCATGTCAATGCCCGATTCAATTTCACTTAGCCAAGTGAACCATTGTGATAGTTTGGATGAGAAGCTTTTTATTTCGATATCGTTATTAAGATCGTGCGTATGAGTAAGTGTGAATATTGTGTACAGGTGAGTTTTCTTTTTGATTGGGGTTTCTAGTTCTGGGTTGTACTTAATAAGTTGATCAATTTTTTCAAGTGTTGCAGATATTTCATTGATGTTCTTATCTCTGTCGGGATAGTCCTCGTTCAAGAGATCGTACATTTTGTTTATTGCGGATTGAGTGGTTTCGTCTTCGAAGCCGCTTCTTACGAAGATTATTAGCGTGCTTGAAAGTTGGATGTCGAGCATCCTTCGAATCTCACCGTCCGAGAAAATATTATGGTTTTTCCAAAAGTCAAGAGATGCTACATGCTCTGCGGTTTTAAGGAATAGCCCATTGAACTCTGCGTTGCGCAGTTCTTGAGGATTGAGTGTTGTAGATGATTTATTTAAACGAAGAAACATCTTTACTATTTCTTCTCTTGTGACGTGATCCTTGACAAAGCGTACAGATATTTTATAAGACCAGATGTCGCTTTTTTGGTTGGGTTCAAGTTCGTTGAAAGTCATTCCTTTATAATTTGCGCTCGGAAACTCTAGCCCTGAGTCTGTCAGCTTTAGGTTGTTTTCTATAAATTCAGATACTGTCCTGATTCTCTGCTGGCCATCAATGATGCTATATTTGGTATTTCCTGTGTTAGGGTCCGTTCCAGTCTCCCATAGATATATTTCAGGAATCGGGTAGCCAAGGATTATGGTTTCAATTAAAGATATTTTTTCTTTTCTTATCCATACTGACTTTCTTTGAAAAGTTTCGTCTACGTAAAGGTTGGAATTCTTGAATTCATCTATGATCCATTTGATTGGGCGCGACTCTGTATCCATACTTTTGTTAATGTTCATTTTTTATCCTTTTAAATTAGTTTGTCGAGGCCGTCTGAGTAATAGTGCTCTACATACTTCCAGTCATCATAGACTCTATAGTTTATTTCCTCTGGAAGAAGGAATTTTGTCTGTAGACTAAGTTTTAATTTGTCTACTTTCTGTACCCAGGTGTGGAAATATTTTAGCTGGTCTCCGGTAAGTTCATCACTTTTGACAGAAACGTGATGCTTGAATACGCTTTTGGCTATTTCGTTATATGAGACTTTTCCAGATCCTATAATGGTTCTTGTCCACTCGTAGTAAGCGTTCCAGAGTTCAGCGTAGGCATCTCTTGATACTACCACTAAATCAATGTCTGATTTTTCATTAAATTCTCTAAAGCCGTTGGCGGGGTTTAGGCTGAATCCGAATTTTGCACTTCCAAAAATTGCAATGTTTTTTACCGAAACGTTTAATTCCTGTGAGATTTTTATTTTGAACTCATGGTATTTTTCTAGTGGATCTTTGGGGAAGTTTTTTTTAAATATCCAAGTGTCTTCGGTTAGGAGGAAGTTGTTGTAGACATGATTCCCTCCATGAGATTTTAGAAGTGCAGTTAGCTGGTATTTATCCATGTATTCACTTTCTTTTTTAAGTTTTATTTGCTTTTGGTCGCTTTTGGCTATGAAAGCGAGTTAGTTTTTAAGGGTTTCATTGTGAAGCACTGTTGGCAGTGACGAATGGTTCAGCTCGTCAATGCTTTTTAGCTGCATCAAGTTATATATATATGCGTTTGACGCTGGCGACGCCGTATTTGGCGATTTCTTCGAAGAGGCCTTCGACGATAGCGGCGGGAGCGTTGTCGGCGTCGATGAGGACGGCGAGGTGCTTCTGGTGGGCGGCAGGCGCGTTCTTGCTGGCCATGGTTCTTCCTTGAAAGGCGATGGCCGACCTTACTGCGAAATACTGGCGGTGCGCCACCAGGTGTGGATGGCTTTTAGTCGCATGGGCGCGGTGGCTGCATGGGATGAGCAGCTATTTGTACTAAAACGCGCAACAAAGCATTGCGCGTTAGGCCGTATTTCGAACCTATCCGTCTCTCTATGATGGCTCGTACTTTTCCTTGCGAGGCCATGCCATGAAAGCTCTTCGTCTGTTGCGTCCTTTGTTGTTAGGCAGTGCCGTGCTGGCTGTGGCCGGTCAGGTGATGGCGGCTGAGCCGCTGCAGCTGGAGGTTTACAACCCGGGTGCGAAGTCGATTTTTCCGGTGTCGGCGCAGATCGTGTTCGGGCCTACCGAGGCTGTGCTGATCGATGCGCAATTCCAGCGTGACGATGCCCAGGCGCTGGTCGAGAAGGTGCGCGCCACCGGCAAGAAGTTGACCGCCGTGTATATCAGTCACAGCGACCCGGATTATTACTTCGGGCTGGATGTGATCCACCGCGCCTTCCCGGACGCGAAGATCGTCGCCACTGCCGAAACGGTGGCCGCCATCAAGGCGAGCAAGGACGGCAAGTTGGCCCACTGGGGGCCGATCATGGAGGGTAATGCGCCCGCGGCGCTGGTGGTGCCTGAGGCGCTGGAGACACCGAAGCTGACCGTGGATGGTCAGGTGCTGGAGATTCGTGGGCAGGAGCCGGCGCGTACTTTCGTGTGGATTCCATCGCTGAAGACCGTCGTCGGCGGCATCCCGGTGTCGGCGAATATCCATGTGTGGATGGCCGATACCCAGACCGTGCAATCGCGCCGCGACTGGCTGGCTACCCTGGCGGCCATCGATGCGCTGAAGCCGAGCCGCGTGGTGCCCGGTCACTACCTGGCCAACGCCGATGGCAGCCTGCCAGACTCACCGCAGACCGTCGCCGCCACTCGCGAGTACCTGCAGGCCTTCGAGGATGAGGCCGGCAAGGCCAAGGATTCGGCGCAGCTGATCGCCGCCATGCGCAAGCGCTACCCGAACCTGGCCGATGAGTCGTCCCTGGAGCTCAGTGCCCAGGTGATCAAGGGCGAGGTGAAGTGGCCGCAATAAGGCCGCAAAAGGCATCGCCCTGTCATCGCTGATGCCAGGGCGATGTTGTTACCGGTTACAACACCGGCAATCAGCTGTTAGGCCAATCCGAAAGGTGAATAGACCGCTCTGGAATAAGCTTTGGGCGGCAAAAAAGCGGCCATTCACAAGCCTGCAAGCAGCTTGTCCAAGGTTGTGCAGTGTTTCCCTCGGTTGCACCAGCATGGACGATGCTCTGCTCGGTCGCGGTGCGTCTGTAGCGGCGATTTGGCGTGATCGTGGCGCCTTTTCTATCGAAAGTGACGCATTGGGCCATGACACCTGCGGTTACATCGCCGTCAACCTCGACTTTCGTCTAGAAGTTTCAAACGGTCGTGCGAATGGCATAGCGCTTGCTCCTGCAGGCGGGCCAATCCTAAAACTCCTCAGGAGCACGTCCATGCCTCACACGTCTTTCAAGAAAGGTTTCTTGGCGCTCGCGATCACTGGCGCACTGGGTTTTTCCTCGCTGACTCACGCGGACATCACCATTGGTGTCGGCGCGCCGATGACCGGCGGCAACGCGGCGTTCGGTGACCAGCTGTGGCGCGGCGCCGAGCAGGCTGCGGCGGATATCAACGCGGCGGGCGGTATCAATGGCGAGAAGATCAAGCTGGTGAAGGGCGATGACGCCTGTGAGCCGAAGCAGGCTGTTTCTGTGGCCAACCGCATGGTCGATGCGGACAAGGTGGTGGCGGTGATCGGGCATTTCTGCTCGTCGTCGACCATGCCGGCGTCCGAGGTGTATGACGAGGCGGGCATTCTGGCGATTACCCCGGCGTCCACCAACCCGCAGGTTACCGAGCGCGGCCTGACCGCGATGTTCCGCATGTGCGGCCGTGACGACCAGCAAGGCATCGTGGCCGGCGATTACATCGTCGACGTGCTAAAGGCCAAGAAGGTCGCCGTGGTGCACGACAAGGACACCTACGGCCAGGGCCTGGCTGACGCCACCCGTGCGCAGCTCAACAAGCGCGGCGTGAAGGAAGTGATGTACGAAGGCCTGACCCGCGGCGAGAAGGACTTCAACGCCCTGGTCACCAAGATCCGCGCCAGCGGCGCCGAGGTGGTCTATTTCGGTGGTCTGCATGCCGAGGCCGGCCCGCTGGTTCGCCAGATGCGCGAGCAGGGCGTGACCGCCAAGTTCATCTCCGGCGACGGCATCGTCACCGACGAGATGGTCGGCACCGCCGGCGGCCCGCAATACGTCGATGGCGTGCTGATGACCTTTGGCGCCGACCCGCGCCTGATCCCGGACGGCAAGGCGGTGATCGAGAAATTCCGCGCCAATGGCTACGAGCCGGAAGGCTACACCCTGTACTCCTACGCCTCGATGCAGGTGGTGGCGGCCGCGTTTGGCGCCATCAAGGGTACCGACGGCGCCAAGGCGGCTGCCTGGCTGAAGGAGCATCCGGTGCAGACGGTGATGGGCAAGAAGGAGTTCGACGAGAAGGGCGACCTGAAAGTCTCCGACTACGTGATGTACCAGTGGGGCGCTGACGGCAAGTACAAGCAGCTTTAAGAGAAGGGGTTTCAAAGGGGCAGGGCGCGCGTGGGAGTGGCTTTAGCCACGAGTGGTTAAAGCTCGTGGCTAAAGCGGATCGCCGCCCGGCCCCTCCTACAAATGATTGCTCCATCTTCATTTGCCCTGCCTCTCGTGAACGAACCTCCAAACCCGGCGGGCCATGACCTGCCGGGGCTGCTGGGGTCGCCTGGCGACCTCGCGCTTCTTTCCGTCACGGACTCAGAGATTTTTCAATGGACGGTATCTTCCTGCAGCAACTGGTCAACGGCCTGACCCTAGGTTCGGTCTACGGTCTGATCGCCATCGGCTACACCATGGTTTACGGCATCATCGGCATGATCAACTTCGCCCACGGCGAGGTGTACATGGTCTCGGCTTACCTCGCCGCCATCGCCATCGCCGTTCTGGCCTTCTTCGGTGTGCATTCCTTTCCGCTGGTCATCCTCGGCACGCTGGTGTTCACCATCGTCGTCACCGGGGTGTACGGCTTCGCCATCGAGCGCATCGCCTATAAACCGCTGCGCAACTCCACGCGCCTGGCGCCGCTGATCAGTGCGATCGGCATGTCGCTGATCCTGCAGAACTATGTGCAGCTCAGCCAGGGTGCGCGGCAGCAGGGCATCCCGACCATGCTCGAAGGCGCGCTGCGCCTGCACGTGGGCGATGGCTACGTGATGATCACCTACACCAAGCTGTTCATCATCGCCGCGGCCATCATCGGCATGCTGGCGCTGACCTTCATCATCCAGAAGACCCGCCTGGGGCGCATGTGCCGCGCCACCCAGCAGGATCGCAAGATGGCGCAGATCCTCGGCATCAATACCGACCGGGTGATCTCCTACGTGTTCGTCATCGGCGCCTCCATGGGCGCGCTGGCCGGGGTGCTGATCACCCTGAACTACGGCACCTTCGATTTCTATGCCGGCTTCATCATCGGCATCAAGGCCTTCACCGCGGCGGTGCTCGGCGGCATCGGTTCGCTGCCCGGCGCGATGCTCGGCGGACTGATCCTCGGCGTGGCCGAGGCGCAGTTCTCCGGAATGGTCAATTCCGACTACAAGGACGTGTTCAGTTTTTCGCTCTTGGTGCTGATTCTGATCTTCCGTCCCCAGGGCCTGCTGGGCCGTCCTCAGGTAACCAAGGTGTGATGCCGTGAGTACGACTTCTATCGATGTGAAAAAGAGCCTGGTCGATGCGCTGATGGCCGGGTTGATCGCCCTGATCGTGTTCGGCCCGGTGGTGGGCGTGGTGCTCAAGGGTTACGACTTCACCCCGCAATTCGACCGCGTGGCCTGGATGGTCGGCGTGGTGATGGTGGGCCGCTTCGTGCTTAGCCTGTTCTTGCAAACCCCGAAAGGCCGTGTGGTGCTGGAGGGCTTCGAGCGCTCCGGTGGCGGCGTTGGCGTGCAGCCGCCGGGCTACGTGTCGCGCATGCGCTGGATCATTCCGGGGCTGATCCTGCTGGCGCTGATCTTCCCGTTCTTCGCCAACAAGTACCTGCTGACGGTGATCATCCTCGGCCTGATCTACGTGCTGCTCGGCCTCGGCCTGAACATCGTGGTCGGCCTGGCCGGGTTACTCGACCTGGGGTTCGTGGGCTTCTACGCCATCGGCGCCTACGGCCTGACCATGGGTTACGAATACCTGGGCCTGGGCTTCTGGAGCCTGCTGCCGCTGGCCGCGATCATGGCGGCCTTCGCCGGGATGATCCTGGGCTTTCCGGTACTGAGGATGCACGGCGACTACCTGGCCATCGTCACCCTGGGTTTCGGCGAGATCATCCGCCTGGTGCTGACCAACTGGTTGGAAGTCACCGGCGGCCCGAATGGCATGAGCGCGCCGTCGCCGACCTTCTTCGGCCTGGAGTTCGCCCGCCGTGCCAAGGATGGTGGCGTGCCGTACCACGAGTTCTTCGGTATCGCCTACAACCCCAACATGAAGTTCCTGTTCATCTACGCCGTGCTGGTGTTGGTGGTGCTGCTGGTGCTGTACGTCAAGCATCGCCTGACCCGCATGCCGGTCGGCCGCGCCTGGGAAGCGCTGCGCGAAGATGAAATCGCCTGCCGCTCCATGGGCCTGAACCACGTGCTGGTCAAGCTCTCGGCCTTCATGCTCGGCGCCTCCACGGCGGGCATCGCCGGGGTGTTCTTCGCCACCTACCAGGGCTTCGTCAACCCGACCTCGTTCACCTTCTTCGAGTCGGCGCTGATCCTCGCCATCGTGGTGCTCGGCGGCATGGGCTCGACCGTGGGCGTGGTGATCGCCGCGTTCGTGCTGACCATCGCCCCGGAGCTGCTGCGCAGCTTCGCCGACTACCGCGTGCTGCTGTTCGGCATGCTGATGGTACTGATGATGATCTGGCGACCACGCGGGCTGATTCGCATCAACCGCATCGGTATCGCCCCGCGTAAAGGAGTCGCGCCATGAGTGACAACATCCTCTCGGTCGACGGCCTGATGATGCACTTCGGCGGCATCAAGGCGCTCAGCGACGTCAATTTCTCGATCAAGCGCCATTCCATCTCCGCGCTGATCGGCCCCAACGGCGCCGGCAAGACCACGGTGTTCAACTGCCTGACCGGCTTCTACTCGGCCACTGGCGGCAAGATCATGCTCAACGCCCAGGGCCGGCAGACCGACGTCATCCAGATTCTCGGCGAGCCGTTCAAGGCTGACGATTTCGTGAAGCCGGCGCAGTTCGGCTCGCGGCTCTGGTACAAGATGTTCGGTGGTACCCACCTGGTGAACCGGGCAGGCCTGGCGCGCACCTTCCAGAACATTCGTCTGTTCAAGGAAATGACCGTGCTGGAAAACCTCCTGGTGGCCCAGCACATGCTCGCCGAGCGCAGCATGATCAAGGGCATTCTCAACACGCCCGGCTACCGGCGCGCCGAGAACAAGCTGTTGGACACCGCCTTCTACTGGCTGGAAGTGGTCGACCTGGTCGAGCAGGCCAACCACCTGGCCGGCGAGCTTTCCTACGGCCAGCAGCGCCGCCTGGAAATCGCCCGCGCCATGTGCACCGGCCCGGAGCTGATCTGCCTGGATGAACCCGCCGCCGGCCTCAACCCCTCGGAGACTCACGCGCTGAGCAAGATCATCCGCCTGCTGCGCGACGAGCACGGCATGACCGTGCTGCTGATCGAGCACGACATGGGCATGGTGATGAGCATCAGCGACCACATCATCGTCCTCGACCACGGGCTGGTCATCGCCCAGGGCGGCCCGGACGCCATCAAGAACGACCCGAAAGTGATCGCTGCCTACCTCGGCGCGGAAGAGGAGGAAGTGGCATGAGCGACGTGAATACGGCACCGCTGCTGGCGTTCAAGGACGTCGACGTGCATTACGGGCAGATTCAGGCGCTGAAGAAGGTCAACCTGCACATCAACCCCGGTGAAACGGTGAGCCTGATCGGCGCCAACGGCGCGGGCAAGTCCACGCTGCTGATGTCGATCTTCGGCCAGCCGCGGGCCAGCGGCGGACAGATTCTCTACCGCGGCGAGGACATCACCCGCAAGAGCACCCACTTCGTGGCGTCCAACGGCATCGCTCAGTCCCCGGAAGGGCGCCGGGTGTTCCCGGACATGAGTGTGGAGGAGAACCTGCTGATGGGCACCATCCCCATCGGCGCCAAGCATGCCGACGAGGACATGCAGCGCATGTTCGACCTGTTCCCGCGGCTCAAGGAGCGACGCAACCAGCGGGCGATGACCATGTCCGGCGGTGAGCAGCAGATGCTGGCCATCGCCCGGGCGTTGATGAGCCGCCCCAAGCTGCTGCTGCTCGACGAGCCGTCGTTGGGCCTGGCGCCCATCGTGGTCAAGCAGATCTTCGCCACTCTGCGTGAGCTGGCGCAGACCGGCATGACCATCTTTCTGGTCGAGCAGAACGCCAACCACGCGCTGCGCCTGAGTGATCGGGCCTACGTGATGGTCACCGGGGAAATCCGCATGACCGGCACCGGCCAGGAGCTGCTGGGCAATCAGGATGTGCGCAACGCCTACCTGGGCGGACACTAGGGCATGATGCGGCGGCCGCTGCAGGGCAATGCTCTGCAGCGGCCGTTGTGTTTCCGGTCGGCTTAACTGGCGCTGCCGCTGGCAGCCTGTGCGTAAGCGGCGAACCAGTGCTGCAGGCTCTCGATGGCGGTCATGATCGTTCTCCTTGCGATATGGGCTTAGCCTACGCCCCGTCTCATCATTCGGCTGCTTGCTTGTCTGGATCGTTTCGATAGTTTTTCTGGATGGCCGATGGATGGCTTATCTGGATGGTCGATACGAATCACTGCGGCCCGTTGCCTCAGGTCATGGGAAATGCTCGCCCGATAGGGCACCCTGCAGGCTGTGAACGTTTTCACTGCCAAGGAGACTCCCATGATTCGCAAGTTTGCCGTCGCCTCCGTGCTGGCTCTGCTCAGTACGCCGCTGTTGGCTGCCGAGTGCTCGGTGGAGGTGCATTCCACCGACCAGATGACCTTCGATACCAAGGAGATCAAGGTCAGCAAGAGCTGCAAGACCTTCACCATCGAACTCAAGCACGTCGGCAACCTGCCTAAGAACGTGATGGGCCACAACCTGGTAGTGGCCAAGACCGCCGACGTGCAGGCGATCAGCGCCGACGGCATCGGGGCTGGAGTCGACAAGGATTACCTGAAGCCCGACGATACCCGGGTGATCGCCCACACCAAATTGATCGGCGGTGGCGAGTCCGACTCGGTCACCTTCGATGTGAGCAAGCTGGACGCTGCCGACGCTTACCAGTTCTTCTGCTCCTTCCCCGGCCATGCCGCACTGATGAAGGGTGCGCTGACCCTGGTCGACTGATTCCCGCCTTCATCTCAAGGCCGCTGCCAGTCAGCGGTCTTTTTATTTGTGCATGAAAATCAGCGAGTTGTGCGGGTTACCCACAGGGCTTGTTGGTAAGCCTGTATCGATCATGTGCAAAAGGCCCTGAAGCGCTCTGGCGACGTGGCCTGCCGCGCATAGCGCTATTTTTGATCAGCGCTGATAACGCTTTGCAAACAAGGTGTTAGCTGAGCGAAGAACGCGGTTATCAACTTTTCCCCGGTTGCTGTGTACAGTGCTGTGGATAATGTGAGCATGTCCGGCTGCAGGCCTCTGGGTGTGAGGCTTACAGACGATTGATCGTTATTTGATCAGTCTTTCCGGGTGCGGAAAAACACTGTCGCGTCAACAATTACTTCAACGATTTCAGTGCGTTGAGCGCGACTTGTAGCAAGCTTTTCCACGGAAGGTGTGGAGCACGCTGTGGATAAGGTGCGCGCATTGTCTTCCAGGCCACGAGCCGTGGGCGCTGGCGCGACCTGGTTATTTTCTGCTCAGCGCGGTTCAGCGCTTGTCGCCGGCACTCAGGCCGCGCCAGCGCTTGGCGCCGATCAGGATGAAGCGCAGCTGCTCGATCATCTTGGTTTCCGGCCGGCGGTGGGCGGGTAGGGCAGTGGCCTCTGGGTCGATCAGCTCGGGCAGGGTAGCGAACACGGTTTTCACCACCAGGTCCGCCAGCATGCTGCGCGCCGCCTCGTCGAGGTGCTGCAGCTTGGGCATCAGGCTCAGGTCACTGGTCAGGTCGGCGGCGATATCATCGCGAAAGGTTGCCAGGGCCTGGCGCACCGGCAGCGAGCCACCGTACTGCTCGCGAGCGAGAAACAGGAACTGGCCGCGGTGCTGCTCTACTGCACGCAGGAAAATCTGTACCGAAGCATCGATGATGCCGCCCAGCTCGAACTCGTTGCGACGTACCTGGCGCAGGGTGGTGCGGAAGGTTTCGCCGACTTCGGCCACCAGAGCCAGGCCCAGGGTGTCCATGTCCTTGAAGTGACGATAGAAACCGGTGGGCACGATACCGGCGGCCCGCGCCACTTCACGTAGGCTCAGGCTGCTGAAGGCCCGGCCGCTGTCCAGCAGCTCACGCGCGGCGTCCATCAGCGCCTGGCGGGTGGGGTGGTGGGACTGGCGTGCTGGCATGAATCACGTCCTTGTCGGTGTCGATGCCCCATCCTAAACAAAAAACCCCGCCAAGGGGCGGGGTTCGGGTATCGCAGGCTAACGGCTCAGTAGCGGTTTTTCAGGCCGTAGCTCTCGTCGAGCATGCCCGGTACGTCGCCGGTCTTGGGTGCATAGTCCTTGGGGATTTCCATGTCGCGCGGCGGCGTCAGGCGTTCGCGCTTTTCGCTGCTCGGCTCGGCGTGCAGGGTGGCGAGCAGGCGCTGGCGAGTCACTTCGTCGAGCGCCAGGCGGTCGGCACCATGAGACAGGTGCTCCTGAACGTCGTGATAGCTCTGGGTCAGTTTCTTGACCAGATTGGCGGTGGTGTTGAAGTGGGTGACCACTTCGTTTTGATAGGCCTCGAAACGTTCCTGCATCTCGTCCAGCTGGCGCTGCGTGCGGCCGGGGGCGGCATTGGGCGCGAGACGGGCGATCAGGAAACCGATGGCGATGCCAGCGACCAGGGTAAGTGCCGGTAGCAACCAGGCGGTGAGCGTCTGTTCCACGAGTCCTTCCTCTCTAAACGGCTTTGCTTTACGTTAACGGCTGGAACCTGCGCTGTACACCGCTAAGTGCGTGTAGGCGAAGGTGTTTTAAGGTGTTGACCCGGCAACGCGCAGACGCGGTGCGGGTACATCGTTCGACGAGTCGACCCGATTGAAGGTCACGGAGTTCACTGTTGCTGATCCGCGAAACCCCCACGATGATCGACGGCCCCAGCGGCCAGCTGGAAGCCCTTTGCCTGGAAGTTACTGACGCGCGCGGCGTCGCGCTGATCTGCCACCCCAACCCGGTACAGGGCGGCACCATGCTCAACAAGGTGGTGTCGACCCTGCAGCGCACCGCCCGCGATGCCGGCTATCACACCCTGCGTTTCAACTACCGCGGCGTGGGCGCCAGTACCGGCAGTCACGACATGGGCACCGGTGAAGTCGACGACGCCGAAGCCATCGCCAACTGGCTGCGCGAGCGCTACCCGGATCTGCCGATCACCCTGATGGGCTTTTCCTTCGGCGGCTTCGTAGCTGCCGCCCTGGGCGGTCGCCTGGAACAACAGGGCGTCGAGCCGGCGAAGCTGTTCATGATCGCCCCGGCCGTTACCCGCCTGACCGCCGAAACACCGCCGGCCGAGCGCTGCCCGTTGGTGGTGATTCAGCCGGACGCCGATGAGGTGATCGAGCCGCAGCGCGTCTACGACTGGTCTGCCAACCTCGGGCGTGCCCACGAACTGCTGAAAGTGGCAGAATGCGGCCACTTTTTTCACGGCAAGCTGACCGATCTCAAGGATCTGCTGCTGCCTCGCCTCTGATCTGCCGCGTGCCACTGCGGCAGGGCATATCCCCAAGATGGTCCACGTAAAGCGAACCTGAACATGACCACTCGTATTCTCACCGGTATCACCACCACCGGCACGCCGCACCTGGGCAACTATGCCGGCGCGATTCGCCCAGCCATCGTCGCCAGCCGCCGCGCCGACATGGATTCCTTCTACTTCCTGGCCGACTACCACGCGCTGATCAAGTGCGATGACCCGGCACGTATCCAGCGCTCGCGCCTGGAGATCGCCGCCACCTGGCTGGCGCTGGGCCTGGACACCGACAAGGCGACCTTCTATCGCCAGTCCGACATCCCGGAAATCCCCGAGCTGTGCTGGCTGCTGACCTGCGTGGCCGGCAAGGGCCTGCTCAACCGCGCCCACGCCTACAAGGCCTCGGTGGACAAGAACGTGGAAGCCGGTGAAGACCCGGACGCCGGCGTGACCATGGGCCTATTCAGCTACCCGGTGCTGATGGCTGCGGACATCCTGATGTTCAACGCCCAGAAAGTGCCGGTTGGCCGCGACCAGATTCAGCATGTGGAAATGGCCCGCGATATCGGCCAGCGCTTCAACCACCTGTTCGGTCAGGGCAAGGACCTGTTCAAGCTGCCCGAAGTGGTGATCGAGGAAGACGTCGCCACCCTGCCGGGTCTCGACGGTCGCAAGATGTCGAAGAGCTACGACAACACCATCCCGCTGTTCGGCAGCTCCAAGCAGCTCAAGGACGCCGTGGCGCGCATCGTCACCGACTCCCGCCAGCCGGGCGAGGCGAAGGATCCGGACAACTCGCACCTGTTCACCATCTACCAGGCCTTTGCCGCGCCGACCCAGCAGGCAGATTTCCGCGCCGCGCTGCTCGGCGGTCTGGCCTGGGGCGAAGCCAAGCAGGCGCTCTATGAACTGCTGGAAGCCGAACTGGGCGAGGCGCGCGAGCGCTACCACGCCCTGATCGCCCGCCCGGCCGATCTGGAAGACATCCTGCTGGCCGGCGCCGCCAAGGCGCGCAAGATCGCCACGCCGTTCCTCGGTGAGCTGCGCGAAGCGGTGGGCCTGCGCTCGTTCCGCGAGCAGGTGCAGGTAGCCGCCGATACCAGGAAGAAGGCTGCCAAGCGCGCCCGCTTCGTCAGCTTCCGCGACGAGGACGGCAGCTTCCGTTTCCGCCTGCTCGATGCCGACGGCGAGCAGCTGCTGCTGTCGCCAGCCTTCGCCGACGGCAAGGCAGCCGGGCAGGCGAGCAAGCGCCTGCAAAGCGGCGAGCCGCTGGACATCCGCGTCCAGGGCGAGGTCTTTGGCGTGTGGCTGGACGACCAACTGGTCGGCGAAAGCCCGGCCTTCGCCGACACCGCGGCTCTCGAGGCTGCCATCGCCCGGCTGCGTGACGCACTGGCGCCGGAAGAAGCCTGAGACCATTGGCGCGCGCCGCGGTCTGAGCCTGCGCGCCGGCGGATGTCGAATCCGCCCGGCGCCTGCGCTGCCCTGGGGGCGAGGCTAAAACCTCGCCAGCCATAGGGCCTATTTGCCAATCCCCGGGGGCGTCGTTAAAGTGTCGCCCCCGCTTCACTTGCCCGGTTTTCGCACTATGACTCCGCTCGAACGCTACCAGGCCGACCTCAAACGTCCGGACTTCTTTCACGATGCTGCCCAGGAAAAGGCCGTGCGCCACCTGCAGCGCCTGTATGACGAGTTGATCGCCGACGAGCGCAACAAGCCCGGCGTGCTCGGCAAGCTGTTCGGCAAGAAATCCGTCACCCCGGTCAAGGGCCTGTATTTCTGGGGCGGCGTCGGCCGTGGCAAGACCTACCTGGTCGACACCTTCTTCGATGCCCTGCCGTTCAAGGAAAAGGAACGCACGCACTTTCACCGCTTCATGAAGCGTGTGCACGAGGAAATGCGTTCGCTCAAGGACGTCAAGAACCCGCTGACGGTGATCGGCAAGCGCTTCTCCGAGCAGTTCCGGGTGATCTGCTTCGACGAGTTCTTCGTCTCCGACATCACCGACGCGATGATCCTGGCGACCCTGCTCGAAGAGCTGTTCAAGAACGGCGTGACCCTGGTGGCCACCTCCAACATCGTGCCCGACGGCCTCTACAAGGATGGCCTGCAGCGCGCGCGCTTCCTGCCGGCGATCGAGCTCTTGAAGGTGCACACCGAGATCGTCAACGTCGACAGCGGCATCGACTACCGCCTGCGAGCGCTGGAGCAGGCCGAACTGTTCCACTTTCCGCTTGGGGACGCGGCCGAGCAGAGCCTGGAAAAGAGCTTCAAGAGCCTGCTGCACGAGAACACCACCGTGCAGGAAAACGAATCGCTGATGATCGAGAACCGTGCCATCGTCGCGCGCAAGGTCGGCGGTGACGTGGGCTGGTTCGATTTCCGCGAGCTGTGCGACGGCCCGCGCAGCCAGAACGATTACATCGAGCTGGGCAAGATCTTCCACTCGGTGATTCTCGCCAATGTCGAGCAGATGAGCGTGGCCAAGGAAGACATGGCGCGGCGCTTCATCAACCTGGTGGACGAGTTCTACGACCGCAACGTCAAGCTGATCATCTCCGCCGAAGTGGAGCTCAAGGATCTGTACACCGGCGGGCGCCTGAGCTTCGAGTTCCAGCGTACCCTGAGCCGCTTGCTGGAAATGCAGTCCCACGAGTTCCTTTCGCGCCCGCACAAGCCCTGACCGGTACGCCGCGACGGCAAAGGCCGCATGCCCGCTTCCAGGCCGGAAGCACGGCGTGCGGCCTTTTTCGTTTCAGCCGGCGGGCTGCACCTGCTGTTGGAACTGCTGGCGGTAGTGGTTGGGCGACAGTCCCGTGTGCTGGCGGAACAGGCGGGCGAAGAAGCTGGCGTCGTCGTAGCCGATTTCATAGCTGACCGCCTTGATGCTTTTCGCCGATGACGACAGCAGCCCCTTGGCGGTTTCGATGCGCAGGCGCTGCAGGTAGTACAGCGGCTTGTCGCCGGTGGCGGCGTGGAAACGGCGCATGAAGTTGCGGATGCTCATGCCGTGGTCGCGGGCCACGTCCTCGAAGCGAAAACGTTCGGCGAAGTGCTCCTCGAGCCACTGCTGGATCTGCAGGATCTTGGTGTCCTGATGCTGCTTCTGGCCGCCGAAACCGATACGCCCCGGCGTGTAGCTGCGGCGCACTTCGTAGAGTATGTCGCGGGCCACGCTCTGCGCCACGCTGGTGCCGCAGAAACGCTCGATCAGGTAGATGTACAGATCGCATGCCGAGGTCGGGCCGGCCACGCAGTAGAGGTTGTCGGCGTCGGTCAGGTGCTTGTCCTGATTCAGCACCACCTGCGGAAAGCGCGTGGCGAATTCGCTGAAGAAGCGCCAGCAGGTGGTCGCCTCCTTGCCATCGAGCAGGCCGGCGGCGGCCAGCCAGTACACCCCATTGGCCTCGCCGCACAGGCTGGCGCCAGCGGCGTGGCGTGCGCGCAGCCAGTCGAACACCTGCGGGTAGCGACTGCACAGGGCGTCGTAGTCGTCCCAGAAGGCCGGCAGGATGATCAGCTGGGCTTGGTCATCGAGGGGGCCGTCGACCGGTAGCTGTACGCCGCTGAAGCTGGTGACGGGCAGGCCGTCCGGGCTGACCAGGCGCACTTCGAAGGTCGGCACCAGGCCGAGGCCCTGCTGCTTGCCATGGCGCAGGCCGGCCATATGGAAGAAATCTCTGGCCTGCATGAGGGTCGAAGCGAATACGCCGGGCGTGGCGAGGATGCTCACGCGCGTGAGCGGGGACGAGCTGGGCATGGCTGTTGTTCTTGTTCGAGTGATTATCGGCCTGAGGGTAAAGCCGTCAGGTTCCGGCTGAATCGTCTTCTTTTATATGGGCTGCGTCCAGCCCGGTCTTGCAAGTCTGTGCTGGGAGAGAGGTTGTCATGCTGAGTTTTGCCGAGTTGGCCGCGTCGCCATTCGCCGAGTGGGACGGCACACCCGCCGCCGCGAGAATCCTGCAGAAGGAGTTGGCCGAGCAGGTGCGCCTGGAGGACGATTTCCCGCCGCTGCGCCTGTTGGCCGGCGTGGACGTGGGCTTCGAAGAGGGCGGCGAAATCACCCGCGCCGCCGCCATCCTGCTGGATGCCGAAACCTTGCAGCCGGTCGCCGAATGCGTGGCGCGTATCCCCACCAGCATGCCGTACGTGCCGGGCCTGTTGTCGTTTCGCGAGTTGCCGGCGCTGCTGTCGGCGTTGGCGGGGCTGCCCCAGGAGCCGGACCTGATCGTCGTCGACGGCCATGGCATCGCCCATCCCCGTGGGCTGGGCATTGCCGCGCACTTGGGCGTGGTCACCGGCCGGCCGACTATCGGCGTGGCGAAGAAGATCCTCACCGGCCATCACTGCGAGCTGGGCGAGGAGCGCGGTGACAAGGTGGAGTTGCTCGACCGCCAGAACCGGCAGATCGGCTGGGTGCTGCGCAGCAAGCGCAAGGTACGGCCGCTGATCGTCTCGCCGGGGAACCGCGTGAGCATGCACAAGGCGGCGGAGTTGGTGTTGAGTTGGGATCGGGGCTATCGGCTGCCGGAGCCGACTCGGCTGGCGGATCGGCTGGCGTCACGGCGTGACGCCAAGGGGCCGAAGTTGCTTTAGGTAGGAGGAGGGCGTGGCGAGGTGATGGGTTGTCGCCTACGCGGCACGACCCATCCTACGGTCTGCTCTTGTGGGAGCGGGCCATGCCCGCGATTCGTGCGCACGGCGTGCCCCCCGCACGCAGATCTGATGGGTTATCACTCATCCTGCAGTCGGCATCCCGTAGGGTGGGTGCCAACCCACCACCATCCCTAATCCTGAAAGATCAGGGCGCCGGGTTGGGCTGCGCCTTGTGGATCGCCTCGATGCCTTTGAGCACGTCATCGCTGAGGGTCAGCTCGCTGCTGGTCAGGTTGCCCTCCAGTTGCTCCAGCGAGGTGGCGCCGATGATGTTGCTGGTCACGAACGGACGGCTCGTCACGAAGGCCAGGGCCATCTGTGCCGGATCCAGGCCATGTTCGCGGGCCAGGGCCACGTAGCGGGAGCAGGCGGCCACGGTTTCCGGAGCGTTGTAACGCTGGAAGCGCTCGAACAAGCTCAGGCGCGCGTTCGCCGGGCGGGCGCCGTTCTCGTACTTGCCCGAGAGCATGCCGAAGGCCATGGGCGAGTAGGCCAGCAGGCCGCATTGCTCACGGATCGAGACTTCGGCCATGCCCACTTCGTAGCTGCGGTTAAGCAGGTTGTAGGGGTTCTGCACCGACACCACGCGGGACATGCCGTGGGCTTCGGCCAGTTGCAGGAATTTCATGGTGCCCCACGGCGTTTCGTTGGAGAGGCCGATGTGGCGGATCTTGCCAGCCTTGACCTGCTCGTCCAGCGCTTCGAGGATTTCCTCGATGGGCGTGGAGTCGCTGTCCTGATGCTGGTAGCCGAGCTGGCCGAAGAAGTTGGTCGGGCGCTCCGGCCAGTGCAGCTGGTAGAGGTCGATCCAGTCGGTTTGCAGGCGTTTGAGGCTGGCATCCAGGGCGGCGACGATGTGCTGGCGGTTGTGCTTGAGCTGGCCGTCGCGAATATGGGTGATGCCGTTGCCGGGGCCGGCGACCTTGCTGGCCAGGATCCAGTCGTCGCGGTCGCCGCGCTGCTTGAAGTACTCGCCGATGATCTGTTCGGTCTTGCTGTAGGTCTCGGCGCGCGGCGGCACCGGGTACATTTCGGCGGTGTCCATGAAGTTGATGCCGTAGGCCTTGGCGCGGTCGATCTGCGCGAAAGCTTCGGCGGCAGTGTTCTGCTCACCCCAGGTCATGGTGCCCAGGCACAGGGCGCTGACATTGAGATCGGTGCGGCCGAGCTGGCGGTATTGCATGGGAGCCTCCTCTGACAAAAGGCCCATACAAGCAGGTTGAAATTTTTTTCGCAATCAGGATAATCCGCGTCCTCTTTCTGCGGTGGAAGTGATGCGCCGCCTGCCGAAGAATCTTGCCGTACGCGGACGCGCTGACCCGAGCCCCCGATAGCGCCCGCATCCGGCTGCCTTTGACTTGTCAAAGTACGCACTATTCAGTAAGATCCGCCGTCTATTTTTGCTGGGCGGCCCCTGAGGCTATAAAGAATGAAAACTTTTACCGCTAAACCGGAAACAGTAAAACGCGACTGGTTCGTCGTTGACGCTGCTGGTCAGACCCTGGGTCGTCTGGCTACAGAAATCGCGAGCCGTCTGCGTGGCAAGCACAAGCCTGAGTACACCCCTCACGTTGACACCGGCGACTACATCGTCGTTATCAATGCCGAGCAGGTACGTGTAACTGGCGCTAAAACCAGCGACAAAATGTACTACTCCCACTCCGGTTTCCCGGGCGGCATCAAGTCGATCAACTTCGAGAAGCTGATCGCCAAGGCCCCTGAGCGCGTGATCGAGACCGCGGTTAAAGGCATGCTGCCGAAGAACCCGCTGGGCCGCGACATGTACCGTAAGCTGAAAGTGTATGCGGGCGCTGCTCACCCTCACACTGCTCAGCAGCCTCAAGAACTGAAGATTTAACGGAATAGTTCATTATGTCGGCGACTCAAAATTACGGCACTGGCCGTCGCAAGACTGCAACCGCACGCGTTTTCCTGCGTCCGGGCACTGGCAAGATCTCCATCAACAACCGCACCCTGGACACCTTCTTCGGTCGTGAAACTGCCCGCATGGTAGTTCGCCAGCCGCTGGAGCTGACCGAGACTGTCGAGAAATTCGACATCTACGTTACCGTCATCGGCGGTGGTGTGAGCGGTCAAGCTGGTGCGATCCGCCACGGCATCACCCGCGCTCTGATGGACTACGACGAGACTCTGCGTCCGGCTCTGCGTAAAGCAGGCTACGTGACCCGCGATGCTCGTGAAGTCGAGCGTAAGAAAGTCGGTTTGCGTAAAGCGCGTAAGCGTCCTCAGTACTCCAAGCGTTAATTCGCTGCTGTACTCGAAAACGCCCAGTTTCCTCACGGAGCTGGGCGTTTTTTATGGCCGGTCATTTTTGCTGGCCAGCCTCTGGGCATTTCGCCCGTGATGTTTTTCATGGCTGCTCCAGGCTACATCGTTACCTGTCTGCTCTGCCCGAGCGCTGGCGTGCGCCGGCTACCCACCGCTTCGTTGATGCGCGTCATGAGTCGCCCGGCTGGCCTGTGCGAATCTCGCGCCGGATTGCAGTCGCGCCGCTTTAGACGCACGGCCACGACCTTCTACCTGTGCATGCCGTCGATCAAACGGCTGGGCCGTATGGCCGGGGCAATGGATTAAAGTCGCCGATGAACGTCGAATGGATGCGCCTCCGGCCGAACGAGCAGGGTAGGCGCCGCGCCTGCGCCGGCCGCTGCTGCGCGCTGACCAACACGTACTAATTAGAGGCCTGCACAACAGGCCGGAAAGCCGATGGGAGACGACTGAATGAGCAATGACGGCGTGAATGCGGGCCGGCGTCGCTTTCTGGTGGCAGCCACTTCGGTGGTTGGTGCCGCCGGGGCGGTGGGGGCTGCAGTTCCGTTTGTAGGGTCGTGGTACCCGAGTGCCAAGGCCAAGGCCGCCGGCGCGCCGGTCAAGGTGAACGTCGCCAAGATCGAGCCGGGCCAGCAGATGGTGGCCGAATGGCGGGGCCAGCCGGTGTTCATCATGCGGCGTACCGAAACGATCCTCGCGAACCTCACGAAGATCGAAGGGCAGCTGGCTGATGCCGACTCCCAGCACTCGGTGCAGCCGGGTTACGTCGACCCGAAGACCCGCTCGATCAAGCCGGAAATCCTCCTCCTGGTCGGGCTGTGCACGCACCTGGGTTGCTCGCCGTCGTTCCGCCCCGAGGTGGCGCCGGCAGATCTTGGCGAGAACTGGGTAGGCGGCTACTTCTGCCCCTGCCACGGCTCGCGCTACGACCTCGCCGGGCGCGTGTACAAGTCGCAGCCGGCGCCGCTGAATCTGCCGGTGCCGCCGCACCGCTACGAGTCGGCTGAGGTGATCATCATCGGCGTGGATCAGGAGCAAGCATGATGAGCAAATTCATGGACTGGGTGGACGCGCGCTTTCCCGCCACCAAGATGTGGAACGACCACCTCGCCAAGTACTACGCGCCGAAGAACTTCAACTTCCTGTACTTCTTCGGCTCCCTGGCCCTGCTGGTGCTGGTCAACCAGCTGCTCACCGGCGTATGGCTGACCATGAGCTACAACCCGACTGCCGAAGGTGCCTTCGCCTCGGTCGAAGGGCTGATGCGCGATGTGCGCACCGGCGATACGCCCCACGGCGCGATCCTGCGCTACATGCACTCGACCGGCGCTTCGGCGTTCTTCATCGTCGTCTACCTGCACATGTTCCGCGGCCTGCTCTACGGCTCGTACCAGAAGCCCCGCGAGCTGGTGTGGATCTTCGGCATGCTGATCTACCTGATGCTGATGGCCGAAGCCTTCATGGGCTATCTGTTGCCGTGGGGACAGATGTCCTATTGGGGCGCCCAGGTGATCATCTCGCTGTTCGGCGCCATTCCCTATATCGGCGATGCGTTGACCGAGTGGATCCGTGGCGACTACCTGATCTCCGGCATCACCCTCAACCGATTCTTCGCCCTGCACGTGGTGGCGCTGCCGATCGTCATCCTCGGCCTGGTGGTGCTGCACATCCTGGCGCTGCACGAGGTGGGCTCGAACAACCCGGACGGCATCGACATCAAGAAGTACAAGGACGAGAACGGCATCCCCCTCGACGGCATTCCCTTCCACCCGTACTACACGGTCAAGGATATCGTCGGCGTGGTGGTGTTCCTGTTCGTGTTCTGCTTCGTGGTGTTCTTCTTCCCGGAGATGGGCGGCTATTTCCTCGAGAAGCCCAACTTCGAGCAGGCCAACCCGTTCAAGACCCCCGAGCACATCGCCCCGGTGTGGTACTTCACGCCGTTCTACGCGATCTTGCGCGCCATCCCCGACAAGCTGATGGGCGTGATCGCCATGGGCGCCGCCATCGCCGTGCTGTTCGTGCTGCCCTGGCTGGACCGCAGCCCGGTGCGCTCGATGCGCTACAAGGGCTGGCTGAGCAAGCTGTGGCTGCTGGTGTTCTGCGTGTCCTTCGTCATCCTCGGCGTGCTCGGCGTACTGCCGCCCACGCCGGGCCGTACGCTGCTGTCGCAACTGTGCACGGCGCTGTATTTCGCGTACTTCATCCTGATGCCTTTCTACACCAGGATGGAAAAGACCAAACCCGTTCCTGAAAGGGTGACAGGCTGATGAGAAAGCTATTCGCTGCATGTGTGGTCGCGCTGTTGCCTGCCTTCGCCCTGGCCGCCGGTGGCCACGGCGTGGCCCTGGACAAGGCCGATATCGACCTGACCGACAAGGCCGCGCTGCAGGACGGCGCGCGCACCTTCGCCAACTACTGCATGGGCTGCCACAGCGCCAAGTTCCAGCGCTATGAGCGCGTCGCCGCGGACATCGGCGTATCCGAGGAACAGATGATGGCGAACCTGGTGTTCACCGACGCCAAGATCGGCGATCACATGAACATCGGCATGAAGCCCGAGGACGCCAAGCGCTGGTTCGGCGCCGCGCCACCGGACCTTACCCTGGTCGCCAGGGTGCGTGGTAACGACTGGCTGTACACCTACCTGCGCACTTTCTACGACGACCCGGCGCGGCCCCTGGGCGCCAACAACCTGGTGTTCCCTAACGTCGGCATGCCCAACGTGCTGGGCCGCCTGCAGGGTCGTCAGTACATGGGTTGCAAGCAGGTGCAGGTGGTCGATGGCGGCAAGAAGCAGTACGACCCGCTGACCGGTACGCCGCTGACCCACGAAGCTTGCGACCAGCTGGTGCTCGAGCCCAACAGCGGCCAGCTCAGTCCACAGGCGTTCGATGACAAGGTGCGCAACCTGGTGACCTTCCTGGCCTACTCGGCGGATCCGAACAAGCTGCACATGCAGCGCATCGGTACCTACGTGCTGATCTACCTGGCGTTCTTCTTCGTCTTTGCGTACCTGCTCAAGCGCGAATACTGGAAGGATGTGCACTAGAACGATCCGAGCCTGCAGCTTCGCCAGCGTTTTTCAACGGCCAGCGAAGGCCGGTTCCGGTATCATGCTCAGCCCGCGTATCCCGCGGGCTTTTTTATGCCCTGAACATTCATCTCAGGGACTGCCGGGAACCGTCGCTAACAATAGCGCTTCCCGGTGCGTTCACGTTTCACGAATCTGGAGGATCGCCTTGGCTGCGACCAACCGGTTGGCCTGTTATTCCGACGCTGCCGACCACTACTCTCACCGCGTCCGCATCGTGCTCGCCGAAAAGAGCGTCGTTGTGGAAATCATCGATGTGGAGCAGGGCCGCTTCCCCAACAAGCTGCTGGAAGCCAACCCCTACGGCACCTTGCCGACCCTGGTCGACCGTGACCTGGCGCTCTACGAGCCAACGGTGATCATGGAGTACTTGGAGGAGCGCTACCCCCATCCGCCTCTGATGCCGGTGTATCCGGTAGCGCGCGGCAACACCCGCCTGCTGATGCACCGCATCCAGCGCGACTGGTGCTCGCTGGTCGACCTGATTCTCGACCCGCGCAGCAAGGAGCCGGCCCGGGTGCAGGCGCGCAAGGAATTGCGCGAAAGCCTCACGGGGGTGTCGCCGCTGTTTGCTGAGAAACCATTTTTTCTCAGCGACGAGCTGAGCTTGGTAGACTGCTGCCTGTTGCCGATCCTCTGGCGCCTGCCGCTGCTGGGGATCGAACTGCCAAGGCCGGCTAAACCGCTGCTCGATTACATGGACCGGCAGTTCGCGCGCGAAAGTTTTCGCCAGAGCCTGTCGTCCGTCGAACGAGCCATGCGCTGATCCATTTTTCCGGTGCGCCGCCGTTGCGCGCCACGTTCAGGAGGTTTGATGAACTCCAGTCGTCCTTATCTGATTCGCGCGCTCTACGAGTGGATCGTCGACAACGATTGCACCCCGCATCTGCTGGTCAATGCCGAGTATCCGGGCGTTCAGGTACCGAGCAAGTTCGTCAGCGACGGGCAGATCGTACTCAATGTATCGCCCACCGCTGTGCGCGAACTATCGTTGGGGCTCGATGCGGTCAGCTTCGAAGGTCGCTTCGGTGGCGTCGCCCACAGCCTGTTCGTGCCTTCTGCCGCGGTGCTGGCGATCTATGCACGCGAGAATGGCCAGGGCATGGTCTTCGATCAGGAGCCGCCTCCGGTGGAGAACGAAATCGAGGAGGTTGAGGACGAGTCGACCCCGCCCGATGACGAGCCGCCGCGGCCCAGTGGACGACCGAGCCTGAAGGTCGTCAAATAAGGCCCTGCGCTGCGTCGCCAACCAAAAATGCCGGTCTTCTGACCGGCATTTTGCGTTTCGGGCGATCAAAAAGCCGCTTGCATGATGGCATTAAGTCACTTCGTGCAATCTGCCTGAGCCGTTGCGCTTGGTTTTGCAGTTTGCACGGAGTCAGAGAACGTAAGTATTAAATAAGTTATTGATATTTAAGAATTATTTTTATTTTAAAAACCTGGCACAGCGCTTGCGATATTCATGGGGAAGCCACAATCCTGAAGTTGGATGTGGCGAACTTGAACGAAACAGGAGTGTTGCCCATGAAACTGCCAGTCAATAAGTTCGCTTTTGCCGCTATCACTGCGACCGCTCTGAGCTTGTCCGTTGCGGGTACCGCTTTCGCTGACACCTACAACAGCACCCAGCCGACCATGCTGGCTGCCAATTCCATGGACAAGGCTGAAGAAGCTGTTTCCGATACCTGGATCACCAGCAAGGTCAAATCGTCCTTCCTGGCTGACGACGGCCTCAGCGCTCTGGACATCAAGGTCGAGACCAACAAAGGCGTGGTTTCCCTGTCCGGCGTAGTGAAGACCGAAGCCGAGCGTGATCTGGCTGTTGCCAAGGCCAAGGAAATCAAAGGCGTTCAAGCGGTTTCCGCTGACGGCCTGAAAGCTGCCGACTAATCATGCCTAACCGGCAGGCCATTGCGGCCTGCCGCTCTCCTTGGAGAATCATCATGAATTCCGACATCATCAAAGGTAAGTGGAAGCAACTCAGTGGCGACATGAAGGCGCGCTGGGGCAAGCTGACCAACGACGACGTGGATGTCGCCGAGGGCCATAGTGAATACCTGGCGGGTAAACTGCAGGAGCGCTATGGCTGGACCAAGGAAAAGGCCGAGGAAGAACTGCGCGATTTTCGTAGCAAGTACTGACCTCGCTGCTGGTAGCTACCAGCGTGATACGCGAAGCCCCGGCCCATGCCGGGGCTTCGTGCTTTCTGCCTGCCGCTCGGCAGCAGGGGTTCAAGATGTCGTCTGGCGAGCCGATACTCTGTGCACATTCGCCAGGCACAGGACGTAGCATGTCGACTATCACCCCCTCTGGCGCAAGCTCCGCGCCACCGGTTAGAACCACAGCTGCAACCACTGCGGAGCCAGGCAAAGGCGAAGCCCGGAAGGCGGCCAGCGAGCCGGAGCAGCAGCCCTCGGTAACCGTCACCCTCAGCGAATACGCCCAGAAGCGTGCGAAGAGCATGCGCGATGCCTTTGGCAAGCTGCGCGAGATGCAGGCCAGGCAGGACGAGTCTCGCAAGGATGCCGCGCGCCAGCGCCTGGAAGACATCAAGCGCCGTATTGAAATGCTCAAGCAGCTGGTCGTGGCGCTCGGGCCCTCTGCTGCCAAAGGCGCGCTGCGGCAGATCAAGCAACTGGCACAGGAACTGGGGCAGGCTGCAGCGGTGCTCAAGGAACCCTCTGGTGGCACAGCCTCATCGGTCGGTATGGGCGCCAAGGCCGGCGAGGGCGAAAGTACGGCGGCGCAGGAGACGGTCACGGCCGAGGCGGTGAGCGAGGCAGAGCCGACTGCCGAGGTGGTGGTCGAGCCTGAGGCAGCAGCTGAAAGCTCCGAGGTCAATACCGAGACCGCAGAGCTGGCAGCCGGTGAAGAGGCCGAGCAGGAAGACGAACCGGAGCAGGGCGCCGAAGAGCAGGCCCAGGCCGCGATCAGCCAAGCCCGCCAGGAGCGCAACGAGCGTCAGCGCCGTGCCGACGCCGAAGAACTGAAGAAGGTCGCCGCCCAGCTCAAGCAGCTGCTGGCCATGGTGCGCTCGCAGATCAGCGGCAAGCCGGACGAAGAGAACAAGAAACTCATCGAAGGCATCGACAAGCAGCTCGCCGAGGTCGAGAAGGCCGCAGGCGAAATGGCTGGCGGCGGTTTGTCCCTGTCCATTTCGGTCGGCGCGACGCTGTCGATCAGCGTTTAGCCGGCTCGGGTGGACGGCGGCTCAGGCGAGGATCGCCGCCAGCGCCGCGCGGTCGACGTTGGCGCCGCTTAGCACCACGGCGGCGCGCTCGCCACGGTTTATCTCTCGCTCCTGAATCAATGCCGCCAGGGCTGCCGCGCCGGCGCCTTCGGCCAGGTTGTGGGTGTCTTCGTGGTAGATGCGCATGGCCTGGCGGATCTCGTCGTCGTCGACCCGCACGATGCGCGCCGCGCCGGCGCGAATGATCTCCAGCGCTTCGGGCTGCGGCATGCGGCAGGCCATGCCGTCGGCGATGGTGTCGGCGCTGTCGGTGCAGATGATCCGCCCGGCGGCGAAGCTCTGCGCATAACCATCGGCGGCGGCGCTGACCACACCGATCACCTCGGTATCCAGGTCGAGCAGGTCGCGGGTACGGATTACCCCGCAGATGCCTGAGCCCAGGCCGATGGGCACATAGATGCGCTTGAGCGGCGGCGCGGCCTCGAACAGCTCCAGGGCGTAGGTGGCCACGCCGCGGATCAGGTCCGGGTGCAGCGACGGCACGAAATGCAGGCCGCGTTGCCCCGCCAGCTCGGCTGCCCGGGCGCGGGCGGCATCGAAGTCGCGACCATGCTCGATCACCTCGGCGCCCAGCGCGGCCATGGCGGCATTCTTCTCCCGTGCATTGCCTTCAGGCACCACGATGACGATGGGTAATCCGGCCTTGCGGGCGGCCAGCGCCATGCTTTGCCCATGGTTGCCGCGGGTCGCCGAGATCAGCCCGCTGATGCCCGGCTCGCGGCGCAACAGCTGGTCCACATAGACCAGCCCGCCGCGCACCTTGAAGGCGCCAGTCGGGGTGTGGTTCTCGTGCTTGACCCACACTTCGCAACCCAGGCGCTCGGCCAGCAGCGGCCAGGCGAACTGCGGCGTCGCCGGAATGCTCGGGCGGATCAGGGTAACGGCTTGGCGCAGGGCGGCGAGGTCGAACATCGGGTAGTGCTCCGGGCGGGCTTTGACCAGATGCTACGGCTCGGGCATTGTATGGGTAAATCTTTATATTGCATGGCAAGCAATGTGGTTACCTGACCTTCAGGGCAGCACGCTGCCCACTTACCTGGCGCTGGTCGAAGCGATCTCCGTGGCCATCGGCAAGGGTGAACTCAAGCCCGGCGAACGGCTGCCGCCCCAGCGGCGACTGGCCTGGACGCTGGGCATCAACCCGAGCACTGTGATGCAGGCGTACCGCGAGGCGGCGCGTCGTCATCTGGTGTCCGGGGAGGTCGGCCGCGGTACCTACGTGTTGGCCGATAGCCACGAAGCCAGCCTGTTTCACCTCAAGCAGCCACGGCTGCCGGCCGATGGCATCGACCTGTCGACCAACGTGCCGGTGCACGATGGCGGCAGTGACGATCTGTCGCGCACCCTGCAGCGGCTGATCGCCGAGGGCCGCCTGGATGCCCTGCAGGCTTACGCGCCGGCCGAGCTCGAGCAGCGCGGGCGGGTGGCCGTCAGCCTGTGGCTGCAGCAGCGCGGCGTGCATACACCGCCGTCTCAGGTGGCGCTGTGCGCGGGTGCCCAGCAGGGCGTGTCGGCGGCGTTGCTGGCGCTGTGTGAGGCGGGTGACCCGGTGCTCGCCGAAGCCTTCACCGCGCCTGGCATCAAGGCCGCTGCCCGCCAGTTGCGGCTGCCGCTGCACGGCGTGGCCATGGACGAGCGCGGCATTCTTCCTCAGGACCTCGACCGTCAGATACGCGCCACCGGCGCGCGGGTGCTGGTGCTCACGCCATGTCTGCAGAACCCCACCGGCAGCAGCATGGATGGCGAGCGGCGCCAGCGCATCGCCGAGCTGGTGGAGCGCCATGGCCTGTGGCTGATCGAGGATGACGTCTATGGCGCCCTTGGCAGCCAGGCGCCATTGGCCGCGGCGGTGCCGGCGCGCAGCCTGCTGGTCAGCAGCCTGTCGAAGACCGTGGCGCCGGGCCTGCGCCTGGGCTTCATGCACGGGTCCCAGGCGCTGCTCAAACGCATCGACCCGCAAGGCCACGCTACCAGCTGGGCGGTGTCGCCGTTGTGCCTGGCACTGGCCTGCGAATGGATCGAGGACGGCACCGCCGCCCGCAAGCTGGCCTGGCAGCGTGAAGAGCTGCAGCAGCGTTGGCGCCTGGCGAGCCGCGTATTGGGCTCGCGCATGCCGCCGGGACGTGAGGTGGCGCCGCATCTGTGGCTGCAGCCGCCGGACAGCGCCGCATTGGTGGCGGCCTGTCGCGCCGCGGGCGTCGAGGTGGTGCCGGCGGACGTGTTCGCCGTCGGCCCGGCCCAGGCCAGTGCTGTTCGTATCAGCCTGGCCGCGGCGCGCAGCCGCGCCGAACTCAAGCAGGCGCTGGAGCACATCGTCGCCGCCTGGCCTGTTTGATCGAGCCACTTGCACCGGCGTTGTAATGCGTGTCAGCTATGAACCATGAATCCACGATAAGGAACCGTGCATGTCCCTTCCTACAGACGGCGCTTTTATCGTCGTCAACACTGCCGAAGAAGCCGTTGACCGCCTGGCCGCGCTGCACCAGCGCGCCACCGAAGGCCTGAGCCAGGCACTTAAGCGCTACCTCAAGGATCGCGTGCGGCCCGATGCCGACGAGCAGGAGCTGTTCCGCTACCCCGAGCTGCGCCTGACCTACGATTGCCAGGGCGAAGTGCCGACCACCGTGCGCGCCTACGCCAAGGTGCAGGTGCCCGGCACCTACAGCGTGACCATCACCCACCCTGCGGCCTTTCGTAAGTACCTGCTTGAGCAACTGCAGCCGTTGATGGCCGACTTCACCCTGACCGTCGAAGTCGGGGTCAGCGAGCAATACATTCCTTACCCTTACGTGGTCGAGGGCGGTGACGAGTTGGCCGGCAGTGGCGTGACCGCCGCCGAGCTGGCGCGGGTGTTCCCCAGCACCGACCTCTCTGCCGCCACCGATGGCACCGCCGACGGCCTGTACGACTGGGAGAACATCGACCCGCTGCCCCTGGCGCTGTTCGACGCGGCGCGCACCGACTTCTCGCTCAAGCGCATCCAGCATTACACCGGCAGTGACTGGCGCCATGTGCAGCCATGGATCCTGCTGACCAACTACCACCGCTACGTCGATCAGTTCATCCGCCATGGCCTGGACATGCTGCAGAGCGACTCGCGCTTCACCCGCATGGTGCTGCCGGGCAACGTGGTGGTCGAACGTGGCATGGCCGAAGGCGAGATGCAGGCAATCATCGAGAGCGTGGTCTGGCACCGTTACCAGATGCCGGCTTACCACCTGCAGGCCACCGATGGCGACGGCATCACCCTGGTCAACATCGGCGTCGGCCCGTCTAACGCCAAGAACATCACCGACCACCTGGCCGTGCTGCGCCCGCACTGCTGGCTGATGATCGGCCACTGCGGCGGCCTGCGGCAGTCGCAAACCATCGGCGACTACGTGCTGGCCCACGCCTACATGCGCCGCGACGGCATTCTCGACCGCGTGCTGCCGCCACACATTCCGCTGCCGGCCCTGGCCGAGGTGCAGCAGGCGCTGCAGGACGCCGCCGCACAAGTGACCGGCGAGCGCGGTGACGACCTCAAGCGCCGACTGCGTACCGGCACCGTGCTGACCTACGACGACCGCAACTGGGAGCTGCGTTGGGCTCAGGAACGGCCGCTGATCAACCTGTCGCGGGCCGTGGCGGTGGACATGGAAAGCGGCACCATCGCAGCCCAGGGCTATCGCCTGCGCGTGCCGTACGGCACCTTGCTGTGCGTGTCGGACAAACCGCTGCACAGCGAGATCAAGCTGCCGGGCGCGGCCGGTGCGTTCTACGAGCGGGCGGTGACTCAGCACCTGCATATCGGCATTGCCGCGCTGGATCTTTTGCGCGGCCAGCTCAACTCGCTGCACTCGCGCAAGCTGCGCAGCTTCGACGAGCCGCCGTTCCGCTGAGGTAATTACGCTACGAACCTGCTCATGATGTTTCAGCCAGGTTCGTCGATTTTGGCAGCTAAGTGGTGGGAGCGGCCTTTCGCGATCTGGTGGGAGGGGCTTTAGCCCCGAGCTTTTTGCAGCCTAGTAAAGCTCGGGGCTAAAGCCCCTCCTACATGCTCACCGACCGCTTCTGCTTTGTAGCTGCAGCTGCCGTTTCATGCGCACAAAGATCGTGAACAGGCTCGAAGAGATAACCGCGCCGGGCAATCCGGCGCGGCGTTTATTTGCCGTTCTTACCTGTCATCATCTTCCAGCGGTTGCGGTTGAGCAGTACGTAGCCGGTCAACTGCATGCCGGCGGCTATCACCAGGCTGCGGGTCAGGTCCGGGTTGGCCGGGCGCGGGCCGGTGTAGATCTGGTACAGGGCATACACGACGCCGATCAGACCGAGGATGAAAAACACCAGGCCGAGGATGGTCAGGCGGTGAAGCTTGCGTGGCAGCATGGCAGCACATCGTCCGGGAAAAAAGGGGCGTCAAACTAACCCGTAATTGGTGACGGCGCCAGCCACCTTATCGCCTTGAAACGCGCTAGATTAGTGAGCAGGCATCAACGCGTTCGCTGAGTTCTATCGAGGCGCCCATGC
This sequence comes from Pseudomonas sp. CNPSo 3701, assembly GCF_028674975.1. NCBI lineage: Bacteria > Pseudomonadati > Pseudomonadota > Gammaproteobacteria > Pseudomonadales > Pseudomonadaceae > Pseudomonas > Pseudomonas sp. CNPSo 3701. The sequence goes on along the minus strand of NZ_JAQZSI010000005.1, from coordinate 115,192 downwards.
TGAAAAAAATCCCCACCCAGGCCGTGCGTATCGGCATGTTCATCCAGGGCTTCGATGGCAACTGGCTGTCGCATCCATTCTGGAAAAGTCGTTTCGTCATCGAGGATGCCGAAGACCTGGCCCGAGTGCGCCAGAGCGGTGTGTCCGGTGTGTGGATCGACACCAGCAAGGGGCTGGATGTCGCCGTCCAGGCCGCTCAGGCGCCTGCGCCTTCGACCGCTCAAATTGTCGTACCCGCCGAGATCATCGCCCCAGCTGTCTCGCCACCTGCGACCGTGCCCAGCTGCAGTGTGCGTGACGAACTGCAACGCGCCGCCAAGCTGATCAATCGTTCCAAGAAAGCCGTCACCGAGCTGTTCCAGGAGGCGCGCCTGGGCAATGCCATCAATGTCGAAAGCTGCCTGCCGCTGGTCGCTGATATCGGCGAGTCGCTGGCGCGCAACAGTTCGGCGTTGCTCGGCCTGGCGCGCCTGAAGAGCAAGGATGAATACACTTACATGCACTCGGTGGCTGTGTGCGCGCTGATGCTGTCGCTGGCCCGGCAACTGGGTCTGGACGAGGCGCGTGCCCGGGAAGCCGGTCTCGCCGGACTGCTGCACGATGTCGGCAAGATGGCCATGCCGCTGGAAGTACTCAACAAGCCCGGCAGCCTGACGGAGGTCGAGTTCGCCATCATGCGCAGCCATCCGGAGCGCGGCCACGCCATGCTGCAGGCGGCCGGTTCGCTACCCGAGTCGGCGCTGGACGTTTGCCTGCGGCACCACGAGAAATATGACGGCAGCGGTTATCCCGGCCGTCTGGCTGGTGAGGCGATCAGCCTGCTGGCGCGCATGGGCGCGGTCTGCGATGTGTACGACGCCATTACCTCCAACCGGCCTTACAAGCACGCCTGGAACCCGGCCGAGTCGCTGGCTCGGATGGCACAGTGGACCGGTCATTTCGATACCCATGTGTTTCATGCTCTGGTGCGCACGGTCGGCATCTATCCGCTGGGCTCGCTGGTGCGCCTGGAGTCCGGGCGACTTGGTGTGGTGGTCGACTTGCTGCCCGGCAAGCTGACCACGCCTGTTGTGCGGGTGTTCTTCTCGGCGAAGAGCAAGGTGGCGATTACCCAGCAGGAGGTCGATCTGTCGAGGTCTGGCGCCAACGACCGCATCGTCAGCCGTGAAGATCCAGCCGAGTGGGGATTCAGCAATCTCGACGACTTCTGGCGTTAGCGCTCTTGAGCTAACGGCAATTGCACGACAAACCGCGTTCCGCCTCCCGCCCGTTCGCAGCGCGCCTGTCCGCCATGGGCCTGAGCGATAGCCCGGACCACCGCCAGGCCCAGGCCGCTGCCGCCGCTGTTTCGCGAACGCGACGGATCGCCACGGCGAAACGCCTCGAACACCTGGCTGGCCAGTTCGGTGTCGATGCCCGGGCCGCTGTCCGTGATGCTCAGCTGGTAGCTGTCATTCACCACACCGGCTTCGATTCGCAATGGGCCTGCGTCGGCATGGGCCAGGGTATTTTCCAGCAGGGCGATCAGCGCCTGACGCAGGCGAAATTCGTCGCAGACCACACACGTCTGCTCATCGAGCTGCAACTGCAGCTCGAAGCCGCGGGCCTGTAAACGGCCAGCGAAAGCCTGCACGGTGGCCGTGATACCTTCGGCGGGGCAGGTGGTGGCCTGGTCCAGTTGCAGGTGGTCGCTGTCGCCCAGGCTCAGCACGCGCAGGTCTTCGATCAGCCGGCCAAGCCCTTCGACCTGGCGCAGCAGCCCTTCGAAGGTTTCCGTGCTGGGCGTGAATACGCCTTCGGCCAGGCCTTGCAGGCGCCCGCGCAGGATGGTCACCGGGGTGCGCAATTCGTGGGCCACCGCGGCGTTCCAGAACTGCTGTTCGCGGGTCACGCTCTGCAGGCGCTCTGCCATGGCGTTGAAGTCGCGCACCAGTTGCCCGGCTTCGCCCAGCGCCCGGTCATCCGGTGCGGCGCGGGCCTGCAGGTTGCCCTGAGCGATCTCCCGCAGGCTGTGGGCCACCGAGTTGAGCGGGGTAAGAATGCGCCGGGACAGGCGCACGCCTACATAGCCGGCGATGCACAGCGCCACCAGTATGGTGCCGGCCATCCACAGCATTTCGATGCCCGAGGGCACCCAGGTTTCCGAGATGCTGCCGGGCGCCAGGGTCGAAGCGATGGCGTAGAACGCGTAGCTGCCGACGATGGACAGCAGGATCACGCCCAACGCCATGATGCTCAGTGACAGCAGGATCTGCCGACGCAGACTCACCGCGCCGCTCATGTGCCGCTCCCGAAGCGGTAGCCGACGCCACGCACGCTCACCGGCGTGCCCTGGATACCGAGGTTTTCCAGTTTGCGGCGCAGCTTGCTGATGTGGCTGTCCACGGTGCGTTCCTGGGTGTCGCCTTCGGGGAGGCAGCCGACCAGCAGTTCGGCGCGGCTGAATACCCGCTTGGGTGTGCGCATCAGGGTGACCAAGATCTTGAATTCGGTAAGGGTCAGGTCGAGGGCGTGTTGCCGGTCGTCGCAGTTGACCGTGGCCTCGTGGTTATCCAGGTCGACCTGGAACTGCCCGACGCGCAGCAGTCGGCTGCCGGCCGCACCACCGGTCTTGGCGCGACGCAGTACGGCGCTGACCCGGGCCACCACCTCGGCCGGGTTGAAGGGTTTGACCACGTAGTCGTCGGCGCCGATGCGCAGGCCCATCAGCTTGTCGATGTCCTGATCCAGCGCGGTGAGCATGATCACCGGCGTGTCGCCACGGTGACGGATCTCGGCCAGCACCTGCCAGCCATCCAGACGCGGCATCTGTACATCGAGCAGTACCAGGTCGGGCTTGAGCGTTTGGTGATGGAGCAGTGCCTCCTGGCCGTCGCGGGCGTGCACGGTGCGCAAACCACCGCGCTGCAGGTAGGCGGCGAGGATCTCGGCGATCTCGCTCTCGTCCTCGGCAATCAGGATCAGCGCATCCTGGCTGGATGTGGGCGGCAATGTCATGAATTTCACCTTTTCGTCTGCCTCCACATTATCTCCACAAAAGCTCGAATCAATCCCGATTGTTTGCACCGACACTCGCCTCCTGATGCTGCGCCAGGTGCGCAGGCAACGAAACATCTGCGAGGTTGGTGAGGTTATGGGAAGTCGAAGAGGGCGGTACGTCATGGGCCTTTGCCTGTGCGCCCTGATGCTGAGTGGTTGCGATTCGGCGCAGCAGGAGGCACAGCCGGAACCCGTGCAGGTGTCGGTCATGACGCTGACACCGCAGACCCTGGACGTCAGCGAGGATTTGCCTGCTCGTGTCGCGGCGTTCAGAACCGCCGAGATTCGTCCGCAGGTCGGCGGTATAGTGCAGCGCCGGCTGTTCGAGCAAGGTGCCGACATCCAGGCTGGCGCTGCGCTGTTCGAGATCGATGCCGCGCCGTTCAAGGCCGAGGTGCAAAACGCGGCGGCCGCCCTCAAGCGTGCCCAGGCCGTGCTGGCCCGCGCGCGCATCCAGGTCGAGCGCCTGCAACCGCTGGTGAGCGCCGAAGCGGTCAGCCAACAGACTTTTGATGACGCCGCCTCCCAGCGCGAGCAGGCCGCCGCCGACGTCGCCCAGGCCGAGGCGGCGCTGGCGCGCAAGCGTCTGGATCTGAAGTACGCCACCGTCAGCGCACCGATTTCCGGTCGTGTCGACCAGGCGCAGGTCTCCGAAGGTGCCCTGGTCTCGACCACCGACACCACGCCCATGGCCACCGTGCAGCAGATCGATCAGGTGTATGTCGACGTGCGCGAGTCGGCCACCAGTCTGGAACGCTGGCGCCATGCCCTGGGCAACCGGCTGGCCCCTGGCGCCGACGGCGTGCCCGTGCAGATCCTCGACAGCAGCGGCAAGGCCTATGGGCAGAGCGGCAGGATCCTGTTCTCTGGCATCAGCGTGGATGCCGGCACGGGCAACGTGTTGCTGCGTGTACAGGTCGACAACCCCAACCGCCAGCTGCTACCCGGCATGTACGTGCTGGCGCGGGTGCCGCGGGCGCACCACACCGATGCCCTGAGTGTGCCGCAACAGGCGGTGTTGCGCCGTGACGGCCAGGCCAGCGTGTGGGTGCTGGGCGAGGATGAGCAGGTGCAGCGCGTGCCGGTCGAGCTTGGTGAGCTGGTGGGGCGTCGTTATCGCATCGTCAACGGCCTCAGCGCCGGCCAGCGGGTAGTGATCGAAGGCCTCGATCGCTTGGCCGAGGGCGCGCCGGTCAAGGCGCGGCTGTGGAACGCCGGCACCGCGAGCGAGCTGGCCAGCTCGTCCGCGCGCTGATCGGGAGAAAACTCAAATGCCACAGTTCTTCATCAACCGTCCGGTGTTCGCCTGGGTGATCGCCCTGTTCATCGTGCTGTTCGGCTCAATCGCCATTCCCCAACTGCCGATCGCCCGCTACCCCTCGGTGGCGCCGCCGTCGGTAGCGCTGTACGCCACCTACCCAGGCGCCACGCCCAAGACCCTCAACGATTCGGTGGTCAGCCTGGTCGAACGCGAGCTGTCCGGGGTCAAGAACCTGCTGTACTTCGAGTCCTCGGTGGACACCTCGGGTAGCGCGCAGATCACCGCCACCTTCAAGCCGGGCACCGATCCCGAACTGGCCCAGGTGGACGTGCAGAACCGCATCAAGGCGGTCGAATCGCGGCTGCCCCAGGTGGTGCGCCAGAGCGGCTTGCAGGTGGAATCCGCCGCCTCGGGCTTTCTGATGATGATCGGCATGACTTCGCCGGACGGCCAGTTCGACGAGGTCATGCTGGGCGACTACCTGGCGCGCAATATCGTGCCGGAGCTGCGCCGCATCGAGGGCGTCGGCCGCGTGCAGCTGTTCGGCGCCGAGCAGGCGCTACGCATCTGGGTCGACCCCAGCAAGCTGAACGCCTTCGGCCTGACCATGGGGGATCTGTCCCAGGCCATCGAGCAGCAGAACGCGCAGATTGCCCCCGGTCGGCTCGGTGATGAGCCGGCATTGCCGGGGCAGCGGCTGGCCGTGCCGCTGACCGTCGAAGGCCAGCTGGAAACGCCCGAGCAATTCGCCGCTGTGGTGTTGCGCGCCAGCGCCGACGGCTCGCGGGTGACCATCGGCGACGTGGCGCGGGTCGAGCTGGGCGCGCAGTCCTACGGATTTTCCAACCGCGAGAACGGTGTGTCGGCGACCAGCGCGGCGATCCAGCTGTCGCCGGGTGCCAACGCCGTGCGCACGGCTCAGGCTGTGCGCGACCGGCTCGCTGAGCTGGCGCCGAGCATGCCCACCGGCATGAGTTATTCGGTGCCGTTCGATACTGCGCCGTTCGTCAAGGTGTCCATCGAGAAGGTGATCTACACCCTGCTCGAGGCCATGGTGCTGGTGTTTCTGGTGATGTTCCTGTTCCTGCAGAACATGCGTTACACGCTGATCCCGGCCATCGTCGCGCCCATCGCGCTGCTCGGCACCTTCGCGGTGATGCTGCTGGCCGGCTTCTCGATCAACTCGCTGACCATGTTCGGCATGGTGCTGGCCATCGGCATCATCGTCGACGATGCCATCGTGGTGGTCGAGAACGTCGAGCGCCTGATGGCCACCCGCGGCCTGTCGCCGCGCGAGGCGACCCTGCAGGCGATGAAGGAAATCACCGGCGCGGTGATCGGCATCACCCTGGTGCTCACCGCGGTGTTCATTCCCATGGCCTTCGCCAGCGGCTCGGTGGGGGTGATCTACCAGCAGTTCACCCTGTCGATGGCGGTGTCGATTCTGTTCTCGGCGTTCCTGGCCCTGACCCTGACGCCGGCGCTGTGCGCCACGCTGTTGCGCCCGGTGAGTGCCGATCACCATGAGAAACGCGGTTTCTTCGGCGCCTTCAACCGCGGCTTCGAGCGGCTGACCGAGCGCTACACCGGACGTGTCAGCCGGCTGGTCGGGCGCAGCGGAAGGATGATGGTGGTGTTCATGCTGCTCTGTGGCGTGCTTGCCGTCGCCGGTCAGCAGTTGCCATCGTCGTTCCTACCGGAAGAGGATCAGGGCTATTTCATGACCTCCATCCAGTTGCCGACCGGCGCCACCAGCGAACGCACCCTGGATGTGGTCAAACGCTTCGAGGCCCACGTGGCCACACGTCCGGTGCTGGACACCAATCTGGTGGTGCAGGGCTTCAGCTTCTCGGGTTCCGGCACCAACGCAGCCATGGCCTTCACCATGCTCAAGGACTGGGATCAGCGCAACGGCGCGACCGCCGCCGAGGAGGCGGCGCTGGCCCAGGAGGCCATGGCCGATAACGTGGAAGGCACGGTGATGAGCCTGATGCCGCCGGCCATCGACGAGCTCGGTACCTCGTCGGGCTTCACGCTATTTCTGCAGGATCGTGGCAACCGTGGCGAAGCCGAGTTGCTCAAGGCCCAGGCGCAGCTGCTGGAGCTGGCGGGACAGAGCAAGGTGGTCAGCGACGTTTATCCCGATGGTCTGCCGCCGGGCGAGAGCATTCGCCTGAACATCGACCGCCAGAAGGCCGAGGCCATGGGCCTGTCGTTCGCGGCGGTGAGCAGCACGCTGTCAGCGGCCATGGGCTCGCAGTACGTCAACGACTTCCCCAACGCCGGGCGCATGCAGCAGGTGATCCTGCAGGCCGACGCCCCGTCGCGCATGCAGCTCGACGATGTGCTCAATCTGCGCGTGCGCAACACCAGCGGCGGCATGGTGCCGCTGCGCGAAGTGGTGACGCCGGTGTGGAGCGAGTCGCCGCAGCAGATGATGCGCTTCCAGGGCTTCCCGGCGGTACGCATTGCCGGCGGTGCGGCGCCTGGCGTTTCCAGCGGCGCGGCAATGGCCGAGATGGAGCGCCTGGTCGCCCAGTTGCCTCAGGGCTATGCGGTGGCCTGGACGGGCCAATCACTGCAGGAGCGCCAGTCGGCGGCCCAGGCACCGATGCTCATGGCGCTCTCGGCGTTGGTGGTGTTCCTGGTGCTGGCGGCGTTGTACGAGAGCTGGTCGATTCCTTTGTCGGTGATGTTGGTGGTGCCCCTCGGTCTGCTCGGCGCGGTAGCGGCGGTGATGCTGCGCGGGCTGCCCAACGACGTGTTCTTCAAGGTGGGGATGATCACCATCATCGGCCTGTCGGCGAAGAACGCCATCCTGATCGTCGAGTTCGCCCGTCAGCTGCATGGCGAAGGTCGCTCGCTGGTGGACGCCGCGGTGACCGCCGCGCGACTGCGTCTGCGCCCGATTCTGATGACCTCGCTGGCCTTCACCCTGGGGGTGGTGCCATTGATGATCGCCGCCGGCGCCAGCGCCGAGACCCAGCACGCCATCGGCACCGGCGTGTTCGGCGGCATGCTCAGCGGCACCCTGCTGGCGGTGTTCTTCGTGCCGTCGTTCTTCGTGTTCGTGATGGGGCTGCAGGAACGCTTTCAGGCTTGGCGCGCACAGCGCACCGCCGCTGTGCCGCAGCCTGGTGAGGAGCAATGATCATGCGTTGTTTTCTGGTAGTCGCCCTGGTCACCGGCTTGTCGGCCTGTTCCATGACGCCCGACCTGCAGCGCCCGGCGCCGCCGGTGCCGGCCAGCTTTCCAGAGGCTGCTGCGCTGCAGGGCGCCGCCGTGCCTGCCAGCGAAATGGGCTGGCGCACGATGTTCGCCGACCCGCAGTTGCAGCGCCTGATCGAGCTGGCCCTGGCGCACAACCGCGATCTGCGTCTGGCGGCATTGAACGTCGACGCCGCGCGCGCGATGTTCAACATCCAGCAGTCCACCCGTCTGCCGTCGGTGTCGCTGGATGCCAGCCGCACTCGGGAGCGCGCCCTGGCGCAGGACAACAGTGGTGAGTCGCGACGCGAGGTGAGCAACCAGGTCGCCGTGAATGTTGGCGTCAGCGCCTTCGAGCTGGATTTGTTCGGTCGTGTGCGCTCACTTTCAGATGCGGCGCTGGCCCGTTACCTGGCCAGCGAGCAGGGCCGCGATGCCGCGCAGATCAGCCTGATCGGTGCGGTGGCCGACGCCTACTTCGCTCGTCAGCTGGCCGACGAGCAGCGTCAGCTGGCGCAGCGCACCCTCAAGGACTGGCAGCAGTCTCTGAAGCTTGCGCGCCTGCTGCAGGACGCCAAGCAGAACAGCGGCCTGGATGTCGCCCAGGCCGAAGGTCAGGTGGCCAGTGCCGAGGCCGATCTGCAGGCGCGCCAGCGGGCCTATGTCCAGGCCGGCAATGCTCTGCAGTTGCTGGTCGGTGAAGCGCTGCCGGCTGACTTGCCCGCGGCGCGGGAACTCGCCCGGCAACCGCTGGTGGCGCGGCTGCCGGCCGGCCTGCAGTCGGACATGCTGCTGGTGCGTCCGGACATTCGCCAGGCCGAACAGACGCTCCGCGCGGCCAATGCCGATATCGGCGCAGCGCGGGCGGCGTTCTTCCCGCAGGTGTCGCTGACCGCCTCGTTCGGCTATGCCAGCACCTCGCTGGGCAGCCTGTTCGACCCGAGCCGCCAGGTGTGGCGCTTCGCCCCGCAGATCTCCCAACCGTTGTTCCAGGCCGGGCGGCTGCGCGCCGAACTGCGCCTGGCCAAGGTACGCAAGTCCGAGGCGGTGGTTCAGTACGAGCGCGCCATTCAGGTTGCCTTCCGCGAAGTGGCCGATGCCCTGGCGGGCGCGGCCACCCTGGATGGGCAGATCGAGGCGCAAACCCGTGTGGTGGCCAGCGCCCAGCGCCGGGTGGCGCTGTCCGGCCTGCGCTATCAGGCCGGCGTCGATGGTCGCCTGGAGCTGCTCGACGCCCAGCGTGGGTTGTACGCCGCCCAGCAGAGCCTGCTGGAGCTGCGCCGCGACGCAGCGGTCAATAGCGTGGCCTTGTACAAGGCCCTGGGCGGCGGCCTGCGTGAACGTACTATCATCACCGCCGCGAACGACCCCGCGGCCAACGCCGATCATCGAGAGCAGTAGTCATGTTGCGTGCCGTACCCAAACGCTGGTTGATTCTCGTCGCCGTGATGCTGGCCTTCATGCCCATCGTCATCGACATGACCATCCTGCATATCGCCGTGCCGTCGCTGACCCAGGCGCTCGGCGCCACCAGCACGGAGATCCTGTGGATCATCGACATATACCCGCTGCTGATGGCCGGTTTGCTGGTGCCCATGGGCACCCTGGCCGATCGGGTGGGCAACCGGCGCATTCTGCTCGCCGGGCTCGGCGTGTTCGGCGTGGCGTCGACGCTGGCAGCCTTCGCGCCCACACCGACTCTGCTGATCGCCGCACGAATACTGCTGGCCCTCGGCGGATCGATGATCATGCCCTGCGTGCTGGGCATCATCCGCCGTACCTTCGAGGATGAGCGCGAACGGGCCATGGCGCTCGGCCTGTGGGGCACTGTCGGCGCAGCGGGGGCGGCGGTCGGCCCGCTGATCGGTGGTGCGCTGCTCGAGCATTTCTGGTGGGGCTCGGTGTTCCTGATCAACGTGCCGGTGATGGCGGTGGTGATTCCGGTGGCCTTCGCACTGCTGCCCCGCGTCGAGGAGACCACGCCGGGAAAATGGGCCATCGGCCAGGCGCTGATCCTGATCGCCGGCATCATCAGCGTGGTCTACGCCCTCAAGGCTGGCGTCGGCGGTACCCAGCCGCTGCCGGTGGCCCTGCTGGTGCTGCTCGTCGGCCTGGCGTTGCTGACCCTGTTTACCCGCCAGCAGTTGCGCTCGGCCGAGCCGATGCTCGATCTGTCGCTGTTCGCCCGCCCGGTGCTGCTGGCCGGGCTGATCATGGCGGTGGTCGCGATCGGTGCCCTGGCCGGTGTGGAGCTGACCCTGGCGATGGAGCTGCAGTACGTGCTCGACAAGTCGCCGCTTGAGGCCGGCATCTTCATGATTCCGATCATGGCAGCGGCGGCGGTCGGCGGGCCGCTGGCCGGCTACCTGTCCAACCGCTTCGGCCTGCGTGGCGTAGCCAGCCTGTCGCTGCTGGTTTCCGCAGGCGCGCTGGGTTTCGTGGCGTTCGCCGATCTGCATGAGCCGGGCGTCAGCGTGCCGGTGGTGCTCGCCGTGCTGGGGCTGGCGCTGAGCATCGGCCTGACCGCTTCATCCATCGCCATCACGGGCGCGGTGGAGGCCAGCAAGGGTGGTGCGGCGGGCGCTTTGGAGGCGACCGCCTACGAGTTGGGCACCGGGCTGGGAATTACTTTCTTTGGCGTATTCATGTCCAGCGTTTACGGCCACACCATCGCTTTGCCCGCAGAGCTGGCGGCAGCATTGGCACAGCGGGCTGCGCGTTCGATTGGCGACAGCTACCTGGTGGCCGCCGAGTTGCCGGCCGAGCAGGGCAGTGCGGTGATCGCGGCGGCCAAGGCGGCGTTCTCCAGTACCCATTCGATCTTGCTGTGCACCGCGGCCGTGGTGGTTGGCGTGCTGGCCGTCGTGGTGTTCAGGTTGTTCAAGGGGCAGCGCGGGCAAAGCGCTCACTAGGCACTGTATGAACAGGACCTGCGCTCCGAGTTGTTTCAGTCAGACCTGAGGGGCTGCTACGGGGTAATAGCAACCGTTCGCCGATCCACTGTGGGAGCGCGCCATGCGCGCGAAAAATCGCGGGCATGGCCCGCTCCCACAGGTGCTGCGCCGATGGCCGCTTCCGCCACTTTGCAGACCGTAGGATGGGTGAAACCCATCAATTGCGATGGGTTTCACCCATCCTACGGTCTACCACTACTTCGCCGTCAAAGCCCTAAATTCGAGCCGGCAGCTCGTGAACAGACTCTAAAAAACGGGCCGCCATTGCGGCGGCCCGGGTATTTCAGAAAACGGCGTCACCACACGGCGATATGGGAGTCCGCGCGTGGCTCGGTGCCGCCGCACAGCACGCCGGTTTGCGGATCACGCACGATGATCTGCCCGCGGCCGTAGTCGGTGGAGTCGCATTCCACGTTGACCTGGTGGCCCATGCGCGCCAGGGCCACAGCCACGTCACGCGGGGCCGCCTGTTCGATGCCGACCTTCTTGTCGCCCTGCCACTGCCAGCGCGGTGCATCGAGTGCGGCTTGCGGGTTTAGGCCGAAGTCGACCAGGTTCATGACCATCTGCACATGGCCCTGGGGCTGCATGTAGCCGCCCATCACGCCGAACGGCGCGACCGCTTCGCCGTCCTTGGTCAGGAAGCCGGGGATGATGGTGTGGAAGGTTTTCTTGCCGGCAACCAGGGCGTTGGCGTGATTGGCGTCCAGGCTGAATTCCTGGCCGCGGTTCTGCAGGGAGATGCCGGTGTCCGGCACCACTACGCCGGAGCCGAAGCCGTGGTAGTTGCTCTGGATAAACGAGATCATGTTGCCTTCGCCATCGGCGGCGGCCAGGTAAACGGTACCGCTGGCGTGCGGGTCGCCGGCTTCCGGCTTGATCGCGCGCTCGCCGATCAGTTTGCGGCGGCGCTCGGTGTAGCCCGGGCTGAGCAGGTCAGCTACGGCGACGCGCATGTGCTCGGGGTCGGTAATGTGATGCAGGCCGTCGGCGTAGGCCAGCTTCAGCGCCTCGATCTGGCGGTGCCAGGTTTGCAGACTGTCACGATGGTCGAACTCGAAGCCCTGAAGAATCTGCAGGGTCATCAGGGCGACCAGGCCCTGGCCGCTCGGCGGGATTTCCCACACGTCATAGCCGCGGTAGTTGACGCTGATCGGGTCGACCCAACGCGGCTTGTAGCCTTGCAGATCTTCCTTGCGCAGGTAGCCGCCGGCGGCGCGCGAGGCCTGGTCGATGGTCTCGGCGAGCTCGCCGCGGTAGAAGCTCTCGCACTGGCTGTCAGCCAGCGCCTGCAGGGTGCGCGCCTGGGCCGGGTTACGGAACAGCTCGCCGGCCTTTGGCGCGCGGCCATCGATCAGAAAGGTGTCGAACCAGGCCTGCATGGCCGGCTCCCGGCGCGCGGTGTATTCGTCCAGCGTCACCTGCCACTGGTGGGCGACCACTGGCGACAGCGGGAAGCCATCGGCAGCCAGGCTGATTGCAGGTGCCAGCAGGTCGGCGAACGGCAGGCGACCGAAGCGGCGTGACAGTTCGGCCCAGGCCGATGGGCAGCCCGGCACGGTGACTGGCGTCCAGCCGTACAACGGCATCTCCTTGTGGCCGGCGGCCTTGACCGCCTCGATGTTCAGAGCCGCTGGCGCGTGGCCGCTGGCGTCCAGGCCGTGCAGCTGGCCCTTGACCCAGACCAGCGCGAAGGCGTCACCGCCGATGCCGCAGCCGGTGGGTTCGACCACCGTCAGTGCGGCAGCCGTGGCAATGGCGGCGTCGATGGCATTGCCACCGCGGCGCATGATGTCAATACCGGCCTCGGCGGCCAGGGGTTGCGAAGCCGCCACCATGCCGCGCCGGGCGAATACGCTCTGGCGCTGCGAAGCATAGGGATAGCGGTGGGCGGAAAAACTCAGCATGCGGTTACCTCCGGCAGTACGCGACTCAGGAACGCCCGCGTACGCGGATGGCTGGGTGCGCTGAAAATTTGTTCGGGCGGGCCTTGTTCGATCAGTTCGCCCTGGTCGAGCACCACGACGCGGTCGGCCACTTCCCGGGCGAAGCCCATTTCGTGGGTGACCACCACCATGGTCATGCCCTGTTCGGCGAGCTGCTTCATCACCTGCAGCACTTCACCGACGGTTTCCGGGTCCAGGGCGCTGGTCGGCTCGTCGAACAGCATGGCTTGCGGCTTCATCGCCAGGGCGCGGGCGATGGCCACGCGCTGCTGCTGGCCGCCGGAAAGCATCGACGGGTAGTGGTCGGCCTTGTCGGCCAGGCCTACCTGCTTGAGCAATTGGCGGGCGTGCTCCAGGGCCTGGGCCTTGCTGACACCGAGCACCTGGGTCGGCGCCTCGATGATGTTTTCCAACGCGGTCATGTGCGGGAACAGGTTGAAGCGCTGGAACACCATGCCGATGTCGCGGCGCTGGCGGGCGATATTGCGCTCGCTGTCGCGCACCAGCTTGCCGCCCGGGCGTTCGCGATAGCCCATGGGTTGGCCGTTGACGCGGATACGCCCGCTCTGAATTTCTTCCAGCAGGTTGATGCAGCGGATGAAGGTGGTCTTGCCTGAACCCGAGGCACCGATCAGCACCACCACTTCGCCGCGTTTGACCTGCAGCGACACGCCCTTGAGGATCTCCAGGTCGCCGTAGGCCTTGTGGATATCCAGCGCTTCGATGACCAGATCCTGATTACTGCTCTGCATCTCAACGTCCCCTCAAGAGTTTTGCCGTGTAGCTGCCGAACATGCGCTTGGAGGCCGTGGCCGGGCGCCGGTCTGATTGCCCGAAGCGGCGCTCCAGCCAGGTCTGGAAGAAGCCCCACAGGGTGGTCAGCGCCAGGAAGTAAATGGCCACCACCAGGTACAGCTCGAACACCCGGAAGGTCGCCGAGGTGATCATCTGCGTGCTGAGCAGAAGCTCCTGCACGCCGATCACGCTGACCAGGGTGGTGTTCTTGAGCATCAGGTTGAACTCGTTACCCAGCGGCGGAACGATGATCCGGAACGCCTGGGGCAGCACAATGCGGCGCATCAGCTTGCCGAAGGTCATGCCCAGAGAGCGGCCGGCCTCGTACTGGCCCTTGTCCACGGCGCCGATACCGGCACGCATGATCTCCGCCATGTAGGCGCCCTCGTTGAGGCCCAGGGCGATGATCGCCGCCTGCAGGTTGCCCGGTATCACCACCCAGCCCAGGTCCAGGTCCTCGAAGCGGAAGATGCCGCCCGCCGCCAGCGCCGTGTACAGGAAAACGATCTGCACCAGCAGCGGCGTGCCGCGCATCAGCCACACGTAGAAGCGTGCCGGTGCCTGGATGAGCGGGTTGCTCGACAGGCGCATCAGCGCCGTCAGCAACCCGATCACGCAGCCCAGCGCCATCGCCAGTACGGCGATGACGCAGGTCATCCACAAGGCACGCAGGTACACATCACTGGGTTGCAGCAGGTATTGCCAGAAGATGTCCCAGTTGAAATTCATCGTGCCGCCCTCAATCCAGCGTGTCGCCAGGGATGTGCCATTTGGTCAGCAGCGCCATGTAGCTGCCGTCGGCGCGCATGTCATCGATGATCTGCTGCACGGCGGCAGACATCTGCTGGTCGTCCTTGCGCACACCAATGCCGGTGAGGATGCGGCCGAACGCCGGCACGGCTTCCTCGAACATGTCCGGCGCCATCGCCGCGTAGTAGCCCGAGGTTTCCACGGTGGTGCCGTAGGCATCGACCTGGTTGATGCGCAGCGCCTGGAAGGCGTCGGTGTCACTGTTGTAAACCGCCAGTTTCATCGGCGCTTTACCATCCTTGGTCAGTTTGTCGTTCTCGGCTTCGAGCAAGGTCTTGATGGTCGAGCCGTTGAGCACCGCGACCTTCTTGCCGGACAGGTCGCCCATCGCCTTGACGCCCTTGGGGTTGCCCTTGGGCACCACTACCGACTGGCTGGAGTACATGTAGTTGACGATGTCGATCACCTGGCGGCGCTCGGGCTTATCGAAAAGCTGGTCGACGATCAGGTCGCACTGGCCGGCCAGCAGCGCTGGGATGATTCCGGAGAAGGGCGTGACGCGCCAAGACACTTCCTTGTTGCCCAGGCGCTTGGCGATCTCCTCGCCCAGCTCGATGATCATCCCGGTTGGCTTCTGCGCCGCGTCGAAGGAAGCCAGCGGTGGGGAATCCATGCCCGAACAATACGTCAGCTTATTAACGTCCTTGAGGCGATCTGGAATGACCGGTGCAGCAGAGGCTAGCGAGGCGGCCAGGCTGAGGGAAATTGCGGCGGCGAGAGAGCATGTTAGGCGCATGGTGGTACTCCGTTTGCTGTGATCGAAAGGGCAGCAGTGAAGTGGGATGAGAGGCAGTCGTTGGCGACCGTCCGTTGTTATTGTTCGGTTTGCAGGAACTGGGTCAGGGCCGGCAAGGTGCCCTCGATGTGCTCGCGGATCACCCGTTCGGCCAGGTCGGCATCGCGGGTACGCAGGGCGTCGAGCAGCTTGTCGTGTTCTTCGCGGTCGCTGAGCGGCTTCTCGCCGTGTTCGATCCACAGGCGCATCGGTGCCTCGGTCAGCGAGTAGAGCGCGATGATCTGCTTCATCAGCCGCGGGCGCTCGGCGATGCTGCACAGGTATTCGTGAAAGATGCGGTGGCGCGCCACCCATTGGGCGGCGTCGTCGCGGCAGTCGTCCATGTCGTCGAGCAGGCGTTCGAGCAGGGTCAGGTGGCGCTCGGTTACCTTGCTGACCGCCACGCGGATCGCCAGGCCTTCAAGGGCGCTGCGCATCTCGAAGACTTCGCTCATTTCCTCGATATCCAAACCGCTGACCACCGCACCGCGGTTGGGGCGCAGGGTGACAAGGCCCTGGGCGTCGAGGCGGCGGAAGGCCTCGCGCACCGGCATTCGGCTGGTGCCGATCTCTGCAGCGATGTCCTCGGCCACCAGCCGGTCACCCTTGCGGTAACGCCCCGCGCAGATCGCCCCGAGCAGGAAGTTGTACGCCTCCTCTTCGGCAGTGACAGGCGGTCGCTGGGCATAGAGCGGAACAGTCAGCATGGCGGCAATCCTGAATAAATGTATCCAATTATCCGTTTATCCAATAAGGCAAAACGCGGGCCAGGTTTGGAGAGCTGAATAATTCGCGAGGGATAACAGAGAGTTAGGCGAAGAACGCGGATTTTTCGTAGAAAGCGCGGTGATAGGCGTGTCACCAAATGAAGCACGCCGGGTGCCGATTGCTCACTTGTTGGGCGTTTTGGTGGCAGAGATAGGCGAAGTCAGGGGGGATAAGACGCTGCGCTTGTGCAGAAGGGATTGGAGGAGGCATGCGGGTACCGATTTGGAGGCGATACCCGCAGCTAGGGTTACCGCTCGATCTGGCGGTTCCAGCGCGCGTTCCACTCAGGACGCTTCTGGTTGACCTGGTCCCAGTCGATGGTCACGGCGGTCTTCAGGTATTCCTGCATGGCTTCGACCTGACCACGGGTCTTGTCGGTGGTCGGCGTAGTGGGGTTGGACGGAATCTGGTCGCCCAGCTCCAGCGCCGGTGCCTGGGCCTCCGGGCTGATCAGGAACTGCGCGAGTTTCTGCGCCAGCTCGGGCTGGTCGTTGTTGGCAGTCACGCACTCGGCCTGGTTGAGGACTACCGCGCCTTCTTTGGGCGCGGCGTATTCCACCGGAATGCCCTTGAGCTTCAGCGCGGTCACCTGGGTGGGGGTGAGCGGGAACAGCGCGGCCTCGTCGGTCTGCACCATTTCCGAAATCTTCGCCGAGTTGGGGATGTATTCCAGCACGTTGGGGCCAACGGTTTTCGGCCAGGCGCTGAAGCCGGGTTCGACGTCGGTGTCGGTGCCGCCCTTGAGGCGGTTGAACATCAGGAAACCGTGCAGACCGAAGGTCGACGAGACCATCGACTGGAACACCACCTTGTCCTTGAAGCGCGGGTCGGCGAGGTCGTTCCACGAGGTCGGCGCCGCCCAGCCGTTCTCCTTGAATAGCCGGCTGTTGTAGGCCAGGCCCGTGACGCCGAGGCTCACGGCAGCGGCCTGTTCCTTGATGCGTGCCTTTTCCGGCAGCTGATCCAGGGTCGGGTTGGGGGTCAGTTTGCTGCACAGCCCCATGCCGATGGCGCGGTACATGATGCCGTCATCCAGCACCATGACGTGGATCGGCGGCTTGTTCGGCGTGGCCTGAACCTTGGCGAGAATGTCCGCCGAGGTACCAGGGACGATCACCACCTTCACACCATTGGCCTTTTCGAAGGCCGGCAGGATGTTGTCAGTGAACAGCTTTTCCATGGTGCCGCCGTTCATGCCCAGGTACAGCGTGGGTTCGGCCATGGCCATGGCCGGCAGGCAGCAGAAAAGAGCGAGCAGACGTTGCTTGTGCGTCATGACAGGTTTTCCTTCTGGTGTGGGGGTTGCTGAAAACGACTGATGCTAAAGGCCGCCAGGCTGTGTGCCGGCGAACCGTCGAGGATGCATTGCGCCAGGGCCTCGCCGGCCGCGGGTCCGATCTGGAAGCCGGCGCCGGCGAAACCGAAGCCATGCAGCAGGCCCGGCTGGGTCAGGCTGGGTCCGATCACCGGTTCGTCATCGGGCAGGTAGCCCTCGGTGCCGCTCCAGGTACGAATCGCCTGGGCACCGGTGAGGGCCGGGTAGAGTTCGGTGGCGTTGCGCAGAATCTCCAGCACCGCGGCCTGGCCGGGGCGGGCGGTGGTCGAGGTCAGGGCGAAGCCGCGACCTCCGCCGAGAATGCAATTGCCGCGCGCGACCTGGCGAGCGTAGATACCGCCGCCTTCGACGCCGGTGCTGGCGGTCATGAACAGCGGCAGCGGTTCGGTAACCAGCATCGCCGGGTGCGCCGCGCTCAATGGCACCGCTTCGCCGAAACGTTCGGCCAGGCTCGCCGACCAGGCCCCGGCGCAATTGAGCAGCCAGGGCGCGCGGTACAGTTGGCCGTTGCCGGTGTGCAAGATGAAATGCTGGCCGTCATGCTCGACTTGCTGCACCGCGCATTGCTCGATGACCTCGGCGCCATGTCGGCGTGCGGCCTGGGCGAAGGCCGGCGACACCAGGCGCGGGTTGGCATGGCCGTCTTCTGGGCAGTACGAAGCGCCGACGGCGATATCGCCCACCCAGGGAAAGCGTTCGCGCAGGGCGGCACGGTCGAGCAGTTGCAATCGCAGGTCGAAGTCGACGGTGCGCTTTGCGTAGTCCTGCAGTGAAGCGAAGTCCGCTGCGCTGCGGGCCAGTTTCAAATGGCCGGAACGGGTGTACTCGCCATCGATACCGATCCACTCGCGCAACTGGCCCCAGATGGCATGGGCGCGCATCGATAGCGGCAATTGCGACAGCGGCCGACCCTGGCGGCGCACGCCACCGTAGTTCACGCCACTGGAGTGCGAGCCGCAGAAGTCGCGCTCCAGCAGGGCCACGCGCTGACCGCCTCGGGCCAGGCACAGCGCCGCACTGCTGCCGACGATGCCGCCGCCGACTACGATGACGTCGAAGTCCAGCTTCATGAGCTGACCTCCAGGCCGAACGGCAGGGGCTTCACGGGTGCCTGGCCACGCAAGCGACCGATCTGCTCGATCGGCCGGCCACTTTCGCAGGCGATGAGTTCGGCGGCCGCCGCGCCACACACGCGACCCTGGCAGCGGCCCATGCCGACCCGGCACATGGCCTTGACCCGGTTGATCTCCCAATGGCCGGCGCGCACCGCGTCGCGCACTTCGCCAGCGGTGACCTGTTCGCAGCGACACACCACCAGCTCGTCGGCGGCTTCGGCAGCCCAGTATTCGGGAAACGGAAAGGCCTGCTCCAGCCCGTGGCGGAAACGCTGCAGATTGGCCAGGCGCTTGAGCAGTTGGTCGCGGCGTGCCCCATCGACCTGCTTGCCCAGATCCTGCAGCAGCGCCAGGGCCGCCAGCTCGCCGGTCATCTCCGCGCCATCGGCACCGAGGATGCCGGCCCCGTCGCCGGCCAGGTATACCTCGGGCACACTGCTGCGCCCCAGCGGGTCGCGCATCGGCAGCCAGGCGCGGTTGAGCGGACTCCAGGCGAACTGGCAGCCGAGCAGATCGGCCAGCTGGGTTTCACTGCGCAAGGCATGGGCCAGGGCCACGGCGTCGCAGGGTAGTTGCCGCTCGCGGCCGCCCTGCAACCAGCGAATGCCGCTTGCGCGCTGCTGGCCCTGGATGTCGAGCAGCTTCACGCCCTGGTGCACGGGTATGCCCTTGAGGGTCAGCCAGGCGCGGTAGTAAAGGCCCTTGGCGAAGGTCGCGGGCTGGCGCAGCAGGCCGGGCAGGGCGCGCACCTGGGCGCTGAACGGCGAGGTGTCGAGCACCGCGCTGATCTGGGCGCCGGCCTTGGCGTACTGGTAGGCGACCAGGTACAGCAGCGGCCCGCTGCCGGCCAGCACGACCTTTTCACCGATGGCGCAGCCTTGGAATTTCAGGGCGATCTGCGCGGCGCCGAGGGTATAGACGCCTGGCAGCGTCCAGCCGGGCACCGGTAATACGCGGTCGGTCGCACCGCTGGCGACTATCACCCGCGAGTAGCTCAGGCGCGCGGCGCGTTGGCCCTGGTGCAGGGTGTCGAGCAGCTGGTGTTCGGCGTTCCATACCAGGGTCTCGGGGCGGTAGTCGATCTGCCCCTGGAGGTCGGCCAAGGTGCTGTGCAGCGCCTGGGCCTTGCCAGCTTCGAAGCCATAGAGGGTCTTGGCGCTACGGGTGAAATTGGCCGGTTGCTGGCGGTAGATCTGCCCGCCACCGCGACCGGCTTCGTCGAGCAGCACCGGCTTCACCCCATGCGCGGCAAGGGTCTGGGCGGCGCGGATGCCGGCGGGGCCGGCACCGATGATGACGATCTCGCTCATGGCCGGCGCCCCGGGTCGCGGGTCACGCTGGCACCGGCTTCGAGAAAGGTCGAGCAGGCGCGCACCCGGCGCCCGTCGGCCAGGCGCACCCAGCAATCCTGGCAGGCGCCCATCAGGCAGAAGCCTGCACGCGGTTCGCCGCTGAAGTCGCTGCCGCGCAGGTGCTCGCTGCAGGTGAGAATGGCGGTCAGCAGCGTATCGCCCGGCATGCCCTGGACGGGCTGGCCGTCGAGGGTGAAGGGCAGGGGGGCGCGGTCGGTTTCGGCGACCCGTTTGAACAGCGGCATCACGGCACTCGCTTTCATTGTTTGCCCACCAGCACGCGGTCCAGGCCATAGACGCGGTCGAGCAGCACCATGGTCAGCGCGGTGATGGCGATGACCAGCGCCGAGACGGCGGCCATCATCGGGTCGATGGACTCGGTGGCGTACACATACATGCGCACCGGCAGGGTCTGGGTGGCCGGTGAGGTGATGAAGATCGACAGGGTGACCTCGTCGAAGCTATTGATGAACGCCAGCAGCCAGCCCCCAGCGACACCGGGCAGGATCATCGGCAGGGTGACCCGGCAGAACAGCGTGACGCGCCCGGCGCCCAGGCTCTGCGCGGCCTGTTCGGCGCTGCGGTCGATACCGATGGCGGCGGCCAGCACCAGGCGCAGCACGTAGGGGGTGATGACGACCACGTGGGCGAACACCAGCCAGGTGAAGTTGCCGTTGACCCCCAGCAGTGCGAACAGGCGCAGCATGGCCACGCCCAGTACCAGGTGCGGAATGATGATCGGCGACAGCAGCAGGCCGTTGATGAAGCCCTGGCCGGGAAAGCTGTAGCGGGTCAGCGCCAGGCCGGCGGGCACGGCGATCAGCGTGGCCAGCGAGGCTGCCAGCGCGGCCAGTTGCAGGCTGTTGTAGAAGGCATCAAGGAAATCGGCGCGTTCGAACACCGCGCTGAACCAGCGCAGCGAAAAACCGGAGGTGGGCAGGCTCAGGGTGCTTTCCGGGGTGAAGGCCACCAGGCACACCACCACCAGGGGGGCCAGCATGAACAGCATCACCAGGGCATGGAAGGACAGGGCCAGCGGGCCGTTGCGGGTCATGGTGTCAGGCTCCCAGGGCACGTTTGTAGCGGCGTTCCACCAAGCGGTTCCAGCTCAGCATCACCAGCAGGTTGATCAGCAGCAGAACGATGGCGATGGTCGCGCCCATCGGCCAGTTGAGTTCGGCCAGGTACTGGTCGTAGATCATCGTGGCGACCATCTTCAGGCGGCGTCCGCCGAGCAGGCCGGGGATTGCGAAGGAGCTGGCCGCCAGGCCGAAGACGATCAGCGTGCCGGACAGCACGCCGGGCATGATCTGCGGCAGCACGATGCGGCGAAACACCGTCCACTGGCTGGCGCCCAGCGACAGGGCGGCCTGTTCGGCGGCCGGGTCGAGTTTCTGCAGCGATGTCCACACCGGGATGATCATGAACGGCAGCATCACGTGGACCAGGCCGATGATCACCGCGAAGGGCGTATACAGCAGTTTCACCGGCTGGCCGCCGAGTGCGGTGATGGCCTGGTTGACCAGCCCGTCGGCGCCCAGCAGCAGGCTCCAGCCGAAAGCACGTACCACCACCGAGATCAGCAGCGGAGTGAGCACCAGAATCAGGAAAATCGAGCGCCAGGGTGCGCCCATACGGCTGAGCACCAGCGCTTCGGGCACGCCGACCAGCACGCAGAGCAGGGTTACCAGGGCGCTGATCCAGAAGGTGCGCAGAAAAATCTCGTAGTAGTAACTGTCGGTGACCAGGCTCAGGTAGTGCGCCAAGGTGTACTGGCCGGCCTGGATGCCGGTGGTGTAGTCGAATTCATTGAACGACAGCACCAGGGTCAGGCCCAGCGGGAACACCAGCAGCGCCAGGAACAGGAGCAGTGCCGGACCGCTCAGCCCATAGCCCCAGGCGCTGTTGCGTGGCTTGCTGTCGTTCATGCCGCTACCTCGCCAGCGTCGAGCACACGGAGCAACTCGTCGCTCCAGCTCAGGCTCACTGCGCTGCCTTCTTCCAGCGCTGCGCTGCCGTCGTTGACGCTGACCACCGCCAGATTGCCCAGCGCGGTGTCGACGCGGTACAGCCATTGGCTGCCGAGGAAGTAGCGGCAGTTGATGCGTCCGTCGAGCTTGCCACTGCCAGCTGTACCCAGGCTGATCTTCTCCGGGCGCAGGCTCAGGGTCAGCGGTCCCTGGGCGGCCACCTGTGGCAGGCCATTGGCGCCCTGCACGCCACGCAGGCGGTTGGCCTTGCCGACGAAGTCGGAGATGAATGGCGTGCTGGGGTGTTCGTAGAGCTGGTAGGGGTTGTCGATCTGGGTGATACGCCCGGCTTCCATCACCACCACCCTGTCGCTGATCGACAGCGCTTCGGCCTGGTCGTGGGTGACCATCAGGGTGGTGATGCCGACTTCGTTCTGGATGCGGCAGATCTCGAACTGCATTTCTTCACGCAGGTGCGCGTCGAGGTTGGACAGCGGTTCGTCGAGCAGCAGCATCGGCGGCTCGATCACCAGGGCGCGGGCGAGGGCTACGCGCTGGCGCTGCCCGCCCGATAGTTCGCGAGGGTAGCGCTCGGCGTGTTTGTCCAGGCGCACCAGGGCCAGGGTGTGGTCGACGCGGCGGGCGATCTCGGCCTTGGCGACCTTGCGCATCTGCAGGCCGAAGGCGACGTTGTCGCGCACGGTCATGTGCGGGAACAGGGCGTAGCTCTGGAACACCACACCCAGGCCGCGGCTGGCGGGCTTGGCGTGGGTGATGTCGCGGCCGTCGAGGACGATGCGACCGCTGGTGACTTCGACGAAGCCGGCGATCATCTGCAAGGTGGTGGTCTTGCCACAGCCCGACGGGCCGAGCAGGGAAACGAACTCGCCTTTGTCGATGGCCAGGCTGGAACTGGCTACCGCTTCGAGGTCGCCGTAGCGCTTGCAGAGCTGGTCAATCAGAAGAAAGGTCATAGGCTGTGCTCCAACGCGAACGTAACCGGCATGAACCGGCGGAATTCATTTGGGCAGAGCGCCAGCGGCGAAGAGCAATGCAGCATGCTGATCGGACGTTGGCGCTCGCTTCTGTGGCGGCGGCCGATGTTGTGGTATCGCCCTATGGACCCGAGAGTAGGACAAAGCCTAGGATGGCGACAAAGAGTAATTTCACTGAATGGTTGTTATTTTAAAAATATTCCATTGAATGAAATTTAATTGAGGAATAAGAAAATTGGATTCCATTGATCGAAATAGCTCGACCAAGGAAACGGGTGTCGGTGCGGTCTCGCGGCTGTTCGCGGTGTTGCGTGCATTGGGCGACTGCAGCGGCGAAGGGGAAAAGGTCAGCCAGCTGGCGCAGCGTGTGGGCCTCGCGCAACCCACTACGCACCGCCTGCTGCGCAGCCTGGTGGACGAGGGCATGGTCGAGCAGTGTGCGAGCAGCAAGCGTTATCGCCTGAGCCTGGATTTCTTCGCCCTGGCTGCCAAGGCCGGGCAGGCTGGCAACCTGCGTGATGTGGTGCGGCCCAGCCTATTGCGCTTGTCGGCGTCGTTGGGCGACTCGCTGTTTCTGCTCGCGCGTTCGGGGTTCGACGCGGTGTGCCTGGACCGCAGCGAAGGGCCTTATCCGATCCGCACCTTCACCGGCGATATTGGCGGGCGCGTAGCCCTGGGTGTGGGGCAGGGCGGGCTGGCGATTCTGGCCTTCCTGCCGGACGAAGAACGCGACGAGGTGATTCGCTACAACCTGCCGCGGCTCAAGGACTTCCATCACTATGACGAAGTCACCCTGCGCGCCGAAATCGACAACGTACGCAGCCTGGGGTACGCCGGGCGCAATACCGGTGTGCTGGATGGCATGGCCGGCCTGGCGGTGCCGATCCTCGATCGCAACGGTCACGCCGTGGCGGCCCTGAGTGTGGCGACCATCAGTGACCGCCTCGGCCCACAGCGCATGCCCACGGTGGTGGAGTTGCTCAAGCGCGAGGCCAAGGCCGTCGGCGGGCGTATCAACCCCTTCGACCCGGTGCTACGCCGGCCTTCCCATGTGTTCGGTTAAGGCCAGGGCTGTTCGTCCAAGCCGCTTTTGAGCCCGTGGGGGCGGCTTTAGCCGCGAGAATCTTCCGGCTAAAGCCGTCCCACTCGGCCGAGGCCGCTTCGTTGAGTGCAGAAAGCCTGCGGGTATCGCCAGAAGGGCGCTACCCGCAATAACCGTCAGCGGCGCTGGGCACTTACGGGGGGCACGCGGCCGGCCCAGGGTTGGGCCTGTTCCAGCTGCGCCGCGAGGGCGAGCAGGGTGCCTTCTTCACCGAAGCGGGCGGCGAAGTGCGAGCCCAGGGGCAGGCCGCCGGCGGTCCAGTACAGCGGCACCGACATGGCCGGTTGGCCGCTGGCGTTGAACAGCGCGGTGAACGGCGAATAGCTGTGGAAGCGGTCGATCAGGGTGGCCAGGCTCAGGCTCTCATCGAACGGGTCCAGGGTGCCGATCAGCGGCGGTTCGCGGGTCAGCGTCGGGGTGAGGATCAGGTCGTATTCGGTGAGAAAGGCGGCCAGGCGCCGGCCCAGCATGTGAATGCTGGCGACCGCATCGGCGTAGCGAGCACCGCTGGCGTTGCCCTTCTCGCGCAGGATGATGCGCGTGCGCGGCTCCAGCTCTTCGAGGCTGACCGGCGCGCCGCGCATCTCGCCGACCAGGGTGACGTAGCTGCTGGTGCTGGCGCCGATGATGTCGAACACCTGATCGAGAAAGGCCAGGGCATCGACCGGCAGGCTGGCGTGCTGCACATGGTGGCCGAGGGATTCACACAGCTGGGCGGTGTGGCGTACCGCGGCCAGCGCTTCCGGACCGGTGGTCCAGGGCGTCAGGTGCTCGACCAGGGCGATGCGTAGCGGGCGCGGGGGGCGGCGCAGGCTGTCCACGAAGGGCTCGTGCTGCCACGGCGCAGCGTAGGGCGCACCGAGGTCGGCGCCGGCGGTGATGTCCAGCAGCGCAGCGCTGTCGCGCACCGACAGAGTGATGGCGTGGGCGGTACTCATGCCCGCCCAGCCTTCGCCGGTCAGCGGGCCGCTGGGCATGCGCCCGCGGCTGGGTTTGAGGCCGAACACGCCGCAGCAGGAGGCCGGCACGCGCAACGAGCCGCCGCCGTCATTGCCATGGGCGAAGGGCACCACCCGGGCAGCGACCAGTGCCGCCGCGCCGCCGCTGGAGCCGCCAACGCTGCGCGCGGTGTCCCAGGGGTTGCGGGTGGCGCCGAAGCGGGTCGACTCGGTGGTGTAGGAGGTACCGAATTCCGGTGCCGTGGTGGTGCCGATGAACTGGCAGCCAGCCTCGCGCAGGCGGCTGACCAGGGTGTCGTCCAGCCCCATGCGTGCTTCGCCGAGTGCCAGCGAGCCGTTGCTCATGCGCGCGCCGTCCAGCGGTGCGAACAGATCCTTGATCAACGTTGGCACGCCGCGAAACGGGCCGTTGCCGAGCTTGGCCTGGCGGGCGCTGTCGTAGAGCTTTTCGGCCACTGCGTTGAGCTGCGGCTCGACCTGTTCCAGGCGCGCGATGCCCGCTTCGAGCAGCTCGCTGGGGTTGACCTCGCCCTTGTCGACCAGGCCGGCCAGGCCGGTGGCGTCGTAGTGATCCATCAGGGTGTGAATGTCGCTCATGGCAAACCTCGGCTAGTGAGTAACGCCCGCTGGCACGCCAGCGGGGCAAAGGGAAATTCAGGGATGGGAGACGACGGGCGCGGCACGTGGGCCGACCAGTGCGGCGACCAGCCAGATGGCCGCGCAGGCCAGGCTCGCGGTGGCCAGCCAGCCGATGGCGCCGCGCAGGTCGTAACCCAGTGCCGTCAGCGTGGCGACCGCCAGCGGGCTGGCGAACTGGCCGATGTACAGGCAGGCGGTAAAGCCGCCCAGGCCGCGGCCGCGGGTGGTGGCGCTCAGGGCGTTCATTACCGGCGCCATGGCGTTGGGCACCAGGAGGCCGACGCCAAGGCCATGGACGACCACCGCGATCAGCATGTCCTGATAGCTGCCAGCGTGGATCAGCAGCCACAGACCGGTGGCCATCAGCCCCAGCAGCAAGGCATTGCAACCGGGAATGCCGAGGGCGCGGCGCAGCAGCGGCCAGGCTATCGAACCGCCGAGGCTGGACAGCAGGCCCAGGCCGGCGCAGGCGCCGATCATTGTGCTGGAGGTGATGCCCATGCCCGCCAGCAGCAGCGGCGACTGCACCGGCACCACCACGGCCAGCACCATGCCGCCGAGAATCAGCAGGTAGCCGACCACCAGACGCGGGATGGACACCGGTGTGTCGTCCGCCTCGAGGCTGCTCGCCACCTGCACCGGCGGTTCCCAGAGCACCCGCAGCATCGCGGGAATCAGCAGCAGCGGCAGCAGATACAGGTAGAACGGCAGCCGCCAGGACTGCTCGCCCAGCGCGCCGCCGATCACGAAGCACAGCGAGCCGACCAGGCCGATGGCGACCACCTGCAGGTTGACCAGACGCATGCGGTCCTCGCCCTGCCAGTAGTCGGCGATCAACGCGGCGCAGCAGGTCATGATCGCCGCCTCGGCGCAGCCGAACAGCAGTCGCGCCCCGACGATATGGCTGAGGTCATCGAGCAGTGCCGGCAGCACGCCGAGCAGCGCGTACATCAGCGTGGCGATGACCAGCAGCGCCTTGCGACCCACGCGGTCGGCGATCCAGCCGGCCAGCGGGGCGAACAGCGCGATGGCCAGGGCCGGCCCGGTGATGGCCAACGGCACTAGCACATCGGCGCGCGGCTCCAGTGGGCCGAATTCGGCGCCGAGCTTGGGCAGGATGGGCGCGACCATCACCGAGCCCATGATGGTCAGGCTGCTGCCCAGTACCAGCACCAGCCCTTCACGGCGGGTCACGGCTTGGCGTGCGCTGCCCTGGGATGACACGGAAGATTTGATCGTCATGGCGGCCACCTCAAAAGCTGTACGCGACGCGCAGCGCGACGTTGTAGCCTTCGCTGCGGTTCTCGGCACCGAACTCCTTGTAGGCATGCAGCCATACTGGCGGCAGACCGGGTTTGAAGAAGCTCACGGCCGGGCCGACGGCAATGACCCGGGCGCGGTTGCCGGTCTGCAGGTTGGGCGCGTCGTCATCGCTGATCTGCTGGTAGTAGTAACCGCCCAGGCCGACGGTCCAGGGGCCGACGTGCTGGCCCACGGCGAGCTCGTGGCGGTACTCGGTGCCGCTGCGGTAGTCGGTGGCGTGGTTGCGGCTGTTGATGTCCAGCTGCTGGCTGGACGACACCTCGAAGCCGCCGTCGCTGATCCAGGTGGCGTTGAGCACCGGCGAGACGGTCCAGTGATTGAGGCCGGGGGAGATCAGCCGGTCCTTGTCGTAATCGCCGGTTGGCGCCTGAATCTGCAGGCTGGTATTGACGAACAGGTTGCGCGAAACGTCCCACTGCAGGATCAACGGGGTGATCTGGGTGTCGGCTTGGCGGAACACTTCCTTCTCGAAGCGCAGGGGGCCGAAGGGGGTATCGACCTTGAGGCGGGCGTCCATTTGGAAGAACGGCTGGACGATTGCGAAGCCGTAGCGGGCGCCGAACAGCTGCTGGTCGGTCATGCGGATGTAGGCCACGCCAAGCGACAGCACGTCCAGCGAGAAGGCGTTATTGACCTTCCTGCCGTCGCCATCCTTCAACTGGTTGGTGGAGTAGTAGGCGGCGCGCACGCCCAGGGTGCCGAACGGCGTGGGCGGCGGCGTCATGCCGGCACCGAAGTCGTTGAGCCCGGCGGGCGTGGTGGGTGCCCCGTTTTCCGTGGCCTGGGCCTGGCTGCCGAGCAGCAGGGTGGCGCCGAGAAGGGCGGAGAGATGAACGAGTGACGCACGGCGAACCGTCATGGCTGACCCCTTTTATTATTGTGTGGGAGGTCAGCCTAGGGCGGCTTCAGCGCCTGCCGTTATCCGTTTTCAGCACAGTATTGGCGAGCCTGACGCAAGGTCTCCGACGGCTTGCAGCCGAACAGCTGGCGGTAGTCGCTGGCGAAGCGGCTCAGGTGCCAGAAGCCCCAGTTGGCGGCGATGCTCTGTACCGAATCGGCCTCGCTGGCGTGGCGCAACTGGCGGTGCACGGCGTTCAGGCGGATGGTACGCAGGTAGGCGATCGGGTTGATGCCCAGCGCTTCCTGAAAGCAGTACTGCAGCTTGCGGCGGCTGGCGCCGATTTGGTTGCACAGCTCGAGAATGTTGATCGGCCGCTCCGGATGAGCCAGGGCGTAATCCCGGGCGCGGTCGACCATGCGCCGGCGCGCGCTGGGCGACAGCGAGTGGTCGTCTTCGCTGTCGATCAGCTCCAGCAGATGCATGATCACCGCATCGCGGATGGCGCCGCGTATGGTGCCGTGGTCGAGTAGCGCGGCGCCGGGCGCCTGCTGGTCGAGCACGCTGCCGAACAGGCTGATCAATTGCTGCTGGTCGGCCTGGCCGAGCAGTTGGTAACAGCGCGACAGACGCGTCAGGTCGAGTTCGCGCTGCTGCTGGTGCAGGGTGCGCTGCAACGATTGCTCGTCGATGGCGATGCACACTGCATCCAGATCGCCATGCACACGCAGTTCCGGCAGCTGGGCGCCACGGCCGATCAGCAGGCTTGGTGCGTGAATCGAATGGCCACCGCAATGCACGTGGGGGTCGGCGCAGCGCATCGGCATGGCGAAAACAATCGCGCCGGGCCAGGTGGCCGCCTGTTTGAGCATTGCCTGGTTGGCGCGATCGCGGATCAGCTGCATGCCGTCGAGCTGCACCTCGAGCACTTCGCCGCTGAAACGCCCGGCGCTGAGCTGGTCATAGCGCAGCTGCCAGCCGGACAGCTGGGCGTGTTCCTCGACATCGTGGGAGCGCCGGTAGCTGATCGCCGAGGGCCGGGCGGATGGCGGTGAATCGGGCGTGGTAACGATGCGACTGTGCATTTTCGAAACCTCTACTGCGGTTCGATGCGGTGTCTCCACAATAAGGCAATTTCCATTCCGTAAAACCGCTTAATGATTAATAAGATTAACTTGTGCCGAAATGGGATAACCCCGGGTGGGGCGCCGGATGACTGCGCAAGATGGCGAGCAGGCGTCTAACTTGACCCATTGCCGCTGGGCATGAGTGTTATGCATCGCGATTATTTGACCCCTGAGGCCCAAGTGCATAGGGTGGCGACCCGTTTTTCCAGACTCAAGGTCGCCCATGTCCGCTCGTGCCAAACTGCCGTTCACCATTTACCTGCTGGGTGCGACGATCTTCTCGCTGGTCACTGCCGAATTCATGGTCGCCGGCATGATGCCGGCCCTGGCCGACGCCTTCTCGGTGAGCCTGGGTGAGGTCGGTAACCTGATCGCCTTCTACGCCCTGGGCATGGCCCTGGGCGGCCCGCCGGTGACCATGCTGCTGCTGTCGCGTGGCATCGGCAGCAAGCCGGCGCTGGTCGGCTTGCTGGCGGTGTACGTGCTGGCCGGCGCGCTGGCTGCGGCGGCCACCAGCTACCCGTTGCTGGCCTTAGCGCGCGTCATCATGGGCGTGTCCAGCGCGGCCTGCATCGGCCTGTGCATGACCCTGTGCGCGGCGATGGTGTCGAACCAGGAACGCGGCCGTGCGGTGTCGGTGGTGCTCGCCGGGCTGATGCTCTCGCCGGTGGCCGGCGTGCCGATGACCGCCTGGATCGAGCATCACTACGGCTGGCGTGCCAGCTCCTGGGCGGTGGTGGGCCTGGCGTTGACCTGTACCCTGCTGGCCGCCATGCGCCTGCCCAAGGGCGAGGCCGGCGGCGAAGCTCGGCTCGGCGAGCAGATCAAATCCCTGCGCACCCGCCCGTTGTGGGGCGCCTACCTGACCAGTGGGCTGATCATCGGCGCGACCTTCGCCGCCTTCAGCTACTGCACGCCGATCCTTATCCAGGAAGTCGGCCTGGCGCCCGGCCAGGTCGCACCGATGCTGGCGCTCTACGGCGTGGCCAACCTGATCGGCAACATGCTGGTCGGCCGCGTCGCCGACAGCCACACCATCGGCGTAGTGGGCCTGGGCCTGGCCATGATGGTGCTGGTGATGAGCATCTTTGCCCTGGCCGGCGACAACCTGTGGCTGAACCTCACCTGCTTTATCGCCATCGGCCTGACCGGCGTGGCGCTCAACCCGGCGATGGTCGCGCGGGTGATGAAGGCCGCCGAACCTGGCGCCCTGGTCAACACCCTGCACACCTCGGTGATCACCGCCGGGCTGGCGTTCGGCAGCTGGGCCGGCGGCGCGGCCATCGAAGCCGGCTATGGCCTGCGTGCGCCGCTGTGGGTCGGCGCCGCCATCGCCCTGGTGGGTCTGCTCAGCGTGATTCGTCCGCTGGCCAGCCGCCGGATGGCTGCCAACTGCGCCTGAGCGATTTCTTATCGATAAGGCTGTGCGCTGCTCTCAGCTCGATCGCTGCATCTTGCAGCGGCCGAGCTGTCAGAGCTTCCTCTGCTAATCGGCGTTCTGCCCCTAGGTCCCACAAAAGTATCGGCACTCGGCGATGCTTAGCCAAGAGTCAGATTGGTAAGCCGCCTGTGGTTGACGCGCCGCAGTGCTGCGCCGCCTGATCTTCGCTCGGAAGCCTTGCAGCCCTAGATCCTCCAGCTATCTGTTGCGTCAAAGTCTCGCCCGGCAACACGCAGGTGCCCAGGCCTGAGCGCGGGCAATCGACAATTAAGATCCGTCTGATACGCCGTTCAGCGACGGCAATGCACCATGGTCTGGCTTACCGATGAGGTCGGCAGTCAACCATCCAACCGTAAAAGGGCATTGCAATGCTGAACACTCTGAGCAAACTCACCCTCGCCTGTGGCGCGACCTGCCTGCTGGCCAGTACCGCTTCTTTCGCCGACAGCGGTCAGATCGTCTTCACCGGCTCGGTTACCGACAACGCCTGCACTATCGCCACCTCCGACATCACCAAGTCGGTCACGCTGGACCCTGTGCGTATCGCTGATTTTGGTACGGCAGTCGGCTCCAAGGCCAAGCCTAAGAACTTCTCCCTGAGCCTGGAAAACTGCAGCATCGATGCCAAGCAGAATGCATCCATCACCTTCAGTGGCCAGCCGGATAGCAGCGATCCGACCCTTCTGGGCTTGACCGGTGAAAACCAGGTCAAGGGTATTGCCATTCAGATCGACGATGCGCGCAACGGTAGCAAGGTGGCGCTCAATGCCCCGGTCGAATACGCCCTGCGCAAGCAGAGCAACACCTTTGACTTCACCGCCTCCTACGTGCGTACCGCCGCCGATACGGTGGTCGGTTCGGGTGACACCGCCGTCACCACTCCAGGCATCGGGACCGGTCAGGTCAACGCACTGGCGACCTTCGACGTGACCTACCGCTAATACCTCTTTCTGCTCGCCGTAGGGCGCGTTTAACCGCGCCCCACGGATTCCAAAGGTTATCGATCATGGGTTTGAAATTCTTGCTGTCTCTGCCGCTGCTCTCTCTGTGGATATCGTTCAGCGCCGATGCGGCCGTGATGGTCGGCGCCACACGCCTGGTCTACGACGGTGCCTCGAAAGAGGCCAACCTCGCCGTGAGCAATCGCGGTGATGATTCGCCGTTCCTGGTGCAGTCCTGGGTGAGTCGCTACAACGGCAGCGAAGCCAGCGTCGACAGCTTTATCGTTACGCCACCGTTATTCAGGCTCGACGCCAACAAGGAAAACATCCTGCGCGTGGTGTTCACCGGCGGAGCCGATGTGCCTCAGGACCGCGAAAGCCTGTACCTGATGAATATCAAGGCGATTCCGGCCATGAGCGACGATCAGCGTGACAAGAATGTCCTGCAGATCGCGCTCAAGACCACCATCAAGCTGTTCTACCGGCCGGCAGGCCTGCAGGGCTCGCTCAAGGAAAGCGTGACCCGGCTGAACTGGGCTGCGAAGGCAGGCACGCTGTCGGTCGACAATCCCTCGGCTTTCCACCTGGTGATCAGCGAACTGAAAGTCAACGGCCAGGCCATCGACGGCGCTGTGGATGCGCTGCGTCCTGGTGAGCACCGCGAGTTCTCCGTCAAGGCCAAAACCGGTGATGAGATCGCGCTCGGTTACATCGACGACTACGGCACCCATATCACCGCCCCCATCGTTCGTCTGCACTGATACGCCTTACCCGCCATCCAGGAACTTCCATGTCTGCTTCGCTCCCATTCATGCGCCGCCGCGCCGTGAAGGCCGTCGGCTGCCCGCTGGCAGCCGCACTGGCCCTTCATCTGGTGCCAGCGCAGGCGGGCTTTCAGTTCGATCCGACGTTTCTGGAGATCGGTGGCGGGCAAGGTTCGGCTGAGCTCCAGCAGCAGATCGGCGTGATGAGCGAGGGACAACTGCCGGGTATTTATCGTGTGGATATTGCGATGAACCAGCGTTTTATCGAGCGGCGCGATATCCGCTTCGTGCGTGTCACAGAGCGCTCCAGCCAGTCGGATACAGGCCTGTTTCCCTGCCTGGATGCCGACTTCTTCCGCAGCCAGGGAGTCGCCGAGCAGGTGCTGGCCAAGCGCACCGATAGCGACCCGAGATGTCTGGCATTCGATCAGGGCCTGGCCGGCGTGAGCTACGACTACGACTTCAATCAGCAGACCCTGTCGATCGAGGTGCCCCAGGCCTACCTCGGCGATATTCCCTTCGAGGTTCGGCGCCGCCAGTGGAGCAGCGGCGAGCGTGTGGCCTTCACCAATTACTCAGTGTCCGGAAGCTCCGTCCAGGCTGAAACGGGAAGGCGTCAGGATCAGTTCGCCAGTCTGCGCAGCGGCGTGAATGCCGGCGACTGGCGTTTGCGAAACTTTTCCACCTGGCGCCAGGGCAGCGGCACACCGGGACGTTGGGAGTCGCTGGAAACCTATGCCCAGCGCGATATGGGCAACATGATGGCGATTGCGACCGTTGGCGATGCCACGACCGAAGGCGATCTCTTCGATGCCATCCCTTATCGCGGCCTGGGAATAAGCTCTGACCTGGAGATGCTGCCCGACAATGCTCGAGGCTTCGCACCAGTGATCCGTGGCATCGCCAATGGGCGCTCGCGGGTGATCATTCGTCAGCGTGGTTATGTCATTCACGAGCAGTGGGTACCTTCGGGGCCTTTTGCCCTGACTGATCTGTACCCAACGGCCAGCAACGGTGATATCGAAGTCACTGTGGAGGCGGCTGATGGTCAGCTCCAGGTCTACACCCAATCTTTCTCGTCGGTGCCGTACATGCTGCGTGAAGGACAGCACACCTACTCCCTGTACGCTGGCCAATACCGCCAGGCGAACAGCGCCGACCAGAGTGCCCCGACGTTCGTGCAGGCTACCCTGCGCCGCGGCCTGGCGAATGGCACCACGTTGTTCGGTGGCAGTTTGCTCAGTGAGGGCTATGGCGCTGGACTGCTTGGTATCGCCCATGACTTTGCCGGTTTCGGTGCGGTGTCCGTCGATCTGACCCACGCCCGTACTTCTGATCTGGGCGCGAACCTGTCGACGGCCAGTGGTCAGTCGTTGCGCTTTCGCTACTCCAAGTCGCTGGCGCTGACCAATACCACGTTCAGTTTGGTGGGCTATCGCTATTCCACCAGCGGTTATTACGCCTTCAGCGAGGCGATCAACAGCCGTGCCGAGGCCCAGGCTGCCCAGCCTTACCGCGCTGCGGACAACTGGGTGGTGCCGGCGGCTCGCTATCGCAGCGGCCATATGAAAAGCAATTTCAACGCGAACATCTCCCAGCAACTCGGCAGCTTGGGGGCGATGTACCTCAACCTCTCCAAGACGGCCTACTGGGCTAGCGAGGCTGCCGACCTGAGCATGCAGATGGGTTACAACTTCAGTGTTGGCGACATCTCCTATTCGCTGGGCGCCGGCCTGACCCAGGGCCAGCGCCAGGACCGCAATCTGACGCTCAGCGTCAGCATGCCACTGGGTGGCCCGGGCAATCGACGCCTTTCGGCCAGCACCAACCGCAGTACCAGTGGTAGCACCGCTCATATGGCGACTCTCAGCGGCAATGCCTTGAAGGATGACCTGCTGGCCTACAGTGCCAGCGTGTCCCAGCGCAGCAGCGCAGAGCAGCGCACGGCCGGTGGGGCGTTCGCAGCCCAGTACGACGCGCCTCAGGCGATCTTGCGTGGTGGTTACAGCCAGGCCGGAGATAGCCGGCAGATCGACCTCGGCATCGAGGGCTCCGTGCTGGTCTATGACAACCATCTGATCCTGGGGCAGCCCCTGGGAGAGAGCAATGTGATCGTCGCAGCTCCGGGCGCGGCAGGCGTGAGCCTCACCAACAAACGTGGCGTGCGAACCGATGGCAATGGCTACGCCGTAGTGCCTTCGGCCATGCCGTACCGCAAGAACCGGGTTTCGCTGGACACCCAGACCATTGCCCAGAACGTCGATATCCAGCAGCTGGTGCAGGAGGTCACGCCCAATCGTGGGGCCTTCGTGGTAGCGGATTTCGAGACCCGAAGCGGTCGGCGGATCCTGTTTCACATCCGCGACAGCCAGGGCCGGATGGCGCCGTTTGCGGCCAACGCGGAATTGATCGCCGCCGACGGCCATTCACTGGGCAGCACCTTGGTGGCAGACAACGGCCGGGCTTTCCTGACCGGCGTACCACCGCAGGCGCACCTGCAGGTCAGCGTTGGCGGTCAGCCGTGGTGCAACGGCGAGTTGCATCTGGACGACGAGCAGGCTGCCGACGGCATCACCCAAATGAACTTTCAATGCGAGCGCACGCCGGGTACGGCCGACGCCGAGGATGCCTGAAAATGAAAGCAAACCCCATTCCACGCGCCGTATTGCGCAAGCTGCCAGCTATTGTGCTGCTGGTTTTGGGTTGGCTGTGCGCCGGCCAAGCCCATGCTTTGATTGATGGCAGCATCAGTTGCAGTGTTTCTGGTGTTCCCTACAACGGTTACACGTTCGAGCCAGGTGCTGAAGTGAAGATCCCGTTCCGTGGCAACTGCCAGGCGATTCGGGTGTTTCCATACGGCGCCGGGATCAATCACGAGCTGAACCTGACCTCAGGCAGTGGCATACAGCTGCAACTCTATGACCCTGTTTCGAATATGTATCCGCTGGTTTTGCCGTTGGGCAGCTATGGAGGCAATTGTTTGAATCCAAGCTGCGCCTACATGGCGCCTGGTACCGCGTTTTCATACACCTACTATGTGGTGGGTCGGGCGCCCATGTCGCCCGGTGTTCGCCAGATGACGCTGCGTCTTGGGTATACCGCGATCGGTTTTCCGGCCTATGCGGAGTGGGTGCACCAGGTCAGTTTCAAGATCACGGTCGCGCCCACCAGCTGCAGGGTGTCGTCACCCAGCTCGGTCGAGCTGTCTTTCGGCAGCATCAGTGGGGCTGACCTGAGCAAGCAGTCACGGTCGACCAGCATTGTCGTCAATTGCCCGGTAAGCAAGTTGGCGGGCGTTTATCTGGTACCGAGCCAAGGTGTGGTCAACGCCAGCAACGGTATTTCGCAAACCACCCTGTCAGGTCTGAACATGCAGGCGTTGTGGAGTGATACCTCCCGCCCGGTGGAGTTGAGTACCGCTCGTAACATGCAGCTCTTGGCGGGCAATAACGCGTTGAACCTGACCTTCAAGCCCCAACTGGCATCTTCGCAGTCGCCAGCTGGTGCATTTCAGAGCCAGTACACGCTGGTCATCAACTACCTTTGAGGCTTCCATGAAAGTACTCTGGCTTGCGCTTTGTTTCTTCTGTAGTGCTGTGAACGCTGCAGACATGGTCAATATCACCGTAAGTGGCACCCTGAAACGACCACCTTGCACACTGAGTTCGTCGACAACCTTAAAGGCCGAATTCGGAGACGTGCGCACAGATCAGGTTTCCGAGACCGGGACGAAAAACCTGCCTGTGACCCTGAATTGCCCAGCCGGCTCGTCGCTGAAGGTCGGCTTCAGCTCCACCAATGGCACCTATACCTCCACGGTTGCCAAGACCACTGTCGATAACCTGGGGGTGTCCTTGCTGTGGGCCGACAACTCCGCAGCCAATCTGCAAGGCACGACCAAGACCTATAGCAACCTCAGCGGGACCGTGAACCTCAGCCTCAAGGCGCAACTGGTCAAACGCGGTGATTTGTCGCCTGGGCAATTCAGTTCGGCCATGGTCATGACGATCACTTACCTATGAGAGCGTTGTTCTGGATGCTACTGGCGGTATCGGGCAGCGTGTTGGCGCAAGCCGCGGATACCACCCAGGTTCAGGTCAACGGCAAGCTGGTCACGCCACCCTGTCGCCCTGGCTTCGCGACCTCGATGAACGTGAAACTTGAAGAGGTCAACGTACGCCAGTTGCTCGATGGCGATGCTCGCGTCACCGAGGTTCCGCTGACCTTCGACTGCCGTCCCGACAGCCGGGTGAGTCTGGTGCTGTCAGCCGGATTGGGCAGCATCGACACGCAGACCTTGCGCACCAGCCGCGAAAACCTCGGGCTGCGCCTGATGGGTGTCGATGGCAAACCCGGCCTCAGCCTGGGGCAAACCAGTAGCTGGACAGTGGGCAACGACCCATTGCAGTTGACCCTGCGTGTCAGGCCGGTGTCATTGGGCGAACTGCCAGAGGCCGGTGCCTTCAGCGCGACCCTGTTGATGCAGATTCTCTACCTCTGATCACTGGAACTGCCTGGCCTCGATGCAGTAGGTCAGCAGCGCCTGGTCACTGTCCGCTTCCAGCTTGCGCATGGCCGATATTTTCTGCGCGCTGACGGTCTTGTTGCTGCGGCAGAGTTGCCGGGCGATGTCGCTGACGCTCATACCGGTGACGAACAGGCGCAACACCTCCAGCTCCCTGGGCGACAGCTGCTCAAAGCGCTCTTCCACATGATGGGGGTTGGCGATCACCGAGTGGCTCTCGGCACCAACGCTTTTGTAATGGCGCTGCGCGCTGAGGGCACTCAGTGCCTTCTCTATTTCGTCGTGCAGATGATTTTTCTGAATCACTCCCGCTACGCCGAGCTCCTGCAGGCGCGTGAGAATCAGGTTGTTGGAAATCATGGTCAGTACCAGCACCTGGGTCTCGGGAAAGTGGCGCAGTAAGTACTCGATGAGTTTCAAACCATCGCCATAGGTCGAGTCGCCCGGCATGTTGAAGTCGGTGATCAGCAACTGCGGTCGATGTTGGCGCAGTTGCTCGACCAGCTCACTGGAGTTGATCGCTTCGCCCACCAGGCGGTAGCGCGAATCGCGCTGGACGATCTCGCGAACGCCCAGCAGCACGATGGGATGATCGTCGGCGATGACCACCTTCAGTTCAGGCATTTTGCGCTCTCTTGTCTACGAAGTTGATGATCAAGACGGTTCGCTCTGCAGGCATTGGGCCACGGCCGTCAGTCGGTCGCAGAGCAAACGGATCTGCTGGCTCGCCTGTGCATCGAGCGGGCCTTGATGCAGCGCGTTTTCCCATCTTTGGCAGGCAACGTACAACGCCTCGGCGTGCACGCTCGCCAGGGCACCGCTGAGGCTGTGCAGGCGCTGGCGAACCTGAAGTCCGTCACTGCGTTGCAGGCCTTCCTCGATCTGCTGGACGTCAGTCAGCAGGGTGTCGGCCATCAATTTGCGCATGTCTGCGGACAGCTCTATCCAACCGTCGCGGTCCTTTTCCCGCTCCGGGGTCGGCAGTGAAAGGCCGCTGGCCCGCTTGCAGTGCGACAACAGCGTCTGGCGCAGCAGACTCATGCTCAGTGGTTTGACCACCCATGCGTTCATGCCTACGGCCAGGCAGCGCCGGCCCTCTTCGCGCAGGGCATTGGCGGTGACGCCGATGATCGGCACCTGCACGCCCTGCTCGCGCAGGGCGCGTGCCAGATCATAGCCATTGAGACGCGGCATGTTGATGTCGGTGATCACCAGATCGAACGGCTGCGTGTTCCATATCTGCAGCGCCTGTTGTCCGTCGCGGGCTACGGTAGGCCTTGCACCCAGGGCTTCGAGTTGCTCACGCAGCACGGCCTGGCTGACCGGGTTGTCTTCGACCACCAGTACTTGCACGTTCAGACAGGGCGCATCCATGCCTGGTAGCATCGGTGTCTGATCTGCTTGCGCTGCCGGGCCGTGTAGCACCGGCAAGGTAATGAGCAGCGAGAAGCTGCTGCCCAGGCCCGGTTCGCTGACCACCCGCATACTGCCGCCCATCAGTTCACTCAGGCGCGAGCAGATCGACAGGCCAAGCCCTGCGCCATTGCCGTCCTGACCCGCAGCGACCTGGTAGAAGGGCTTGAATAGCTGTTCCAGTGCCTTTTCCGCAATGCCGACCCCAGTATCGGTGACCTGCCACTGCAGGGACACGCTGTCATCATTCAACTCCAGAGCGATCAGGCGCAGGCGTACCCGACCAGAGTCGGTGAACTTGATGGCGTTGCCCAGCAGGTTGTGCAGGATCTGCCTGATTCGTCCCGCGTCGCCTTCGATCTGGCGTGGCACCTGTGGATCGATTTCCGTATCGATCTGCAGGCCCTTGTTGCGTGCCGTGGCGGTAAAGCCGAGAACCGCTTCCTCGACCAGTTGGACGGGGTCGAACGGCGCCATTTCCAGGGCCATTTGCCCGGACTCGATCTTCGTCACGTCGAGCACGTTGCTGATCAGCTGGAACAGTACGGTGGACGAACCCTGAATGATTTCCAGGTACTGGCGCTGGCGTTCACTCATGTCGGTGAGGCCAAGCAGTTCCAGGTTGCCGAGCACGCCATACAGCGGCGTACGGATCTCGTGGCTCATTGTCGCCAGGAACACCGTCTTGGCTTCGTTGGCGGCCGTGGCCTGGCGACGGGCCTTGTTGAGATGCAGCGTCTCATCCACATGACGGGTGATGTCATTGCAACCGCAGAGATACACGTCCTGGCCCTCGTAGCGTGCGGCGACTACCACGACCTGCAGGTAGTGCTCGCCGACCTGCAGGCACATCTCTCCCGGTGCCTGCTCGCCGTGGTTGGCCTCCAGTACCTGCAGCAATGAGTCGGTAGCGCCCAGCTGTGCGGCACGCTGGTTTTCCAGCAGCAGTTGCCCGTCGCTGCGCCGTATCACGTACAGGCCCACCGGGGCGTTGTGCAGCATGATGCGGTTGAAGGCTTCGCTCTCGAACAGACGATCCTGGGCGCGTTGAGCCGGGATGACGATACTGGCCTTGTACCAGCGGTTGATCAAAATGCCGACGAGTACGGCGGCGATGAAGGTCAGGATCAGACCCAGCAACGGCCATTTGGCGTAGCGTAGGAAATCCTGGTAGCTGATCGCATACAGGCCGGTCCAGCGCTCGCCGTTGGTCGAGGCCATCTTGAATCTGAGGCCCTGGCTGGTAAAGCTCAGGCCCATAGGTGCCATGTCGTCGGTCCCCAGATCACCGAGCACGATGGTGCCGTCGGGGGCAATCAGCGTGAACTGGTTGTAGACCGACAGGCGCAGCACGCGCTCGAATTCGTCGACCTGGGCGGTATCCACGACGACGGCGAGGGTCAGCAGGTCGTCGGGAGTGGTGTTGGCCAGGAGTGCCTTGGCGGCATCCACGGTGATCATCGCGACGATGCTGCGGTGATCCTGATAGAGACGCAGCGGTGCCCGGCTCCAGCGCACCTGCCGATCATTGAGGTTGGGCATGCTACGTGTCAGCTGGCGTAGGCGGTCGACCACGGTCGCGTATTGTTCCGGCAGCAAGGGCAAGTGCTGGCGCTGGTCGTTGACGGCGGGTATCGCCAGGCTGGCCTGCCCATTGGGCGCCATGACGAACAGTTGCGGCGATGCATAGAAGGATGCTGCCCAGAACCCACCATAGTAGTCGGTCAGTTGCACGCCAAACGCCAATGCCCGCCCGATATCCTCCTGGCGGAAGGTTTTCGCATGGGACAGGCTGAACGGCATCGATAGCTCGAAACCCTTGGCCTTGAGCAAATCCTGGCCTTGAGAGGGCTGCGATTCAATGACCGTTACCGACTGAACCGACTTGAGTGCCGGCATGTCGCTCTGCCGATAACCGGTGGCAACGTTACGTAGAAAACTCTCGTGTTCGTGGACGATCTCGATCACCCGGGCGAAATGGAACTCCACGCGCTGCTGCTCGGCCTCCAGCAGCCGCGAAATCGCCCAATAGCATGTGCTGCACAGCACCAGTGCGAGACCGGTCAGCAACAGCAGTGCCTTGTTCAGGCGCTGGGAGCTTTGCGCCAGCTTGTCCAGGCGCAGGCTTGCATGTTTCATGTTGAATATCGCTCGACTTGAGAGGGGCGGGAGCCAGAGCGCACAGATCTCTTTACTCCTAGCTTTATCGGTTCGCCCTGCCTGGGGCTTTAACCGTTGAGCTGATGGTTATTGGGTTGGTGGCAATGAGCCATCTTCTATCAATAGTCGAGTAAAGTCATCCCGCGATACAGCATGAGAAATGATGAAGCCCTGGACCTGGTCGCAATTAATGCGCCTCAAGACTGCCAGCTCTTCCTGGCTCTCAGCCCCTTCTGCAACGGTGGTCAAACCTAGCTGGCGGCCCAGGTCAGCGATGCTGAGCAGGGCTGAGGCCAGACTTTGATTGGTTGCACAGCCGTGAACCAGGGAACGGTCTATCTTGAGTTCGGTGAATGGAGTGGATACCAGGTTGAAGTAAGAGCTGTAGCCCTTGCCGAAGTCGTCCTGAGCCAGCCCGAAGCCCATCAGGCGCAAACGGCAGGCACCTGCGTAGTAGCTGCTGGAAAGCTGGGTCATGGAGTTTTCAGTGAGCTCGAAGGTTATCTGCCTCGGCTCTGCCTGGTATGTCCTTACTTGCGTCAGCAAGCGGTCGACCAGATCATCCTGGTCGAGCAAGTGCGTAGGCAGATTGATCGAAACGGGCAACTGATAACCCATCTGTTGCCAGCGCGCTTGCGCTGCCAGCGTCTGGTCCAGCATGCCCGTCAACAGGTGATCTTCAAGCCCGTTGCTTTCGATCTCGTCGAGAAATGCACTTGGCATGAGCATGCCTTCATCCGGATGAATCCACCTCACCAGCGCTTCGGCAGCAACGATGCGGCCATCGTGCAGGGATTTCTTGGGTTGAAACCAGGCCTGGATTTCGCCGTTGTTCAAGGCGCGGAGCAGTGTGTTTCTTGAGCGGCAACCCCGTGGTTGGTCGCTTGTTGATCGTGCCTGCTGAGCCAGCTGTTCCAGGCCCTGGTGCAGGGATCGGATATCGGCGACGCCCACCGGCTTGGAGATCAGCCCGGCCACGCGCAGCCCAAGGTTCTTGGCCACCTGACCCGAGCCTACGAGCATGCGGCGCGATGCGGCGGTCATGAGCGCCAGAGCGGGCGGTGCTGGCAGTTGGGCCAGGCGCTGTATCAATTGCACGCCGTCCATCTGCGGCATCATCAGATCGCTCAGCAGCAGGTCGTAGCGCCCCTGGGATAGGCGTTCCATGGCGCTGGTACCGTCCCAGACAAAGTCGACTTCGAAGCCGCCTGCGGCTTGGAAGACATTGGCCAGATAGTGGTGCTGAAAGGGATGGTCTTCCACAATGAGCACGCGATAGACATTCAAAGCACGCCTCTCTGATAGGCCTGCAGGCACTGATAAAGCGCCCGCAAGGTAAACGGTTTGACCAGCAAGTCGTCCATGCCGGCATTCAGGCAGCGATCAGCCTCGTCCAACATGGCGTTGGCTGTGGCGCCCACGATTGGCTGCGTACAGCCCAGTTCGCGCAGCTGCTTGGTGAGTTCATAACCATTCATGCGCGGCATGTTGACGTCGGTGAGAATGATGTCGAAATCGCCTGCGTGCCAAAGTGACAACGCGTCGACACCGTCACGTGACAGCGCCACTGTGCATCCCAGCTCCTCCAGTTGGTCGCGCAGGATCAATTGGTTGATCAGGTTGTCCTCTGCAACCAGGACGTGCAGCTGCAGCTTTGGCTCGAAAGGCGCTTGGAGGGGCGCTGGACTGTGCAGCTCCTGTCGACCCTGCGCTTTGCTCACCGCCCTGTTCAGTGCTCGTAGGTCGTTCAGGCCAATCTGCCAACTGGTCGGCGCTGCGTTAGGGGTGCCGTGTCCATCGACGACAGCAATCACCCGCGGACCCGGCCATGCAGACAAGGGTGACGAACTGGTGGGCGCGGGATGCAGCTCTACCAATACGGCGGTGCCATCTGCGATGGACAGGCTGGGGATACGCGATTGCGCCCGCGCACCCCAGCGGCGTAGCCAGCCAGCGACGTTATCGGCCAGCTCCTGCACCGTCGACCACACGTAAACGGGCTCGTCGAGCAGCGCCATCGCCCAGGCGCCCGCGTCTGGTCTACTCACTTGCTCCAGCGGCAGCGCGAAGGTGAAGCTGCTACCCAGCCCGGGCTCGCTGAACACGCACAGGGTGCCATTCATCAGATCCACCAGGCGTTTGCAGATCGACAGACCCAGTCCGGTCCCGGCTACTACGTTGGTGGTTCCATTGCTCTGGTAGAAAGGATCGAAGAGAAACGGTTGGTCTTGTGCGCGAATACCCTTGCCGGTATCGACAACCTGCCACTGCAGCATGCAGCGTTCGCCTTCCCGGCTTTGCTCTGTCAGACGCAATACGATGCGTCCGCTGTCGGTGAACTTGAGTGCATTGTTGAGCAGGTTGTTGAGAATCTGGCGAATCCGCGTGACATCACCGCGTACCAGGTCCGGCAGCCGGGGGTCTATACAGGCGAACAACTGCAATTCCTTGCCTTGCGCCGCACCGGTATAGCTCTGGATCACCTCTTGGGCGAGTTCGAGTGGCGAGAACACGCTCAACTCCAGGGCCAGTTGCCCCGCCTCGATCTTGGAGACATCCAGTACGTCGCAGATCAGCTGCAGCAGCGTCGCCGAAGAGCCTTCGATGGCGTTCAGATAACCCCGTTGCTGCGTGTCGAGCTGGGTGCGGCCGAGCAGTTCCAGGGTGCCTAGCACGCCATACAGGGGCGTGCGGATTTCATGGCTCATGGTTGCCAGAAACAGTGTCTTCGCCTCGTTGGCCGCATCGGCCAGGGCCCGTGCGCGCTGCAGCGCCAACTCCACCAGCTTGCGTTCAGTGATGTCGCTGAACGCGCAGATCAGAACGTCCTCACGCTGGTAGCGGGTAGGTGCGAAGCTCAGGTACAGGTGGCGCCCGTCGGCCATCTGCAGTTCATCGGTGCTGCTGTGCTCGGCCTCGTCGAAGGCGCGGCGAATCCAGCCGTGACACAGCTGTTCGCGCTCTCCACCGTCGCCAAGCCACTGTTGCGATAAGGGGTTTTCCAGAACTACGGCACCGTCGCTGCGACGCAGTACGCACAGCGCCACAGGGGCGATACGGATAACCGCACTGCTGAACGCCTCGCTTTCCACCAGTGCTTCGATACGGTGGGCGGCAGGCTCGATCAGCCGCTGGTCGATGTGCCGGACCAGCCAAAGCATCAATGCGCTGATGAAGATGCACAGAACAAGGCATAAGGCGAAAGGTGCGGCCAGGCTCGGCAGTAGCGAGCGAAATTCCAGGCTGTAGACGATTTGCCAGTGCGAATAGCTCAGGTGCTTGCGGATGGCCAGGCGGTCGGGCAACCAGCCGCTGCCCTCCCAGCCGAAGCTTGCCGTGGCACGCTGGCTATTCAACAGGCTTAGCGCCTTGGGATGATAGGGCGCGCTGCTCAGAATCAGCTTGCCCGCACCGTCCAGCAGCATGAAGTCGCCTGCCTTTTCGTGCTGCAGGGCACTGAGTAGATCGGGGCCATCGACCTCCAGGCCCAGCCAGCCTGAAGTCGGGCTGCGTTCATCCAGTCGGGTGAAGATGTACAGCGGCGAGTCCAGACGGCTTTGTTCGGTGAGCCACAGTTCGTCGGCGGCCGAGATCTTGCCACTGTCCACTGCAAGCAATCGTTGCAGTACGTCGGTGGGTACCGTGCTGGGTGCTTCGGAGGTGGTGAAGAGCCGCACCAACTCAGGTGTTTGTCGCTGTGGGACATACACCAGATTGACCTGATTGGCCCGCAGGTAATCGAGCATGCGCCTGGTTAACCAGAGGCTCCACAGGTTGCCTGGTTCGCCGAGGCTGATATGCACTTCTTCGCTGGGGGCGCTGTTGAGTTCGCCCTCGGGCGGCGTCAGGTGCCGAACCGTCGAAAGGCCCAGGCTCTTCAGAAGCGTCTGTCTGCTGACGAAGAAGGTCTGGGCGTCAGAGATTGCCTCGTTCATGAAGCTGCGGCGCAGTGAGACCTCTTCATTGAACGCTGAGCGCTGGTAGCTGTAAGCACCCACGTAGACGCCCAGCACCAGTGCCAGGGCAAACAGGCGCAGTAGCCGGCGAGCGGTATGGGGCGTCGAGAAGTCCGAATCGCTGGGCGGGAGAAAATGTGTGAGCTTCATTCTTACAAGGGTAAGAATGTGGGAAGGACGACTGAATAGGACGTATCTGAATCAGTGTCCCCGCCAGAGGGCGAGCGACTATGCCGGTGTAGCTCGCATGAGCAGCTCCTTGGTATCCAGGCGGATGGAGCTGCTCCAGGCGGCGCTTACAGCTCGGTCAGCGTCACCAGGTAGTGGCCTGTTTTCACGGGTTTGCCCGTGGCGGTAACCAGCACATACCGCTGGTCGTGAAGGTGACCGCGAGACGTGTCGGATATGAGTTTGGCCTGCATCTGTGCGTCGGTCGCGGAGCCTGCTTCAAGTGATTGAGGCAACGGTTTTACGGCGACCTTGGCAGGGTGCGATTTGGACGAGCAGGCATCCAGACGCAACGTGTCCGCCGCCGATGAGAACGAACAGGCAGGCTCCACGACACTGCCACTGAAGTGAATGACACCCTGGTTCATGGGGGGCGCCGCGAAGCACGCCGAACAGAGGCCGGAAAACAAAACGAAGACGCGCGCGGACAGTTTCCAGCTCACGTGGATGCTCCAAGGGAAGACGGTGTCCGAGGAGTATCTGCGTGTTCTGTAATTATCTGAAGCGCAGCCGTGCGCCGAGCGACGAG
Organism: Pseudomonas sp. CNPSo 3701; assembly: GCF_028674975.1. NCBI lineage: Bacteria > Pseudomonadati > Pseudomonadota > Gammaproteobacteria > Pseudomonadales > Pseudomonadaceae > Pseudomonas > Pseudomonas sp. CNPSo 3701. The sequence goes on along the minus strand of NZ_JAQZSI010000005.1, from coordinate 70,924 downwards.
CTGTCATGAACGGCTGGCTTTCGCTGGTACAGGTTTATGCGCGCGTTTTAGGTAAGGCCCAATGGCTTTGTATGAGTGATTGTCGTCGAACGTTACCTCATGGATTCAAAATTCTCGATCAATAGCCAGCCTTTCTCGCACCAGGTTGATCAGTCGAGCGTTGAAAGAAAAAGACTTGAGGCCAAACCTGCTGCCATGGCGAGGCCATGCAGCAAAATAGGGGCTGCCAGCCCTCCGCTGCAGATTCGCACCACACCTAGAATCGCCCCCAGGCAGGCCATCAGCACGAACGACGACCGGCTGTGGTAATCGCCATTGGCTATCACGAACACGACGGTCGTCACCATGACGGCGACCCATTGCCAAGAGCGGCTGTTCATTGGAAAAAGACGAATCAGAAAGTGACGATAGAGAAGCTCGTCACTCAGCGCAGGAATAGTGAGCAGCATCGCGAAGAACACGACCTTTTGGCCCACGGACAGGCTGGAAAGCATCGGTGCGATGAAAGGTTGCGCTTGGCCACCCATTACGGCGTCTACGAGCGTCGTCACAATGAACACTGCTGCCACCAAAGGCAGTGCCATATGCAGGGCTTTGCGGGTGTTGTTTCCCATCAAGGCCCGGATGCCGCCCCTGCCGTGATACTCGAGCATGGCCAATAGCAGCAATGCAGCGCCTGCCAGCCCTTGTGCGGCCAGCATCCAAAGCGGATTCCAGTTGTCTGGGCCGACCAGAGTGATGGTCAGCATCTGCAGTTCGATGAAAATGAATACCGCGACAATCGCCAGACACCACCGACCTATCAGGCGCGGCAGCTTGTTCTTTGCTTCATGGGTGAATCTGCTAGTGGACGTCATGCCCCTTCCTCAACAGGCGGTCATACAACGATGCGCTGCAGTCGGCCTTTGGACTAAGGCCATGAGCGCTGTGAGTGCATCACCTGTGAAGCCTAGGGAGCGAAGGGGAGCAGGTTAATAAGACATATCTCAAAAGCAGCGCCTGAATGGTCAGGGCAATTAGCTTTGCATGGGAGCCTCGGTGGCTGGCCTGCCTGCTGCTTGCCGCCGTTCGCCAAAAACAAGTCGGTGCGTCACCAGGGTTGCCTCGTCAGCTGTTGCCCGACAGAATCGCCGCCGCGTTGCCAAGCCCTGGCCAGCGCTCTACTCACGAGGCTGCCGTTGAACCTACGCCAATTATCGGCACGCCTGGAACGCGTCGCCGCCCAGGTGCCCACCGGGGCCCGGCTTGCCGATATCGGCACCGATCACGGCTACCTGCTCGTCGCCCTGATGCAGCGCGGGGTGATCAGCGCGGCGGTGGCCGGCGAGGTAGCGCTCACACCATTACGCGCGGTCGCGCGCAGTGTGCGCGAACACGAGCTGGGTGATCGCATCGCCGTACGCCTGGCCGATGGTCTGGCGGCCATCGAGCCTGGCGACCGCATCACCGCCATCAGCTTCTGCGGCATGGGCGGCGAGACTATTCGCGACATCCTCGCGCGGGACAGGGCGCGGCTCGCCGGAAACGAGCTATTGATCCTGCAACCCAATGGCGGCGAGCAGCCGCTGCGTCAGTGGCTGATGGATAACGGCTACCGCATCCGCCATGAAGAGCTGCTGCAGGAGAATCGCTTCTTCTACGAAATCATCGTTGCCGCTCCCAGCGAGCCGACGTGCTACAGCGAACGGGAGCTGTACTTCGGCCCGCTGTTGCTGCAAGACCGCAGCCCTGCTTTTCTCGCCAAGTGGCAGCGTCTGCTGCGCCTCAAGCAAAAGACCCTGGCCGGCCTGACCCGTGCTCAGCAGGGCCAGACGGATGAAAAGCTGGAGCGCCAAGTGCGCTGGATCGACGAGATGCTGGCTGCGGACGGCGGTTCAGCGAAGCGCTGAATCCGCCGCACCCATTCAGCTGCCCAGGCGAATACGCTGATCCGCTACCGCCTCTATCAGCGCCTCGTCGTGGCTGACCAGCAAGACCGCAGTGCGGCGTTCCCGGGCGGTTTCCACCAGCAGTTCGATCATCTCCTGCTGGGTGATCAGGTCGAGGCGCGAGCTGGGTTCGTCGGCGAAGATGAACACCGGGTCGAGCAGCAGCACGCGCAGCAGGGAAAAGCGCTGCAGCTCGCCGCCGGAAACGTTGCCGGGCAGGCGGTCGAGCAGGCCGCGGTCGAGGCGCAGGCGGTGCAGCAGCCCGTCGATACGGCTGGCATCGAGGCGATGCAGCTTGACCAGATCGGTCAGGCAGCGGCCCAGGGTGACCGTTGGCGCGAAGGCCGCCACCGGGTCCTGGTAGAGCTTCTGGAAGGCCACGCGCGGCGCCTCGCGGTGCTTGGTCACGCTGCCGCTGCGCGCCTGCATCAGGCCGAGAATGACGTCGCCCAGAGTCGACTTGCCACAGCCCGAGGGGCCGGTCACGCCGACCACTTCGCCAGGGCGCGCGTCGAACGACAAACCCTCGAACAGCACCCGTTCGCCACGCTCCACGGCCAGGTCGCGCACCTGCACCACCGGCTCGCCGCTCAGCGTTGAGGGCATCTCGCGCGGCCAGCGCGCCGGATCGGCATTCAGCAGGCGGCGGGTGTATTCGTGGCGCGGTGCGTCGAGGACCTGCTCGGCGCTGCCGCTCTCGATGACGCGGCCCTTGAGCATGATCATCACCTCGCCACCGAGCCGGCGCGCCACCTCGATGTCGTGGGTGATGATCAGCAGCGCGCCGCCCTCGGCGATGCCCGCCTGCAGCAGGCCGATCACCTCGCCGATACGCGCGCTGTCGAGGCCCTTGGTGGGTTCGTCGGCGATCATCACCTTGGCGCCTCCGGCGTGGGTGGCGGCGAAGGCCAGGCGTTGGGCCATGCCGCCGGAGAGCTGGAAGGGAAACTTCGCCTCGGCCTGTTCGATGCCCAACTGCGCAAGGTCCTTACGGCTTTGCTGGCGGGAGGCCTGGGCGCCCTTGCCAACCACGTAGCGGTAGGTTTCGGCGACCTGGTCAAGGGCACGCATGGTCGGATCCAGGCTCAGCCAGGGTTCCTGGGGCAGTACGGCGAGTTCGCGGCCCCAGGCGGCGCGGCGACCGTTGGCCTGGCCGGGTTCGCGCAGGCCGCCGGCGAGTTCGATCTCGCCGTGGGCGGCGAGGCCCGGTGGCAGGTTGCCGACGATGCCCTGGGCGAACAGGCTCTTGCCCGAGCCGGTTTCGCCGATGATGGTCAGCACCTTGCCTGGCCACAGGTCGATGGACAGCGGCTCGACCAGTTGCGCGCTGGCGGTACGGATTTCCAGGGCGCGGGTGCTCAGCAGTGGTTTCATGGCTTGCGCCCCCCAGCAATCAGCAGCAGTGACAGAACGATGAGAAAGATCACGGTGATTGGCAGGGCGATCACCGCTGGTGCTTCGGCGAAGTACGGCAGCAGCTCGGTGATCATCAGGCCCAGCTCGGCGGTCGGCGGCTTGACGCCAACGCTGACGAAACCCAGGGCGGCGATTGCCATGATCGCCGCGGCCGCGCCAAAGGCGGCGATGGTCATCAGCAGCGGAGCCAGTTCCGGCAACAGGTGACGGCGGATGATGTACAGCGGACCGAAGCCGAGCAGCTGCGAGGCGGCCACCGCCGGCGAGGCCAGCACGGTGCGCGCCAGGGCGCGGGTCATGCGGAAATATTCGATCCACAGCACCAGCGCCACAGCGCCATACAGGGCGAGAAACGAGCCGGGGTAGATGGCCACGATCAGCAGTACCAACAGCAGGCCGGGCAGGGCCAGGAACATCTCGGCCAAGAGGCCCAGCCCCTTGTCGACCCAGCCGCCTTTCCAGGCCGCCAGGATGCCCAGCAGCACGCCGGGAGCGGCCGCGGTGGCGACGCTGACCAGCGCCAGGCCCAGCGACAGGCGCACGGCAGCGGCCAGGCGCGCGAGCATGTCGCGACCCAGGTGATCGGTGCCCAGCGGATGGGCGCTGCTCTGGCCTGCGAGAATCGCGCTGTAGTCCTGCTTGGCGATGTCCACGCCCCAGAACAGTGGTACGCAAACGGCGAAGGCGACCAGTGCCGCGAGCAGGGCGAGGCCGATGTAACGGACGGTCGCGCGCGGTGCGGGCGCCGCCTCGGCGATGGCGATTTCGAGGCTCATGCGGTTCTCCGGCGCGGGTCGATCAGGTGGTTGAGCAGGTCCACGGCGGTATTGAGCAGCACGAACATCAGCCCCATGGCCAACGCGGTGCCCTGCACCATGGGCACGTCGCGCTGGACGATGGCGTGCACCAGGCCATGGCCGATGCCCGGCCAGGCGAACAGGGTCTCGACCACCACCACGCCTTCGATCAGGTACACCAGCTGTACGCCGAGATAGGTCACCACCGGCACGCCGATATTGCGCAGGCCGTGGCGCAGGAATACCTGGGTGCCACTGAGGCCCTTGAGGCGCCCGAAGGCGAAGTAGGCGGACGACGCCACGGCCACGGTGGCGTCCCGCGCCACCCGCGAAGACACTGCCGCCAGGCCCAGCGCCAGGGTCAGCGTCGGCAGGATGGTGTGGGTGAAGCTGCCGTGGCCGGCGGACGGCAGCACCATCAGCCACACCGAGAAGATCATCACCAGAATCACCCCGAGCACGAAGTGCGGGATGGCGCGAGTGACCGTGCTGAGCAGCAGCAGGCCGCGATCCAGCACGCCACCCGGGCGCAAGCCGGCGATCACTCCGATCGGCGGGCCAATCAGAAAGGACAGCAGCACGGCACCGACCGCCAGGCGCACGGAGCTGCCCAGTTCGTGGGCGACCATGTCCATCACCGGCCGGCCGGTAACCAGCGAGTTGCCCAGATCGAGGGTCAGCAAGTCGCCGATCCACGCGGTGAAGCGCCACAGTACCGGTTGGTCCAGGCCCAGTTCGGCGCGCACCGCTTCAGCGGCGGCGCTGTTGACCATGTCGTAGCCATAGCGCCCGGCGGCGATGCGGTAGGCGGCATCACCGGGCAGCAGGCTCATCAGCAGAAAGGTCAGCGCGCCGATCAGCACGGCGACCGTCACCGCCTGCAGCAGGCGAAAGCCCAGCAAGCGGATCATGGGCGCCACCGCATGCTGCTCAGGCCGAAGGTGCGCTCGAACGGGTCGATGGCGGCGCCTTCGATCTGCTTGGATACGGCGATGGACTGGCGATACCAGGCAATCGGAATCAACGGCAGATCATGCTGCACCAGTGCCATCAGCTTGTTGCGCAATTGCTGTTGCTCGGCGGCGTCATTGCTGGCCAGCAGCGCGGTCAGGGTCTGGTCGAACTGCGGGTTGTTCCAGCCCAGCGGGCCCCACTCGGCGCCACCGTTGCCGAAGTCAGCCATCAGGGTCAGCAGCGGGTCGGGCACCAGGGCGTAGTTGCGCGCGTACAGGGCCAGTTGCAGGGTGCCGTCGTTATGGGCGGCGGGGATGGCGCTGGCGTTGCCTACCGCAACCTCCACGTCCACACCGACCTCGCGCAGTTGCGCCTGCAGGGCGGTGGCGGTCAGCGGTAGTTCCGGGCGGTCGGAGTAGGTGAGCAGCTTGAGCTGCAGGCGCTGACCATCCTTTTCCAGAATGCCGTCGGCGCCTGGCGTCCAGCCTTGGGTCTTGAGCAGGTCACGGGCCGCCTGCGGGTCGTACTTCAGCGCTGGCAGGCTGGCGTCGTGCCAGGCCGGCACGCTGCCTGCGAACATCTGCGTCGCGCCGGTGCCCGGGGCGCGCAACACGGCAGCGGTGATGCCTTCGCGGTTGATCGCCAGGCTCAGGGCACGGCGCACCTCGACCGGCGCCGTGGCGCCGTTGCCGGCATTGGCCGCCAGCACCAGCACGCGCGGCACCGGGCCCATCAGCACCTGCACGTTGGGGTTGCGTTGCAGGCGCGCGATGCTCGGCGGATCGAGCTGGAACACCAGTTCGGCGCCACCGCTCTCGGCCATCAGAGCGCGGGTTTCGCCGCGCCCGGCGCCGAGGTAGGTGGCCTTCTCGATGCTCGGTTTCGTTCCCCAGTAACCGTCGAAGCGCTCGGCGGCGAGGCGCTGCGGCGGCTCCAGCAGGGTCAGGTGATAGGGGCCGGTGGCGATGATCTGCTTGACGTTGTCATCGGCGTCATAGGCCGCGCTGGCCAGAATGTTGGTGGACGAGTGCGCCAGCAGCGCCGCCAGCGGTTTGAAGGGCTTGCTCAGGGCGATCACCACGTCATTGCCATTGGCACTGATCGCGGTAATCGGCGCGTCACGCAGCATGCCGGGCTTCTTGCGCGCCGCCTCCAAGGCATGGGCGGCGACGGCCGCGGTAAGGTTGCTGCCGTCGTGAAACTTCACGCCCTGGCGAATCGACAGGGTCCACTGCCTGCCGTCGTCCGACACGCTCCAGCGCTCGGCCAGTGCCGGCAGCGGCTGGCCCTTGGCATCGGCCTCGAGCAGGGTTTCGGTGATCTGCATACGCTGGAAAATGAACCCGGAAATCGCCGGATCCAGCCCACCGATTTCGAACGGCGCGACCACGTCGAACACGCGATCTTCGGCGGCGACATGGCCGGCTGTCAGCGTCAGCCAGGCGGCGAGGGCGCCAGCGAGCAGCGAAAGGTGAGGGCGGGTTCTGAGAGGCATTGGCAGATCCTTGGCAAGTCCGATTGACGAGCAGGAGCCAGTGCCACACTGCCCGATAAGAAAAACGGGCGGGCAATATAGTAATGTTATGTTGTATCGTCTAGGGAGTGATTCGCAACGTTTTGTTACGCGCGTTCAGATCTATGAGGCGAGCGCCGCCGCGGCGAGCAGCGCGTCGATGAAGATCTCCATGGACGCGCTGCGGGCGCTGCCCTGGCGGGTGATGCAGTGGCAGGTCGCGTGGTAGGCGAAGCGCGCTGGCCATATCGGTCGCAGCACGCCGCGCGCCACCAGTACGTCGGCATAGTGGGTAGGCAGATAGCCGATGAAGTGGCCGGAGGCGACCAGCGAGGCGACGGCTTCGGTCGACGCGGCGCTGGATACGCTGTTGAACGGAAAGGTGAACGGCTTGCGGTTCTCCACCACCAGGCCGCGGTCGACGTAATGGGCGGTGAAGATATCGGCATCGCCAAGCGTGCTGTCAGCGCGTTCGAACACCGGGTGGCCCCGGCCGCAATAGAGGTTCTGTTCCTCGCCGAACAACTCCAGGTAATGCAGCCCCGAGAGCTGGTGATCGAACACGCCGATGGCGAGATCCAGGTCGCCATTGATCACCGCCTGTTCCAGCCCTTCGGCAGTGAGCACCTGTAGCACCAGGCGAGTGTCCGGGATAGCTTCGCGCAGCTTGCCCAGAGCGTAGGGCAGGGGCGCCGGCTCCAGGGTGATCAGGTTGTCCAGGCTGCCTACGCGCAGCGTTTCCGGATGGTGAGTATTGAGCAGCACCAGGCGCTGGCGGAAGCGCTCCATGTCGGCATACAGCTCCTGGGCGGCGGCGTATACCTGGGCGCCTTGCTCGGTCAGCTGGAAGCCGCCCTTGCCGCGCCGGCACAGGGTGTATCCCAGGCGCGTCTCCAGATCCCGCACCGTCACGCTCAGGCGCGGCAGGCTGGTGTTCAGCGGCACCTGGGCGGCGGTAAAGCCGCCCGCCTCGACGATCGAACAAAAGATGCGCAGCATTTTCAGGTCGATATCCGAGAGGTTGGCCAGCATGGTGTCGTCCGCTCATTGGGGCTGTGTTAAAGGCCCGCCGAGTATGGCAGCTCTCCGGTAGCCGCTGTGCTCAGAAATGGGTGCTGATGAAATGCCCGGCCGCCAACACCAACCCCATACTCAATGAGGTGAACGACACCAGCGATACCAGGCGAAACGCCTGCGTCGTGTCCACGGTCTTCGAGAAGGCCATGGGCACGAAGGTCAGCGGGTTGACCACGCCGCCGAACATCACCAGCGCGTAGATCCAGCCCGGCATGTCTGGCACGGCGAGGGCGGTGGAGACCATCACGGTGCCCATCACGATCCAGTCGATATGCGCCTGGCGAATGCGCATCGGATTGATCACGCCCAAGGCGCGGGCCTTTTCCGGGTAGTCGACGCAGGTGAGCACGGCGAAGCCGGAGAGGGCGCCAAGGGCGAGGGACAGCAGGGCAGTGGCAAGCAGTACGTCGTTCATGATGAGTTATTCGAAGAGATAAATAAGATGGCGCTGGCGAGGGTTCGTCAGCACCAGCGAGGGCAATCAGCTGTCGCGCAGCGCGATGCCGGTGCGCGGGCGGCGGTCGACGTGCAGCTCGAACACATCCGGGCGAAGGTAATGCCCGGCTACATCAAGGTCGTGGCGCTGGGCATCGACGCAATCCAGATCGAGGGTCGCCAGCACGATGCCAGCCTCGCCAACCAGCGGCGGCGCCAGCCACATGCCATCCGGGCCGACCACTCCGGAGCCACCAGCGAACAGCACGCCATCGACCGATTGTTCAGCACCGGCGCCCTGGCGATAGGCATCGAGCAGGTCAGAGGGCAGATCAGCGGTGGTCAGGTATTGCCCGGCACACAGCACGAAGCAGCGCCCCTCGAAGGCGTAGGAGCGGGCGGCGATATGGTGCATCTCAGGCATGTCCGGCCAGACGGCGACGTGGATCTGCTCGTCCTGGGCATGCAGCGCCTGGCGGGCTAGCGGGTGCCAGTGCTCCCAGCAGATCAGCCCACCAACGCGGCCGACCGGTGTGTCCACCACGCGCAGGCCGGCGGCGTCACCATTGGCCCACACGTTGCGCTCGGTGTGCGTCGGGGTGAGCTTGCGGTGCACGTTTAGCAGGCAGCCGTCAGCGCCGATGGTCACCAGCGAGTTGAACAGCGAGCCACTCTGCGCCCGTGCCCGCTCGTTGATGCCCACCACCACGCTAACCTGGTGCTCGCGGGCGGCGGCGCGTATCGGTGCCAGGCCATCATGCATATCGTCTTGGGCGCCGAGCACCGGGCTGTCGGCCAGCAGCCGCTGATACCAGCGCTTGGCATGGGCGTCGTCCCAGCCGGCCATACCGAACACCCAGGCTGGGTAGCCACTCACCCAGGTTTCCGGAAACACGATCAACTGTGCACCACGGGCCGCGGCCTCGGCGATATGCGCCACGGCGCGTTCCAGCGTTTGCGCGGTATCGAGCACTGCTGGTGGCTGTTGGATAAGGGCGATGGTTTTCTCGTTCATGGGCATGCACCTGAAAAGCGGGTGAGCGAGGGCGGCCCGGCCGCCCTCAGAGGTAGGTTTGCAGAAACAAGGAAGTGGTTAGAGCTGATTCGGTGCAGCGCTTGGGCGCTCGTTGCCGGTCAGGGTCAGCAGGTAATAGAGGCCGCCACCCACCAGCAGGCCGGGGATGAAGGCCACGTCTGCACCGCCCAGCGCCTCGGCGACCGGGCCGACATAGAAGGGCAGCGAAAAGAACGGAATCATGCTGAGGAACGCCGCGGCGTAGGACGCAATGCCCTGCCAGGCCCAGCGCCCATAGATGCCCTGTGGGTTGAAGATTTCGCTGATCGAATACTGGCCCTTGCGCACCGCATAGAAGTCGACCAGGTTCACCGCCGTCCACGGGATCAGGAAGTACAGCATCAGCAGCACGAAGCCATTGAAGCTGGTCATGTACGCCTCGGGCAGCGAAAGCGAAACGATGATCGATGCCACGCCCACCAGCGTCAGCCCGGCCACGCGCAGGCCGAGGGTCGGGCGTACCGGGCGGAAGCCGTCCACCGCGCTGAGGCCGGTGAGCATCGCGCCGTAGCAGTTCACCCCGGTCACCGACAGCTGCGCGGCGGCGCCGACCAGCACCACGAACACGCCAAAACCTGCGAAGAAGTAGTTGCCGGTGGTTACCAGCGCGACGATGCCATCGGCGCCCGGCTGGTAGGTGGCCAGCACCGCGCCCAGCGACATCAGCCACACCGCCGAGCCGGCCGCGCCCAGGTACGTCCAGAAGATCAGCTTGCCGCTCGGCGCATCCTCGGGCAGGTAGCGCGAGTAGTCGGACACGTACACCGAATAGCTGATGTTGTAGCCGGCGGCGAGAGACAGCTGCACCAGAAACGCGGTGGTGTCCCAGTGCGGCGTGGCGGCTACCGTCACGGTCGAGGCCTGGGGCAGGGCGGTGACGGCCATCACCGTAACCACGGCGAAGGTGGCGATCAGCACATAGGTCAGCCAGCGCTGCACGAAGTGCAGCAGGTCATAACCCACCACCGCCAGGATGATCGACAGCACCACCAGCGCCGGGTACCAGAACGCCTTGGAGCCCGGCAGCACGAGTTGCAGCGCCTGGGTGACCAGAATCACCCCGAACACGATAAAGCCGATGTACACGAACACCGTCGCGGCGAACGGCACGATGGCGCCGCGGCTGCCGAACTGCGCGCGGGATTGGATCATCTGCGGCAAGCCCATCTTCGGGCCCTGGTTGGCGTGCAGCGCCATGAAAATGGTGCCGAAGCAGGCGCCGAGCGCCACCGCAAGGATGCTCCACAGCATGCCGAGTCCCATGCTCGGGCCCGTGAAGCCGACCATCATGGTCAGGAAGACGAAATTGCCGGTGAACCAGAACGGTCCCTGGTGCCAGATCTTTCCATGGCGTTCTTCACGCGGCACGTAATCGATCGAGCGGACTTCGAGCTTGGGCAGCTCACGTCCGGCATTGCTCGGCGTGTTCATAGGGCGCCTCTTGTTGTTATGCGCTTATCTGGAAGCCTTTGCACCGCGGGCTGAGCCCATGCCTGCGCAGGCGACCTCAGTATTGGGGGCGCTCTGGAAGGCTGTAAATTCCGGGTTTCTCAAGCTGACTTTCGCGAAAGTGAAAGCATTCGAGCGCGCACAGGCAGGCGTTTTTTGAGGGCGGGTGACGAGGACGAAGGTGAAAGCTAAATACGTTGCTTATGCGGATGGCATATCGACCAAGATCACTGGATAGCTTGGGCGTCCAAATTTTGGCGACAAAATAAAGTTTCTTGCAGGTAAGTCGATATGAACGTGCAGAGCATGCTCTTGATGCACCGATCAAACCGCAGCCTGGCACTGAAAGATTGCCCTTGGAGACTCCTGCTTGACCGCTCTAGATAGCTACTTTCAGGTACGCCTCAGCCACGTTCTGCTGCTAATCTGTTAAGCCTTGTAACAAAGTTCCGCTGTCTAGCAGCGGCACGCCTTGCCGCCGCTCCTGCCTCGCTCCCCCGACCTTCTTAAGGATGAGATTCGCCATGAACCTTCGATCCATGCCCATCGCCCGCCGGAGTCTGTTGTGTTTTGGCACCATTGCCATTCTGGTAGTGATGCTGGGACTGTTCAGCCTTTACCAGATGAGCAATATCCGCAGCGAGAGCGAAGTGATCGAGCAGAACTCGATTCCGGCTATCGTGTCGAGCAGCAAGCTGGCATTGGCGCTGGCACGCCTGCGCCTGGAGACCCTGCGTCTGGCCGCCGACCCCGCCAAGGTCGATGCCACCTACGTGAAGATCCAGGACATCGGCGTGCTGATCGAAGCCGAACTGGCGCGCTACAAAACCATGATCGTGTCGCCCGAGGAGCAGGAGCACTTCGGCAAACTGACCGATATCTTCCATGAGTACCTGCAGCATGACGCGACCCTGGTCACCCTGATCAAACAGGACCGCATGGATGATGTGCGCGACCTGCTGGCGAAACGGCTGAACGATCTGGGCATCGCCATGAATGCGTCCTCGGGCAAGTTGCAGAGCATCAACCTCGACGAGGCCAACCATCACACCGAAGTGGCAGTGGCGCTGTTCGCCAACTCGCAGAAAGTCACCGTGCTGGCCATCATTGTCGCCGTGGCGCTAACCCTGCTGCTGTCCTGGCGTATGACCCACAGCCTGACGGCGCCGTTGGGCAGTGCTGTTGCCGCGGCCCAGACCATCGCCTCGGGCGACCTCACCCGCCAGCTTGACCTCTCCGGCAAGGACGAAGCGGCCCAGCTGCTGCAGGCCATGCACTCCATGCAGACCACCCTGCGTAGCACCCTGGAGCACATTGGCAAGTCCGCCGAGCAACTGGCTGCCTCCACCGAAGAGATGAGTGCGGTGATGAGCGAGAGCGCCCAGGGTTTGCAGCAGCAGAACAACGAGATCGAGATGGCCGCCACCGCCGTGACGGAGATGAGCCACGCCGTGGAAGAAGTGGCGTCCAACGCCGTAACCACCTCGGCCGATTCCAAAGCCGCCGCCGAAACCGCGCGTTTCGGCCAGGTGCAGCTCACCGATACCCTGAGCGCCATCGGCTCCCTGACCAGCAACGTGCTGAGCGCCTCGGATCAGGCTCGTAATCTGGCCGAGCAGACCCAGAACATCAGCAAGGTGCTGGACGTGATCCGCGCTGTGGCCGAGCAGACCAACCTGCTGGCCCTCAACGCTGCCATCGAGGCCGCGCGTGCTGGCGAAGCTGGGCGCGGTTTCGCCGTGGTAGCCGACGAAGTGCGCTCGCTGGCCCATCGCACCGGCGAGTCGACCCGGGAAATCGAACAAATGATCGGCGGCATCCAGCAGGGCACCAACCAGACCGTCTCGGCCCTGATGACCAGCGCCGACCAGGCGCGCCAGACCCAGGAGCAGGCCAGCGCTGCCAATCAGGCCCTGAGCACCATCACCCAGGCGGTCAGCGGCATCGACGAACGCAACCTGGTGATCGCCAGCGCCGCCGAAGAACAGGCCCAGGTCGCCCGCGAAGTGGACCGCAACCTGGTGCGCATCCGCGACCTGTCGATCCAGACCTCCGCCGGCGCCGAACAAACCCAGACCGCCAGCCAGGAACTGTCGCGCCTGGCGGGTGACCTGAGTGGGCTGGTGCGTCGCTTTAAGGTTTGATGGTTGTTGTTCGTGTTAGCCAGGGCAGGAGGCCCCGCTTGGCAGACAGATAGCCATAGGTGCGATGGGCGGTATCTCGCTGGAGTAGGCCTCGGTCACGCACTTGTTAAGGCGGTGTATCTCATTTGTGCGGTACTGCGGTTGAGGGCGTAGCAAGATCAAATGGCCGGACCTATACTCGCCGACATGAAGACGCTCACTCTCGAACTCGACGGAACCGATCCACGCAAGCTTTCTATGGCTCGCGTTACGGACTATCTGCGTGAGCTAGCTGAGCTTTTTGGCTCTCACGAAAGCGTACATTTTGACTCGGTTACTGAGGGTTGTGTCTGTCTGAATACATGGATAGAAGACGACAAGTACCCTCATGTACTAAATCGCGTGCGTGAGGCCGCTCAGGGCATAGGGCCTAAGCGAGCAAGAAAAGCTTACATGCAGCTATCTGCATTGATGGAGCAGGACCGCGTTGACGGTATCCTGCAAACTCCAGATGCGAATATTTTGCAGTTTCCAAAAGCCAAGGCTGCTGAGCCTGCAATGGTCGTTATTAAGCAAGGTAGCGTCCAAGGGCGCCTCTATATTGTTGGTGGGAAAGACGATACGGTTCCTGTTCGGCTTGAAGGTGCAGATGGCGAAACTCTGCTTTGCGAGGCCAATACTTTGCTAGCTGAAGAGTTAGGAAAGTTGCTCTTCAAGCACATTCGCGTTCATGGCAAGGGAGAGTGGGAAAGCCGGCCAAATGGAGGTTGGAGGCTACGCAAGATGATCATCCAATCCTACGAGAAACTTGAGAGAGTTTCTCTGCGCAGTGCCGTAGGTAAGCTTAAAGCCGTTGGTGGCATGAGCTGGAATGAAATGGATGATCCTCATGGAACGATCCATAACCTAAGGGGATGAGGTGCGCATAGTTCTAGACACCAATGTGCTCGTTCAAGCATTGAGAAATGCGAAAGACGGCATCGTCTTGGTCGATCCCGCCACTGGAAAGAACGTCGATAGGGCCGAGACTAGGGCTGAGGCCCTAGTCGAACAAATCGATGTGAGGGGCGGTACGGTGCTTATCCCCACCCCTGTCTTGGCTGAGTATCTGGTGGGGGTTGAACGGTCCCACCATCAGCAACATCTTGATATCGTCAACGGTGTTTCATGCTTTGAAATAGTCGCCTTTGATCAAATCGCGGCTGTCGAGTGTGCGCGTATGGTTGATGACAATGAGTTGAAGGTTCTGGATCCCGATGCTATCAAGGCAAAGCTGCGGTTTGACCGTCAGATCATCGCTATTGCACTTGCAAACAATGCAGATGAGATTTGGACCCATGACAAAGGCCTTTATAAAAAGGCTCAGCGCTGTGGGCTTGTTGTGAAGTGTCTAGCTGATATAGAGCCTAACCCGCAGCAACTTGAGGCGGACTTAGGGCAATGAGTTAAACCGAAGATGAGAAGATTTATTTTGCCTGTTCTGGGCTGGCTCTTATCTGGTTCTCAAACCTCATTAAATCCCGCATCTTGCTCACCACCATCTCGATAACCCTCTGCTCATCGAACTCCCCAAGCCCCCACTCAAAACCAATAATGGTTTTTCCCTCCGTCCAGGGCGCCTTGGTTGGCTTTGTGAACAGCTTGCGGCCTTCGTCCATCAGCGCCTTGTCGACGTCGCACAGATACACCCTTACAAAAGGTCGCACCTGTTCCAGGCGGCAATTCAGGTAAAGCACCACATCCGACCAGCCTTCCCAGTCGTTGCAGGCGTAGCGAAGTGCCGGGCCGTTCTCCCAGGTATGTCGCCGGGTGTAGGGCGTGTAGCCGGGGACTTCGGCCTGCAGCCGTTCGAGAATGCGCTTGTCGAGTTCATCGATGGCCTTGTCGCGCAGCTTGTTGAGGGCGCTGATCTGCGGCAGGTGGGTGAAGACGAAATCCAGGGTATTGGCGTCCATGCGGCGCTCCACGGCGATGTTTTTCAGGTGCAGCACGAACTCTTCGGCTAACACCCGCCATTTATTCAGAGGTTGGGTTTGCAGCTGGCGCGCCATTTCGTCATGGATGGCGGCGATCAACCTGGCATAGCTCACGCCTATCCAGTTCTTGGCTTCGCTCTTGCCCGATGGCGAGAGCATCACGCACAGCCGCCGGCGATGTTTATCGTCCTTCAGGCCGTTGGCATATTCCTCGTAGTCGGAAAACGGATTGATCTGGCTGTGCAGGATCTTGTTCTCGAGCAGCAGATCCCAGCCATCACCGAGCAACAGCAGGTCGATACGGTTGCCGTTCTGTGTACTCACCTCACGCTGAGGTGGTGCACGCAAGGTGGCCTGCAGTTCGTCCACATCAGGCAGGCAATTGAGCAGCGCCTGGAGAAAGCAGTCTCCCTGACCGTGCACCTGGGAAGGGTCGAGGAAGAAGGCCAGCAAGTCGGTAGTGGGGTTTTCGAAATAGCCACGGCCACCAAGCGCGAAGATGCTCAGCTCGTAATCGGGCTGTCGGTAGTGGGCGGCTTTCGCCAGCAGGGTGCGTGCGTCTTCCAGTTCCATGGAGTGGTTTCCCAAGAGAGTTCTTTATTTGTCGGGGCGCCCACGGCGCTATGCTTCAAAGCGCCTGCACAATCCTGCACTTCGGAAACCCCGAGCATCCCCAAAACTGCTGCCCGGCTTTCGCCCCGGATTTCACGGTGCGAATCAGCAGGGCGTTGCCGCATTTCGGGCATTGGCGTTCGGCGGTGGGGTCGCTGCGTCGCTTGAGGTTCTGCACGTGCTCGCGGTGGGTGGCGAGGGTAGGAGCGCTGCGGCCGCTTTGCAGGGTTTGCAGCATGGCTTCGATTTGCGCTTCGGTGAATACCGGCTGCTGGAACGAGCGGATATAGCGAACAAAGCCGCCGCCCTGGGTGACGTTGGCTGGCATCTCGGTCTTGAAGGTGCTGCTGCCGATAAAGCTGATCACCGAATGCAGGTGCTCGGGCGCGATGCCAAGCGCTGCTTCCAGGGCCTTGAGGTGTTTGTAGTTCTGGCGCAATGGGTTCTGGAACTTGAAGCTGCGCCGCCTGAAGCGTTGCGTCCACTGCGCCTGGCGCTCGCCGCCGAAGATCCAGCCGCCCATGTTCTTGGTTTCCAGCACGAAGATGCCGTAAATCGACAGAAACACGTGGTCGATCTGCGTGGTGCCATCCGGGGTGTTCAGGGTGACGTTGTGCAGGCGGCGGTAGGTGTGTTCATCCAGTTGCCGGTGGGCGACGAAACGCACCAGTAGCTCGCCGATATGGCCTTTGGCCCATGGCGATTTGAGCAGGCCAAGCAGAATGAAAACGGGGATAAACCAGCAGAGCGTGCCCCAGACCTGGGCAATGATCGGTGTGAAGTCCATTTCTCAACCATCGGGTAATCCTGATTGAGCCGGATTTTAACCAAAGAATGGTGATGGCACTATGGCATTTCCCGGTTGTTACCTTGATCGTCGCCTGTTTAGAGAACCGCCCGCTTTTAGTGCCTCACCGCTGAACTAGTCGAAGCTCCATGCGCTCAGATGATCGATTCGTCGACATCCGTTCCCATCTTCGGGGAAACGCTGTCTCGCTTAGCTAGTACAGAGGACTCAGCATGACCAAGACCACGCCCGAGAAGGATCTGCGAATAGAGACGATTCGCGGACTGGCGCTGTTTCTGATGGTAGCGGGCCATGTCATCGGCAGTTCGTCCGACCTGGGCATGAAAGTGCCGGACGACTCGGTGTTGCGCTACCTCTACGATTCCCTCGTTTATATTCGTATGCCGCTGTTCACCGCTATCTCGGGCTACGTCTACGCGCTGCGGCCGGTGAACGCCGACTGTGATCTGTCGCGCTTCTACCAGGGCAAGTTCAAACGCGTCGGCATACCGCTACTGACGGTCTCGACGCTGTTCTTCGTCATGCAGATGATCGTGCCCAACACCAACGACAAGCCGCAGCTGGGCGATATTTTCAGCATCTACTTCTTCAGCTACGCGCACTTCTGGTTCCTGCAGGCGATCTTCTGCATCTTCGTGGTGATTTCGCTGCTGGAGAAGGCTGGCCTGCTGCTGACGTTGCGCAACTATGGGCTGGTGTTCGCCGCGGCCCTGGCGGCGTCCTTCGCGTCGGAGAGTTTCCCGAACCTGTTCAGCCTCGACCGGGCGGTGGAGCTGTTGCCGTTCTTCCTGCTGGGCCTGGGGCTCTATCGCTTCAGCGCGCAGTTGATCACCCGCAGCAGCGTCATCACCATGGCCATGGCGTTGGTGATCCTGGTGGGGATCGACCAGGCCTATCTGTTCGCGCTGCTTGATCTCGACGACGCCAACCTCGCTCTGGTAGGAACGGCGCTGGGCCTGGCCGCCATCAGCCTGCTGATCGCCCGGCGCTTCTACTTCATGCCGCTGGCCTGGCTGGGGTACTTCTCCTTCGAGATTTACCTGTTCCACGTCTTCGGCACGGCGGGTGCGCGCATCGTACTGAATAAGCTGCAGGTGCAGGAGGACCTGCTGGTCTTCACCGTCAGCATGGCGATGGGGCTGCTGCTGCCGGTGGCGTTCAAGCTGGTGCTGGAGCGTATCGGCCCGCTGCATTTTCTCAGCGTGGCCTTCTTCGGCGCCAAGACGCGGGTCAACCGCGCCACCGCGCCGCTGCAGAAAAGAGCCACTGCCTGAGTCGGGCGGCATAAAAAAACCACGCCTGGCGTGGTTTTTTCTTGGTTTTGAAGTGCTCAGTCGAAAACGAAGCGGCCACTGAAGACCTGCTGACCGTTCAGCGTTACCGAGCACTGCCTGGCGGTTTCCACTGGCATAACCTTGCCGAGCAGAGACGCCAAACCTTTGTAGAAGACCTTGTCGCAGGCTTCGGTTTTCTCGAATGCGCTGGCATTGCCTTTGGCGTCCGCTTTGATCGCACAACCTTGGATCAGCTCGGCAGAGAGCTTGTCGAGCGCGACGTTTTCTTCCGAGGCGCTGGATTGCAACTCGATAAGCTCATTGCAGCCGCCGCTGACCATGCCTGCCGAAAGCTTGTTCTGAAAGGCGACGCGTTTGAAATCATCGCCTTTGAAGGCGTCCTCTCCATTGACCTTCACCAGATACTGAGAAGGCTTGAAGGGGATGCTGCGAATGCAGAAATCGGTTTTGACCGACTGCCCGTTCACCTGCCGATTCTCGCTCTGGCAACCAGGCTTGGCTGAGGCATAAGGCGCAGTTGATGACTGGCTCGCGCAGCCGGCGAGCAAGGCCAAGGAAATGAGGCAAAGCTGGATTCGAATCATGAAAGTCCCTTTAGGTGTATTGAGTGCATAGCCCGATCAGCCTTGAGGCTTTAGCAGCAAGCGCATGGATTTGGCGCGGTTGTGCCCGTCGGGCGGCAAAGCGTAACAGCGCAAAGGTTAGAAATCCCTGTGCGCTGTCGCATCCACACCTTGAATGGCCGTCAGGGTAAATCAGCCAGGCCTTGGCAAGGCTGATTGACGCGATGGGATCGGGCGCAATCGATCTAGCGGCACCGGGCGCTATCTGGCTAAGCAGCCTGATAGCGCCCGGCGTACCTGGCTCAGTGCCGACCTCGGCGCGGTGTGGCGCCGCCCATCTTCTGGGCAATCGCACCCATGTAGCGGTCGATGATGATCGCCAGCGCGGAGATGGCCAGCCCGGCCAGCAGACCGCGGCCCGGTTCGACCCGGGCGATGGCGTCGATGGTTTCCAGCTCCAGGCCCTGGCTGCCGACCAGCGCGGTGATCACCACCATGCCCACGCACATCAGGATCGTCTGGTTCAGGCCCAGCAGCAGGCCCGCGCGGGCCAGCGGCAGGCGGATCTTCCAGAAGCTCTGCAACGGCGTTGCGCCGAACGACACAGCGGCCTCGACGGTGCTGGGGTCGACGCTGCGCATGGCGTGGTCGGTATAACGAATGGTGGTGGCGACGGAGTAGGCCGCAATCGCGATCACCGCGGTGGCATCGCCTGGGCCGAGCAGCATGACGATGGGCACCAGATAAACGAACGACGGCAGGGTCTGCAGCGTGGTGACGATGACTTCCGACACGGCATGAACCCGCTTCGACGAGCCCGCCCAGATACCGACTGGGCCGCCGACGAGCAGGGAGAAGAAGGTGCCGATTATCACCAGGTTGAAGGTGATCAGCAGCTTGTCCCAATAACCGACTGCGGCAATCAGCACCAGTGTGGCGCTGGACAGCAGCCCCAGCATCGGCCGCCCCAGGGCGAAGCCGAAGCACAGCAGCGACAGGACAATCGGCGCCCAGCCCAGGCCGCGCAGCATCTCCAGCATTGGGCGGATGATGTCGAGCGTCATGAACAGACGCAGGCTCTCGAAGCCGGCACCCCAGTTGGCGTTCAGCCAGGCCATGATGCGCGCCCAGAAATCTGCAGTAGAGAAGGTCAGCTCGACCGGAAATTTCACCAGGATTTCGAACACGCTGCCGCCGAGGGTGGGAATGATCAGCAGTGCAGCGAGGATGGCCAGGTGGCGCAGCGGCCTGGGCCGCGTGGCGTGGGTGGGCCGCCGCACCGCGACCGCGTGCCCGTAACCATAAAGCAGCACGGCGAGTAGGCTGATGGCGATGCCCGCTTCCAGCCCGCGGCCGAAGCGTAGCGACTGGATGGCGCGCAGCACCTCGGCACCCAGGCCGCCGGCGCCGATCATGGAGGCGAGAATGACCATGGCCAGCGACATCATGACCAGCTGGTTGACGCCCAGCAGCAGGTCGTTGCGCGTGCTGGGCACGAGGATCTTGGAGATCGCCTGCCATTTCGAGGCGCCAGTCATGCCGGCCAGTTCGAAGGCGTGTTCTGGTAGGCGGCGCAAGCCGAGCACCACCGCACGAATCATCGGCGGCAGGGCGAAGATCAGCGTCGCCACCAGCGCGGCTACCGGGCCGAAGCCGAAGAGGATCAACACCGGCACCAGATAACTGAACGGCGGGATCGTCTGCATCACGTCGAAAACGGGGTTGAGCAGCGTCTCCAGGCGCGGGTGGCGAAACAGCAGGACGCCGAAGGCCAGGCCGAGCAGGGTACCGAGCACGATGGCGAAACTTACCGACGCCAGCGTCAGCGAGGCTTCGGCCCACAGATTGAAGACCAGGAAGTAGGCGAAGGTCGAGAAGGCCAGCAGCGCCAGGCGCCGACCGCCGGCCAGCCAGCCGAGGTAGCTGGCGGCCAGCACCACCGAGAGCCATGACAGCGGCGGCAGGGTGACTGATTCTTCAGCGCTGCGCCCTGGGATGAACCACCCGGAGGCGAGCAAATTCTGCAGGCCCTGCATGGGCAGGGCGAGTACGTCACCGGCCATGCGCGTCCACACCCGCAGCGGCTCGCCGGCAATTTCCGAACGGCGCAGCAACTGGTTGAGCGCGTCGTTGGAGGCCTTCAGCCACGGCATGATCCAGTCCTTCGGCCAGGCATAAAGCTCCTTGGGGAGCCACTGCTGACCGAGGATGGCGATGATGAGCACGGCGATGCCAAGCGCGAGCCAGAGGCGGCTGCTGGGCAGCCGCTTGAGGCCGGAAACCGGCAAGGTTGCGGCGGTGCTGGCCATCGTGCTCATAACCAGGACGACCAGGTTTTCTCGTTTTTCTCCATCCATTCTTTGGCGGCGGCTTCAGCGGTCAGGCCATCTTTTTCCTGACGCAGAATGCCCCACGCCACATCGTCGTTGGTGAGCACGAAGCTCTTCAGGATGCGCACCGCGCCCGGCGCACGTTTGGCGAAATCGTCGTTGACCAGCTTGATGATGTCGCCGTCCGGCAGCGCGCAGTCGCCGACGGCATTGGGGTTCGGGCCCCAGGCCGGATCGCTGCGACAGGCATCTTCGTAGGCCGGGAAGTCGACGAAACTGCCCTTGTCTGAGCCGTACAGCCAGTGGGGCACGAAGCCGAAACCGATGATCGGCTTCTTCTTGGCGATGGCGCCCTCCATGGTCGCGACCATAGCGGCCATGGTGCCGGGCAGCGTCATGTGTACGTCCAGGCCGAGGGCTTCGATACGCCGGGTGTCATCGGAATCGAAGTCTGCCGGGGTGCCCAGATAGTTGATCTTGCCGTCGGTCTCGGGGTTGGACAGCGCCTTGATACAGGCTGGCTCCTTGAGCGCCTTCCAGTCCGGCAGGCCCGGGCACAGCTCGGCGACATAGCTGGGGTACCACCAGGTTTCCTTGATCTTCACGCCGGTCACGCCAGCTTTCGACACCGAACCCGACTCCAGCGCGGCAGCGATCAGCTCCGGCGACGAGGACCAGATGGCCGGGCTGACATCGATGTCACCGAACTCCATCGCAGTGAACTGGGCCGTGTAATCGGTCTTGATGTAGTTGACGTTGTAGCCGGCCTTCTTCAGCGCCGAGCCGTAAACGTTGGTGATGAAGTCGGCATCCGTCGCGCTGGAGACCGCCAGCCTTACTGGCTCCTGGGTCTCCGCGGCAGCGAAGGCGAGTTGGAACTGCAGCGCGGCGCAGCAAAAAAGCAGCGCCGCGTATGAGGATTTCGAGTGCAGGTGATTCATCAGTTCCAACTCCCTTCTCTGGCTTTTTGTTGGCTTCGAGTAGAGAACTGCTGTTATCACATGTCAAGCACAAATGAAGATATTGAGCTTGCAAAACTCAATTTTGTGGCGCTTATTAAAAGCGTGGCATGAGTTATGTATCTCAAAATAATCACAAAATTTAGAGCGAGTGCCGAGGCAGAAAATCTGCGTCGGGGTCGCGGCCCAGGCGGTGAGCAGGAGTTGCCGGCTGCAGGCGAATGCGCTAGCCGGGCGAGGTGGGCCTAAGGGGGAATGCATCTTCCGGGCCGAGTCGGGCACACCCAGCGAACGCTGATGCAGGCGCCAGCCACTGCCCAATTTGGGTGCGCGGGCTGGTTCGGTTGCCCGAATAGACGCCGCCATGCACGGCGAGGCCAGCGGCACTGGCGAATGTACCCACAAAGTGGGCCAGAGAAGAGGCGTATCGACGATGCTTGAGTGCAAGAACCTTTGGAAGATTTACGGCCCCTCGAAAGCCGCACAGGCCAAGCCGTCATTGCCGGTCGCCGAGACCATCGCGGCCATTCAGCGTGAAGGCGGCTTCGTCGCACTGGCCGATATCGATCTGTCGGTCAAGAAAGGCGAGGTGCTGGTCATCATGGGCTTGTCCGGCTCGGGCAAGTCCACGCTGCTCAGGTGCCTGACCCGTCTGGTGGAGCCGACCCTGGGCGAGCTGCGCTTCAACGACCAGGATCTGCTCGCCATGCGCGACAAGAACCTGCAGGAGCTGCGCCGCAACCACATGAGCATGGTGTTCCAGAACTTCGCACTGCTGCCGCACCGTACGGTGCTCGGCAACGTGGAACTGCCGTTGGAAATTCAGGGTGTGCGCGCCGCCGAGCGGCGCCAGAAGGCGCTGGAAATCATCGGCGTGGTGGGGCTCTCCGGCAAGGAAGACCATTACCCGATCGAGCTGTCCGGCGGGCAGCAGCAGCGTGTGGGCATCGCCCGCAGCCTGTCCACCAACCCCACGCTCTGGCTGCTCGACGAACCTTTCTCGGCGCTCGACCCGCTTATCCGTGAAGAGATGCAGGACGAAGTGCTCAGGCTGCAGAAGAGCCTGGAAAAGACCGTGATCTTCGTGACACACGACTTCAACGAGGCTGCTCGCGTGGGCGACCGCATCGTTTTGCTGCGCAACGGGCAGATCGTCCAGGTCGGCACGCCCGCCGAGCTGATCCTCAAGCCGGCCGACGACTACGTCAGCGCGTTCACCGCCAGCGCCGAGCGCAGCCGCATTCTGACCGCAGAAAACTTCATGCAGGCCGGCGACCCGCAAGGTTTCGATCAGAAACTCAGCGTCGACTCGACCCTGAGGGAAGTGGCGCAGGCCTTCCAAAGCGGCGCGAACGTTATCGCCTTCGACAGTGCCGCAGGCGGCACGGTCGGCTTCATGCGCCGCCAGGACATTGGTGATGCGCTTACCGCAGCAATGACGGCGTAGCGCTCAACTGGCTCTGCCACGGCGGAATTTCAGATTCATCCAAGGTTGGGATCCTTATGAAAATCTACAAGAACGACGCGCATCTGGAACACCAATCACGGCTGGAGCTGGTGCCCGGCAAATTCATCCCGACGCTCGATGTGCGTGAGCGCACCGGCGCTGTACTGGAGACTCTGCAGCGTGCCAGCGATGCCGAGGTGATCGACTGCCCACCGGCAACGTTGCAGGACCTGCTGTGCATCCATTCTCAGGACTATCTGGATTTTCTGAGCAGCGCCTGGGCGCAATGGGCCGCCACGTACAGCGCGGATCTGGACGGCGTGGGCTTCGTGTGGCCCCACCGCAACCGGCCAGCGCGCTGCCCCACCGCCATTGAGGGCAAGATCGCCTACTACATGTTCGATGGCGTGAGCACCATAACGCCGGGCATGTGGGCCGCCACACTGGGCGCTGCCGGAGCTGCGCTGCAGGCCGCCAATGACCTCAAACGCAGCGGCTCGGGAGGCATCGTCCTGGCCCGCCCACCAGGTCACCACGCCTGCAAGGACATGGGTGGCGGCACCAGCTACACCAACCATACGGCGCTCGCGGCGCACACCCTCAGCGCAGGCGGCGCCCGCGTCGCCGTTCTCGACATCGATGCCCACCACGGCAATGGCACCCAGGACATTTTCTGGACCCGCAGCGATGTGCTGACGATCTCGATCCACACCGACCCGGCAGTGGATTACCCTTATTTCTCCGGCTATGCCGATGAAATCGGCGAGGGCAGCGGCGAAGGTTTCAACCTCAACCTGCCCGTCGCGCCAGGAAGCAGCTGGTCGTCAGGCTATTCGCAGGCGCTGACAGCCGCCCTCGAAAAGATCCGCCACTTCGCCCCCGACTACCTCGTCATCGCCCTTGGCGCCGACGCCCACATCAACGACCCCGCCGGGCGAATCGACCTGCACACCGAGGACTTCAAACACATCGGCCGCGCCATAGCCGAGCTGGATATCCCACACATGTTCGTTCTGGAGGGCGGTTATGGCCTGGATGTGATTGGGGAGTGCGTGAGGAATGTGGTGGCGGCAGGGGAGTGATCACGTTTGAAGCCATGGATGGCTTTGGCAGCAAGCCGTTTTCAGGTGTAGCAGTTAGAGCTTGGGCACCGGAGGCTTTTGACTCCACAAATAAAAACCCCTGACTTCCGCTAGGAAGTCAGGGGTTTTGGGTTTGGTGGAGCCGGGGGGATTTGAACCCCCGTCCGCCAGTTCTCCACTGTCGGTACTACATGCTTAGCCGTGTCTATTGAGTTAACCCTCAGCCGCCCGACGGGCAGGGTGCATTGGGCGAGTTGTGTAAGTTTTAGCCACTTCGTCCACAACGTACTACGCGGCGATCCTGTTCTGCATGACAATCACTTCGAGTTTACAGGCATCCTCTAGTGATCGCTGGAGCCGAAGCTACCAGAAGGACTAGTCGCGCCGCTTACGCAGCGAGAGCGTAGCCCTCGTAGTTTTCGTCATTGGCAACTATAGAAAGTTGCAACAGTGGATTTACGACTTCTGTTACCAAGTCGGCATGCACCTCGAGCTTCGCTACCGGCGTCGAATCCTAATCGGCCCCGAAACTTGCGAGACGCGCAGTGTACGCCAAAAGGGTTCGTGGCGTCGACCCGGGCGAAACAGCGCGCTCGCAAACAGGCCGGCGCAGCGCCGGCCTGCATCACGGTCAGCTATCGGAGCTGTTGCCGTCTTCGCTCGGTGCATTGAGCAATTGCAGCGCACGTTGAGCGTGGGTGCCACAGGCTTTCAGGTCGCCAGCGGCCTGCGCGTCGGTAGCTTGTTTCTTGGCTTCTTCGACCTGCTGCTTGAGCGGATCGGCCACCATTGGTTTGGTGGTCATGGCGTTGTCGAGTTTCTGCAGGTTGACGGTGCACAGGTCATCAGCTGCGAAAGCCGGTGCGGCCAGTACGACGGCGATGACGAACATGGATACGCGCTTCATGTGGTAATCCTCTCATCACGAATAGATTCCCGGTGCCGCCCTGGTTGAGGGTTAGGGGAGCCGGGAGCGTCCCGCCCAAATCATTCGGGCTTAGTGAAGCTGACTGGCCTTTCGCGATGACGGTTCAGAGTTTTTCTGATGGCGCATCGCCTGCCTCAAAACGGTGCGGCTTACACCGGGTCGGCATGCACCAGTACTTCGGCCTGGGTGAATTCGCCACGGATGGCGTCTTCCACCTGTTCACACAGCGCGTGGGCTTCGGTGAGGGTGAGGTTGCCGGGCAGATCGACGTGCAGTTGCACGAACCAGCGGGTACCGGAGAGGCGTGTACGCAGGTCGTGGATGCCGATGACGCCAGGTACGGCGCAGGCCAGCGCGCTCATGCGGGTGCTGACGTCGGGGGCCAGTTCCTGGTCCATCAGCACGCTGACCGACTGGCGGGCAATGCTCACCGCGCTCCATAGAATGTAGGCGGCGATGCCGATGGCGAACAGCGCGTCGCCCTGTTGCCAGCCCAGGTAGGCGAGCAGCAGGGCGAGGAGGATGCCGCCGTTGAGCAGCAGGTCGGAGCGGTAGTGCAGCGAGTCAGCGTGGATCGCGGTGGAGCCGGTCTTGCGTACCACGTGATGCTGGAACATCAGCAGGGCGACGGTCAGCACCATGGACAGCAGCATAACTGCGATACCGAGTGCCTGGGCGGTCAATGGCTCGGGCTGGCGCAAGCGCTCGAAACCCTGCACGGCAACCAGGATGGCACTGGCACCGATGAACAGCGCTTGGCCCAAACCAGCAAGAGCTTCGGCCTTGCCATGGCCGTAACGGTGATCATCGTCGGCAGGGCGCAGGGCGATATTCACGGCGATCAGGTTGAGCAGCGAGGCGGCGCTGTCGAGCAGCGAGTCGGTCAGGCCGGCGAGCAGGCTGACCGAGCCGCTGGCCCACCAGGCGATGGCCTTGCAGAGCACCAGGGTCAGTGCCACGCAGAGCGCTGCAGCGGTGGCCTGGCGCATCAGGCGGGCGTGCTGGCGGTCGAGGGTCATGGGCGATCCATGGGGTTAAGCTGAGCCCGTCATTGCTGACGGGCCGCGGGGGCGTTAGGCGGAAGGGCGCAGACCGTAAGCCGCCAGCTGTTCAGCGCTACCGCTGTGCTGGATCAGGCGCGGGTCGTCGAGCGGCAGGTTGTGGCCAGTCTGGGTTTCGATCAGCGCCTTGAGCTTGGCATTGTCGACCTTGCCGTCGGCGTCCACTACGTCCTTGAGCGACTGGGTGTCCACCTGCGCGGTGGTGCCGCCTGGCAGGTAGATGGCGCCGGTGGCGAAGTCGATACCAAAGGCGATCAGGCCGGGAATCACGTAAAAGAGAATGCCGATGGCGTCCAGACCGACGACCAGGGGGTCGACACGGCCTTCGATCTGACCGCGCCGGTCGGGGAAGAAGATGGTGCCGCAGGCAGACAGTTGAGTGACCAATGTAACGGCGAGAACGCCGCCGATAACGCGGGATTTCGTGCGCATCGAGCACCTCCAGAAAAAGTGGACGCCACTATAGCAAGGCGAGCATGGCAAAGCTGCTGTGGCGCAGCAATACGCAGCTTTCGACGGCATATGACCGGGCAAGCAGGGCGGCGGTTCGCCGTTATAATCGCCGGCCTGAACTGGAGCCCCGATGAACAGCCTGCCGATCGATTCCCTGCTGCCTGACCTGTGCCGCGCCTTGGCCACACGTGATGAGGTGGTGCTCGAAGCGCCGCCCGGCGCCGGCAAAACCACCCGCGTGCCGCTGGCTGTGCTCGACCAGCCGTGGCTGGCCGGGCAACGCATCATGATGCTCGAACCGCGGCGCCTGGCCGCCCGCGCCGCTGCCGAGCGGCTGGCCAGCGAGCTGGGTGAGAAGGTCGGCGAGACGGTGGGCTATCGCATCCGCCTGGACAGCAAAGTCGGCCCCAGCACGCGCATCGAGGTTGTCACCGAGGGCATCCTCGCTCGGCTCCTGCAGGGCGACCCGGCGCTGGACGGTGTCGGGTTGGTAATCTTCGACGAATTCCACGAACGCAGCCTGGATGCCGATCTGGCCCTGGCGCTGACCCTAAATGGCCGGGCGATGTTTCGCGGCGCTGACAGTGGCGAGGCGCCGCTCAAGGTGTTGCTGATGTCCGCGACCCTGGAAGGCGAGCGCCTGGCTGGTTTGCTCGGTGACGCGCCGGTGCTGCGCAGCGAAGGGGGCATGTACCCGGTGGACATTCGCTGGGGCGCGCCCTGGCAGGCCGGCGAGTGGCTCGAGCCGAGGGTGCTGCAAACCGTTTTGCAGGCGCTGGACGACGAGCCCGGCAGCCTGCTGGTGTTCCTGCCCGGCCAGGCGGAGATTCGCCGCGTGGCCGAACAACTGGACGAAGCGCTGGCCGGGCGCAGCGACGTGCGCGTCTGCCCGCTGCATGGCGAGCTGGAACTGTCGGCCCAGCGCGCGGCCATCGAGCCGGCGCCGGCCGGGCTGCGCAAGGTGGTGCTGGCCACCAACATCGCCGAGACCAGCCTGACCATCGATGGCGTGCGCGTAGTGGTCGACGCCGGCCTGGCGCGCGTGCCGCGTTTCGACCTTGGCAGCGGCATGACGCGCCTGGATACCGCGCGTATTTCCCGCGCCTCGGCCACTCAGCGGGCTGGCCGTGCGGGGCGTCTGCAACCCGGGGCGTGTTACCGGCTGTGGTCCCAGGCACAGCACGAACAATTGCCAGCGTATTCCGCGGCGGAAATTCTGCAGGCCGACCTGGCCGGCCTGGCGCTGCAGTTGGCCCGATGGGGCGTCGAGGTGGACGAGCTGGTCTGGCTCGACCCGCCGCCCGCTGCCGCCTACGCCCAGGCGCGTGACCTGTTGCAGCGCCTCGGCGCCCTCGACGAACGTGGCGTGTTGACTGCTCACGGCCAGGCCATGGCCGAGCTGCCGGCCCATCCGCGTATCGCTCATCTGTTATTACGTGGCCAGGCCTTGGGCCTCGGCGAGTTGGCCAGTGACCTGGCGGCACTGTTGGGCGAACGCGACATCTTGCGTGGCGCCGGTGCCGACCTGCATAGCCGCCTAGCGCTGCTGTCGGGTGAGAGCCGGGCTGCGCGCGGTGCTCAGGGTGGCGTGCAACGGGCTCGGCAATTGGCCAAACAGTTTCAGGGGTATCTGCGCCGGGTGCCGGTCAGCGAGCCGGTGGGCGATCCCGAACACGGCCGCTGGTTGGGCGCGTTGCTGGCATTCGCCTACCCGGACCGCATCGCCCGCCAGCGCCGCGAGGGCGGCGCCGAATATCGCCTGGCCAACGGGCGTGCCGCGCAGTTTGGCGAAGCCGATGCTCTGATGAAGCACAGCTGGCTGGTGGTTGCCGACCTGGGCAGCCGCCACGGCCAGCGCGAGGAGCGCATCTACCTGGCCGCGGAGCTGGAGCCGGCGCTGTTCGAGTCGGTGCTGGTCGAGCAGGTGAGCAGCCTGGATCTGCTCGAATGGGACGAGCGCGAAGGCGTGCTGCGCGCCGAGCGACAGCACAAGGTCGGTGATCTTGTGCTCAGCAGCGAGGCGCTCCCAGGGCTGGATGCCGAGGCGCGCACTACGGCGCTGCTCGGTCTGGTGCGGCGCAAGGGCCTGGCGCTGCTGCCGTGGACGCCAGAGCTGCGCCAGTGGCAGGCGCGGGTGATGCTGCTGCGCGGGCTCGATCTGCAAACCCAGGCCGGCAGCGAATGGCCGGATGTATCGGATGCGGCGCTGCTGGCCACGCTGGAAACCTGGCTGGCGCCTTACCTGGGCAAGGTCACCCGGCTGAGCCACTTCGGCAATCTTGACCTGCACGCGATGCTGCAAACTCTGTTGCCCTGGCCGCTGCCCCAGCGCCTGGATGAGTGGGCACCGCGCAGCATCGCCGTGCCGTCCGGCTCACGTATCGGTGTCGATTACAGCGAGCATCCGCCGGTGCTGGCGGTGCGCCTGCAGGAGCTGTTCGGCCTGGCCGAGACGCCGCGCATTGCCAATGGTCGTCAGCAGGTGCTGCTGCACTTGTTGTCCCCGGCGCGGCGGCCAGTGCAGGTGACCCAGGACCTGGCCAACTTCTGGCGCACCACCTACGCCGAGGTGAAAAAGGATCTGAAAGGCCGCTACCCGAAACACTACTGGCCCGACGATCCGCTGATCGCCGAGCCGACGGCGCGGGCCAAGCCGCGCAAGTAGCGCGCGAAAGCTGGCTCAGCCCAGGCAGTGGGTCACGTGTTTCACCGACTGGTAGGTGGCCAGGCCCCAGGGGCCGAGTTCACGGCCGATGCCGCTGCCCTTGCTGCCTCCCCAGGAGGTTTCCACAAACACAGCCTGCACCGAGTTGATCCATACGTGGCCAACCTCCAGTGCTTCAGCAACCCGTTCGGCACGCTGCAGGTCTGCGCTGGCCACGGTCGCGACGAGACCGAAGCGGCTGTCGTTGGCCAGGGCGATGGCCTCGTCTTCGCTGGCGAAGCGCCGCGCGCAGAGCACCGGGCCGAAGATTTCCTCGTTCCAGAGCCGGCTGTCGGTGGGCACATCGGTATACAGCGTCGGCGCCACGAACCAGCCCCGCCGCTCCAGCAGCGCGCCGCCGGCCAGGCAATTCAGCTGTTCCTGCTGGCCGGTGGCGAGGTACTCGCCGACCTTGTGCCATTGCGCTTCGCTGCTCAGCGGGCCCATGTCGACTTCCTCGCCCAACGGGTTGCCGACGCGCAGCGCCTGCATGGCGTCGGCCAGGCGCGGCAGCAGGGCGTCGGCGATGCCGTTCTGCACCAGCAGGCGCGAGGTTGCCGAGCACATTTGTCCGGCATTCCAGCAGATACCAGCGATGATCCACTCGATGGCCTGATCGATATCGCAGTCGTCGAACACGATGATCGCCGACTTGCCACCCAGCTCCAGGGTTAGCGGCCTGCAGTGGTCGGCGGCGCTGTGCATCACGCGGCTGCCTACGGCGTTGCTGCCGGTGAACGACAGTTTGTCGAGGCCAGGGTGAGCGCTTAGCGCCGCGCCAACTTGCGCCTTGCCGCCAACGATGTTCAGCACACCGGCGGGCAGGCCGAGTTCGCTGGCGATCTCGCCGTAGGCCAGTTCAATCAGCGGGGTGACTTCCGAGGGTTTGAGCACCAGGGTGCAACCGGCGGCCAGGGCCGGAGCGATCTTCCAGGCGCTGGTCACCAGGGGGAAGTTCCAGGGCACGATCAGGCCTACCACGCCGATGGCTTCCAGCCGGGTGTGTGAGCTGAAGCCCGGCGCTGCCAGCGTCACCGGCCGATTTTGTCGTTCAGCCAGGCCCTCGGCGAGGTCGGCGTAATAGCTGAAGGTCGCCACAGAGTCGTCGAGATCCACCTCGGCCTCGTGACGCGGCTTGCCGTTGTTACGCATCTGCAGCTCGATCAGCGTGTCGCGACGGGCGGCGATGGCATTGGCGAAGCCGCGCAAGTAGAGGGCGCGCTCGGTCGGCGCGGTGGTTTTCCAACCGCCCAGCGCCTGGCGGGCGGCGGCCACGGCCAGGTCGACCTGCGCTGCGCTGGCGGCGCGCAGTTCGGCGAAAGGCTGGGCGAGGCACGGGTCGAAGGGATTGAGCGTATCGCTGCCTTCGCCGGCCACCCAGTGGCCGGCGATGTAGTGAGGCGTGTTCATGGTTATGCTCCGGGGCGCGGGTGGCGCAGGAAAGAAAAGTCGGTCGCCTCACGGCGCGAACGGTGGTGCCTCGGCCAGCTCGATCAGCAGTGGTCGGTCATCTGGTGCCTCACGCAACAGGGTTTGCAGATGCGCATGGTCACGCGCACGCTCGGCGGCGCAGCCAAAGCCACGGGCGATGGCCAGCAGATCCGGCGTGTAGATGTCGACGGCAATCGGGGTGATATCGCGGCGCTGCATGTAGCGCTTGATCTCGCCATAACCGGCGTTGTTCCACAGCAGGACGATGACGCCGACCCGCGCTTCCACGGCGCTGGCCAGCTCGGCGATGGTGAACTGGATGCCGCCGTCGCCCATCAGGCTGATCACCGGTCGCGTTGGTTCGGCCAGCTTGGCGCCGATGGCCGCCGGCAGGCCGTAGCCGAGGGTGCCATAGCCGGTGGAGGCGTTGAACCAGCGCCGCGCGCCATCCAGCTCGACCAGATGATTGCCGCTGTACACGGTTTGCGTCGAGTCGCCGACGAAGCGGGCATCGGGCAGCGCATCGAGGATGCAGTCGAACAACTGCCGGTAGTGCGTCCAGCCAGCGAATCCTTCATCGAGCCGCGCCTGTACGGCGGCCGTACGCTGGGCGCCAGGACTTTCTGCGTTGGGGCCGCGCGGATCGAACTCGGCCAGCAGCATGCGCATGGCCACCCGCGCATCGCCCTGAATGGCCATGTGCGGGGTGAAGTTGCGCTGCAACTGCTGAGCGTCGATGTCGATGCGGATCAGCCGGCCAGGCAGGCGGAAGTCGCCGTCGAACACCACGTCGTAGTCGGTCTCGCCCAGCTCGGTGCCGATGGCCAGCACCACGTCGGCCTCCCGCGCCAGATCGCGTACCGGGCGCAGCGACTGGTTGCTGCCCAGCAGCAGCGGATGGCCCGGCGGTAGCAGGCCCTTGGCATTGATGGTCAGCGCGGTGGGGGCGTCCAGTGCGGCGGCCAGGGCGCGGGCTTCGGCTTCTGCCGCGACGCAGCCACCGCCGAGCAGGAGCAGAGGACGTTCGGCTTGCTTGAGCAGCTCGGCGGCTTCGCGAATCAGCGTGCGGTTCGGTGCCGGGCGGCGCAGCGTCGGTCGCGGCGCCAGAGGCATGTGCGTAGCGTCGGCGGTGATGATGTCCAGCGGCAGCTCGATATGCACCGGGCGCGGCCGCTCACCCTCGAATACGGCGAAGGCACGGGCCAGCACACCGGGCAGTTCCTCGACGCTCATCAGGGTATGGCTGAAGGCACTGACGCCGGCCACCATGGCGCGCTGGTTGGGCAATTCGTGCAGGTAGCCCTTGCCCAGGCCCAGGCGCGACCGCTCGTTGACGCTGGAAATCACCAGCATCGGGATCGAGTCGGCGTAGGCCTGGCCCATGGCGGTGAGGATATTGGTCATCCCCGGCCCGGTGATGATGAAGCACACACCCGGCTTGCCTGAGACGCGCGCGTAGCCGTCGGCCATAAAGCCGGCGCCCTGTTCGTGGCGTGGGGTGACATGGCGGATGCCGCTGGTCGGCAGGCCACGGTAGAGCTCCACGGTATGCACGCCGGGAATGCCGAACACGGTGTCGACACCCCAGGCTTCGAGTTGTCTGACGAGAAATTCGCCGCAGGTGGTCATGGGCTGCTTCCTTCCGCATGGGACAGATAAAGGGGCGAAGGTGAGTGCGTCACCTTCGCCGAAACCCGCCCGAAGGCGGGCATTGCATGAGGCGTTTCAGAGCGCATGGCTGACTGCAGCGCTACGAGGCGACAGCAGGCTGGCGACGAAGAATGTCGCGGTGCCGACGGCCAGGCTGTAGTAGATCGGCGTATTGGCATCCAGGCCGTCGAGGAACATGAACAGCGCGGCGGTCAGGCTGCCGCACAGCATGCTGAGGATGGCGGCGAAGGTGCTTGCACGCTTGAAGTAGATCGCGCCCAGCAGAGGCACCAGCATGCCGCCGACCAGCAGGTTGTAGGCCAGGGTCAGGGCGCTGATCACGTCACTGACGACCAGGGCGATGGCCAGCACGATGACGCCGAGCAGCAGGGTGAACAGGCGGTTCTTGTGCACGTCGCCGTCTTCGTCCTTGCCGCCGAGCAGCGGCCACAGGTCTTGCGCGGCGGTAGTCGAGGCGGCCAGCAGGCCGGCACTGGCGGTGGACATCAGGGCGGCCAGGGCAGCAGCGATGACCAGGCCACGGACGCCGTCCGGCAGGCTGTGCTGGACGATGCTGGCGAAGGCGTTATTGACGTTGTCCAGCTCAGGCAGCAGCACCTTGGCGGCCATGCCGATCAGCGCGGCGGCCAGGCCATAAAGCACGCAGTACAGGCCCGCGGTGGTGCCTGCGATGCGCGCGACGCGTTCGCTACGAGCGGTGAACACGCGTTGCCAGATGTCCTGGCCGATGAAGATGCCGAGGAAGTAGATCAGGAAGTAGGTGACGATGGTGTCCCAGCCGATGCTGGTGAAGGAGAAGTAGCTGGCCGGCAGAGTGGCGACCAGGGCATCCCAGCCGCCGGCATCGCTGATCGACAGTGGCATGAGGATGAACACCAGGCCGACGGTCATGATCAGGAACTGGACGATATCGGTGAGCGTCAGCGACCACATGCCGCCGATGGTGGAGTAGGCGACCACGATGCCGCCGCCGACCAGGATGGCGACCCAGAACGGCATGCCGAACAGCACCTGCATCACGGTGCCGATGGCGATGGTCGAGGTGGCCGCGATCATCAGCGCGTAGACCAGCATGATCAAGGCGCTGGCGTGGCGCGCGGTCGGGTTGTAGCGGCGTTCCAGCACCTGGGTGACGGTGTAGATCTTCAGTTTCAGCAATGGCTTGGCCAGCAGCAGGCTGATGCCGACGATGCCCAGGCCCAGTGCTGCGCACAGCCAGAAACCGGAAATGCCGTACACGTAGCCCAGGCGTACGGTGCCTATGGTGGATGCACCGCCGAGTACGGTGGCGGCCATGGTGCCGAGGTAGAAGCCAGGGCCGAGGTTGCGGCCGGCAACCAGATAATCTTCACGGGTTTTCGCGCGGCGCATGCCGTACCAGCCAAGCGCGAGCATGGCGGCGATGTAGAGAATGACGACGGAAATATCGAGGATCATGGTGCTGTTCTCATTGTTTTTGGGTATCCGGGCGCAGCGCGCCCGGTGCGAAGCGGTCAGGCGAGCCCGGCACCTTTCACCGGGGCACTGGTATCAGGTTTCAGCCGCACCCAGCGCGGGCCGGCGGGGCCGTACACGCTGGCCGGCTCGGGGAACAGATTGAGCAGAGTGAGATAGAACACCGCGGCCATGCCCAGGGTGATCGGCAGGCTGACGTCGATGCCGCCAGCCAGCTCGCCCAGCGGGCCGACGAACTGGCCGGGCAGGTTGACGAAGCACAAACCCACAGCCGCGCTGGGAATCCATGCACCGAGGCCGCGCCAGTTCCAGCCGTTGTGGAACCAGTAGCGCCCGCCGCGCTCGCCGCGGGTGAACACCTGCAGGTCATCGGCGTGGTAGAAGCCGCGGCGCACGATCAGGCCGAGGATCATGATCACCATCCACGGGCTGGTGCAGGTCACGATCAGCACCGCGAAGGTCGACACGCTCTGCACCAGGTTGAAGGCGAAGCGGCCGATGAAGATGAAGGCGATGGCCGCCACGCCGATCAGCAGCGTGGCGCCAGCGCGGCTCATCAGCCGCGGGAACAGGCTCGACATGTCCAGCCCGGTGCCATACAGCGCGGTGGTGCCGGTGGACATGCCACCGATCACCGCGATCAGGCACACCGGCAGGAAGAACCAGGCCGGCGAGATGGCCAGCAGGCCACCCACATAATTGTTGGCGGCGATGTAATCCGGCGCCTGAGTGGCCACCAGGGTGGCGGTGCACAGGCCGAACAGGAAGGGAATCAGCGTGCCGGCCTGGGCGGCGAGCACCGCCAGCATGATGCGGCGCTTGGGCGTGTGCTTGGGGATATAGCGCGACCAGTCGCCGAGAAAGGCACCAAACGACACCGGGTTGCTCATCGCCAGCAGCGCCGCGCCGATAAAGGCGGCCCAGAAGCCCGGTTGCTCCAGGCTGACGGTGCCGGCGTAATTGGCATCGAACGGCCCGGCGAACGCCAGGATGCCGAGCAGAAACAGCAGGCTGGAGGCCCACACGGCGATCTTGTTGACCCACAGCATGAAGCGAAAGCCGTAGATGCACACCACCAGCACCAGTACGGCGAACAGGCCGTAGGCCAGACCCAGGGTCAGGTCGTTCTCGGGCAGGCCGATCAGCCGCTTGGCGCCGCCGATCAGCGCATCACCGGAGCTCCATACCGACAGCGAGAAGAACGCCACGGCGGTGAGCAGCGACAGGAACGAGCCGACTATGCGCCCGTGCACGCCGAAGTGGGCACCGGAGGACACCGCGTTGTTGGTGCCGTTGAGCGCGCCGAACAGGCCCATCGGCGCGAGGATCAGCGCGCCGACCGCGACGCCGAGAATGATCGCCCAGGCACCAGCCTGAAACGACAGACCGAACAGCACCGGGAAGCTGCCCAGCACGGCGGTGGAGAACGTGTTGGCGCCGCCGAAGATCAGGCGGAACAGATCGGTGGGGGTAGCACTGCGTTGGTTGTCGGGAATCTGCTCGACACCGAAGGTCTCGATACGCGTCGCGTTACTCATGGTGTTCTCCAGCGCCTTTTCACGGTTTTTATAGGGGCAGCGCAGGCACGCTGATCCTGTTATGCACCCCCGACAGTCATCGGGTGGTGGTGTTTTGGCAGTGCGGCAAGGCCGCGGGGAACCCAAGGGGTTCCAAGTCGCAAGGTGTATCGGGCGCGGCGAACTTCAGCGGCTCGCTCGCGCCTAGGTGCCTGTGTTTCGCTACGCCGACAGGTGCTCGTGGCAGGCCAGCCAGCGGCCGTACTGGTGACGAAACACGATGGTTTCCCGTTCGTTGAGGTGTTGTTCCTCGCCGGCTACGCGCAAATGTGTGGCGACGTCGTGGATGAAGATCGCGACGTCGCCGTGCAGGCTGACGTGGCCGTTGCTGGAGCGGCAGTCGAGCACCGCGAAGCCTTCGGCCTGCCATTGCTGCCACACCGCCTGGTAGGCCGCGCGCGACAGCAGCGGCTGCGCCAGGGTGTGGAACACGAAGGTGGCGTCCTCGCTGAAACAGCCAAAATAGCGCGGCGTATCGTTATGGGCGAAGGCGTCCACCAGCTCGGCAGCCGCCTTCAGCACTTCGGCTTTGCGGCTCATCGACGCACCACGCCCGGCAGCACGCAGAGCATTTCGTAGAGCAGGTTGGCGCCCAGCAGCGAGGTGTTGCCGGTGGTGTCGTAGGGCGGGGAGACCTCGACAAGGTCGCCGCCGATCAGGTTCAGGCCCTGGCAGCCGCGGATGATTTCCAGCGCCTGGATGGTGGTCAGGCCGCCGACTTCCGGAGTGCCGGTGCCGGGCGCCCAGGCCGGGTCGATGCCGTCGATGTCGAAGGACAGGTACACCGGGCCGCCGTCGACCTTGGCGCGCACTTCTTCCATCAGCTGGGCCAGGGATTTGTGCCAGCACTCTTCGGCCTGCACCACACGAAAGCCCTGGTTGCGGCTCCAGTTGAAGTCGTCAGCGGTGTAACCCTGGGCGCGCAGGCCGATCTGCACCACGCGCTGGCTGTCGAGCAGGCCTTCTTCCTGAGCGCGGCGGAAGGTGGTGCCGTGGGCGATCTTCTCGCCGAACATGTGATCGTTCACGTCCGCATGGGCGTCGATGTGCACCAGGCCGACCTTGCCGTATTTCTTGTGCATGGCGCGCAGGATCGGCAGGGTCAGGGTGTGGTCGCCACCGAGGGTCAGCGGGATGATGTCGTGGGCCAGCACGCGGTCATAGTGCTCTTCGATGATGCGCACGGCGTCGAGCAGGTTGAAGGTATTGATCGCCACGTCGCCGATGTCGGCCACGTTCAGCGAGTCGAAGGGGGCAGCGCCGGTAGCCATGTTGTACGGGCGGATCATCACCGACTCGGCGCGGATCTGCCGCGGCCCGAAGCGGGTGCCGGAGCGCAGGGAGGTGCCGATGTCCAGGGGGATGCCGATGAAGGCGGCGTCGAGCTTGTCCAGCTCTTCAGGTGCCTGCACGTGGGGCAGGCGCAGCATGGTGGCGATCCCGCCGAAACGGGGCATTTCGTTGCCGCCCAGGGGCTGGTGGAGGGAGTTGTCCACGGGGGCCTCGCAGTTCTTGTGGTTGTCGTGAGCCCGATTCTGGTCAGGGTTGGCGGCGGGAGGAATCGGGCAGGGCAAATAATCAGTTCAGAAATTCCTAAACTAACGGGCAGGCTTTAGCATGTACCGAGTTCCTCCACCGTCATGGTTCGCCAATGCCTGATCTCAAGCTGCTGCGCCTGTTCATCTGCGTCGTGCGCCACCAGGGTTTCGCTGCGGCGCAGCAGGAGCTGAATCTTTCTACTTCGGCGATCAGCACCTATATGAGCCAGCTCGAAGCGCAGCTCGGCTTCGTGCTCTGCCATCGCGGGCGCGGCGGCTTCAGCCTGACCAGCAAGGGCGAGCTGTTCCATCAGGAGGCACTGCGGCTGCTGGCCGAGCTGGAGGGGTTCGAGCGCTATTCGGCGGCGCTCAAGGGTGAGCTACGCGGCACCCTGAATCTGGGCGTACTGGATTCGACGGTGAGCGATCCGTCCCTGCCGTTGGCCGAGGTGATCGGCGCCTACAGCCAGGAACACCCGGCGGTGCACCTGCACCTGGCAGTGCTCAGTCCGGCGGAGTTGCAACTGGGGGTGTTGGAGAACCGGCTGGACCTGGCCATCGGCGCCTTTTCGGTGCGCACCAACGGGCTGATCTACCAGGCGCTGTACCGCGAGCAGCACTGGCTTTACTGCAGCGATAGGCACCCGCTGTATACCCAGCGGCAGATTCCGGCGGAAGTGATCACCCAGCAGCGTATGGTCGGCCGCGGCTATTGGAGCCAGACCGAGCTGGCGCGCCATGGTTTCAAGCACAGCGCGGCTACGGTGGAGTCGATGGAGGCGCAGCTGATTCTGGTGCTGTCCGGCGCCTATATTGGCTATCTGCCCGAGCATTACGCCCAGCAGTGGGCCGATCAGAAACGTCTGAAAGTGCTGCTGCCCACCACCTTCGGCTACCAGGCGCCCTTCACCCTGGCGCTGCGCCGTGGTCGATCACGGGAACCGCTGATCCAGAGCTTTCGTGATCGGCTCAAGGCGCAGTTGAATCACAGTTAGGTCAACCACTGTAGCCAGATCAGCGTCGGGCCGTGGGAGTGGGCGGGGCTGCCTAGCTCATACTCGCGATTCGGGCGCATGGCGCCCTCCCACAGTTTTGCAGGGTGGGCGCTAGCCCACCAATTGACTAAACGTGCTCAGCGCACCAGGCAGGGCTTCTTGTTATCGAAGGTCCAGCCGCTGATCAGATACTGCATGGCCACCGCATCGTTGCGCGCGCCCAGGCCCATGCCCTTGTAGCACTCGTGGGCCTTGGCCACGGCGTCCATGTCCAGCTCCACGCCCAGGCCGGGCTTTTTCGGCACCTGCACGAGACCGCCTTCGATACGCAGCGGCTCCTTGGTCAGGTGCTGGCCATCCTGCCAGATCCAGTGGGTGTCGATGGCGGTGATCTTGCCCGGCGCGGCCGCTGCCACGTGGGTGAACATGGCCAGGGACACGTCGAAGTGGTTGTTGGAGTGCGAACCCCAGGTCAGGCCCCAGTCGTTGCACATCTGCGCCACGCGCACCGAACCCTGCATGGTCCAGAAGTGCGGATCGGCCAGGGGAATGTCCACCGATTGCAGCTGGATCGCATGGCCCATCTGGCGCCAGTCGGTGGCGATCATGTTGGTGGCGGTCGGCAGGCCGGTGGCGCGGCGGAATTCGGCCATCACCTCACGACCTGAATAGCCGTTCTCGGCGCCGCATGGGTCTTCGGCGTAGGCGAGCACATGGTGCTGGTCACGGCACAGGCGAATGGCTTCGGCCAGGGACCAGGCACCGTTCGGGTCCAGAGTGATGCGCGCCTCCGGGAAGCGCTCGGCCAGGGCGGTGACCGCTTCGATTTCCTCGTCGCCGCGCAGCACGCCGCCCTTGAGTTTGAAGTCCTTGAAGCCGTAACGCTCGTAGGCCGCCTCGGCCAGGCGAACCACACCCTGGGCGTCCAGCGCTTCTTCGTTACGCACGCGGAACCAGGCGTTGTCGGCATCGGCTTCCTGGCGATAGGGCAGGTCGGTTTTCTTGCGGTCGCCGACGTAGAACAGGTAGCCGAGCATTTCCACGGCATCGCGCTGCTGGCCTTCGCCGAGCAGGGCGGCGACCGGCACGTCCAGGTACTGGCCGAGCAGGTCGAGCAGGGCGGATTCGATAGCGGTGACAGCATGGATGGTGATACGCAGGTCGAAGGTCTGCAGGCCGCGGCCGCCGGAGTCCCGGTCAGCGAAGGCCTGACGAACCTGGCCGAGCAGTTTCTGGTACTGGCCGATGGGCTGGCCGACCAGCAGTTGGCGGGCGTCTTCCAGGGTCTGGCGAATGGCTTCGCCGCCCGGCACTTCACCAACGCCGACGTGGCCGGCGTTGTCGCGCAGGATCAGCAGGTTGCGGGTGAAGAAGGGGGCGTGGCCGCCGCTGAGGTTGAGCAGAAAGCTGTCGTGCCCGGCGACTGGGATGACTTCCAGAGCAGTGATGACCGGGGTACCTGCATGGGTGTTGTTATTGTTCATCGCGTGGTTCCTGTGCCGTTGAAGGCGTTGCGGTGGGCCTGGCTGCCTTGGCGGGCAGTGCTGAAAGATAACGTTATCATCATATTCAGATAACGTTATCATTCAAGCGAAAATTTACGGCACGGTGGACGCGCATGTGGTCCTTAAAGGTAGGACGTAGGATGGGGCGGGCCGCGTAGGTGAACCCGTCAGTTGCCGATGGGTTTCACCCATCCTACGATCTCATTCGCGGGCATGGCCCGCTCCCACAGTTCACACGATTCGAGTACGCGGCCCGACCCCTCCTACGGTCAGGGCTAGGCCGTGCTGCCCCGCTCGATGATGGCGAACTGCGTATCGACGCGGGATTCGGTCGGTTGTCCATCGAAGCGGCGCAGCAGGGCTTCAGCGACCTGCTGGCCCATCTCCGAGGCATTGACGCTGACGGTCGACAGCGCCGGGTTGGCGAACTGGCCGTTGAGGGTGTCGCCGAAGCCAAGCACGGCAATGTCGGCGGGAACGTTCAGCCCGCGAGTGGAGGCTTCGGCGAGTACGCCGAGGGCCACGGTGTCGGAGCTGCAGAAGATGAAGTCGGGTCGCTCGCCGGCATCGAGCAGGTTGGCCAGGCCCTTGCGGCCGACTTCCCAGGTGGCGGGCAGCGGTAAGGTCTGTACTGCCACCTTATCCACACCCAGCTCAGCGAGGCGGCCGGTCACCGCGTTGCTGCGACGCAGCGCCCGCGGATCGTCGACGCCGACCAGCGCCCAGCGGCGGTAACCCTTGGCGAAGAAGTGCTCGGCCACGGCGGCGCCGACATGTTCGTGGGAAAAGCCCACCTGCATGTCCAGGCCGTCGTCGCTCAGGTCCCAGGCTTCCACTACCGGGATGCCGGCGGACGACAGGCGCTCGCGGCTGGCCTGGGTATGGAAGGTGCCGGTCAGCACGATGCCGTCCGGGCGGCGGCCAAGGATGGCGGCCAGCAGGGCTTCTTCCTGTTCGGGCACGTAGCCGCTGGGCCCGACCAGGGTGTGGTAGCCGGCTTCGGCGAGGCGATCCATGATCGCCTGCACCACGCTGGCGTAGATCGAGTTGGCGATGGTCGGCAGCACGATGGCCACCAGGCGGCTCTTGCTGGTGGCCAGGGCGCCGGCCATCAGGTTGGGTACGTAGCCCATGGCGCGCACCACTTCCAGCACGTGCTCGCGGGTGGCGTCGCTGACCAGCTCGGGGCGCTGGATGGCCCGCGACACGGTAATCGGCGATACGCCGGCCTTGAGGGCCACGTCCTTGACCGTCACCGGCAGATCGCCGAGGTCGCCGCGGTCTTTGGCCAGTTCTCTGCGCGATTTTCTTGCCACGGGCTGGCCTCGATTAGAGTGCAGTAAAAGAGCCGAAGGTTACGGCAGGCGCGTCGTGCTGTCGCCCGCACGCAGCATATAAAGGCGGAACACCACCACCGTGGTGAACAGCTGGCAGAGGCCGAACAGCATATCCAGCAGCAGGCGCGCGGCTGGCTCGCTGGCGATATCGCCGGCCCAGAAGCTGGCGACCCATGGCGGCACCATCACCAGCATCACGCAGGTGCAAATCGGCCAGAAGTGCCCGTCGGTCAGCTGCAGGCTTGCATGCAGTGCCTGCAACGGCGTGAGGCCGCGCAGCACCAGCAGGTAGTCGGCGAATACCAGCCGCACCATCAGCCACAGCCCGGGCAGGATGAACAGCGACAAGCCGAGCATGATCGCCAGGGTACCGATGCCGGCCAGCAGCACGAAGCGCGGCCACAGGCTCAGGCTCATTGCCACCAGCGCGCCCTTGCCCGGCGCTTCGCCGCGGCTGCGCGCATCGATAAACAGGATCAGCGCGGCGCTGTACAGCGGATAGAAGAACAGGCCGAGCAGCACTTCATAGAGCGGTACCTTGGCGGCGCCGACCAGGTCTTCGAGGTGCAGGCTCAGGAAGGCTTCGAGGAGCAGGAAGGGCAGGCACAGCACAAGGATGTGCAAGAGGTTTTGCCGGAAGAAGAACCAGGCGTCACGCAGGGCGTCGAGGGGATTCATGAATGGTCGCAGCCAGAAAAACAGGCGGCCATGATACGAGCGTGGCCGGCCTGCCACCAGTGATCACGTTCGTCGCCGCCGTGGCGCTGCCTTCGACCTCTAGGGGCCAGGGCTGGCATACTGGCCGCCCGTGCAACCTGCGCGAGCCCTTGTGAGGATGTCCGGTGAAGAAAATTGCCGTGTTCGCCGACGTACAGAATCTCTACTACACCGTGCGCCAGGCCTATGGCTGCCACTTCAACTACACAGCGTTGTGGAACGAGCTGGCGGCGGGCGGCGAGATCGTCGAGGCGTACGCTTATGCCATCGACCGCGGGGATCCCAAGCAGCAGCAGTTCCAGCAGATCCTCCGCAACCTGGGCTTCACCGTGAAGCTCAAACCCTACATCCAGCGTAGCGACGGCTCGGCCAAGGGCGACTGGGACGTGGGCATCACCATCGACGTGATGGACGCCGCGGCGAATGTCGACAGCGTGGTGCTGGCCTCCGGAGACGGTGATTTCGACCTGCTGCTCGAGCGCATTCGCCAGCGTCATGGCGTCGAAGCCGTGGCTTACGGCGTGCCCGGGCTGACCGCGCAGTCGCTGGTGCGCGCAGCCAGCCGTTACGTGCCCATCGAGGGCCATCTGTTGCTCAAACACTGAGGTTCCTGTGAAACCCATCGCTGTCATCGACTTCGAAACCACCGGCATGTCGCCGGCCCAACAGGCGCGCGCCACCGAAATCGGTGTGGTGATCATCGAAGGCGGGCAGATCACCGCCCGCTACCAGAGCCTGATGAACGCCGGCGCCTGGGTGCCGCCCTTCATCGAGCAACTGACCGGCATCAGCAACGCCATGGTGCGCAGCGCGCCACCGGCGGCCGAGGTGATGCACGAGGTCGCCGAGTTCGTCGGTGACATTCCGATGCTGGCGCACAACGCGTCCTTCGACCAGAAATTCTGGGACGCCGAGCTGGGCCTGATCGGCCGTACCCGCGTGCAGCATTTCGCCTGTTCGCTGCTGTTGTCGCGGCGTCTGCTGCCGGGTGCGCCGAGCCACAAGCTCGGCAACCTCAACCGCTGGGCGCGGCTGCCCGATACCGGCAAGGCGCACCGGGCGCTGGCCGATGCGGAAATGGCTGCCAACCTGACCCTGCACCTGTGCAAGGTGCTGCGCGAACAGCACGGGCGCAGCGCTGTCGATCACGACTTCCTGCGTCAGCTGCAGGGCATGTCCGCCGCCAAGGTGCGCGCGCTGCTCGCTGCCGCGTAGCCTGGGTTGAGCGCAGCGATACCCAGGTTTGTCTTTGCCGGGTGTCGCTGCGCTCGAAGGCTACTTCCCTCGGGCAGCAACGGCCGAGCGATAGCCACCCGGACGCGCTAAACTGCGCGCCATTTCCTTAGCTCACCATGTGCCCGCCATGACCTTCGCTTCCCTCGGCCTGATCGAACCCCTGCTGCGCTGTCTCGACGGCCTCGACTACAAGACCCCGACGCCCGTTCAGGCCCAGGCCATCGGCCCGATCATCAAGGGCCGCGATATCATGGCGGCGGCGCAGACCGGCACCGGCAAGACCGCCGCTTTTACCCTGCCGATCCTGCAGCGCCTGATGATGGAAGGCCCGGTGGTGGCCAGCAATTCGGTGCGTGCCCTGGTGCTGGTGCCGACCCGCGAGCTGGCTGAGCAGGTGCAGCAGAGCGTGCAGACCTACTCTCAGTTCCTGCCCCTGCGCAGTTACGCGGTGTACGGCGGGGTCAGCATCAACCCGCAGATGATGAAGCTGCGCAAGGGCCTTGACGTGCTGGTCGCCACGCCGGGCCGTTTGCTCGACCTGTACCGTCAGAACGCGGTGAAGTTTTCCCAGCTGCAGGTGCTGGTGCTCGACGAAGCCGACCGCATGCTCGACCTGGGCTTTGCCCGCGAGCTGGATGACCTCTTCGCTGCCCTGCCGAAGAAGCGCCAGACCCTGCTGTTCTCCGCGACCTTTTCCGACGCCATCCGCGGTTTGGCCAAGGAAATGCTGCGCGACCCGCTGAGCATCGAAGTCAGCCCGCGCAACGCCGCCGCCAAGTCGGTCAAGCAGTGGCTGATTCCGGTGGACAAGAAGCGCAAGGCCGAGCTGTTCCTGCACCTGTATCGCAGCAAGAAATGGTCGCAAGTGCTGGTGTTCGCCAAGACCCGCAAGGGCGTCGACGAGCTCGAGCAGGCGCTGCTGGCCGAAGGCATTCGCGCCGACTCGATCCACGGTGACAAACCGCAGCCGACGCGCCTGCGTGCCCTGCAGCGCTTCAAGGCTGGCGAAGTCGACGTGTTGGTCGCCACCGACGTGGCCGCCCGTGGCCTGGATATCGACGACCTGCCGCTGGTAGTCAACTTTGACCTGCCAATCGTCGCCGAAGACTACGTGCACCGCATCGGCCGCACCGGCCGTGCCGGCGCCACTGGTCAGGCGGTATCGCTGGTCTGCGCCGACGAGGTGCAACTGCTGTCGGCCATCGAAGCGCTTATCCAGCAGATCCTGCCGCGCGTCGACGAACCGGACTTCATCCCCGATCACCGCGTGCCGCAGACGGTCGCTGGTGGCCTGGTGGTGAAAAAGCCCAAGAAACCGAAAAAGCCCAAGGTGGTGGGCGGCGGTAAAGCCGGTGGTCTGGGCCGCTGGATGGAAAGCGACGAGCCGGCCGAGCCGCCGGTCAAGGCTATCCGCAAGGTGCC
Source organism: Pseudomonas sp. CNPSo 3701 (assembly GCF_028674975.1). NCBI lineage: Bacteria > Pseudomonadati > Pseudomonadota > Gammaproteobacteria > Pseudomonadales > Pseudomonadaceae > Pseudomonas > Pseudomonas sp. CNPSo 3701. The sequence continues at coordinate 27,055 of NZ_JAQZSI010000005.1, read as the reverse complement.
GAGTTTCGGTGGTAAGCCGAAGGGGAAGCGTTAGCAATGGCGACGGAAGCGGCCGGGCTCAGATTTCCTGGCCGATTTTCCACAGCACGCCGCTGGGGTCGAAGACGATAAATTCGCGAATGCCCCAGGGCTGATCCTCTGGGGCGATGGTGCGTACGCCGAAGCGCTCGGCGATGTTTTCTGCCTGCACATGGCTCCACCAGGCCTGCACGTCATCGACCATCAGGTGCATGACAAAATTCTCCGCCTGCTCCTTCACGTAGAAATTCTGCAGCAGAAAGGCGCAGCGCTCGCCGTGGCTGAAGTAGCTCATCTCGTCCGTCTGCCAGGCCGGCTTGAAGCCCAGGGCGGTGTAGAAGGCCTGGCTGAGCGGGTAGTCCCTGGCTGGAACGAAGGTCTTGAGTTGCAGGCAGGTGAGCATGGATTTTCCTCTTCCCTGGATTATCGGTTTTGCGCCTTGAGCCAGCGCAGCATGCCCTGACCGGCCACACGGCCGCTGGCGAAGCAGGCGGTGAGCAGGTAGCCGCCAGTGGGCGCTTCCCAGTCGAGCATTTCACCGGCGCAGAAAGTGCCGGGCAGTTGCGTCAGCATCAGATTGTCGTCAAGGGCTTCGAACGGCACGCCGCCGGCGCTGCTGATCGCTTCCTCGATCGGGCGCGCCTGGCATAGCGTGATCGGCAGCGCCTTGATGGCGGCAGCCAACCGCTGCGGATCGGTGAAGTGCTCGGCGGGCGTCACCTCGCGCAGCAGCGCGGCCTTCACACCATCCAGGCCCGCCTGGCGATGCAGGTGTTTGGCCATGGAGTTCGAGCCGCGAGGTTTGCTCAAGGCGTTGCCAAGGGCCGCTTCGCTGCGCTGTGGCAGCAGGTCGAGGTAGACGGTACAGCTGCCGTCGCGAGTGATGCGCTGGCGAATGCCGGCGGACAACGCATACACCAGGCTGCCTTCGATACCAGTGGCGGTCAGCACGAATTCGCCGGGGCGCGGCGCTTCATCCGGCAAGCCGAGGGCGACGTTCTTCAGTGGCGCACCGGCGAATTTTTCGCGCAGCAGCGGGCTCCAGGCAGCCACGTCGAACCCGCAGTTGCTCGGTTGTAATGGCGCGACGGGCACGCCAGCCTGCTGCAGATGCGCCACCCAGCTGCCGTCGGAGCCGAGCCGCGGCCAACTGCCGCCGCCCAGGGCCAGCAGCACCGCGTCGACGCAGATCACCTGTTCACCTTCGGGGCCCGCCACACGCAGGCTGCCGGCGGCATTCCAGCCCAGCCAGCGGTGCCGGGTGTGCAACTGCACACCGGCCTCGCGCAGGCGCTTGAGCCAGGCACGCAGCAGCGGCGCGGCCTTCATGTCGGTAGGAAATACGCGGCCCGAGGTGCCAACGAAGGTGTCGATGCCCAGGCCATGGATCCATTCGCGCAGTGCGTCGGCATCGAAGCCTTGCAGCAGGGCGTGGATTTCCCCCTCGCGCTCGCCGTAGCGGCCAACGAAGGCCGGATAGGCTTCGGAGTGGGTGATGTTCATGCCACCGACGCCAGCGAGCAGAAACTTGCGGCCTACCGAGGGCATGGCGTCGTAGAGGTCGACCCGCACGCCAGCGAGCGCCAAGGTTTCGGCGGCCATCAGGCCGGCAGGGCCGCCGCCGATGATGGCGACGGATGGGGATTTCTGGGTCATAAGACTTGGCGAAGTTGAGCAGGCGCGCATTCTAACGCAGGCTTCACCGTCGAGTATGGGCGCCGCTCAGTGCGGCACCCGCGATGCTTACTGCTGCTGACGCAACTGCGGTTCGGCCTGCTGTTGCATGCTGGCTTGTGCGGCCTTGGCCCGCTCAACATATTTTTGGTAAGCGGGGATGGCAATGGCAGAGAGGGTACCGATCATGACCAGTATGGCGAAGACACCGCCCAGGCCCAGCAGCCAGGCACTGCCTTTGCTGCGGCCATACTTGGCATTCCATTTCTGGTCATTGGTGCAGAAGAACACGATGGCCTCAATCAGCGAAATCAGGCTTGGAATACCAGTACCCCAGAACAGCAGATAGAACAGCCCCCACCACTGGCCCAGATAGAAGCGATGGAAGCCGAGACCGCCGAGGAACAGTGCGAGCAGGCCTGCGGTGATCTTGCTTCGAGGGTTGAGGTTCTGGTTGGCATTACAGTTCGAACAGGTCTGCGCGGTGGCGGTAATGGGCGAGCCGCATTGACGGCAGTACACGCTTTCTACTTCGAGGTTGGCGCTGGGCGCCTGGTAGGCATTAGCTTGCATGTAAACATCCTTGTGTGTGAGGCGGCGACTCTAGCAGCGGGCAGAGGAGGCTGCTAGCAGTCAGCCATTATTCTGTGAGCACCTTTTTGTTGTGGGAAGGTCTGCTCGCAGCGGCGCTACCCGAGCCCTCGCTGCTGCCATACCCGCGCGGCGCTATGGTGAAGGATGCCGTGGCGGCGGGCGAGGGCGTGGCGGTCCTTGCTGTAGCCGCCGCCGATCACCCCGACCACGGGAATGTCGCGGCCCAGGCAGTGGTTGAGCACGGCCTCGTCGCGGGCGGCGACGCCAGCGTCGGTGAGTTGCAGGTAGCCCAGGGCGTCATCCTTGTGCACGTCGACGCCAGCGTCGTAGAGCACGATATCCGGCTGGTACAGGGCCAGCAGGTAATTGAGGGTGTCGTCGACCACTTTGAGGTAATCGGCATCGCCCATGCCGCGTGGCAGGGGGATGTCCCAGTCGCTGCTGGCCTTGCGCGCCGGGTAGTTCTGCTCGCAGTGCAGGGACACGGTGACCGCCTCGGGCACGTGCTCGAGCAGGCGTGCGGTGCCATCGCCCTGGTGCACGTCGCAGTCGAAGATCAGCACGCGTCCTGCCTTGCCGCTTTCCAGCAGGTAGCGGGCGATCACCGCCAAGTCGTTGAAGATGCAGAAGCCCGCCGGGTAATCGTAATGGGCATGGTGGGTGCCGCCGGCCAGGTGGCAGGACAGGCCGTGCTGCAGTGCCTGCTCGGTGGCCAGCAGCGAGCCGCCGACGGCCCGCACGGTACGCCGCGCCAGTTCCGGGCTCCAGGGCAGGCCGAGGCGGCGCTGATCTTCATAGCTCAGCTCACCGCTCAGGTAGCGCTCGATATAGGCGGGGCAGTGGCAGAGGGCAAGGATATCGGCTGGGCAGATCTCGGGGCGCAACAGGTCCTCGTCCCGGGTCAGGCCGCTTTCCACCAAGTGGTCGCGCAGCAGGCGGAATTTTTCCATCGGGAAGCGGTGGCCGTTGGGAAACGGCGGGCTGTAGTCATCGTGGTAGATCAGCGGCAGGGGCATACAATGGCGGTCATCGGGTGAACCTGAGGCAGTATGCATGAGAAGCGAAAGGGATGGGGTCGCGCTGCAGACGCCGCGCCTGCTCCTGCGCGCCTGGCGTGACGAGGACCTGGACGAGTTGGCCACGCTGTGCGCGGACCCGGCGGTGATGCGCTATTTTCCGGCGCTCCTGGGCCGCGAGCAGAGCCAGGCGTTGCTCATTCGCCTGCAACAGCACTTCGCGGATCATGGCTTTACCTTCTGGTCACTGTGGCACCGCGAGGATGGCCGCTTCGTCGGCATGACCGGGCTGGCCCATGTCGGATTCGAGACACGCTTCACGCCGGCGGTGGAGATCGGCTGGCGCCTGTCGCCAGCATTCTGGGGCCAGGGCCTGGCCCAGGAAGCGGCACGGGCCGCGCTGGATTTTGCCTTCACGCAGCTGGCGGTGGATCGCGTGGTAGCGTTCACCACACTGAGCAACGCGCCGTCGCAGCGGGTGATGCAGGGACTCGGCATGCAGGCGGCCGGCGAATTCGAACACCCGTCGCTGGCGACTGGGCACCCGCTGCGCCGCCACGTGCTGTACGAAATGCCTCGCAGCGAATGGCCGAAGCAGGACTGAGCCTGTCGTCAGTGACACCACGGCGCGATTCCTGAGCGGCGGCAAAGGCATTACCATTCAGCATCCGCGCAGCCCGCGCGTGTCGCAGCATTGCCCTGGATAGGGCCCGTGGAGATCGCTTATGAGTCAAGTCCTGAATGAGTTGGTGGCACTGCTGAGCCTGGAAGCCATCGAGGAAAACCTGTTCCGCGGCGTCAGCCAGGATCTGGGCTTTCGCCAGCTCTTTGGCGGTCAGGTACTTGGCCAGTGCGTGTCGGCGGCCACCCAGACGGTCGAGGCCGACCGCCATGTGCATTCGCTGCACGGTTACTTCCTGCGCCCAGGCGATGCCACGCTGCCGGTGGTTTACCAGGTCGACCGCGTGCGTGACGGCGGCAGTTTCAGCACGCGCCGGGTAACGGCGGTGCAGAAGGGCAAGGCGATCTTCACCTGCAGTGCCTCGTTCCAGAACCAGGAAGATGGCTTTCACCACCAGGTGCAGATGCCCGACGTGCCGGGTCCCGAAAGCCTGCGCTCGGAGACCGAACTGGCCAGCCTGGTGGCCGACTCGCTGCCACCACGGGTGCGCGAGCGCGTGCTGTTCGACAAGCCCATCGAGATCCGTCCGGTCACCGTGGACAATCCGTTTTCACCCCAGGTCAGCGAGCCGGCCAAGTACGTGTGGTTCCGCGCCGACGGTGAACTGCCGGACACGCCGGCGATTCACAAGTACCTGCTGGGCTACGCCTCGGACTTCAACCTGCTGACCACCTCGATGCTGCCCCACGGCGTGTCGGTGTGGCAGAAGTTCATGCAGGTCGCCAGCCTCGATCATTCCATCTGGTTCCACGGCAACCTGCGCATGGACGACTGGCTGCTCTATGCCATGGACAGCCCATGGGCTGGCAATGCCCGCGGTTTCTCGCGTGGCAGCGTATTCAACCGCCAGGGCCAACTGGTCGCCTCGGTCGCCCAGGAAGGTTTGATCCGCCTGCGTGAAGACTGGCGCTGAGGTGTAGGTGTGATCAACCGCTAGCGAGCAGGTATGCTGCGGCCTCGATTCCACGCTTGCCGGAGGGGCGATGAGCCTGCAGCGCTATACCCATTGGGTGTTTGACATGGACGGCACCCTGACCATTGCCGTGCACGATTTCGCCGCCATCCGCGCGGCGCTGGACATCCCGCCCGAAGACGACATCCTCCATCACCTGGCCGCCTTGCCGCCCGAGGTGTCGAAGGCCAAGCACGCCTGGTTGCTGGAGCACGAGCGCGAGCTGGCCGTGGCCTCACGCCCGGCGGCTGGTGCCGTGGCGCTGGTGCGTGGCCTGCATGCCCGCGGTCTGCGCCTGGGCATTCTCACTCGTAACGCCCGTGAGCTGGCACTGCTGACCTTGCAGGCCATCGGCGTGGACGACTGCTTCGCGCCGGCCGACATCCTCGGCCGGGACGAGGCGCCGCCCAAGCCCGACCCCGGCGGCCTGCTGCACCTGGCCGACCGCTGGCAGGTCGCCCCCCAGGACATGGTGATGGTCGGCGATCACCGCCACGACCTGGCCAGCGGCCGCGCCGCCGGCACTGCTACGGTGCTGGTCAACCTGCCGAGCAATCCCTGGCCGGAGCTGACCGATCACTTCGTCGCCGATTGCGCGGCGCTTCAGCGTCTGGCGCTGGGCGCCGCAGCAGCAGGCTGACAGCAGCTGCTGCCTGCCTGCAGGTCTTCGAGGATCGGGCAGTCGGGGCGATTGTCGCCCTGGCAGTGATCGACCAGGGTTTGCAGGGTGTCACGCAGCGCTTCGAGTTCGGCGATCTTGCCGTTGAGTGCCTCGATATGCTCCACCGCCAGGGCCTTCACATCGGCGCTGGCGCGCTCGCGGTCGTGCCACAGGGCTAGCAGCCGGCCGGACTCGGCAAGCGAGAAACCCAGATCGCGGGCGCGGCGGATGAAGCGCAGGCGCTGCAGGTCGTCGTCGCCGTACTGGCGATAGCCGCTCTCTGTGCGCCCGGCACTGGGCAGCAGGCCGATGGCTTCGTAGTAGCGGATCATCTTGGCGCTGAGTCCGGTGTGCTTGGCCGCCTGACCGATATTCATCGCGTTACTCCTCGAAATGCGGGCGCCAGGTTTTCAAGAGCAGGGCATTGCTCACCACGCTGACGCTCGACAGCGCCATGGCCGCGCCGGCGAGCATCGGGTCGAGCAGCCCGAAAGCCGCCAGGGGAATACCCACCAGGTTGTAGATGAATGCCCAGAACAGATTCTGGCGGATCTTGGCATAGGTGCGCCTGGCGATATCCAAGGCCGCGGGCACCAGGCGCGGGTCGCCGCGCATCAGGGTGATGCCGGCCGCCTGCATGGCTACGTCGGTACCGCCACCCATGGCGATGCCGACATGCGCCGCTGCTAGCGCCGGGGCGTCATTGATGCCGTCGCCGACCATGGCCACCACGCCATTGGCCTTCAGCTCGCGGACGATACGCGCCTTGTCCGCTGGTAGCACCTGAGCATGCACCGACTCGATACCCAGCTGGCGGGCAACCGCCCCGGCGCTGCCCGGGTTGTCGCCGCTGATCAGGTGGCTGTCGATATGCCGGACCTTGAGAGAGGCGATAGCGTCCTGGGCACCGTCCTTGAGGGTATCGCCGAAGGCGAACAAGGCCCGCACCCGTGGAGCGTCGCCTTGTTCGATCAGCCATGAGAGCGTGCGTCCTTCTGCCTCCCAACGCCGTGCGGATTCTGCCAGTTCAGTTGGCTCGGCGGCGCCACTTTCCTCCAGTAGACGGCGGTTACCGAGCAGCAGCTTGCGACCTTCCACTTCTCCAGCAATGCCGCGGCCGGCCAGAGCCTGGCTGTTGCCGAGCGTGGTCAGTGCCAGGCCAGCCTCCTGGCAACTCAGCAGTACGGCCTTGGCCAGTGGGTGTTCACTGCCTTGTTGCAGCGTGCCGGCCAGGCGCAGCGCTTGTTGGTCATCGATCCCGACGGCTTGCAGGTGCGCGATCCGCGGTGTGCCGGAGGTCAGGGTGCCGGTCTTGTCGAAGGCCACCACGGTCACGCCATGGGCAACTTCCAGGGTTTCGGCGTCCTTGATCAGAATGCCGTGGCGGGCGGCCACACCGGTGCCTGCCATGATCGCCGTGGGCGTCGCCAGGCCCAGGGCGCAAGGGCAGGCGATCACCAGTACGGCGACGGCGTTAAGCAGCGCCTGCTCGATACCTGCCCCGATGGCCAGCCAGGTGATCAGGGTGAGCAGGGCGATCAGCAGGACCACCGGCACGAATACCCGGCTGACCCGATCCACCAGTTTCTGGATCGGCGCCTTGGCGGCCTGGGCGTCTTCGACCAGGCGGATGATGCGCGCCAGCACGGTTTCCGCACCGAGGGCGGTGGTCTCGATCAGCAGGCGGCCTTCGCCATTGATCGCACCGGCGGTCACCTGATCGCCCGGCGCCTTGGCTTGAGGCAGGCTTTCGCCGCTGATCAGTGCCTCGTCGGCGTGGCTGTGGCCTTCCAACACCTTGCCGTCGACTGCGAAGCGCTCGCCGGGCCGGACTACGATCTGGTCGCCGATGCTCAGCGTACTGACCGCGATCCGCTGTTCGACACCGCCTTGCAGGCGCGTCGCCTCGTCCGGGCGCAGCGCCTGCAGGGCGCGAATGGCACCCGTGGTCTGGCGCTTGGCGCGGCTCTCCAGGTATTTGCCGAGCAGGATCAGGGCGATGATCACTGCCGAGGCTTCGAAGTACAGGTGCGGCATCTGCCCGGGCGGGGTGATCGTCCATTGATAGAGGCTCAGGCCATACCCGGCACTGGTGCCGAGGGCGACCAGCTGATCCATATTGCCGGCGCCGCTGCGCAACGCGTGCCAGGCGGCGCGATAAAACCGGGCTCCGAGGATGAACTGCACTGGCGTGGCCAGCAGGAACTGCGCCCAGGCCGGCAGCATCAGGTGCACGCCAAGGGGCGTGAGGAGCATGGGTAGCACCAGCGGCGCGGCCAGCAGCAGGGCCAGTGCCAGCCGCCAGCGTTCCTTGCGTAACTGGCGCTCGGCGCTGTCGTCTTTGTCGGTGTTCATTTCCTGCGTACTGGCCGAATAGCCCGCGGCATCCACTGCCTTCAGCAACGCCTGGGTATCGGTGCCCGGCAGCACTTGCAGTCGCGCGCGTTCGGTAGCCAGGTTGACGCTCGCCGAGAGCACGCCGGGCTGCCTGCTCAGTGCCCGCTCGACGCGCCCTACGCAGCTGGCGCAGGTCATGCCGGTGATGGCCAGATCCAGTGTCTGTCCTGGTACTTCGTAGCCAGCCTTTTCCACCGCAGCCACCAGCGCCGGCAGTTGCTCTGCCGGTGCTTGTACCCGTGCCCGCTCGCTGGCCAGGTTGACGCTGGCGTCGCTGACCTGGGCCACGCCGCGCAGGGCGCGCTCGACCCGGCCGGCGCAGCTGGCGCAGGTCATGCCGCGAATCGGCAGATCGAAGCTGGACATGGTGGCCTCCGTGATGCCTGACAGATGCCTACAGGATCAACCTTGCCATATGGGCAAGGTCAAGCCCTGCTGCAACTGTCTTAGAACCTGTTCAAAGCCTGCTGCGCGTCGGCACTGCGGCGTTAAAAACAGGCTGGAATGCCAGCCCAGTCGGACTGCTCATTTACAGCTCGTAAAGTCGAGCGCGACTCCGAATGGTCCTCGCCTGTTTTTGCGGGGCCGCCTAGGCCTTGCATTGCTCTAGCTCGCGAGACTTTGAGCAGGCTCTTGGATCACTGGCTGGAGGGCGCAGGCGTCAAGTAGGGGCCGGAAGTATTGAGGGCGATGCGGTAGCGGCGGATTTCGCCGGCCTGCAGAACCAGGCGCTGGCTGTCCAGAGGCGTGATGCCGGCCTGGCAGCTTTCCGTGCCGATCATGGCCAGGCGCACGGAGACATCGCCGGGCGGCAGGTTGAACGATACCGACTGGCCCTGGAACAGGCGGGCGGCGAGCTGATCCTGCAGGTACACGCCGAATTCGCAGGGCGAGGCGACCTCCAGGCGTTCGCGGGAAATGATCAGCACGGCGTAGCCGTCGCCCATGGTGGTGTGCGACGGCAGTACCTGGGCGAGTGCCTGCAGGGGTAGGGCGAGAAATAGTGAGAACAGAAGGTGGCGCATGGTCAGACCATAGGATGGTTGAGTGATCTGAGCTTGGCTGAGGTTGGCGGGTTCAACAAGCCGCGTGTTGACCTTGCCACGAGGGCAAGCTCGATACTCGCCGGCACCCCCAATCAGCGCCTACGGGCTGAGGAGAAGACGATGCAGATATTCAAGGTTGAAGGCATGACGTGCGCGCACTGCGAGCGGGCGATCACCGGCGCCGTCCAGGCAGTCGATGGTGCGGCGCAGGTGCAGGTGGACCTGGCTGCCGGCGAGGTGCGCGTGCATACCACGCACCCGGTCGATCAGGTACTCGAGGCAATCATTAACGAAGGCTACAAGGCCGAAGCGGTACCAGCGGCTAAGACCAGTCACTGATCAGGCCGCGGAACAGCCCGTCGAACATCACCGGGCCGTCCTGCACCGGATCGAACAGCTTGTCGTCGCGCAGCCAGTCGCTGAGCATGCCGACGATCAGCGCGTGCAGGGTACGGGCTGCCAGCCGCGGCGTCATGCCAGGGCGCAGCCTCCTCATGGTGGCGGGCTGCGCGAAGATGCCTTCACACAGGGCGATGAACTGATTGACGAAGGCATCGTGCCGCTCTTCGGCTTCGCGCAGTTCTTCGGTGAATTCGCAGCGATGCAGCAGGATGGTGAAGATGCGCCGCTTCTGCTCATCTTTAGCGATGCCGGCGATACCTTCGACGCATAGCGCATGCAGGGATTGCAGGCCATTGGCCTGGTCTTCCTGCAGGCGGCCGGCCAGTTGTTCAGGTGGCAGGCGGACCTGACTGAGCATGTCGTGGAACAGGTGGGCCTTGTTCTGGAAATGCCAGTACACCGCGCCGCGGGTGACACCGGCGTGCTTGGCGATGTGTTCGAGGCTGGTATGAGCGACGCCTTTCTCCAGAAACAGCACTTCGGCGGAGGCCAGGATGGAGGTGCGGGTCTGCTCGGCTTGCTCTTTGGTTCGGCGCATACGACAGGGATCAATCGGTTCAGGAAGCTGCGAGTGTAATTATTTTTTGCAGCCGATGTTTGTTTTACAGACGAACTTGTATGTAATTGCGCACGTCTCACCTGCTTTCGACGCGCGCCGCGTTCGCTTTCCATTCATCCCGAGGTGGGACACCTGTCGAGTACCTTGCCAATGCCGCTTCGCCTGTTACTGATTCTTGGCGCGCTCAGCGCCTTCGGCCCACTGGCCATCGATTTCTACCTGCCCAGCTTCCCCGCGCTGGCGCAAGCGTTTGCCACTGACACCGAACATGTACAGCTCTCGCTAGCCTCCTATTTCGCCGGCCTTGCCATCGGGCAATTGGTCTACGGGCCGCTGGCCGACCGTTTTGGCCGGCGCACGCCGCTTCTGGTCGGCGTGTCGCTGTTCACCCTGGCGTCACTGGCCTGCGCCCTGGCACCGAGCCTTGAATGGCTGATCGCTGCACGTTTCGTCCAGGCCCTGGGCGGTTGCGCGGGGATGGTGATTTCCCGCGCGGTGGTGCGCGACCTGTGCGACCCGATCAGCTCCGCCAAGGTGTTCTCGCAACTGATGCTGGTGATGGGCCTGGCGCCGATCCTTGCGCCGGTAGCCGGTGGGCTGTTACTGAACCTGTTCGGCTGGCCGTCGATCTTCATCTGCCTGACATTGTTCAGCGCCGCCTGCCTGTTCGCCCTCGGCCGCTGGCTACCGGAAACCCTCAGCCCGAGCATTCAGCCGCCGCCGTTGAGCGGCGCTCTGCGCGAGTACCGGCGGCTGTTCGGCGACCTGCCCTTTATCGGTCATGCACTGACCGGCGGCCTGGCGATTGCCGGCATGTTCGCTTACATCGCCGGCTCGCCTTTCGTGTTCATCCAGCTTTATGGCGTACCGGCCGAGCATTACGGCTGGCTGTTCGGCACCAACGCCGCAGGTTTCATTCTCGCCGCCCAGGTGAATGCCTGGCTGGTGGCGCGGCACGGGCCTGCCTACTGGGCGCGGCGGATCGTCTGGTTCTACCTGGCCTGCGGCGCCACTTTGCTGGTGCTGGCGTGGATCGGGCCAAAGGCGCTGTGGCCATTGATGGTCCCGCTGTTCGGCTGCATCGCTTCGCTGGGCATTCTGCTGCCCAATACCTCGGCCTGCGCGATGGCCGGGCAAGGCCGTCACGCTGGCAGCGCATCCGCGCTGATGGGCAGTTTGCAGTTCACCATCGCGGCGAGCGCGGCCTCGTTGGTTGGCGCACTGCATGACGGCAGCGCAGTGCCTATGGCCCTGGTCATCTCGGGGTGCGGCGTGCTGGCGGTCAGTGCTTCGCTGTTCACCCGTTGGGCGGAGCGAAGCGCCGGCCACCCGAACGGCTGAGGCCCGGCACGTCAGGCGCTGTTCGGCCGGAAGCGGGTGCGGCGCCTGCACCCGCGCCTGCAAGGTCGCCACGAACTGGCGCGCTTCTTCTTCGCTACGAAAACTGATCTGATGTTTGCCCAGGCGCATCTGCCAGCAGGCGCCAAGCGGGCCTTGCATCGTGCAAATCTGGATGCCCCTCCCAGTGGGCGTGGGAGCAGTCTAGCCAGTGTTCCTGTGGTTGCCATGTCGCCGCTCAATTAGGCGACGGGTTGCCGCCAATGAGATTCCTGAGAAAACACCAGGCAAAAAAAGACCCGGCAAAGTGCCGGGTCAATAACCGTGATTAGCCTGATGAGGAGATAACCTGAAGAGTCCGACCTAAGGTCTCTTTAGCTTATCTGCCGATCTCGCGATCAGCTGATGTAAATAATAGCAATTCTCATTACATAGTCAATCGCTGATTGGAAATTATTTTCGGCGATCACCGCCATAGCGTTTCCGGCGCTCCAAAAGACAGAACCCGGCGCATGGCCGGGTTCTCGATAAACGCATTGATTGTCAGCTCGGCTGGCGTAGCCCGGTGATTTCCTTGTTCAGCAGGTCGATGCGCCGCGCCATGCTTTCCACCAGGCTGTGGGCGATGCGCGGGTTGCTTTCCATGAGGCTGAGGAACTGATCCTTGGGAATTACCATCACGGTGCAGGGCTGGCTGGCCAGCACGGTGGCGCTGCGTTTCTCGTTGGTGAACACCGCCATGGCGCCGAAGATCTCGTCCTTCTGTACATCACCGACCTTCACATCGTCGACGAAAGCCTCGGCATGGCCGTCGATGATGATGAATACGTGGTCGGCTTCGTCGCCCTGATTGATTAGCGCGTCGCCCTGGGCGAAATGCTTGAAGCCGGTGGCCGGACGGATCTCGGGCTGCTTGATGCGCGCCAGGGCATCGGACAGCAGCGCGGTATGCCCGACCAGGTACTGGATGAACAGCTCCTGGCGCGCTTCTTCGGCATAGATGTGCTTGAACACGTCACTGCGCGAGTAGGGGATCAAGGTCAGCGGCTCGTCGCTGGTATAGCGGCAACTCGGCAGGTCGATGCCCTGACGCAGCCCTACCAGATCACCCTCCTGGAGGTAGAACAGCGGGCGCTCGTCAACCAGTGCATGCAGGAGGCCGTTGTCGATGATGAACAGTTGATTGCTAGGCAGGTCCGCCGCCAGGTTCTCGCTGCGCTCGATCTGCAGCGGCTCACCGCAGGGGGTGAGCCCGTCGAGGAGTTTTCCGGGGATGCTTTGCAAGCGGCTGATCAGTTGGTCGGCGTAGGCCGGTTGTTCCCCGAGTAGATACATGACGGTTCCTTGGGCGGCTCATGCTGGGTGCGCACGAAAATCCCTGAAACGATAATACCCGCCGCGTTCCAGGTAAATCGGTCTCGCTGGGGCTTGTGAACCAGCGCCTGTTCCAGAGCAGGTTGACCCTGCGAAGTCGATTGATTCAACCATCGCTGGCGATAGCTTGCAGTTGCAAATTGAGGCTTTCCTTGCGGGTGATCGGCAGCTCGCTCCAGTGAATGTCGAGCAGCGCGCCCTCGATGGAATACAGCAGCACCTTGGAAGCCCGAAAGCCGCGGGCGCGCACCGCCCGATAGGCCTCGACCGCACCGTGGCGGCGCAGGTCGCTGGCATTGTGGATGCCCACCGCATGCAACCATTGCGAGGAAGTCTTGCCGAGGTTCTTGAGGGTCTGTAATTCGTCGTTCACACCGCCTCCTCGGCGGCCTGTCGCTGGCCGCTCCCGCAAAGTGTAGTGCTGTCTGACCGTGCTGCCGCAGGCAGCGCGTTACAGGCTGCTACTGATGGTTGGGATGGGTGCGGTAGCGCAGCCGGGTGCCGAAATTCATCGACATGAGGATTTCGTCCGCACTGAGTTCGATCGGGAAATAGGCCCCCGAGATCTGCGCATGGGCGATGCTGGCGCCTTCGAGCTGCGCGTTGCGAAAGTCCACGCCGCGCAGGTCGGCGCCGCGGAAATAGGCGTCGGTGAAGTCGATGCCCGTGGCGTCGAGGGTGCGCAGGTCGAGGCCCCGGAAGTCACCGCCGCGCAGGTCGATGGGCTCGCCCAGGGGGCGTTGCTGGTTGAAGGCGGCGACGTCGTCGTTGTGCAGCAGGCGGTAGAGCGGGGTGTCCAGCTGGTGCGGTTGGCTCATGGTGGCAGTCATCCGAGGGAGGCTTACTGCCAGTATAGAAGAGCTTTACCGCGCCGCTGGCCGGCCGTCAGAGGCTCGGAAAGCGCTGGCGCACCGCGCTGACCAGCTCCGCCAGGCTGGCGGCATCCGGCGTGTCGACGCGCTTGCAGTAGGGGAGTTCGGCGTCTTCCAGTGGATCCTGACTAGCGCGTTGCGCCTCGATCACCGCCAGGGTGGCATCCGACGGATCGCTGCCTTCCTCCTGACGCTGCTGCAACCAGCTGGCGAGCACAGCATCCGGCGCCTGGCAGTCGACGATCAGGAAAGGTACGCCGGTTTCATCTGCAATGCGCTGCGCCGCCTGGCGCTGTGGGCGCTTCAGGAAGGTGGCGTCGAGCACCACCGGATAGCCGGCGTGCAGGGTCAGTTCGGCCAAGTCGTTAAGGCGTTGATATACCGCCTCGCTGGCGTCCTGGCTGTAGATGCCGCCATTGAGCTCGTTTCCGATTTGCTGACCGAGCATGCGCTTGCGCTCGACATCGGAGCGGATGCGAATCGCACCCAGAGCCTCGACCAAACGCAGCGCCACCTGGCTCTTGCCGACAGCCGAGACGCCACGTGTGATCGCCAGCAGGCGCGAGGGGATGGCGCTGTAGCTTTCGGCGAGGCTGGCGTAGGCGCGGTACTGGCGCAGGATCACCGCGCGCTGCACGGCGTCCTGCTCCTGGCCGAGGCGGAACAGCGCGACCTTGGCACGCACCAGGGCGCGGTGGGTCTTGTAGAGGTTGAATAGCTTGAGCGAACCGTAATCGCCGGTGTGCTCCAGCCAGCCATTGAGCAGGCGGCGGGCCAGGCATTTGAGGCCGCGGTCTTCAAGGTCCATGACCAGGAAGGCAGTGTCCAGAGCGATGTCGGTGAAGCGGAAGGGCTCGTTGAACTCGATGCAGTCGAACAGCGTGGCGCGACCGTCCAGCAGGGTGGCGTTACCCAGGTGGATGTCGCCGTGGCACTCGCGGATGAAGCCGTCACGCGCCCGCGCTTCCAGCTCGGGCCACAGGCGCTCCAGGCTGCTCTCGGTCCAGGCTTCCAGGGCATCGAGCTGCTGCAGGTCGGCTTTGTCGCTGAGCATCGGGCGGATCTGCTCGAAGTTCTGGCGCAGCGGGGCGACGATGGCGGTGGCGTTGCACAACTCGTGGTCGGCCGCGACCACGGGGGTGTCAGCGTGAAAGTCGGCGATCTGCTTGGCCAGGGCGTCGATATGCGACTCATTGAGCTCGCCGCGCGCCTGCACCTGGGCCAGTAATTGTTCCTGAGGGAACTGGCGCATCTTCAGGGCGTATTCGAATGCTGGGCCGGCGCCGCCCATCAGCGGGGCCTCGGCGCTACCGCTGATCGGCAAAACCTCCAGATACAGGTCCTGAGTCAAACGCTGATTGAGGCGCAGCTCCTCCTCGCAGAAGTGTTTGCGTGCTTCGAGCGAGGTGAAGTCGAGAAAGCCGAAATTCACCGGCTTCTTGATCTTGTAGGCGAAGGGACCGGTCAGCACGACCCAGGAAATATGGGTCTCGATGACACTGAAACCGCTCACCGGATGCGGATAAAGGGCCGGGTTCTGCAAGGCGGTAATGAGGGCTTGGCTCACGGGCGATCCTTGGCTTCTAGAAGTGGGAACAGGCGCGCATTATGGGCCCTAGCTTGCGGACTGCAAACCGCTGGCGGTCGCTGCCGGCGCTTCGCAAAGTGCGTATAATGCCGCGCCATGACTCGTACCCGATCTTCCCGCTCCCGTTCCAAACGCCGCCCCCGTGGCATGCGCCCCTTGCTGGGCTGGGCTGTAAAGCTCGGCCTGGTCGGCCTGGTGCTGTTCGCCGGTTTTGCGGTTTACCTCGATGCCATCGTCCAGGAGAAATTCTCCGGCAAACGCTGGACCGTTCCGGCCAAGGTCTACGCCCGGCCACTTGAGCTGTTCGTCGGCCAGAAGCTGGCCAAGGACGACCTGCTCAAGGAAGTCGACGCCTTGGGCTATCGCCGTGAAAGTGCCGTGGATGGTCCTGGCGGCGTGGCCGTTTCCGGCAATAACGTGTCGCTTTATTCGCGCGGCTTCCAGTTCTACGAGAGTGCCGAGCCGGCCCAACAGGTCAATGTGCGCTTCTCCGGTGACTACGTCGCCTCGCTGACCAAATCCGACGGCAAGGACCTGGCCGTGGCACGCCTGGAACCCATGCTGATTGGCGGCCTGTATCCGGCGCATCAGGAAGACCGCGTGCTGATCAAGCTCGATCAGGTGCCGGCCTATCTGGTGGAAACCCTGGTGGCGGTCGAGGACCGCGACTTCTTCGAACACTTCGGCGTATCGCCCAAGGGCATCGCCCGGGCCATCTGGATCAACGCCTCGGCCGGCCAGCTGCGTCAGGGTGGCAGCACCCTGACCCAGCAACTGGTTAAGAACTTCTACCTGACCAACGAGCGCAGCCTGACCCGCAAGATCACCGAAGCGATGATGGCGGTGCTGCTGGAGCTACACTACGACAAGCGCGAAATCCTCGAAGCCTACCTAAACGAGGTGTTCCTCGGTCAGGACGGCCAGCGCGCCGTGCATGGTTTCGGTCTGGCCAGCCAGTATTTCTTCAGCCAGCCGCTGTCCGAGCTCAAGCTCGATCAGGTGGCGCTGCTGGTCGGTATGGTCAAGGGGCCGACCTACTACAACCCGCGCCGCAACCCGGAGCGGGCGCTGAATCGCCGTAACATGATCCTCGACCTGCTGGCCGAGCAGGGTGTGGTATCGCCCGAAGAGGCGGCCGCCGCCAAGGCACGTCCATTGGGCGTGACCCAACGCGGCAGCATGGCCAATGGCTCGTTCCCGGCGTTCCTGGATCTGGTCAAACGTCAGCTGCGCCAGGACTACCGCGACGAAGACTTGACCGAGGAAGGCCTGCGCATCTTCACCAGTTTCGATCCGATCCTGCAGATCAAGGCCGAAGAGGCCCTGGCCGATACCTTCAAGCGTCAGGCCGGCCGCAAGGGCGCCGACGAGGTGGAAGCCGGCATGGTGGTGACCAATCCGGAAACCGGCGAGATCCAGGCGCTGATCGGCAGCCGTCAGGCACGCTTCGCCGGCTTCAACCGCGCTTTGGACGCTGTTCGTCCGATTGGCTCGCTGATCAAACCGGCCATCTACCTGACGGCCCTGGAGCGTCCGAGCCAGTACACCCTGACCACTCGCGTGCAGGATGAACCCTTCTCGGTGAAGGGCCAGGACGGCCAGGTATGGAAGCCGCAGAACTACGATCGCAAGGCCCACGGCAGCATTTACCTGTATCAGGGCCTGGCGCATTCCTACAACCTTTCCACCGCCAAACTCGGCCTGGAACTGGGCGTGCCAAATGTGCTCAAAACCCTCGAGCGCCTGGGCGTGTCTCGCCAGTGGCCGGCTTATCCGTCGATGTTGCTGGGTGCTGGTGCGCTGACCCCGATGGAAGTCACGGGTATGTACCAGACCATCGCCAGTGGCGGCTTCAATACGCCGCTGCGCGGTATCCGCAGCGTGCTGACCGCCGAGGGCGAACCGCTCAAGCGTTATCCGTATCAGATTCAACAGCGTTTCGACGCTGGTGCCATCTACCTGCTGCAGAACGCCATGCAGCGCACCATGCGCGAAGGCACCGGCCGCTCGGTCTACAGCCAATTGCCAAGTTCGCTGACCCTGGCAGGCAAGACTGGTACCAGTAATGACTCGCGTGACAGCTGGTTCGCTGGCTTCAGCCAGGATCTGCTGGCCGTGGTGTGGATGGGCCGTGACGACAACGGCCCGACGCCGTTCACCGGCGCGACCGGCGCGCTGCAGGCTTGGACCGGTTTCATGCGGCGCGCTGACCCGCTGCCGCTGGACATGCCGGTGCCGGATAACGTGGTGATGGCTTGGGTGGATGCAGCGACCGGGCAGGGCTCGGCGCAGAATTGTCCGGGTGCCGTACAGATGCCGTATATTCGCGGCAGCGAACCGGCACCGGGCACAGGTTGTGGTATTCAGGCGCCCGTCGACTCGGTGATGGACTGGGTGAAAGGCTGGTTGGAATAAGAGAGGTTTGCCGTGAGCAAGTGGTTGATTCCCGTTTTGACCGCCTCGGTGGTTCTGGGTGGCTGTGCCAGCGTTCCGCGTGGTTCCATCCCGGTTGTGGATTCCGGTAGTTCGGCTTACGAGCAGGACGACCGCCCAGGCGGTGGTTACAACAATGCGCCGCAGCAACAGCAGCAGGCGCAGTCCATGCCTGAGGATTCCGGCGTGGTGGTGATGGTGCCGGGCGGCGGCGCGCCTTCGTCGGCGCCGATCGACACCTACTCGGCCCCGGCCGGTGCGCCTGCCAACAGCGGTGGCCTGACCTTCGACGAGCCACCGCTGAGCAGCGAGCCGCTGGGTTCGCCCAATTACGGCAACTCGGCACCATCCCAGTCATCGACGCCAAGCGGCATTCCCAGCGGTAACGCTGGTGGCGGTCTGGCGGCCGACGAGCAGCTCGATGGCCCTGTGCTGGCGCTGCTGACCAGCGCCCAGCAGCAACAGACCGGTGGTGACCTCAATGGCGCCGCGTCCAGTCTGGAGCGCGCCCAGCGTATCGCCCCACGTGAGCCGCAGGTTCTGTATCGGTTGGCTGAAGTGCGTCTGGCCCAGGGTGACGCTGCCCAGGCCGAGCAGTTCGCCCGTCGTGGCCTGAGCTACGCCAATGGCCGCCCGGCGCTGCAAGCCAGCCTGTGGCAGCTGATCGCCAAGTCCCGTGAGCAGCAAGGCGACGCCGCTGGTGCTTCCCAGGCTCGCGAGCGGGCTCGGGTCAATCTGTGAGTGCTGCGTCGTCTGCCCTGGTTGCCGATCAGCTGTTGCTGATCGAGCGGGCGCTGCGAGTTCAGGGTTTGTGGGAAGCTTGCGCGCCGAGCGTGGAAGCGCTGTCCAGCGAGCAGCCGTTCTGCGTCGACACCCTGGATTTTTCCCAGTGGCTGCAGTGGATATTCCTGCCCCGCATGAAGGTCATCATCGAAGCGGGCGCTGACCTGCCGGCCGTGTCGGGCATCCTGCCCATGGCCGAACAGGTCTATGGTGCCGACAATTACGAGGCCGCCGCGCTGCTCAAGGCGCTGGGCGACTTCGACCGGCTGATCAGCGCGGGCCGTTAGGGCCCGCTACTGTTTACTGGCAATTATCCTTGATCGCCTGCTTGGCGTTGGCGATGCGCTTCTGGCGCTCGTCCTCGCCCAGGCGACGCATTTCCCCGCCGTCTTCCACCCGCACTCGTGGGTTATTCTCTAGCTGCGCCAGGTTGTTGCGCTGGGTCTCGCAGTACTTCTTGCGCTGGGCTTCCTGAGCCGCCACTTCCTGCTTCACCTTGGCATCGGCCGCGGCCTGCTCGGGGTCGGCGATAGCGTCGAAGGTCGGCGCCGGTTTCGCTTCTGGCGTGGCGGAGGCAGGTGGCGCTGCCGACGGATTGACCGTGGTCGATTGCTGGCCCTGTGGCGGCTGCTCGCCAAAGTGGGTAACGCCCTGAGCGTCGACCCATTTGTAGATCGGTGCTGCCATGGCGCTCGCACTCAGGGCGAGCAGCAGACTGCTGGTGAGAATCATGCGGCGCATGGCGTTTCCTTATGCAGGGTACATCGACTGATTGAAGTGCGGGCAGCGTGAAGATGCAACGCAGGCCGCCACTATAACCAATCGGTGTTCGGCACAGTCTGGTCTGTTTCACATCGGCGCCGCTTTCGCATCGGCGTGCACGCGGGCGGCGTTGTTGCCGGATATTGCATATTCCGGCACGCATCGCTTGACTTGCCGTCAGCGAATATCAACAATCGGCTGCTCGCTGTAGTGGGGCCAGCCGCAAGCTGGCTTCAGCTCAGTAGACATGAGGCGCTACCCGCGCCGACCTTTCGTTACACCCGCAACGCGTTACCTCGCGCTGGGTGGGAAAGCCCCGCAACACATCTGGGGCAGTCCCAATACTTGCTCAGTAGTAGCTGACGTAGTCGGCGACCACAGTCGCTCATGCTCTGCTGGCAGTAAACCTACTCGGGCCGACCCTGCAAAAGGGCGGTTTTCTGGCGTAATAGAGGTGAACAACGTGGAGCTTTTATCCGGCGCTGAAATGGTCGTCCGCTCGTTGCGTGACGAAGGCGTTAAGTACATCTATGGGTACCCGGGCGGTGCCCTCCTGCACATCTATGATGCCTTGTTCA
Organism: Pseudomonas sp. CNPSo 3701; assembly: GCF_028674975.1. Taxonomy (NCBI): domain Bacteria; kingdom Pseudomonadati; phylum Pseudomonadota; class Gammaproteobacteria; order Pseudomonadales; family Pseudomonadaceae; genus Pseudomonas; species Pseudomonas sp. CNPSo 3701. The sequence goes on along the minus strand of NZ_JAQZSI010000005.1, from coordinate 7,326 downwards.
AAGAGCCGGAAGTGACCCACATCCTGGTTCGTCATGAGCAGGCTGCGACTCATATGGCGGACGGCTATGCCCGTGCCACCGGCAAGGCCGGCGTGGTACTGGTGACCTCCGGCCCGGGTGCGACCAACGCCGTGACCGGTATCGCCACCGCCTACATGGATTCGATCCCGATGGTGATCATCTCCGGTCAGGTGGCCAGCACCGTGGTCGGCACCGACGCCTTCCAGGAAGTCGACATGGTCGGCATCTCCCGCCCGATCGTGAAGCACAGCTTCATCATCAAGCATCCTTCGGAAATCCCCGAAGTGATCAAGAAGGCCTTCTACCTGGCCGAGTCCGGCCGTCCGGGCCCGGTGGTCGTCGATATCCCCAAGGACATGGGCGATCCGACCCAGAAGTTCGAATACAGCTACCCGAAGAAGGTCAAGCTGCGCTCTTACAGCCCGGCCGCGCGTGGCCATTCGGGGCAGATTCGCAAGGCGGCGGAAATGCTCGTTGCGGCCAAGCGCCCGATCATCTATTCCGGCGGTGGCGTGATCCTCGGCGGCGCGTCGGCGCAACTGACCGAACTGGCCCGTGCCCTCAACGTGCCGGTCACCAATACCCTTATGGGGCTGGGTGCCTACCCGGGCGATGACCGTCAGTTCGTCGGCATGCTCGGCATGCACGGCAGCTACACCGCCAACCTAGCCATGCATCACGCCGATGTGATCGTGGCCGTCGGCGCGCGCTTCGATGACCGCGTTATCAACGGCGAGACCGCTGCCAAGTTCTGCCCGAACGCCAAGATCATCCATATCGACATCGACCCGGCGTCGATCTCCAAGACCGTCAAGGCCGACATCCCGATCGTTGGCCCGGTGGACAGCGTGTTGACCGAAATGGTCGCCGCCCTCAAGGAAATCGAACAGGCACCGGACAAGGAATCCCAGGCCATTTGGTGGAAGCAGATCGACGAGTGGCGCGGTGGCGGCCGCCTGTTCCCTTATAACGAGGGCGACGGCAGCATCATCAAGCCGCAGACCGTGATCGAGACGCTGTGCGAAGTCACCAAGGGCGAGGCGTACGTCAGCTCCGACGTGGGCCAGCACCAGATGTTCGCAGCCCAGTACTATCGCTTCAACAAACCGAATCGCTGGATCAACTCCGGTGGTCTGGGCACCATGGGCTTCGGCTTCCCGGCCGCCATGGGTGTCAAGCTGAACTTCCCGGATGCCGATGTCGCCTGCGTGACCGGCGAGGGCAGTATCCAGATGAACATTCAGGAGCTGTCGACCTGCCTGCAGTACGACCTGCCGGTGAAGATCATCAACCTTAACAATGGCGCGCTGGGCATGGTTCGCCAGTGGCAGGACATGCAGTACAGCAGCCGTTACTCGCACTCCTACATGGAATCGCTGCCTGACTTCGTCAAACTGGCCGAGTCCTATGGTCACGTGGGCATGCGCATCACCGACCTCAAGGATCTCAAGTCGAAGATGGAAGAGGCGTTCGCGATCAAGGATCGCCTGGTGTTCCTCGACATCGCCGTGGATACCAGTGAGCACGTCTACCCGATGCAGATTCGTGGTGGCGCGATGCGCGACATGTGGCTGAGCAAGACGGAGCGTACCTGACATGCGTCATATCATTTCCCTGCTGCTGGAAAACGAACCGGGAGCCCTGTCACGCGTGGTCGGCCTGTTCTCCCAACGCAACTACAACATCGAAAGCCTGACCGTGGCGCCAACCGAGGACCCGACCCTGTCGCGTCTGACGCTGACCACCATCGGTCATGACGACACCATCGAGCAGATCACCAAGAACCTCAACAAGCTGATCGAGGTGGTCAAACTGGTGGACCTGTCGGAAAACGCCCACATCGAGCGCGAGCTGATGCTGGTCAAGGTCAAGGCCACTGGCGCCCAGCGCGCCGAGGTCAAGCGCACCACCGACATCTTCCGTGGGCAGATCGTCGACGTGACGCCGAGCGTGTACACCATCCAACTGGCTGGTACCAGCGACAAGCTGGACAGCTTCATCCAGGCCATCGGCACTGCGTTGATCCTGGAAACCGTACGCAGTGGTGTCACCGGTATCGCCCGCGGCGACAAGGTGCTGAGCATCTGATCGCATCGCTCCAACCAAGAACCCCGCCACGTGCGGGGTTTTTTATGCCTGGATTTCGTTACTGACGGTTCCAGAAGGCAGCGATCAGCGGATCTTTGAGGCGCTTTTGCAGGGCAAACAGACCGATGTCGTATTCGGTCAGCGGCGGCTGGATGTCGTAGAGCCGGATGCGTGCGGCCAGTAGGCTGTTGTCCAACACGATTTGCGGCACCACGCCGATACCGAAGCCCAGACTGACCATGCTGACGATGGCTTCGTTGCCGCTGACCTGGGCATAGATACGTGGCTTGATGTTGTGGTGCTTCAGCCAGCGGTCGGTGCGTGTTCGTGCCAGGCCTTCCTCCGAGAGAATCAGTGGCACGTCCTGCCAGGTGTCTGCGCCGGGATTCTTCAGCTGTTCTTCGCTGAGCAACTGCGGTGATTGCGGGCCGATGAAGCGCAGCGCCGAGCGGGTGATCGACTGGAATTCAACGCCAGCAGGCAAATTGTCCGGACGGGCGCCGATGGCCAAGTCTTCCAGGCCTTGCTGCACTCGCTCGACGGCCTTGGCCGGGTCGCCGGTGTGCAGCTTCATTTCGATGCGCGGGTAGTCCTGGCGGAAACTGCTGAGAATTTCATAAAGGAAGCTGTAACTCGCCGTCACCGAGCAGTACAGCGACAGCTCACCGTGCAGCACCAGCTGATCCTGCTTGAAGGTCTGGCGGATGGCCTGCCAGCCATTCATGACGTCGCTGGCGTATTCGCGAAATTGCTGGCCTTCGCGGGTCAAGCGCACCGAGCGGTTGTCGCGCACGAACAGCGGTGCTCCGACTTCATCCTCGAGCTGTTTGATGCTGCGGCTCAGAGCAGAAGGGCTGACATGCTGCTCGCGGCTGGTCTTGCCGAAGTGCAGGTTGTCAGCGAGTGAGAGAAAAAGGCTGAGTGCGTGAGTATCCATTTGTGTTTCATATACCGGCATGCAGTATTGCGAATATATCATTTTACGCAATGGGGCGAATCACTTAAGGTGGCTCTGTCGCGGTGCTCTGGCACCCCATCCCTTTCGATACACAAGAGCCAAGAACATGAAAGTTTATTACGACAAAGACTGTGACCTCTCGATCATCCAAGGCAAGAAAGTTGCCATCATCGGTTACGGCTCCCAGGGCCACGCTCAGGCGTGCAACCTGAAGGACTCCGGTGTCGACGTCACCGTCGGTCTGCGTAAAGGCTCTGCTACCGTTGCCAAGGCTGAAGCTCACGGCCTGAAAGTTGCCGACGTGGCTTCCGCCGTCGCCGCTGCCGACCTGGTAATGATCCTGACCCCGGACGAATTCCAGGGCGCTCTGTACAAGAACGAAATCGAGCCGAACATCAAGAAGGGCGCCACCCTGGCGTTCTCCCACGGCTTCTCGATCCACTACAACCAAGTCGTTCCGCGTGCCGACCTCGACGTGATCATGATCGCGCCGAAGGCTCCGGGCCACACCGTTCGCACCGAGTTCGTCAAAGGCGGCGGCATCCCTGACCTGATCGCCGTTTACCAAGACGCTTCGGGCAATGCCAAGAACGTCGCCCTGTCTTACGCTTCGGGCGTTGGCGGCGGCCGCACCGGCATCATCGAAACCACCTTCAAGGACGAGACCGAAACCGACCTGTTCGGCGAGCAGGCTGTTCTCTGTGGCGGTACCGTCGAGCTGGTCAAAGCCGGTTTCGAAACCTTGGTCGAAGCGGGCTACGCGCCGGAAATGGCCTACTTCGAGTGCCTGCACGAACTGAAGCTGATCGTTGACCTCATGTACGAAGGCGGTATCGCCAACATGAACTACTCGATCTCCAACAACGCCGAATACGGCGAGTACGTGACCGGCCCGGAAGTCATCAACGCCGAATCCCGTCAGGCCATGCGCAATGCCCTCAAGCGCATTCAGGACGGTGAGTACGCCAAGATGTTCATCAGCGAAGGCGCCACCGGCTATCCGTCGATGACCGCCAAGCGTCGTAACAACGCTGCCCACGGTATCGAAGTGATCGGTGAGCAACTGCGTTCCATGATGCCGTGGATCGCTGCCAACAAGATCGTCGACAAAGCCAAGAACTGAGTCGCATCGATCCACGAAGAACGCGGCCCTGGCCGCGTTTTTTCGTTCTGGAACGGGGCTTCTGGTATAAAGCCCTGTAGCCAGGCCAATGTAGGGCGAACACTTGCCCGGTGGCCCGGTCGAAAATTTAAATCCGATGCAAGGTGTTGTTCATGAGCGAGCGTCCGCAAGAGCCCAATTCGTCCCGGGACGATGACAGCTTACTGCCCATCGACGAGCATATTGAGGAAGGGCATGACGACGAGGGGCGCAAGGTGCGCCATCGCGGTATCTACCTGCTGCCCAATCTGTTCACCACCGCGAACCTGTTCGCCGGCTTCTATTCCATCATCAATGCCATGAACGGCAACTTCTACGTGGCGGCTGCCACGGTGTTCGTGGCCATGGTGCTGGATGGTCTGGACGGCCGCGTCGCCCGTCTGACCAATACCCAGAGCGCCTTTGGCGCCGAGTACGATTCGCTGTCCGACATGGTTGCCTTCGGTGTCGCGCCGGCGCTGCTGGCGTTCGAATGGGCGCTGGGTAGCATGGGCAAGGTCGGCTGGATGGTCGCCTTCATCTATGTGGCCGGTGCAGCACTGCGCCTGGCGCGCTTCAATACGCAGATCGGCAGTGTCGACAAGCGCTACTTCATCGGCCTGGCCAGCCCGGCCGCTGCTGGTGTCGTCGCAGGTACCGTGTGGGCCTTCAGCGACTTCGGTATTCAGGGCTCGAACATGTCGTTCGTGGTCGCCATTCTGGTTGCGGCTGCCGGCATGCTGATGGTCAGCAACATCAAGTACAACAGCTTCAAGAACCTCGATCTTAAAGGCCGTGTGCCATTCGTGGCCATTCTGGCCGTGGTACTGGTGTTCGCCGTGGTGTTCAGCGATCCTCCGCGCATCCTGCTGCTGATCTTCCTGGCCTATGCCGCTTCGGGCCCGATTCAGTATTTGCTGCGTTTGCGTCGTCGCAAGCCAGTGGAGTGATGTAATTTCCTGCAGACTCCGTAGTCTATTGGGCAGGCCTGTCCCGATACTGCGGAGTCACTATGCTGATCAAGCTGCGTCAGTCATCCGAATGCAATGAATCGGATGTCACCCCCGAATCCATCTATCTCTCCCGTCGCACCTTTATGGGCGCTGCCGTAGCCGGGGTGGCGCTGAGCAGCATGCCCGCCTGGGCGCAATCTGCTGGCGGCGAGCGTTATGCCGAAGTCGAGGTCGGCAACGCGCCGGACTGGTTGGGCAAGCGTATCGCTGCGACCAAGTGGAATGCGGTCGCCGTCAAGGATGAGGCGATCACGCCATTCCAGGATGCGACCCACTACAACAACTTCTACGAGTTCGGCGCCGACAAGTCCGATCCGGCGGCGAACGCCGGCAGCTTGAAAACCGAGCCCTGGTCCGTGGTGATCGATGGTGAGGTTGGTAAGCCGGGGCGTTATGCGCTGGAGGACTTCCTCAAACCATATCAGCTCGAGGAGCGCATCTACCGGCTGCGATGTGTCGAGGCTTGGTCGATGGTGATTCCGTGGATCGGCTTTCCCATCTCTGCGCTGCTTGATAAGGTCGAGCCGACCTCGGCAGCCAAATACATCCGTTTCGAAACCCTTAAGGATCCCGAGAGCATGCCGGGGCAGCGCTCGAACTTCGCGTTGATCGACTGGCCATATGTGGAGGGGCTGCGTCTGGATGAGGCCATGCATCCGCTTGCAATCCTCGCCGTTGGTATGTACGGCCGCGAACTGCCCAATCAGAACGGTGCGCCGCTGCGGCTAGTGGTGCCATGGAAGTACGGCTTCAAGAGCATCAAGTCGATCGTGCGCATCAGCCTGGTCAGCGAACAGCCGAAGACCACCTGGCAAAGCATTGCGGCCCAGGAGTACGGCTTCTATGCCAACGTAAACCCCACCGTCGACCATCCGCGCTGGAGCCAGGCGCGCGAGCGCCGTCTGCCTAGTGGGCTGTTCAGCCCCAACGTGCGCGAGACCCAGATGTTCAACGGCTATGCCGATGAGGTCGCTAGTCTTTATAGCAATCTCGATCTGCGGAAGAACTATTGATGCGGCATCCGTTCTGGCGTCTTTTCGTTTTCGTGCTGGTCGCCGTATGGCCGCTGTATTGGCTGTATCAGGCCTGGTCGTTTGCCCTGGGGCCCGATCCAGGCAAGGTGTTGGTCGAGCGCCTCGGGTTGGGCGCGCTCATCCTTCTATTGATCACCCTGAGCATGACGCCTTTGCAGAAGCTCAGTGGCTGGTCGGGTTGGATGGCGGTGCGCCGGCAGCTTGGCCTGTGGTGTTTCGCCTATGGAGTTTTGCACCTGGCGGCGTATGCGGTATTCATCCTGGGGTTGGATTGGTCACAGTTGGCCGTGGAGCTGCGCAAGCGGCCTTACATTATTGTTGGGGCTATCGCGTTGTTCGGCTTGCTGCTCCTCGCTCTGACTTCAAACCGTTATAGCCAGCGGCGCCTGGGTAAGTCCTGGAAGAAGCTGCACCGCCTTGTTTACCTGATTCTGCCGCTCGCTCTGCTGCATATGTTGTGGATCGTCCGCGCGGATCTGGAGGAGTGGACGGTTTACGCCGTCATCGGTGCGCTGTTGCTGCTACTGCGCATTCCCGCTTTGATGCGCAGAATCCCGCGCATCGGCGGGGTAGGGCAGAAAGTTCAGGGAAAATGAAATAACCCCTTGACCTGAGTTTGTGGGGGCCTATAATGCGCACCACTTCCGGCGCAGCCTGATCTGAAAACTCCTTGTAGATCAACGAGTTAGACGAAAATAAAGGTTGCACGGGCGGCGAATTCGAGTAGAATGCGCCGGCATTGACAGGGTGGTTTGAGTGGTTCTGTTGATGGTTCGGTCAGGTTGATCGAAGGCGGTAAAAGAGGGTGTTGACAGCGGTTTGTAACGCTGTAGAATGCGCCTCCCGCTGGAGAGAAGATGATCTGGTCGGGCGCTGCAAGGTGTTGAGAAGAAAGAAAAAATTCTTCAAAAACAACTTGACAGCAAATGAGGGTGCTGTAAGATGCGCGCCTCGGTTGAGAAGAAAGCCTCGGCCAAACGTTCTTTAACAACTGAATCAAGCAATTCGTGTGGGTGCTTGTGAGTTAAGACTGACTGATCGCAAGATTATCAGCATCACAAGTAACACTCG